>NZ_JONK01000025.1 GCF_000711885.1 Chromobacterium haemolyticum DSM 19808
ACAGTGCATGGAAGACGACCACGCCGACCAAGCCCGCGATGCGGCGCTTGGGCGGGGGACCGCCGATTCCTCTGGCTGTGATGCTCGTCATGTTTATATCCACTGTCTTCTGATTCGCCCGGCGGCGGCGCGCCGCCGGGCCCGAGAACGGAGCGGAAACCAGTTCCGCTCCATCCAGTTTCCCGCCGCCTTAGAGCTTGTAATTAGCCCGGAGGAAGAAGGAACGTCCCATCGGATCGGTAAAGCGCGGATCGTAGTTTTGCTGCGTGGTGCGCGTCATCTGATTGGAGTACGGCGGCTCTTGATCGAACAGGTTCTTGATGCCGGCGGTCACCGTCAGTTGCTTGTTCCAAGCGTAGGTGCCGGACAGATTCCAGGTGGAATACGGTCTGACCTGATGGAACGGCTGCCCCTGCTTCAGATAGGGATTGGAATCGGTGTAGCCGGACTTGTAGTTCTGCGCCAACATCGTACTCCACGGACCATAGGACCAGCCCAGCGTCAGGTTATGCTGCCAGCGGAAGGTAGGGGCACCATCCAGGAAAGTACCCAGATTGCTGTAATACGGGCCGTTCTTCTCGGTCTGATAGGAGTACTTGGACAGATAGGTGCCATCCAACGTTGCCGTGAAGGTACCCACCGAAGTTTTGGGCAAGACCCAGTTCAGCTTGATGTCGACACCCGCGGCGCTCAGATTGCCCAGGTTGTCGTAGTCGTCGATGATATAGGACAGATTGCCGCTGCCATCCCGTACAAAACGATTCGCGTACTTGGCCGGGTCGGCGAAGATGGCGGTTTCGTCCAGGAAGCTGATCTGGCCCTTGATCATGGTCCACCAGAAGTCGGCGCTGGCAGTGAAGTCCTTGACCGGCTCGATCACCATGCCGAAGGACAAGGAGGACGACTTTTCCGGTTCCAACTTCTTGTTGCCGGCGATGCGTTTATTGCGCTGCATCTTGGTGCAAGCGGAACCATCTGCGCCCGGTGCCGGGTTGACGCCGTCCGGACAAGCGCCGTAATCAACATAGCTGCTGCTGGTCAGCTGCAACTGGTTGGGACGGTAGATGTTGTACAGCGACGGCGCGCGGAAGCCGGTGCTGGCGGAGCCGCGGAACATGACTTGCGAGCTGGGCTGGAACTTGAACGCGACCTTCGGATTGATCGAGCTGTCGGTATCGCTGTAATGGTCGTAGCGCGCAGCCAGTTGCACGTCCAGGTTCTTCAATACCGGAATGTCCGCTTCGCCGTAGAAAGCGTAGGCGGAACGGCTGCCGCTGGAGTCTTCGGTCTTGTCCTGGCCAGTGCTCAAGGCATCACGAGTTACCGCTTTGTTGTAGATCGTGCTCAAGGACTCGCGGCGCACTTCCGCGCCCAAAGCGATAGCCATCATCCCCGCCGGAAGCTGCAACACTTCGCGGCTGGCCTTGATGTCCGCCATGTCGATGGTGGACTTGGCTTCCTTGGTTTGACCTGTCATGCCCACCGAACGCCAGGCCGCCAGATTGTTGCCGGACAGATCGAACGGATCCAACGCGCCGCTGTTGACCGCGGACTGCATCTTGCTCTTGCTGACATAGCCGGAAGTCAGGTTTTCCTTGATCAGGTTTTCCGAACGCCCGATGCCGGCGCGGTAATCCCAACCGGCGATCAGGCCTTCCATATTCAACATCAAGCGCTGCGTCACCGAGTTGGCCTCGGTCTCGCGATTGCCCAGCGGGATGGTGCGCACATAGAGCTTGTCGAGCTTGGTCGGGTCCACCGCGTTGACGCGGGTGATGTCGCCAGCCGTGGGCAGCGGCGCGTTCTGCGCAGTGGTGATGGTCTCGGTGCGGGTGTATTGCAACGACAGCTCGTGATTATCGCCTATGCGCTTGGTGGCCTTGACCAGGCCGGAAATCTGCTCCACCTGCGGGATGATGCTGGGGTACAGAGAATAGTACTCCAAGCATCGGTTACCAAGCTTAGAGTCACTAACGTATTGGGAAAACGGCGGACGGCAATTTGGCGCGGACGGAGCCACCCACTTGCCGGTGACGCCATCGATATAGTTGCCCGGCCATGCACTAGAGCTGGTACCAGTGAATTTGTTGACTTGGTGGGCGTAGTCGCGCTGCCCCGCCATCACCATGTCCTGCTTCATGTAGTCAATGGCGCCATAGACGTTGAAACCGTCCTGGCCCAGATCGCCAATACCGTAGGAAGCATTGATGCGCTTTTCATCACCGCCGCCATGCTGCGGATTGGCCAAGCTGCCGCCGATGCTGAAACCCTTCAGGCTTTTCTTGGTGATGAAGTTCATCACGCCGCCGATGGCGTCGGTGCCGTAAATGGCGGAGGCGCCGTCCAGCAATACTTCCACGCGCTCAATGGCGGACAGCGGGATGGCGTTCAGGTCGGCGGACGTGCCGTCGATCGCCTGGTTGGCCATGCGGCGGCCATCCAGCAGTACCAGCGTGTATTGATTGCCCAGGCCGCGCAGGCTGGCGAAGGAACCGCCGCCGGAGGAGGAGCCGACCGAGGAGCTGGCACCTTGCGACGACTGGTTGGCTGCGATGCTGTTGACCACCTGTTCCACGGTGGTCAGGCCTTGCTTGGCCAGATCTTCGGTTTTGAGAATGGTGACGGGCAGCGCCTTTTCCTGCTTGATGCTGCGCTTGATATTGGAACCGGTGACCTCTACCCGATCCAGCTGACCGGAGTTCGCCTCAGCGGCGAATGCGAACGGCGCATGGCTCGCCATGCCGGCCATGGCCAGGGCAAGCACTAGCTGCTTCTTTTGACTTCTCAACTTGATTTCTCCTTAACTGCACACGGAAACCAGCAGCGCTTCTGGCGAACGTTTGCTGGATACTGCAGGTCGTCGACAATCGAACGTCATGACCATGTTTCGAGTGTGTTAAGGATTGTTGCTTCTCGTCAATATTTGTTGAGGGACGATCCACGGTGTCCGGCGGTTTGTTCCAGCGCCCCGTTTGGCGGAGAAATGCGTAAAAATCATGTTAGCGCTTGAAAATCAATAGACTATCCCCCTGATTTTTGCCAGCAGCTTTTACAATCACCTGCTAATTCCATGTCATTTTTTATAGTGAACACCCCTTGCCATTGTTGCTTTTTTGCATTTTTACGACAATTTTGTACAAGAATTTCAGATTAGGCTAATTTTGCAAAAACTTATGCATTCGTTTTTTTAATGGCTGGTATGAAAAATTCTCCCCCTCATAATCAAATCCTCCCTGCCTGCCTCCAGCTCAAATAAGAAAAACAACTCCAAAAGCATAAAGCCCCGCCACACCAGACGGTGCGACGGGGCTTGATCAAACGACTCTTGGCGAGGATTAGAGTTTGTAGTTGGCTTTCAGGAAATAAGCGCGCCCCACCGGATCCGCCACCACTGGATCAAAGCCATACTGGAAGGTTTTGGTCTGGTTGCTGTAAGGCGGCTCCTGATCGAACAGGTTGCGGATGCCGGCGGTAATGGTGAGCTTCTTGTCCCATACATAGCTGCCGGACAGATTCCAGTTGGAGTACGGACGCACGTTATGACCTTCATCATTGGGATTCAGGTCGGTATAGCCGGACGAATAATTCTGCACCAGCACTCCGCTCCACGGTCCCCGCGCCCAGTTGAACGCCAGGCTATGCTTCCAGCGCAAGGTCGGCTGCAGAATATCCTTGTACCAACCGCCCAGCGAGCTCAAATAGGGTCCCTTCGGCTCCAACTGCTGCTGGTACTTGGAAGTGTAGGTGCCATCCAGGTTGACGCTGAAATTGCCCAAAGCATTCTTGGGCAAGCGGAAGGCCAGGCTGATGTCCACGCCGGCCGCGCTCAAGGTACCCAGGTTCTGAGTGGTGGTGATCACATGGTTGAGCGAGCCGTCCGCGTTGCGCACGAACTTGTCGGCGTACTTGCCCGGATCGGCGAAAATCACGCCGGGGTCCAGCGAGTTGATGGTGTCTTTCACCGTAGTCCACCAGAAATCCGCGCTGGCGGTGATTTCCTTGATCGGCTCAATCACGATGCCGAAGGTCAGCGAACTGGCCTTCTCTGGCGACAAATTGTTGTTGCCGCCCTGCAAGGCTTCGAACTGGGTGTTGCAATCGTCCACCTTGTTGCCGCCGTTGGCCGGCGTGCCGCCCGGGCAACGCAAGGGGTCGTTGAACTTGTTGGCGGTGTAGGTCTTGCTGTTGGGCGTGAACACATCGTACAGCGTCGGCGCGCGGAAGCCCTTGCTGGCGGAGGAACGGAACAAGACCTGCGGGATAGGCTGGTACTTGACGGCGACCTTCGGGTTGAAGGAGCTGCCGAAGTCGGTATAGCGGTCGTAGCGCGCAGCCAACTGGGCGTCGAAGTTTTTGAAAATCGGAATATCCGCTTCCACATAGGCCGCGGTCACGCCGCGGCTGCCGCTGGTGGACTTGGAATCGGCGATGCCGGACCCCAGCGCGAACTGGGCGATGTCCTGGATCTGGCTGTCCAGTTTCTCGCGCCGGGTTTCCACGCCGAAAGCCGTCGCCATCATGCCGGCCGGCAGCTGCAACACCTCCTTGCTGACCTTGAAGTCCGCCATCACCGTCTGGTATTTGGCGATCCAGCCGTCGCCCTTCAGTTCAGTGCTCTGCCAAGCGCCGGGCGCAGAATCTCCAAAGGGATTGATGGTGCCGTCCTGGAAAGCGGCGGCGATCTTGTCGCCGTGCACATAGCCGGACTTGTAATTGATGGTGGTCTTGTTTTCGGAGTAAGCCACCCCGCCGCGGTAATCCCAGCCCGCCAGCAAGCCTTCGGCGTTGAAAGCCAGCCGCTGCGTGGTGGATAGACTCTCGGTCACGCGCGGCCCCAGCGGCACCGAGCGCGAGTTGATCACCACGGCGCTGCCGTCGGTGGGCGTGCCGTCCGGCAAGTGGGTGGGATAATACTTGTCGCCCGCCTTCAGGGTGGCGATCTTGCTTAGCGGCGCCGGCGAGATATGCGTGGTGCTGACGTTGCGCGCGCCCATGTACTGCAGCGACAGCGTGTGATCCCCAATCTGCTTGGTGCCCTTGACGAAGGCGGTCAGTTGTTCCACCTCCGGCGTCAGATCCATGTAGAGGTTGGCGTTTTCGCCACAGGAGTTGGCGTCTATCGGCTTGGCGTACGGTGGTTTGCAATTGGGCGCAGCCGGGTTGTAGGCGTTGCCCTTGTAAGTGAAGTTGGATGGGAAGACTCGGCCGCTCAGGTTGTCCGCGGTCAGGTATTTGTTGGCGAAGGAACGGTTCAGCGTGGTGATGGCGTCCAGCTTCTGATAGCTCAAGGAGCCGTAAACGTTGTAGCCGTCCTTGTTCAAGTCGCCGATGCCGGCGGTGATGCTGGCGCTGCCGGTATTGCCGCCCTTGTGATCGGTGGACACCAGTTCGCCACCCACCGTCACGCCTTGGTAACTCTTCTTGGTAATGAAGTTGATCACGCCGCCGATGGCGTCGGTGCCGTAGATGGCGGAGGCGCCGTCGCGCAGTACCTCGATGCGCTCAATCGCCGACAAGGGAATGGCGTTCAAATCCGTGGCGTAACCGCCAATCGCCTGGCTGGCGACACGACGGCCATCCAGCAGCACCAGCGTGTACTGCGACCCCAGACCGCGCAGGCTGGCGTAAGAAGCGCCGCCCGACACGGACTGCACCGACGAGGCGCCCACCATGCTGGACTGGTTGCTGGCCAGCGAATTCACCACCTGCTCCACCGTGGTGAAACCCTGCTTGCTCATTTCCTCAGTGCGCACCACCGTCACCGGCAGCGCCTTTTCTTGCTTGATGCTGCGCTTGATGTTGGAACCGGTGACTTCCACCCGATCCAGGGTGCCGCTGCTGGACTCCGCCGCCCAGGCGCTGCCGGCTTGGCCGCCCAGGCCTGCCAGGGCCAAGGCAAGCACCAACTTCTTCTTGCTAGTTCTCATGATTTCTCCAGTCATGTGCCTAACCTGCTTAGCGCGCTTCTCTAGACACGCTTTCAGCAGATCATCCAGCCACAGACTATTTGTCATATGGCCTGACACGATGCTTGAAGCATTTATTACAGACGGTCAATCAGCATCACGATTCGTCACATATGACCTTCCCGCCCATGGAGGCCTCCAAAGCGGAAAACACCATGCCCCAACCTTACGTAAAGACCGCCGGCAAAGGGTTTCATGCCATGAGCAAGCATGAGCCCTCGTTGTGAAAAGCGCAGCGGCGCGTTGCCTTTTTGCCAATAGGCTGCGCCGCGCAACACTTTCATGACATGTGTAAAAATCAGAAAGACGATTAAATCAATGCGTTTAACTCATATCTGTAGAGGACTGCGCCAAACACCGGCTCATGGCGCAAGACCCGGCTTGCAGTCCTCTAAAGAAACCGTGCGCTCCGGCTGTCCGGCCAACTGCGCTCGCATCGCCTGGCCGGCCAACTCGCGCCCTTCAAGCAAGCGCGGCTCCGCGCTGAAATTGACTGTCAGCCGGCTGCCGTCGGCGAAACGGGTCTGTTGAGCTAGGCGATCCGGCGTCAACCAGGCAAAGCCGGTCATGGCCTGAGTCGCCAGTTGTCGGTGCAAGGGCCGAAACACCTGATCCGCGCAACGCATCAGCGGCAGCCGCCTCGTCAGGCTTTCCGCGCTCACATGCCAGAGCGGCGGCGTGTTGTACAACCATTGCGCCAATAGATTGTCGGCATAGGCGTTGCTGAACTTCAGGTTGTCGTACAGCCAGTGATTGGTGGTGACGATGGAGTCGTGGAACACCGCCTGATAGAGCGGCAGCCGGTAGCGCGGCTGGTAGTAAATGTTCAGATAGGGTTGCTTTAAGGGTACCGAGCGGAAAAACACCTCGGGCTGGTCCGCCGGAAACCAGCGGCCCAGGAAGTACGGCGACTTGGGGTTTTTCTGCAAATCGGGATCGCCCCACCCCAGCACCGGCACCTGCATGCCGTGCGCGAAGGCGATTCCTCGCGAGGTGGCCGCGTTGCCGTTCTCAGACCCCACCGGCACGCCGAAACGATCCCTCACCCAGGCCATGCTGCGTTCGTTGCCGGCCGCCACGCCGGCCTGGCTCATGCGCCGGCCCGGCGTGTAATCGTCAAACACCATGCCGGTGGCGTAGGCATCCAGAAACCAGCTGTTGAAGCCCAAAGCCCTATGCAGCGCCTGGCTGCGCTGACGCAACACAGGCCGCACGCATTCCGGATTGGTGTAATAACCGGACTGCTGGAAACCGCTCTTGCGCCGGCCGCTGGCCAAGGTGATGCCGCAATCTCGATACGCGGCGGCGCCCTGCTGCGCCGTCAGCCAGTCCTCGCGCTTCCCTGGCGGCAAGGCGGTTTGGTAGGAGTCGTAGGACGCCATCAGATAGCCAGCGCGCACGCCCTCCGCCATCGCTTGCGGCTGCCACAAGCCCCCTTCCCAATTGTCCACCCCCAGCCATAGCCGCTCCAGTCCGGCCGCGCTCAAAGCCCGGAGCGTGCGGCGCGATAAGCCGCCGCCCCAATCGTCCGGCTGAGCCAAGGCCGCGCCGAACACTGCTCTCACCTCGCGACGCAAGCGGCGGTAAGGCGCGGCCAGCTTGCTCCACTCCGGCGCGGCGCTCAGCCAATCGGCCCGCGCCTCCGCCGCGGCCGCCTGATTGAAAGCCGTCAACAAGACCCGACGCTGGTAAGCATCCGGCTGAGCCGGAGCCGCCCGCAGCGCCGCGGCGGCTTCCGCGTCGAAGCGCCCTCTCAAGCGCCGCGCCAGCGCGCTGTCGCCGCGCAACAGGCTCACCCAGCGTCCCCAGTCGCGCACATCGGCCGCACCCAGCAAATCGTTGCCCCATAGATAGACATGACTGGCGCCCACCAGCTTGGCGGTTTCCGGCTGCGCACGCATCTTGTCCGCCAGGCTTTCGAAACGCCCCGCCTCGATCAACCATTGCCGATAACGTTTGGCTCCGGCCAAGGGGTCCCCGTCCGCCAAGTGCAACAGCAGGGTCATCGGTTCTTGTCGGTTCAAGACGTTGAAATCATGACTCAGCGCCAGCCCCAGACCGGCGCCGTCCCGGCTGACCTTCAAACGATTGTTGAAGGGATTCAGCAGCAGCCAATGCAAACTGCTTGCACCGTAATCCATGCCCCACAGAGGCAGGCTGAGATTTTCCGAGGTGTTGAGCCCGTCACAGGCGAAGCGCGGTAGAAAATCCAGCCACAGCGGATCGCCGGCCGGCGCATAGCTGCCCTCCGCCAAGGGCAGCAGCAAGCCGCGCCCCATCGCCGCCGCCGGCTGCCGCAACAGCGGCATGGTTTCCGCTGCTCCGGTCCCGGCTTGCACCGTCAACGTCAGGTCCGGACCGTCCAGGCGCGCGCTCAAGCGATAACGATCGTGCTCCCAGGACCATGCCGCCCCGGCCGCGTCCGCGCTCAGGTTCGCCACTTCCCGCGCGGGGCCGCCCGTCGACACCTCCAGCGGCGGTTGTCCGGCCGGCGTCGCGGTCACCGCCAGGGTGGCCGGGTCCAGCGCCACCCGCCACTGGGCGTTTTCCAAGCGGATCTGCGCCCAGGCGCTCAAGGGCAGGCTCATTGCCGCCAGCGCAAAAACAAGGGAACGGGGGGATATCGACATCGCGGGCACTCTCCATATTCGAATCAAGATGAAGAGATTAGAAAGGCAAAGGCCGTCGCGATTGTCAGGCGAATGTCAGGATTTCAACGCGGCCCGACCTGGCGGTGCGCCACCCTCAGAACCAATTGACCGCGCGCCTCGACGCGAACCAAGGCCACGCTCTGCCATAGCTCGCCCGGGCTGGACGGCCAGCGCAGCGCCTCGCCCAATTCCCGCCGCCGCCACCAGACAAAACCGTAATCGCTGCGCCTCAGCAGCGATTGCTCCAGCCAGGGCTGCGCGCAAGCCGCGCGCGGCGGCGGCAAGCGCGATACCGCCAGCGGGCTGCGCGACAGCCAGTCCAGATTGGCCACCTCCGGCAACGCCAGCTCGGCCTGCCATTGCCGGCCGGCGGCGCTAAGCTGCAACCGGTAGGCCCCCGCCGCCAGAGGCCGGCTCAAATCCGCGCTTTCCAAGCGGAAATTTTGGCCTTCCTCCCGCTCCAGCAAGCCGCCGCGCAACAGGTCATGCCCGTGCGCGTCCAATAAGCGCGCGTCCTCCAGCGCGCCGTGCCCGCTCAGCACGACCCGGTACGCGCGCGAGAGCGGCATGTCGCGCTGCGCCAGCTCCAGCGTCAAACGCGGCAGCCAGGCCGGCAGCGTCAACGGCGCGTCCTTGCCGCAATGCTCGGCGCTCAGCGCCGCCAAAGCCTGGGTCCAAGCCCGCCGCTGCGCCTGGCTGCGCAGAGCCGGCCAGCTTTCGGACAGCGCGCGCCAGGCGGCGTCATCGTCCGCCCCCAGCAAGGCTCGGTTCAAAACCGCCAGCGGATCGGCGCAGGCCGGCGCGGCCAGCGCCAGCCACAAGCACAATGCGCGCCGCATCAGAGCTTCTCCAGCCGGTAGCCGACGCCGCGCACGGTTTCGATGCCAAGGCCGGGCAGTTTCTGCCTCAGTTGCAGAATATGCGTGTCCACGGTGCGAGTGGATGGGAAATGCTCATAACCCCAGACCTGGTTCAGCAATTCGTCGCGGCTCATCACCCGCCCGGCCATGCGCGCCAACAACGCCAGCAGTTCGAACTCGGTGCGCGTCAAGGCCACTTCCCTTCCCCGCCAGTTCGCCGACTGCCGGGCGGGCTGCAAACTCAAGGCTCCCAGGCTCAGGCTGCCGTCTCCCAAAGGCCGCAGCTGAGCGCGAATCCGCGCCAGCAATTCCGCATGGGCGAAGGGCTTGCTCAGATAGTCCCGCGCCCCCGCCTCCAGCCCGGCCACCCGGTCGCCCACCTCCACCCGCGCCGTCAGCACGATCACCGGCAAGGCTTTCTGCGCCAGCCAGCCGGGCAAATGCCGCAGGCTATCGCCGTCGGGCAAGCTGCGGTCTAGAATGACCAGATCGGCGCGCAGCCACTGCGCGGCGGCCTCTTCCGCCCGCCGCAGCCACAGGCAGCGATAACCGGCATCCTCCAAAAAACGGCTCAGGCCATCGCCCAGCGTTGCGTCGTCTTCAATCAGCAGCAAAGTATTCATAAAGGGGAGTCCTGTTGCGGCGCTCGTTTGGCAGGCAGTTGCAAGCTAAACCGGGTGGGCGGCCCAGACAGGCGCAAGCGTCCGCCCAGCCGCGCCAGCACCCGCCTGACAATGGCCAGGCCCAAGCCCATGCCCTCGCCGCCGCTGCCCCGCCGCGTCAGCCGACGCAGCCGATAATCCGACAAACGGCCGCCGTCGCACACCGTCAGCGTCAGGCTGCGGCCGTCCCAATTCGCCAGCAATCGCCACGGCGGCCGGCCATGCCGACGCGCGTTGACCAGCAAATTGTCCAAGCACAGGCCCAACCAATAAGCAGGCAGCAGCAGCGTCGCGTCCTCGTTCAGGCAAAAAGCGGCCTGATGCCGCTCCGCGATCGCATCCAGCCATTCCGCCAGCCGCACCGCTTGCCGTCGTTCGTCCAACCTGTCGGCGGACAAATAATGACGGCTGGCTTCGGCCAACTGGCGCAGGCGGCTAACGCCGCCGGCCAAATGTCCAAAATGATCTTGAGCGGAATCCGGCAAGCGATCGAAGTCCCGTCGCAGCCCCTCCACCACGCCGGCCAGGCCGGCGATAGGCGTGCGCAGCTCATGGGTCAGCATCTGCAGGGCGAAACGCCGCTCCCGCTCCAGACGCCGCCGCTGCCAAGCCAGCCAGCCGCCGCCGGCCAGCGCCAGCCCGGCCAGCCCCGCCCATAGAGCCCGCCAAGACCAGGCCGACGCCGGCGCGGGGTTCAAACACAAGCCGTCCAAACGCTCCACGCAGGCGCCCGCGTCCGCAGACACCCTCACCCCAACCGCTTCCGCTCGCTCCCGCCAGGCCGCGGCCGGGTAAACCCGCCAGTAGCCGTCGCGCAGCCGCCACAACGCGCCGTCCTGCCACAACCAGTGCGCGCCGGCCAGCAAAGCGTCCAGATTGTCGTCGGACAAGGCGCCCAACAGTCCCAGCTCGTCGTCGCGCTCGCGCACATGCAGCCAGTCCGTCGCCTCCGCCTTAGGCCGCCCTTGCCGCCAATGCGCGGCGCTGCTGCCGCCCAGGGGGTGGACCGGATGCCGGCGCAGCCAATCATCCGGCAAACGCCCGTCCGCACAGCGTCTGCGTTCAAAATCACGCCATAGCGCCGGCACGGACGACACCTCGCCCTCGCAACCGCGCTCGTGCGCCGCCAATTGCCGCAAGGCGCGCAGACCGTAGCGGGACCAGGCCGGCTGCAAGGAGGCCGGATCAATCAAGCCCTCGTCCAGCGACTGAATCCGAGCCAGCGCCAAAGACCGCGCCGGTGCGGATTCCGCCAAGACGGCGTCCAGCCTCGACGACAGCTCCCCGGCCCAGGCCGCATGACAGATCAGCAAGCAACAACACAGACGTAGCATCATGCGCCGCATTATACGGAAAACCCTCCACCGCTCGGCTGACAGCCCGTCGCGAATCCGCTAGCATGCGTTTCCGGCTCATGACACAAGATCGGCATCCACGTGAAAGCAGGCTTTTCCTTCTTCGCCACCCGGCGCTTCTTTCCGCTGTTCGGCACCCAGTTCCTGGGCGCGTTCAACGATAACCTGCTGAAAACCGCCATCGTGGTGCTGATCAGCTTTCACGGCCTCAGCCTGGCCGGCCTGCCGCCGGAACAGCTGGTCAACTTGGCCGCCGGCGTGTTCATCCTGCCCTTCTTCCTGTTTTCCGCCACCGCCGGCAAGTTGTCCGAACGCTACGACAAAGCCGTCATCGCCCGCTGGATCAAGCTGGCCGAAATCGCCATCATGCTGTTGGCCGGCGCCGGCTTCTTCCTTCACTCCGCCGGCCTGTTGCTCGGCGCGCTGTTCCTGATGGGCGCTCACTCCGCGTTTTTCGGTCCGCTCAAGTATTCTGTACTGCCGCAATATCTGAAGGAACACGAATTGGTGGGCGGCAACGGTCTGATCGAAATGGGCACCTTTCTCGCCATCCTGATCGGCCAGATCGGCGGCAGCATGCTCACCACCGGCGGCCCCTACCTGATCACCGCCACCTTGCTGGCCACCGCCCTGCTCGGTTACGGCGCCAGCCGCGCAATGCCGCCGGCCCAGCCCGGCGCGCCAAAGCTTAAGCTGTCCTTCAATTTCCTCAAGGATTCCGTGCTGCTGATGCGCGACGCTTGGCGCATCCGCGACGTGCGCTGCGCCATCCTCGGCATTTCCTGGTTCTGGTTGATGGGCGCGGTTTACACCACCCAGTTGCCCACCTTCACCCGCCTGCACCTGGGCGGGGACGCCGGCGTCTACACCCTGCTGCTGGCGCTGTTCTCCATCGGCATCGGCCTGGGCTCGGTGGTCTGCGCCAAGTTGTCGCAAGGCAAGCTGCAACTGGGCATGGTGCTGGTGGGCAGCGCCGGCATGACGCTGTTCGGCGGCGATCTGGCGCTGTCGGCCATGCAGCACTATCGCGGCGAGCTGATCGGCCTGAGCGAGTTCCTGGCTCGCGCCGGCAGCTGGCGCAATATGATCGACGTGGCGCTGCTGGGCTTTTTCGGCGGTTTCTTCACCGTGCCGCTGTACACTTGGCTGCAAACCGCCAGCCCTGACGATTTCCGCTCCCAGGCCGTGGCCGCCAATAATATCGCCAACGGCTTCTACATGGTGGCCGCCGCCATCGGCAGCGCGCTGGCGCTGAAGCTGTACGACAGCATCGCCATCCTGCTGCTGGCCACCGCCGCGCTCAACATCCTGGCCACGCTGCATCTGCTGAGTGCCGCCCCGGTGATTTGGCGACAGCGGCTGGACTGGCTTCGGGCGCTGCGCGGCTGATTAGAGAAAACCACGCGCCTCCGTCCCCTCTCGCTCAGCCTCGTTGATCCCATGAAAAAAACCGCCCCGATGCCTCGGGGCGGTTTCACAATACGCTAGGCTTTCATTGCGGCGCACAGTAAGTCGGCTCCGCGGGACAATAAGAGCGAGGAAGACAACGCCCATCCCAGTACCATCAACGCGATTCCCGCCACGCACAGCGCCATACGTTCATGGTTCATGCATTTCTCCAAATAATTCACCGGCGATCTTGCCTGGCTCATGGAGATGCATCACAGCCGCTGATAATCCGCTGCCTTTTACCAAACAGCAAGACAAGGCGAAAACGAGCGAAAAAGCGGTTTGAGATGGTTTTCAACGCCCTTGCCTAAAATCTCGCTGAAGCACAGTGGACATTGAACAGGGTCTTAACGGCGGCGCCATAAAAAAGCCCGCCATGGCGGGGACCATAAGCGGGCGTGCGGTGCCGGATGCGGACCGAAACCGGGGCATCCAGCGCGGCAAGCTTTAAGCAAGCACCTTGGCCGCGGCGTCGCGCAGCGCGGTGCGCAGGCCTTCCTCTATCACGGGGTGGTAGAACGGCATCTCCAGCATCTGGGCAATCGTCAGGCCTTGCTGATGGCTCCAGGCCAGCAAATGGGCCAGGTTCTCGGCGCGCGGGCCTATCATTTCCGCCCCCATGAAGCGGCCGCTGGCGCGATCGGCGTAAACATGCAGCAAGCCTTGGTTGACGCCCATGACCCGACTGCGGCCCTGATCTTCGAAACTGACTTCGCCCACCACGAATTCGCCCTCCGGCAAATCGGCGAAGCGGCTGCCCACCATCATCATTTGCGGGTCGGAAAACACCACGGCGATGCTGGAGCGGCGCAGGCCGGGCCGTACCGCCGGATACAGCGCGGCATTGTCGCCGGCGGTCTTGCCTTCGTCCGCGGCCTCGTGCAACAGCGGCAGGATGTTATTGGCGTCGCCTGCGATGAAAACCGGCGAGTTCCCGCACTGCAGGGTCCGCGGATCGAACTTGGGCACGCCGCCCGCATCCAGCTCCAGACCGGCGTTCTCCAGCGCCAGGCCGCGCACATTGGGCGCGCGGCCGGTGGCGGCCAGCACGTAATCGAAACGCTCGCAAACCTCCTCGCCGTCCAGATTGACGTAGCGGATTTGCGCCTTGCCGTCGGCCAAGCCCATTTCCAGTATCTTGGCGTCCGGGTCCAGATAAAACTCCCGGCCCAGCGTCTGGCTGGCGTAGTCGCGCACCGCCGGATCGGACAGCGGCCCAACGCCGCCTCCGCGACCGAACACACGCACCTTGACGCCCAGCCGGGACAGCGCCTGGCCCAGTTCCAGACCAATGACGCCGGGACCAAACACCGCCACGCTTTCCGGCAGCGTTTCCCAGTCGAACACATCGTCGTTGATGATCAATTTGTCGCCGAAGACCTGAAACGGCGGCGGGATCAACGGCGAAGAACCGGTGGCGATCACCACGCGGCGCGCTTGCACCAACGTGTGTTCGTCTACCTGCAAAGTGGTGTTGTCGATAAAGCGGGCGTAACCGCGCAGCCGGTCTTGCGGCGGAATGCCTTCCACGCCATTGAGCACGAAGCCGACGAAACGATCGCGCTCCCGCTTGACTCGGTCCATCACCTCGCGGCCATTGATGCGCACTTCGCCATCGATATGCACGCCGAAGGGCGCGCTGTGGCGCGGCTGGTGCGCGGCCTCGGCGGCGGCGATCAGCAGCTTGGACGGCATGCAGCCGACGCGGGCGCAGGTGGTGCCGTAAGGGCCGCCTTCAATGACCACGGCGCTGGCGCCGCGAGCCTTGGCGGCGCGGTAGGCTGCGAGGCCGGCGGTGCCGGCGCCGATCACGGCGACATCGATGTTCAAGGTATGCATCTCATTCCTTTCGGTATCGGGATACGGCACGGCACGCTGGGCATGCCGTCTCGTATCCCGGTAAAAAAAGGGCCGGACGGAGCATCCGGCCCGCAACAACTCCGGTGGCGTCAGGGCCCGAGCCACCGGGGGACGAACACGGTTGAGGCTTACTTGGAGAAGTACTTTTCCACTTCGTCGGCGGAGCCGATCAGCTGGCCGTTGATGAACACCTGCGGCGCGGTCATCTTGCCGGCCACGGCGCCCAGCACCTTGCCGCGCACCTTGTTGTCCAGCGGCACTTCAACGAAGTCGTAGCCGTTTTCGCTCAGCACCGCCTTGGCGCGCGCGCAGTGCGGGCAGCCCGTCTTGGAGAACACCACCACTTGGTCCGGCTTCTTGGCGCTGGGGTTGATGTAATCCAGCAGGGTATCGGCGTCGGACACCTTGAACGGATCGCCCGGCTCTTGCGGCTCGATGAACATCTTGTCCACCACGCCGTCCTTCACCAGCATGGAGTAGCGCCAGCTGCGCTTGCCGAAGCCCAGGTCCTGCTTGTCCACCAGCATGCCCATGCCCTCGGTGAAATCGCCGTTGCCGTCCGGAATCATCACCAGGTTCTGAGCTTCCTGGTCCTTGGCCCATTCATTCATCACGAAGGTGTCGTTGACCGATACGCACAGGATGGCATCCACCCCGTTGGCGAAGAAGGCCGGCGCCAGCTCGTTGAAGCGCGGCAGGTGGGTAGAAGAACATGTGGGGGTGAACGCGCCCGGCAGCGAGAACACCGCTACGGTTTTACCGTCGAACAGCTCGGCGGTGCTGACATCTTTCCACTCGTTGTTGTCACGAACACGGAAAGTGACATTCGGTACGCGTTGGCCTTCACGGTTTTGCAACATGGCGAGACTCCTTGTTTGGATTGACTGACAGGTTTAATAAATCGATGGGTGCATTCTGATAGCTGACGGCAAATTCGTCTAATTGATTGTGCCAAGGCTGCTGATTTGCTTTTTTAATCGACAAGCAAGCGGCCTCACTAACCGTTAAAATTGCATAAACAAACCAACAATCAGGCCAACGCGGTGAAGATTCTGATTCTCGGCGGCGGACAGGTCGGCGCCAATGTGGCGGAGAACCTGCTTTCGGAAAACAACGACATCACGGTGGTGGATCAAAATGCCGCGCGGCTCAAGCAGCTGCAGGACAGGCTGGACATCCGCACCGTGGCCGGCAACGCCGCTCACCCGCAGGTGCTGGCCGAGGCCGGCGCGGCGGACAGCGACATGGTGCTGGCGCTGACCCGCGACGATGAAACCAATCTGGTGGCCTGCAAAATGGCCGAAGCCTGTTTCAACATCCCCACCCGCATCGCCCGCATCCGCTCCAGCGACTACTTGGCGTCCGAGCACGGCGACCCGCTCGCCCATTTCGGCATCGAGTCCGCCATCTGTCCGGAACAGATCGTCACCGACCACATCTATCAGCTGTTCGCCTACCCCGGCGCGCTGCAAGTGCTGGACTTCGCCGACGGCAAGCTGCAGCTGGTGGTGTCGCGCGCCCACTCCGGCGGACGGCTGCTGGGCATGCCGCTGCGCAATATCCGCGAACACATGCCGGACGCGGATTGCCGCGTCTGCGCCGTCCACCGCCGGGACAAGCTTCTGGTGCCGGACGGCGACACCGTGCTGGAGGAAGGCGACGAGGTGTTCTTCGTCGCAGCGCGCGAACACGTGCAGGCGATGCTCAAGGAGCTGCGCTTCAGCGAGCGGCCCTTGCGACGCATCATGATCGCCGGCGGCGGCAACATCGGCTACCGGCTCGCCAAACTGCTGGAAAACGATTTCAGCGTCAAAGTGATAGAGGCGCGGCCGGAACGCGCTCAGTGGCTGGCGGAACGGCTGGAGCACGCGCTGGTGCTGCGCGGAGAAGCCACCGACGAAGAGCTGCTGGACGCCGAGAACGTGGACGAGATGGACGTGTTCTGCGCGCTGACCAACGACGACGAAGACAACATCATGTCCACGCTGCTGGCCAAGCGCATGGGCGCGCGACGGGTGGTGGCGCTGGTCAACCGCACTAGCTATGTGGACCTGCTGGAAGGCCATCGCATCGACATTGTGATTTCTCCCCACCTGTCCACCATCGGCTCCATCCTGGCCCATATCCGCCAGGGCGACGTGGAGGCGGTGCATCCGCTGCGCCGCGGCGCGTCCGAGGCGATGGAGGTCATCATCCACGGCGACGCGCAACAATCAAGGCTGACCGGCCGCCGCATCGATCAAATCGACATGCCCCACGGCAGCCACATCGTGGCGGCCATCCGCGGCGAACAGGTGCTGATGGCGCATCACGATCTGACGGTGGAAAACGGCGACCATCTGATCATCTTCCTATCGCGCCGCCGGGTGATCCGCCAGGTGGAAAAACTCATTCAGGTCAAACTGGGCTTTCTGTGACCATGCATCTCACCGGCTTACACCATGTGGCGATCATCGCCTCAGACTACGCCCGCTCGCGCGACTTCTACCACCGCATACTGGGCCTGCCAGTGCTGGCCGAGCACTGGCGAGCGGAGCGCCAGTCCTGGAAGCTGGACCTGGCGATACCGGGCGGCGGCCAGCTGGAGCTTTTCAGCTTTCCGTCTCCGCCGCCTCGCCCCACTCGGCCGGAAGCCTGCGGCCTGCGCCACCTGGCCTTCGCCTGCTCCGACATCGCCTCCTGTCGCCAAAACCTGCTGGCCGAAGGCGTGCCGGTGGAGAATATCCGCGTGGACGAATACACCGGCGCTCGCTTTTTCTTCTGCGCCGATCCGGACGGCTTGCCGCTCGAGTTCTATCAGCCGCGGGACTGAGACATGCGCAAGATACTCGCCATCCTCTACGTGCTGTCCAAGCTGATCATGCTGTTTTCCTGCACCTTCCTCGCGCCGGCGCTGGTCTCCATCCTGTACCGCGACGGCGCGCTGGACACCTTCGTCACCGCCGCCGTGGCCGGGCTGGCCATCGGCCTGACGCTGTGGTCCGCCACCCGGCGTTACCAGCGCGAACTGAAGCCTCGCGACGGCTTCATTCTGGTGACAACGCTGTGGGTGGGCTTCGCCATTACCGCCTCCTTTCCCTTCATGCTGGCGCGTCCGGACATGCCGTTCAGCCATGCGCTCTTCGAAGCGATGTCCGGCCTCACCACCACCGGCTCCACGGTAATCAGCGGCCTGGACACCCTGCCGGCATCGCTCAACTTCTGGCGCCATTTCCTCAATTGGATGGGCGGCATGGGCATCATCGTGCTGGCGGTGGCGATACTGCCCATTCTCGGCATCGGCGGCATGCAGCTGTACAAGGCGGAAACGCCGGGGCCGATGAAAGACAGCAAGCTGGCGCCGCGCATCACCGAAACCGCCAAGAACCTGTGGCTGGTCTACAGCGGCTGGACGCTGGCGGTGGCGTTGGCGCTGAAAGCCGCCGGCCTGAGCTGGCTGGACGCGGTGTGCCACGCCTTCGCCGCGCTGTCGCTGGGCGGCTTTTCCACCCGCGACAGCAGCGTCGGCGCCTTCGACTCGCTGCCGGTGGAACTGATCCTGAGCTTCGGCATGATAGTCGGCGCGATGAACTTCGCCACCCACTTCCTGGCGCTGCGCCAGCGCTCGCTACGCGCCTACCTGCGCGACCCGGAAGCCAAGGCCATGCTGTGGCTGCTGCTGGGCAGCATCCTGGCGATGAGCGTCTACCTGTGGGCCCACCATGTCTACGACTTCCCCACCGCGTTGCGCCACGTCAGCTTCAACCTGATCTCCATCGCCACCGACAGCGGCTTCGCCAGCGTGGACTACGCGCGCTGGCCCATCTTCGTGCCTTTGTGGATGCTGTTCCTATCCAGCATCACCGCCTGCTCCGGCTCCACCGGCGGCGGCATCAAGATGGTGCGCACCCTGATGCTGAGCAAGCAGAGCATCAACGAAATGACGCGGCTGCTGCACCCGGCGGCGGTGCGGCCGGTGAAAATCGGCGGCAAAGTGGTGCCGCAAGACGTCATGCTGTCGGTAATGGGCTTCATATTTGTCTACTGCATGTGCATAGTGATATTAAGCTTCGCGCTGATCGCCAGCGGCCTGGATTTTCTCAGCGCCTTCACCGCGGTGATCGCCTCGATCAACAACGCCGGGCCAGGGCTCGGCGTGGTCGGCCCGGCGTCGAACTATGCGTCGCTGTCCGACTTTCAAATATGGATTTGCAGCCTGGCCATGCTGTTGGGCCGGCTGGAAGTGTTTACCCTGCTGATCCTGTTCACGCCGGCCTTCTGGCGCAAATAGGACGCGAAGAATTTACCCGCCGCGCGCGGGTCTGAACCAAAGCGGCGCTCAGCGCCGGATAATAAAGACGAAACCGGATCATGAACCCTATGACATTCACCGCCCCAAGCCGCATGCTCGCCCTCAGCCTGGCGCTGACGGCCGCCCTGCCCGCCTTTGCGGGCGCCGACGACGAACTGATCGCCGCCCGCGACGCCTTTCGCGGCAACAAGCTGGGGCAGCTGGCCAGCCTGGCGGGCGGCATGCCGTCCAACTACCCGCTGAAGGACTATCCGGCCTACTGGCTGGCGCTCAAGGCGCTGGACAGCGACGACGACGGCCCGGCCCAAAACTTTCTGGCCCGCGTGGACGAAGGCCTGATGCCCGAGCGCGTGCGCAACGAATGGCTGAAAAAGCTGGCGGCTCGCGAAAGCTGGAGCCGCTTCGCCGCGGAATGGAAAAAACTGCCGCCGGAAGGCCGTGATGAAGAATCCAGCTGTTACGGCCAGCTCAACGAACTCAATCAGGGCAAGGCGCCCACCGACCTGGACCGTTTCCTGGAAAGCCGGCCGCTGCCGGAGGGCTGCAACCGCCTGATCGCCGAGGCGGCGCGGCGCGGCGTCCTGAAACGGGACTGGCTGTGGCAACGCGCTCGCCTGCTGCTGGCCGGCAACTACCTGAGCCAGACCCGCCAGCTGGCCTCCAATACCGGCCTGCCGCTGGACAATGCCGCGCTCAGCAAACCCGCCACCGCCGACCTGTCCACCCCCGGCGGTCAGGAAGCGGCCGTCTACGACATCGTAATCAAGGGCAAGGCCAATATCAGCAACGGCCTGGGCAAGCTGCTCGAACACGAAAAAACCTTAAGCAAGGAGCGCGCCGGCTTCGCCTGGGGCCAGCTGGCGCTGCTGTCGGCACGCAAACAGCAGGCGGCTCAGGCGCTGCAATGGTTCGACAAAGCCGACGCCGATCAACTGACCGCCGAACAATGGGAATGGTGGGCGCGCTCCGCCCTGCGTCTGGAGCAATGGACCCAGCTGGAGAAAATCATCCGATCCATGCCGGCCAACGTCGGCGCCAAGCCGGCCTGGCGCTACTGGCGCGGCCGCTCGCTGCAACAGCTAGGCCGGCAGAACGAAGCCACGCCGCTGTTCAGCCAGGCCAGCGTAGGCCACAACTACTACGCGCTGCTTTCGCTGGAAGAGCTAGGCAACAGCCTGTCCACCCCGGCCAGCAAGAGCGGCCCCGGCAAGGACGACATCAAGCAGATGAGCGAGGAACCGGCGGTCAAGCGCGCGCTGGCGCTGCTGGAGCTGGCCGAACGCCACGTCAAGCCTGAATTCCGCGCCGACGCGCAGCGCGAATGGCGCTGGGCGATGCGCAACCGCAGCGACATCGAACTGCTGGCCGCCGCCGAAGTGGGCCGCCGCGCCAGCTTCTACGATATGGCCATCTACAGCGCCGAGCGCACCAAGGAAGAACACGATTATTCGCTGCGCTATCTGACGCCCTACCGCGATGTCACCCAGCGCTACGCCAAGCAGTTGGATATCGACGACGCCTGGGTCTACGGACTGATCCGCCAGGAAAGCCGCTTCATCACCATGGCGCGCTCCGGCGTCGGCGCATCCGGCCTGATGCAACTGATGCCGGCCACCGCCAAATGGGTGGCCAAAAAAATCGGCCTGGGCCAGTACGCGGTCAACGACATCGAAACCAATGTGCAACTGGGCACCTGGTATTTGCGCTATGTGCTGGACAGCCTGTCCAGCAACGAAGTGATGGCCACCGCCGCCTACAACGCCGGCCCCGGCCGCGCGCGCGCCTGGCAAGCGGACCGTACGCTGGACGGCACCATCTACGCGGAAACCATCCCCTTCACCGAGACCCGCGACTACGTGCAGAAGGTGATGGCCAACGCCGCTTACTACTCCAGCACCTTCGGCCACGCCAACATCTCCTTGAAGAACCGCATGGGCGTGGTGCCGGCGCGCTGAAAACCTGCGCCGCCCCAAGGGCGGCGCCCTCTCCCACAAGCACCATAAAGAGCCTGTTCAAAGGCTAGCGAGCTAGAACGAGACAAGGCGAAACCATTGAGAAAGCGAAATCTACATGCGCTATATGAGCATTTCGAAATCGTTTTTTAACGCCGTATCGCCGACGCGCAGCAGGCTTTGAACAGGCACGAAGAAAGGGAACCCATGACGTATCAACGCATCTGCATCATCGGCGGCAGCGGCTTCATCGGCAGCTACATCGCGGAACGCCTGACCGAACAAGGCTGCCAACTGACTATCGCCACCCGCCGGCGCGAACGCGCCAAGGCCTCGCTGCAGGTACTGCCCGGCGCTCAGCTGGTGGAGGCGGACATTCACCGCCCGGAAGCGCTGAAATCATTGATTTCCGGCCACGACGCGGTGATCAATATGGTGGGCATCCTGCACGGCAACGCCGCGCAGTTCGACAAAGCCCATGTGCAATTGACCGAAAAAGTCATCGCGGCCTGCCAAAGCCTGGGCGTGCGCCGGCTGATCCATATCAGCGCGCTGGGCGCCGATGAACGCGGCCCCAGCCTGTATCAGCAAAGCAAGGGCCGCGCCGAGGCCCGCGTGCGCGAGAGCGGCCTGGAGTGGACCATACTGCGGCCGTCGGTGGTGTTCGGCCATGGCGACAGCTTCCTCAATATGTTCGCCAGCTTGCTGCGCAAAGCACCCTTTCTGCCGCTGGCCGGCGCGCATACGCGCTTCGCGCCGATCTGGGCCGGCGACGTGGCCCATGCGGTGGAGGCCAGCCTGTCGCGCCGCGCCGCCATCGGCCAGAGCCTGGACTTGGCCGGCCCCGGCGTCTACACGCTGGCGGAACTGGTGAGCCTGGTGGGCCGCCACATCGGCAAGCCGCGGCCGGTGATCGCGCTGCCGCAAAGCCTGGCCATGCTGCAGGCCGCGTTAATGGAATGCCTGCCCGGACCTACGCTGATCAGCCGCGACAATGTGCGCTCGCTAAGCGTGGACAACATCAGCGATCAACCCTTCCCCTCCGCGTTGCTGGGCTTCAGCCCCACCGCGCTGGAAGCCTTGGCGCCGGGCTTGCTGGGCAGCGATGAATTCAATCTGACAATGTCCGCCTACCGCCGCCAGATTGCGCGCTGAACGGAAAGAATCAATGCAATGCTATATCGTCGGCGGCGCCGTGCGCGACCGCCTGCTGAAACTACCGGTGAAAGACCGTGACTGGGTGGTGGTGGGCGCCAGTCCGCAAGAAATGCTGGCGCTGGGCTACAAACCGGTGGGCAAGGACTTCCCGGTGTTTCTGCACCCGGACACCCACGAAGAATACGCATTGGCCCGCACCGAACGCAAAACCGGCAAGGGCTACCACGGCTTCGCCGTCTACGCCGCGCCGGACGTGACGCTGGAGCAGGACCTGGCGCGGCGCGACCTGACCATCAACGCCATCGCCGAGGCCCCGGACGGCAGCCTGATCGACCCCTACCACGGCCGGCGCGACCTCGAAGCCGGCGTTTTGCGCCACGTCAGCCCCGCCTTCGCCGAAGACCCGGTGCGTATTTTACGGCTGGCGCGTTTCGCCGCCCGTTTCGGCTTCACCGTGGCCGACGACACCATGGCGCTGATGCGGAAAATGGTGGCGGACGGCGAAGCCGACGCGCTGGTGGCGGAGCGGGTATGGCAGGAATTAGCCAAGGGTTTGATGGAGGAGCGGCCATCGCGCATGTTTCTGGCCCTGCGCGCCTGCGGCGCCCTTGCCCGCGTGCTGCCGGAAGTGGACGCGCTCTTTGGCGTGCCGCAACGCGCCGACCATCATCCGGAGATAGACACCGGCGACCACGTGATGCGGGTGCTCGACTGCGCCGCCGCCGAAGGACTGCCCCTAACAGCGCGCTTCGCCGCGCTGACCCACGACCTGGGCAAGGCGCTGACGCCGGCGGAGGTGCTGCCGCGCCACATCGGCCATGAAGCCGCCGGCGAAGCGCCGCTGCTGGCCTTATGCCAGCGCTTGCGCGTGCCGGCGGACTGCCGCGACCTGGCGCGCATCACGCTATTGAGCCATACCAAAGTACACTGTGCTTTCGAATTAAAGCCAAGCACAATACTACGATTGTTCAAGCAAACCGACGCCTTGCGGCGGCCGGAGCGCTTCTTGCTGATGCTGGACGCCTGCCGCGCGGACGCGTGCGGACGCTTGGGTTTTCACGACCGGCCCTATCCGCAGGCGGACTATCTGTCCGCGCTGCTGGACGCGGCGCTGGCGGTGGATGCCGGCGGCATCGCCCGTCAGTGGGAAGACAAGCGCACCCTTCCGGAAGCGATAGACCGCGCCCGGACCCGCGCCATCGCCGTCCGCAAGGAGCAACTGGAGACGCACTGACATGGCCTCGATCTATCGCCTGCCGTCCACGCTGATGCGCGGCGGCACCAGCAAGGGTCTGTTCATCCGCGCCGACGTGCTGCCCGAGGATACCTCAACCTGGGAACGCATGTTGTTGCGCGCCATTGGCAGCCCGGACCCGCACGGCAAGCAGATAGACGGCCTGGGCACCGGGCGGGCCAGCACCAGCAAAGTGATGATCCTCAGCCCGTCGCGGCGCGAAGACTGCGACGTCGATTGCCTGTTCGGCCATGTGTCGATAGAACACGCCTTGATAGACTGGTCCGGCAACTGCGGCAACCTCAGCGCCGCGGTGCCGCTGTTCGCGGTGATGGAAAAACTGGTGGAGCCGCGCGACGGCGTGGCCTCCATCGGCATCTGGCAGGCCAATGTCGGCAAGCGCATCATCGCGGAACTGGAAATCATGCACGGCCAGCCCGTCTGGCAGGGCGACTACCACATCGACGGCGTCGCCTTTCCCGGCGCGCCGATCCGACTGCGTTTCCTGGACCCTGCCGGCGGCAGTTCCGGCGAACTCTACCCCACCGGCAAGCTGGTGGACGAACTGGCGCTGCCGGACGGCAGCCGAGTGGAAGCCACCCTGGTGGATGCCGGAAACCCCACAGTGTTCGTTCGGGCCCGGGATTTCGGCCTTAAGGGCGATGAGGAAATGGCTGCCCTGCAGGAAACCGCGCGCCACCGGCTGGAATGGGCGCGGGAAATCGCCGCCGTGGTCATGGGCTTGGCCCCCGACATCTTCGCCGCCCGGCGCGAACGGCCGGGCTCGCCGCGAATCAGCCTGCTGTCGGAAAGCCGGGACGAGGATTGCCAGATCAACGCCCGCATCCTGACCTCCGGCCGCTCGCTGCACCACGCCTTCACCGGCACCGGCGCCATCGCGCTGGCTTGCGCCTGCGCCACCGAGGGCACGCTGCCTCAGCAATTGGCCGGCGCGCCGGTGCGCGGCATGCCGCTGACCTTCAGCCACGCCAGCGGCAAGCAAACCGTGGAAGCGGTGCTGGGCCACTCCGCCGAATACGGCTGGACCATCAGCGAGGTGGTGATGACCCGCACCGCCAGGCCGCTGATGCGCGGCGAAGTTTACATTCCGATGGATTAGCGGCTTGCAGCGTCAAGGCTGCGCGGGCTCGGCGGCCTGCTGTTGACGCAACTGCGCCGCCAGCTCGCTCAAATCTTCGGAACCCAACGCTTGGCTCGCCTGATGCGCGCCAAGCGCCGCCGCCCCGGCCAGCGCGATGAACATCAACAACCGTTGCAGCGGACGCCGCTTCAATCGGTCCAACCAGCCCAGCACGCCCAGCGGCAGGCCGGCCAACAAGCCACCGATATGGCAGGCCTGGTCCACGCCGGACACCATGAAACCCATGCCCAGATTCAGCAGCACCACTTGCGCCAAGGCCTTGCCCTGCGAACCGCCCATGTCGGCGTCGCTGAGGCCGGCCACGCACAAGGCGCCGGCTAGGCCCATCAGGGCGCCGGACGCGCCCACGCTGGCCACCAGGCGGATGCTGCTCTGCATCAGCAGATTGGTCACCGGATGCGTGCCGTACCACCAAGCGCTGACCAGGCCCGCCGCCAAGCCGGCGGAAAGATAAATCGCGAGGAAACCAACACCGCCAAAGCGCTTTTGCGCCAAGGGGCCAATCAGCAGCAACATATACATATTGAGCAACAAATGCATGGCCCCGCCATGCACGAACATGCTGCTCAACAGCCGCCAGCTATCGCCGCTCAAGGTGAACGGCGCCAAATTGGCGCCCCAGCTCACCAAGTGCTCGGGGTCGGGCTCGGTCCAGGAGACGCCAGAAGCGCCCATCCAGATGTATACCATCAGATTGGCGAGGACTAGGGCGATAGTGGCCCATTGTTGCTGCACAAGAGAGGACAGCCCGCCAAGGCGGGATGCGGAAGAGTCAAGCGCGGATTCATTCATATGTACTGGTTTCCCGTCTTTCAATTTGCCGTTTAAATATCACCGACGCATGATAAAGCAAACCAGCCAAAATAAAAACCAATCGCTACTCAATATTCATACGCGAAGACTCAAGCCATTGCCTCGCCGCGCAACAACTCCCGCTCCACCTGCCGCAGCATGCGCCGACGGATCAGGCCGCTGACCGGCCGGATCAAATACCAGTAGGGAGCAAACCGCAAACGGGTGGCCGCGTCGGGGCAATGCACGCGGGTTTGAGTCGATAGGCGAACACCCTCTGCGACGGTTTCGCAATGGAAACTCAACAACAGCCGGGCAACGCCCGGCTCGTTCAACGCCATGAAATCCTCAAGGCCGCCGATCTCGCGCAGACCGAAGTCCGCGCGCCAGAACGCCCCCGCCAGACCCAGCGTCAATTCCCTATCGCCGTCGCGCGCCAGCGGCGTGAAACTGTGCATGCCGAACGGCGGCCGGTTGCCTGGCAAGGCGCCGCTCAGGCGGCCGGGCAGCTCGCGCAGCGCCATGAAGCGCCGTGCCCAGGGATCGTCCGCCGGCGCAATGCGCTGCACCGCGTCCAACACCGAACCCGACACCGCCAGCAAAATCCGGGAGTGGGTTTCAACATACTGATAGCTCGGCAGAATCCGCTCCGCCAACGCAAAACGCTCCATCCGTCCTTCTCCGTTTCCGGCGGCGAGCGGCGAGTCTCAACCGGCCGCCACTTCCAGCTGCCGCACCCGCTCGAATAAGCACACCGTCGCCGCCATCGCCACATTCAGCGATTCCGCATGGCCCGGCATCGGAATCCTCACCCGCGCATCAGCCAGGGCCAGCGCCTCGGCGCTGACGCCGGCGCCCTCGTTGCCAAACACGAAAGCCACCGGCCCGCGCAAATCCTGCGCGTACAGCGAGGTGGAGCCCTCCAGATGAGTCACTAGCTTGCGGCCGTCGTAGCTCGCCAGCTCCGTGCACAAATCGGCTTGTTCATGGATGTTCAACACGAAGTGCGCGCCCATGCCGGCGCGAAGCACCTTGGGCGAATACACATCGACGCAGCCCTTGGAGAGCGCCACATCGCGGACCCCCGCCGCGGCCGCGCAGCGCAAGATGGTGCCCAGATTGCCCGGATCCTGTATATCCTCCAGCATCACCCGGGACGCGCCCGCCGGGCTGGGGCGCGGCTGCGGCCGTGGGCACAAGGCCAGCAACTCCCCGGCGGTAGCCAGTGCCGTGGCCTTGGCGAGCACTGTTTCCGGCACCGTGATCACGACAGTCGGCGCGCTCAAACGCCGCAATAAGGCTTGCACCTCCGGATGCGCTGCCGCCGCCTCGTTGAGATACACCCGCTCGGGCACGATGCCGGCGTCCAGACAGGACTCGGTCAGATGAATGCCCTCCAGCAACATCGCTTGTTGCTTGCGGCGTTCGCGCGGGCTCTGCGCCAAGCGCGCCAATTGCTTGATTTCGTCGTTATGGGCGGAGGTGATGGTTTTGCTGATGTACGACATGTGTCCTATTGCGGCAGCAGGGTCAGGCGCGCCACTAAATCCTTGAATCGGTGATAACTGTCCTCGTCGATCGCCTGGCCGCTATGGCCGTTGTCGACATAGAACACGCCGGACAGCGCGTGCCCGACAAACAGGGTGATCAGGGCGAATTCATTGTCCCCGACATGCTCGAAAAACAGATCCTCGTAGCGCCGCTCCAACTGCTGGCGCACCGAGGCCGGCGCGTGAAAACTTTGCGGCTTGCTGGTCAACACCGCGAAGAAGGAACCCGGCTCCAGCCCCAAGGACAGCTTGCGCAACGGGTGGCTATCGCCCAAGCCCAACTGATAACGCAGTTTCAACGCATGCGCGTCCTGATCATAGCGGTAATACAGTACCCGCTCGAACTTGAGGTCGTTGGCCAGGTGGCGGATGGATTCGCGTATCGCCTTCTCCATCTGCTCGACGTCGCTCAAAGCGGCGGTTTTCTGCAAACTCGGGCGCTTATACTCGCCTTCCAGCATCAACAGGCTGCGCACCGGGTACGTATAACCCACCGCCCTGGGGTGGCGCGCCACCGACAAAGCCGCGTGCACCACCGCCTGATGCGCCAGATACGGCGCGCAGCCTATCAACTTGGCCGCGGCCTCCACCCCCACCTGCCAGGTGCTGCGCCAAGTGCCCTGCTCCAAAGAGTTGGCGGTGGCCATCGCCAGGCGCAGCAACTGGCGGCGCTTGGTCGGGCTGCCCGGCCCCAGCAAGGCGTTCAGGCCGGTCGGCAAAGGCATCAGCTTGATGAATTGCTCCAGCACCTGAGCGTAATCGCAATCGAAGGCGTTGGACATTTCCTGCAGCAGCGGGCGGTCCGGCAACTGATTGCGCTGCATCATGAACAAGCAGGCGGGCAGATTGTACAGCAAGGCGGCCACGAAACAGTCCTCCACCTTGTGATCGCCCTGCAAAGAGAGCCACTCCTTGATCAGCAAGGCCGCCACCCGGGAGCGGCCCAGCCAATCCTCCACGGCCTCCAACACCTCCACGTCCAGCTTGTCCGGCACCGCTTCCAGCGCCGCGACGCGGCCAAAGCGGTTGGTGACCGCCTCCAGCCCCATCAGCAGCAGCGTCTGCTCCACCGAGGGGATGCTCTCATTGCGTTGCAAGGCGCGCGAACCGCCCACCACTCGGACCAAGTCCAACAGCAGGAAGGGATCGGACAAACAGAGATTGGCAAGGTCGGTGAAATTGATCAGATCGCTGTGGCGAGCGCAGATGTCCTTCAGCTCGCCCAGCGTATTGGGCAGAATCGGCCAGCGCCGTTCGGCGATGGACTTGATCCAGTTAGCAAGCTCCATGAGGGTGGCGCCAGATCAGTAGTTCGGTTTGCAAAGCGCCTCCCAGCGGGATGCGTTCATCGGGTTCGACATCGGGAACGGCGAAAGTATTGCTGACCAGCAGGCTGCCGGGCCGTCCCTCAGCCACAAACTTGCGCCAGACGCGCGCCATCGGCTCCGGGGACAGAAACACATAGACCGCATCGTACTCTCCCCACGGCTCCCGCCAAAAACTGCGGCAGGAGAACTCCAACCGCCGCGGCCGCCGGGCCAACCACCAGCGCGCGCGGGCCAACAGCCAACTGCCCCAGGCGCTTTCCAGCGCCCTCACCCGGAGATCCGGCCGCAACCGGCACAGCCAGACCGCCAGCCTGCCGTCGCCGCAGCCGGCTTCCAGCAAGGCGGCCCGCCCCGGCAGGAGCTCGGCCAGGCGCTCCGCCGCCTGGGCCGAGGAGCGATACAAGGGCACACGCTCCAGCACGGCGTTGCGGCCCAGCGCGAAAGTCAGCGCCAACCCCAGCAAATACACCCAGGACGGCAAAGCCGCCTGATGCATCAAGGCCAGCGCGGGCACAAACAAGCCGTGCAGCAAGCGCTGCCAGCCGGGCAAACGCATGAAAATGGCCAAGGCCGCCGCGCACAGGCCTTGCAGGATCGCCCAACCCAGGGGCTGGGCGGCGGGCGCGACGAAAAACATCGCCGCCAACGCAGCCAGCAGTTGCAGGCCAAGATGACGCAAGCGGCTCAACAAGGCAACGCTCGCATCAGGATTATTTGGCCGGCGTTTCCGCCGGCGCGGCGGCTGGCTCGGCCCCGCTTTCCGCGGGCCCGCCGATCACTTCCTGGTTCATCTGCGGCTTGTAGCCGTCGTTGAGGATATTGCTCTCCGCTTCCTTGTTCAGCACCACAATGGCGATGCGCCGGTTTTCCGGGCTGAACACATTGGTTTTGACCAAGGGGTTGGCCGAAGACAGGCCCACCACGCGCAACACCTTGTTGTCCTGCAGGCCGCCGGCCACCAGTTCGCGCCGCGCCGCGTTGGCCCGGTCCGCGGACAGCTCCCAGTTGCTGTAACCGCCCTGGCCGCTGCCAAAGGGCTTGGCGTCGGTATGGCCGGAGATGCTGATCTTGTTCGGCATCATGTTCAGCTCTTTAGCCAGTTGCTGCAGCAACACGCGAGTATGCGGCAGCATGCGCGAGCTGCCGGAGTCGAACATCGAGCGGTTCTGCTCATCGACGATCTGGATCTTCAACCCGTCCGGGGTGATCTCTAGCTTGAGTTGATTCTTGTACTCCTTGAGCAGTTCGCTGTGATCCACCGTGCTCTGGATCTTGTTCTGCAACTGCTCCATCGCCACTTTTTCCTGCTGCTTGCGCATGATCTCGTCCTGCGGCGAGCCCGACTTGTTGACCTGGCCGGTCTGTTTGGTCAAATCGTTGCCGCCGCCCTTGATCACGGAGGTGGCGTCGCCGGCGCCGGCGCCGCCGGACAGCGCCACTTTCAGCGGCGTCTTGAAGTATTCGGCGATGCCGTTCAGCGTGCCCTGCGAGGCCGAACCCAGCAGCCACATCAGCAGGAAGAAGGCCATCATCGCGGTCACGAAGTCGGCGTAGGCAATCTTCCAGGCCCCGCCATGGTGGCCGTGGCCCCCCTTCTTGATGCGTTTGACGATAATGGGCCGTTGCGATTCGTCAGCCATGATCGCGCCCCCGCTTATTTCTTCGCCTGTTTCACATGATCTTCCAGTTCCTTGAAGGACGGACGATCATGCGAAGCCAAGACTTTGCGGCCAAATTCCACCGCCACTTGCGGCGCGTAGCCGTTGAGGCTGGCCAGAATAGTCACCTTGATGGTCTGGTACACCCGGGTGCCGTCTCCCAGTTTGTGCTCCAGAATGGTGGCCAGCGGGCCGACAAAGCCGTAAGCCAGCAAAATACCGAGGAAGGTGCCCACCAACGCGTGGGCGATCAGCATCCCCAGTTCGGACGGCGGCGCGCCCACAGACTCCATGGTGTGCACCACCCCCATGACCGCCGCCACAATACCAAAGGCCGGCAGGCCGTCGGCCAGGCCTTTAACCGCGTTGACGGGCACTTCGCCTTCGTGATGGTGGGTTTCGATCTCCACATCCATCAGGTTCTCGATTTCGAAGGCGTTGAGGTTGCCGCCCACCATCAGGCGCAGATAGTCACAGATGAACTCCACGACATGGTGGTCGTGCAGAACGGTGGTGTATTTGGAAAAGACAGGACTGGCTTCCGGATTCTCGACGTCGGCCTCGATGGACATCAGGCCTTCCTTGCGCACCTTGGTCAGAATCTCGAACAGCAGCGAGAACAACTCCATGTAAAAGGCCTTGCTGTAAGGCGAGCCCTTGAACACGGTGGGGAAAGCCTTCATCGTGGCCTTGAGCGGCGCGCCGCCGTTGGCCACCACGAAAGCGCCGAGCGCGGCGCCCGCGATCATCACCACCTCCAGCGGCTGCATCAACGCGGCGAGGTGCCCCCCCGCAGCGACGAATCCCCCCAGCACGGAGCCAAGAATAATGAGGTACCCGATTCCGACGAACATGCGTCAAGTCCTGTCTTTGTGATTTTTCGGATCGCTGCGATTTCCATTACAGCACGACTTTTATTCTATTCATAATAGAAAAAGCGGATTGAATTGTATCAACCCGCTTTCCCAGCTGCAAAAAACATGGAGGGTGATATTCACTAGCGCTGAAAAATGACGAAACCAAGTCGAGACACCGCCTTTAAACCACTAAGACAAAGTCATTTTCAGGCAAGCACCCGCCAAGCGCCGCAAGAAAAAAGCCGGAGCTTACCGCTCCGGCTTGATGCCAGCGCATGCGCGAACCCGGCTCAGACAAGGCCGCTGTCCTTCAGCTTGCGTTCGAATGTCTCCATGCAACGCGCGGCCACGCCCAGCATTTCATCGATTTCAGCCTTGCTGATCACCAGCGGCGGCGCGGACACGATGTGGTCGCCGCAGGCTCGCATGATCAGGTTGTTGCTGAAGAAAATGTCGCGGCACATCAGGCCGACGTCGCCGAACTCCGGGAACAGCTCGCGCTTGCTCTTGTCCTTGACCAGGGTGAACGCCTGGATCAGGCCGACGCCGCGCACATCGTCCACGTGCTCGAACTGGCTAAAGGTCTCGCGCCAGCGCTTCTGCATATAGGGACCGGTTTCGTTCTTGACGCGGTCGATGATGCCTTCGTCGCGCAGGAGTTCGATATTGACGCGCGCCACCGCGCTGGCCACAGGGTGGCCGGAGTAGGTGAAGCCGTGGTTGAAATCGCCGCCGGCGATCAAACCCTGGGCCACGCGTTCGCCCACGAACACCGCGCCGATGGGCAGATAACCGGAAGACAAGCCCTTGGCGGTGGTGAAAATGTCCGGGCGGAAGCCGAAGTGTTCAAAGCCGAACCATTCGCCGGTGCGGCCAAAGCCGCAGATCACTTCGTCGGCCACCAACAGCACATCGTATTTGCGGCAGATGCGCTCCACTTCCGGCCAGTAAGTGGCCGGCGGAATGATCACGCCGCCGGCGCCCTGGATGGGTTCGCCCACGAAAGCGGCCACTTTTTCCGGACCGATTTCCAGAATCTTCTCTTCCACCCAGCGCGCGGCCACCACGCCGAACTCGTCCGGGCTCAGATCTTTGCCGTATTTGTACCACCACGGCTGCTCAACGTGGGCCATGCCCGGAATCGGCAGGTCGCCCTGCTCGTGCATATACTTCATGCCACCCAGGCTGGAACCGCCGATGGTGGAGCCGTGATAACCGTTCCAGCGGCCAATTAGCGTCTTCTTGTCCTTCTTGCCTTGCACGTCCCAGTAATGGCGCACCATGCGTATCATGGTGTCCACCGCCTCGGAGCCGGAGTTGGTGTAGAACACATGTTCGTAGCCGGCCGGCGTCACTTGCGCCAGCAGGTGGGACAGCTCCACCACGGCCGGGTGGGTGGTCTTGAAGAAGGTGTTGTAGAAGGGCAGTTCGTCCATCTGGCTCTTGGCCACCTCGGACAGTTCCTTGCGGCCGTAGCCGATATTGACGCACCACAGGCCGGCCATGCCGTCGATGATCTTATTGCCCTCGGAATCCCACAGGTAAATCCCCTCGCTGCGAGTCATCACCCGCGCGCCCTGCTGGTTCAACGATTGGGTATCGGTAAACGGATGCAGATGATGCGCGGCATCCAGTTGGCGCCATTGTTCGGTCGTGCGTTGTTGATTCTGCATAGGACTTCCTTCCAGTATTCTCCAACGGGGCGTAGATGTTCTCTGCCGCCCCTCCTTCGCCATTGGCGTATTTTCAGTGCTTATCCTGGCTGTCCGGGCTGATTCTAACGGACAAATCAGCCCAATGTCATAGCTAAATCACACGTGCAGCAGCAGGAACTTGCGCTCCCACGGGCTGATCACGCGGAAGTATTCGGAGAACTCCTTCTCCTTCATCCCCACGTACATGCTGACGAAGCGTTCGCCCAGCACCTCGGCCATTTCCTTGCAGGAAGCCAGTTGCTCCAGGGACTCCTCCGAGGAGTTGGGGAACTGGTAAGGCAGCTCATACGCGTCCGTCTGGCGCGGCTCGCTGGGTTGCAGCTTGTTGATGATGCCCAGGTAACCGCAGGCCAGCGTCGCGGCCATGGCGATATAAGGGTTGACGTCCACGCCGGGCACGCGGTTTTCAATGCGGCGCGCCGCCGGCGAGGAATGCGGCACGCGCAGCCCCACGGTACGGTTGTCGTAACCCCATTCGACGTTGGTCGGCGCCGCGGTATAGCGCGACAAACGGCGGAATGAGTTCACGTACGGCGCAAACAACGGCATGGACTGGGGCACGTATTTCTGCAGGCCGGCGATGTAGTGGAAGAACAGGTCGGACGGGCTGCCGTCTTCATTGGTGAACACATTGCGGCCGGTGTTCTTGTCCACCAGGCTCTGGTGCATGTGCATGGCCGAGCCCGGCTCGTTTTCCATCGGCTTGGCCATGAAAGTGGCGTACATATTGTGGCGGAACGCCGCCTCGCGCACGGTGCGCTTGAACAGGAACACCTGGTCCGCCAGTTCCAGCGGGTTGCCGTGCAGGAAGTTGATTTCCATCTGCGCGGTGCCCACTTCGTGAATCAGGGTGTCCACTTCCAGATTCTGCGCGTGGCAGTAATCGTAGATGTCCTCGAATAACGGGTCGAACTCATTGACCGCATCAATGGAATAAGAACGGCGGCCGAACTCGGCGCGGCCGGTTCGCCCTACCGGCGCGGCCAGCGGGATATCCGGGTCCGGGTTGGGGGACAGCAGGTAGAACTCCATTTCCGGGGCCAGCACCGGCTCCAGACCCATCTCGTCAAACAGGCCGATCACGCGTTTGAGCACATTGCGCGGCGCCACGTCCACCGGGCTGCCGTCGGCGCGCTGACAGTCATAGATCAATTGCGCGGTGGGGTCGACGGCCCAGGGCACGAAGCGCAGGGTGTTCGGGTCCGGGGCCAGCACCATGTCCGGGTCGGTCAGGTCCAGCATGCTGTCGTCGGGGTAGTCCCCGGTCACGGTCTGGATCAGCACGACTTCGGGCAGGCGCATTTCCGGGTCGGACACGAATTTGTCCTTGGGCACGATCTTGCCGCGCGCCACGCCGGTCATGTCGGGGACGATACACTCGACTTCAGTGATTCGGTGCTCTCGCAGCCATTCATTGATCTGATGGGTCATGATGTTCTTCCTCTGTGTGTGTTATTCCGAGTGGTGACACAAGGTCTCGGTTAATTGCGGCCCGCGTTGCCGCTGGTTGCGGCGTTGGCGGCAGGCGTCGCCAAATGCCTTGAAGATGGCCATAGACAGCGGGTTGTCCCAGTACTTCCATTCCGGATGCCATTGCACGGCGAAGGCGAAGCCCTTGGCGTCGCGCACGCGGTAGGCCTCCACCAGGCCGTCGTCGGCCACCGCCTCGCAGATCAAGCGATCGGACAGCCGCTTGATGCCCTGCTGGTGCAGGGAATTGACCATGGCGGAGTCCTGGCCGGTCCATTGCCTCAGCAGGCCGTCATCGGCGAAACGCACCGAGTGGGACAAGGCGTACATCGCGTCCACGTCCGGCGTGTCCGGCTCGCGGTGATCCCGCTTGCCCTCTTCTTCCTGCACGTGCTGGTACAGTTCCCCGCCCATCGCCACGTTGATTTCCTGAAAGCCGCGGCAGATGCCCAGCAGAGGGATGCCTTGCTCCAGCACCTGCTGGATCAACGGCAAGGTGGTGGCGTCGCGCATCGGGTCGTGCATGGTGCCGGGCCGGCTGGGCGCGCCGCCGTAACGGTGCGGTTCGACATTGGACAGCGAGCCTGGCAGCAGCACGCCGTCCACCAGCTCCAGCACGTCCTTCAGCGCGGTCTTGTCGCCCAGCGCCGGCAGCAACACGGGCACGCCGCCGGCGCCGCCGGCCGCCGCGGCGATGTATTTTTCGCCTGCGGCGTGGAACGGCAACGGGCCTACCATCTTGATGTCACAGGGTATGCCGATGATAGCTTGCAACATTTCGGATCCTTGATACGGGTTAGGAAGCCGCCTTGATGGCTTCTATCGGGTCGGTGAACGGGTGACCCAGCGCCTGAGCCACCGCCTGGTAAGTGAGCCGGCCGCGACAGACGTTGAGGCCGTTGCGCAGATGAGCGTTGTCCAGCAAGGCCTGGCGCCAGCCCTTGTTGGCCAGTTCCAGCGTGTACGGCAGCGTGGCGTTGGTCAGCGCCTGAGTGGAGGTGCGCGCCACGCCGCCGGGCATATTGGCTACACAGTAATGGACGATGCCGTCCACCACATAAATGGGGTCTTGGTGCGTGGTGGGCCGGCTGGTTTCAAAGCAACCGCCCTGGTCTATGGCCACATCCACCAGCACCGCGCCGGGCTTCATGATTTTCAGCATCGGCCGCGTCACCAGCTTGGGCGCCGCCGCGCCCGGAATCAGCACCGCGCCGATCACCAGATCGGCCTCGCGCAGGCAGTCTTCGATATTGGCGGAGTTGGACACCAGCGTCTTGATGCGGCCGCCGAACACCATGTCGATTTCTTTCAAGCGCGGCAGCGATTTATCCAGGATGGTGACCTCTGCGCCGGCGCCCATGGCCATGCGCGCGGCATTCAAACCCACCACGCCGCCGCCTATCACCACCACTCGCGCCGGGGCTACGCCCGGCACGCCGCCCAACAGCACGCCGCGGCCGCCCTGGGCTTTTTCCAGCGCGTGAGCGCCAGCCTGTATCGCCATGCGGCCGGCCACTTCCGACATCGGCGCCAGCAGCGGCAGGCCGCCGCGTTCGTCGGTGACGGTTTCGTAAGCAATGGCAATGGCATCCGATTCCAGCAATAATTTGGTCTGTTCCGGATCCGGCGCCAAATGCAGATAGGTGAACAGGATCTGATCCCGGCGCAGCATCCGGCACTCCACCGGCTGCGGCTCTTTCACCTTGACGATCATGTCGCTGCGTTCGAAGGTTTCTTCGGCGCTGGAAGCAATGGAAGCGCCGGCCTGGATATACTGTTCATCGGTGAATCCGATGGCGAGGCCGGCCTGGGTCTGGACCAAAACCTTGTGACCGTTGGCGACTAACTCCCGGACTCCAGACGGGGTTAGGCCAACACGATACTCGTGGTTCTTGATCTCCTTGGGAACACCGATCAGCATGTCGCTCTCCTCACTTAGATTTGTTGCGGAAGTGCCGCGCAAGCGTTTAAGAAAATTCACAACACGCTTGCCCCTTGTTTCTGATTCTGACTATAAACCCCCAACGATGCAAAGATATTCGATTTTGCGTCGCAGCAAGTAGTGCAGAGTCCGTACAAAATAATTATCATAAAGCGTCTAAAATTATTAACATACTGACGGAGCAGGAATCCATGGACGTTGGCGCGAGATTACGCATGGTCAGGGATCGTTTCGGGCTGTCTCAGCGGGAGCTGGCCAAACGAGCCGGAGTCACCAACGGCACCATTTCGCTGATAGAGCAAAATCGGGTCAGCCCTTCGATCAGCTCGCTGAAAAAAGTGCTGGAAGGCCTGCCGATGACGCTGGCGGATTTTTTCACCTTCGATTCCGACCCGGAACAAGCCCGAGTGTTCTACCAAGCCCACGAATTACCCAATCTGGGCAATGAACAGATCCAGCTGCTGCTGGTGGGCACCGCCCACGACAAGCGCGACATCGCCATCCTGCGCGAAGTCTACGAAACCGGCGCAGACACCGGGCCGGACATGTTGACGCACGAAGGCCAAGAGGGCGGCGTCATCATCAAAGGCAGTATAGAAGTGACCGTGAACAACGAGAGCCGCATCCTGGGACCGGGCGACGCGTATTACTTCGACAGCCGGTTGCCGCATCGCTTTCGCAATACCGGGGCTGAAACCTGCGAAGTGGTCAGCGCCAGTTCGCCCCCCACATTCTGAGCATCATTGAGAACAAGAAGCGCCGGCAAGACCGCATCCGGCGACCAGCAGGCCATAAGGCCAGGCCGGGGAGCTTTGCCCGCCGCGCCGGCTCCAAGCCCACGACAGACGACAACGCAGTCAAACCCGCGTCAAGCGATACCGGCGCCGCCAACGAACGGCGCAGGATCAATCAAAGGAGAGAGTAAATGGCTAGAACGCATGCCGAATGGAAGCAATTCGCCGCTCAACTGAAGATCGAAGGGCGCGCCTTCATCGCCGGCGAGTACTGCGCGGCGCAAGACGGCAAAAGCTTTGCCTGCAACAACCCCGCCAACGGCGAGAAGCTGGCCGACGTGGCCTGGTGCGGCGAAGCCGACGTGGAGCGCGCGGTGCGCGCCGCCCGCCAAGCTTTCGACTCCGGTGCCTGGTCCGGCCTGCCGCCGCGCGAGCGCGGCCGCATCCTCAAGCGCTTCGCCGCGCTGATCCACGAGCATGGCGATGAGCTGGCGCTGCTGGAAACCCTGGATGTGGGCAAGCCCATCAGCGACACCCTCAGCGTGGACCTGCCCGGCAGCGCCTACTGCGTGGAATGGTTCGCCGAAGCCATCGACAAGATTGGCGGCGAAGTGGCGCCGGTGGACCCCAAGGTAGTGGGCCTGGTCACCCGCGAAGCCATCGGCGTGGTGGCCGCCATCGTACCGTGGAACTACCCCATCATGATGGCCAGCTGGAAGTTTGGCCCGGCGCTGGCCGCCGGCAACCCGGTGATCATCAAGCCTTCGGAAAAATCCCCGCTCACCGCCATCCGCCTGGCGGCGCTGGCCAAAGAAGCCGGCATCCCCAGCGGCGTGTTCCAGGTGCTGCCCGGCGCAGGCGACGTGGGCAAGCTGCTGGCGCTGCACATGGATGTGGACTGCGTCGCCTTCACCGGCTCCACCGGCGTGGGCAAGCTGATCGCCGGCTACGCCGCGCAATCCAACCTCAAGCGCGTCTGGCTGGAACTGGGCGGCAAATCGCCCAACATCATTCTGCCGGACTGCCCGGACATCGCCCAGGCGGCGCGCGCGGCCGCCGGCGGCATCTTCTACAATATGGGCGAAGTCTGCACCGCCGGTTCCCGCGTGCTGGTCCACCGCGACATCAAGGCGCGCTTCCTGCAGGAACTGGAAGCGGCCGCGGCCCGCTACTATCCGCAAGACCCATTGGACCCGGCCACCAATATGGGAGCCATCGTGGACCGCATCCAGTACGACAAGGTGCTGTCCTACATCGGCAAGGGCGACAGTGAAGGGGCCAAGAAGCTGTTCGGCGGCAAACCGGCCCACACGGATACCGGCCTGTTCATCGAACCGACGGCGTTTGACTGCCCCAGCGCGGACCTGACCATCTGCCGCGAAGAAATCTTCGGCCCGGTGCTGTCCGTCATCACCTTCGACGACGTGGAAGACGCCATCCGCATCGCCAACGATACCGAATACGGCCTGGCGGCCGCGGTGTGGACCTCCAACGTCAGCACCGCGCACCAGGTGGCCCGCCGCCTGCGCGCCGGCACGGTATGGGTGAATTGCTATGATGAAGGCGGGGACATGAACTTCCCCTTCGGCGGCTTCAAGCAATCCGGGAACGGCCGCGACAAGTCGCTGCACGCGCTGGAAAAATACACTGAGCTGAAGAGCACGCTGATCAAGCTGTAAACCGCGTTTACAGCGCCACCGACAGGCTGCCCCTCCGGCAGCCTGTCTTGTTTTCATCTCCCTCGGCAAAGGATGCGACATGATCAAGTGCCTGACCGCCCTCCTCTGCCTTTACGCCGCGGCGGCGGCGGCCGGTTCCGCGGCGCCCGCCTGCCCGGCGGAAGGACTGAAGATAGGGTACTACCCAACAGCCACCGCCTATGAAGGCGGCAAGGGCTACGACGTGGATCTGGTCCACGAACTGGCGCGCCGGCTGGGCTGCAACATCCGCGAAGAGCGCGAATACCCGCGCTTGCGCGTGCTGTTGCTGGTGCAGCACGGCAAGCTCAACCTGGCCACCTCCACCATCCCGCTGCAAAAGCGGCTGCGCTACGCCTGGGTACTGCCCTACACCCGCGACCGCAACATGACCCTGCTCAACCCGGCGGTGCAAGGCAAAACGCCGGAGCAATGGCTGAACGACCCCAAGCTGAAATGGGGCGCCGTCATCGGCTACCGCAACAGCCCGCTGCAGGACTATTTCCTGCAACAGATGGCCAAGCGAGACAAGCTGATCTGCGCCTCCAACGAAGAAGACCTGCTGGACATGCTGCGTAGCGGCGCCATCTCCGCCGCCTTTTCCCAGCCTCAGATTTACGACCATTGGATCAACGGCCAACCGCGCGGACGGCTGCAAGTCAAAGTCATGGACCCCTTCCACGACAGCAGCCTGGAAAACGGCCTGGTCCTGTCCCACCGCAGTTTCAGCGAGGTCCAGATGCGCCGCTGGCAGGCTGAACTGGACAAAATGCGCGCTGACGGCAGCCTGCAACGCATTCTGCGCAAATACCTGAGCGAAGACAGCGTGCGCAGCATGCTGGAATAACCCTCCCCCTCTCGCGGCAAGACTCGACGAATCCGGCTATAGCTAAACGGAACGCGTACGGGAGAACAGCATGAAAGCACACTGGGCGGCGCTGCTTGGCGGCGCGCTGGCCTCGATGGCGGCGCTGGGCGATTCGCCCTGCCCGGCGGATGGCCTGAAAGTGGGTTACTACCTGATTGGCAGCGCCTATGAAAACGGCCACGGTTACGACGTGGACCTAGTGCATGAGCTGGCGCGCCGGCTGGGCTGCAAAATCGTTCAGGAAGACGTTTACCCTCGCATCCGCGTGCTCAAAATGCTGGAACACGGCCAACTCAACCTGGGCACCTCCACCGTCCCCACCCCGGATCGCCGCAAATACGCCTGGATCTACCCCTACTTCTACAGCAAGAACATGATCTTGCTATCCAACCAGATTGGCGCGCGCACGCTGGACCAACTGCTGGCCGAGCCAGCCGTTAAATGGGGCGTGATCCGCGGCTACCGCCACAGCCCGGAACAGGACGCCTTTATCGAACAACTGACCAAGCGCGGCAAGATAGTGATGGCCAACGACGAGCGCGACCTCTACGCCATGTTGTCCCAGCACATCGTCACCGCCGCCTTTGCCCACCCTTTCAGCTACGACAACTGGCTCAACTCCCCGGCCCTGTCCGGCCAGGTTGCGGTGCTGGACCTGTTCCCCAGCTCGGAACGCATCGCCGGCGGCCTGATGCTGGCGCATAGCGCTTTCAGCCAACAACAGGCGGAACAATGGCAGGCCCAGCTACAGCAAATGGCCAAGGATGGCTCCTTGCGCAAGATCTTCAGCAAATACTTGAGCGCGGACAGCGTGGCCCAACTGCAACTGCAGCCCTGACCCTAGGTCCAGCTTGCCGTCTGGCGCAAACGCGCGCGACACTGCGCTATGCTCACCACAGGAGTTATCCGATGAAAACCTTGAGTCGCCTCGCCCTGCTGCTCTTGCTTGCGGCCTCCCCCGTCCATGCCGCCAACGATGACGGCACGGTGCAAACCCTGGTCATGATGCGCCACGGCGAAAAGCCGGAAGGCGGCTACGGCCAGCTAGACTGCAAGGGCTTCAACCGCTCGCTGGCGCTGGCCAAGGTGCTGCCGCAACGCTTTGGCAAACCGGACCAGATCTACGCGCCGTCCACCGCCAGCCAGGCCAGCGACCCGGCCGGCACCTTCAACTACATCCGGCCGCTGGCCACCATCGAACCCACCGCCATCTCCCTGGGCCTGCCGGTCAACACCAACTTCGAAACCGCGGCCATAGACGGCCTGCAGCAGCAATTAATAGACCCGCTGCACCATGGCAAACTGGTCTTCATCGCCTGGGAACACAAGCTTTTGCAAGTCCTCGCCAGCAACATCATGCGCCAGTACGGCGGCAAGAACGGCGCGGATCAGGTGCCCAAGTGGGACAAGAATGACTTCGACGGCCTCTTCATTCTCACCCTCGACTATAGCCACACTCCGCCCAAGGCGAAGTTCCGCCGCGAGCAGCAAGGACTGGATAAATTGTCGTCCACCTGCTGGCTGCCCTGAGAATATTTTTACCATCAACTGAGCATTGTGAGGCGACACAATGCGTACGTCTTGTCTCGCCTTCTGCGAGCCTGTTCAAAGTATCCTGAACACGAGCGAAGCAAAGCGGAAACGGCGGAGGAAACGGCATTTACAAGTGATAAACGAGCATTCCGAATGCCGTGCTCACCGTGTCACATCTCGCAAAGCGCAGTAGATTATGAACAGCTTATGAGAAGCTGCTGACGCAAAAACAGCCGGCCCATCCAGGGCCGGCTGTCTTCGTTTGCGTCTGGAGGATTACAGCGCCAACTTGGCGATGGCGTCCTTTGCCGCGTGAATGGCGGTGGCGCGCTTGTCTTCGCCCATGTTCACCGCTTCTGCGCGGACAAAGGCCACGTCGTTCACGCCCAGGAAGCCCATCACCGTCTTCAGGTAGTCTTCCTGGAAATCCATCAGTTGACCTTGCTCGGTGCTGTAAACGCCGCCGCGCGAGGACACCACGATCACCTTCTTGCCGCCGGCCAGGCCCACCGGGCCGTTTTCGGTGTATTTGAAAGTGCGGCCGGAGGCGGCCACGCGGTCCACCCAGGCTTTCAGCTGCGACGGAATAGAAAAGTTGTACATCGGCGCGCCGATCACCACCACATCCGCGGCCAGGAATTCTTCGATCAACTCATTGCTCAGCGCGGCTTCACTGCGCTGAGTGGCGGTCCAATCCGCCTCGGCGGTGAAGTTGGCGCCGATGATTTCGCCGGACAGATGGGCGATGGGCTGGCTGGCCAGATCGCGGTAGGAGGTTTCCACATTGGCGTGACGCTGGCGCAGGGTGTCGGCGACAACGGCGGTCAGTTGGCGGGAAACCGAGTTGGCGGCGAGGATGCTGGAGTCGAGATGCAACAGTTTCATGGTCGGGTCCTTCGTGTCTTGGTAGAGAAAGTGATTGCATGATAGTTTTCCGCGCCAATCCGCACTAGACTGCAAAAACCGGAAACATTGTTCCATCAGCGAGACAATCATGCAGGACCTGAACGATCTGCTCTACTTCGCCAAAGTGGTTGAGCACGGCGGCTTCATGGCTGCCGGCCGCGTACTGGGCATCCCCAAGTCCCGGCTTTCCCGCCGCGTGGCGGAACTGGAACAGCGGCTGGGAGTGCGGCTGCTGCAAAGGACCACCCGCCGCCTGTCCTTGACCGAAATCGGCCAACAGTACTACCAACACTGTCAGGCGATGCTGGAAGAAGCCGAGGCCGCGGACGAGGCCATCGCCCGCAGCAGCGCAGAGCCGCGGGGCCTGATCAAGGTCAGTTGCCCGGAGCTGCTGTCCAAGACCCTGCTGGCCCCGGCGCTGCCGCGCTTCATGGCTCGCCACCCGCTGCTGCGAGTGCAGCTGGATTCCAGCAACCGGCGCGTGGACCTGATAGAAGAAGGCGTGGACGTCGCCATCCGCGTGCGCAACGTGATAGAAGACAGCGCCAACCTGGTGGTGCGCCGGCTGGCCACCGCCCTGACCTCCCTGGTGGCCAGCCCGGCCTTGCTGGCCGAGCGCCCCGCCCCCAGACATCCGGCCGACATGGCCGGCTGGCCGGCGCTCACCATGAGCCGCCCCGACGGCCGCGGCCAATGGGCCTTGCTGGACCAAGCCGGCCACGCCTACACCGTACAAATAGACAGCCCAAGGCTGATGACCGACGACCTGATCGTCCTGCGCGACGCCGCCATCGCCGGCCTGGGCGTGGCCGCGCTGCCGGAGCTGGTCTGCCACGAGGCGCTGCAGGCCGGTCAACTAGTGCGGCTACTGCCGGACTACGACATCCCCTGGGGTATTCTGCACGCCGCCTTCCCCACCCGACGCGGCCTACTGCCGGCGGTGCGCGCCTTCATCGATTTCCTCGCCACCGAACTGATTCCGCCGGACCACCCGGTTTACCAGCTGGCGCCTTAAGCCTGCTCAAAGTCTCGCGAGCTAATGAGCATTCCGAAGTTGCACTCACCGAGCCACTTTTCACGACACGCAGCAGATCGTGAACAGATTCTTAGAACGTGTTTACGATCTCGCGAGCTAAGGAGAGACAAGGCGAAAACCGCTGAGAAAGCGGAGTGTACACACGGTACATGAGCATTTCGAAGCGGTTTTCAACGCCGTATCGCCGACGCGCAGCAGACTTTGAACAGGTTCTTAGAGCCGCTAACAAAACCGCGCAGCGCACCTGAGCCAAGGCGCGCCGACACAGGCAGTACAAGTCGTACGGCAAGGAGGCGCAACGCAGGATCAGGGGTTTTTGTTAGCGGGTCTTAGCGCGCCTTGCCGGGCATGCTCTCCAGACACGCCAAGGCCCGTGCCGCCAGCGGGGTCAACCCGCTCGCCGCGCCGGCATCGCGCCAATGCCCGAGCAAGCCTTCCCGCATGGCCGGTGTCCAGAAACGCTTCAGATGCTGAGCAATCTCGAACGCTGCGTCGCCGCTCTGGGCATCCTCGAAAAAACGCGCAATCTCATTAAGCATCTTCACCAGCGGTTCCGGCCTCATCCCGCCTCGCTCCCCGCGCGCCGTCCGGCATCCAACAACCTTAGCTGCTCATCGCCAAAGCCCCGGAAATGGCGCTGCCAGTCCGATGGACAGGCAGTCTTACCCACCTCCACCGCAGTCACCTTGTACTCCGGGCAGTTGGTGGCCCAATCCGAATTGTCGGTGGTCACCACATTGGCGCCGGACTCCGGGTGGTGGAAGGTGGTGTACACCACGCCCGGCGCTACCCGCTCCGTCACCTTGGCGCGCAAGGCGGTGTCGCCGGCGCGGCTGCGCACCGCCACCCAGTCGCCGTCGACGATGCCGCGTACTTCGGCGTCGGTCGGATGGATTTCCAGCCTGTCCTCGGCGTGCCAGACCCGATTCTCGGTGCGTCGCGTCTGCGCGCCCACGTTGTACTGGCTGAGAATACGTCCAGTGGTCAGCAGCAGCGGAAAGCGCTTTCCCGCCCGTTCCGAAGTGGCCACGTAACGAGTGACGACGAAGCGTCCCAAGCCGCGTGAGAAGGCATCGACATGCATCACCGGCGTGCCCTCGGGTGCCTCCTCGTTGCACGGCCATTGCAAGCCGCCCAGCCGGTCCAGCTTGGCGTAGCTGACCCCGGCGAAGCTGGGTGTCAGCCGCGCGATCTCATCCATGATCTCGGATGGATGACGGTAGGCCATCGGATAGCCCAAGGCGCCCGCCAACGCCGAGGTCACCTCCCAGTCCGCCATGCCGGCCAGCGGGCGCATCGCCCGACGCACTCGCGAGATGCGCCGCTCGGCATTGGTGAAGGTGCCGTCCTTTTCCAGGAAGGAACTGCCGGGCAGGAAAACGTGGGCGTATTTGGCGGTTTCGTTCAGGAACAGGTCCTGCACCACCACGCACTCCATCGCCAGCAGCGCGGCGGCCACATGCTGGGTATTGGGGTCGCTCTGCACGATGTCCTCGCCCTGGCAGTACAAGCCCTTGAAACCGCCGTCCAGCGCCGCATCCAGCATATTGGGAATCCGCAGCCCCGGCTCTGGCGACAAGACGACACCCCAGTCCGCCTCGAAGCTCGCGCGCACCGCGTCGTCGGACACATGGCGGTAACCGGGAAGCTCGTGCGGAAAAGACCCCATGTCGCAGGCGCCCTGCACATTATTCTGACCGCGCAACGGGTTGACGCCGACGCCGACGCGGCCAAGATTGCCGGTGGCCATGGCCAGGTTGGCGATGGCCATCACCGCGGTGCTGCCCTGGCTGTGTTCGGTAACGCCCAGACCGTAGTAGATGGCGGCGTTGCCGCCGGTCGCGTACAACCGCGCCGCTTCGCGGATCAGATCCGCCGGCACGCCGCAGAGCTCGGCGACACGCTCCGGCGCGTTGTCCGGCTCGACGACAAAATCGCGCCAGCGTCGGAAAGCCTCGGCTTCGCAGCGTTGAGCGATGAAGTCCTGATCCAGCAGCCCCTCGCTCACCACCACGTGAGCCAGCGCGTTGAGCACGGCCACATTGCTGCCGGGCCGCAGCGCCAGGTGCAGCGCCGGCCCCGCGTGCGGCGTATCGGCCAGGTCGATGCGGCGCGGGTCGATGACGATCAGCCGCGCGCCCTCGCGCAGCCGCCTCCGCAGCAAGGAGCCGAAAACCGGATGAGCATCGCTGGGATTGGCGCCTATCACCAGAATCACGTCGGCGCTCAGCACCGAGTCGAAATCCTGAGTCCCGGCAGACTCGCCCAGCGTCTGCTTCAGACCGTAGCCGGTGGGCGAGTGGCAGACCCGAGCGCAAGTGTCGATATTGTTGTTGCCGAAGGCCGCGCGCACCAGCTTCTGCACCAGATAGGTTTCCTCATTGGTGCAGCGGCTGGAGCTGATGCCGCCGATGGCGTCTCGGCCGTAGCGCAATTGCAGGCGGCGGAACTCGCTGGCCACATGTCCCAGCGCTTGCTCCCAGCTCACCTCCCGCCAAGGTTCGTGGATGCCGGCGCGGAGCATGGGTTTGACGATGCGGTCCGGATGGGTGGCGTAGCCCCAAGCAAAGCGGCCCTTGACGCAGGAATGGCCATGATTGGCGCGGCCGTCCCGGTCCGGCGTCATTCTCACCACCCGCTCGCCCTTGAGTTCGGCGCGGAAGCCGCAACCCACGCCGCAATAGGCGCAGGTGGTCGCCACGCTGCGCTCCGGCTGCCCCAGCTCCACCACGCTTTTCTCCACCAGCGTGGCGGTGGGGCAGGCTTGCACGCAGGCGCCGCAGGACACGCATTCCGAGCCGAGGAAGTCCTCGCCGCCTGCGGCGCGGACGCGGGAATCAAACCCCCGGCCGACGATGCTCAGCGCGAAAGTCCCCTGGGTTTCCTCGCAAGCGCGCACACAGCGGTTGCAGACGATGCACTTGGCCGGGTCGTAATCGAAATAAGGGTTGGACTCATCCTTGGCCTCAGCCAGATGATTAGCGCCGGTCAAGCCGTAACGCACCTCGCTCAGGCCCACCTGGCCGGCAACGGTCTGCAATTCGCAAGCGCCGTTGGACGCGCAAGTCAGGCAATCCAGCGGGTGGTCGGACACATACAGTTCCATCACCCCGCGCCGCAGCCTGGCCAGCGTCTCGCTCTGCGTGCGCACCGCCATGCCTGCGCTCACCGGCGTGGTACAGGCGGCCGGGTAGCCGCGATGCCCATCGATCTCCACCATGCACATACGACAGGAGCCAAACGGCTCCAGGCTGTCCGTGGCGCACAGCCGGGGCAGGCGCACGCCCTGCAGCGCGGCCGCGCACAACACCGAGGTGCCGGCCGGCACGGTGATCTCGACGCCGTCTATGCTCAGACTCACCGGCGCACCGGTACGCATTGGCGTGCCCAGGTCCACCGTGGGGGCAAGCTTGGGGTCAAACTGGCAGCTCATGGCGCATCCTCCTCGACGATGGCCGGATCCAGGCCGAAATCCGCGGGGAAACCCCGCGCCGCGCTCAGTACCGGCGAGGGGGTCAAACCGCCCAGCGCGCACAGCGAACCGTGCCGCATGGTCTCGCACAAATCCCGTAGCAGAGTCCAATGCCGGCCCCGCTCCGTCGAGTCGCCGGCCGCCAGCAGCCGGTCTATCACCTCGACGCCGCGGGTGGAGCCGATGCGACAGGGCGTGCACTTGCCGCAGGATTCGGCGGCGCAGAACTGCATGGCGAAACGCGCCATGCGCGCCATATCGGTGCTGTCGTCGCACACCACTACCCCGCCGTGGCCCAACATGGCGCCGACGGCGGCGAAAGCTTCGTAGTCCAAGGCGGTATCGAACTGCTCGGGCGTCAGCCAGGCGCCCAGCGGCCCGCCCACTTGCGCCGCCTTCACCGGCCGGCCGCTCGCGCAGCCGCCGCCGTAGTCCTCGATCAGCTCGCGCAAGCTCAGGCCAAAAGCGCGCTCCACCAGGCCGCCGCGCCGCACATTGCCGGCTAGCTGAAACGCCATGGTGCCGCGCGATCGGCCAACCCCGAAATCCCGGTAATACGGCGCGCCGCGGGCCAGGATGGTGGGCACCGACGCCAGCGTCAGCACGTTGTGCACCAAGGTGGGACGCCCGAACAGGCCGCTGATCGCGGGCAACGGCGGCTTGGCCCTGACCTCGCCGCGTCGGCCCTCCAGCGATTCCAGCATGGACGTCTCCTCACCGCAGATATACGCGCCCGCGCCCAAACGGAGCTCCAGCTCCAACTCGCGGCCGGAGCCCTGCAGATCTGGCCCCAGATAACCCCGCTGGCGGGCAATCTCCAACGCCCGCCTCAGTGTCTCCGCCGCAGCGGCGTATTCCGAGCGGACATAGATATAGCCGCGATTCGCACCCACCGCCAGCGCTGCGATGCTCATGCCCTCGATCAACAGGAAGGGGTCGCCCTCCATCAGCATGCGGTCGGCGAAGCTGCCGGAATCGCCCTCGTCTGCATTGCACACCACGTACTTGCAATCCGCGGCCGCCTCACGCACGGTGCGCCATTTGATACCGGCGGGAAAGGCCGCGCCGCCCCGGCCGCGCAGGCCGGACTCCAGCACACACTCCAGCACACACTCCAGCACACACTCCAGCGCGCCCTCCCCGCCCAGCTCCAGCGCATGGGCCAGGCCGCGATAGCCGCCGTGGGCCAGGTAATCGTCCAGCGACAGAGGGCGGGTCAGCCCCGCACGCGCAAACAACAGCCGCTGCTGGCCGGCAAGGTAGGGCAGCCGTTCCAGCAGGCCCAATGCCAGCGGATGCTTGCCGTCCGCAGTCAGCACGGCGTCGAGCACACTGTCCGCCAGCTCCGCCGGCAATGGTCCAAAACCAGAGCGGCCTTGCGGCGTATCCATTTCCAACAAGGGCTCCAGCCAGTACAGCCCGCGCGAGCTATTGCGCCGGATCTCCACTTCCAGCCCGCGTCGCGCCGCCGCAGCGGCCAACGCCCGCGCGGTCTGGTCAGTACCCAGCGCCCGCGCAACGGAATCACAGGATAGATGGAAGGTCAGCATGCACCGCCCTCCTCCAAACAGCCGGCCAGCAAGACATCCAGCGCGGCGGCGTCGACGCGCGCGTGCAATTCGCCATCCAGCAGCAGGGCCGGCGCGCAGGCGCAGGCGCCCAGGCAGTACACCGGCCGCAGCTCCAGGCCGCCGTCGGCGCTGCGGCCCGCGTCGTCCAGGCCGGTGCGGGCGCGCAGCCTTTGCGCCAGCGCCTCCGACCCCATGCTCTGACAGGCTTCCGCTCGGCATAGCCGCAGTTGGTGGCGCGCCGGCGGCTCGCTGCGGAAATCGTGGTAGAAGCTGAGCACACCACGCACCTCCGCCTGGCTCAGGCGAAAAGCGCGGGCGATGGCCGGTGTCGCGGCATCCGGCACATAGCCCAGTTCACCCTGCAAGGCGTGCAGCAAGGGCAGCAAACCGCCCGGCTGCGTTTGGTAATCCGATACCAGCGCGGCGATGCGCGACTGTTGTTCCGCGGTCAAGGACATGGCAACTCCAAGCAAGTGCGAACGGGTCTTCTGCGTCGCTTATCTGATCTGCTCGGCCAAACGCAGCAGCCAAGCTGAATTATAGGTTTGCCGCGCATCTGGGCCGGCCTCGTCCCATACTTTGAGGCTGTAAAGCTTTTGTCGACTGGCCCAGCTCAACTCGGACACTCGCCTACCGGAGCGTGTGTTCCGGAGCTGGAAGCGGCCCGGATGGCCCCGCACTGTCGCGTTCATTTCTTCCTGCAGCACCAACACGCCGCCGCGGTCGGCGACAAAGGCCCATTCGCTCAACACCAGCAATACGCCGTCGGGCCGGGTGAACACCCAGTCGAAGCTGCTCCATGGCCCGCTCCGACCCGGCCCCTGCGGGATGATGCCTTCGAGACGATAAGCGCTCAGCTCGCTGGCGCTGATATCGCTGAGCCTGGATTTAGCCTGCGCCCGAACCGCCTCGGGACTCAAGAGGCCGCTCCGGTAGATGTCGGCGTCCAGCGCGGCTTCGTCGGCAGGCGGAGAAACCCCGCTCGTCAACGACGTTTCGGGCAGCCCGGGGCCCAGGTTGGCTCCAGGCGCCACAATGCGCTGCCCGGGCGCAATGCCGCCGGGCAGCGGACTGGTCGCGGACAGATCCCAGGCCTGCGCATCCAGGGCCAGGCCGCCCATCCCCAGCCAACAAAGCAGCCTAGCGCAACTGCCCATGCGGATCGATAACGAATTTCTTCGGCGCGCCGCCATCGAATTCGGCATAGCCCTTGGGAGCGTTGTCCAGACTGATGATCTCCACCCCCACCACTTCGGCGATATTGATGCGCTCCCACAAAATCGCCTGCATCAGCGCGCGGTTGTACTTCATCACCGGGGTCTGTCCCGTGAAGAAGCTGTGCGACTTGGCCCAGCCCAGGCCAAAGCGCACCGACAAGCTGCCCTGCCTGGCCGCCTCGTCCACGGCGCCGGGGTCGTCGGTCACGTAGAGCCCGGGAATGCCGATGCGACCGGCCTCGCGCGTCACCTCCATCAAGGCGTTGAGCACGGTGGCCGGGGCCTCCTGGCGCGAACCGGCGTGGCCGTGCCCGCGCGCCTCGAAACCGACGGCGTCGATCGCGCAATCCACTTCCGGCACACCCAGGATGGCGGCGATCTGCTCGCCCAGCGTCGCATCCTGCGATAGATCCGCGGTTTCAAAGCCGACGGCGCGAGCATGGGCCAGCCGCGCCGGATTGACGTCGCCGACGATGACCACCGCCGCACCCAGCAGGCGCGCGGAAGCCGCCGCCGCCAAGCCCACCGGGCCCGCTCCGGCCACGTAGACCGTGCTGCCCGGCCCCACGCCGGCCGATACCGCGCCGTGATAGCCGGTGGGCAGAATGTCGGACAGGCAGGTCAGGTCGCGGATCTTGGCCAGCGCCTGGTCCCGGTCCGGAAATTTCAGCAGGTTGAAGTCGGCGTAAGGCACCATCACGTATTCGGCCTGGCCGCCCACCCAGCCGCCCATGTCGACGTAGCCGTAAGCGCCGCCGGCCCGCGCCGGGTTCACCGACAGGCACACGCCGGTATGCTGCTCCTTGCAACAGCGGCAGCGTCCGCAAGCCACGTTGAACGGTACCGACACGAGATCGCCGATGCGCAGCGTTTCCACATCGCCGCCTGTCTCTATCACCTCGCCGGTGATTTCATGTCCCAGCACCAAACCGGCAGGCGCCGTGGTGCGGCCGCGCACCATATGCTGGTCCGAACCGCATATATTGGTGCTCAGCACCTTGAGAATGACGCCATGGCCGAGCTTGCGCCCGGCCGGGGACGCCAGTTCCGGAAAAGGTATGGACTTCACTTCCACCTGTCCCGGCGCCAGGTACACCACTCCGCGATTGCCTGTCATCATCGTCTCCTCGCAGCCACGCCGGCGGGTTATCCGGCGGCATCTGCTCCCGATGCTAGGAAAGAAAGCGGCGCCGGCCTTGAGTCAAAGCGACCCCTTTGCGATCAAACGCGCCATATCGGCTCAGAACCTGTTCAAAGCCGGTTGCGCTTCATCGATATGGCGTTGAGAACGGCTTCGGCTTTGCTCATTTGCCACTTCTAATCCCCGCTTCCTCAGCCGTTCTCGCCTTGTCTCGCTCTTGCTCAAAACTCTGAACAGGCGGTCAGCGCGCCAGCGCCTGGCTTACGATAGGCAGCCCCGGCCGGCCGTCGAAGGTATTCACCCCTGCCAGCCAGCTCGTGAGCACGGCCGGGTTTTTTTTCAAATATTCCCGCGCCGCGGTCTCCGGCCTGACCTTGTTCATGATCGGCCCCATCACCTGGTTTTCCATATCGGTGCTGAAGCGCAGATTGCGCAACAAGCGGCCGACATTGGCGCAACGCGCCTCGTAATCCGGCGGCAGCGCGGTGAAGACCTTGGCCGCGCCGAAATTGGGACCAAACACCGCGTCGCCGCCGGACAAATAGCGCAGCTTGTGCTGGACGTTCATCGGGTGCGGCTCCCAGGCCAGGAACACCATCCATTTCTTCCGCCGCTCCGCGCGCTCCAGTTCGGCCAGCATGCCGGCCTCACTGGATTCCACAAGCTTGAAGCCGCCCAACCCGTACTGTTGCTTGCGGATCATGCCGTCGATCAGGCGGTTGCCGTCGTTGCCGGCTTCGATGCCGTAGATCTTGCCGTCCAGTTGCGCCTTGAAGCGGGCGATGTCCTTGAAATCGCGCAAGCCGGCGGCGGCCACGTAGTCCGGCACCGCCAGCGTATATTTAGCGCCGCTCAGATTGGGCTCGGCCAGCACTTTGATCTGGCCTGCTTTCAGATAGGGCTCGATCAGCGGCGTCATCGACGGGCTCCAATACCCCAGGAACACGTCGATCTGCCGGGTCTTGAGCCCGGAGAAGGCGACGGGCACCGAGGCCATGGTCACGCTGGGGCGGTAGCCCAAAGCCTCCAATACCACGCTGGCCATGCCGGTGGTGGCCGCGATGTCCGTCCAGCCCACATCGGCGAAACGCACATTGCGGCAAGCGGCAGGCTCCAGAGCCGCCGCGCTGCCCGCGACGGCCAGCAGCAGCGCCGCGGACATTGCTTTGAATCGATTCATCCCTTCCTCCCGGGCAGCGATGATGGCGAGAGTCCGCCCGGCGGCCGCTGCCGCGCCGCCAACAGGTTCACTAATCCCGTTCAAAGTCTCGCAAGCCGGAGCAAGACCGGGCCTTGCGGCTGAAGAAGCAGACTGCTCATGTTGTGCCTGAATAGTCTGAAGCAGCACTCGCCGTACCACGTCTCACGCAGTGGCGCAGACCTTGAGATTTTCAGGCGATGGCCCCGGCCGCCACCAGGTATTGCTGCCGCTCGCGGCTGGGCGGATAGCCGAACAGCCCGCGGTAGGACTTGGAAAAATGCGAGGAAGACAGGAAGCCGCAAGCCACGGTGACTTCCATCACGGTCATATTGGTTTGCAACAGCAGCTCTCTCGCCCGCCGCAGGCGGAGGTCCAGATAATATTGCGCCGGCGTGGTGCTCAGATAACGCTTGAACAGCCGCTCTAGATGGCGCAGCGACACGCCCAGCTCCGCCGCCAGATGTTCCAGAGAGCGGGGGTTCTCGATATTGCTCTCCATTGACAAGGCGGCGTCCAACAAGGCCTCGTGTCCGGTACCGATGCGCGCCAGCAGCGGGATGTGCTGGCGGTCGCCATCGTCGCGCAGCCGGTCCACGATGAATTGCACCGAGACATCGGCCGCCAGACTCTTGCCGCCCTTGTGGCGAATCAGATGACACATGAAGTCCAGCGGCGCGGTGCCGCCGCTACAGGTGAAGCGGTCCCGGTCCAGCACAAACAGGTCCGAGGTGAATTGGGTGCGAGGGAATTCCTCACTAATGGACAGCAGGTTTTCCCAATGGATGGCACAGCGGTAGCCGTTCAGCACCCCGGCCCGGGCCAGCGCGAAGGTGCCGGTGCAGATCGATCCCAGCGGCACGCCCTGGGCCGCGAAACGGCGGATCAGCGCCTGCACCTTGTCGGTGGCTGCTTCGCGCACCTGACAGCCGCCACAAACGATCAGCATATCGTACTGCTGCGGATGGCCCGGCGCGGAGATCGGCGACAGACTCAGGCCGTTGCTGGCGCTGACCGGCTCGCCGTCCGCGGACAGCAAGCTCCAGCGATACAGCTTCTTGCGCGACAGGTAATTGGCCATGCGCAGCGGCTCCACCGCGTTGGAGAACGCGATCATTGAGAACTGATCCAGCAGCAAAAAGGCGATATGCGACAACGAGGCGATCTGTTGCGGTCCCATCACGACCTCCAGTGTGTGCGTTGCGAGGATTGTTGTTCTGCTCCAAAACGGTTCGCAGCCGACCTTGAAAATCGCCGCGCATGCGTGTGTGCTTGTTTGTCCGTTGTTTACGCCCTGTCCGCTCCCAGAACCTGTTCAAAGTCTCGCGAGCAAGAGCGAGATCGTGAACCGGCTCTCAGCCGTCGGCCGCGGCGCCCCCTTCCGGCGCGCGGCCGAAACTTTCTGTGATCCGGTCCAGGATGATGGCCAGCAGCACCACCGCCAGCCCGCTCTCGAAACCGAGGCCGACGTCCAGCCTCTGGATGCTTGCCAGAACATCGTTGCCCAGGCCGCCGGCCCCCACCATGGAGGCGATAATCACCATGGACAGCGCCATCATGATGGTCTGATTGACCCCGGCCATGATGGACGGCAGCGCGATGGGCAACTGGACCTTGAACAGCAATTGCCACGAGGTGCAGCCAAAGGCGTTGCCAGCCTCCACCTGCTCCCGATTCACCTGGCGGATGCCCAGGTTGGTCAAGCGCACCGCCGGCGGCACCGCGAACACCACGGTGGCCAGGATGCCCGGCACCCGCCCCAGTCCGAAGAACATTGCCGCGGGAATCAGATAAACGAAAGCCGGCATGGTCTGCATGAAGTCCAGCGCCGGCCGTACCAGAGCGTTGGCCAGCCGCCAGCGGGCGCAACAGATGCCCAGCGGCACGCCCAACATTAGGCTGACGCAGGTGGCGGACAGGGTCAGAGCCAGCGTGGCGACGGTCTGGCTCCAGAAGCCGGTGGCCCAGATCAGGCCCAGCGCCGCGCAGACGAAGACGGCAAACTTCCAGCCCAGACGCCACAGGCCGATGCCAGCGAATAAGCCGGCTAGCGTCCATGGCGGCACGCCCTGCAATAACGCTTCCACCAGAGTAGCGAACCAGTCGATGCCGCCGCCGACGGCGTCGAAGGCGCCGGCATTGTTTTCCAACAGAAAATGGATGATCTGATTGACCCAGCTGCCTATCGGCAGCGGAGCCTGGGGGCTGGTGTCGGACATGCGGCGTGTTCCTCGTCTCGCCGGGCGCGCCAGGGACGGCGAGAGCCACGCCCCCGCGCCGGCGACGCCCGTTGGGGGTTCAGTGGTGGGAGGCCGCGCTTGGGCGGTGCTGGGACAACTTGCTGAGCACGCTGCTGGTGGTGATTACGCCCAGGCAGCGGCCGTCGTCGTCCCGCACCTGCAGCGGTTCGGCCTGTGCTTGAAGCCGCAACAGCACATCGGACAGGCTACAGGACGGCTCCACGTGCGACGCGGCAGCCAGGCGCGGCGGCGGCGCGGCTTCTATCAGGTCCTTGGCCTGCAGATAGCGCGAGGTGTCCACGCTTTTGAAGAAGTTGCGCACATAGTCGTCGGCCGGACATTCAATGATTTCGCGCGGGCTGCCCACCTGCACCAGCCGCCCGCCCTCCATGATGGCGATACGGCTACCGATGCGCAGCGCCTCTTCCAGATCATGGGAGACGAAGACGATGGTGCGGCGCTGCTCGCGCTGCAATTGCAGCAGCAAGTCCTGCAACTCCGCGCGCTTGAGCGGGTCCAGCGCTGAAAAGGCCTCGTCCATCAGGATCAGCGAAGGATTGACCGCCAGCGCGCGCACCAGGCCCACCCGCTGCTGCATGCCGCCGGAGAGTTGATGCGGATACTTGCCGGCAAAGTCGGCCAACCCCACTTGCTCCAGCACTTCCCGCGCCCGCGCCTCGCGGGCCTTGCGCCCGAGACCAGCCACTTCCAGGCCAAAGGCGGCGTTGTCCAGCACCGTGCGGTGCGGCATCAGCGCAAAGCTCTGGAACACCATGCTCATGTCGCGGCGGCGCAAGGCCACCAATTGCTTGGGCGACAGCCGGGTCAGGTCCTGGCCGTCCAGCCGGATCTGGCCGGCGCTCGGCTCCAGCAAGCGGTTGATCAGGCGAATCAGCGTGGATTTTCCGGAGCCGGACAAGCCCATCAACACGAAGATTTCACCTGCGCGCACCGAGAACGATACGTCGTTAACGCCCACCACCGCCCCGGTGCGCCGAAACACTTCGTCCTTGTTCTCGCCGGCCCGCAGTAAGGACATCACTTCCGCCGGCTTGCCGCCGAACACCTTGTAGAGGTGGCTGACCTCGACCTTGATCGTTTGCATCCCGGCTCCCTTCGGCGCGACCGCCGACAATTCGAACAATGTTTAACGCAAATCAAGGTTCAAGATAGAAAGGAAGGGCCTCGCCAAGTAACGGTATTCCGACATCAAGCCGCTCAAATCCGACATCCGCGCGCAAAACCGGCTGGCATAGGCCTGGCCGCCGGCTCCAGTGCCGGCTTTCGTCTCCAGCCCGGCTGGCCGGTGTCGTAAAAAAACCGCAATCCGCCGTTAGAACCTGCTCAAAGCTTGCCGCGCTTCGCGGGATACGGCGTTGAAAACAAAAACGCCCGCCCCGGCCGGGCAGGCGTGGAGGACAGGGAGGCGACGGACGCGCGCTCAGACCTGTCAAAGGCTGCCGCGCTTCAATGGCGCCCTGTTGAAAACACACTCAAAACGCGCAATATCGCTTGTGCACCCCGCTTTTTAGCTTGCTCTCGCCTTGTTTCGCCGCGGCTCGCGAGACTTTGGGCAGACGCTCAGCGATCCACCACCAGATCGGTCAGCGGCAAGCTGCAGCAAGGCAGGAAATAACCCTGCTCCACTTCGCGCGGCCGGATGCCTCCCTGATGCCTCATGTCCACCCGGCCTTCCAGCAGGCGGCTCTTGCAACTGCCGCACACGCCGCGGGTGCAGGACGCAGGCAGACGCATGCCCTTGGCCAACGCGGCCGCCAGCACGGTCTGTCCCGGCGCCACCGACAAATCGTCACCCGTTTTGGCGAAGCGCACATTGAAACCGCGGCTCTCGACGCTGGGCTGCGGCGTCCACCCTCCTTCTTCCGGCGGCGCGGCGCTGAGCTCGGCGAAATTGAAGCTTTCCTCGTGATAACGGCTCATGTCGAAACCGCACAGTTTCAGCAGCTCCCGCACCCCGGCCATATAGGGCGCGGGACCGCAGCAGAACACCTGGCGCGCGAGCAAGTCCGGCGCCATGCGCTCAATCAGCGTCCGATCCAACCGGCCAATCAGGCCGGCCCAATCCGGTTCGCCCGCCCGGTGTTCGCAAATCACCGCCTGGCTGAAGGTGGGATGGATGCTGGCCAGCAGGCTCAGTTCCTTGCGAAACACGATGTCGCGCGGAGAGCGCGCGCTGTGTACAAACAGGATGTCGGCGCCGGAGGCCAGGTCGGTCAACGCCCGGGTCATCGACATCAGCGGGGTGATGCCGCTGCCTGCGGACAGAAAGAGATAGGGCGAACCAGGGTGGCGCGCATAGCTGAACTCGCCGGCTGGCCCCAATACCCGTAGCGCCATTTCCGGCCGCAGATGCTCATGCAGCCAAGAGGAAGCGACGCCGCCGGGAATGCGTTTGACGGTGATGGACACCCGGTCCGGCCGGGTGGGCGTGGACGACAGCGTGTAACAGCGGTTGACCGCAACTCCGTTGATGTCCAGTTCCAGCGTGATGAACTGGCCGGGCAAGTAATGGAAACGGCGCGGCGGTTCGGCGCGGAACACGAAGGTTTTCACATCGTGAGTTTCCTCTCGCGCCTGAACGCAGACGAGCAGGCCGTCCTCGCCGGCGCGCCACAGCGGCAGGTCGGCGGTTTGCGGAAGGGTGTCCAATAGGCTGACCGGCGGCGCACTATTCATGGTCCCGCCGTTCCCGCTCCAGGCCATCGCCCAGACGCTGCGTGTACCATTGAGTGAATTTCTCCACCAAGGACTCGGTATACGGCGAATAAGGACCGGGCCGATAGGCGGAGCCGTTGATGCCGCACTGCGACTCCTCCACCAGCCGACGGTCCTGCTGATTGGTGGCCTTCCATACCCTGGTAAGGTTGTCCACTTCATAGTCCACGCCTTCCACCGCGTCCTTGTGCACCAGCCAGGTGGTACGCACCAGCGTGCTGTCCACCGACAGCGGCAAGGCGGTGAAGGTGACGATATGGTCGGCCATGAAATGGTGCCAGGAGTTGGGCTGGGTCCAGAACGACAGACCGCCGGACGCCGGATCGCTCAGATCGCCCAGCAGCTTGCGACAGGCCGCGCCGGTGTCCACGGTCTGAGACTGGCCCTTGCGGTCCAGCGGCATGCGCATCGCGCGGAAGCCGGACACCTCGGACAGGCGCTCGATCTCGACCGAGGGCAAGCCGCCGGCCTCCCAGCGCGCGTGGTGCTCGGCGACGACGCGCTGGTAGTCGGCCAACCCGGAGGCTTGCTCGGCCCGGGGCGCGAAGCCGTAGCTGTAGGCGTACAGCGAGACGGTCAGCTCCGGATGGTTGGCGGTGCAGTGATAGCACTCGCGGTTGTTCTCCATGGTCAGCTTCCAGTTGCCGGCCTCGACGATGTCCACCTGGGCCGCCACCTTGCACTCGTCGATGCGGTGCGGCGCGATATAGGGTGCCATCCGCTCCATCATCTCGTCGATATCCTCCGGCGGCTGCTCGGCAAGGCAAACGAACAGCAGCCCTTCCAGGTTTTTCAACGCCACCGGCTTGAGGCTGTGATGCGTCGGGTCGAAGCCGTCCTCCATATGGTCAGCGAAGATCAACCGGCCAGACAGATCGTAAGTCCATTGATGGTAGGGGCAGACCAGATTGCCCACCGAGCCCTGACGCTCGGCGCACAGCCGCGAGCCGCGGTGGCGGCAGACATTGTGAAAGGCGCGAATGGCCATATCGTCGTCGCGCAGGATCAGGATGGGGTCGCGCCCCAACTCCACGGTCAGGTAGTCGCCCGGCTCGGGTATTTCCGCGCTGACGCCGACATAGATCCAGTGACGGCGGAAAATGTATTCAAGATCGGCCTCGAACACCTGCGGCGAGCGATAGAACGGCGCCTCCAGACTGTAACCGGGACGGCGGCGGGCCAGCAGTTCGCGCAGCGGGGCCGTGGTCGCAGCCGGGAAGGGAATGACGCTATGGGACATGTCTCGCTCCTCTCAATGGCAGACGGCTCAGAAATCGACGAGCCGATGTTGGCGCAGGTAATCCAGCACCGCTTGCGCTTTCTCGACGGAATCTCCCTGTTTTACGACGCGCCCTCCAGCCGCCGCGTCGTCGCCGGCAATCGCCCCCATCAGGCGCTCCAGGCCGCTGCCGCGCTGCGCCGCCAGCGCCCGGGCGCGTTGCGCCGGCTCCAGCCTGGGCGCCGGCATGGCCCCCCCCTCCGCCGCGCGGCGCGTCACCACGCCGCGTTGCAAACCGGCCCAGGACCAGCGCGGCTCCGCGCCGTCCGGCTTGACGCTGGCCAGCAGCGGCGCCTGGGCCGCCAGCCGTCGCCTCCGCCCCCTGGTCAGGCCTTGCAACGCCCGCCATTCTCCGCCCTCTTCCGTCAAGGACAGCACTCCGGGCAAAAGCGGGCGGTCCAGGCCTTCGGCCAATAGATACGGCAGCAACGCCGACGCCTCGCCGCCCCCGGAGCGTTCGCCGCACAAAATCAGTTCGAAATCGCCCAGCGCGGCGATCAATGCCGGCGTCGGATCGCTGCCCGCCGGCAACTGCAACACGGCGATGGCCGCCGCGCCCTGGGCCAGATAGTCGGCCAGCGCCGTCTTGTCCGCGTCGCCGGCGTGCAATACCACGAAGGCGCGGCCCAGACGGCGCGCCAGCGCCAGCGCTGCCAGATCGCCCGGGCCGGCGCAGGGCCGCCCGCTGACCGGGTGAGGCGCCGGAGCCACCAGCACCGCCGTTTTCGCCGCAGCGGCGGCGGAGAAAACCGTCTCGCTCATTTCCCCATCTCCTTGCCCTCAAGCTCCAGCAAGGCTTGCAAGGCGTGAATGAAGGACTGGCAGTCGTCGATCACGCTGAGGTCCGCCCGCTTGACCATGGGCGCGGCCGCGTCCAGATTGACTGCGATCACATGGCGGCAAGCCTTGATGCCTTGCAGGTGCTGCACCGCGCCGGAGATGCCCAGCGCCAGATAGGCGCTGGCCTGCACGCTGCGGCCGGTGGCGCCCACTTGCTGGTCGCGACGGAAGCGTCCGTCGTCCACGGCCACCCGCGAGGCGCCCACCGCCGCGCCCATGGACTCCGCCAGCCGCAGAAAGGCCGGCACATCGCTGACCCCGTTGCCAGCGGCCAGGATCAGGTCCGCCTCTTCCAGCGCCAGTTGCGAGGCAGGGCTGGCGACGCAGCCCAGATCCCTCACCCGTTCCTCCGCCTCCTCCAACCGGCAAGCCAGCCTCGCCCCCAGCCCGACGAAGGGCAGACGGACATCGGCCACGCCGCGCGCGAGCAAGAGCGCCTGGGCTCGCGGATGCACGCTGAAGCCCGCACCCGGCCGGCGGCGGCGCACGCCGTCGGCGGCGATTTCCACAACGTCGGTCAACACCGACAGGCGCTCGCGGCAGGCGAAGCGCCGGCCCAGGTCGGCGTCCTCGCCGCGGTCGGCGAACAGGGCATGACGCGGCTGCTCCCGCCGCCACAGCCGCTGCAACAAGGCCAGCTTGGCTTCCGGCGCAAAGCCCGGATCAGCCGGCGTCAAGACGCGATCCAAGGCCAGTTCCGCCAGTTCGGCGTCGGCGCACCCCTCCATGCCGAACAGCACCGCCAACACCTCCTCGCTCCGACCGGCCAGCAGCGCGGCGGCGGCGATGGCCTCGCGCGCCGCTTCATCCAGCTGCCCGCGCTCGGCGTGCGCCACCACCAACAACCGTCCATCGAACGGCCCAGCGCTACGCAGCGGCTTGAGCTTGACCGCGCTCGCCGGCGGCGCTTCGCGAAGGCCGCCGTCCTCGCCCAGCACAATGCGCTTGAGCCCGCCCGGCGAAAGTATCCAGGGCCGGCGCGGGTCCACTCGCGAGGCGGTTGGCTTCATCTTCATGCTTCCTCCTTCACGGCCTGGCCTTGCGGCGCCGCGCCCCGCCCTTGCCCGGTTTCTGGGCCGGTATCCAGACGTTCCGCCACCAGTTCCGCCAATTCCACCACCTCCGCCCGCTCGCCGCTGACGCCCTCAAGCATCGCGGTGCAATTGGGGCAAGCCACCACGACGCGGCCGGCGCCGGCAGTTCGGACGTCGTCCATGCGCATGTCCGGAATCCGGCGCGACCCCGGCACGTCGGTAAAGGCCGCCCCGCCGCCCCAGCCGCAGCAGCGGGCGTCGCGGCCGGAACGGCTCATCTCCACCACCTGGATGCCGATGCCTGCCAGCACGCGGCGCGGCGCGGCGTAGCCCTCGTTGTAGCGGCCGAGGTAACAGGGGTCGTGATAGCTCAGCGGCTCCGTCGAGTCGCGAGAGCGCACGCGAAGCGCGCGCGTCTCCAGCAACTGGTCCAGCAGCCGGCTGTGATGCCAGACTTCGTAATGTCCGCCCAGCGCCGGGTACTCATTGGCCAGACAGTGAAAAACATGCGGGTCCGGCGTGACGATGCGGGCAAAACGATAGCGCCCCAGCGTGGCGATATTGGCCAGCGCCAGCCGCTGAAAGCCCGCCTCGTCGCCCAGCCGGCGCGCCAGATCGCCGCAATCGCGCTCGGCTTCGCCCAATGCCGCGACGCGCAGACCGGCGGCCTTGAGCACGGTCAGCAAGGCGCGCAAAGCGCGCTGGTAGCGCATGTCGAAAGCGCCCTCGCCCGCCAGCAGCAGCCAATCGACCGACTCCCCTTCGCGCAGCAGCGGTAGATCCAGGTCTGTCGCCCAGTGGTAGCGGGCGCGCAGCGGATGACCGCCGACGGTGTCGGTATGCCGCAGATTAGCCAGCGCCGCCGCACCCTTGCCCGGCAGCTCGCCCCGCGTCAGGGTCAGGTGTCGGCGCAGGTCGATCACCGCGTCGACATGTTCGATCAACATCGGGCAGTTTTCCACGCAAGCGCGACAAGTGGTACAGGACCATAAGGTATCCGCCTCCAACACGCCGCCGACGATCTCCCCATCCGCGCCCGCGGCCACGGTCGCCGGCCGGCCCGGATGCGGGCTGCCGGCGTAAGCCGGACCGCCGCCGCCCATGGCCGTCACCAGGTCCTGGATCAGGCGCTTGGGGTTGAGCGGCTGGCCGGCGGCAAAGGCGGGACAGGCGGCTTCGCATTTGCCGCATTGCACGCAAGCGTCGAAGGACAGCAGCCGGTTCCAGGCGAAATCGACCGCCCGCGCCGCGCCCAGCTCGCCGGCGGCCAGGTTCAAGGGCTTCAGATCGGCGGACTTGCCGACGAAACGCTCGGCGCGCGGGTGGAAGGCCAGGTGCAGCAAACCGGCCACCGCGTGTTTCATCGGCCGGCCCAGGCCTATGCCCAGAGCCAGTTCCGCGCCGCCCAACGCCAGCAGTGACAAAGCGACGGCGGCCAGCCCTTGCCCTGCGGCGCTCAACCAGACGTCGCCGCCGGCCAAGACTGCGGCCAGCAGCGCGCCCAACGCGAAACAGGCCAGCCGGGCCGGCAACAGCTGCCATTCTCCCTGAGACAGCCGGGCCGGCGGCGCGCGGCGGCGCGCGCGCATCAAGGCCGCGCCGATCAACATCAGAACGGCCGCCGCCGCCAGCAGCAGGTCCAGCCAGCGCTGATGCAGCAGCAGGCCGTAATTGAGCGCGATCAGCAACAGCGCCGCCGTCCCGCCGCCAGCCGCCGCCACATGGGCCCGCGCCGCGGCCGGATCGCGGGCCACCACGCGGTGCAGGTCCATGAAGTAACGCTTGGGCGCGGCCAGCAGGCCGCGCCAGGATGCCGGAGCGGCACGCCCTCGCCGCCACAACCCCGCGCGCCGAAGCAGGCCAGCGCTCAGCAGCAGCGCGCCCAACCAGAACAGGCCGCTAAGGAGGTAGGGGAAACTCATGTCAGAAATCCTTGGCCAGCCGCAGAGCGTCGTAGAGCGCGCCGTGGATGTTGTGCATGGAGACGCAGTCGCCTACGCGGAACAGCAGGAATTCCCTGGCCGCGAGCGGCCAGTCCAGACAGGGCTGCGGCTCGGCGGCGAACAACGCCCGCACATCGGTCTGACCGCGGTTTCGCGACAAGGGCTTCAGTTGCCCGTACAGGGCGTCGTCCGGCAGAACGCCGTTGTCTATCACCACCTGGTCCACCGCCCGCTCTTCCAGCGCTTCGGTGTATTCGTTGCGCAGCACGGCGATTTTCTTGTCGCCTTCGGCGTACACCCCCTCCAGCCAGACATTGGGGGTGGGGATGATGCCTTGGGCGTACAGGCGGCGGTAGAAGATAGGAAAGGTGGTGCCGCCGGTGTCGTCGCCCACCTTCACGTCCGGCGTGGCGATTTCCACCGTGCTGCCGCGGCTGGCCAAATAGTCGGCGACGCCGAAGCCGGCGTGGGTGCCCAGCGCGTCGTAAACCAGCACGTTGCGAGCCGGCTCCACCTGGCCGGACAAGATATCCCAGCTGCCGACGGCCAGCCCCTCCGCCACGCCCCAGGCCGGCACCTGGCCGGTATGCGGCCGGCCGCCGGTGGCCAGTACCACGATATCCGGCCGTTCGTCCATGATCATGGAGCGGTCCGCTGTCGTGCTCAGCCGGCGGTCCACGCCCAGGCGCTGGGTTTCCATGTCCAGCCAGCGCACGATGCCGGCCATTTGTTCGCGCTGCGGCGCGCGCGCCGCCAGCAGGATCTGACCGCCCACCTGCGGCTGCCTCTCGAACAGCACCACCTCGTGCCCGCGCTCGCGCGCCACCCGCGCCGCCTCCAGCCCGGCCGGCCCCGCGCCCACCACCACTACCCGGCGCTGCCGCGCCGCCCGCGAGATAAGATGGGGCATGGTGGACTCGCGGCTGGTGGCGGCGTTCTGGATGCACAGCACATCCTGGCCGTAGTACTGGCGGTCTATGCAGTAATTGGCGCCCACGCACTGGCGGATCTGGTCTTCCTTGCCGTCGCGGATCTTGATCACCAAATACGGGTCGGCCATGTGGGCGCGGGTCATGCCCACCATGTCCACCATGCCGGCGGCCAGGATGCGCTCCGCCTGCACTGGATCGCGTATGCTCTGCGCGTGCATCACCGGCACCTTGGACACCGATTTGATGCCGGCGGCCAGGTGCACGAAAGGCTCGGGCGGCAGCGCCATCGGCGGCATGCAGTTGGCCAGGCTGTTGTGGGTGTCCGCGCCGGAGCCTATCACCGACAGATAGTCGATCAGCCCGGTTTCGGACATGGCGGCGGCAATCTCCTTGAGCATGTCGTGACTAAGGCCGTCTTCGTGGAATTCATCGCCGCTCATGCGCAGACCGACGCAGAAGTCCGCGCCCACCTCGGCGCGCACCGCTTGCAGCACCTCCATGCCGAAGCGCAGCCGGTTTTCCAGGCTGCCGCCCCATTCGTCGTCGCGCTGATTGGTGCGCGGGCTCCAGAACTGGTCGATCAAGTGCTGGTGGGCGGCGGCGATCTCGATGCCGTCCAGGCCTGCGGCCTTGACCCGCCGCGCCGCCAGCGCGAAGTCCGCGATCACGCGACGAATGTCCTCCACCTCCATGATCTTGGCGTTGCCGCGGTGCACCGGCTCGCGCACGCCGGAGGGGCTGAGCAGATGCGGCCAGTGCTCGCCCTGAAAGCTGGAGCGCCGCCCCATGTGGGTAGCCTGGATCATGATCTTGGCGCCGTGGCGGTGCATGGCTTCCGCCAGCCGCGCCAGCGGTTCTATCACCGCATCGCTGGTCAGGTTCACCGATTTCCACCAGCCCTGCGGGCTGTCGATGGACACCGGACTGGAGCCGCCGCAAATCGCCAGCGCCAAACCGCCCTTGGCTTTTTCTTCGTAGTAGCGGATGTAGCGCTCGCCCGGCAGGCCGCCGGCTTCGGCGTAGACCTCGGCGTGGGCGGTGCTCACGATGCGGTTACGCAAGGTCAGCCGGTTCAGGGTGATGGGTTCGAACAAATGCGGGTAAGACATGGCCGGCTCCTGGTTACAAAGGGTGGACCGAAAACGCGCAATACGGCGCGCCCTGCCCAGCGCACTGGCTTTCGCGGCTGACGGTGCGGTAGTCGCGCCCCAGACTTTCCCCCACCCAGTCCATCGCTCCGGCGAACCAGCCGGCGAAGAGATAGCAGGCCATGTGCTCGCTTTGCGGCGCGCCGGCCTCGCCCTGGGCCAGCACGAAGCAGGAGTGGTCCAGCCGGATGTGGGCATTGCCGCTAGCTACATCCGCCTCCAAAAAGCGGAAGCGGCCCCAGCCGCGCAAAGACAGCCGGCTCAGATAGTGCTCGAACACCGCCAGACCGGTCAGCCCGTGGGTGGCCGCTTCGCTGGCGCACCAGTAGTGGGCGGAACGATGTCCGGCCTGGTAGAGCGCGTCCGCGTACGGGTAACGGCCCAGCGCGGCCTCCATGGCCAGGTGGTTGTTGATGAAGAAATGACGCGGCACATACAACATGGGCAGGCCATTGGTGCGCCAGACGCCGCTGTCGGGGTCCACATCGATGGGAAGTTGCGGTTGCATGCCGTTCTCCTGGAAACCTGTTCAAAGCCTGCTACGGTTCGGCGATACGGCGTTGGAAACGACTTCGAAACGCTGATATACCAAACATATATCTCGCTTTCTCAGTGGTTTGCGCCTTGTCTCGCTCTTGCCCGCGAGACTTTGAACAGGCTCCGAGCAAGCCGGGCACAGCCCGCCATTGCCGGCATGTTGCCGCAGGTCATCCCAAGCCGGCCCCCTCGGCGCGACCGGTTTTTGCCCATTGCCGACACCGCGCGGCGCGGTCGCAAAAAAGGCGGACCGCGGTCCGCCAAGGCGAGGAAGAGTATTGAACACACGATGACTCAGGGCGCCCACTCCGCCACCCGCTCCGGATGGGCCCTAATCCAGGATGCCGCCGCGGCGGCGGGCTTGGCGCCGGTCTCCACCGCCAGCATCAGCGGGCCGATCTCTTCCGGCCGCCAGCGGAAGCGCTGCAGGAAGGCCAGCACCCGCGGCGCCTTGGCGCTCAGGCCGGGATGGACCACATTGTTGACGTGTTCGGCCTCTCCAAACACTTTTTGCGGATCGTCGAGAAAGCGCAGCTTCCATTTGGCGAATATCCAGTGCGGTACCCAGCCGGTCACCACGATGGGCTTGCGGGCGCTGATCGCGCGCGCCAGCTCCGCCGTCATGCCCGGCCCGGAACTGGGCATCAGCGCAAAATTCAGCCGGTAGGCCTTGATCGCCGCCTCGGCCTTTTGCATGACTCCGGCGCCGGCGTCTATGCCGACGATGCGCCCCTGGTACGCCGCGCGGGCGGCGTTGAGATCGCCGATGGAGCGGGCGTCGACATAGTCCGGCACGACCAGGCCAATGCGCGCGTCGGCGTAATTAGGCCCCAAGTCCAGCACCTTGTCCTTGAACTGCCGGTAATACGCGCCCTGCGTCACCGGCAACCAGGCCGACAACGTGGCGTCCAGATCTCCGCGCGCCACGCCCTGCCACATGATGCCGGCGGCTACCGGCATCAGTTCCACCGGGTGGCCCAGCCGACCGCGAATAATCTGGGCAGCCACTTGGGTGGTGACCACGCTGTCCGCCCAGCCTTCGACATAGCCGATCTTGATCGCTGGTTTGCCGGGCGTGGCCTCGATCGCGTGGGCCGGCGCACACAAGAGCAGCAGTAGGATGCAGCACCATTGCCTCAACATATTTGTTTCCTCCCTTAGAACCTGTTCACGATCTGCTGCGCGTTGTGGGGCCTTACATGGTGAGTACAAGCTCAAAATGCTCATGTACTACACGTGTACACTCCGCTTTCTCAGCCGTTTTCGCTTTGTCTCGCCTTAGACCCGCTAACAAAACCCCTGATCCTGCGTTGCGCCTCCTTGCCGTACTACTTGTACTGCCTGCGTCGGCGCGCCTTGGCTCAGGTGCGCTGCGCGGTTTTGTTAGCGGCTCTTAGCTCGCGAGATCGTAAATCCCCGCTCAAAATCCGTTGCGCTTCGGCGATGCCGCCTGAAGCCGGCGTGAGAATGCCCATGCGCCCCATTCGGCGTCTTCAAGCGCTCATTGAATCTGCTCCGGCCTCACCACCAGCCAGTTGCGGTCCGCCGTTGCCGGCTGGCCCAACTTGCGCTGCTGCTTGGCCGCTTCGCGGCTCCAGTTCCGGATCCGATCCCAATAACCCGCTTTGCGGTCAACCCAGAGCCGCAAGCCGTCCTTGGCCGTATCGGTGCTGTTCAGCAGCATGTAGCCATCGGACTGCGGCGTGTCGCCAGCCACCAGCACCGGCTTGCGCCATTGGTCTATCCAGCCCAGGATGGTCCCGGCCTTGCCCTCGTACCAGGTCATCGGGTTCATCAGATAAGGGGTCAGCTCCAGGTCCAAATTGCGTTCCGGCTCATAGCCGCCGCGCTTGATCTGCAAACGCGAGGTGGTGAGCTCGCCGCTGCTTCGGTCCTTCAGCAACAGGTTGATGCCCAACACGTTCTGCGGCGGCACCTGGTAGCCATAACGCGGGTCGCTGGCCACCATGCGCACCAGTTCTTCGCTGGCCGCGGTCATCACGTAGACCGCGATGCCGTTCTCCTGCAGCTTGGTGTAAAGCTCGACCATGCCGGTGAACACGCGCGGCGCCGGCACGCTGCCCTCCACCACCTTGCCCTGATGAAAATACCTGACGGGCACCGGGGAGCCGCTGGCCATCAGGGCGTCCACCTGTGTCTTGAGTTGGCGCAGCGTCAGCCCGGAAAACACTTGCGCGGCCCAGGGGTAGCAGATCAATTCGTCGATTTCGCACAGCCGCAAATAGTAGCTGTACAGGCTTTCCAGCCGGCCCGGCTCGTCGCGGAAGGGGATCAGCTTCAACGACGGGTCCAGCCGCTCTCGGCTCAGCAAGCCCTTGGCCTCCATATAAGGCAGCAGCGCTTCTTCCAGATCGTAGCGGTAGCTGGTGTTGTCCATATCGAACACCGCGTATTCGCCCTTATGAGCATTGGCCTTGATCATGGAGTTCAGCCGCTCCGCGATTTTGGGCGGCCAATGCTTCAGCTCTGTCTCCGCCGCGGCCGGCCTGGCCCAAAACACGAGCGACAACAACAACGTCGCCAACACTTTAAGTTGCTTCATAAACCCTCCTGAATGCGCTTTAGAACCTGTTTACGATCTGTTTCGCTGCGGAGATAGGGCCTTGAAAACCTCTTCGAAAGGGTCATGCACCCTGAGTACACCCTTCCGCTTTCTCAGCCGTTTTCGCCTTGTCTCGCCCTTGCTCGCGAGAGCATAAACAGGTTCTAAGCCCCCCATACCTCGCCGAACACCCTCAACCAGTTCTCCCCCAGCACTTTGCGAATCTTGCTCTCGGACCAGCCGGCCCTCTGCATCGCCGCTGTCAGATTAGGCGTTTCACCTATGGTGCGAATGCCTTCCGGGTTGAGGATGGTGCCGAAATCGGTCAGTCGGCGATACCGGCCTTTGTCGTGGGTGATCCAGTCGAAAAAAGCCTGATCGTAGCCCTGGGTGAAGTCGGTGCCGTAACCGACGCAGTCTTCGCCCACCCGCGCGATCACGTAATCCATCGCTTCCACGTAGTCGTCCACGGTGGCGGCGATGCCGCGGCGCAGGAAGGGAGGAAACATGGTGACGCCGATGAAGCCGCCGTGATCGGCGATGAAGCGCAGTTCCTCGTCGCTCTTGTTGCGCGGATGCGGCTTGAGGCCGGAGGGCAGGCAATGGGAATAGCAGACCGGCTTTTTCGATTCCAGAATGGCCTCGCGCGAGGTGAGGCCGCCTACGTGGGATAGGTCCACCATGATGCCGACGCGGTTCATTTCCGCAATGACTTCGCGGCCGAAGCCGGACAAGCCGCCATCCCGCTCGTAACAGCCGGTACCGATCAGGTTTTGCGTGTTGTAGCACAGTTGCACCACGCGCACGCCCATATCGGCGAAGGCTTCGATAGACTCCAGCCTGTCTTCGAAGGCATGGGCATTCTGAAAGCCCAGGATGACGCCGGTGCGCCCCTCCGCCTTGGCGCGACGGATATCCTCGACGCCGCGCACCAAGGTCAAGAGATCGCCGTGCTCACGGATCAACCCTTTCATTTCGGCGATATTGTTCACGGTGTCATGAAAGCCCTCCCACACCGACACGGTCAATTGGCGGCGCTCAAGCCGCCACGACGCATGTCCTCGAATACCGGCCGCCCCCATTTGGCGATGATCAGCCCGTCTATCACCAACGCGTCTGTGTGCAAATCCATTGCAATCTCCTTCCAGCTTGTCCGCGCCTCTGTCCAACCATTCCGCTGCAGTGCAGCAGGCCGTTAACAGGTTTTTAAGAACTCTCGGTCAGGACAGCCGCCGGCGCTGGCCGCGCCAATCCCCACCACAGCGGATGGCCGGCGTCGTCTTCCGGCAACTCGCATACCGCGAAGCCGTAAGGCCTGGACGCTCTCCGCAGCAGCAGCCAGACGTAGTCGGCAAAGCTGCGGCGGCACACCACGAACACTCCGTCACCGTCCAGGCGCAGCACCTGGACCGCCGCTTTGCCCAGCAGAGTGCAGACGCCCTGGTCGGGACGCAGCGCCTCGAAATCGTAGCCCCCCAGATGGCGCAACACGGCCAGATGCGGCTCACCGCACAGGTAAATGGCGGTGAAGCCGCCGCTGACATCCAGCGCCTGGGCGAACAGGCGCTGCTCGGCGAAGCCCCGCTCCAGCGCAGGCAGCCAGGCGGCCAGCCGCTGGCGACGGCTGATCAGCAGCCATTCGTCCGGCGACAGCCACAGCAGCGCGCCGCCCTCCCCCTGGCTCAAGGCCTTGGGCCTTCGCGGCGGCTCCAGCCCAGTGACACGCGCCGTCAGCTCGAAAAAACCGGTCTCGGCGCCGTCACCGCGCAGCACCGCATAGCCCAGATTAGGCGCTTCATTGCCCCAAACGCGGCCGTCGGCGCGGCGCGGCTCGGCGGCTTCCTGCAAATCCAGATGCCGCAAGGGCGATTCCAGCACAGGCTTGAACGCGGATTCAGACATGCTGACGTTCTCCTTTCTTGTCAACGAAGACCGCGGACGCCACCCGCGCCGGCACGCTGCGGCCCCGCCACCAGACTTGCACGGTGTCGCCCTCCCGCCGGCTGCCATCCTTCAACACAGCCATGGCGATGGAACGGCCCAGGCATTCGCTGTGGTAGCTGGAGGTGACATGGCCCTGCATCGCCGCCGGCGCGGCGTCGTTAAGGTCGTTGAGAATTTGCGCGCCTTCCGGCAACACCAGCCGCGGATCCTCCGTCAGCAAGCCCACCAACTGCTTGCGGCCTGCGGCGGCGGTATCGGCGCGCAGCAAGGAGCGGCGGCCGAGGAAGCTGAATGGCTTTTTCATCCCCACCGCCCAGCCCATGGCCAGATCGTTGGGGCTCATCGAGCCGTCGCTGTCCTGACCGACGATGATGAAGCCCTTTTCCGCGCGCAAGACGTGCATGGCCTCGGTACCGTAGGGCGTGATGCCGAACTCGGCTCCAGCCCGCATCGCCTCCTCCCACAGATAACGGCCGTAGCCGGCGTCCACATTGATCTCGTAAGCCAGTTCGCCGGAGAAGCTGATGCGGAACACCCGAGCCGGCACGCCGGCCACCGTGCCGATGCGGCCCTCCATGAAAGGAAAAGCCTGCGCGGACAGATCTATGTCCGTACACAGCTTGCGCAACACCTCCCGGCTTTGCGGCCCCACCAGCGCCGTGGTGGCCCAATGATCGGTGATGGAACTGAACCTCACCTTGAGCTCTGGCCATTCGGTCTGGTGCCAGCGCTCCAGCCAGCTGTACACCCGAGCCGCGCCCCCGGTGGTAGTGGTCATGTGGAAATGGTCGTCCGCCAGGCAGGCGGTGACGCCGTCGTCCATCACCATGCCGTTTTCGTCCAGCATCAGGCCGTAGCGGCATTTGCCCGGCTCCAGCTTGCTCCAGGCGTTGCTGTAGACGCGGCCCAGAAACTCCCGCGCGTCCGGGCCGCGCACATCGATCTTGCCCAGGGTGGAAGCGTCCATCACCGCCACCCCCTGGCGAGCGGCACGGCATTCGCGGCGCACCGCCGCGTGCAGGTCCTCGCCCGGCCGCGGAAAATACCAGGGCCGCAGCCACTGCCCCACCAGTTCGTACTCGGCGCCGCGCGCCGTATGGCTGTCGTGCATGGCGGTGTAGCGACGCGGGTCAAAGGTCTCTCCGGCATTGGCTCCCGCCAGCGCGCCGAAGCTGACCGGAGTGTAGGCTGGCCGATACGTGGTGGTGCCCACCTCGGCGATAGGCTTGCCCAGCGCCTCAGCGGCGATGGCGAAACCGTTGACGTTGGACAACTTGCCTTGATCGGTGCCGAAGCCCAGCGCGGTGTAGCGCTTGACATGCTCGATGGAGCGGTAGTTTTCGCGCACCGCCAGATGGATGTCGGCGGCGGCCACGTCGTTCTGAAAGTCGACGAAAGCCTTGGCGCCGACGCCTTCGCGCCGTCCGTCCGGCAGACGGAAGATTTCGCGCGGCGCGGCCACGTCCTCCGGCTCTACTCGCGGCGCGGCACCCAGGCCGACCGGGCTTCCCGAGCCAAGCAGCCCCAACATGGCGGCATGGCACTGGGCCAGAGCTTCGTCCAACTCCCAGCGCCCGGTGACCGCGCCCACGCAGACGACGCCGGGCCGGCCCTCGTCCGGGCAGACGAAGGACAAACGGTCCGGGCGCCACAGCGGACGGCCGCCGTTGTGGCAGAACAGATGCACGCTGGCGCTGAGGCCGCCGGAAGAAAGCACGCCGTCCGCCTCCAGCCGCGGCCCCTTGCCGGCCACGCTCCGGCCATCCGCGCCCAGCTTCACCAGTTCCACGCCGCTGACGCCGGCGCCGCCGTTCACCCTGGCGATACCGTAGCCGGCCAGCAGTTCCACGCCGGCATTCTGCGCGGCGCGGCTGCGCCATGCCGCCGCGCCGCCTGGACGGGCGTCGGCCAGCGTCACCGCCACGCCGGACAAGGCCAGCTCCAACGCCGCGTCGTAGGCTGCGTCGTTCTGGGTCTGCAACAGCAGCCGACGCCCCACCGCCACGCCGTAACGGTTCAAATAAGTATGGCCGGCGGCGGCGGTCATCACTCCAGGCAGATCGTTGTTGCCGAACACCAGCGGCCGTTCGATGGCGCCGCTGGCCAAGACCAGTTGGCCCGCGCGTATCTTGTGCAGACGCTGGCGCGGCTGGGCCGGATTGCGCTCGGATGGCGACAGGTGGTCCTGCAACAGCTCCACCGCCAAGGCCAGATTGCCCTCATGCAACGCGAACACGGTGGCGCGAGGCAAGAACTGGACATTGGGCAGCGCAGCCAGCTCCTGCAAGCGCTGGCGCGTCCAATCCATCGTCTCCAGACCATCAATGCGCAGCCGGCGCTCGCTCAGCAGCCAGCCGCCCATTTCCGCCTGTTCGTCCAACAGCAGCGTTTTCAGGCCGGCGCGCCCCGCCAGCGTGGCCGCCCACAAGCCAGCCGCGCCGCCGCCCACCACCAGCAAGTCCACATGGTGATGCAGATGATCGTAATGCTCCGGGTCCGGCAGCCGCGGCGCTTCGCCGTAACCGGCGGCTTCGCGGATGCGCCGCTCGTAAAACGGCCAGGCCCGCGCCGGCTGCATGAAGGTCTTGTAATAAAAGCCCGCCGGCATGAAACGCTCCAAGCGGCCCAGCGCGCCCTTGAGCCTCATGCCCCAAGACCCGTCCCCCAAGCCGCTAAAGGCCTGCAAGCCTTGGTACAGCTCCACCTGAGTGGCTTTGAGATCCGGCGTGGTCAAAGCGCCGGTTTCCAGCTGGATCAAAGCGTTGGGCTCTTCCGCGCCGAAGCCTACGATGCCGCGCGGCCGGCCGTACTTGAAGCTGCGGCCTAGAAGGCGCAGGCCGTTGGCCAGCAGCGCCGAGGCCAAGGTGTCGCCGGCGAAGCCGTGATAGGCCGCGCGGTCGAAGGAGAAAGCCAGCGGTCGATTGCGATCGATGCGCTCGCCGGGGCGGTGGATGCGATAGCCGCTCACGCCTGATCCTCCTGCAAATAGCGGGCCTTGCCCTCGGCCAGCGTCCAGCTGCCTGCGATCTCGTAGCTGACGGTGTGACGCCGGACGGCGAACACCTTGCGGCAGCCGGCGGCGTGCTGCCATTGTTCCCAATGCCAGCCGCGCGGGTTCTTGCGGCTAAATAGATAATCGCCCCAGGCCTCGTCGTCCACCTGCTCCGGCGCCGCCGGACGGACGATGAAGGCTTCCCCGGCGTAGGCGAACTCCTCCTCCTCCCGCGCCTCTCCGCAATGCGGGCAATGAATCAACAGCATCGGCGTCTCCCTCAATGCGCCACGGCGGCGGCGCCGTGTTCGTCTATCAAGCGGCCGGAAGCGAAGCGCTCCAGCGAAAAAGCCGCGTTCAGCGGATGCGGCTGGTCATGAGCGATGGTGTGGGCGAACACATGGCCGGAACCCGGCGTGGCCTTGAAGCCGCCGGTGCCCCAGCCGCAGTTGAAATACAAGCCCTGGATCCGGGTCTTGCCGATGATGGGACAGGCGTCCGGCGACACGTCGACGATGCCGCCCCACTGACGGTTCATCCGCAGCCGCGAGAAGGATGGGAACAACTCGACGATGGCCGCCGCCGTGTGCTCGATCACATGCGGGCTGCCGCGCTGGCCGTAACCCAGATAGCTGTCGATGCCGGCGCCAATCACCAGTTCGCCCTTGTCCGACTGGCTGATGTAGCCGTGCACCGCGCCGGACATCACCACCGTGTCCAGGCAGGGTTTCAGCGATTCGGACACAAAAGCCTGCAAGGGGTGACTTTCCAGCGGCAGGCGCAAACCGGCCATCCGCGCCAGCACGGCGCTGTTGCCGGCGGCCACGCAGCCCACCTTGTCGGCGCGGATCTCGCCGCGCCCGGTTTGAACCCCTCGCACCCGGCCGCCCTCGATCAACAAGCCGGTGACCTCGCACTCCTCGATGATGTCCACGCCCAACTCGCTGGCGGCGCGGGCGAAGCCCCAGGCCACCGCGTCGTGGCGCGCCACCCCGCCTCGCGGTTGAAAGCTGGCGCCCAGAATCGGATAGCGGACGTCGCCGCCGATGGCAATCAAGGGCACCCGCTCCTTGATCTCCCGCGGGGTCAGTACCTCGGCATCCACGCCGTTGAGCAGATTGGCGTTGACCCGACGCTCGATGTCGCGCATATCCTGCAGGCTGTGGCCCAGGTTCATTACCCCGCGCTGGCTGAACATCACGTTGAAGTTCAGCTCCTGGGACAGGCCCTCCCACAGCTTGAGCGCGTGCTCGTACAGCCGCGAAGATTCGTCCCACAGATAGTTGGAGCGGATGATGGTGGTGTTGCGCGCGGTGTTGCCGCCGCCCAGATACCCTTTTTCCAACACCGCCACCTTGCGGACGCCATACATGCGGGCCAGGTAATAGGCGGTGGCCAGGCCGTGGCCGCCGCCGCCGACGATGATGACGTCGTAGCTGGTTTCCGGCTGAGGGCTGCGCCAGGCCGGCTGCCAGCCCTGGTGATGCCCGAGCCCCTGCCGGATCAGGCTCCACAGCGAATATCGGTTTGCCATCTGCGCTCCCGCCGCCGGGCCGCCATGGGCCCGCGCCGCTGCTGTCGAGGTTGAGGAAGGCCTCATTCTCAGGGCGACGCCGACGGTGCGTTTGGCTGGAAAGGACGGTCTCTTGCCCGCACGCGACACGGCAATGTCCAAAATCCACGCAAAGCGGACGCATGGCGAACAGCGTGCGCGCGGGACACGGCCTAGATTGGCACATGCCGCCCAACAACCCAGGACACGCCAATGACCTCAGACGCCCCCTCCTACGTGCTCAGCTTCGCCTGTCGCAGCGCCTCCGGCCAGGTGGCCGGCTTCTCCGCCTTGCTGGAGCAGCAAGGCTGCTATATCGATGAACTGGCCGTGTTCGACGACGCCCGCAGCCGGCGTTTCTTTGTGCGCTGCGTATTCCACCCGGAGCGGCCGGACTTCGCCCCGGCGCGGCTGGCCGACGGCATGGCGCGAATGGGCGGCCACTATCAAGACCTGCAATGGCGGCTGCACGACCGGAGCCAACGCGCGCGGGTGCTGATCATGGTGTCCAAACTGGATCACTGCCTGAACGATTTGCTCTATCGCCAAAAAATGGGGGATCTGGACATGACAGTGGTCGCCGTGGTCTCCAATCACCGCGACCTCGCTCCGATTGCCGAGGCTTACGGCCTGCCCTTCCACCATCTGCCGCTCACCCCGGACAACAAGCCACGCCAGGAAGCGGCGCTGCTGTCACTCATCGACGACAGCCAAGCGGAGCTGCTGGTGCTGGCCCGCTACATGCAGGTGCTTTCCAGCGCCACCGCCGCCCGGCTGGCCGGCCGCGCCATCAATATCCATCACTCTTTCCTGCCCGGCTTCAAGGGCGCTCGGCCCTATCAGCAGGCACACGAACGCGGCGTCAAATTGATAGGCGCCACCGCCCACTACATCACCGACGACCTGGACGAAGGCCCGATCATCGAACAGGTGGTGGAACGGGTAGACCATGCCTACAGCCCGGAGCAATTGCAGACCGTCGGACGGGACATGGAATGCCAGGCGCTTGCGCGTGCGGTGCGCAGCCACCTGGAGCAACGCGTCTTCATCGTAGAGCGACGCACTGTGGTGTTGCGCTGACAGTTGGGCGCCTAATAGGAACTTTGTCTATTGCAACGCAACAAAAGGAGGGTACAGTAGCCAATTATCCGTCATACCAACCAAGAGGTGCCGTATGTGGTCGCAAACAGCCGTCTGGTCCAAGCTCTTCTCCTCCAACCCGGTCGCCGACTACTGGCGCGACGCCTGCGAGCGCAGCATCCTCTACTGGGACGTGCTGCATGACCGCGGCGCGGACTACCTGCGGCACGTGCAAAGCGGCAAACCGCCGGTGTTGGTGTTCGACTACAAGATCATTCTGGACGGCCGCAGCCTGCCGGACCCGGCCAACTACGCGCTGGCCGCCATCCTGCCGCCGGCCGGCTGCCCGGCCACCAATCCGGCGCTGCGCCCCTTTGTGGTGATTGACCCGCGCGCCGGCCACGGTCCCGGCATCGGCGGCTTCAAAATGGACAGCGAGATCGGCATTGCGCTGCAGCAGGGTCACCCCTGCTACTTCATCATGTTCTTCCCGCAACCGGTGCCCAGCCAGACCATAGAAAGCGTCAGCCGCGCCGAATACGTCTTCCTCAGCAAAGTCAACGAACTGCACCCGGACAGCGACGGCAAACCCTTCGTCATCGGCAACTGCCAGGGCGGCTGGGCGCTGGCCATGCTCGCTTCCGTGGCGCCGGAACTGTTCGGCCCCATCCTGCTGGCCGGCACCCCGCTGTCCTACTGGGCCGGCGTCACCGGCAAAAACCCGATGCGCTACTCCGGCGGCATGATGGGCGGCACTTGGACCGCCTCGCTGGCCGGCGACCTGGGCAACGGCAAGTTCGACGGCGCCCATCTGGTCAACAACTTTGAAAAGCTGGACCCGGCCAACACCCTATGGAAGAAGCCCTACAACCTGTACGCCAAGGTGGACACCGAGCGCGAACGCTTCCTGGGCTTTGAACGCTGGTGGGGCGGCCACTACCTGCTGAACAAGCAGGAAATGGAATGGATCTCCCAGCAGCTGTTCGTGGGCAACCACCTGGTGGAAGGCAAGATCGTCAGCAGCGACCAGCACCGCGTGGACATGCGCAACATCCGCTCCCCCATCATCGTGTTCGCCTCATGGGGCGACAACATCACCCCGCCGCAACAAGCGCTGAACTGGATACCCGACCTGTACGAGAACGCGGAAGACATCCGCGACAACGAACAAACCATCATCTACTGCCTGCACAACAAAGTGGGCCACCTCGGCATCTTCGTCTCCGCCGGCATCGCCAACCGCGAACACAGCGAATTCGCCAGCGCGCTGGACCTGATCGACGTGCTGGCCCCCGGCCTGTACGAAGCCATCATCGAAGACGTGGCCCCCGGCACCCCCGGTCAGGAATACATCAAAGGCCGCTACATCATCCGTTTTGAAGCGCGCGAAGTGGCCGACATCCTGGCCCTGGACGACGGCCGCGAAGACGAGCAAGCCTTTGAAGTGGTGCGCCGCGTCTCCGAGATCAACCAAGGCATTTACAACCGCTTCATCTCCCCCGTGCTCCAGGCCGTCAGCAGCGAAGCCAGCGCCCAATGCCAGCGCCAGCTCAACCCGGCTCGGCTGGAACGCACGCTGATCTCCCCGCTCAACCCCTGGCTCAGCTGGCTCAAGCCCGCCGCCGAATACGTGCGCGCCCATCGCCACCCCGTGAGCGTGGACAACCCGCTGTGGCGGCTGCAAGAACAATGGTCCGGCTGGATGGCGCAAAGCCTTGACCGCTACCGCGACCTGCGCGACGCCGCCACCGAACACTGCTTCAAAGCCGTGTACGAATCCCCGTGGCTGGCCTCCATCGTGGGCGTCCAGCCGGCCCGCGAAGCCCGCGCCGCCCGCTGCGACAGCTGGGAGAAACGGGAACGGCTGCAACTCAAGCGCCAAACGCTGGACCCCGCCTACGAAACCGGCACCCTGGCAGACGGCTTCGTGCGCTTGCTCACCTACGTGGCGATCGGCCGCGGCATCATAGACGAGCGCCCGTTCAACGCCATCCGCCGCATCATGCGCGACATCCGCCACGAATACCCGCTGACCCTGATGCAGCTGAAAGAAATCGCCCGCAAGCAAGTCTTCCTGGTGCGGTTGGACGAAGCCCGCGCGCTGGCCGGCCTGCCCAAGCTGCTGCCGGAAGAGCACCGCCGCCGCCAAGCCTGGCAACTGGCGCACGAACTGCTGGCGCTCAGCGGCGACATCGCTCCGGAACAACAACAGCGGCTGGACCAAGTGGCCCACGCGCTGCAACTGGACACCCGCTCGCCGGCGGCCCCGGCCATCCTTCCGCCCACCGAGCCAATAGCGGCAACCGCAGCCGCTCCCACTCCGGCCCCCACCGTCAAGGCCAGCGCGCCGGCCAGGAAAGCAGCCGCGCCACGCAAACCGGCCGCCAAAGCCCCGGCCAAAGCAGGGGCTACCGACAAACCCAGCGCCGCCACAACCGCCAGCAACACGCCGGTTGCGGCTAAGCCGGCTTCAGGCAAGCCCACGGCGGCCAAAACCGCCAAAGCGTCTGTCGCCAAGTCCGCAGCCAAACCAACGACCGCCGACAAGCCCAGCGCCGCCGCCAAAACCGCCAGCAGCACGCCGGTTGCGGCCAAGCCCGCCTCAAGCAAGCCCACGGCGGCCAAAACCGCCAAAGCGTCTGTCGCCAAGTCCGCAGCCAAACCAACGACCGCCGACAAGCCCAGCGCCGCCGCCCAAACCGCCAGCAGCACGCCGGTTGCGGCCAAGCCGGCCTCAAGCAAACCCACGGCGGCCAAAACCGCCAAAGCGCCTGTCGACAAGGCGTCCGCTGCCAAAGCCCCGGCCACGCGCAAACCCGCCGCCGGCAACGGCGCGGCCAAGCCCAAGACGCCTAGCAACTAAGAGCCTGTTCACGATCTCGCGAGCAAGAGCGAGACAAGGCGAAAACAAGCGAAAAAGCGGAATGTACACGTGGTACATGAGCATTTTGAGCTTGTACTCACCGTGCAACGCTTCACGACGCGCAGCAGATCGTGAACAGGTTCTAAGAACCAGCCCGCGCAAAAACGCCCGGACAGCCAAGCCGCCGTCCGGGCGTTTTCGTGAAGATGGCGCACTGCAACATTTTTGCCTTCCCCCATGTATACAGTCGTTGACTGAACAATACAGCAAACGCTAATATCCTTGCCTGCTGCGGGAGAGAGGGGCATACGCCCCCGCCGAAGACGCAAACTCCCATAATCGCTCAGGCCACAGTACCGCAGCCCATGGATACCAGCCGATTGGAGAGAGGCCCTAAGCGCCCGTTCATCATCTGCTACGCTTCAGCGACAACGCGTCAGATTATGCAACCGGCCCTTAGCCGCCCACCGAAGGGGCAAGTGACGCCCGGCAAAGCCCGCACACAGGCAGCGCCCGTCATCTAACTCTCAGGTAAAAGGACAAGGGGAGAGGCAATGCCGGCAACGCCGCGCTCATGCGCGGCTCGCCGGCCATGCTCAGAACGTGTTCACGATCTCGCGAGCAAGGACGAGACAAGGCGAAAACAGCTGAGAAAGCGGAATGTACTCCTGGTGCATGAGCATTTCGAAGCGGTAGCCGCAGCGTCTCGCGAAGCGCAGCAGATCGTGCACCAGCTCTCAAGGAAAACCCGTGTTCGAAACGCTTGCCCAGGCTGTGCGCCACCTGGCATGGCCCGCCCATTGCCAACCTATTTTCCCACCCGGCTTCGCCGCTCACCTCGGCGCCAGCCTGTTTGACCACTGCAACTACATGCTTACCCTGATCTATCTGATCGCCATCACCGCGGAAGCGATGACTGGCGCGCTGGCGGCCGGCCGCCGCAATATGGACATCTTCGGCGTCACCGTCATCGCCTTCCTCACCGCCCTGGGCGGCGGCACCGTGCGCGATATCGTGCTGGGCCGCTACCCGATAGGCTGGACCCAACACCCGGAATACGTCGGCCTCGTCATTGCCGGCGGCCTGGCCGCCGTGTTCGTGGCCCGCTACATGAAGCGCCTCAGCCGCGTCTTCCTGGTGCTGGACGCGCTGGGCCTGATCGCCTTCACCATCATAGGCTGCGGCGTGGCCCAGTCCATGGACTACCATCCGGTAGTGGTGGTGATGGCCGGCATGATCACCGGCATTGCCGGCGGCATCCTGCGCGACGTGCTGTGCAACCGCGTGCCCGTGGTCTTCCGTCAGGAACTGTACGCCAGCGTCTCCTTCGCCGTGGCCCTGCTCTACTTGGGCCTGATCAAGCTGGGCGTGCCGCATGATCTCAACGTGCTGGCCAGCTTCGCCGTCGGCCTCACTATCCGCCTGGCCGCCATCTGGCGCGAATGGCGGCTGCCGGTGTTCATGTACCGGCACGACCTGCATTAACTAACCCTAGCTGTTTCACCGCTGCGCCACGGCATCGGGATTAAATATCCGCCAGCAGCAGGAACAAGGCCGCCTGGCTGGAAACGCCCAGCTTGGCGTACAGATGGCGACGATGCACCTTGGCCGTTTCCAGTGAAATGCCCAGTTCACGGGCCACGCCCTTGGTCGAGTGGCCGCCGAGTATCAGCAAGGCCACTTCCACCTCGCGCTTGGTCAGCGGCGAGGAACCCTGCGAGCGCAGCGTCTCCTCCCACTGCCGGCGGCTCTGCCTGCCCGCGTTCGCAGCCGGCTGATGCCGCCCTTCGTCCAGACGCGCGGCCAGCCGTGACAGGGGCAGCAACCAGGGAGCAAACAGATTGCAGACACCCAGATCTTGCTCGCTGAAGCGATGCTTGCAGCCCAGCGACAGGGACAGCACCCCCTCCGGAAGCGCTTGCAGGAACTGGATTTCATCCGCCACCACATTGCGCGAAAAGTAACGCCGAAAGTATTCCGTTTCCCTGAAACGGTCCGGTGCCACCTCGTCCAGCCGGTACACCCCAGCCGCCGGACACTTCAGCGCAAAGCCGTAAAACGGGTCCAGCAGATAGAGGCCACGCCTGTAGTCGGCGAACAGATCGTCATGAGCGTAATTCGCCGCGTGATCCGCCAGCACCAAGGGCGGGGCCTCCTGGCGAAACAGCAACACCACCCAGGTATCGAAACTCAGGTGTTCTCGCAGAAACGCGGCCAGTTGCTGCCAAAAGGCCGCATTGTCGACGCAGCCCAGCAAACGTCCCAATTGCTGGTGAAAAACCAAGTCCGCCACATTCAGCTGCATGCCAGCTACCTCGATCAGGTTAGTTTTACCCACGGCCCTAACGCTTTCGCGTGATATCCACCGCGAAAGGGGCTGACTAGTATGGCTTCACCTTGCGCGACAAGACCAGCCACCACGTGAACACCCCTCTCCACCCGTCGCGCTGGTTGAATAGGAGTGATCGCCATGCCCTTGCAAGATCTGTCCTACTGGCAACGCCGCGCCGCCGATTTGCACCCGCCGTACCAGGCCTTCATCAATGGCCAGTTCGTCCCTGCCACAGACCAACGCACCTTCACCGACACCAGCCCGGTCAGCGGCCGGCCGTTGGCCGAAATCGCCCGCTGCGGCGAGGCGGATGTTGAACTGGCGGTGCGGGCCGCCCGCGCCAGCTTCGAATCCGGCGCCTGGTCGCGCCGCCACCCGCGCCAACGCAAGGCCGTGCTCCAAAAACTGGCCGCGCTGATCCGCGAACACGCCGACGAACTGGCCCTGTTGGACTGTCTGGACATCGGCAAACCCATCGCGGATGCGCGCAATATAGATGTGCCGGGCGCCGCCGGCGTGTTCGACTGGTACGCCGAAGCCGCCGACAAGCTGTACGGCGAGATAGCCCCCGGGGCGGATAACGCGCTGGCCCTGGTCACCCGCGAACCGCTGGGCGTCGCGGCGGCGGTGATCCCGTGGAATTTCCCGCTGGACATGGCCGCGTGGAAGCTGGCGCCGGCGCTGATGGCCGGCAATAGCGTCATCCTGAAGCCGGCCGAGCAATCGCCGCTGTCGGCATTGCGTCTGGCCCAACTGGCGCGCGAGGCCGGCCTGCCGGACGGGGTGCTGAACGTGCTGCCAGGCTTTGGTGAAGAGGTGGGCCGGCCGCTAGGCCTGCACCCGGACGTGGATAGCCTGAGCTTTACCGGCTCCACCGAAGTGGGCAAAGCTTTCCTGCGCTACGCGGCGGACTCCAATATGAAAAGAGTCGCGTTGGAATGCGGCGGCAAAAGCCCCAATCTGGTATTCGACGACTGCGATCTGGACGCCGCCGCCCGACACGCGGCCTTCGGCATTTTCTTCAACCAGGGCCAGGTGTGCTCCGCCAATTCCCGCCTCTTGCTGCAACGCTCCATTGCGGACGATTTTCTGGAACGCTTGCTGAGCGAGGCGAACGCCCTGCAACCCGGCAATCCCCTAGACCCAGCCACGCGCAGCGGCAGCATCGTCGACGCCCGCCAGGCCGGGCGCATCATGGATCACATCGACAAAGCCCGCCGCCAAGGCGCGCGCCTGCTCTGCGGGGGCGAGCGCTTCAGCATAGACGGGAGCGATTGCTACATCCGCCCCACCATCTTCACCGAGGTCCGGCCGGACATGGCGCTGGCGCGCGAGGAGGTCTTCGGCCCGGTGTTGGCCGTCATTCCCTTCGACACCGAGACCGAGGCCGTGGCCATCGCCAACGACAGCCGTTACGGGCTGGCCGCCTCGGTCTGGACCCGGGACCTGTCGCGCGCCCATCGTCTTGCGCGTCGGCTACGCGCCGGCACCGTCTCGGTCAACACCGTGGACGCCCTGGATCCCGGTCTGCCGTTTGGCGGCTGCAAACAATCCGGCTTTGGCCGCGACCTCTCGCTCCACGCCATCGACCACTACACCCACCTCAAAACCACCTGGGTGCAATTACAAAACGAGTAGCCGCCTGAGACCGGCCGTCCCGGAGTCACCACAACAAGACAATAGGAGACACACCATGCACAAGCCGCAAGCCCACCTTGCTCCGCCGCGGGCCGCCGCCCGCTCCTCCGCTCCCTTTCGCGCCAGCCTGGGGCTCCCCCCGCTGCTCGCCGTCGCCATCGGCCTCGTTGTGTCCCAAGGCGTCATGGTGCTGATGCTGCAAGGCGCCGGCATGGCCGGCATCGGATTTCTGATCCCGCTGAGCATGGCTTTCCTGCTGGCGCTCTGCTACGCCGTATCCTTCTCCGAGCTGGCGCTGATGATTCCCCGCGCGGGCAGCCTCAGCAGCTATACCGAAGTGGCCCTGGGACAGTTCCCCGCCATCCTGGCCACCTTTTCCGGCTATGTGGTGGTGGCCATGTTCGCCCTGTCGGCGGAGCTCCTGCTGCTGGACCGCATTGTCAACCAGGTCTACCCCGGCGTCTTTCCCCTCAACAGCGTCGCCTACGGCGTGTTGCTGATCTTCACCCTGCTCAATCTGCTGGGCATCGATGTGTTCGCCCGCCTGCAATCGGCGCTGACACTGGTGATGATCATCGCGCTGCTGGCGCTGGGGACCACCGCACTGAGCGGCGACGGCCCTCCCGCCCTTGCCCAGGCCGCCAATAGCGACTGGAACCCTCTGGGCGTTGGCGTGCTGACGCTGGGAGCGCTGGCGATCTGGGGTTTTGTCGGCGCAGAGTTCACCTGCCCGCTGGTGGAGGAAACCCGCCGCCCAGAACGCAATATCCCGCTGGCGATGATGCTGGGCCTCAGCGTGATCTTCATCACCATCGCCCTGTACTGCGTGGGCGCGCTCTATCACCTGCCGCGCGCCACCCTGACTGGCGCACCACTGCCACACCTCGAATACGCCACCGCGCTGCTGGGCCAGACCGGCAAGCTGACGGTGGTGATCATCGCCTTCACCGCCACCTGCAGCACGCTCAACAGCTCCTTGGCGGCAGTGCCGCGCATGCTGTACGGCATGGCGCGCAACGGCCAGGTCTTTCCCCAGTTCAAACAGCTGAGCCGGCGCTACCGCACCCCATGGGTGGCCGTGCTGTTCGTCGCCCTGATCACCGGCGCGCCGGTGCTGCTGATGGGCGATGACCCTGACACCATCGGCCGGCTGTTGCTGGCGGCGGCCATCGCCTGGCTCCTGGCCTACATTATCTGCCACCTGGATGTGATAGCCCTGCGCCGCCGCTACCCCAAACTGGACCGCCCCTTCAAAACCCCGTTCTACCCACTGCCGCAATGCCTGGGCATCGTTGGCATGCTGATCGCCATTTACCACGTGTCTCCCAGTCCGGACATGAGCGTCGCTATCTTCGCCAGCGCCGGTATCGTGCTCGGCATCGTGTCCTTGATCGCCGTCCTGTGGATCAAGCTGGTGATGCGCAAACCGCTGTTCAGCCCGGAATCACTGGACCAGGCACTGACCCGCCAATAACCGAAAGCCGGGCTCAGCCCGGAGCATTCCTCATCAGGAGACCAGCATGAACACGACCGCCATGCCCCGCCGCAGCACCCGCGACTACCAGCAACTAGACGCCACCCACCACATCAACGCCTTTCTCGACCAGAAAGCCCTGAACCAGGAAGGTCCGCGGGTGATAGCCGAAGGCCGGGGCGTGTATCTATGGGATACGGACGGCAAGCGCTATCTGGACGGCATGTCCGGCCTATGGTGCACCCAGGTGGGCTACGGCCGGCAGGAACTGATAGCCGCCGCCGCCCAGCAATTGCAACAACTCAGCTATTACAATGTGTTCTTCCACACCACCCACCCGGCGGTGAACGAGCTCTCGGAACGGCTGTTTTCCCTGCTGCCCGGCGACTACCGCCACGTGATCTACACCAACTCCGGCTCCGAGTCCAACGAGCTGCTGATCCGCTGCGTGCGCCGCTATTGGGACGTGATGGGCAAGCCGGAGAAAAAAATCTTCATCGGCCGCCACAACGGCTACCACGGCTCCACCGTGGGCAGCGCCAGCCTGGGCGGCATGAAGTTCATGCACGAGATGGGAGACCTGCCCATCCCCGGCGTGGAACACATTGGCGAGCCATACTGGTTCGCCCACGGCGGCGGACTCAGCCCGGAAGCGTTTGGCCGTCAATGCGCGCAAGAGCTGGAAGACAAGATTCTGGCGCTGGGCGCCGACAAGGTGGCCGCTTTCGTGGCCGAGCCCTTCCAGGGCGCCGGCGGCATGATTTTCCCGCCGGACAGCTATTGGCCGGAAATCCAGCGCATCTGCCGCCAGTACGACGTGCTGCTATGCGCTGACGAAGTGATAGGCGGCTTTGGCCGCACCGGGGAATGGTTCTCCCACCAGCATTTCAACTTTCAGCCGGACACGCTCAGCATCGCCAAGGGCCTGACCTCCGGCTACATCCCGATGGGCGGCCTGGTGCTGTCTCGCCGCATTGGCGAAACACTGGTGGAGCAAGGCGGCGTCTTCGCCCACGGCCTGACCTATTCCGGCCACCCGGTGGCCGCCGCCGTGGCGCTGGCCAACCTGGGCGTGCTGCAAAACGAAGGCCTAGTCGAGCGCGCCAGGACGGACACCGGCCCCTATCTGCAAGCCTGCCTGCGCGAAGTGTTCGGCAAACACCCGCTGGTGGGCGAAATCCAGGGCGTAGGCCTGGTGGCCGCCTTGCAGTTCTGCCGGGAGAAAACCACGCGCCAGCGTTTCTCCGACGAAACCGACATCAGTTGGCGCTGCCGCAGCATAGGTTTTGATGAGGGCGTGATCATACGCTCCACGCTTGGCCGCATGATCATGGCGCCGGCGCTGGTGATCAGCCGCAGCGAAATAGACGAACTCATAGACAAGACCCGCATCGCAGTGGATCGCACCGCGGAGGAGATAGGGGCGCGCTAGATGGACGCATGAGTGGGAGGAAGGGGCGGCCAGGCTGCTGCCTGGCCTTTTCGTTTGGAACCCTAAACAATCTGACGAGAAACCCGCCACACCAAGCCATGGCCGCTTGGAACAGCGTTGCATCAACCGATGTCGCCTGGTGAGCGCGCCTTCAAAAAGCTCATGCACTGTGTGTACACTCCGCTTTCTCAGCCGTTTTCGCCTTGTCTCGCCCTTGCTCGCGAGATCGTAAACACGTTCTCAGCCGGCAGCGCTGCCCAATAATTGCAAACACAGCTCGCGCACGGCCTCTGCCTTGCGCGTCAGCCTCAAGGCCTGCGGCCAGGCCAGCATGATGGGTAGCCGCGGCACCTCGTCGGCGATATCCAGACAGGCCAGCTTGCCGCCGCCGTAAGCCATATCCACCTCCGGCCGCAAATTAAGCAAGGCATAGCCGAACCCCGCCGCCACCAACCCGCGCGCCAGTTCGAAATTGATGGTGCGCAGCCCCACTTTCGGCTCCAGCCGCTGCTGCCGGAACAAGGACAGGAAGTACTCGCGGCTGTGCGGCAGATCCAGCAACACCAAGGGCTCCGCCGCCAGTTCCGCCAGCGACACCGCGCCGCGCCGGGCCAGTGGATGATCCGCCGCCACCAAGGCATAAGGGCGCGCGCCGGACAGCGGCAGCTTGTGCAAGCTCTCCGGCAAACCCAGGTCATAGGCCAAAGCCAGCTCGATCCGCCCGTCCGCCAGCGCCTCCCGCAACTGCTGGGCGTCGCCTTCCAGCAAAACCACCTCCAGCTCGGGATAAGCGTCGCGCAAAGCGGACAACAGCCGCGGCAACAAGATGGGCGCGATAGTGGAGAAACAACCCAGCATCACCCTGCCGCGCAAGGACTGGCTGATCTCCTGCGCCTGCGGCGTCAAATCCTCCGCATGCTTCAACAACTGACGCGCGGCGGCAATGAAGCTGCGCCCGGCTGGCGTCAGCGACACGCCGCGCGCGTGGTGGCGCATGAACAGCTGCAGACCGAACACCTCTTCCAACTGAGCGATGGCGCTGGACACGCCGGGCTGCGACGTGTGCAACGCCTTGGCCGCCGCGGTGACACTGCCATGATCCGCCACAGCGACCAGATAAGCTAATTGCCTCAGGGTATATTGCATAACTTAAAATTATCCAATGCAGAAGATATAACTATTTTCCGTATTCAGACTGGCTTCGTAGACTGCCCCTTGTCAAGCACGTAACAGGAGGCGTCAAGATGACAATCGAAAAAACAGACACGCTGATCATTGGCGGCGGCCAAGCCGGCATCGCCATCAGCGAACACCTGAGCCGCAACGATGTGCCCCACATCGTACTGGAGCGCCACCGCATCGCCGAACGCTGGCGCAGCCAACGCTGGGATTCACTAGTCTGCAACGGCCCAGCCTGGCATGACCGCTTTCCCGGCCTGGAATTCGCCGCTCTGGACCCGGACGCCTTCGCGCCCAAAGAGCGGGTGGCGGATTACCTCGAGGCTTACGCCAGGAAGTTCAACGCGCCCATCCGGACCGGAGTGGACGTGCTGAAAGTCAGCCGCAACTCAGACCGCGCCGGTTTCACCGCGGAAACCTCGGCTGGCGCATTTGAAGCCGCACGCGTGGTAGCCGCCACCGGTCCCTTCCAAAAACCCGTCATTCCCTCTATCGCCCCCAAGGACCAGCCGCTGCTGCAAATCCACTCCGCCGACTACCGCAAGCCGGAACAGCTGCCGGAGGGCGCGGTGCTGGTGGTGGGCGCCGGCTCCTCCGGCGTGCAGATCGCCGACGAACTACAACGCGCCGGCAAACGCGTCTATCTATCCGTCGGCACCCACAACCGCCCCCCGCGCAACTACCGTAACCGCGACTTCTGCTGGTGGCTGGGCGTATTGGGCGAATGGACCGCCACCGCCCCCAAACCGGACGCCGCCCACGTGACCATCGCCGTCAGCGGCGCGCGCGGCGGCCACACCGTGGATTTCCGTGCGCTGGCGCAACAAGGCATCACCCTGTTGGGCAGCACCCAATCGTTTGAACGCGGCGTGGCCCGTTTCGCCCCTGACCTGGCCGACAACCTCGCCCGCGGCGATGCTAACTACTTGGCTCTGCTGGCGGCGGCGGACGCCTATATCCAACGCAACCGGCTGGATCTGCCGGAGGAGCCGGCCGCGCGCCATATGCTGCCGGACCCGGAATGCGTGACCCAGCCCACTCTGGAGCTGGACTTGGCCTCGGCCGGCGTCGCCAGCATCATCTGGGCCACCGGCTTCGCCACGGACTACAGCTGGCTGCAAGTCCAGGCGTTCAACGACCAAGGCCAGCCGCAACATCAGCGCGGCGTGTCCAGCGAGCCCGGTGTCTACTTCCTGGGCCTGCCCTGGCTGTCCCACCGCGGCTCCTCCTTCCTCTGGGGGGTATGGCACGATGCCCGCTTCATTGCCGATCATATCGCCACCCAACGCCAATATGCCGCCTACCGGGACGCCGGCCAGCGCGCCGCCCGCTAAAGGACACCATCATGACCCACACCCGCATCCGCCCGTTCAACACCCGGGAAACCTATCCGGAGCAAAACCTGGACAACGACCTGTGCCAGGCCGTGGTGGCCGGTAATCTCGTGTTTCTGCGCGGCCAGATTGGCCAAGACCTGGACAGCCGCGAATCCGTAGGCATAGGCGACGTGGCCGCCCAGGCCGAACAAGCGATGGCCAATGTGAAGCTGCTGCTGGAAGAAGCCGGCAGCGAACTGGGCGATATCTGCAAGATCGTGATCTACCTCACCGACCCGCGCTACCGGGAAGCCGTTTATCTGGTGGTGGGCCGATGGCTGAAAGGCGTCTACCCGGTATCCACCGGCCTGGTGGTGTCGGCGCTGGCTCGGCCGGAGTGGCTAGTGGAAATCGACGTCACCGCCGTCATCCCCGAGGAGCGCCGCCAATGACCTTCTCCATCGCGGCCCGCTGCCAGGACAGCGGCATGGTGGGCGTCGCCATCGCCTCCTCCAGCATCTGCGTGGCCAGCCGTTGCGCCCATGTGCGCGCCGGCGTGGGCGCCGCGCTGAGCCAGAACGTGAGCAACCCGCTGCTCGGCCCGCTGGCGCTGGACCTGATGGCTGCCGGCAGCGGGGATGCCGCGCTGAGCGCAGCCCTGCGCTCGGCGGATCCTCACCTGGAATGGCGGCAACTAGTGCTGGCCCCGCTTCAAGGCCGCCCGCAAGTCATCACCGGCCGGCATGCGCTGGGCCGGCATGGCGCCGCCACTGGCCGAGACTGCGCCGCCGGCGGCAACCTGCTGGCAACGTCCGAGCTGCCCCAAGCCATGGTAGCCGCCTACGAAGCCGGCGACGGCGGCCTGCCGGAACGCCTGCTGGCGGCGCTACAAGCCGCTGTGGACGCGGGAGGAGAAGCCGGCCCCATCCATTCCGCCGGCCTGCTGGCCACTGGCGATACCGCATGGCCGGCCATCAACCTGCGCATAGATTGGAGCGACGGCCAGCCGGTGGCGGAACTGGCCGAGCTGTGGCGGCGCTACCAGCCGCAGATGGACGCCTACCTTACCCGAGCGCGATCGCCGCAGCATGCGCCCAGCTATGGCGTGGCGGGAGACCCATAATGCAACGCTACAGCTCGTTGGCCATGCTGAAACGGCTGGTCGGCTTCGACACCGTCAGCCACCGCTCCAACCTGGAACTGATTCACTTCGTGCGCGACTACCTGGCCGGCTGGGGCATCCCCAGCCAGCTGATTGCCAACGAAGACGGCAGCAAGGCCAACCTCTACGCCACCATCGGCCCCGCGGACCAGGGCGGCGTGATGCTGGCCGGCCACACCGATGTGGTGCCGGTGGACGGCCAAGCCTGGAACAGCGACCCTTTCCGCCTCCAAGTGCGAGACCAACGCGCCTACGGCCGCGGCTGCGCCGACATGAAAGGCTTCATCGCCGCCGTGCTGGCTGCCGTGCCGGACTTCGCCGCCGCCCGGCTGCGCACCCCGCTGCACATCGCGCTCAGCTACGACGAAGAAATCGGCTGCATCGGCGTGCGCCGGCTACTGGACGTGCTGGGCGGGCTGCCGACGCTGCCCAGAATGGGCATCGTCGGCGAGCCCACGCTCATGCGCGTGGTGGCCGCCCACAAGGGCAAGCTCGCCTATCAAGTGCGCCTTCGCGGCAAGGCCGGACACTCCAGCCTGCCCCAGGCCGGCGTCAATGCCGTGGAATACGCGGCGGAGCTCATCGTCTTCATCCGCCAACTGGCGCGACAGCGCGCAACGGAAGGTCCGTTCGACCCGTTATATCCCGCGCCTCACACCACCCTTCATGTGGGCGCCATGCGTGGCGGCAGCGCTCTCAACATCATTCCCGAATACAGCGAATTCGAATTTGAAATCCGCCACCTGCCGGAAGACGAGCCGCAAACGCTGCTGGCCGCCATCATGGACTTTGCCCGCCAGCAACTGCTGCCCGCCATGCGCGCGGTGGACCCCGACGCCGACATCGTCTTCACCGAACGCAGCGCCTACCCCGGCCTGCTCACCGCGCCGGACGCCGAAGTGGTGCGCTTCGCGCAATCGCTGCTGGGCGACACCCGCGCGCCGGCCAAGGTCTCCTTCGGTACGGAAGCAGGCTTGTTCTCCCAACAAGTAGGCATCCCCACCGTGGTGCTAGGCCCCGGCAGCATCACCCAGGCGCACCAGCCGGACGAATGGCTGGCGCTGGAACAACTGAGCGCCTGCGACAGGCTGCTTGCCGTCCTGAGGCAGCGGCTTAGCGAGCCCGTTCCCTGACCGTAATGCGCCACGCCGGAACCTTCCCGCGCTTGCGGGGGCCTACCACGGTTACATCTCGCCACGGACCGCCCCGCATGAAACCCGATACCCCCCAGGCCCAGCGCCTGAACGCCGCCATCGCCTGGGCGCACAGCCGCCCGGACGTGGACGCTCTGATCCTCACCGGCTCCTTTGCCCGAGACGACGACAGCGTCGATATCCATTCCGATCTGGATTTGGAAATCATCAGTCCGAACCCGGCGGCGCTGGCCGACGACGACGGCTGGCTGCGCGACATCGGCCCCCTGATCACCGTGCTGCGCCTGGGCGAAGGCCAAGCCTGGCCCACCCGCCTGGCCATCTACGCAGACGGCGTCAAAATCGACTTCACCCTGGCCGGCCCCGCCCGGCTGCAAGCCATGCGCAAGGACGGGCTGGACCCGCTGTACCAGCGCGGCTACCGCGTGCTGCTGGACAAAACCGACGTGGCCCAAGGCCTGCCCGCGCCGCAAGGCCGCCCCGCCACGCCGGCCCTGCCCTGCGAGGAGCGCTTCCGTGAACGGGTGGAGGAATTCTGGTTCGAGGCCTTTCACATCCCCAAATACCTGGCGCGCGGAGAGCTGTTCGTCGTCAAATTTCGGGACTGGACCATGAAGGAACTGCTGCTGGAAATGCTGGAATGGCACGCCTATAGCCGCCCCGGCGCGGCGGCGGACTGCTGGCATATCGGCACCCGGCTGCAACACTGGGCCGAACCGGAACACTGGCAGGCGCTGCAACAGGGGTTTGGCCGCTTCGACGCCGCCGACGCCGAATGCGCCTTCCACGCCACCCTGCGGCTATACAGCCAAGTGGCGCGCGAAGTGGCCGCCCGCGCCGGCTTCGACTACCCGGAAGCGGTGGAGGCCGGCATCCGCGACTTGATCCACGCGCCGGCCTAAGAACCTGTTTACGATCTCCGGAGCAATAGAGCCAGGAAAGCCAAGTGGATGAACTGCAAGCTGGTATTGAGTTTCCGCTCACAGTTCTTCCACAGCCTTCTGCTCTTTTCCAACCAAGCGAAGCTGCGCTCCACAATCCATCGTTTTGGCATCACCTTGAACGTATGCAGCTCGCTTCTCTTCGCGATCTGTACCGTCACATACCCGCCCAGAATCTCCCGCACTCCCTGCGCGAAGGGCTGGCCCACGTAACCGCTGTCGCACAGCAGGCTTTGCACCCGCTTGAGCCCACTCTGGCAGCGCGCCAGCGCTGTGAGGGCTCCTTTGCGATCAGTC
>NZ_JONK01000026.1 GCF_000711885.1 Chromobacterium haemolyticum DSM 19808
GGTACATTCCGATGCATTACTCACCCGTTCGCCACTCGTCAGCGGTGCAAGCACCCTGTTACCGTTCGACTTGCATGTGTAAAGCATGCCGCCAGCGTTCAATCTGAGCCAGGATCAAACTCTTCAGTTCAATTCCAAGCAAATTTTCTGGCACGCAAGATCAAAGAAACATCGAGACATTTCTCGTCTTGCAGTGCAAGTGTTTGGTCATCGACCGAGCACTTACACCTATCGGTTATTCGTTCTGTTAAAGATCGGTGCGGACCGCTGCGTTTCGTTTCCGTCGCTGCGTTGTCTGCTGAGGAGGCGAACTATACGTCACGCCCCTAAACCCGTCAACACCTTTCTACACAAAAAACCACCGCTTTCAGCTAAGTCATTGAATCTCAATAACACCGCCAACAACTGCAAGCGCTCAGCCTGAGCCAAACCGGTCGGAACCCGGCGGCAGCGGCCTCACTTCCTGCAGCTTCTGGTAGTCAACATGATCGTTTTCTTCCGCGTCGGTATAGATCAGATCGGCGAAAGCATGGTTCCAGCGGATGTCCTGATGCGAAAAGGTATGGCGCGCCACCATCGGTTGGACGGTAGTTTCGTCGATCCCGTTGATGGACAGAATCAGCTGCGCGCGAACAGCCGCCAACGATTCGGCGTCGTGCCCATATAAGGGACTCCCCTCCTCCAGCTTGTGCACCAACGTCCAGCCGAGCACGAACATAGGATGCTCGTCTCGCACCAGCTCCAAGTCATGAAGCTTGCGGAAGCTCACGCCTTCTGCGCTGACTTCATGCTGCAACAAGCGCAAGCGGGCGCTGGCGTCGATGATCACATTATTTCTGGCATTGGCCGCGCGCAGCATCAGCGCGGGTTTGCCGTCCAACAAGCGCACAACTGGACTATGGGTAAAAACGATACGCGCCCTGGGCCGCGAAAAGCGGGCGAAGGTGACGCCGGTGATCAGCGCGATGCTCATCATGCCAATGAAGATTTCCAGCATCGAAACCCAGTGGGCGTACAGGCTTTGCGGATGCATATCGCCATAGCCCACAGTGGCCAGCGTTTCGACACTAAAGAAGAAGGCGCCAAGGAAACCCGGCGGATATTGATTAGCGATGCCGCCCGCCTTCGCCTGGTAGAGGCCGGCGAACAATAGATTCAGCGCGATGAAAGCAGCGGCGATGAAAAGATAGAAGCGCGGCCAGCTGATGGTCATGCAGAAATGGTAGAGGTCTTGCAGGGAGTGGCGGGGCACGCTGTGAAGATAGACGCTGCGGCCCCCTACCTCTACGCGCCGAGCCGGCTTGTTACCGCGGGAAGTCATGAATGGCCAACCCGTTCTTGAGGTGGGAATGGCTGATTGTGTGAAGATCGCGAACCGGAGTCAATGCCCCCGGCAATCGCCGGCGCCCTTGGAACGCGCGCTGTCCGCCGGGCATCGCCTCTATATATTGCCAAGCGCGGCGGACATGAAACGCTCCCCTAGCTCAGCGACAACAGGGACACCACCCGGTAGCGGCTGACGCCGATCAGGGCCGGCACCAACTCATAGAAGTTGCGATATCCATCCGGCTGATTCAGACGGGCGTTGAAGTCGGAAACGAACTGGCTAGCCCAGCTCTGTTCATTCATATGCGACAACTGCTCGATGGAGTGTTGCGCCTCTGCGATCGCGCCATTGATGGCCGCGCGGGTTTGCTGTAGTTGGCCGATGGAGCGCACCACGCTTTGCAAAGCCTGACGCACTTGGGCGTGATCGTTTACCTTCCAGCGCTCCGGCTGAAAAGCCTCGGCCTCGGGCTGTAGTTTAAGCCGCTGCGGAATGCCGCCGGGGAAACGAATGCCCCCGCCGCGCACGGTCATGCGCTCGCTGAGCGCCTCCCATTGCGATTCCGGCACACTGAACGCCAGTTGCCCATCTTCATTCAGCTCAGCGCGCACGCCGCTGGCGGCGAGACCGCGATTGAAGCGACGCAGAATATCTTCTTCGCCGGACGCTCCGCCCACTTGCACCGACGCCGGTGCTACACCGGACTCTCCGGTGGAGAAGACCAGGGTTTCCGCTTGCCCGCCGGACAAGGCCGCTAGTTCCAAGCCTTTGACGGTGAAGCTCTGGCGCGCGTCGGCGGCCAGATGGAAGCGCAACTGTCCGTCCAGGCTGCCGCCGCTAACGGTCTGGCGCTTGCGCCACTGTTCGTTGAGTTGCTCCAACTGGCGCTGCAAATCGCCTTGATTCAGCTGGCGCTGAGTCAGTTCGCGGCTGAGCCCGGACTTAACGCCTTCCAGCTGATCGATCAGACCATCGACAAAGGACAATGCCTGCTGCGCCGAGGTCAGCTGCTCGTTGAGCTGAGCGCTATAGCGCCAACCCGAGGCCGGTGCGCCGCGCACTTGCGCGGCCGGTTGCGCCTGCGACGCGGGCGCGCGTTCAATCACGCTGGCGGCGGCAACCGCGCCGGCGTCCTTGCCCCAGCGTTTGCCGCTTTGTTTGACGTTGACGGAGGAAATCGGAGTGTTCATGCCGCTCTCGATCAAATCACGTCAAACAAAGACAACTGGCTGACGCGGCCATAGGCTTTTTGGCTGGCTTGCAGCGCCATGGTGTAGCCGTTCATTTGAATGAAAGCGTCGGCGTAATCCAGGCTGCCCAACTTGGTCATGGTCTGTTTATTGGACAGGCTGACGTTATCGTGATTGAGCGCCAGCGTTTTCATGATGTTCTGCGTGCCGCCCAGTTGGGCGATCTTGCTGGAGATGCCTTCCAGCGCCTTGTCGCTGGCGTTCATCGCGCTGCGGATGTAAGCGGCGACGGTTGGATCCTTATTGTCCAGCGCGGGGTCTTCCAGCCGGCTTATGGTTTTGTCCAGCTGATTGAGGATGTCCGCCATGTTTTCCAGGGTGACGTTAGAGGCTTGGGTAATGCCGTCGCCCACCACCACTTGCTGCTTATCCGTGTTGCCGGTAAAGCTGTAGCGGCTGCCCGCCGGCTTAGTCTCGTCGTAAGCGAGGGCCGCCACAGCCGGCTTGGAGCCGGAGAACATGTAGCGGCCTTCGGCATCCTTGGTATTAGCCGAGTAGAACAGGCTTTCGCGCAGGCTGCGCAGCGGCGTCGCCATCGCCTTGAGATCGTCCTCCGGCGGGTTGTTGGCGGCCGCGGTCAGCAGGTCCTTGGCGTCGCGGATGTCCAGGCTAATGCTATCCAGGATGGATTCGTTCTTGGACAGCGCGGAGCTGAGCGCGCCGATGTTTTGCTGATACTGGTCCAGCGCGGCTTCTTCACGCTGCAAGCGCAACAGGCGCACGCTGGCGATGGGGTCGTCCGACGGGGCCAGCAGCCGATCGCCGCTGGACATGCGCTGCAGCAACTCGGCCAGCGCGGAGTTGCTGGTCTGCATCGCCAATTGCATGGTGGACAGGTATTGATTGCTGGAAACGCGCATGCTGTCTTCCTTACAAGATGGACAAGGTGCTTTCGAACAGCTGGTTCGCCACGCTGATCACCTTCATATTGGCCTGGTACATTTTCTGGAACTCCAGCAGGTTCATCGCCTCTTCATCGCGATTGACGCCGCTGGTATTGTGCCAACTCTTTTCCGCTTCGGCGCGGATCACCTTGGCGCTTTCCAGACCGGATTTGTTCTGTTTGCTGCTAACCGCCAACTTGCCCACCATTTGCGAGTAAGCGTCGCCAATGGTGACGGCGCCGACGCCGGGCATGGTGATCTTTTGCTGTTGCAGTCCGATCACCGCCAGCAGGTTGCTATTGTCGCCGGGCTTGGCCGGATCGCCGGAGAAGCCCAATTCGACGGAGGTGATGCCGCTGGTTTTCAAAATGCCGTTGACGCCGGAAGCGTCGTAGACGAATAGCGGCTTACCCGGTTGGCCGTTGCTGTCGTAGCCCAGCGCCAACTGGTCGTTGATGCGCTGAGCCACTTCGCTGGCCAGGGTTTTCACCTGGGCGCGCATCGGGCGCACCGTCTGCAGCTCGTATTGATTCAGCCCGCCCAGCTGGCCGCCGAGGCCGTCGCCGGCCAGGGTGTATTTGTCCTTGGCGAAGTTCAGCGTCAGCACTTGGCTGCCGTCCGGCTGGCTGGTATTGCTCAACGTGGCCGCCTGGGTGTCCGCCACCAGCGGCAGGCCGCTCTTCAGGCTGACGTTTTTGCTGCCGTCCGGCTGCGACACCACCCGCACTTCCACCAGAGTCGACAGCGCATCGATCTGACGGTCGCGCTCATCCTCCAAGCCGGAGGTATTGGTACCGACGGCCTTGCCGGCCGCGATCTTGGCGTTGAGATCGGCGATATTGGACGTTGAACTGTTGATCTGCGTGACCGTGGCGGAGCGTTGCTCAGCGATGGCGGCCAGTTGCGAGCCGAACACTTTATCCAGATTGTTGAAACGCTGAGCCAAGGCTTCGGCGCTTCGGATCACCGGGTCGCGCATCGCGTCGCCTGACAGGCTGGCGGCGCTGAGCGCCTGAAAAAACTGATCAAAGCCGGCGGACAGGCTGCTGCCGTCGCGGCCCATCACCTGCTCCAACTGGCCGAAGTAAGGATTCTGCGCCACCAGCTCGCCCTGATTGGAAGCCGCCTGCCAAAGTTGCAGGTTCTTGAAATCGTCGTTGAAGCGGCGCACCGCGTTGACCACCACGCCGGAGCCGGCGCTGTATGGGTCGCCGCTGCCGGGCATCAGCGCGGTCAAGACCACGCCCTGACGCGAGTAGCCCGGGGTCATCTGGTTGGCGATGTTCTGGCTGACGGCGTTCAGCGCGGCCTGGGAGGCGACGGCGCCGGTCAGCGCGTTGTCTATCATGCGCATGGCGGTTCTTACCTTTTATTCAGCGGCAGCAGGGGCGGAGCGAAAGCGGCCAGGCCCTGCGCGTCCGGCAGCGGGCCGGGGATCTGTTTATCGCTTGCGACCGGCGCGCCGCCGTTCTTAAGGTGAATATTGCCGCCCTGCTCCGGCAGCAGTTGCCGCAGGATGGCGTTGGCCACGCCGAACACTCGCTGTTTAGCCAACTGGTCCGCCACCGCGCCGTCGGCGAAATCCATCATGTCGCCGTTGATGGAGTTGGCGAAGATGCTGTCTTCGCCGGCGATCTCGCGCGTGGTTTTGCGGATCTGCTTGAACATCTCGCGGACAAACTGGGCCTCGAATTGCTCCGCTGCGGCGCCGGCCTTGCGACGATATTCCGGCGAGGCCGGCTGCACCGCCGGCTCGTCCTTGGCGTCGGCCGGCATCGCCAGCGCGGCTTGTATTTTGTTGCTTTCCATCAGATCACCACCAGTTCGCCGTCGATTGCGCCGGCCTGATCCAGCGCTTGCAGTATCGCCATGATGTCGTCCGGCGTGGCGCCGGTGCTGTTCACGGTGTCGATGATGGCACGCAGGCTGGCGCCGGCCGGCCACTGGAACATGCGGCCGGAGCCTTGATCCACGTTGACGGTGGAGTTGGGCACGGTCGTGGTCTGGCCGTTGCTGAACGGTCCGGGCTGGCTGACGCTGGGGCTTTCCGAGATCACCACGCGCAGGCTGCCGTGGGACACCGCCGCCGGACGCACGGTGACGCCCTGGCTGATCACCACGGTGCCGGTACGCGAGTTGAACACCACTCGCGGCACTTCGCTGCCCACGCCGACGTTCACTCGTTCCAGCCGCGCGACGAAGGCGACGCGCTCGGTGGGATCCAGCGGCGCGCGCACCTGGATGGTGGTGGCGTTGCGCGTGCTGGCCACCCGGCCGAAGCTGGCGTTGATGGCCTTGACGATATTGGTGGCGGTTTCGAAATTAGGCCGGCGCAGGCTGAGACGCACGCTGTCGCCTTCTTCGAAATCGCTGGGAATTTCGCGTTCGATCGACGCGCCGTTGGGGACGCGGCCGGAGGTGGGCGTGTTGACGGTGACGCTGGAACCGCTCTTGCCCTGGGCGGACACGCCGCCCACCACCACATTGCCCTGGGCCAAGGCGTAGATTTCACCGTTGGCCGCCTTCAGTTGGGTCAGCAGCAAGGTGCCGCCGCGCAGGCTCTTGGCGTCGCCTAGCGAGGATACGGTGACGTCTATGGTCTGGCCGCGCCCATAGCCCGGCGGCAGGCTGGCGCTAACCATCACCGCCGCCACGTTCTTGACCTTGGTATCGGTGCGTTCCGGCATTTTCAGGCCGAACTGCTTGAGCATATTGGCCACGGATTGGCCGGAGAATTTGACCTGGGAGTTGTCGCCGGTGCCGTCCAGACCCACCACGATGCCGTAGCCGATCAACTGGTTTTCGCGGATGCCCTCCACCGTCACCAGATTGCGCAAGGGCTGCGCCGTCGCCAGCGTCGCCGTCAGCAGCAGCGTCCATCCCATTATTTGCTTGATAAAACCGTGCATGATCCGCCCTGAATGATTCTGTGATTGCGCATGCTCGCCCCAAGGGCCGCACACGCGAACGGCGGACGCCTGTCAGCGCCCGCCTGTTGTCCCGCCCGGGCTGCTCGCCGCCCCGCCACTCAGAACGGCATCAGCGGGCTGGCGAAGAACTTCATCAACCAGCCGGGCTCGTTGGCGTCCGACAAGGCTCCGCGCCCGGAATAGCCGATGCGGGCGTTGGCGATGCGCAGCGAGGACACGCGGTTGTCGGTGTCTATGTCTTCCACCCGCACATAGCCGGCCAGACGCAGGAATTCCTCGCCCTGGTTCAGCACCAGCTGCTTTTCGCCCTTCACTTCCAGCAGACCGTTGCCCAGCACCTTGTGCACGACTACGGTCAGCGCGCCGGACAACATGTTCTGCTGAGTAGAGGTGGAGGAGCCGTTGAAGTCGCGGCCGGCGTCCACGCCTACTTGCGCGCGGAAGGTGGTATTGCCCAGCAGCGACGGTGCGATGTTGGCACCGGATTTCTTGCCGAAGCTGGTGCCGGCCTTCTTGCTGGCCTGAGTGGTTTCTTCCAGCACCACGGTCAGCACGTCGCCGGGACGGAAAGCCCGGCTGTCCGAAGTCAGCGATTGCGCGCCCGCCACGGTAAACACGCCGCCGCCCTTGCCGCGCTGCGGCTGCTGCAGCAATTCCGGCAAGGCGAATTCCTGCGTGGTCCGCGGCGGGATCGGCTGCGCGCAGCCGGCCAGCAGCAGCGCGAACAAGCTCAGGGCCAGCAGCTTCATCGGGCCGACTGCGCCAGGTACTGCATCATATTGTCGGCGGCGCTCAGCACCTTGGTGTTCATCTCGTAAGTGCGCTGCGCGGCGATCATGTCCACCATTTCCTCCACCACCTGGACGTTGGAACCCTCCAGCGAACCCTGCTTGAGCTTGCCCAAGGAGCCGGAGCCCGGCGCGTCGGTGGTGGCTTCGCCACTGGCGGCGGTTTTCTGGAACAGGTTATCGCCCAGCGCCAACAGGCCGGCCGGATTGACGAAGCTGGCCAGTTCGATCTGACCAGCGGTTTCCAGCGTGCTGCCGCTACCGCGGGTGTAGCTGACGGCGCCGGTTTCGCTGATGGTCACCGAGGAGGCGTCGGCCGGGATGGTGATGGACGGCTCCAGCGGCAGGCCCTGCGGGGTGACGATGGCGCCCTGGTCGTTGCGCTGCAGCTGGCCGGCGCGGGTGTAGCCGGTTTCGCCGTTGCTCATTTTCACTTGCAAAAAGCCCTGACCGACGATGGCCAGATCCAAGGACTGATTGGTTGTGGTCAGCGAGCCCGGGGTAAACACTTTTTGAGTGCCCACCAAGCGGGTGCCGTTACCCAGCTGCACGCCCAGCGGCGCGGTGTTGTCTTGGTCGGTCTTGCCGCCCGGCTGACGGTCCACTTGGTAGAACAGGTCTTCGAACACCATGCGGTCGCGCTTGAAGCCGACGGTGTTGACGTTGGCGAGGTTGTTGGCGATGGCGGTCAGACGCGCGTCCTGCGCCTGAATGCCGGTCTTGCTCACCCACATTGCTGGATTCATGTTTCGATTCCCCGATGGTTTGCCCCGTCGGCCTTGGCCGCGGCGCTGTTATTGGAATGCCGGATCAGGCGCGCACCAGGCGGTTGCCCGCCTCCACCATGTCGCTGGCGGAGTTGAACAAGCGCATCTGCATTTCAAAATTGCGGTTCAGCGTCATGGTGGCCACCATCTCCTCCACCGCGGACACATTGCTGCGCTCCAGATGCTCGCCCTGCACCTTGACGGTGTCGTCGGCGGCCAGCGCGCCACCCTGGCGGCTGACCACCAGGCCGTTGGCGTCCTTGGCGATGTCCTGCGGCAGCGGCTTGACCAGCTTGAGCTTGTCTATGGGCTGCATTTCGCTTTCGCCGGCGGCCAGTACCGAGATCACGCCGTCGCTGCCTATGTGCAACTTGACGTAGTCCGGCGGCAAGGTAATCTGCCCGCCGTCGCCCAGCACCGGATGGCCGTTGACGCTCAACTTGCCGTCCACATCCGCCACCATGGCGCCGGCGCGGGTGTAGGCCTCGTTGCCGTCCGGCCCCTGCACGGCGAAGAAACCGTCGCCCTTCACCGCCACGTCCAGATCGCGCCCCGTCTCCACCACCGCGCCGCTGCGCACATCCACCGCGTTGGCGCCGTTCTGGCTCAGGTGACGGGCGTCGTAGCCGTAGCCGGGCACGGTCTGACTGGTGCTGACGCCGATGTCGGCTCGGAAACCGCCGGTTTCGGCGTTGGCGATATTGTTGGCGTGAATCTGCTGCGCCTTGAGCATGCGGTCGGCGCCGCTCATCGCGGTGTAGATCAGTGCGTCCATTTACTCTTGCTCCGCCTTACACCGCCTGCATCAGCGCCTGAATGGTCTGGTTTTCGGTGGAAATCACCTTGGTGTTGGCCTGGTAATTGCGCTGCGCGGTCATCAGATCCACCAGTTCGGAGGTCATGTCCACATTGGACTGCTCCAGGGTGAAAGCCAGCAAATTGCCGGACAGGCCTGCGCCCGGGCGCGAGTAGACCGCGGTGCCGGAGCCGGCGGTTTCCACCCAGCTGGTCTGCGAGGTGGCTTGCAGCGCGGATTCGTTAGGGAAGTTGGCGATGGCCAAGGTGCCCACCACCTGCTTCTGGCCGTTGCTGTAAGCCGCCACCACGTCGCCGTTGTCGTTCAGGCTGGTGCCAGTCATCGAGCCGGACGCGTAGCCGTTGCTGGCGTTCAGGGTCTGGCTGCTTTCGCCGGCAAACTGGGTGGTGCCGGTGTAATCCAGGTTCACCGCCAGCGGGGAGGCGCCGGGAGGCGTCCCCAGGTCCAGCGCCACCGGCGCGGTGGGGCTGGTCAGCTTGCCGTCGGTGTCGAATGTGAGCGTTGCGGTGGTGGGCTGATCCTTGCCGTCCAGCGTGTAGTGCACGGTGATGGTGTTCGGCCCGGTCTTGCAGAAGTACTGGGTCAGGTTGAGCTTATTGCCCAGGGAATCGTAAACCGTGGACACCGCCGAGCTGTTGAAGGTGTTCTGCGACTTGTCGAACGGCACGGTCTGCACACTCCAACCGGCCGACATATTGCCGACGTATTGCAGCTTGTCGCTGGCCTTGGCCGGGATGTTGCCGTTGGGGATCTTGATGTCCCCAAAGGCGCCCAGCGCATTGCCGTCGGCCTTGCCGTAGCCCTGTACGCGACGGTTGAATCCGTCCACCAGGTAGCCATCCTTGTCCGCGGTGAAGATGCCGACGCGCGAATAAGCCATGCCGCCGTTCAGATCGCGGCTGACGAAGAAGCCGCGGCCGTCGATGGCGGCGTCCAACGGACGGCCGGTGCGCACGGTGTTGCCGTTGCGCGCCATGTTCTGACTGTGGCCGACCACTTCCACCCCCATCGGCTGCGCGCCGGCGTAGGCCGCGGAAAAACTGGTGCGGCTGGACTTGAAGCCGTAGGTGCCGGTGTTGGCGATGTTGTTACTGATATTGCCCAGTTGGTTGTTGACGGCGTTGATGCCGGACAAAGCAATGTCGAAACTCATGGTCGCTCCAAAGTTTTAGGTGTCTTGAATCGGCGCTTCAGGCCTGGGTCTTGCCCAGCAAACGAGTAATGGCGGAAGCGGGGAATTCGCCCAGGCCGGCCAGTGTCAGCGTAGGCTCGCCGCCGTTGATGGGCAGGCGCACGCCGGACACGGTAGCCTGCATTTCAAGCCCGGCCTTGGACTTGGACGCAGTGCGCACTTCCAGTTTGTAATCGCCGTCCACCAGGCCGTGCTTGCTTGGGTCCACGCTGAAATCGAACTCGCCTGCAGGACGCTTGCCCAGCTCGATCACGGTCTCCTTGCCCCCCGCATCGGTCAGCACCAGCGACACCTGCTGCTCTTCGCCGGACAGGGTCACGCGGCCGGACAAGGCGTCCTTGCCGCTCAGGTGCGCCTGATCGGCCTGCACCAGCACCTGGCGTCCCACTTGCGAGCCCAGCGACACGCCCTGCAGCTCGCGCAACATCAGCGCGTTGCCCTGCAGTTGCTTGAGCATGTCGGCGGAGCTCTTCATCTGGCTCATCTGCGCCAGTTGGCTGACGAACTGCGAAGCGTCGGTGGGGTCCAGCGGGTTCTGGTTCTGGATCTGAGCCAGCAGCAGCTTCATGAACATATCGTCCATGCCGGGATTTTGTCCGGCGGCCGGCGCCACGCCCGGAGGATTGGCGCCGTTGGAGGCGGCGGACTGGTTCTGCTGTCCGTTTTGCGCGGCGTTCACGCTCATGCGTTGTCTCCCAGTTTCAGCAGGTCCTGCTGCATGCCCTTGACTCGGGCCAGCACTTCCACATTGGTCTGGAACGCGCGCGAGGCCGACAGCATGTCGGTCATCTCTTCCACCGCGTTCACATTGGAATAGAAAACATTGCCGTCGGCGTCGGCCAGCGGATTGCCCGGTTCGTGCGCCTTGCGCACCGGCTCCTGGTTCTGCACCACGTCCAACACCCCCACGCTGGCGCCTCGCCAGCCGTCGAAGCCGTCGCCGCCGCGGTACTGAGTGGCGAACACCGGCTTGCGGGAACGATAGGCGGCCTGCTCGCTGCCGGCGGCGGTATCTGCGTTGGCCAGGTTGCTGGCCACCGTGTTGAGACGCACCGTCTGCGCCGTCATGGCGGAGCCGGCGATGCGGGAAATATCGCGAAAGGACATGGCTTACTGACCTGCTATCACTTTGGCCAGCCCGCGGAACTTCATGTTCAGGAAGGCGAGGCTGGTCTGGAATTCGGAAACGTTCTGCGCGAACTCGGCCTGCTCCACGCCCAGTTCCACGGTATTGCCGTCGCGCGCGGGATGGTTGGGCAGCCGGTATTGCAATTCACCGGACGGCGAATCCAGCGGAAACGCCGCGTCGTCCGCCGAAGCGGCCAAGGCTGTTTTGAAGTCGATGTCTCGCGCCTGATAGCCGGGCGTGTTCTCGTTGGCGATGTTGGACGCCAGAATGCGGGTGCGCTCCGCCCTCAACTGCAAGGCAGCAGGGTGGACGCTCAATGCCTTATCAAGGTGCAAACCCATTGCCTAGACCCATGCGGTTCTCTACCATGTTTAAACATCGGCTATCTAATTCACATTAAATGGCCGCTCGATTGAAAAGCGATACTAATAACCGCACCCTCTCGCGTATACGGGATAATTACCAAGTCATCTTTAATGGGAATTTTCACACCCCCTCGGCATCAAGCCGCGCCGCTATTGGCTGCGCTGCTCATTCTGACCAGCGTTCCGGCGCTGGCGACCCCCTATCCGGCCGCCGCCGCGGTGGAGCAGACCGCGCGCGCGCTGCTGCTGAAAAAACTGGAAAAAGCCGGCCTGGAAGCGGCCCGCGTCAACGTCAAAGCACTGCCGCCGCGCGGCTTCAACGCCCCGCCCTGCCCCGAACCGGTGCGCGTCGCCGCGCTGGATGAACGCGCGCCCAGCCGCATGCGGCTGCAGGCGCGCTGCGACGCCGCCGGCTGGGACGCGGAATTCATCGTCCGCGCCGAGATCAGCGCCCGCGTGGCGGTGGCGGCGCGCGACATCCCGGCGCGCAGCCTGCTGGACGCCGGCGACATAGAATGGCAGGAGCGCCCGGTGCTGGACCCGGCCGACATGGTGGGCGCCAAGACCAAGCTGGAAGGCTTGAGCAACCGCACCGCGCTGCGCCAGGGCCAGCCGCTGCGGCTCAAGGCGCTGGAAGCCAGCCTGCTGGTCAAGCGCGGCGAAGAAGTGCGCATCGTGGCGCGCCATAGCGGCATCGAGGTAGTCGCCGCCGGCGAGGCGCTGGGCAACGGCCGCCAGGGCGAAATCATCCGCGTGCGCAACAGCGCCACCGGCAAGGTGATCCGCGCCCGCGCCAGTCAGCCGGGCGAGGTCAACCCGGTGGACTAAACACGAGAAAAGCCCCAAACAGGGGCTTTTTCTTGCGAGGGCGAACGCCCCTGGAAACGGCTTACGATCTTGCAGGAATCGTCAGCCCGCGCTGCACCGCCGGCCGCGCCAGGAAGGCGTCCAATACGCGCGTTACCTGCGGGAAGTCCGCAATCGACACCAGTTCGCCGGCCTCGTAAAAACCAATCAGATTGCGCACCCAGGGGAAGATGGCGATGTCGGCGATGCCGTACTCCTCGCCCATCACCCACTGGCGGCCGCTCAAGCGTTGATCCAGCACCGCCAGCAGGCGGCGTGCCTCGTTCACGTAACGGTCGCGCGGACGTTTGTCTTCGTAATCCTTGCCGGCGAACTTATGAAAGAAGCCCACCTGTCCAAACATCGGACCAATCCCGCCCATCTGGAACATCAGCCACTGTATGGCCTCGTAGCGCGCGGCGGGATCGGATGGCAACAGCCGGCCGCTCTTCTCCGCCAGATACAGCAGGATGGCGCCGGATTCGAACAAGGCTAGCGGCTTTCCGCCCGGGCCGGCCGGATCGAGAATGGCGGGAATCTTGTTATTGGGGTTCAGCGACAGGAATTCCGGCGACAACTGATCGTTGCTGTCGAAGCTGACCAGATGCGCCTCGTAAGGCAGGCCGGTTTCTTCCAGCATGATGGACGCCTTGACTCCGTTGGGCGTGGTCAGCGAATACAGTTGGATACGGTCCGGATATTGCGCCGGCCATTTTCGGGTAATGGGAAAGGCGGATAAATCACTCATACGCGCTCCATGAGTTGGCGGGTGGCTTGCGCGCCCATGATAAGCCCGGTTTTTGCATTTGTCTTAAATCAGCCATTAATCAATGGCGAGACCTTGTTGACGCCACGGCTGGATACACCGTTCATCCGTGTCCATGGCTAACGCCGCCCAGCGATAAAACATTCATGCAAAAATAAATTTCTCTTCCAAATGATATGGAATGTATTAGTTTGAAATGAGCTTGGCGTGCTCCACTGGCACTCCTGGATGGCAATTACTATGGAGGCAGCCATGCCCTTTTTTTCTGGAAAACTCAAGGAGCAGCTCAACGAGCTGACCGGCCAGCTGGACGACCTGCGCGGCATGCTGTCCGCCATCGACCGTTCGATGGCGATGATACAGTTCACTCCCGACGGCATCGTCACCAACGTCAACGAGAACTTCCTGCGCACCATGGCTTACCAGCGCGAGGAAGTCATCGGCAAGCACCATCGGATATTCTGCGACAAGAACTACGTATCCAGTCCCGCTTACGCCGAGTTCTGGCAAAAACTGAAGCGCGGCGAACCGGTCAACGGCCGCTTCAGCCGCTTTGCGAAGAACGGCGAGGAAATCTGGCTGGAAGCCAGCTACACACCGATACTGTCCAGCGACGGCCAGGTCTGCGGCGTGGTCAAGGTGGCGTCCGATATCTCCGAACAAGTGCACAGAGAGCAAAACGATCAGGCCATCCGCCTGGCCATCAGCCGCTCCATGGCTCAGATCGAGTTTGATCTGGACGGCAACATCCAGGACGCCAACGAGAATTTCCTCAACACCTTCGGTTATACGCTGGCTGAAATCCGCGGCAGGCACCACCGCATGCTCTGCGACGCCGACTACGCCGCCAGCCCCGACTACGCGGAGTTCTGGCGCCAGTTGCGCCAGGGCAAGTTTTTCCAGGGCCAGTTCAAGCGCCTGAGCAAAAACGGGCAAACCATCTGGCTGGAGGCGACTTACAACCCGGTATACGACCTTAACGGCAAGCCGGTGCGGGTGGTCAAGTTCGCCCAGGACATCACCCGTCGGGTACAGCAACTGCAGGCCCAGGCGGAAAACGCTCAATCGGCGGTGGAAGTCTCGGTCAACACCGAACAACTATCGGTCAAGGGCAGCGCGGTGCTGGAACAGGCCGCCACCGAAATCACCAAAGTGGCGTCCAGCGTGGAAAGCTCCTCCATCATCATCACCAAGCTGGGCGACAGCTCCGGTCAGATCGGCACCATCATCAGCACCATCAGCGAGATCGCCGACCAAACCAATCTCTTGGCCTTGAACGCGGCGATCGAGGCGGCGCGCGCCGGCGAGATGGGCCGCGGCTTCGCCGTGGTGGCCGATGAGGTGCGCAAGCTGGCCGAGCGCACCAGCCAATCCACCGGCGAGATATCCGGCATCGTGCGCAGCATCCAGGAGGACTCCAAGTCCGCCATTTCCTCCATGCAACAGGTGCGCGGCCTGGCCGACACCAGCCTGCAGTTGTCCGAACAGGCGCGCGATTCCATCGCCGAGATCCGCGCCGGCGCCAAGGAAGTGGTGCAAGTGGTGCGCGATGTATCGGAGCTGCTGCAGCAGCGGGCTTGAGCCGGGAAAGCCTTGATCCAAATCATGTCCGCGCCGGCCCCGGCGCGGCGATACTGAGGCGCCCACGCCTTTCCCGAGTTCGCGATGAAACACCCCCGCCCCGCGGCGATGCTGGTTCAGGCGCCGCATCGCGCCGCCTTCCTCCCCGGCATGCTGTTCGCCATCCTGCTGTTGGCCGCCTGGAGCGCCGAACTGGTCAGCCGCCTGCTCGGCGTCCACGCCGCGCTGGCGGTGCCCTCTTCGCTTGCCCACGGCTTCCTGATGCTGTTCGGTTTCTTCCCGCTGTTCATGACGGGCTTTCTCTTCACCGCCGGCCCGCGCTGGCTGGGCGTGGAACAGCCCGGCCGCATCGTCTTCGTCGGCGTGCCGGCGCTGATGGTCGGCGGGCTGCTGTTGTGGTTGGCCGGACTGTGGCGGGGCATGGCCTGGACGCTGACCGGGCACGCCTTGTACACACTGGGCTTCAGCGGCCTGGCGCTGACTTTCGCTTGCCTGCTGCTGGCCAGCCCGCAGCAGGACCGCCGCCACGCCTGCGCGGTGCTGGCCGCCCTGCTCTGCGGCACCCTGGCGTTGCTGGCCGGCGCTTACTGGCTGATCTTTCAGGATGGTCAGGCCTGGCTGTGGATGTGCAATCTGGCCTTGTGGGGTTTTCTGTTGCCCGTGTTCCTCACCGTCTGCCACCGCATGCTGCCCTTCTTCTCCGCCAACGCGTTGCCGCAGCATCAGCCCTGGCGGCCGGGCTGGCTGCTAGCCGCCATGCTGGCCGGCTCCCTGGGCCATGGCCTGCTGGACGGCTTCGGCCTGCCCAGTTGGCCGCTGGACGCGGCGCTGGCCGTACTGTTCGCCTATGTCAGCTGGCGTTGGCGGCTGGCGGCCGCGCTGCGGGTGCGGCTGCTGGGCATGTTACATCTGGCTTTCGCCTGGCTGCCTATCGCTTTCGGCCTGTACGCGCTCAACGGCTGGCTGGCTTCCCCGCGCCTGGCGCTGGCGGCGTTGCACGCCGTCACCGTCGGCTTCTTTCTGACCATGATGATCGCCTTTGTGTCGCGCGTGACGCTGGGCCACTCCGGCCAGCCTTTGCAAGCCGGCCCCGGCTTGTGGCGGCTCTATCTGGCCGCGCACTGGTTGGCGCTGACCCGGGTAGCCACTGAAATGCTGCCCGGCGTCTGGTCCGGCTGGCTGTACGGCGCGGCGGCCATGGGCTGGCTGTTGACGCTGGCGGCCTGGGGCCGCGCTTTCATGCCCAGCTACTGGCGGCGGCGAGCCGACGGCAAACCGGGTTGATCCTCTGAACTAACCTTGTCCGCGTCGACGCAAATACTCGGGCACTTCGTCTGCCGGCATCGGCCAGCCCAGCAGATAGCCCTGTACGTAATCCACCCCCAAGCGCAGCATCAATCGCAAATCCGTCTCTTCGCCAATGCCTTCCGCCACAACTTGGATATTGCGGTCCTTGGCCAGCCGGATGGTGGATTCAAGGATTTCTCTCGCCACGCTGTCGCCGGCAGCGCCGGCCACCAGCGCGCGGTCTATCTTGATCGTGCTGACCGGCAGCTCGCGCAGATATTCCAAACCGTTGTAACCGCAGCCCACATCGTCCAAGGAAACGCGAAAACCGGCCATGCGCAGCCGTATCACGTTTTCCAGCGCCTGATAGATGTTTTTGAGCCGCTGGGTTTCAGTCAGCTCCAGCGTCAACAAGGCCGGGGCCATGCCCAATTCTTCGGCCGCCTCGGCCAGGCTGGACGGTAGTTCAGGGTTACAGAACTGGCTGGCGGTGAGGTTGATCGAGACCCTCAAACCGGACAAGGCCATTTGCCCGCTCCAACGACGATAATCTTCCGCCGCCAAGCGGAAAATAGCGAAAAACAAGTCCTCGTCCAGGCCATAATGCTCCAGACCGGGCAAAAACGCGGACGGCTCCAGCAAGCCCAACTCGGGATGATGCCAGCGCGCCAGCGCCTCCACCCCCATCACTCTCAACAAACCCGGGTCCGCCTGCGGCTGATACCAGGGCAGGATTTCTCCACGCCGCAGCGCCCGCTCCAGCTCCTGCCGATCAAACCTCGGCGTAACGCCGTCCCATGCAGGCTTCCGCGCCACCGTCTGCCACAGCTTGCATAATTGCTCCATGGACAAAGGGGTGTTCAAGCTGCCTATCACCGGCAGATTGTGAAACGCCGCCACGCGATAAGCGCCCATCAGCATGTCCTTGGACAGCGAGCTGTTGAACACGATGGGCGGCACCGCTTGCAAGTCGGCCAGATGACGCAGCAGCAGGATGCCGTCCATTCCCGGCATGTTGAGGTCGCTGATCATCAAATCATAGCGATGCCGCTTGAGCTGTTCGAGCGCGCCGGCGCCGTCGCACGCCTCATCGATGCGCTCGATTCCCACATGGCGCAAAGCCTGGCTCAGGGCGCAGCGTTGCACGTCGTGATCGTCCACGATCAAGACCCGCATCGGCGCCGGGCAGGGTTTGGAGCTTATAGATTCCATGGCATGTTCTCTGTCCCAGTTGGAGCGCTATTCTCCTCAGCCGGCTCCAGCGAAAGAAATAGGAAGATGCTGAATCTGCCATGAAATTTTCAGACATGGATTTTCACTTTTATCAAAACCGCATCAAACTTTGCCGCATGACGCTGCGCTTTTGTTCTATATCACCATTGGGGGCCACCAAGGCGAAACTTCATCTCAATCAATCAAATAGCGCGGCGAAGAACGGATTTCGCCTGGGTTGACCCGAATTGAATGATCACCACCGGCGCCGCTGGCGGACCGTCACGCCGACCCGCCTCCCGCGCCGTTTTCCGGCTACGTCAAGCAGGAGGTCCGGCAATGAGAAGCAACCTTCCCGTGGATGGCACCGAGGTATTCTTGCTGCCCCACCGTCCCATCGTCACCAAGACCGATCTAAAAGGCCAGATCACTTACGCCAATCGCGCCTTCATCGACATTAGCGGTTTCAGCGAAGAAGAGCTGATTGGGCAGCCGCACAATATCGTGCGCCACCCGGACATGCCTCAAGCCGCTTTCGACGACTTATGGACCACCATCAAGTCCGGCCGCCCATGGAAGGGACTGGTCAAGAATCGCACCAAGCAAGGGCATTTCTACTGGGTGGAAGCCTACGTCACGCCGATCTGCGAAGGCGGCCGGCCAGTGGGTTATATGTCGGTGCGCAGCGCGCCGTCCAAACAACAGACCATCGACGCCGAACAACTTTACGCCCGTGTCCGCGAGCGCCGCCAAGCGTTTCCAGAAACTCGTCACGCCGCCCCGCCGGCAACCGCCTGGCTTTTACTATGCGCGCAATTGCCCTCCGCGGCCCTGATCCTGAGCGGCGCGGCTAGCGACGGCGCCTTGCGCCTGACGCTGCTGGCGCTGGCGGCGGCATGGACCTTGGCCGCCGCCTACTTGGCCGGGCGTTGGCTGGCACGGCCGATAGACGCGGCGCGGCACGCGCTGATGCGGCTGGCCGAAGGCGACTTCAGTACCCAGATACCGGCCTCCGGCCCGCGCGAACCCCGCGCGGTGCTGGATGAAATGGAAACCTTGCGCATCCATTTGCGCGCCATTCTCGCCGATGTCGTCGCCGGCGCCGAGGACGTCAGCGAGGCCGCCACAGCCACCCACGCCGAAGCCGAATCGTTGAACGCCCGCGGTGAAACCACTTTGGAGGGCATCACCCGGGTGGCGGCCGCCTTGCAGCAGCTGTCCGTGTCGGTCAACGAGATTTCGCAGTCCACCCGCACCGGCGCCGAGTTCGCAGACCAAGCAACCGAGCTGGCCAGCCAGGGCGAAGCTCAGATGAGCGACACCCGTCAGGCGGCTCAGGCGGTGGTCAGCGAGGTGTCCTGCACGCGCGACATCATCATCAAGCTGGAGCAATCGGTGGAATCGATCAACACCGTCACCGGCGTGATCAAGGACATCGCCAACCAGACCAATCTATTAGCCTTGAACGCGGCGATAGAAGCGGCGCGCGCCGGCGAGCAAGGCCGCGGTTTCGCCGTGGTGGCCGACGAAGTGCGCAAGCTGGCGGAACGCACCGCCGGCAACACGCTGGAGATCGAACAATCGGTGTCCTTCCTGCGCGAACGCTCGCAGGAGGCGCTGGAAGAAGTGAAGGCCGCGGTGAACAAAGTCCACACCGCCGAGGAAACCATACAAGCGGCCGCCCAAGGGCTGGAGGCAATCCGCAACGCCAATGAGAAGGTGGCGGAGTCGTCCTCCAGCGTGGCCAATATGCTGCAACAACAGTCGTCCGCTTCCACCGAAGTGGCTCAGAACATGGAAACCATGAGCACGCTCACCGAACAAAACAGCCACAGCATTGCCGCTACCCTGCAAGTGGCGCAGAAGCTGCAGACCACCGCCAGCGATTTGCGCCGCCTGGTCAGCCAATTTGAAAAACACATGTAATTGGCATCAGACCTGCGGCCGCATGGCATGTTTGTGGAAAATTTCCATGCAAACCAGTTTTATTACACAAACTGTGAAAAATTACGGAACTACTTGATAACCATTCTTTCATAACCGTTATTCGTCGCGGCGCTATTGCACTGCACCATGACACCCGTCGCGACGAAGACGGCGCAGGCAGGCGGCGCACGCCGCCCGCCCGCGCTCCCTATAAAGCATGTTCAAAGTCTCTTGAGCAGGAACGAGATAAGGCAATGTGGCTGAAGAAGCGGAATGTACATGCGGTACATCAGCATTTCGGTCTCACCGTGCCATGTCTCACGAAGCGCGGCTGGCATTGAACAGGTTCTAAACCGTGGTTCTACAAAACAGGGAGGTGATCATCCAGTAAAACCGCGCCCAACGCGACGCGCCGCCACTAGAGCGGTGTCGAGTCCGGCGCAGGAACCGCCCGGCAGCAAGCCCGGCCTTCCATTCAGAGCCGCATACATGATCCAGCCCAAGCCGCCACACGGCCTGCGGGCAAAAATCAACGGTTCTCAGATGCAGTGTCTCGTTCGGCGAGGCTCCTATGCAAACACAGGTCACTGATCTGACGACGTCGAGAGACGCCCAAGGTTAGGACAGGCTTTATCGGATTAAGGTATAGCCCAAAGTGACTTCCCGCATGCAAGCGGGATACGTTGCATAGTGCCAAAACTTAGACGCGGAGATAGCTTTTCTGCACTCTCTCTTCTGGTTTACGCCCCCATTGTGACAACTGTTTGTGGTTATAAAACAGCTAACGGGGAATACCTCAAAATGTCTTTTGCAAGCATCACCCTGCCTACCGCTCAGGCAAACGAAGTCAATCTGAAAGAAACCGTCGCCTCCTACATGAGCGACTCGCTGATCACCCTCAGCCGCGACATGAAAGTCAGCGAAGCGCGCGAGCACATGCTCAAACAGCTGCGCGACGAAGACATTCCCGCCCAGATTTTCGTCATAGACGGCAGCCGCTTCCTGCATGGTCAGCTCTCGGTCAAGCGCCTGCTGACCGAAACGGACCTGAATCTGTCGGTTTCCGCGCTGATGGGCCCCACCTCCTTTGTCGTCGAGCCTAACCAACAGCGCCGCGACATCGTGCCGGAGCTGATAGACAAGGGCGTGGATCTCGCGCCGGTGGTCAGCGGCGGCAAACTGCTGGGCGCCCTCTACGAAAAGGAAATCGCCGCGCTGATCCGCGACGAAGGCACCGACGACGCTCAACGCCAGGGCGCCAGCCTGCCGCTGGAAACCTCCTACCTGGAAAGCTCCCCATGGAGCTTGTGGAAAAAGCGCCTGCCCTGGCTGTTGCTGCTGTTCTTCGCGGAAGCCTACACCAGCACCATCCTGCAAGTGTTTGAAGAACAGCTGGAAGCCGCCATCGCGCTGGCCTTCTTCATCCCGCTACTGATCGGCACCGGCGGCAACAGCGGTACCCAGATCACCTCCACCCTGGTGCGCGCGATGGCGATGGGCGAAGTCAGCCTGCGCAACATCGGCACGGTATTGCGCAAAGAGGTGACCACGTCCTTCATGATCGCGCTGGCCATCGGCATGGTGGCCTGGATACGGGCCTGGATGCTGGGGGTGGGCAACGAAGTGGCCTTGGTGGTGTGTCTGACGCTAATCGCCATCACCATCTGGAGCGCCATCGTCTCCTCCATCATTCCGATGCTGCTGAAGAAAATGCGCATCGACCCGGCCGTGGTGTCGGCGCCTTTCATCGCCACCTTCATCGACGGCACCGGTCTGGTGATTTACTTCAACATCGCCATGCTGGTGATTTCCGACCTGGCCTAAGCGCCCCCCTTCCGGCGCGCTACCACGCGCCGCCGCAAACCGCGCCCGCCAAGCCCATCCTCTGGATGAGGACTTGCCGGGCGCGCACCGTATGTGCGCGAGACTTTGAACACGCACTTAGGCCAGTTTGTCCGCTTCGTGGTTTTTATCACGCTGCCGCCAAGTTGTTCTTAGCGATTCAGCATGCTAGTGTCCTGATAAATTTAAATAATCAAGGCATACGCCAGCACCTCATTTCATCGCAACGCCACTTAAACGGCCTCTTTCATGACCCATTCAAACCGTAACCGCTTCGCCGCCACGCTGGCGCTGGCTGCCGCGCTGCCGCTGGCGGTCCACGCCGAAACCTTCGACCTGGGCGCCATCCTCAAGGACGGCATCAAGAAGGCGCTGCAGAAAGACCCCGCCGCGGACGGCGCCGCAGTCCCGCTTACCCCCGGCGTCTACGACGGCTCCGACAAACAGTTCGAACGCACGCTGACCATACGCCCCAACGGCAAGTTCGAACTGGAAGTCATGCAAAAAGGCAAACCCGGCCAACTGCGCTCCGGTTCCGGCAGGGGGCAATTGCAGGCCAATGGCGGGCAGTGGCGCTATAGCGAGGGCATCTGCACGATGAGCGTGCAGCCCCAAACAGCCGCAGTGCAAGTGCAGATGGACCGCTGCGCCAGCACCTTTGGCGATGTGCCCTTCGACGGCGTTTATCGCCAGGCCAAAACCGCCGCTGGCGCCCAAGCCGGCGCCGGCAAGAACAAGGCCCTGGCGGCGCAGCTGAGCTGCCACAATCTCAATCTGAGCGACAACGGCGTCGCCAAACTGCTGGCCGCCGCCACCGGCTCAACGCCCAACCAGGTATGGGAACATGAGCTGGCCTTGCCCAGCGGCTATGACTACGGCGATTTGCCGATTCGCTCGGCGCAGTTGTCCGAGGCGGACGGCGGTTTCCTGGCCCTGTTCGTGGACGGCGACGCCGCCGCCATCAAGAGCGCGATCAAGAAAACCCAGCGCAAAAGCAGCAGCGCGGCGATGTTGAGCAAGGTGGGCGAAAGCTATCCCTTCCCGGGAAAACCCAACGGCCTGCCCTATGTGCTGTGCCGGAGCAAGGCGGTTCAACACGGGCTGTATTGACGCTTGCTCCAAACGACAATGGCCCCGGCAAACGCCGGGGCCATTTGTGGGTGACAGCATAAGCTGCGACTCAACACTTATAAAAATCAAAACCTTATGAACACCCTAACCAGCATAAGCTGCGACTAATTGCCGGCAAAAGCTGCGATTTTCACCTGCAATTTACGCATAAGTTGCGATTTTCCCCACAATATAGAGTGACACGCTCCAAAAATTCATAAGTCATTGATTTTACAAGTGTAATTTATGAAAAATATCCCTGTAACCGTCTTGGAGAGAATTCTAGTTACTAGCAATAGAAGGCAGGGCTACCTTTCTCGTACGGCCCAGGCAAGTATGCGCCCAACAAAACCTCACTCCCACTGGTAAGCGAGAATTGTATGTGGTGTCTCTTGATCTCAAATCCTTCTTTGACCAAGTCGATTCCGTAGCGCTAAGGCGCGAGCTCGTGCGGCTTGAAACAGCTCATCGGCTGAAATTTGGCCTGCCCGAACGATTGGCTCCGGACGAGCAGTTCTGGGAGTATGTTGAGCGTATCTTCAGTTGGCACTGGCGCCATGATGAACACGCGCATACGCCACTGATAAAGGAAACCAATCAGAGAATGGCCTGCCACTGGGTTTGCCGCAGGGCCTAGTTGCTTCAGGATTCTTGGCCAACGCCTACCTGATTGGATTGGACCAACGCCTGAACCAGGTTTCGCTCGACGGTGAAATGCTCGATGGAGAAATTAAGCTCGTAGACTATTGTCGCTATGTCGATGATATCCGTTTAGTAGTAGAGGCACCGAGCCGCTACAACGGACAAGCGCCTGATCTCCTCCTGAAGAGTGTTTGCGAATATGTGCAGACGCATCTGCAGGCCCAGTATGTTCGACAGCGTACAGATGTCAAGCCTGAAAAGTTATAACCTCAAATAACATGGCATGACACCATCCGCACATTCAAGAGCCATTTGCCGGAGATGCTGATGATTAGCACGTCAAATCCGCGAGGGAATCTATTGTTGGCCTCCTTGCCCGAAGCGGAGTGGTTACGCTGGGAGCACAAGCTGGAACCCATCGCTATGCCTCTGGGCCTAGTGCTGTACGAATCCGGGAGAACCATGACCCACGTCTACTTCCCCTGCTCCTCCATCGTGTCGCTGCTGTTTGTGACCGAGAGTGGCGCGTCGGCGGAAATTGCCGTTGTCGGCAACGAGGGCATTATCGGCATCTCTCTATTCATGGGCGGAGAATCCACGCCGAGTCGAGCAGTGGTGCAAAGCGCAGGAGAAGGGTACCGGCTCAAAGCACAGGCCATGAAAGAAGAATTCGACCTCGGCGGTCCGGTGTTGCACTTGCTGCTGCGCTACACTCAGGCCCTGATTACCCAAATGACCCAAACAGCAGTTTGCAACCGCCACCACTCGCTTGACCAGCAACTGTGCCGCTGGCTCCTGCTTAGCCTGGACCGCTTGCAAGGCAATGAATTGATTATGACTCAGGAACTGATCGCAAACATGCTGGGAGTCCGTCGCGAGGGGGTTACCGAAGCCGCGCTCAAACTACAACATGCCGGATTGATTCGCTATACCCGTGGCCATATCACGATTCTCGACCGGGCCGGGCTGGAGGGCCGTACCTGCGAATGCTATGCCGTGGTCAAAAATGAGTATGACCGCCTGCTGCCCAATTGCCTCGCCACCTGAACTACGCAGAATGTTCTCTTGAGTACGCTGGCAGACAGTCGGCCAACACTGCGAGCGGTAGCCTCGGTATCTTGATGCGCAGGAAACGTTAGCCATACGCACCATCGGTCAGCACTCGTCGGCAAGAGGGTGTCCATCATGCACCGGAGCACGCCGTGCCAGCTATCCAGAACCACTTAATAGAGTTATTGCCACGTACTGATCAGTTGCATCTGCTTGAACATTGCAAACTAGTCGAGCTGACGCTATCTGAAATCCTATGCGCCGCTGGCGACAAAACCCGCTACGTCTACTTCCCTACTGGGTGCTTCATTTCCCAGGTGGCTCAGGTTGAGGGACAATTGCGGCTGGAAGTGGGCATGGTGGGCACGGAAGGCATGCTCGGTTCGCAACTGGCACTGGGTCAGGTTACCGAACCTCTGCATGCCTTAGTGCAAGGGTCGGGAGCAGTGCTACGCATGAGTGCCAGTGCATTCAGCCAGGAGTTGCTGCGCAGCAAGGCACTACAGCGCATGCTTAACCGTTACCTATATGTACAGATGCTGCAATTGGCCACCTCGTCTAGTTGCATGCGCTTTCATCAGATCGACCAGCGTCTGGCCCGTTGGTTGCTCATGAGCCAGGACCGCGTGCATTCGGATAGTTTTCATGTAACCCATGAATTTCTTTCCATCATGCTTGGTGTACGCCGGGTCGGCGTCACCATGGCAGCCGGCTTGTTGCAGCGGAGCGGACTGATCGAGTACCACCGTGGTACGCTGACGGTACGTGATCGCAGCGGACTGGAGGCTTCAGCCTGCAGTTGCTACGCGAGAAATTGCCACACCTATCAAAGCATCATGCATTAGCCCCTCCGCAATCTTGTGTGCGTCTGCGTACAGAAACTGATGCCTGATGACATAAGACTCCTTAACGGTGAGACTGAGTATTCGCATTAACTCAGTGAGTTCTGGCATTATTTAATAGGGCAGGATTGCCTACAGAAGCGGGGACAGTCCAAGCATCTATAGCCAAGCATTCAATCAGTCATAATTTTTGAATCTATTTTTATTTCTAATTCAGAATTATGTTAGCCAGAGTACAGAGGTGGTGCGGGAATAGAGCAATACTGTTTAGGTGCTGAACTCAGATCGCCATCGATGTGTTTTTGGTACAACCTTCTTTTACCACGCCAAAGGAATTATCATGTCACCCGAAAATACCAACCCCAGCAATGCCCACAAGGCTGCAGCAACAGAGCATAAGGCTTGCGCAGACCTTCATCTGAAGGCTGCCGACCATCATGACAGTAAAAAATTGGATGAGGCAAAAGCCAATTCTGCCAAAGCTTTGCAAAGTAGTGAGCTGGCACACAAACAATCCAAGAACGCTAGCGACTGCTCCACAAAATGATGTCATTTTTTTAATGACATAATTTCTGACTGATTCAGTCTTTAAAAAGCCCGCACTTGCGGGCTTTTTACTTGTATATTTATTTTGCCATGGATGCAGCATTAACACGAACCCCTGACGACCCTCAAAGCCAAGCAGATGCCTTGCAGCCGGAGCGCCTGCAAGAAATTGCTTTTTTCCACAGGGTAGGTTTTCAGCCCCTCCCTAACCATTTGCAGATCATCAATCCAGATAACCAGACGGATTATCCTGCTGCCAACGCCAGCTGTCCCGACACATTTCCTCTAGATTACGCTCGGCTTTCCAACCAAGGCGCTGCTCTGCAGCCGCAGGATTGGCATAACAACAAGCAATATCACCACTACGCCTCTCAACTATGCGATAAGGAATGTTACGACCGCAAGCTTTGGAAAAAGCATGGATAGTTTGCAAGACCGAATAACCCTGCCCAGTACCTAGGTTGAGGGTAACAACTTCTGGCTCGCCAGTGAATATATCTAGGGCCTTGACATGAGCAATTGCTAAGTCCACGACATGAATATAGTCACGCACTCCTGTGCCATCAATAGTAGGATAGTCGTCACCATAGACCTTGAGTTCAGCTAAATTCCCCACAGCTACTTGGCTAATATATGGCATCAGATTATTTGGGACACCATTGGGATCCTCGCCAATCATTCCACTCTCATGCGCACCGACAGGATTGAAGTAGCGTAAAAGGGCAACTCGCCAGCCTACTTCGCTCCTCGCCACATCACGCAAAATATTCTCCACCATTAGCTTACTCTGGCCATACGGATTGCCCGGTCCTAGAGGGCAATCCTCCAACAAGGCCACACCACCGGCATCTTTGTACACGGTTGCCGAAGAACTAAACACTATACAATGTACACCCGCAGTCTGCATCGACTCTAGCAGGCTCAGTGTGCCACTAACATTATTTTGATAGTAACGCAAAGGATTCGATATCGACTCGCTCACTGATTTGAGCGCAGCAAAATGGATTACTCCATCAATTGAATGACTAGAAAAAATTTTCTGCAATACTGCCTTGTCAGCAATGTCCGCATGATAAAATTGAATTTTGTGACCCGATATCTGCTCAACGCGTTTAAGGGCTTCGAGTTTACTATTTATCAAGTTATCAATAGCAATAACCTGATGGCCTGCCGAAAATAATTCCACCATGGTGTGAGATCCAATATATCCAGCAGCACCAGTAACAAGAATATTAGCCATTAATAATTATCCAAAAGAAATTCGTCATCAGATACTATAAAAACCATCATTAACACTAGGGTAACGACGCCGGATTTATCACCCTAAGCCCACCGTCCGTCACATAAGGAATCAGGCCCAACTTACGTATCTGAAGTATAGTCAATTTTGCACAAGACACATCCGCAGGTGGACAATAGTCAATAGCAATCACCGGCACTCCGTAGCTTTTCACCATCTTGACCTGCGCCAATAACCATTCCCTGCCGTCAGCCGGCACATCGACATAACTCTGCTTTGCTTCGCTCCAGCCTTTGAATAAGGACTCGAATGCAACGGCGTAGACTTGCTCATGCACCTTGGGCAGCAGCTCAAAGCCACGATTCAAAATCAGCCTGGCTTGCGGGTAGTTGCGATGAATCGACTGTATGATCGCTACCAAACCCTGCTGATAGCGCTGCCTATCTTCATCATTTCTCGAAACCAGTTGATAGGAGTCCAGCGTGTCGAGAAAAAAACCTTGATAGCCCGCTCGCCACAAAGGCGCAATGATGCGGCTGACAATGAACTCTGCCCACCCTACAGCGCTGCTATCAATGACTTCCGACTGCCATTCCTGATTACGCCCTACAATCCAACTTTTAGGAATATCCCGGAAGTAAGGCCGTGAATGCATCACCTCCCCCACGCTGACATAAGCCAGCCATCGTGTGCTACCGGCATCGCCTCTGGGATCAAAACCATTATCTGGTTCAATAACAGCCATATCAAAACGAGACAGCAATGCGGTTTGAGGAGCTTTGCCGTAGTAAAAGGCAATGCTCCATGGCGGCGCATCAGACTCGGCGGCTTGACATAACCCAGCACACATCAAGCCAATAGCGCCGGACAAGCAACGCAGAAATAAGTTATTTTTCATCAGATAGATACAAAAGATATGTCTTATCAAATATACTACTGCTTCATATAAGTCTCGTACTCCAGTGAATCAAAACAATGATCCAATAGATGCACAGACACCAATACCACCAAAAGCAAGGCAGCCGCAAAACCGTAGCCATAGGCATTGGGGCCAATCAACAAAGTTAGCCATGTAAATAGCCCGTTCATCAATACGAATGATGCAACCAAAAAAAACACCACTAAGCGTTTGTCTAGATAAAAGAAGATATTCAGGATCCCGAGAAAAAGCACTTGCAAACTGGCTGATATCACGTCAATTCGCATAAGCGGCACATACAACACAGAAATACCAAGAAATTGCAACAACTTATCGCCAAATGAAAAAATCAGCAGCGTCACCAGCGCCTGTATCTTCAATATTTCGTATAAGCCAGTACGCACACTGTTCACCATCATATCTCGACACTCATGAATGCGTTTAAGCGTGCCGCCATTGCGCACTGAGTTATAAAAATCATCATAATGTTCAACGAAATCAGTTTCGATTCTGAGTAGAAAAACCGCCATACCCGGAATAACGCACAAGTAGGAAATGAATACCGGCATATCATATATCACCGACTCGTACAAAGGGCCGATCACCCTTTGGCCGGTTGCCGGCGCATACCAGAACATGATTTTATCCAGCCAGATGCCGAGATTGAACAAGACGCCGACAAACATCAGGCTAGGATAGGAGAACTGACGGTCAAATACTTGCCAAGAGAGATAATCCGTTGCTGTGTAATTGCGATGAATTAGGCAGACCATGCCGACAAGCAATACCGCATGACCAGCAACAAAGCCTGCAAGCAAACCTTCCAGGCCAAAAGCGCTTAGCCGCAAGGCCAGCAAAACGACAATAGCATAGCCAATAAAGAAAATTACCAGAATTGCCTTGTATTGCTTGATACTGGTCAGGAAAATGACACTAATCCAGAGATTGCTGATAATGACAAAGCCAATCAGCATCAGCAGCCTATACAAAACAGATTCGCCGCGAAATAGCGTGAGCGCCAATGCCAGACCTATTAATCCAGTCGCTATCGTTGTCAAAAATGTCACGGCATTGAAGTTCGGCAAGACAGCATTGAACTGTCTTTCGAACAAACGATCAGACACAAAGCGGGTAAACGATAACTGCAACACACCGGTAACGATCAAACTAAATGCTATCAGATAAGTGACCGACATCTGGAACTGCACAATTTGCACATGTGATCGAGCCATGCTCAGGCTGAATATCCCGATCAGCAGCATGCCTATCGTTGAGAGGATTAGTGGTCCTGCGCTGATAGCGCCCGCATAAGCATAAGCGGCCAAAGTGCTGCTCAAATTATCGTGCCGCAATATTTTCCGCAGCTCAAAACCTATCCCGGCCATACTTGATCTCCTTATTCATCAACCGCATCCGGAAGAGCGAGTAATCGATGATAAAGCTGGCGATAACTTTCCTCCATCAAAGCACTGGTGTAATAGCGCTCCGTTCGAGCAATGCCTGCTTGTTGAGCGCTTTTCCACTCCTGCGGCTGATTCAATAATTCCAAGATGGCTTGAGCAAGCTGCTCAGGATTCGCGATCTGCACTACGCGACCGGCCCGGCCAAGCGCGCGATCCTCTTCGGACAGTCCTTCAATCAGCTGCCGGCAAGATCCGACATCTGTACTGATTACCGGCACACCCGCGGCATAGGCTTCCAAAATAACCAATGGCAAAGCTTCGCTAATCGAACTAAGCGCTACCAACCCTATCTTCGGCAACAATTCGTCCACATTGCAAAAACCCATAAATTTCAGATTTTTCTCCATACCAAGACTGCTCACCAAATCGCGACACTCTTGAGCGTATTCAGGATCTTCGCTTTCAGGTCCAACAATCCACCCTTGCAATTGTGGAAGCTGACGGCTTGCAATAAAAACCGCACGAATAAAGGTCTTGATATCCTTGATGGGTACCACCCTGCCGATGAGTGCCACCACAAAAGGCACGCTTGAGGGTCGCAAATCGCGCAAAGGAGAAAATCGCTCAACCGGTATCCCATTCGGAATATTTCGGGTCTTGTACTCCGGAGCGCCATCCGCCAGCTGGCGCAATCTGTTTCCCTCGTACAGCGCCGTAATTTCAGAAGCCGCGTCGTAACACACTCGCCCCAAGGCATGAAAGAATTGAATCCACAAATCCTGAAAATAACCGACTTGAGAGATGTCTTTTTCGAACACGCCGCGATTGTCCCGAATCCACTCGCTTTGCAGCAAGTCAATTTTTCGCTCTTTAGTGTAAATCCCATGCTCAGATACCAATAATGGGCGATGCGAGCGATGGTGCAACAATGCTCCCAAAAAGCCGGCGTATCCGGTCGAGACCGTATGATATATACGCGCAGGTATTAAATTTTCACATATGCGAGCCAGCTGCCATATCGGCTTATGCATAATGCGCACAGTCCAGAAATAATCCGTAAATGATGGATCACGGCAGTGTTTTTCATAGCTAGCCGAGATATATTCCCAAGAATGGCGGCCACGCAGAAATTGTTGCTCGCTCAGCGCTCTGCTCTCAGAGAGCATTGGAATAATCTGGCGCACCATTTTTCCGATGTAGGCCAAATTATGATTATTCCTGAATGCATCATGCATTTTAGAAAGCTGGGCATTATCCAAGGCTTCCTCCCCCATGCCATGCAACAGCGCTGGCTGAACAAAGTCGTAGAGGTAGTGTTCCTCGAAGTGAACAACATTATCTGGCAGCTTGTAATATTGCTGACCATAATCGCTGCGCTGACTGCCAATAAAAACAATGGCGAAGGTAAACTCTGGATAAGCTCGAATGATCTGATTTACCCACGCCGATACGCCTCCCCTGACGTAGGGGAATGTGCCTTCGAGCAGCAGGGCGATATCGGCAGACTTGGCTGTTGGTTGCATATTTACACTCATGTTAACCAGTACCGTGACACATGCTGAATGGAGGTCATATTGATTCCTTCACCCAGCATATTTAATAGATTTCTCAACTGAGCATAATCCTGTTTCAAATATGCAACTTCCGCCTGCCAAGGCAACAAGCGACTTTCCGGGAAATTATTTCGAAGTGCCTGAGCAAAACAAACCTTGCTCTCTTCAATATTACTGTGCAGCAATGCGCAACGCCCTAGCAAATACCACATAGCCGCAATTTCTTGGCTATACTGCAAAGCCAAACGGGCGTATCTTTCCACGCATTCCAGCGTGAAGCTACGCACTTCGCCCCTTACTAAATTCTGATAAATTAACTCCCAGTACAGCTCAGCCAATCGTGTACAAATATCGGCTCTCAAACCATCTTCGTCGGCCTGATCCAACTGCCCCCGGGCAGCAACTATTTTCCGCGTAATGCTTTTCTCTGCGCTATCGACCACGCCGTAAGCAAGCAAGCGCACTTCTTCAACGGGATCCGATAGCAAATCATGCTGTAGATCGCCGATAATATAAGACGGCATGAATTGCATCGAAACCAACGCGGACAAGCGGTCCTCATCCGAAACATCTGTATTTTTCAGACGAGATCTCAGGTGACTGCCGGAGCCATGATTGACACTGGAGGCCAAGTGACTGATGTATTCGGCTGGCTCCACCTGGTCCAGGCTAACAGAGTGCGAAAATTGCTTGAATAGTGCAGGCACTAGAAAATAGGCGAAAAAAAACAGCAAGACGCCCACTATGGGCATGAACAAGCAAAGAGAAAATACATGTAAAAATTGTTGTATCCTGTACCCAGTGAAATCAATGGGCATAGCAAAAACCACGCTGCCAGCAGAAAGCGATGCCGCTAATATCTGCCATAAAACAATCATCAACAGACTATTTGGCATATCCGACGAGGTAATGGACAGCACAATAACGTGCCATTGCACAAAAATAGCCAACAGCCCGAATAAAAGAGCAAAGATAAACTTAACCATGATGCTGGCAATGCTGGAGAAGTTTCTGCAGACCATGCCCGGGATCATCACCATCAACCATTTTGCTGCGTATAATCAACGCGTTATCCAGATCAATAGCAAACTGCTCTTTCAATACATCCCGAAAACGCTCCAAATACCCTTCCACACCCTCTGCAGGCGTTAATGGCATCAACACGATCATTACGTGGCGACCTTCGATCTCGGGAGTCCAGATTGAATCAAGCGCGCGCCGTAAACGCATGGCTTGGTTAAACAATAGTTCACCTTCATCGCCGGATGGAAACGCCAGCCCCAGCATCGCGCTTTGTATTCCATACAGGCTTTTTAAGCGGCTCAGACGCCCCAACTCCAGCGAAAACGAATAAGGGCAGTCAGGTAATAAGTTGCGCACCACGTCCACCGTCGCTTTGTGGTTAACGCCAAAAGCATAGTAGTTCAGTAGGGCTAATAATAATTGCAAGTTATCGAAATTAAGCGCAAGAAAAGGCATCCTGGAGATGACCAGTACACCAAGCATCTGTTCAGAGGCATCGACGATAGGGGCGCAAGCCAAATATTGATCTTTTGCTTCTTCATCTTCCAAGTCTTTAAGATGCGATAACTCCTGATAAACCAGGCAATGACGCAACACTGGCGAATACGAATCCAGCTCAAAATCATGGCCGACATACGCGACAGACTGAGCAACGATCATGCCATCTCGCACGGGATAGATCGCCGCGACTTCAATTTGACAAGTCAACGCGACAAACTCAAGCATGCTCTGTGCATTAGGCAGCAGCTGTTGCTCCGCATCACTGGCTGGCGCGGCCAGTGCACGAAGGTGCTCAATGGCATCACGGAAGGTGGTAGGCCTGGACAGAAAATCATTCTCCAGCTTGGCATGTGAAATCCGGAGCAAGTAGTGATTATTGGTAATGGAAACCAGCCTATCCCGCAGATAGGCATTTATGCTTTTTTCGCTAATCGCGCGGCTTGCCCACAAATCGCAAAAGTGACCCACCACCACCACTTGCGTGAATCCGCCAACAAAAAGCATGGTCGGGAAAGCGCCTCCCGCATGTTGCCGGTAGAAAAACTCCCACGCCGCAAAAAGGCATATTCCCGATACCACGCCTAATAAGGCCCCGTAGCGCAGCGCCACGATGGTCGGCAACAACCATATCCACGGAAACGGGTTATCCAACAGCAAGGGATCGCCTGGCTGAAGAATATAAAACAGGCCAATAACCAGCAGCATGATCAAGACAACCTCAAACAGCAGCGCAGGCCGCCCAGCATGAGGAATCAGCAGCCGACCAAACAAGCGGGAAATACCCTGCGGATCCGATTGCCTGGCATTCCGCTTGCCCACCCAGCCAGCGCTTGACGGTGTCTTGCGATCCGAGAGTTCCGCCGGCCCCGGCGACCTGTCTTGTGACTTGGCTTCTGTTAGCACGTTCGCCACTCCTATTTCTGCGCGAGCGGCGCCAACAGTTGCTGGATCAGCGTCTGCCCTACCCCAGCCAGGCTGGAGCGGCTCCATCCACTACGACTGCCCGTCGCGCTCCAGACCACCTTGCCGCTGTTCAGGTCAAGCACGTCAAAGGTCACGCCAGCAACCGGCTCGCCGTCCACACCCACCTTGTAGCGCCACTCTTGCACCGCCCCGCCAAGGGCGTAGCGAGCCCCGCTCTTGCGAGCCCAGTCCAGCGACTGAGCTCGGGCCTGCCGGCGGTCGGTGTCGGATTCAATATCCGCGGTATCCACCTCCGCCTCATAATTTCTTAAATCAACAAATCCCTGCTGGAGCATAATGCTCTGGGCGATGCTGCTCGCTCGGGCGCCGGCATCGGGCGTTTCCGTAAAATTCGCCATGGGCAGCAACACCCACGACTGTCCTTTGGCAAACGTTGGAACTTGACTGGTGTTGATCGTGGAACATCCTGCCAACACCAGTACCACCAGGGATAACACCCGCTTCCACATAAATGCAATTTTCATAGCCTTGCCCTTCGTTCACTCGACGATGTTCGAATACACCTGAAGACGGCGACTTAATCTCGCCACGCCACACTTAGTAAAACATCCGGTACGACACGCCCACCTGTGTCGATGCCGCATTTCTTCCAACCGCCGGCTCATGGGAAAAGTACAGCCTTGCCTGATCATTGCCCGCCACAGGGCCCGACATGCCGATGCTGGCCTCGGGACGCCAGCCCACCGCGCTCTGATGCACGATGCCGGCATCCATGAAGGGCCGCCAGCTGCGCCAATATGGGTGGGGCTCATCCCTTGGGTTGTGGGCCGTCATGAGTTGATCCAGCCCCAAACCCATCATCAAGCCGAACTGCGTGGCATTAGTAGGCATGAAATAAGAAGTCTGCGGCGCGCGGCCTGGGGGCAACAATACGGACAGCGAAGGAATCTGACTGTCGCTAGACGCGTATGCGCTGCGTTCGCCAACCAGACGGATGCTCCAATCTGGATAAGTGCTTCTGATCCGATAACCGACATTGCCGGACAAAGTCCACCCTGTGCCCAGGAAGCTGCCGTCTTGGGCATGGAAGCGGTCCAACTCATAACTGCCACTCCAGAACCATCTGGCATCCTTGCTCATATCCAAGCCCAGCCGCAGCATGTCCTTGGTGCCTGCGGCATTCAGTTCAGCCGAATTGTTGGCGTATTGCCGGATGCCGGCATTGAACGTGATGCCCAACGCGCCGTCGCGGTTGAACTCGCCATAAAGACTGGCGGTGCCAAACGAATTCAGCGCTTGTCTTGTGCCGAGCGTTATGGCGAGTCGGCGTTCAGACGTCACATCGCTGACGGTCAGATTCAACATCCGATCGTGAGAAGGAATCCAGGCTAGCTGGGTCGCGCTACTGAGATGTTGCGCACTGTCCGTGGCTTTGAGCCCCAGCCCATAGCGAGAAGTGAGTGGAACACTGCCGATCAGGACGTAATCCAGAGAATCCACCGGGCTATGCTTAGCGGCGATGATGTCCGCGCCGAACGACGGGGGGTCCCTCAGCAACAGATCCGACATGGTCTGATGTGCGGCATCATTATCCGGAGCGCCCTCATGGGCATCGAAGGCCAACGTTTGCGCCTGCGGGACGCGCCCGATCCGATCCAGTGCCTCGATGGCACTTCTTATCGGAATGGATCCATCGCCGCCATCCAGAATACGCGATAGCGTGTCCCGGTCATTATCCGCAATGGCCAGCGTTGCCCTGGCATCCGCCGGCCGCAGCAACCAGCGAGCGTATTGCCGCGTGAGCCAGGCGCGGGCAAGTTCGTTGTATTCCCCGCTTACCGCCCACGCCAACATCGTCTCCCTGGCAACTGCTCTCAGGGCAGGCTTTCGCGGTGCAGCGTCGGCTGGCGGCGCGCCTTTTTCGTTTTCCTCCGACCCCAAGGCCTGTATCAGCGTACTGTCCAGCAGGGTTTCAGCCAATTGAGCGGGCTGCCCGCCATCCCGTTTCAGCAAACTAGCCAGCAGATTCCGAGAATAGTCTCCTCCAGCAAAGCTCTGCGACAGCCGCACCCGGGCGGCCTGCGTCTCCAGCTGCGCCGCCGGCTTTGGCGGGGTTTTGCCGTCATCACCGGCATATCCCTGCTGATCGATGTTTGGCTTGTCACCGGAGGCGCCATCGCGGCTTTTCGCTTGCAGTTCGCGCCAGACTTTGCTCCGGAGCGTCCATGCCACCATGGAATGGCCCGCAGCGTCCTCAGCCTCAGCCAACGACAGCGTCCACAAAGGATCGTCATCCGCCAGCGTCGACTGCCGACGCAAGAAGCTCAGCGCGCTGGCCGCATGACCAAGCCGCAATTCGCCGGCACCATACGCTCCCCAGTAGGTGGAGTCCTCCTGGGCCTGCCCCCGCCAGCGATGTAATGCTGCAGTCAATTCATCGTTGCGTCCAAAATCTACCAACATCCACAGGTATTGCACTCGGATTTCATCGGTCACGTCCGCTTGCCGCACGGCTCTCCGCAAATCAGCCAGCGCGCCTTTCCAGTATTGACGCTGGCGATAATACTCGGCCCGCGCCGCCAGCAAGGCGCTTGAATGACTCAGCATGGACGCTTGCTCCAGCGTCAGCTTGTGCAACAGGTTTCGAATGCGCGGCCACGCCGCCGCCGCCGTATAGTTTGTCAATGCCAAGAGCAAAGCGGCTTCAGAGCCATTCTTCCGGAACTCCAACTCGGCGATGCGTCCGGCATCCAGAGGATAATCTTGATAGGAATAGATCATCCCGTGCAGGTCGGCATCTGTGGCCAGCCCGGTGGCTATCAGTCGCTCATTGCCCAAATCGACATCCTGCCTGCGCTGCGTCAGTTGGGCCAATTGAGCGTAGGTGCGCCAAAAAGCGGCCGCATCCGCCTTCTCCTGCTTGATATCCCGCGCCGCAGTCAGCGCATCTAGCGCTGCGGAAAAATCGCCATGCCGGTATTCTAGATTTGCGATATGCATGGCGTAGCCCGGAGTCGGGCCAAACTCGGACTGCAGCGTCTGGTAGGTCGCCAGCGCCTTGCCATCCTGCCCAACGCGCTCGGCCACTTCGGCCAGCTTCTCCAGCATAGGTCTGCGCATGGAGCCAGCTGCGTTCTGCTGCAGATATGTCAAGGCTTCGTCAGGCCTGCCCAAGCGCTCTAGAGTGTCTACCACAGCAACTTTCTGCGACAAATCCGCCGATTTGGCCCTCGCCGCGTGCATTTGCGCAGCCAAATAAGCCTGGTCGTCATGCAATTGCGGAGCCAGAGTCAATACATTTTGCCAAGCGGCATCATTGTCTGTGCCGCGAGCAACCTGCAGCCAGGCGCGTAGAGCCAAGTCGGGATGATTGTTCCATTGTGCGACCTGCGCCAGACGCTTTGTCCACACCTCCATGTTGAAATGGCGCCCCAAGGCTTGCTGAGCGATGCTTTGGGCATCGTTAAGCTGGCCGCTTTCAATAAATGCCTGGTATGCCAGTTCAAGGTCGCTTTCAAGCCCGCCGGTTTGCTGCGCAGGCGCCGCCGAAGGGGACGGAGTCGGCCTCTTGGCCGTGCCCAGCTTATGGGCGCTTTGCGCACGCTGGGCTGGCTCGGCCTCGCGCCGGGGCGTCGCTGCGCCGCCGGTATGCAATACCAATTGCGTCAAAGCCTTAGCGTAACGCGTGGACAAGTCCGGGCGACCGCATTGACGGGCCTGATCCAGCAACACGCGCAAGCTTGCAGGATCATTCATCATGGCTGCGCCGCGACGATCACCTTCCGCGCACGCTTGGGCGATTTTCCCAGCCGATGCCAGCACTTTCAGCCCGGCGATGAAATTGCGACGCTTATCTTCCAGTGTCGCCGCATGTTCAAATGCGGCAAAAAAAGCCTGGGCGGACTGCTCATACGCGCGTTGCGATAAGGCCAGCTTGCCTATTTTTTCCTGCCACAGCATCGCATGGCCAGGATCCCGCCCCGCCAGGCGATGGTAATAGGTCAGCATCACATCCGCGGCGCCGGCGGCAGTCGCCTGGGTGGCAAGCCTCGTCATAACCTGCGCATCCCATTCATAGCGCAGAGTGCGCTGCAATAGCACGCGGTATGACGCCATATACATTTCGCGGCGCTTGTCCTGCGGCGATACGGCATAAGCCATTTGTTCTGCGGCATCTACTTGCAGCAATAGCGCCCGTTGACGTTCTTCGCCGCTGCCGACCCGGGCTAGATTGTTTGCCGCGCTCATGGCGGCCTCCCAACGCCCCAGTCGCAAATGCTGCGAGGCCAGCAGCTCAAGATAGGATGGCTCGTCCGGCCTGACCCGCAACCAGGCTTCCAAATAAGCCACCGACAGCTCGCTGGGCGGACGGGACATCAAATCATAGGCCCGCACACCGCCGCGCGGATATGCGGCCACTAGCGCCAAGATCACGCCCACGCCGATGAAAATGGACAACCAGAGTGGGCAAAGCCGCTCTCGCTTGCTACTCATGCGTCACCCTGATTAAATGATAAGAAACCGGATGCGCCGGCGCAGCCGCCACGGAAAATCGCAGCTGGCCGTTTTTGTCCAGTCTGGTTTTGACTGGCTGGCCGTCCACTAAGACCTTGCAACCCGCAGCATTGGCCACCACGACATCCGCTTTGTAGTAACCCCCGAACTCAAATTGGATTCCATGGGCATCGCGCTGGAATCCCCGCACAAAACCTGCGGCTGCGCTAATGTAAGGAGCCTTGCCCGCTCCATTCAGAACAAACCGGGCCTCATCACTTGCCATGTGCACATAAAGCCCTCCCGGACCTGGCACATAACCGCTGACGCCAGATGCTGTCAGCACATCGGGTGCCCCCTTTCCCGGCCAGCGCAGCTGGCGCAAACTTGAACCTGAACGCACTAACCAGCCGTCGCCATCGCGGGCAACAACCACTCGTCTCCAGTCCAGAACCCGCCGGATATAGTCCGTAGTGTAAATCGGAAAAACTGCCTGCTTCAGCGCCCCTTCATACACATTGATCAAGGCCTTGAGCGATGCCAACTTGGTGCCTGAATACATGTGGTAGTAAATATTGATGGCCTTGAAGCGCAACGGGCTATCCGTGAGCGAAAAGGTTTCAAGCACCCGATCGAAGCCGTAGAAAGGACCGCGCCAATCGTTGGTATAAACATTTTCATCCATGATTGCAGCATAGACCTGAAACTCATCAGGACCATTGCCCTTGGCCACCCCATACGGCGCGATATTGGACCAACTCTTATTGCTGTGAGTGATGTTGGTATCGCCCCCGTTGATGTTTAACGCGCCAGCCTGATGAGCAAGGCGCAATGCGAAAGGGGACGCCGCCGCATTGCCCGGCCACTGAACGACCGCCACGCGTTTTCCACTCGGGGCAAGGTTGCTGTTGATGTAATCGATGGAGCCCTGAATCTCCCTATTCAGATCAAATTCGTAGTGAGGGATATTCAACGCAAAATCGCCATCGCTGCCTTTCCCTTTGCCGTGGAGGCGCTTTCCGCGCTCATCGATCATTTCCATCATGAAAGGATGGGAAAAGGTATGCGTGCCAATTTCCACATTGGGCAAGGCGAACATATGGCGGGCGATTTGCTCCAGACGGGGAGATAAATTGGGGTACAAGCCCGCCTTGCCGACTTCACCTTCGATAACAGACAAAGTGGTAGGAATGGGAAACCTCTTGAACACCTGGTCGTACAATGCCTGCGCGCCATAATCCGGGCCGGGAAATTCGGCTCGGGAGGCGAAACCATCGCCATCCACATGCACAAACATCAGGCGACGGCCATTCTCCGTGGTGACATCCGGCATCGGCATCACGGGCAGCGACAAGGCCCGAGTCAAAAACTCAATAGGCTGAATCACCCAGCGCATCTGCTGATTATCAGGCAGACTGGCCAATCCATATGGATCAAGGGTGTATCCACCCCATGGCAGGATGGCCGCAGCGTCAACCGTGTAATTGCCCGCAGCTAGACGCAGCAGCGACTGGCCTTCCGCAAGCACGCGTATATTCGGCACATTGCGTATGTCCGCGGGCGGCATGATTTCAAACCCCAACATCGCGGCCTTACCGACAATGCGCGGCTGAACATCCAGAGGACGCGGCACGGCAACCAGCGCCAGGCCGAGTTTTTGCGCGCTGCGATGATCAACCACAAAACCGAACTGTCCCAGCACGGCCACCGGCATGCCTTCCGCCATCCGGGCCAGCAACCAGCGTCGCCACGCATCCGGCTTTTTGACGACATTGTCTATCCTCACCACGATGCCCGCATAGCGATCCGTGCCAATGCGACTAGGCAAGGGTTTGTTCACGTCGGCGTACTGGATGTCATACCCGAGGTAATTCAAAGGCATCGACACGTCCCGCACTGCCGCCACCCGGTCCAGCGGCTCCCCTTCCCCTGGGCTGTGCACGATCAGCACCTTGCGCGGCATCACTTCAAGGCGGCCCATCCCGACGATGGAAAAAGCGGGATCCGCGACGTAGGGCATCAGCCCTTCACGCCTGATCCGCTCAGCCGTCTCGCGGCGACAGGCCTTGTCCGCGGCACGGCAATAATCAATGACCACAATAGGCAAGCCGCTGCGGTTTTTCAGGGAATCGATGCGGGCGAGGAGATCGCTGCGCATCGGGTCCGCTACAGACAACGCTTGCGAACCCACATCGCTCGGGCGGTACAAGCCATCGACAACAAGAGCCTGCAATTTGCCCGGCAGGCGTTCTGCGAGCGCAAGATGGTTTTTCAGAACCAGACGGACGTCCGGATAATTCTGGAGAATGGCGTCGACCAGCCGTTCCAGACGGACATCCGCGGCATCAGAGGCATCAGAGGCAGCGGACAGCGCGGCGCCATCATCCAGTAGAAAACCCCGATAGCCTTTTTGCCACAAGGGTTGCAGTTGCTGCCGCAGCCATTGCTCATCTGGTTGAGATGAATCCGTGGCCAAGCTGCGCAAATCAAGCCTGGCAAACCAGACAGTATGAGGTGCAAGATCTTGCGCCGGAATGGGCGACCTCTGTGGATCAATTACAACGACATCAAATGCCTGCAGTTCGTCAACAGGTACATCAGCACCGTAGTACAACGCCATATTTAATGATTTCGTACTCAGATTTTCAGATATTGCCGTTTCAGACAAAAATGGCCCTAAAACCATAAATAAAGCAAAGGTTTTAAAATAACCCAAGTATCGGTGCAGACTAAATTTTGTGGCGTAATCAACCATGAATCACTTCTCTCCCATCTGCGTCCTTGTTCACATCCAACTCATCATTGGATACGGCTACCGATCACGTACCCTACACGGGGGGTTTTTCATACATGAACTTTAGTTCCGCTTTATATCAAAACCCAGTTTGCCATTGACATATTTTTGCAAGGCCCGTCATGCCAATGTTTGCAAAAATGAGCAAATATTGTTCTTCTTCAGAAAGAATAGACCAAGCTTTATGTTTGGAAAGCAAACTACCATCAAACAACACATTGTGTAAAGTTAATTAATTGTTTCTTTACAATAGAACACCAGGACCAATTTCTCAAGAAAATGCTTTATGGGTACTCAGGAGAAGGGAAGGGAGGAACAAGTTTCCGCCTTCTCGTAAGTTGGATTCATCCCTGATCTATCCAGGACACCACATAGGCCCCCATCAAGCCGGTTTTGACGGACTGCCAGATCAGCGTCCTGGACTCCCCCGGCAGACTTACCCGGCTCCTGTAGGCATTCCCATCTTATAAATTGAGTATATAAAGATGCCAATGGACACACCGCGTTTCACCCCAGAATTTAAAGAAGAAGCCGTCAAACAAGTCACCGAGCGCGGCTACTCGGTGGCCGAGATTTCCGCTTGGCTTGGGGTTTCCCGCCATAGCCTGTACAAGTGGGTGAAAGCCGTCACCCCGGACAACTCGGAGAGGCAAGCGACGGAACTGATCAAGGCCAAGAGCGAGATCCTTTGCCTGAAGGCGCATGCCAAAAAAGACGCCAGGTTACTGACACTTCGCGACTCCTGGCGGGCTAGTGGAGGGTGTATGGATCGCACCGGATGCTGGGTTGGTCTGTGCGAAATCGGCAAGGCGTGTGGCAAGCACCGTGTCGCCAGAATCATGAGGCAACACCGAATCAAGGCTCAGCGCGGCCATAAAGCCCCACGGCCCATTACAGGGCACCCCTCTTTGTTGGCCCCAACCATCCGAACCGTGAATTCACAACATCACAGCCTGACCAAGCCTGGGTGACGGACATTAGTGTGCCGCAGCAAGCGGCGTAAGAGATGAGAGTACGCCCCCTCGCCATCGGCTTACAGGAGCGGGTGGCAAACCACCATGAGCGGCTTGGGTCACAACCCACGGTCGTGAGCGTCATGGAAAAGGCGTCGTAAAGACGTCAGGTCTGGATTATGGAAGACGAACAACCGTGAACTGCCGTTCAAGTGTCGAAAGTACTCATATGACATCAGAAGCGGGGGTGATGTTGCCCCGCGATCAGTCAGGATGACTATTTATCATTTCACTAACCAGACCGTTGCAAAGGTTTTTGATCTGATAATCAAGGAGTTTTGCTGATGAAAAACGAAAAAGACAACTCCACCAGCAGTGCCGAACAAGACATGAGCAGCAATGCTGCCAAAAAAATGACTGATGGTGCGGTAACACAAGGCTATCGAGGTGAGCGTCACAAATTGATTGCCTTGCTCAATGCCGCCCTGGCCTCCGAGCTGGTCTGCTTTCTTCGCTATACCCGCTTCTATTACACGGTGGGTGGATTATCCAATACCGCATTGAAAGCCGAGTTCATGCAGCATGCCCGGGAAGAGATGCCGCATGCCAACATGCTGGCAGAGCGTATTGTTCAGCTCAATGGCAAGCCTGATTTTGATCCGGAAAACCTACTGAATAATGCGCATAGCCAGTATAATGACACCGACAAGATCCAGGCCATGATCAAGGCCAATCTGGTGGCAGAACGCATTGCCATCGAATCCTATCGCAAAATGATTCAGGAATTGAAGGACAGCGATCCCACCACCAGCTTGTTGCTGACAACGATTCTGTCGCAGGAAGAAGAGCATGCAGAAGAAATGCGCAGCCTGCTGGATTGACAACATGATGCCGTATCAAGATAAAAGTCCGCGCCATGCGGACTTTTATCTTGATACAAGGTGGAGATGCTTCAGCAACGGCGATGAAAATAAGCAGGCACACCGTGTTGATTAGCCGGTGAGGCCGGCTGCGTCACCAACTGGTCAAACAGCATGCATACTCCGCGGGTAGCACCGCTCTCGTGGGCAAGCATGATCTGAAACAGCTGGACAATTGTCTCCTCACTTAGCTTGCCAATGTGCCGGGATGCGACACCCGCACTGATGCAATGAAAAATGGCGCGGCCATTGCCATCCAGCTCCCGAACATCATCAATGGTAAAGCGCATGGGTACATGGGCTGAACCCATCATCAGCCAGTAACCGGCTAGCGTTACGCCTTGGTGGCTGCCTTTCAGGGTCAGAATCTGGTGCAGGATTTCATCTTCAGACATGGTCGCTCCCGTTTCGCTAAAGGGTCATGTTTGGCTGCAGCATGCTGTAACGCTAACTAGCCGCGCAGGGCTGTGGTCGTATTGTTGCAAAGACACTCATTCGTACATGTACTGGCGGGACCACGCCAAGGTATCGGCAGGACGTCCTGCGGGCTGACACAGAATCTGGTAAATGCTGACTACATCGTTACGGAAGGCATAGGCACACCCGGCCAGATAAATGCGCCAGATACGGTAGCGTTCCTCGCCGATTTCCTGGCGGATGCTGCTGCTGTTCTTCTCGTAATTCTGCGACCACAGGCTGAGGGTCAAGGCATAGTGACGGCGCAGGTTTTCTACATCCAGCACCTCCAGACCGCCCTGCTGCATGGAGCTTAGCGTGGTGCCGATATGGGGCAGCTGACCGCCGGGGAAAACATATTTGTCGATGAAATTGCCGGCACCGAATGGTGCATCCCGCTGACGGGTGCTGACCGAGGTGATGCCGTGGTTCAGTGCCAGCCCATCAGGACTGAGCAGATTCACTATCTGCCGGAAGTAGTCGGCCAGCCCCTTGATGCCGACGTGTTCAAACATCCCGACACTGGTAATCCGGTCAAAACTGCCGGATACATCGCGATAATCCATCAGCCTGATTTCTACCCTATCCTGCACGCCGGCCTGGTTTACCCGGTGCGTGGCTTCTTCAAACTGCTGTTGTGACAGGGTAACACCCAGGCACCTGGCACCGAATTGCCGTGCCGCCCGGATGACCAGCGCACCCCAGCCACAGCCGATATCCAGCAAGGTATGCCCGCTTTGCAGCCTCACCTTGGTGAGGATATGGTCGATTTTCTTGATTTGTGCTGCCGCCAGTGTTTCATCACCTTCGGGAAAATAAGCGCAGGAGTACACCATTTCCGGTTCCAGCCACTGTGCGTAAAAGTGGTTGGACACGTCGTAGTGGTACTGAATGGCCTGGCGATCGGCCCAACGATTATGCTGAAACAGCAGCCCGGCCAGCCGCTGCAAGGGATAGGGCTTGCCACGGCGGGCCAGGGAATGCGCCATCTTAATGATGTCCTCCAGTTTGCCGTCGATGTCGACCAGGCCCCGGACATACGCTTCGCCCAGATGGTCCAGCCGCGGGGAAAGCAAGTAGCGCAAGCCGGCGGCCTTACGGATGTGCATGGTCACCAATGGCTGCTCGAACTGGCCGAAATCAATGGCCTGGCCATTGCAGACCAGGCGCGCCGGCAAGGGGCTGTGCTGCCGTAGCTGGCAGGCCAGGCGTTCTATGCGTTGTTGCCAGATCATGCTGTATGTCCTTGCAGAAGGAGCTGGCCTACTCGGCCAGCCAGGGTTGCGAGATGCAAAGCGACCGGCCTGCGGCAGCAGCAAGCCGTGCTGGATTCAGGGTTCTGCACCTGGGCGATGCCTGAGCTCATCCGTTGTGGGCGGCCGCTGCGGGAGCATGGCATGTTCCGGCTTGTCTGGCACAGCAGCTGCACCGGCCTGCCCGGCGGGTTTGCGTATGGGTTCGGCATGGCCATCAGCGGGTCTGGCCGGGTGTGGGGGCGGCTCCGCAGAGCGGGCACGATTTGGCTGATCCGCGTTCATCGGGTGCTTGTTATCCGGCATGGCTGGCGCTGCATGGCGCGCAGTGTCTGGCATGGGCCGGAGCGACGGACGCGGCTGCGCATCGGGAGTGGCGAGTCCGGGAGGATCGCGGTCGGTACCGTGCTGTCTTGCTTGCTGATGCTCCAGCGTTGACTGCTGCTTGAGCGAATGCGGATAGCGGTTGCCGCCATACTGTTTCTGATAGTCGGGCAGCGGACTGGCTGGCTGGCGGTACAGATTTCCTGTTCCACTGCTGCCAATCCGGGTGTTTGCGACTCCAGCCGGCCCCCCAGTGCTGGTCCCAGGGCGGCGCTTCATTGGCGCTCCTGCCCTGAAAATAGGCCGGGCGATGATGGTAATAACGCAAGGGAATGCGCCAGATGAACACGGGCACCCGGTCTGCCGCCATCGGTGTCCATGGCCCGTTATACCAGTTGCTGTAATACCAGCCATCTTCATGGAACACCCAGTAACGGCCGCCATAGAAAAAGTAGTTGAGCTGCTGCGCAGGGTCGTAATACACCGGGTAACCCGGAATGAGGATCAGGGAAGGATAACTGCTGATGCTGATGTCAAGACGGGTTTGCGCTTGCAGGGTGGTACTGGGCCCAAGCAGCAGCGACAGGGAAATGCCAACCAGTATGTAGCGCATGGTGTTTGCTCCTGATCCCGTCCCGGCGATCCGATGATGATGGCTATTGACCAGACAAAGACAAGGCGGACGCATCTACCTGCCTGACGCCGCGCACGTTCTTGCTTAGTTCAATCGCCAGCGCGCGCTCGGCTTTGCTGCCCAGCCGGCCGCTCAGTGCCACCACGCCATGACGTGTCTTGACGTTGATGCTGGAGCTTTCAACATGGCTGGAGTACAGCAGGCTGGATTTCACCTTGGTGGTGATCCAGCTGTCCGAGATGCTTTGCTCGGCATGCTGGCTGGAATTTTTCACTGACTCGGCCAGCGTAGGTTTGACAGTGCTGATCTGTAGCTGATTGTCTACCGACACCACACCACGGGTGCTGCTTGCCATGCGGCTGGCCGCCTGGCTGGCACTGGCGCTATTGGCTGTTCCCTGCAAGCTGACCTTGCCCAGCTTGGTATGCACCGTCACAGCAAGCCCATCGGCGTACTTGCTCCACAGCAGTTTGGATCTGACTGCTGCGGAAATGGTGGCATCGTCGGTCAATTCGCCATAGCTGCGGGCGGCGCTGGACTTGCTCGGCACAAAATCGCTGTTGACTTGCAGTTGGTTGTCCACGCTGGTGACGCCAGCGACAGCCAGGGCAATTTCTTTGGCCAGCTCCTTTTTCACCCCTTCCTCCACCGTACCGGTCAGCGTGACCTTGCCTTCATGCACCAGCACCCGGATGTCCTGATCGCGCAGCGATGGATTCAGGGTGTAAGTAGTGGATAGCTGGCTTTCCTGGCGTGCATCTTTTAAGTCCTGATTGCTTGCTGCCGCCTGAGCCGGGTTGTAGTTAAGCAGCGCAAGGCAGGCGACCAGGGTGGCGGGCAGCATCTGGCGGGGTAGGGTTTTCATGGTGCAGTTCTCCGGTATCGGTAGTGGCAAGACAAAGGCCAGGCACAGCGCGGCCGTGAAAATGACATCCCGCGCCTATTTGAGCTTGTCCAGAAAATGCTTTACCTGACGCTCGGCTTCTTCACGCGTAATGGCATAGCGCTGCTGGATCAGCCCGATCAATTTCTGCGCCTGGCCTTCGGCACGCAGCAGTTCGTCGTCGGTCAATTTGCCCCAGACAACCTTGGCCGCACCCACATGCTCCTTCCATTTGCCTTTCAGTTCATCGACGCTGGGGAAATGAAAGCTAGCGTCCTGCTTACTGATCTCGACCGAGACCTCTACCGCGCTCTGTTTGGCGGCAAGGGTTTTGTCCTGCTCGGCTGACTTGTCCATGAAACTCTCCTTGGTGATGGGTCTGCAGCCAGACTAGGACTTGCCCGCCAGGCCGATCTGTACGCCAGCGCACACCTCGGCAATATGTTGTGCCGGTGGATTTATCGGTCTTCGGTGTGCTGCCGAACAGTGCAGTGCTAATGGCTGGCGTAAACCGGAGCAGTAGCCAGCAATCCCTTTGGCTACGACAGAAGCAAGCCGTGCTTCGGTTTAAGGAGAAGGTGATGAACCAGATGCAGCTCAATACGGATGGCAGCAATCGCACCAGCAGCAACACCGGCGGGCCAGGACCCTATCTGATGGGTGCAAACACGCTGATAGGTGACGCTGTTTTGAATCAACAAGGCGAGGGGCTGGGTGACATCAAGGAAATCATGCTGAATGTCAGCAGCGGCCAGGTGGCGTATGCCGTGCTGGCGTTTGGCGGCTTCATGGGGCTGGGCGAAAAGCTGTTTGCCGTGCCGTGGCAAGCGCTGGTGCTGGACCCCATCAACAAGCGTTTCATGCTCAACATCAGCAAGGAGCGCTTTATCCACGCGCCAGGCTTTGATAAGGACCAGTGGCCAGACATGGCCGACCCGGCCTGGTCCAGTATCGTCCATGACTTCTACGGTACCGACCTGTACAGCGAATAAGAGCGGCTAACAAAATAGCGTAGTACCCCTGAAGCCAGGCGCGCCGACGCAGCAGGGGTTTTGTTAGCGGACCCAAGTACTGGCAGGTGTGGGTCTGGCGGGTGCATTGCCATCCGCCTTGTGCCGCCTGCCTGTTTGCAGGAGTGTCATCATGTTGGAAACAATTGCAGTGATTCTGTTTTTGCCTGGGCATGGTCACTTCCTACACCATGGGTGGGCTGATCCACCTGTTGTTGCTGTTGATGCTGATCGTGGTGGTGGCGCGTATCTTGCAAGGGCGTCGCATCTAGCCTTGCTACATCAAAGCCCCCACCAACGGGTGGAGGGCTGATGCCAGAGCCAGCCGACGCCAGCAACTGCGCGTTGCCGGCAGAGCGGGCTCAAGGAGAGATTCATGCGTGCAGTGCGAAACGGATTTTGCGCAGTCATGCTGCTGGCCGGACTGGCTGGCTGTTCTTCAATGTCGGAACGCGGCAAGGATACGGCCATCGGTGCCGGCGTGGGCGCTGGCGTGGGTGCCATCCTTACCGGTGGCAGTGCGGCGGGCACGGTGGGTGGTGCTGCCGTAGGTGGCGTGATTGGCCATGAGGTGAAGTGAAAGCACTGCCGGCACGGGCTGATCGCTGCTTGTGCTGATGGCACGTCACTTCATCCACCATCCGCCTACCCCATGGGCAAGCTTGCTATGCGTTGCCGAGGCCCGGAGTCTCTACAAGGGTTTGTCAGCGGCTCTTAACAGGCTGCGCAACACGAAGGGCATCCCGCCATGGCGGCAGTAGTCCACTTCGGTTGCGGTATCTACCCGCAACAACAAAGTACAGCGTCGGCAAGTACCATCGGGGTAGTCGATATACAGTTGTACCGGCTGTGCCGGAAGCAGTGTATTTTCCAGCCCCTCCAGCGTGAACAATTCCCTGCCAGTCAGCCCAAGCGACGCGATGCAGTCCCCTGCCATGAATTGCAGCGGCAACACCCCCATGCCCACCAGATTGGCACGGTGGATGCGCTCGAAGCATTCTGCAATGACCGCACGCACACCAGGCAGTGCCGTTCCTGTCGCCGCCCAGTCCCGGCTTGACCCGCTACCATATTCCTTGCCGGCAATAATCAGCAATGCCACCTGCTCCGCCTGATAACGCCGGGCAATATCATGGATGAAGCCTTGCTGGCCATCCGGCTGGTGCAGGGTCATGCCACCGGTGACCGGCCTGCCGTCTGCAGCCGGTAGCAACATCAGGTTGCGTATCCTGATATTGGCAAAAGTGCCACGTACCATGACTTCGTGATTACCCCGGTGCGAGCCGTAGCTGTTGAAGTCTGCGGGCGTAATGCCCAGTTGCTGCAGATAGAGGACAGCACAGGAGTCTGTGGTAATACTGCCTGCCGGGCTGATGTGATCGGTGGTGACCGAATCACCAAACAGCGCCAGCACCCTGGCCTGCCGTATTGCCTGCCGTGGCGGCGGTACATCTAGCGCTACCGCATCAAGAAAGGGCGGACGGGCAATATAACTGGAAGGTGGCCAGCTGTAGGACTGCTGCGGGTTGAGCGGCAGCGCCTGCCACAAGGAGGCGTCAGGCACTTGATACAAGCGTGGATAGCTTGCCGGGTCTTCCGCATCACGCATGGCGCTGTCTATTTCCTGCTGGCTTGGCCACAGCATGGACAAATAGACGGCATTGCTTGTGCGTCCTGGCCAAGTGGCTCGCTGCCCAGGTCGATGCCTATCCGTCCGGCAAGGGAAAAAGCCACGACCAGCGGTGGACTCATCAGGAAGTTGGCGCGTAGCGCCGGATGAATACGCGCTTCGAAATTGCGATTACCGGACAACACGGCGGCACAGACAAGATCCCCCTGGACAATCTCCTGTTCCAGTACCGTGTCCAGCGGCCCCGAATTGCCAATGCAGGTGGTACAGCCATAGGCCACCAGTTGAAACCCCAGCTGCGCCAGTGGTTCCAGCAAGTCGGCGCGGTGCAGGTAGTCTGCGTACCACTTGCGAGCCGGGGGCCAGCGAGGTCTTGATGTGGCTCGGCACTTTCAAGCCCAGTGCCACCGCCTTGCGCGCCAGCAGGCCGGCCGTCAGCATGCTGCCTGGATGCGAGGTATTGGTGCAGGAGGTGATGGCAGCAATCACGATGTCGCCATGCGTCAGTTGCCTGGTTTGCGCCGGGTGCGGCGACCTATCGCTGGCCACCCCGCCCTTGCCAAACCCACCCTGCTCGACTGGGGCAAACAGCGTGCTCATGAAACTTTGCTTCAACTGACGCAGCGAGATGCGATCCTGCGGCCGGCGCGAGCCAGCCAAGCAGGGCTCGATGTCTGCCAGGTTGACGTTGATGATGCGGCTGTAGTCGATCTCGCCCAGGCATGGCATGCCGAACATCTGCTGCACCTGGAAATAGGCCTGAAAAGCAGCCACCTGCTCGCGGTCCCTGCCGGTGGCAATCAGGTAGGCCACGGTTTGATGATCGGGTGGGAAATACGCCACGGTGGCACCATACTCCGGGGCCATATTGGCAATAGTGGCGAGGTCCGGCACGGTGAGCCGAGCGGCCCCGTGCCCAAAGAATTCGACAAAAGCACCCACCACACCCGACTTGCGCAGCAGCGCGGTCAGGGTGAGAACCACATCCGTGGCAGTCACCCCCGCCGGCAAGTGTCCGTGCAGATGCACGCCCACCACGTCGGGCTGCAACAAGAACACCGGCAGTCCCAGCATGGCAGACTCCGCCTCGACCCCGCCTACACCCCAGCCCAGCACGCCCAGCCCGTTGATCATGGTGGTATGTGAATCGGTGCCAACCAGCGTATCGGGAAAGTAAATTCGATCATCTCGGCTCAGACCTGGTGCCAGATACTCCAGATTCACCTGATGAACAATGCCGCGTCCGGGTGGTGTGACCTGCAGATTGGCAAAGGCGTGCTGACTCCATTTGATGAAACGGTAGCGTTCGGCATTGCGCTGATATTCCAGCAGCAGGTTGCGCTGCAAGGCATCGGCTTCGCGGAAGAAATCCACCTGTACCGAATGATCCACCACCAGATGCACCGGTATCTTCGGCGTGATCAGCGCGGGCGACCTTCCCAGGCGAATGGTGGCATCGCGCATGGCCGCCAGATCGCACAGCAAGGGCAGGCCGGTGAAGTCCTGCAGCAGGATACGCGCCACCACGAAAGGGATTTCCGTATTACGCTCCACTTGCGGCTGCCAGCTGGCCAACTGGCGCACATGGGCCTCGGTCACCCGCCCGCCATCCAGATTACGCAGCAGCGATTCCAGCATGATCCGCAAGGACACCGGCAGCCGCGCGATGGCACCAAAGCCCTGCTGTTGCAGCAAAGGCAGGGCGTAGTACAAACCGACCTGCCCCTGTCCGAAGGAGAATTCGCGTAAATAGCTGGCACTGTGCATGGTGTGGCCTCCTGCAAGGAGTGTTGCGTTTCCATGCTGGCCGCCGGATGGCGCTGGCCAAGCAGGAAGTGGCATCGTGTCAGCTGCATGCCGCATATTCTGTGCGCAAGCATACATAGCCGACAGCCCCTGCCCTTGCAGCCCGGCGACCATTGGCCAGCACGGCATGCAAACGATGCCTCCTGTGTGCGCTAGCCAACAGACCGATCTGCGTGTTCGGCTCAGCCTTTACTCGTCTCATACAAAGGAGTGACGTCATGATCAAGAATGATTCCCAGTTGCAAAGTGATGTCCTGGCCGAACTGAAATGGGACCCAGCGGTCACCGCTACCCACATCGGAGTGGAAGCCAATCAGGGCGTCATTACCCTGAGCGGCCATGTCGCCAACTTTGCCGAGAAGTGGGCCGCTGAAAAAGCCACCCAGCGTGTGGTTGGTGTGCAGGCGATTGCAGTAGAGATCGCCGTTGATCTGCCCGGATCGGACAAACGCAGTGATGCCGATGTATCGCGCGCAGCAGCCAATGCCTTGCAGTTGATGGAAGGAAGCTGCGGCAAATCCATCAAGGTGATGGTGGAGAACGGCTGGGTCACCTTATCCGGTGATGTGGAGTGGGACTTCCAGCGCAAGGCCGCCATCCGCTTGCTCCGGCATGTCAGCGGAGTGACTGGAGTCAGCAGCACCATCAACATCCGCCCGAAGCTGCAGATGCTAGCGGTGAAAGACGAAGTGGAAGCGGCACTGAAGCGCCGCGCCATTGCCGACATCAACAGCATTACCGTCAGTATCGATGGCCCGGACATCACCCTGGGCGGCACAGTCCATAGCTGGTCTGAACGCGCACTGGCCAATCATGCTGCAGCCTGCCTGCCAGGGGTGCGGAATGTCATCGACAACATCCGCGTTGTCATCTGAACCCACCAACGGCGGCATTGTCTTGTTGCCCGGCCATGGAGGACATGCATCATGGAACATGAAAAATCATCGGTTTATGTTTACAACACCCACCAGGAGGCGGAGGAGGCCATCCGAGTTCTCAGTCGTTCTGGTTTTGATGTGAAAAAGCTTTCTTTGATCGGAAAGGGTTATCACAGCGAGGAATTCCCGGTCGGGTTTTATAGCACCGGCGACAAAATCAAAACCTGGGGCGGCATCGGTGCGTTCTGGGGAGGTTTGTGGAGCTTGTTGCTGGCACCGGCTGTGTTCATGATCCCGGGGCTGGGCCTGCTGGCCATGGCCGGGCCGGTGGTGACCGCGCTAGTTGGCGGGGTGGAAGGTGCCGTCATCATTGGCGGATTGTCCGCCGTGGGCGCTGCGCTCACCCGCATCGGTGTCAGCGGCGAGGAAGCTATCAAGTATGAGTCAGCGCTCAAGGCAGACAAGTATGTGTTGATGGTACATGGCTCGCTGGAAGACATTGCCAAGGCGCACTCTGTTCTGGCGAATCAGACGAGTTGGCAAACTGCCTGAAACAAGCATTAACCGTATGCCTTGCGCTCCAGTGGTACTGGCCGCAGGGCATTTCTTGCTTTCGCCCAATGCCGACTCATGGTCGTGCAAACTAGCCTGATCCTATGCAGCTCACCATCGGCAGCCCGCCCACTTTATTCCTTCCCCTTGTGACAGGAGTAGCAGTTCCAGGTGCAATACTTCTGCCAGTACCTTGCTGCATTCTTTGGACAACAGAGCCTGCAGGCACCATTGAAGGCATAAGAAAAAATATTCTCGCGACTCCTTGAGTTGAGCAGAAAGCCAACATCCGCATTTCCTCCAGCCTCACGGCCGTCCTCGGATACCGTGGGCGAATAATGAAGTCCTGCTTAACTAGGCATACTATCTGGACCAGCAATACATTTTTGTAACATCAAAGAAAACATTTTCTCATGATGATCAACACATACCGGTCCGGTTGGACATCAAGAAGAGCGCAACAACAACCAATCATCTCCTTGAGCATCTTGGCAACAAGGCTACCTTTTTTTGGCATGGCGCACCTTGTCAACTAGCCACGAGTGGAAAAGCCTACCTCATCAAACCGGGTTCCAATCCCCAATACACTGGAGTTACAGTTCGGGAAGGACATTTATCTCCTTAAGTGGCAAAGTCGCAGCTTATGCTGTCACTCACAACCATTGTCGTCAATCAACCCGTCTCAAGCTCAACCGCAAGCGCCTACGTGACCGCAGGCGGTGCAAAACTCGCAGCCATCCTTCTTGATCAAGGCGTGGTTGCCGCACTCCGGGCAGGGCTTGCCCGGCACCTGTTTCAAGGCGGCGCTGGCTTCCGGGCTGAACAGGTCGCTTTGCTCAGGCACCATCACTCCCATCTCTTCCAGCGGCACGCCCTCCTCGGTCAACACCCCCAGCATCGCGTAGCGATGGATGATCAGTTGCGCCAGATAGGCGACGGTGGACGGCCAGCTCTGCGACTTCTCCACGCCGGGGATGCGGGCGAAGAAATCGCCCTGCGGCTCGGCGTAGCTCAGCAGCTTCCGCAACTTGAGGCCGATCCAGGCCGGGTCTATCACCCGCATGTCCAGGCTCAGCATCTTGCACAGGCCGTCCAGCTCTCGCGGGTAAGCGCCGGCCAGCCACATCGAATACGGTCGGCGCTGGCCGTTGGGCAGCACCAGTTCCTTGATGAAGAGCACAAAGTCGTCGCCGGTTTGCGGGTTGCTGACGTCCACCGACCAACTCATGGTGCCGTCGGTTCCGGATTTAGGCTCCTTGCGCGCGAACAGCGCGTCCATCACCGGCGTCGGCTCGTTTTGATCCGCCGGCAACGCCCCTAGTTGCTCGACGCGGTGGCGCACCACCTGGCCCAGGGCCGCCGAGGCCGAGGTGGCGTAGACGGTGCGCTCGCCCAGATCGAACACATAGCGTTTGTCGCCGTTGGTGTGCGACAACGCATCCAGCTTGGCGGCCAGCCAGCCGTGATCGCGGCAACGCATGTCCATGGATAGGGTTTTAGCCACCGCGCCCAGCCCGCGTTGTTCCTCGGTGGCGTTGACCCAGCATTCAAACGGCGACACTCGGCCGTTCTCCACATGGCCCACCACCACGGCGAAGTCGCCGGCGTCCCCTTCCACCATGAACGTCCACGACGGGTTGCCTTCCTTTAGCTTGGGCCGGTTAGGCCACTTCAAGCTGGACAAGGCCGGCGTCGGCGCGGTGTTGAGCACCACGCGGCGGTCCGGATCGCCGTCGCCGCTGCCGGACAAGTCCTGCGGCGTGGCGGCGCTGGGCTTGGCCGGCTCCACCGACAACACCGAACCCAGCACGCTGTTGGGCCGGTAGGTGGTAATCCCTTTCAGTCCGGCGCGCCAGGCTTCCAGATACAGGCTTTCGAAATCGTCGAACGGATAATCGCCCGGCACGTTCACCGTCTTGGAGATGGCGGTGTCGATATAGGGCGCCACCGCCGCCACCATGCGCATATGGTCCAGCGCGCTCATTTCCAACGCGGAGACGAAGTAGTCCGGCAGGGCGTTGGTGTCCCCGCCCTGCATCCGGTAGACGCGGTAGGCGTGGTCTTCCACCAGATATTCCTGCTGGCTGCCGTCGGCCATGCGCTTCTTGCGGGTGTAGAACCAGGAGAACGGCGGCTCGATGCCGTTCGAGGCATTGTCGGCGAAGGCCAGCGAAATGGTGCCGGTGGGCGCGATGGACAAGAGGTGCGAGTTGCGAATGCCATGCTTGCGGATGCGCGCCTTGATCGCCTCCGGCAAGCGGCTGGCGCAGTGCGGAGCGGCCAGGTAAGCGTCGGCGTCGAACAGCGGAAAACCGCCTTTCTCGATGGCGAGATCGACGGAGGCGTCGTAGGCGGCGTCGCGCATCGCCTCGGAAATGCGGCTGGCGAAACGGCGGCCCTCCTCGCTGTCATAGCGTATTTTCAGCATGATCAGCGCGTCGCCCAGGCCGGTGAAGCCCAGGCCGACGCGGCGCTTGGCCTGGGCCTCGCGCTGCTGCTCCTCCAGCGGCCACACGGTCAGGTCCAGCACATTGTCCAGCATGCGCACCGACATGCGCACCACTTTCTCGAAGCTCTTGAAATCAAAGCTGGGCTTATCGCCAAACGGCTGGCGCACATGGCGGCACAAATTGATGGAGCCCAGGTCGCAGCAGCCGTAATCCGGCAGCGGCTGCTCGCCGCAGGGGTTGGTGGACTCAATCACCTCGCAATAGGACAGATTGTTGTCCTGGTTGATGCGGGTCATGAACAGCACGCCCGGCTCGGCGTGGTCGTAGGTGGAAGCCATGATCTGCCGCCACAGCTCACGCGCCGGCACGGCGCGGTAGACCCACAGGCCGTCCTCGCGCTGGTAGCTGCCGGGGAAGGCGTCGGACGAGGGCTCCACCGCGTGGGTCAGTTCCCAGGCGGCGTCCGCTTCCACGGCGCGCATGAAGTCGTCGGACACGCCCACCGAGATGTTGAAATTGCGCAAATCGCCCTGGTCCTTGGCGTGGATGAATTCCTCCACGTCCGGATGAGAAATATCCAGCACCCCCATCTGCGCGCCGCGACGCGCGCCGGCGGACTCCACCGTCTCGCAGCTGCGGTCGAACACCCGCATATAGGACACCGGGCCGGACGCGCGGCTGTTGGTGCCCTTGACCCGCGCGCCCTTGGGGCGGATGCGCGAGAAGTTGTAGCCGACGCCGCCGCCGCGGCGCATGGTTTCCGCGGCCTGCAGCAGCGCCTCGTAAATGCCCACCTTGCCGTTTTCGGTTTCGGACACCGAATCGCCCACCGGCTGCACAAAGCAATTGATCAAGGTGGCGCGCAAATCGGTGCCGGCGGCGGAATTGATGCGGCCGCCGGGAATAAAGCCGTTTTCCAGCGCTTGATAGAACAGCGGCTCGAAACGCGCAGGGTCGCTTTCCAGCGCCGCCAGCGCCTTGGCCACGCGCAGGCGCACTTCGCTCACGCTGTGTTCGCCGTTCTTGGCGTATTTTTCCAGCAATACCTCGCGGGAGATATCCTGCTCGGTCATGGCGGCGATGTTTTCCTGCTTCATGGTTCCCGGTTCCTCTTGAATTGCGGCCTGCGGCGGCCAGGGCGGCCCCCTTCCAGCATGCAATGGACCGTGTGAGCCGCAAAAGGTTTCGACACGTCCAATACGCAACATCTGGAAAAGAAAAACGGCGTATTACACTATATGTAGTTACGCCGTTCGTTGACACATATCAAGCGCTATTCCACCCCGCCGCCGTTTTTCCCTATTGTCATGGGCAAAAACACGACGCGCGGCCGTCGCCTCACGGCGTCTTCAGTTTCACCTCCAGCGGCACGCCGTCGCGGCCGGCGGAGACCTTGACCGGCTCGCCCAACTGGATGCGTTCCTGCAGGGCCGGGTCGGTCTTGATCATGGCCGCGCGCGCATTGGCGGCGCGTTGCTTGGCCAATTGCTGCAGGCTGGCGTCGGTGATGTTCTGCGCGGCGATCAACTCGTCCCGCAGCAGCTTGCCCAAGGCCGCTCCGGACGGTCCGCCCGGCTTCAGCGTGTGGCCCAGCAGCTTGAAACGGCCGATCTGCTTGCCGTACACCGATTTCACCGCGGACAGGATTTCGCCGTCCTGCATGTCCGGCTGCGGCAGCGGCTCGCCGGCGCCCAGCTGATGACCGGCGGCGGCGAAGATCGCCAGATCGGTTTGCGCGCGCGCCATCTCCTTGCGGTCCGCGTTGGCGTTGTAGCCGCCGCTGATCGACAGCATCAGCTTGGGCCGCTTCACCATCAGCCCGGCCACCTTGACCAGCTTCTCGCGCTCCGGCGGCGTCACATTGGCCTCACCGGCCACGAAGCGGATATCGTCGAAGCCCTCGCCGCCCAGCAAGGCGCCCAATGCGCGGAACGGCGCGGTCACCACCTTGGTCACCACGTTGACGATGGTTTTCCAGATGATCTTGCCGTAGCTGAACTGCGGATCGTCCAGGCTGCCGGCCACCGGCAAATCCAGATCGATGCGTTTATCGCTGTCCTCCAAAATAGCCACCGCCAGCCGCAACGGCAGCCGCGGGCCCTTGTACTCGCTGTCCGGCAGCTCGTCGCCCAGTTGCAGGGAATCAATCACCACCCGGTTCTCGCCCTTGAGCTGGCGTTGCTCCAGCAGGTAGCGCAGATCCACCGACAAGCGGCCGTCCTTGACCTGCCAGCCGGCGAAGTTCATCGAATACGGGTTCAGCGTGCCCATGGAGATATTGCGGAAGGCCAGCGTGATGTCGGTGTTGTCGGTGGGCGCCAGCGGCGACAGCGCGCCGCGCACCTTGACGTCGCCAAACTGGTCCACGTCGCCGTCCAGCGTGATGTTGCCGCGCCGATTGGCGCGGGTGGACAGGTTCTGGATGGAGCCTCGCAGATTGTGCATATCGGTGGCGAAGTCCGGTTTCATGCCGTGGTCGGCGAACTGCACCCGGCCTCCCTGCACGTGAATGGACTTCACCTCCACCAACGGCAGCGGCCCCGGCTTAGCCTTGGGCGCGGCCGGCTTGGCGCCCCCTTGGCCGGCAAACAGCCGGGCCACGTTGAGCTCGCGTTTCTCGTCCAGCACTAGTCGCCCCGCCGGCGCTTGCAGCCGCACATCGTTAATCGCCACTTTCAGCGGCATGCCTTGGGCGCTGAGGCCGCGTACTTGCAGATCGCGCCAGCCCAGCAAGGGCAATTTTTCGCCCGGCTCGTACACCGCCAGCCGCGCCACGCCGGCTGAGCCGCCGACACGCCAGCCGCGGGCGCCAAAATCCAGGTTCAAATCCGCCGACAGCGCGCCGCCGCCAAAACGCAGCGGCGTGCCGCTCAAGGCGTAGGGCGCCAACGGCGCCAGCTGCACCCCGTCAGCGCGCAACTTGCCCTTGAGCGCTCCGGCGGAGGCGTCGATATCGGCCTTGGCCGCCAGCTTGCCGCCGTTGAGCTTGCCGGCCAGGTCCACCGCCAGCCGCTGGCCGTCGTCCACTTCCACCATGCCGCCCAGGCCGGACAAGGCCACGCTCACCGGCTTGGGCAGGCCGCGGTCGGTCCAGCTCAACTGGCTGTCGCGCAACTCCATTTCCGGATAAGAGAATTTCCAGGCCGGCGCCGCCTCGCTCTGAGCGCGCGTCGGCGCGGGGACCGGTTTGGCACGGCTGGCGGACTCGAACAAGCGGGCCAGATTGATCTGGCCGGCGCGGTCGCGCTCCACCTTGGCCTCAAGGCCGCTCAGCGTCAGCTTGCCCGGCTCGATGCGGCGGCCTTGTTGCAATAACTGGCTGGACGCCAGTTCCGCGCTGGCCAGGCTCAAAACCGGTTCCGCGCCTTGCGCGCCCAGCTTGAGCTCGTCCAGCCGCGCCAGCATGCCCGTCAGCGCGAAGCCATGGTCCGGCGACAAGGCGAAGCGGCCGGACAACAGCGGCAGCTTGGCCTCCAGCGCCAGCGGCTGGCGGAAACCCTGATCGGCGTAGCTCACGCGCCAGTTGCGCAGCTTAATCGCCTCGATGTTCACCAACCACGGCAGCGGCGCTTCCGCCGGCTGAGGCTTGGCGACGGCCGGCGCGGCCGGAATCGCCTTTTGCCAATCCACCGTTCCGTCGCGGTCGCGCCCGGCCATCGCCAGGCCTTGGTCCAGCTCGATGGACTGCACTTTCAACATTGAACGCGCCAAGTCCAGCGCGCCGCCTTCGACGCGGACTTCCGGAATCGTCAGTTCGCTGCGGCCGCCCGGCGCTTTCAACGCGAAGCGCAGCAGGCTGGCGCGGAACGGCGACACCGTCAGCTCCGGCGTTTTGCCGGACATTTCAAAATGGTAGCGCGCCGACACGGACAAACGGCCTTCCGGCGCGGCGGTGTTGAAATGCGGCTGCACATAAGGCCAGATCGAGGCCAGCGGCAGCTCCGCCATCTGCGCCTCGCCGTCGGACTTCAGCGGTTGCAGATTGATGCTGCCCTTCCAGTTGAAACGGGTGCCGTCGGTCAAGGCCGCCTGCATCGTGTAGCTGCCGTTTTCCGGCAGCGTGGACAGGTCCACCAGCGATAGATTGAGCGGCACCATGGTAAAGCGCTCGTCGCCGCCCAGCCGGTCCGACAACTGCGCCTGGCCGTTGCGGATGTTCAAGGCCTTGATCAACAGCCGCGGCAGCTTGTCCGATCCGCCTTCGGGCTTGGCCGGCCCGGCGGCGTCGGCGACGAAATGGGCCCAGTTCCACTGACCGGCACGGTTGCGCGCCAAGGCCAGCCTCGGTTCGTCCAAGGAAAACTCCTGAGCCTGCCAGCGGCCGATCAGTAGCATGGACGGGTCCAGGTTCAGATACGCCCGCTTCACCGCGAACAGCGGCCGGCCGTCGCCCTCGCTCAGCTTGAGATCCCTCACCTCCAGCGACATGTCCCAAGGTGTGATCTTCACCTTGCCCATGCTCAGGGTGCGGCCTATGCCCTGCGCCCATTTGGAGGCCGCGTCGCTGATCATGCCCGGCGCCAGCCAGCCCAGGAACCCCCAGAACAAGGCCAACAACACAATGGGGACCGCCGCCCAGCGCAGCCAGCGGCGGCGCGGTTTCGGCGATGGCGAGTTGGAATCTGAAGCGGGTCTTATCTGTTCGGTATCGTTTTCCATATCGTCTAATTCTAATACTCATAAAGAGGTCTTAACAGTCCCCGTGGCAGATTTCCCTGTTGCCGCAAACCAACAGCTGGCCAACATTCAGTCAATAATCATTGCGAATGTCCACGCGCCGGTACTAGCATGCATTCGTTCAAAATATTGAACATTTCGAACCAAGAACGATCAATCCCATTCAAACCGGCATTGGCCGTTTTATCAAATCAGAGAGGAGCACCCGGATTGCCGATCCATCAATGGGCCCGATTCCAGCCCCGTCCCGCCTGCCCGCGCAGCCCCGGCTGCCGCACACTGGACCGTAGATTATTTTTAGTACAAGCGCAGCGGCCGCATACCTTGCGGCACAACGCCCAGCGCGACAGCAGCTCGGGCGCGCACACATGACAACAGAGGGTTTATGAATAACGCAGAACAAATCAACAAATGGTTGGACGACAATCGCATCACCGAAGTGGAATGCCTGATCCCGGACATGACCGGGCTCGCCCGCGGCAAAATCGTGCCGCGCCATAAATACAATCCGGCCGAAGGCCTGCGCCTGCCGGAAGCCGTGCTCTCCATGACCGTGACCGGGGATTACCCGGACCAGGACTTCACCTCCATCGCCGATCCCGACATGCGGCTGATCCCGGACGCCAGCACGCTGCGCCCAGTGCCGTGGAACCTGGAGCCCACCGCCCAGATCATCCACGATTGCGCCTTTTTCGACGGCCGCCCGGTGGACCTGGCGCCGCGCAACGTGCTCAAGCGCATCCTCAAACTGTACGAAGACGAAGGCCTCAAAGCCGTGGTGGCGCCGGAAATGGAGTTCTACCTAGTGGAAATCCAGCCGGACGAAGACATCCCGCTGCGCCCGCCGGTAGGCCGCACCAAACGCACCGAAGCGGGCATGCAGAGCTTCTCCATCGACGCTGTCAACGAATACGACGGCATCTTCGACGTGATGTACGACTGGTGCGAGGCCCAGGGGCTGGCACTGGACACTCTGATCCACGAAATGGGCACCGCCCAGATGGAAATCAATCTGGACCACGGCGACCCGCTGGCGCTGGCGGACCAGGTCTTCCTGTTCAAACGCACCGTGCGCGAAGTGGCGATCCGCAACAATATGTACGCCACCTTCATGGCCAAGCCGATGCAGGGCCAGCCCGGCAGCGCCATGCACCTGCACCAGAGCGTGGTGGACAAGGACAGCGGCAAAAACATCTTCAGCCTGAAGGACGGCCAGCCCTCGCAGAAATTCTTCCATTTCATCGGCGGTCTGCAAAACTATCTGCCGCCGGCCATGCCCTTCTTCGCGCCCTATGTGAACTCCTACCGCCGGCTGAGCCGCTACACCTCGGCGCCGATCAACCTGTCCTGGGGCTACGACAACCGCACCTGCGGTCTGCGCGTGCCGCACTCGGACCCTCAGGCGCGGCGGGTGGAAAACCGTCTGGCCGGCGTCGACGTCAACCCCTATCTGGCCATCGCCGCCAGCCTGGCTTGCGGTTACCTGGGCATGAAACAGGGCTTGATGCCGTCCGAACCGCTGACCGGCAGCGCCTACGAGCAGCCTCACCAACTTCCGCGCCACCTGGACGACGCCATCGACATGCTGCTCAAGTGCGAACCGCTGACCAACCTGTTCGGCGAACACTTCATCCGCACTTACAGCGCCATCAAGGAAGCCGAGTACCGGGAGTACTTTGACGTGATCAGCCCGTGGGAGCGTCGCTTCCTGCTGCTGCACGTTTGATCGGCGCTTAGCGCGTTTCTTAGAGCCTGTTCTAAAGTCTCGCGAGCAAGGGCGAGACAAGGCGAAAACCGCTGAGAAAGCGGAATGGTCAAGTGGTACATGAGCATTTCGAAGCGGCACTCACCGTGTCACGCCTCACGAAGCGCAGCAGATTATGAACAGACTCTTAGGCGCAGAACGCTCGCCGCCGGCCTCTCTTCCGGGCTGGCGGCTTTTCCGCCCCGGCGTCATCAAACTGTGCATTGACAATCCCCGCCCCAGAATATTCAATATGGCTAACCTAGGCCGATAGAGCATTCCATGCACCCAAGCCACCAGCCAGACCCCGTCCGCCCAGCGCCTCGCACCGGGCTGAGCCTGAGCGAAACCCTGCGCCAGGTGCAACGCGACGCCTCCCCCGACAACGACCACGACTACTGCCGCGCCTTGCACGACTTCGTGCGCGGCCATGTGCGCTTCGGCTTCACCAGCCAGTTTGAAACCGTCACGCCGGAGCGCACGCTGGCCTTGGGACGCGGCCATTGCAACGCCCAGGGCGACCTGCTGCGCGCGCTGCTGACCACTGCCGGCATCCCGGCGCGGCTGCGCTTCGTGCGGCTGGACAAACGCATCCTCCGCCACGCCGTGCCCGCCCCGGTCTACCTGTGCCTGCCGGAACACCTGTTCCACGGCCTGGTGCAAGCGCGGCTGGACGGCCGCTGGCTGCACAGCGACAGCTATCTGTTCGATCCCGATGGCTTCGAGCGTCAATACGCGCGCCTGCTCGCCTCCGGCCTGCCGCGCGGCTATGGACTGCGCCTGGGCGCGGACTGCCGCTGGAACGCGAACGCCGACAGCTTCTCCCAAGCCAGCGCCGACGACCTCCACGACGACGACCCGGTCTACGACAGCCTGGCCATCGCGCTACAGGAAGAAGCCGGCAACAACACCTTGCTGGGCCTGCATTTCAACCAATGGCTGAAACTGGCGCCCCCGCCGCTGCGCCGCCGCGGCGAACGCTATCTGAACAGCCGGCTGCACCCCGCCGGGTAATCCGGCCGGCGCGGCCGCTATGACGACACGCCGCCCGCGGCCTCCGGCTTGCTCGCCCAAGTAGCGATGAAGGCCGGCAGATAACCGTCGATGACGAAGCGCGGCGTCGGCTGCATCTCCTCGTGGAAACCCGCCAACAAAAAACCGGACTCCAACTGGCCGCCTATCTGCTCGGCCAGACTATGGCCGAACACCAGCGCCTCGCCGCCAGCCCGTTTGGCGGCCAACGCCGCCGGCTCCAGATCGCGCAGATCGGAATACGGCGCTGGGTAGCGCGGCCGAATCAGACCCTGACGCGCATACGCCGGGTCGCGGTCGCCGATAAAAGCCGCCGGATTGAAAAAACTACTGAGCAAGCGCCCGCCCGGGCACAACACCCTGAAGCACTCGCGCCACACCGGACGCACGTCCGGCACGTAGAGATTGGAAATCGGGTGGAACACGCAGTCGAAGCCGGCGTCGGCGAAGCGCGACAAATCGCGCATATCGCCCTGCTCCGTCGTCAGCGTCAGCCCTTCGCGCCGCGCCACCAACCGATCGCGCTCCAGTTGCTGCTCGGAGGCGTCGAACACTGTGACCACCGCCCCTGCCGCCGCCAATAGCGGGCCCTGCTGACCGCCGCCGCTGGCCAGGCACAGAATACGCCAGCCGGTCACCTGATCCAGCCAGCCGGCTGGCAGCGGTCCCGGCGTCAGCCGCGCCTGATGATCGCCGGCGCGCGCGGCGGCGATGGCGGCGGCGTCCACTGGTTGCGACCACGGGCCGGCCTGCTCGGCCTGGCGATCCCAGGCGGCCTGATTATGCGAAAAAATATCGAGGGAAGCGTGTTCCAACATGGGGAATCCTGTTCTATTCAGAGCATTGGAAACACCCAGCCAAAGCCGCATCCATAAGGAAATGGACGGCTCCCATGGGGGAGCGAAGACGAAGCATGACAACGAAAGAAACGGCAATGCGGCAAACGGCCCAGGCTGGGCAAACGATTGACGGGCATTACAGCTTCATTCCGGCGCGCTCCTATCGGGAAAGGGGAAGACTCGCATCCGCGCAAACGGACGGACGCCGAAGTGTCGGCGCGGTGGAGATTCTACGCCAGATCAAATTTAAATGACATAGCAATTCCGTAAACCAGGCCATTCAAGCTTTGCGCTCCCCCACCCCTTGGAGACATGATGAACGCTTGTCTGGCACTTTGCGCCGCGCTGCTGGCCGCTCCCGCGCTCGCCGCCTACCCCGACGATCTCAAGCTGACCACCTGGAACGCCATGTTGCTGCCGCAGTCGCTCTATCCCAACTACGGCCAGGAACAACGCGCACGCCTGATCGCCGCCGCGCCCATCCTGCGGCAGCAGGACGTGGCGGTGTTTCAGGAGCTTCAGGACAACAGCAGTTCCGAGGCGCTGCTGCAAGGCCTGAAAGCGCGATTCCCGCACCAAACCCCGGTGATAGGCCGCAGCCAAAACGGCTGGGACGGCACCGAGGGCTGGGACGGCGCCAGGCCGGAAGACGGCGGCGTCGCCATCGTCAGCCGCTGGCCCATCGTGGAAAAGCGGCAGTATTTGTTCCGCAACGCCGGCTGCAGCTGGGATCAATACGCACTCAAGGGCTTCGCCTACGCCAAGCTGCAAGTGGGCGGCCAGTACTATCACGTACTGGGCACTCATCTTCAATCGGAGGACAGCGGCTGCAAAGACCACGCCGCCGTGCGCCAGGCCCAGCTGCGCGAAATCGCCGATTGGCTGCGCGCGCGGCGGCTGCCCAAGGACGAAATGGTGTTGATAGCCGGCGACATGAACGTGGACCGCCGCAAGCCGGCGGAATACCGCGCGATGCTGGACATCCTGCAGGCCAATGAACCCCGCTACGCCGGCGTCGCAGACAGCTTCGACACTGCCCGCAACGGCTTGGCGCTGGAACGCTATGGCGCGCGCGGCGGCGACGCGCCGGAATACCTGGACTACATCCTGACGCTGAAAGCCCACCGCCAGCCGGCGGCCTGGCACAATCTGGCGCTGGACGCGCCGTCACCGCAGTGGACGGTGCAATCCGTCGGCAAGCACACCTATGCCTATACCGACTACAGCGACCACTACCCGGTGCAAGCCTTTGCCTGGGCGGACGCCGCCACCCCCACGCAATCCTATACCGACCAGGCAGGCAGCTACCGCCAGGTGGGCTTGCAAAGCCTGGGCAACGGCCAATGGCTGCAAAGCGCCGCCTCCAACGACGGCTGGCTGAAGGCCAGCCCCGGCAATGGCCCCACAGCGCGCTTCAACCTATCCAACAACTTCGCCATGCGCGACAACGGCTGCCTGCGCTCCGGCGACTACCTGCGGGTGGAGCGGGCGGACCGCCCCGGGTGGTTCTGGACCTGGTGGGGCGGCCTGGACGCCAATCAATACGCCTATTACACCAAGCAAGGCCCGCTCAATGCCTCCTCGGAGCTGCGCTTGCAGATCCAGGATCGGCCGGACGGCTGCCTGCGGGACGGCGATATTGTCAGCTTCAAGGACTGGGCGAGGCAGAACGACTACTATCTGACCGCCTGGAACGGCGGCGCCCACGATGGACAACTGTATTTATGGCAGCCCAATATCGGCCCGCGAGAACGCTTCCGCGTCAGCATCACGCGCCAGCCGCAGCGGCAGGACTGGAAAGCGCAGCTGCTTTATAAAAACAGCAAGCGCTGATGAGAACCACGGATAGCGGGCGGCTCGCGCCGCCCGCTTTTCACTGCTTACCAGGCCAGGAACAGCAAGGACGCGCCCAGCAGCAGGCACAAGGGGGAATAGAAACGAGTGTCGTTGCGGGCGAAGCGGCTATCGCGAACGCTCTTGAACAAACCGACATAGCGGAATTCGCCGATGCCGCGCAACAGCAATGCGGCCGCCAGCGCCAGCAAACCCCAACGCACGGTCTCCATTTGCCAGAAGCGGGTCAAATGACCATGCAGCGCAACCGCCAGCGCCGACAAGGCCAGTACGCCGGCCACCGCGAAAGTGCCGCCGCGGGAAGGCTGGAACAAGGGCTTGCCGTCCACCTCGGGCACGGCCGCGCCCATTCCTACAGTGCCCCCCAGGGCCCAGTAGCAATGGATCAGACTGATAATCAGAAAAACAGTAATCAAAAACAGGCTCAGCATAAGCAGGTTCCCTTTCTAATTAAATGTTTATCGGAAGTTCAACCTCCCTTTGATTATAACACAATCCCATCTGCATTGATCTACCGCCAAAAAACGGCAACGCCGGACAAAGCCCGCGCGCTCTCGATAAGCTTTAAACAAAACAGCCCCCGACGCAAAACGCCGGGGGCTGTTTTTGGATTACGCTCGGATCACGCGGGGCTGGAGCCGCTTAGCGCGTGTTGACTTAGCGCGTAAACAGGCTCTTACTGCGCCTCCGCCTGGATCGCCGTCAGGGCGATGGTGTAGACGATGTCGTCCACCAGCGCGCCGCGCGACAGATCGTTGACCGGCTTGCGCAGGCCTTGCAGCATCGGGCCCACCGACACCACGCCGGCGGAGCGCTGTACCGCCTTGTAAGTGGTGTTGCCGGTGTTGAGATCCGGGAACACGAAGACGTTGGCGCGGCCGGCCACTTCGCTGTCCGGCGCCTTTTGGCGGCCTACGGACTCCACGCTGGCGGCGTCGTACTGCATCGGGCCGTCAATCATCAGATCCGGGCGCTTTTCCTTGGCGATGCGGGTGGCTTCGCGCACTTTCTCCACGTCCGAACCGCTGCCGGAAGTGCCGGTGGAGTAAGAGATCATCGCCACGCGCGGGCTCAGGCCGAAGGCGCGAGCGGAATCGGCGGACTGGATGGCGATGTCCGCCAGCTGTTCCGCGTTCGGGTCCGGGTTCACCGCGCAATCGCCGTAAACCAGCACCTGATCCGGCATCAACATGAAGAAGATGCTGGACACGATGCTGGCGCCCGGCGCGGTCTTGATCAGTTGCAACGCCGGACGGATGGTGTTGGCGGTGGTGTGCACCGCGCCGGATACCAGGCCGTCCACCTCGTTCAGGGCCAGCATCATGGTGCCGATCACCACGCTGTCTTCCAGTTGCTCTTCCGCCTGCTGCGCGGTCAGCCCCTTGCTCTTGCGCATTTCCATCATCGGCGCCACGTAGCGGCCGGCGGCCTCTTTCGGGGCCAGGATTTCAATGTCGGCCGGCAGCGTCACGCCCTGGGCTTCCGCCACCTGACGGATGCGCTCCGGTTCGCCAATCAGCACGCAGCGGGCGATGCCCTTCTCGTGGCAGATGGCGGCGGCCTGGATGGTGCGCGGCTCGTCGCCTTCCGGCAGCACGATGCGCTTTTGCGAGCGGCGCGCGCTCTCGATCAGACGATGACGGAAGGCCGGCGGCGGCAGGCGCACTTCGCGCGGCTCGCCGATCTTCTGCACCAGCACCGCGGTGTCGATGCGCTCGGCCACGAAGTCGATCATCGCCTGCATGCGCTCGGCGTCTTCCATCGCCACGTGGCGGTCCAGATTGGCCAGCATGGTGCTGGTCTCATAGGTGTCGCGCTCGGTGGACAGAATGGTCAGGCCGGCTTGGCGCGCGGACTGGATCAGCGGCAGGATGCTGCCGGAAACCGGTTCGCCGCAGGTCAGCAGCAGGCCGGCCAGCGGCACGCCGCGCAGCATGGCCAGCGAGGTGGCCAACACCACGTCGCTGCGGTCGCCCGGCGTCACCACCAGGGTGCCCGGCAGCAGGCGTTCGGCCATCTTCTCCACGGTGCGGGCCGCCACCACGGTTTCGCGCATGCGCGCCTGCTCGATCTGGCCGGCGTGTTCAATCTTCAAGCCCAGCGCGCTGACCACGTCCAGCACGCGCGGCGCGTCAAGTTTGGCGTCGTACGGCACGCAACCCAGCAGCGGCGTGGCGCAGCCCAGCTCCGCCAGCTCGGCGCGCAGGCCGGCCAGATTGCCGCACTCCGCGCCGCGATTCAGCAGCAGGCCGGCCAGTTTGCCGTTGCCGTCTGCGCCAAACTGACGCTGCACCAGTTGCACGCATTCGGCGATGTCGCGCGCGCCGCGGCCGGCGCCGGACAGCACCAGCAGCAGTTCCGCGGACAGGCTGCCGGCCATTTCCGCGTTCAGGCGAATGGCGGTTTGCGCGTCGCTGTCCGGCACCAGGCCTTCAACGATCAGCACGTCGTGATTGTCGCGCGCCTGTTCCGCCAGGCGCACCACGTCCTCCATCAAGGTGGCCAGCTCGCCTTCGCGCAGCATGGCTTGAGCGCGGGCGAAGGGGATGGACGCCGGCGCGTCGATATTGCACAGCTGGCGGGCAAAGTGGCTGGACAGCTCGGCGCCCACGCTGGCGGGCTGTGCGATGGGCTTGACGAAGCCCACCTTGATGCCGTCGCGCTCCAGCGCGTGCACCAGGCCCAGGGTCATGGAGGTCAGCCCGGCGTCCGAACCATAGGAAGCCAGGAAAAACACTCGTTTCGGTTGTTGCGATGTCATGAGTTTTACTTTCGACGCGCGCGCCGCCGCAAGGCGGCCCGGCGTTCAGAATCAGGCGGCGGCCGACGGAGCGCCGGCCGCGCGATACAGACGCGGCTTGCGCCGCGAGACCCGATCAGATACCGGCCAGGTCGGCGGTATCCTTGGCGATCATCCACTCTTCGTTGGTGGCCATCACCAGCGCGGTGGTAGTGCCCGGCTGGCTGATCACGCCGGTGTTGCCGCGCACGGCGCGTTCGTTGGCGGCCGCATCCACGGCGAAGCCCAGCACCTTCATGTGGTTCAGGGTTTTTTCGCGCAGCAGGCTGGAGTTTTCGCCGATGCCGCCGGTGAACACCAGGGCGTCGATGCGGTCCAGCGAGGTGGCCAGGCCGCCCAGCAGGCGAGCCAGACGGTGGGCGAACATGTCCAGCGCCAGTTGCGCGTCCACATTGCCTTCCGCCGCCGCTTCTTCCAGAGCGCGGCAGTCGCTGGACACGCCGGAAATGCCCAACAGGCCGCTCTGCTTGTTCAGCAGATTGTCGATGCCGTCCAGATCCAGGCCTTCCTTGCGGGCGATGAACGTCACCGCGGCCGGGTCGATATCGCCGGAACGGGTGCCCATGATCAGGCCTTCCAGCGGGGTCATGCCCATGGTGGTGTCCATGCACTTGCCGTTCTTCACCGCGGAAGCGGAAGCGCCGTTGCCCAGGTGGGCGATCAGGATGCCGTGATTAGCCGGATCCAGCTTCAGCTCGGCCACGGTTTCGCCGGCGATGAAGCGGTGGCTGGTGCCGTGCATGCCGTAGCGGCGCACGCCGTATTCTTTGTAGAAACGCTGCGGCACGGCGTACATATAGGCCGGCTTGGGCATGGTCTGATGGAAGGCGGTGTCGAACACCACAACCTGCGGCAGCTTGGGGAAGGCTTTCTGCGCGGCGCGGATGCCCACCAGGTGGCCCGGATTGTGCAACGGCGCCAGCGCGCAGCATTCTTCGATGCCGGCCAGCACTTCGTCGGTGATCAGCGCGGACGCCTGGAAGCGCTCGCCGCCGTGAACGATGCGGTGGCCAATGGCAACCACGCTGTCCAGCCACTCATGCTCGCCCATGAAACGGGTCAGCGCTTCCATCGCCTCGGCGTGGCTGCCGCCGTTCAGCGACTCCGTCTTCTTGCCTTCCGCGGTTTTGAAAATGATGCGCGAATCCGCCAGACCCAGGCACTCGGCCAGGCCGGACAGCAGCGGCTCGCTGGAGCCCTTGGGCAGCAACGCGAACTTCAGCGAGGAACTGCCACAGTTGATCACCAGAATTTCAGAAGATGTCGTCATAATATATCAGCGATTCATGATAAATAATTCGATAAACAAGCAGCGCCGCTCCGGGCGACGCTGCCAGCCAAAAACCACAGGCCGGAAGGCGCTCAAGTCACCTTCAAACCTTTACAGGAAAACAACTCGCGGGCACGTTTGACCTGCTCCGGCGTGGGAATCGGCGTATCCGCCAACTGGTATTCCATGCCCAGCTTCTGCCATTTGTCCATGCCCAACTGATGGAAGGGCAACACCTCAACCCGCTCCACCACACTGCCCAGGCCGGCAACGAAATCCGCCAGCCTGCTGATGTCCTCGTCGCCGTCGGTCACACCCGGCACCAGCACGTAACGCACCCACATTTTCTTGCCCAGCCGTTGCAGGCGACGGGCAAAGTCCAGCGTCGGCTGCAAGGGCTGGCCTGTCAGCGCGTGATAGCGCTCCGGGTCCGAATGCTTGATGTCCAGCATCACCAGGTCCACCGCGTCGAACCACTCGTCGCTCACCCGCTCGTGCAAAAAGCCCTGAGTGTCCAAGGCCGTGTGCAGGCCGAAGCGGCGCTTGGCCTCGCGGAACAGCTCGCCCACGAAACCGTCTTGCATCAGCGGCTCGCCGCCGGACACCGTCACGCCGCCGGCGAACTTCAAAAAGCGCGCATACGGTTCCAGCTCCGCCATCGCCTGCTCCACCGTGACCTGGCGGCCGTTGTGCAGCTTCCAGGTATCCGGGTTATGGCAGTATAGGCAGCGGAACTGGCAGCCCGAGGTGAAGAAGACAAAGCGCATGCCAGGCCCGTCCACCCCGGCCCCGCTCTCCGTGGAATGCAGGTAACCCACCACGGATTCGGGAGACATGGCGTGTTCTTGCGGGACCGTGTCCACGGCGGTTTGGGTATCTGGCATGCGTTTGTGCTCCTATGGCCGACAGAGGCCGGCCCTTAACAGGCCGCCTTTTAAAGCATAGTGCGCGGTTCCGAACGGGGCCTATCCCCAAACGCCTAGAGCCGAACACAAATGTTATTTTACGAACACATTTTATATTCTAAAACGAAAATATGTGTTTGATACAGGTCAAAAGCGTACATTGTGATGTGCGCACGCCACATCGCCCCGCTCACCCTCCCCGGCAAACCCTTGATTTACGTGGAGTTCCAGTTAAAACAGTCGTTAGTTTTACCTTGCACTGCAATATTTCCGCTCGTTCGCGAACATCGTCATAACACCCCGTCAGCATAAACCCGGCCCAGCAAGCGCCGGACCGCAACTGAGCTGGATCAAACCACGGCCCGTTTTTGCAAATATCATTATCGGCAGCCGTCATACCAAAGACATGCCATGCCCGCCGGACAACCGCCATGGAGAGGCGCCAATGAAATGGCCGCCCCCAATTCGGTGTGGGGCGCCGGCATAGCGGAGGAAGAAATGCGTTATCCGGGAGCGCAGCGAGAGGAATAACGATTGGCGGGGGGGCGTTTGGGTGTTGAATCCGCAGCGCGGAGGCCAGAGTGGGCGGCTCGCCGCCGCCCGCCGTGGATCAGGACTCGATCACCAACAAGTCTTCATAGAACGCGCCAAACTCGCCGGACGGATCGGCAATCTGGATTTCCAGAATCCACAAACCCGTGTCCGGGCATTGGGCGAAATCGCCCAGGCTGCCAGCCTTATAAATGGAGTGCGGAAAGTCCGACACCCGGTGGCCCTTGATGTCCAGGTTCAGCCGCCAGCCCATCTGCTCCGCACGCTCCGCCGCGTACTGGTACAAGGCCGGGCCGGCCAGGCGCTCGCGCCGCCACTTGTCCGCCACCTCCTGCCACAGCTGGCGCGCCGCCCCGGCACAGGCCTGCTTGCGCGCATTATCGCCAATAACGAAGGTATCGCCGGCGTCGCCCTCGTGGCCATCCCAAACGATGCCCAAGTCGATGAAGAAGATATCGTCGTCCAGCAGCACATTGTCCGGATCGATCTGCTGCTTGAAGATTTTCAGCGTGCTGCGGCCAAAGCGGACGATGATGCCGTGCCAGATGCGGTCCATGCCCATGCTTTCCAGCTCCGCCTTGGCCAAATCCTTGGCCTGCTGTTCGGTCATGCCGGGGCGGATCTGCGCGGCGATGCGCCGCACCGCCGCCATGGTTTTGTCGCGAGCGGCGATCATTTTGTCCAGAGAGAAAGCGCTGCCCACCGCTTCCGGAGGGAGAGAAACTGAGGTCATGAGGAGTGCCCTATCTTGAGGTAAAGACCAAGAGACGAATGGGCAAAGGACTATACCGCAGCGCGGCCAAATAATGACATTCAAATCACAAACCTAATCAGCCCGCCCGCCGCTGCAAACCCGAACCACGCCGCCGACTGCGCCTATGGCCGCGAATGCGGCGCGCACTTCGTCCAATGGCGAAAAGACAACCCCGGCTACCGCGGCCAAAGCCTGCTGACACGCATCACCGGCGACATCAAATTCCGCAAGCCAGAACAGCCCGGCTACCGAGGGGTTTCTTCAACTATCTGGAAGCCATGCTCATGCTGGCCGCGCGCAAGGTAGACGTGTTCGAGCACGTTGACGAACTGCACCGTCAGCAACAGGCGCAGGTCAAACGCAAGAAAATGGAAAATCGCTTGAGGCGGCGAATAGAGAAGAAGTAAGGAAGAAGGAACCCCGGCTTTGGCCGGGGTTTGGTTTGGGGTGTCGGGTTTTGAGGATGATGCCTGATGGGCTTATACCGCTTACGACTCAAAGCAGAAATTACCCCATTGGAAAATGCGGACGTTCAGCAACGTTTAAGTTCAGCGGCTGCCAAAACGGGCTTCCCAGGCTTGCCCTATAGGTTGCTACATTGACCAGTTACGCCGCTTCTCCAAGACTTTCCTCCAGCATTTTTGCAATTATGCGCATGTTGGTGCACCCCAATGCGCCTGCCAGTACAGTTTTTAGCAGAGAAGCACTCTCCAGGCTTCCTTGGCTGTATATAGCCTTCTACAGAAGCCGTGTTTGATGAAGGACTGTAATTATCCCTAGCTGTTTGCTTGGTAGATAATGTACTTTCACCAACTTTAGTCATATTACCCGGTGATGCGCTGGCAAAACAGGATACCACAAGAAGAAATACGGAAAGAAAAGGAAACGCATGAAGTACTCTCATTATTAATGCTCCTTAATTTTAAATCCTAAGGCATTATTTTTGGATTACACCCAGCAGTTTTGGCTTTATTTTAAATTAAATTTCTGCCAATTTTAACTTGCTTTAGAAAGGTGAAGCTGGCGAGATTATTTCCACATGTCGCTTCGAATTACTTGCACCGGGATTAGCTGCGGAACGACGCTCAATTAGCACACCACTTGCATTTCTAGCCAAGTTAGTAACATCGCGAATCTCAACAAAAAAATCCATTCCTTGCGCCGCACTAAATGGTGCCCTGCCCGTATAATATATGCCTAACCCATGCTTTTCATCGTCAATTTTTACAAAACCTTTTTGGCAATCTTGAGTCTTTCTTTCTAGAGCCCTGTAAAATGATTGTTTATAAGTTTGAGTAGGCTGGGGCCTTTGACCCCAACGTGTTTCAATTCCATACAATTCAGCATCAAGTTTACTGTAACCAGAAACAGACACTTTTTTGAAATAATAATCAACACGATATGTTCTATTAGCAGGAACATTGACAAAGAAAGAAGGCAAGTCCCAGGTTTTGTTAACACTAATTGTTTTGGTTTTGTCAGTAGACATGTCATATTGCAAGCCAAGACTATGTGTTATCCCACCTGACGCAAACAATACATTGAAACTGGCATTTGCATTTAAATTATAACTAAATGTCCAACCCGAGCTGTTGGTTGTGCTTTTTTCTTCCGAATGAGAATAGCTAAAGCCTTTCACTGGAAGCTCCACATCATAAGGTAAACTATTTCTTAACGTATTGCTATCTACGGTTATTATTTCATCTGTAGTCTTTATGGTTGCGTCGATACCTCCTCCTTTAATAACAGCATTATTCACAAGGTGGCTTACATAATGATCGGCCGCCCAGTCTTGACATACGAGCATAGCTTTGAGCTTTACATCTATGTCTTCACTAGCCATTAAAGGCATGGGAGATACGCTCAATATCACGGCTAAAGACTTATTCATATAGTGTTTACCTTTATATATTGAATACTCATTTTCGTGGAAGGTTGAGTATTAAATTCAATATTCCCTCATAAAATACTCAAAACATTTTGTGTGGCACCCTAAATTTCTTGACTATTGACCCAGAGTGGTAACCACAAAAGAGCAAAACCCAATTAGCCCCACTTTCCATTTATGCTTTATGATTACAAAGACGGGTTAAAATATGCGACAGTTCAATTAATAAAATTAAATCATTCTCATTTTTTATTTAAAATATAAATATAAGCTCAACAAACAAGTGGCTTGTCAATAGATGAGGGAACCTGTTCTGGAGTAAGTACGGAGGGAAGACCTGAACAACCCACGCCACGGACTGAGATACCACAGACAGTCGGTTTCGGCCTGACCCTCGGTGGTCACTAGAAAGCAGAAAGCTTCGCTATACCTAAAGGCGAGCTGCCATTGAGACCCAGGTAGGGGAAGATGGCGACGTAGAAATGCGGGGTTTCTTCGGCGTTGTCTTCGTGCCACAGGAAGATAGTTCTCTTGCTCATAGGCCTCCCTCCTCCAGTCAGCTCGTATTTTGCTGGGGCCCCACCAATAAATGACAAACAAATCATTACATTTTGTAACACTACACAATTTGATAGCGACATTGCTGCAAAACAGCCGCGCATAAAAAAAGCCTCCCCAAAGGGAGGCTTGGCGCTGTGCCGGCTGGCCGTCGCGGTGGCCAGCGGCGTTACGCTTACATGCTGCCGTGGAAGGTGCGGTTGATCACGTCCAGCTGTTGCTCGCGCGTCAGCTTGACGAAGTTCACCGCATAGCCGGACACGCGGATGGTCAGTTGCGGGTACAGCTCCGGGTGCTCCATCGCGTCCATCAGGGTTTCGCGCTTGAACACGTTGACGTTGACGTGGAAACCGCCGGCGTCGGAGAAGCCGTCCAGGCAGTTGGCCAGGTTGGCAACGCGCTCTTCTTCGCTGTGGCCCAGCGCGTCCGGGGTGGCGGAGGCGGTCCAGCTGATGCCGTCCAGCGCGGCTTCATACGGCAGCTTGGCTACCGATGCGCCCGCGGCGACAAAGCCTTTCACGTCGCGGCCGTTCATCGGGTTGGCGCCCGGGGCGAACGGTTCGCCGGCGCGGCGGCCGCACGGGGTGTTGCCGGTTTTCTTGCCGTACACCACGTTGGAGGTGATGGTGAGCACGGATTGAGTCGGCATGGCGTTGCGGTAGAAGTGCGGCTGGGCCTTGATCTTCTCCATGAAGGTTTCGGTCAGCCATACCGCGATGCTGTCGGCGCGGTCGTCGTTGTTGCCGTAAGCCGGGTAGTCGCCTTCGATCTTGTAGTCCACCGCCAGGCCCGCTTCGTTGCGGATGATGTGCACTTTGGCGTACTTGATGGCGGACAGGGAGTCGGCGGCCACGGACAGGCCGGCGATGCCGCAAGCCATGGTGCGCAGGATGTCGCGGTCGTGCAGCGCCATTTCGATGCGTTCGTAGGCGTATTTGTCGTGCATGTAGTGGATGCAGTTCAGCGCCTTGACGTAAGTGGCGGCCAGCCAGTCCATCAGCAGGTCGAACTTGGGCATCAGTTCTTCGTAGGTCAGCACGTCGCTCTTGATCGGCTCGAAGCCCTTGGCCACTTGCACGCCGGATTTCTCATCCACGCCGCCGTTGATGGCGTAGAGCATGGCTTTGGCCAGGTTGGCGCGGGCGCCGAAGAACTGCATTTGCTTGCCGATGCGCATGGCGGACACGCAGCAGGCGATGCCGTAGTCGTCGCCCCAGTGCGGACGCATCAGGTCGTCGTTTTCGTACTGGATGGAGCTGGTGTCGATGGACACTTTGGCGCAGAAGTCCTTGAAGCCACGCGGCAGCTGGGTGGACCACAACACGGTCAGGTTGGGTTCCGGCGCCGGGCCCAGGTTGTACAGGGTGTTGAGGAAGCGGAAGCTGTTCTTGCTCACCAGGGTGCGGCCGTCCTCGCCCATGCCGCCGATGGATTCGGTTACCCAGGTCGGGTCGCCGGAGAACAGTTGATCATATTCCGGGGTGCGCAGGAAGCGCACGATGCGCAGCTTGATCACCAGGTCGTCGATCATTTCCTGGGCTTGTTCTTCAGTCAGCGCGCCGGAGGCCAGATCGCGTTCGATGTAGACGTCCAGGAAGGTGGCGACGCGGCCGAAGGACATGGCGGCGCCGTTTTGTTCTTTCACGGCGGCCAGGTAGGCGAAGTAGGTCCACTGCACCGCTTCGCGGGCGTTGACGGCCGGGCGGCTGATGTCGAAGCCGTACTTGGCGGCCATCTGCTTCAGTTCGTCCAGCGCGCGGAATTGTTCGGACAGTTCTTCGCGCAGGCGCAGCACGTCTTCGTTGAAAACAGCGTCGTCCAGCTCATGGAATACTTTTTGGCGTTCGGCGCGCAGGAAGTCGGTGCCGTACAGGGCCACGCGGCGGTAGTCGCCAATGATGCGGCCGCGGCCGTAGGCGTCGGGCAGGCCGGTGATCACGCCGGATTTACGCGCGGCCATGATGTCCGGGGTGTAGGTGTCGAACACGCCCTGGTTGTGGCTCTTGCGATAGTGGGTCCACACATCCTTGATGACCGGGTCCAGCTTGAAGCCGAAGGCTTCCAGGCCGTTCTCAACCATGCGCAGGCCGCCGTTGGGCATGATGGCGCGCTTGAGCGGAGCATCGGTTTGCAGGCCGACGATGACTTCGCTGGCTTGATCGATGTAGCCGGCGTCATGCGCGGTGATGGAGCTGCCGCGGTCCGCGGATACATCCAGCACGCCACGGGCGCGTTCTTCTTTCAGCAACTCGCTCAGGGTGTCCCACAGCTTTTGGGTACGCGCGGTAGCGGGCGCCAGGAAGCTGGCGTCGCCTTCATACGGCTTGTAGTTCAGCTGGATGAAGTTGCGGACATCCACCTTGCTTTGCCATTCACCACCGGTGAAATCGCGCCAGGGGTTGGCTTGAGTCGCGTCACGATTCAGAGCATCCATGTGTGCCTCCTAGTAACTATCAGTAAATGTTGAGTACTGAACATATTGTACATTCGGTTTCGAAAAAAATCGTTTGATAAAGATCAACTGCCGCAGACTAAAACGCAGTTGGCCCCACAAACGCAGCGCCCGTAAAAAACCAGGAAAAACGCTTTATTTTCAATACCATGAAAACCACATCAAACACGTCGTCATTGTAATCGGCGCGTTACATTCGAAAACGAACATCAAACACTACTTCCGAGCACCGTCGCGGCCGGTTTTGCGGCTTCGCGCCGCGCCGGCAGGGTGTGGCGCTCCAACAGGTAAACCACCAGGCCCACGCCCAGCGCGCCGCCGGCGATATTGCCCAAGGTGGCCGGAATCATATTGTGCAGGATGGCGGCGGCGTCCAGGCCTTGCATGCCGTGCAGCAGAGCCAGCGAGAAGAAGGCCATATTGGCGATGCTGTGCTCAAAGCCGGAGAAGAAGAACACGAAGACCAGCAGCAGGATCATCAGCATCTTGGCGGCGTCCCCGGCCATGCGCAGCGGCACCCACACCGCCAGACAGATCACCCAGTTGCACAGCGCGCCCTTCCAGAAAATTTCCCAACCGCCGGCGTGCACTTTGTGCGCGGCCACGTTGAACAGCAGGTGGTCGGCCGGCAGGTGGCCCATGCCGCCCGCTCCGGCGAACACCGCGGTGAACAGCAACACGCCCAGCAGATTGCCCAGGTAGACCATGGCCCAGCTGCGCAGCAGATTGCACACGCGGCAATCGCCGCTGAGCACGCCCACGCTGAAGTACATGACGTTGCTGGTAAACAGCTCCAGTTTGCAGACGATGATGCTGACCAGAGCCACGCCAAAGAAGCCGGCCACGGCGATGTAGTAGCCGGGGGAGCCGACGGCGAAGAAGACCTGGCCCAGCTTGAGGCTGACGCTGAGCACTACGGCGATCAGCGCGCCGGCCATGCCGGCGCTTAACAGGTAGCGCCCAGGGTGCTGTCGCAGCACGGTCTGTTTGGAGGCGGCTTCGGCCGCGACATAGGCGAGTGTGGAGGCGTGGTTCATATTTTTCATTTCGCGAGCTTGAGCAGAGCCGCCTGCGTGCGGGTCAACCTTATTAGGAAGCCTATCAACTGACTATGCCGTCTCTAAGGCTGCCCGGCGGAGAGGCCGGCTCAAGCCCAGTTGCTGCAATGCGTTTGTTGGCTGCCTGGGTGGTTGGTTCCCACGCGAACGGGTGCACGGATTGTTGGTTCACGAAAATTTTATGTTCGGAATGCTTCATTCTTGTTTGATAACCATCAAACCTAGGTCTTTCCGTCGCGCGCTCGGATTCACAACTTTCTCACTGCTCATCCACTACATGCTTTTTGACTACTCAAGATCCAGCTGCGCCACCTTTGTTTCCAGTAATACTCCATCGCCCGCCAAGTTTGCGCGATAAGCAACACAGACAATCCCCTTTAAAATCATAACTTTGCATAAAAAACAAACGTTTGAAAGCCATGAACATGTTAGAAAACAACCAAATATTGTTCGTTTTGAAATATTTTTGTTCGTTTTCGAACATATTTTATGCCTTAAATTTCATATTTTCATACTTCCCGGAGCGCCGCCCTCTATGCTGATATAGTGGTTTCCTTAAGGAAGCGCAGGCCGTTCCGCTGCTTGCAAGCCCCCCCTTCCCCAAGCTTCCCTCCCCAAGAAAAATCACAAAATATCCATTCATAGTCAACAGCTTAAACACAAAATCACAAGCAAAAAACCAGCCTGAACAGACAACGGCAAGGCCGCCTGCACACAAGAGCGAATATGCCATTGGAGTGTTCGAAAATGATGAAACTAGCCCGAACAACCCGTTATGGCATCGATTTTTCGACACCTCTACGCTCGAATCCATTCAGACATGAAAAGCAAAGCAACACGAAAGCAAGACAAATCGAAAATTGGCACACTTTTGAATCGAGCCATTTTTCTTGAAATAATCATGCATCAAACACAATTTTGCGCAATTTAATGCTAATAAAACGAAATCATCATGTTATTTGTAAGTCATGGGTTCTAAATAGTATTTGTTCGGATGTTCGTTTTGCTTCAAAATAAAGTTGATTAGAATCAACTGATGTTCTGAAATGTGTAACCACCGCAGTACAACTGCCTATACCATGCACATCAATGAAAGCCGGCAATCACTAATCAGCGGTTCCAGCTACTGACCAAAAGTCTAGCAAGAGATGAAAACGACGCGCCGCCGAGCGACGCGCCAAAACGATTACCCCATTTGTCTTTTATGAAGGCCAATATCATGTCTCAAGCCGTTTCCACCCCCCTGCCCAAATCAGGCGCTTCGTCCTCCTGGACCAAGCAAGATACCGTCTGGATGTTGGGCCTGTACGGCACCGCCATTGGCGCCGGCACCCTGTTCCTGCCCATCAACGCCGGCATCGGCGGCCTGTGGCCGTTGATCGTCATGGCACTGCTGGCCCTGCCGCTGACCTTTTTCGCTCACCGCGGCCTCACCCGTTTCGTGCTGTCCAGCTCCAAGCCGGGCGCGGACATCACTGAAGTAGTGGAAGAGCACTTCGGCGTGGGCGCCGGCAAGCTGATTACCCTGCTGTACTTCTTCGCCATCTACCCCATCTTGTTGGTGTACAGCGTGGCCATCACCAACACCGTGCAGTCCTTCATGGTCAACCAGTTGGGCGTATCCGCTCCGCCGCGCGCCATTCTGTCGCTGATCCTGATTCTGGGTCTGATGGCCATCGTGCGCCTGGGCGAGAAGATGATCGTCAAGGCCATGAGCGTGCTGGTTTACCCGTTTGTCGCCTGCCTGATGCTGCTGGCCCTGTACCTGGTTCCGGAATGGAACGGCGCGGCCATCCAGCAAGCCGGCAGCCTGGGCGACGCCCTGTCCCATGGCGCCTTCTACAAAACGCTGTGGCTGGCCATCCCGGTAATGGTGTTCTCCTTCAACCACTCGCCCATCATTTCTTCCTTCTCCGTTGACCAGCAGAAGCTGCATGGCGACGCCGCAGAACCGGCCGCCGGCCGCGTGCTGATCCGCGCTCACGTCATGATGGTGCTGTCCGTGATGTTCTTCGTGTTCAGCTGTGTATTCAGTCTGTCCCCGGCCGACCTGGCCGCCGCCAAAGCGCAGAACATTTCCATCCTGTCCTACCTGGCCAACCACTTCCGCAACCCGGTGATTGAATGGGTGGCTCCGCTGATCGCCATCGTCGCTATCAGCAAGTCCTTCCTGGGTCACTACCTGGGCGCCAAAGAAGGCTTCAACGGCCTGGTGATCAAGCAGCTGCGCCAGAGCGGCAAGTCCATCGAGACCGCCAAGCTGGACCGCTTCACCGCCGTGTTCATGATCATCACCACCTGGGCCGTGGCCACGTTCAACCCCAGCATCCTGGGCATGATCGAAACCCTGGGCGGCCCGGTCATCGCGATGCTGCTGTTCCTGATGCCGATGTACGCCATCGCCAAAGTGCCGTCCATGAAGAAATACTCCGGCGCTGCCAGCAACATCTTCGTGGTTCTGATCGGCCTGATCGCCATCTCCGCCATCTTCTACGATCTGTTCGCCTGATCGCACTCCTCTGACAGCCCGGCCGGTCACGGCCGGCCGGGTTCCTCAGCATCAAGCCAAGAGGTAACCAATCATGTTCAGCATGACTGATATCTACAAAATCGGCGTCGGCCCCTCCAGTTCCCACACCGTCGGCCCGATGAAAGCCGGCCACCAGTTCCTGGGCTCGCTCAAGGAAACCGGCCGCTTCAACCAAGTCACCCATGTCCACGTTGATTGCTACGGCTCGCTGGCCCTGACCGGCAAGGGCCATTGCACCGACCACGCCATCATCCTGGGCCTGGCCGGCAACCTGCCGGACACCGTGGACCCGGAACAAACCCCGGCCTTGATAGCCGATGTGGAAAAAACCCACCAACTGACGCTGGGCCGCACCCATCAGCGCGTGGGCTTTGATATGGACTTCCACACCGCCAACCTGCCGATGCACGAAAACGGCATGCAGATCCACGCCTTTGTTGGCGACGAATGCGTGCTGACCAAGACGTATTATTCGATCGGCGGCGGCTTCATCGTGGACGAGGAGCATTTCAACCAAAGCTCTTGCAGCGACACCCCGGTGCCGTATCACTTCCTCAGCGCGCAGCAGATGATGGATATGTGCGAGGAAACCGGCTTGTCCATTTCCGCGCTGGTGATGGAGAACGAAAAAGCCTTCCACGAAGCCAAGGATGTCGAACAGCATTTCGCCAAAGTGTGGGATGTGATGAAGACCAGCATAGACCGCGGCATGCGCACCGAGGGCAATCTGCCCGGCCCGATGCGGATTCCGCGCCGCGCGCCGGCGCTGCACCGCATGCTGACCAGCTCCTTGCAAGTGGCCAATGACCCGATGAGCGTCATGGACTGGGTCAATATGTACGCGATGGCAATGTCGGAAGAAAACGCGGCCGGCGGCCGCGTGGTCACCGCGCCCACCAACGGCGCCTGCGGCATCGTGCCGGCGGTGCTGGCCTACTACAACCACTTCATCCAACCGCTGGACGAAGACAGCTGCCTGCGCTTCTTCCTGTCTTCCGGCGCCATTGGCTGCCTGTTCAAGCTCAACGCATCGATCTCCGGCGCCGAGGTGGGCTGTCAGGGCGAGGTGGGCGTGGCTTGTTCCATGGCCGCGGCCGGCCTGACCGAGCTGATGGGCGGCAGCCCGTCTCAGGTGTGCATGGCGGCGGAAATCGCCATGGAGCACAACCTGGGCCTGACTTGCGACCCAGTGGGCGGCCAGGTGCAGATCCCCTGCATCGAGCGCAACGCCATCGCCGCGGTCAAGGCCATCAACGCCGCGCGCATGGCCATGCACCGTGTCAGCAGCCCCAAGGTGTCGCTGGACAAGGTAATTGCCGCCATGTACGAAACCGGCAAGGACATGGACGCCAAGTACCGTGAAACCTCCTGCGGCGGCCTGGCCCTGCAGATCGTGACCGAAAACAAGGTTGTGCCAACCCAGGCCATCCGCTGGGTGGACGACGCGGCCTGAGCTTAGGCCTGACGTCAAACGACAACGCCGCCGGGGCTAGCCGGCGGCGTTTTTTTGCGCCCAGCTCCTTAGGTGGGCCGCAACTGACGATGAGCCGCCTCCGCCAACCGCCCCAGTTCATCCCGCGCCAAGCCGGCCGACAAGGCATAGGCGAAGCGGCCGTCCCACCAATAAAACACATTCACCGGCCCCTGGCTGGCAAAGCGGAAGCCGACGTCGCGGCGCGGCTCGGCGGTGGTGGCTACGTACAAGGTCATGCGCTGCCCCGCGGCGTTGTGGTACATGAACTGGGCCACCGGCCCCTGCTCTCCCGGCAATAGCCGGCCGCCGATCAACTCATACCCTTGCGCACTCAACAGCGGCGGCTTCACCCGGCTTTGCAGACGCTTGGACAGCCAGGCCACTAACTGGTCCTGATGCTCGGCATCGATTTCCACCGGACGTTTCACATCCGGGCTGTACACCACATGCGCCATCGCCGCCAAGCTGGGCAGGCGCTCCTGGCTGTCCGCCGCGGCGACCAACTGCGCAGCCGGCGCTTGCTGCTGACCACGCAGCAGCCAGCCGCCGCCGCCGCCCAGCGCCAACATCAATAGCGACGCGGCCGCGCCCTGCCACCATGGCATGCTCCACCCTCGCCGCAGCGGGGCCGGCGGCGGCAGCGCGGCGGCCAGCAGGCGCGGCGGGACGGGCTCTCGCAAGGCCGGTTCGAACAAGGCGCCGATGTCGTCTTGCAAGCGACGGTAAGCCCGCAGCCGCTCCCGCGCCTCCGGGTTGTGTTCCAAATAGGCTTCCACCGCCGCGCGCCGCTCAAGCGGCAAGGCGTCGTCCAGATAAGCCTGCAATTCCTGTTCCGTGACCGTTTCCATCATGCCCCTCCTCCTGCGGCCGGCGCGGCGCCCGTCTCCATCAAACCGCGCAAGCGTTCGCGCCCGCGGCTTAGCCGCGACATCACCGTGCCCAGCGGAATATCCAGCGCCGTGGCGATTTGCTGGTAGCTCATGTCCTCCAGCGCCAACAACAGCAGAACGGCGCGTTGCTCCTCGGGCAGCCGAGCCAGATTGGCCGCCAGCTCTCGCAGCGCCAGGCCGCGCTCCTGCGGCGCGTCCACCGTCAGCTCGGCCATATCCTCCGCCAGCGGCTGCCGCCTGGCGCCGTAACGGCGAAAATCGTCGATGTGCAGCCGGTGCATGATGCCGAACAGCCAGGGGCGCAAATCGCGGTCATCCCGCCATTGCCGCCATTTGCGCCAGGCTTGCTCCAGCGTGTCCTGCACCAGATCGTCCGCCGCGCCGTGATCAAACACCAGGGCGCGGGCATAACGCCGCAAACGCGGAATGCAGTCCACCAATAAATGGTGGAAGCGCTGCTGGGCGGCCTCGCTCATCCAGCGGCGGGGGCCAGCACCCGGACAATGGCCTTGCGCGTCAAATCCACCTCCGCGATACCCAGGTCTTCGTTCAACACCCAGGCCTTGCCGCTGTCGCGGCTGAAGCTGATGGCCTGGCGCGGCCCGCTGAAGCCCGTGATTTCCCCCACCGCCTTGAACGCAGGCAAGGCCACCACGGTGAGCGAGTTGCTCTTGAGATTGCCGGAATACAAGAAGCGCCCGTCCGGCCGCAAGGCGGCGCCGTAAGGCTCCTGCCCCACTTTCACCGTCTTGATCACGGCCCGGCTGGCCACATCCACCCAGGACAGCGTGTCCGCGCCGCTATTGGCGGCGAACAGACTGCGGCCGTCGCCGCTGACGGAGATGGCGCGCAGCTTGTCGAAGCCGCCCACCTCGGCGCGAGCCTCCAGCTTGGCCGCGTCCACCAGGGTGATTTTGTCGCCCAGGAAGTTGGTGACGAACACGGTGCCGTCGTCCGGCGACACCTTGATGCCCTGGCGCGGCTGGGCGAAGCCCGTCAGCACTTTTTCCACCCTCCATTGCGGCAAGTTCACCACGGTCAGGCTGCCGGCGGCCTGATTATTGACATACAGCCGGCTGCCGTCGCGATTCAGCGCGGTGCCGAAGGCCCCCGGCCCGATCGCCAGGCTGGCTTCCCGCGTCCAACTGCCCGCGTGCCAGCGCTCCACCACGCCCTTGCTGCTGTCCGAGACGTAGAAGCGCTCCCCATCCGGGGAAAACACGATATTGCGCGGCGTAACGAAGCCCGGCAGCTCGCGCAGCAGCTTGCCGGCGCGCAAGTCATAGGCCAGCAGCGTGCCGCGGGAGCTGTTGCCGGCCAGCGCCAGGGTTTCCGCCGGGTTGACCGCCAGGGTGTTGTTGCGGATTTGCGGATCGAAAGCCGCCGGGTCCTGCGCCCAGGCCAAGGGCGCCGACAGCGCCGCCAACAGCAGCGCGGCCCGCATGTTAACGCGCCACATGCCACACCTCCTTGAAACCATCGCCCGCGCGCTCGCCCGGCTTACTGTCCTTGGCGAAGCGGTACAAGGGTTTGCCCTGATACGCCCACTGCGCCTGACCATCGTCGCGGCGTATCCGGCTGAAGCCCGCCGGCGCGCTGTCGTCGGCTGCCGCCAGCAAAGGCGGCCACAGCGCCGCGCACGCCTGATTGCACACGCTGCGGCCGTTGCCGGCCGCGTCCTTGTCGAAGACATACAGCGTCATGCCCTGCGCGTCCACCAGCGCGCCGTCGCGCATCGACGCCGCCTCTCCGGCCAACACGCCCGCGCTCAGCGCCATCAACGTCACCGCCATCCATGTTTTCATCGCAAATCCCTCCCGTTGTAGAACACACGGCGGCTGCCGGCCCAAATCTCAAGGCCCCGCGCCGCGGCGTTCCATCTTGGCGAAACCGCCGACCATTCGGCGTCCAGTACGGGGTATACGGATGGCGTGCGCGGTTTATTCCCGCCGCGCTGCGTTTTTTTTCAGTTCCTGCCGCCAAGCCATGAAAAAACCGCCGGTTTCCCGGCGGTTTTGTGCGAATGGCCGTCAGCGCTTAGAACGTGTTTACGATCTCGCGAGCTAAGGCGAGACAAGGCGAAAACGGCTGAAGAAGCGGAGTGTACATAGAGTGCATGAGCATTCTGAAGCCGGCACTCATCGCACAATGTCTCTACCGACGCGCAGCAGATCGTCAACAGGGTCTCAAGCCGGCGCCATTCCCACCCAGCCCTGCGGAATGGACTCCAACAGCTTCCGGGTATAGCTCTCACGCGGCTCGCGGTAGATCTGGTCCGCGTCCGCCTGCTCCACCACTTCCCCCTTGTTCATCACCATCACTTGGTCCGAGATGTGTTTCACCACCGCCAGGTCGTGCGAGATGAACAGATAGGACAGGCCGTATTCGTCCTGCAGGTCTTGCAGCAGGTTCAGCACTTGCGCCTGCACCGACACATCCAGCGCCGACACCGATTCGTCGCAGATCAGCACTTCCGGTTTCAAGGTCAGGCAGCGCGCGATGGCGATGCGCTGGCGCTG
>NZ_JONK01000027.1 GCF_000711885.1 Chromobacterium haemolyticum DSM 19808
TTAAGCTAACCGATACTAATTGCTCGTGAGGCTTGATCCTATCATTTGAGTGGCTTGGGAGACTGAGCGACGAAGTGTGGATGTGCGACACAATTGAATACCGAATATATGTGGGCTGATCAAAGATCAGCCCAGGCTTCTTCTAGTTTGTACCAGTTTATGTCTGGTGGCCATAGCGAGGTGGTCCCACGCCTTCCCATCCCGAACAGGACCGTGAAACGCCTTAGCGCCGATGATAGTGTGGCATTCGCCATGTGAAAGTAGGACACCGCCAGACGCCCGATTGCGAAGCCCAGCTCAGACGAGCTGGGCTTTTGCATTGGTGTTCAGATCTTGCCAAGCCTCTCCATGGGAGGCTTTCGCGTTTGCAGGGCTCAGTAGTAACTGACGACCAATTGGCCGCGCTGGCTGTTTTTGGGCGTGGCGATGCTGAAGCTGCGCAGATTATCGCTGCGACCCAGGTCGTAGCCGTTCGCGGCGGCTTGGCTGCTGGATTTTGCGTCGGCGTTGGCCCGCACAAGAAGGTTCTCGCCGTTGGTCGCGAGGGCCTGGATGTGGACCGGAGCTTTGCATTTGCCGACTTCCAGCCGACTAGGGCCATTGAGGCCGCTGGGCGCGTTGAGCGCGAGTGGACATTGAGCCTCGACGATGCGGCCGTTGAAGATGATGACGCCGCCGTCGGCCAGTGCGACCGACGACAGCAGCAGGCAAGCCATGGCGGCAAGCGACGCTGGTTGTTTCATATGAATACCCCGTTTGATCGAATAAGCTTGTTCCCAACGACTCTGGCGGCCGTTGTGGCGGTGTGGCCTTCTAGATATAGGCGGTATCCAGTTTGATTCCAGCAAAAAATTAATATGTTAAAACCGTGTTTAATAGTAAATATCTATAAAAGTTACAAATCAAGCCTTTATTAATCCAATTTTGTTTAAAATTTGCGTGACAAAAGCCGCTCTCCGGTTTCGGATGAGCGGCTTTTTGCATTCGAGCGACTGGGAGGCGCTCAGTTGGCCTGGCTGGCGCGTTGTTCCTGCTCTCGCTGGCGTTCCGTTTTGATGATTTTGTAGATCCATTGCAGCGAGACGCCGTAACGACGCGCCAGTTCGGCGTGGTTGCCGCCGGTGAATTCGCGGTAGATCTGCTGGTCGCGCTGGGAGGATTTATAGGACAGGCCGATGGGGAAATAGATGTTCTGTCCGCCCCAGTGCTTGGCCATGCGTTCGGCGATTTCCTGGCCCAGTTGTTCCGCTTGCTGCTGCTCGGTGTTGGCGAGCTGCCTCAGCGTCATGGCCACGTGTTGTGCCAGATCTACGAGCAGTTCCGGTCCTTTGCTGCGAAAGCGCGCTTGCATGGCGTTGTCCTTTGGCGACGGTGTCGATGAAGGACATTATCGTCATCTTCGCGCGCGCGGCCCGGATGACGCGTGTCAGCGCCGACCGGGGCGCGTTGGCGGCCGCTTTTCTGTAAAGCGCGTTAAAAGACCGCCAGGACCCTGGTGGCGCATCCTTGCCCTCGTTCGATGGCCAGGCGCCGTCGGCAACCGTCATTGCGAGTGATCTCGCCTTTCTTCCCACGATGTCCAGGAGCCCGCCCGTGGCCAGCACTTCCCAAATTGTTGACGCGCTGTTGGCGCGTTTGCGCGGCGCTTTGCCGTCATTGAGCGTCGAGCATTGCGCCGCGCCGGCCGATTACCGGCTTGAACATCCGCAAGGCGCGCTCTTGTTGAGCTACCGCGGCAGCCAATTCGCCTTGCCGCGCGATGTAGCCGGAGTTTGCCAGCAGCGCACGCTGCAGCTGGAGCTGACGCTGCTGCTGCGGCGCGCCAGCGCGCAACTCAACGATACGGAAGCGCTGGACGCGGCGCGGAGCGCCTGCCTGGGATTCCCCGCGCCGGATTGCCGACCCGCCTGCTTATCGAGCGAAACCTTTTTGGGCTTCAGCGACGGTATCGCCCGTTACGCCATTTCGCTGGCCGCCGACACCTTGCAGGTGGCGGAGGCGGCCCCGGGGCATGAGCCTGTGTTAACCGCAGTCACTAAGGAGGAGCAGTCATGAAGTACTTGTATTCCGGGCCGATCAGCGGCGTCACTCTGGCCGACGGCCAGGAAATCATGTTGTTTCCCGGCGCTGAGGTGGAGATGCCGGAACAGCACGATTACACCCGCATGCTGTTGGCCTTGCAGCATCTGAGCCCGTTGCCGCAAGCGGCGACGGCATCGACGTCCCCTAGCGCTGAACAAGGAGCTTGAGCATGGCAGCCAATTATCTGCATGGCGTGGAAACCATTGAAGTCGAACGCGGCGCGCGCCCGGTGCGCACCGTCAAATCGGCGGTGATCGGCCTGATCGGCACCGCGCCGACGGCGCCGGAGGCAGCCCATACCCCGGTGTTGTGCCTGTCGGAAAAAGACGCGGCGGCTTTTGGCCCGCAACTGGCCGGCTTTACCATTCCGCAAGCGTTGAATGCGATCTACGATCACGGCGCCGGCACCGTGGTGGTGATCAACGTGCTGGACCCGGCCGTGCATAAAACCGCGGTGGCCGGCGAGGCGGTGACGCTGGACGCGGCCACCGGCCAGGGCAAAACCGCCAAGGCGGCGCTGTTGAACGTGGCGGTGAAGAGCGCCGACGGTGCCACCGCTTACGCGCTTGGGACCGACTACCTGCTGGATGCTGTCAACGGCAAGATCACGCGTGTGAAAGACGGCGCCATCGCCGCGGGCGCGGTGCTGAAGGTCAGCTACGATTACGCCGACCCGAGCAAGATCACCGCCGCCGACATCATCGGCGCGGTCAACGCCGCCGGCAACCGTACCGGTCTGAAGGCCTTGCAGGACACTTACAACCGCTTTGGCTTCTTCGCCAAGCTGCTGATCGCTCCGGGCTTCTGCACCCAGAACTCGGTGGCCAGCGCCATGGCCGCCATGGCAGACAAGCTGGACGCCATCGCCTATGTTGACGCGCCGATTGGCACCAGCTTCGCCCAGGCGCAAGCCGGCCGCGGTCCGGCGGGCGGCATCAACTTCAACACGTCCAGCGACCGCGTGCGCCTGTGCTATCCGCACGTCAAGGTATATGACCCGGCCACCAACGACACTCGCCTGGAGCCGCTGTCGGCCCGCGCCGCCGGCCTGCGCGCCAAGGTGGACAACGACAAGGGCTTCTGGTGGTCCAGTTCCAATCAGGAACTGGCCGGCGTCATCGGCGTGGAGCGTCAGCTGACCGCGATGATCGACGATCCTCAGTCCGAGGTGAACCTGTTGAACGAGCAGGGCATCACCACGGTGTTCTCCAGCTTTGGCTCCGGCTTCCGTCTGTGGGGCAACCGCACCGCCGCCTGGCCCACCGTCAGCCATATGCGCAACTTCGAGAACGTGCGCCGCACCGGCGACGTGATCAATGAGTCGATTCGCTATTTCAGCCAGCAGTTCATCGATATGCCGCTGAACCAGGCCACCATCGACGCGCTGGTGGAATCGGTGAACGGCTACGGCCGCAAGCTGATTGGCGACGGCGCGCTGCTGGGCTTCAAAGCCTGGTTCGACACGGCGCGCAATCCGGAAACCGAGCTGGCGGCCGGCCACCTGCTGATCAGCTACAAGTACACGGTGCCGCCGCCGCTGGAACGTCTGACCTTTGAAACCGAGATCACCTCGGAATACCTGTTGAGCCTGAAGGGAGGCAATTGATCATGGCAGGCAAGATTGAAATCAACCGCATCACCAACGCCAACATCTATATCAACGGCAACTCGCTGCTGGGTCGCGCCGAGGAGATCAAGCTGCCGGACGTGTCCGCCATCATGCAGGAGCATAAGGCGCTGGGCATGGTGGGCAAGATCGAGCTGCCGGCCGGTTTTGACAAGCTGGAGGGCGAGATCAAGTGGAACTCGCTGTACAAGGACGTGGCCAAGATCATCGCCAATCCGTTCCAGGCGGTGCAGCTGCAGGCCCGTTCCAGCATCGAGACCTACGGCGCGCAGGGTCGCCTGCAGCAGGTCAGCCTGGTGACCTTCCTGACCGTGATGTTCAAGAAGAACCCGTTGGGCACTTACAAACAGCATGAAAACGCCGATTTCAGCTCCTCCTTCTCCGCCACCTACATCAAGCAGGTAGTGGACGGCGAGGATGTGCTGGAGCTGGACTACCTGGCCAATATCTTCCGGGTGGGCGGCAACGACATGCTGGAACTGTACCGCCGCAATATCGGCGGCTGATGAAGGGCCGGCCGCCGGCCGGCTTGTCGGCACGCTCCAGTTTCCATGAAGGTGGGCCCGGCTTGGCCGGGTCCACCGGAGCCACGGCGATTCAGTTTGCAGGCAAGCCGGCTGGCGCTTTCAAGCCTTTCCCTAAAGGGCTTTAACAGACCCGCAGGGCCGTAAACCGGACAATGAAGCTCATCAACCACGCAGTCCGCGACAAGGAGCTCCCATGAAGATCAAACTCAAATACCCGTTCACCGACGCCGCCGGCGAACGCCTGGACAGCCTGGAAATCAGCCGCCTGAAGCGCGCAGACCTCAAGGCCGCCAGCCATCACAGCCAGGACGACGCCGACCAGGAAGATTTTCTGTTCGCGCGCATGACCGGCCTGACCCTGGAAGACATCGACCAGCTCGACATCGCCGACAGCCGCGCGCTGGCGGACTGCTTTCGCGACATGGTGGGCGTCTCCGACGACGCTTAAAGATTTCGACGAAGCGCTGCTGACCGTGCTCGGCCTGCCGCCGTCGGAAATCGACGCGCTGGCGATGGACGACTACTGGTTTTGGTGCGAGGTGGCGGAGCGAGAGGTCCAGCGCCGCCACGAGCGCGAACAACAGTGGCTGGATCGAGACTGATTTTTCCTGCGCCGCGCGTCCGCGCGGCCCGGGGCCGGCCCATCCGTCAGGACGTCCGCCGGCCCCACCCAGAGCCGCCGGAGCTGGTTTGGCGGCCCTCCCCACATACTCACAGGCTAACACCATGGTAAGCGAGTTTTTCATCGGCCTTAAGGTGGGAGCGACGCTGTCCGGGGTCTTCGACAACGCCTTCCGCTCCGCGCGCGCCTCCTTGGACGAACTGGGCAAGACCAGCTTGCGCCTGCGTGACCGCCAGCGAGAGCTGAGCGACAGCGTGGAGCGTTCCCGCAAGGCTTTCGCCGCGCTGGATCTGCCGCAGCTGGAGCGCGACCATCACAAGCTGGAGCTGACGCTGGACCGTTTGCGTCAGCGGCACGACGCCTGGCTGGACAGCGTCAAACGCGGCCAGGGCGTCAAGCTCGCCCTGCCCGGCGTGTCCCAGGTCAGCGAACTGGTGGCCAAGTGCCGCGTCGAGTTGCAGGCCTCGGTGAAGGTCAAGGCGGTGATCGAAGTGGAACAGCGGGTGCTGGAAAGCCAGGAGCGGCAAAAAGACGCCACCTGCAATCCTCGCCCGCCAACCTGCCCAAAACGGCCGACACCCCGCGGCGACGGCGACGACAAAGCCAAAGACGCGCCCCCCGATCTCGAATCCACTCTCAAGCGTCTGCGCACGCCCGGCATCCAGCGATGGATAGGCGTGGCCGACGCTGTTCAGCTGTCCTCGCGCTGGCTGTCCGACGCCGCCGGCAAAACCCACGAAGTCCTATCCAAAGGCCTGGGCAATAAAGCGCTGCGCTATGTGCACGGCAAGCTCAACCCGCTGCTGGGCGGCAAGCTGCCCAGCGTGGACAGCATGCTCGGGGCGCTGGAAAGCACCCGCGACGCCGGCGACACCATCGCCAAGGGCGCGGCCAGGGTGGGCCGGGCGCTGCGTCGTTACGCCGATGCTCCGGGCAGTGTGTTGGCCAAGATCGCCGCAGCCAGCGAGGCGCTGTTGAAAGAAGACGGCGCCAAGTCTGCCGCGTCGGGCAAGACGGGCGGCGCGGCCGCCAAGGGCAAGGCCGGCGGCGGCAAGATCCGCTCCGCCATTCGGCTATTGCAAGGCCTGCCGGCGCCGGACGCCGCGCCCTTGATCGAATTCAACGATAAGCTGGGCAGCATCAGCCGCGATGTGGCGAAGGCGGCCGGCACGGTACACAAGACCTTGTCGCAAGGCATGGGCAACAAGGCGCTGCGCTATGTGCACGGCAAGCTCAATCCGCTGCTGGGCGGCAAGCTGCCCAGCGTGGAAAGCATACTCGGTTCGGTGAAAGCGCTGGAAGAGGGCGCAACCAAGGCCGGCGAGATCAGCGACAAGGTGGGCAAATCGCTGCGCCGCTATCAGGACACCAAGGGCGGCTTGCTGAGCAAACTGTGGGCCGCCGGCACCGAATGGTTCAAGGAAGACAAACCGGGCGCCACCCAGAGCCAGGCCGACAAGCCGGGCGACTGCATGGAGGCCAAGCCCGAGAACTGCTGCTGTTGCTGCCAGCCGGTCACGCGCGACATCGACAAGCCCGGCGACAGCATGGACCCGGACCGGGACGAGCGCAAAAAGGAAGACAAGCGCGATAAGGAGAAAAAGAACGATCGGCGGGAGCGGGGCCGCAAGGAGCGGCGACCCAGACCCAAGCCGCGTCCCAAGCCCAGCCCGAAACGGAGGCCCAGTCCGAGACCTAAGCCCAGTCCGAAGCCGAATCCCAGAAGGAGTCCGCGTCCGCGGCGTTTACCTAAGGGACGTGGCCTGCCTGGCGGCATCGGCGACCTGTTCCGCCGCGGCGCGGCCTTGGCCAAAGCCGGCGTCAAAGGCCTGGGCAATGCGCTGAAGCAAGTGCCGGGCATGTTGCGCGGCGGCGTGCAGAAGACGGGAGACTGGCTCAAGAGCTTGCCGGGCAAGGCCAAGGCCGGCGCGCAGAGCGCGGCCAAGGCGGCGGGTTCGGCGGCGAGCCGCATCGGCGCCGGGATGAAGCGCCTGCCTGGATTGGCGCGCGGCGGTGTCAGCGGCGCGGCGAAGCTGGCCAGGGCGGCGGCCCAGCGGGCGGCTCCGTTGTTGAAGGCGGGGGTTGGCGTGGCCAAGGCCGGCCTCGGCATCGGCAAGGAAGTGTTCAAGCGCACCGGAGGCCTGCTCAAGGCCGGCATCGCCGGCTCGGTGATCACGGTGATGGAGGCCGGCCAGGAAGCCTGGAACGTCAGCAAGTCCAACCGCAGCCAGACAGAGAAGAACAAGGAGTACTGGAAGATAGGCGGCAAGGCTGGCGGCTCCATAGGCGGCGCGGCGATGGGCGCGGCCATCGGCAGCATGATCCTGCCCGGCGTCGGCACTCTGGTGGGGGGGGTTATCGGCCACTTCGCCGGCAAATACGCTGGGGAATGGGCCGGCGGCAAGGTGGGCAACGCCATCCACGGCGCGCCCATGCCCGGCAAGGCCAAGCAGCCGCCCGCCGCGCCTCCGCCCGCGGCTACCCAGCCGCCGTCGCGGCCGCCCAAGGTGGACTTCAACAAGCCGACCGGCATGCGCGGCGGGGGCAACGCGGAAGTGACGGCCAGCGTCTCGGTGTCCGCCCAGGCGGAAGTGCGCGCACGGCAGCTGCAACGCCTGCAACAAGGCGTCGCGGCGGCCAAGGCGCCCGCCAAGAACGCCGGCGGCGGGATGAACGTCACCTTTGCGCCGCACATCACCGTTACTGCCAGCGCGGCTGCCACGGTGAAGCAGCAGGTGCAGCAAGCGGTGCAGTTGTCCTACGCCGAGTTTGAACGCCTGATGCGGCGCTACGAGGCGGATAGGCAACGGCGTAGCTATAGCGCCCGCGCTTGAGCCGCGGAGCCTGGCGCGCTCGCGCGCCGGGTCCTCTTTCCACCCATTCGGAGGGCAACCCATGTACGCGGTACTGGGCAATATCGAGTTTGATCTGATCAGTTATTTCGACGGCCTGGAACAGCGCAGCGGCAGCGACTTCGCCGAACACGGCCGCATCGGCGGCAAGCCGGTGCTGCAATTCGTCGGCGACAAGCTGGACGAAATCCGCATCGACCTGGTGCTGCACGCCGCCTACTGCCAGCCGGACGAGGAGTTGCAAAAGCTGCAGGCGGCGAGGCTGCAGCACCAGGCCTTGGCGTTTGTGCTGGGCAACGGCGACTACAAAGGCCGCTTCGTCATCGCCGAACTGCAAAGCACCGGCCGTCAGACCGACCGCAGCGGCAGCCTGCTGGCGGTGGAGGCCCAGCTCAGCCTGCGCGAGTACGGTGGGGATGCCCCGCCCAAGCCCAAGCCGGCGTTGGCCAAGGCCGCGGCCAGCCTGCCCGCGGGCAAGCTCAAATTGCCAGCCGGGCTGGAGCGCTTCAAGGCCGATATCGCCGGCCTGGCCAAGACCGTGGCTCAAGTGAAAAGCGTGGTGGGCAAGGTCAAGACCGTGATCAACACCGCGCGAGAGCTGCGTCAGCTGGCTGGCCGCGACCCGGCTGCGGCTTTGGAAAAGCTGCCCGGCCTGCTCAAGGAGGTGCAGGCGGCGGCGCCCGGATTGCAAGTCAGCGTCGAGCAGATGGCCAAGTTCGAGCAATACAGCAAGCTGGCCGGCGACGCGGTGCGCGTGGGCCAGAGCCTGCAGCAGGCCAAGCTCAACATGACGGCGATGGGCCGGCTGCTGACAGGCACCCCGGCCGGCCAGGTGCTGGACAAGCTGGCCGCCTGCGAAGAAATCAACGGCCGCTCCGAAGTGGCCTTGCGCGAACTGGCCGAGCCGCTGGCCGGCTTGGCCGCCAAGGCCGCGGTGCGGCGCATCCTGAGGTGACGCCATGTTCCTGAACCATGTGACCCAAGAAAACGAACGCTGGGACCAGATCGCCTGGCGCTATTACGGCGATGTCGGCCAAATGGCGCAGCTGATCGCCAACAACGCCCACATCCCCATAGGCGAAACCCTGCCCGCCGGCCTGACCCTGGCCATCCCGGTGCTGGAGGCCGCGGACAGCGAGGCGCTGGAGCAATTGCCGCCGTGGAGACGCTCATGAGCGACAGCCGCGCGCAGGAGGTGCCGACTCCGGCCTTCGAACTCAGCTACAACGGCAAATCCATCACCGCGGACATCGCCCGCCACGCGCTCAGCGTCAGCTATACCGACCACCTGAGCGGCGAGTCCGACGAACTGGACGTGGAGTTGGAGGACGTGGACGGGCGCTGGCTGGACGGCTGGTATCCGGACAAAGGCGCCACGCTGGCGCTCAAACTGGGCTATCGCGGCGCGGTGCTGGTGGCGGCGGGCAGCTTCGACATCGACGAAGTGGAATACCGCTCGCCGCCGTCCACCGTGCGCATCCGTGCGCTGGCCACCGGCGTGCAGCATCCGCTGCGCACCAAGAACGGCCGCGCCTATGAACAGATCACCTTGCAAGCGCTGGCCCAGCGCGTCGCCAAGCGCCACCGGATGAAGCTGCAGGGCAAGATCGAGACGGTGAACATCGACCGGCTGACCCAGTACCACGAAACCGATCTGCAATTCCTGCAGCGGGTGGCGGACCAGCACGGCTATGTCTGCAAGGTGATGGACAACAACCGCAAGCTGGTGTTTTGGAAACGCAGCGATCTGATGCAGAGCCCCAGCGTGCGTCGCTACACCCCGGCACAGCTGATGGCCTGGCAGGCGCAGGACCAGCTTAGCAAGGTGCCGGCCCAGGTGGACGTCAGCTATCACGATCCGGCCAAGCGCGCGCTGCGCACCGCCAGCGTGCGCGCCGACGCCAAGGCGCCGGGCGGCAAGGCCAGCAGCGCGGATATCGTCAAGCTCACCCGCAAGGCGGCCGGCAAGCGCCAGGCGGAGCAGATGGCGGCGGCGGAACTGGAACGGCGCCAGTTGGAGCGCACCCGCATGTCCATCACCGTGGACGGCTCGCCGCAGTTGGCCGCCGGCAGCAACATTGATCTGGACGGGTTCGGCAAATTGTCCGGCCGTTACCAGATCCAGCGCGCCAGCCACCGCATCAGCCGTCAGGACGGCTATGTCTGCGAACTGGAACTGAAACGGGTGAGCGCCGGCGCCGCCCAAAACACAGCAAACGAGAGGAACAAGCCATGATGGACGTACCCCTGCCGGAAGCGCTGGCCACCCTCAAGTTCGGCAGCGTCTCCGCCGTGGATGCCAATACCCAGCGCGTGCGCGTGCGGCTGCCGGAACTGGGGCGGCTGCGTACTGCCTGGCTGCCGGTGCTCAGCCGCAAGAGCGGCCGCGACAAGGACTACTGGCTGCCGGACATTGGCGAACAAGTGGCGGTGTTGTTGGACGCTCGCGGCGAGGACGGCGTGGTGTTGGGCGCCATCTTCTCCGCCGCCGATGCGGTGCCGGTGGCCAGTGTCGATAAATGGCATCGGCGCTTCGCCGACGGCGCGACGCTGGAGTACGATCGCGCGGCCCATCAGCTCACCGTCAGCGGCGGGGTGCAAAAAGTGGTGGTGGAAGCGGGGGCGGAAATTGTCCTCAAGGCCGGTGCCAAGGTCAGCATAGACGCGCCGGCGACGGAGATCAGCGGCACCCTGCTGGTCAAGGGCCTGCTCACCTACCAGGGCGGCTTGAGCGGTTCCGGCGGCAGCGGCGCCAGCTTCTCCGGCAATATCAGCCAGAGCGGCGGCAGCTTCAACAACGCCGGCGGCGACGTGGTGGCCAGCGGCAAGAGCCTGGCCGGCCACGTGCATCCGGCGCCGGGCGGCATGACCGGCGGACCAGTGTAGGCGTCGCGTTTAGTCTAACCGCAGCGTCAAGCGCCCAGCCCCGATGGCGAGAGCCGTCGGGGCTGGGTTGTTTCATGGGCAAGAGAATCCGCACCGGCGCACAGTCTGCTGCGCCGGGGGAGCCGCAGTACCGCGGGCATTGCTATGACTTTGCTCGTGCGCCGCTCGCGCATGCTGATTTCTCGGTCGTTTCCGCCTTGCCTCGTTCTTGGTCATGAGACCGTGAACACGTTCTTACAGCAAGCGGTTCAACTCGCTGGCCGCGTTCACCTGCATCGCGTGCAGCGGCTCCAGCATGAAGGCGAGATGGCTGCCGTAAGCCCCTGCGTCCTCGCCTTGCCACAGCAACTGCAGGGCCGCGCTGAGGCTGTTGTTGGCGGTATCCAGCTCCATCAGGTGGCGGCTGGCGATCTGGCGGATGGATTGATGACAGCGGCTCAATTCGTCTATCACCGCATCCAGCATGCCCAGCTCCGCGTGTTGCTGGCGTAGCGCCTGTAATTGGGCAATGGCCTGTCCCAACTGATGAGTGGGTTTGCCTTCGGCGGCAGAGGAGGTGGGGGGGAGGGCCATGATGAAAATTTCCAATTGATGTCGGCGCAGCCTGTCCGGTACCGATCGGAAGCGGGCAAGTCCATGGCGGGGTGGCCTGCCGGCCTGCGTGGGCCGCGTTCCCGGCGCCGGGGAACTCCGGCACGTCGTGAATTGTCGTCCAGCGCCGCGCTTGGGGTCAAGGCCGGAGAAAGCCGCCGCGCCCAAACCGCTTAGAACCTGTTCACGATCTGCTGCGCTGCGGCGATACGGCGTTAAAAACAAGCTCAAAATGCTCATGTACCACGTGTACATTCCGCTTTTTCGCTCGTTTTCGCCTTGTCTCGCTCTGGCTCCCGAGCCTTTGAATCCGCGCTTAGTTCGCATCTCACATTTTCCTTTGCGGCTGATCTGGCCGCCAGCTATAACCACACTTGCATGTAATGATAAAAGCATGATTGTTGGTGCGAATTAATACTAAGTGACTATACGTAGTGCGCTGCATCAGAGAGGGCGGGTTCGCCGCCTGTGAAGCGGCGCCGTCCGCAGTCAGCCGGGAAGGGAACGGCCGCCAAGGGGGCGGATGGCACCGGGGTTCCAATACGAAGGAGCACAATCGATGTCATTGCAACAGTCTGTCTCCGTCAGCTCGCGCTGGGGGTGGCTGGTTCTGGCTTGCGCCGCCGCCGGCGTCCAGGCCGCGGACATGCCGGAGGCTTCCGCCGCCGCCGCGCTCAAGGTTTTGAAGAGCACGCCGGCGGGGCGTCACAGCTATTACACCGGCGGGGTGCACAACACCGTCGGCTGTCTGTTGCCGGGCAGCTGCGTCTATCCGCGCAAGCCCGGCGAACCCAGCGATCCGCTGTTTCCTGAATGGTGGGTCAGCGACTGGACCATGTATCGCATCTTCAATCAGGCGGCGATCAAGGAATACCCGCCGCCGTACGCCTCGCCGCCTGCCGGGATGAGCGAGGGCCAGGATTACGAAACGTCCTACGGCGCCAGCTATTACGACTCCAGTTATGTGCCGGCGGACGGCGATGGCCGCGGCGCGATGATGGAGCATTATGAAAAACGCTGCCTGCCCATCTTCCCCGGCAGCAATCATTACAGCTGCTCCTTTGTATCGCTGGGCAACAAGGCTTATTTCCTGCGCTACGCGGACCGACCCAAGGGCACGCCGCAGTGCTGTCAGTTCTCCTTGGACAACCACCCGCCGCGTCGAGATTTCATCAAGCATCTGCCGTACAACGCCGCGCAGAGCACCCACTTGAACGGCAGCGTCCAAGCGTACTCGCGCGTGGTGCAGCCGGGCAGCATCCTGTTTGGCTACGCCTTCTACAAACAGCCAACGCGCGACGGCGGCAAGGGCGCGCCGTACCGGCACCCGCAGTCCTTCTTCTTCTCCGGCGATCCAGGCTCGCCGCCGGACGCGCCCATGGTCAGCCAGAACTACAGCCACTTCCGTGCGCAGAAACCGGACCCGAAACAGACCTGGATGAAGGTGGCCGAGATGTGCCCGGCCAAGCCGGAATGGTGCTGCCTGTTCGCCACCGATTGCCCGGACAAGGGCAAGGCGGACGCGCCGGCGGCCGACAAGGCCAACGCCCAACCCGACCCGAGCTGGGCCACTTTGCAGCCGTAAAGGAACCGCCATGAGTTATCTCGACTCTCCCCGCATTCACTTTTCCGGCTACTTCCAGTCGGACGTATCCACCGTCAACAACAATGTCTGTTATTACGATTCCGACGCCTTCAAGGAGCAATATCAGCAGTACGGCGACGGGGGCTGGAACCCGCAGGGCACCGCCATTTTCCGCTTCGTCAGTTGCAGCGTCACCGGCGCCAGCCTCAACGGCAAGCCGGTCACCAGCAGCGCGCAGGACCCCATCATCGGCATGGCGATGGAAAATGCGGACTGCCGCGCGCCGGGCAAGATGGCGGACCTGGACCCGCAACAGCAAATGGTGTCCCAGATATGGGCGCTGCAAGTGCGGCTGACCGATAATGTCGAGCGCGCGCTGTTCATCGGCGACATGCTGCCGGTGGGCTTCATGAATTTATGGAAGCGTCAGCAAACCCAGGCATTCAACGATCAAACGCTGGCCGCCAACTACCAGTCCATCCTGGAAAACGTGCAATGGCAGGGGCACAGCCACTCGCCGGTGCTGGAGGCAATGCGCAAAGCCACCCAGCACGGCCTGCTGGCCATCGAATTCAATCTGTTCGGCTACGGCCGGGACCCCTCTATTCCACGCTACACCCAGGGCCACATCGTCGGCACCATCGGTCCTTACCATGAGCGCGAGCCCAAGCATTTCATCTTGGGCCGGCAAATGACGGCGCAGGTGGACAGCAACAATATGATGAAGCCGACTGAAGGGGTTTACAGCTTCCAGTGCAAGAATCATCCGGACCGTCAAACCCTGACCGCGGACTTTGGCAACGCGCTGCCCATCATTGACGCCAGCGGCGCCTTCGTTGATCTGGGGCCGTTGACCATGGCGGTGTTGAAACAGCCCGCGCATGCGCCAATCAGCGGCACGCTGGCTAAGGACCAGGTCATCGTGCTGGGCCAACTGGCCTACGACCCGCCGCAGCCGGGCGCGGCGCCCAGCGACGAGCCGTCCGAGTGGTTTCGCCAGACCGCGGCGATCCAGGACTTCGACTATGCCGCCATCCCCGGCGCCCGGCAGGCGCTGGAAGCCTGTCCGCTGTTGTTGCTGAGCCCGGCCGACGACGGCTATCAGGTGCTGGTGCAAGAATCCATAGACGGTCTCTACGTGCGTTCCGACGAGCATGTGCTGCGGCTGAACGCCGGTCAGCAGCTTCCGGTCAGCTTCTTCGCCAGCCGCTACGGCCAGCCGCTGTCCGCCGAAGTCGACGTAGGCTTGCTGCCCAAGGACAAGAACCCAATGGGCGGCGGCAATGCTTTGCCGCCGTCGCCGCCCAACAACAAACCGGTGTTGCCGCCCAGGATCAGCGTGCCGGTGGACGCGGTGCAGTATCCGGCTTCCATCCACACCAACGACAGCGGTCATGGCCGGGCGGTGATCAGCGCGATTCCGGCCGGGCCGGGCAATCCGCGCGGCTATATCGACGGCCAGCTCTACGGCATTGGCTACCAGTTGCGGCTGCAGCCGCAAGACTACATCGACAACCCTTGGAATTTCGTCAGCGTGCTGGCCTTCGACCGCGTGCCGGTGCCGGAACATCCCACCTGGTACGACGATATCCGGCCCATCTTCGTCCAGTACGGCAACCTCTATCCCATCATGAGCAAATACGTGGTGGACCTGGGCGATTACGACTCCGTGGTGCGCCATGTGGACATCCTCAAACTGGCGTTCGCCCTGCCGATGAGCGACCCCAACCACATGCCGGTGACTCGCGACCTGTCCGACGACAAGCGCGCCATCATCCTCAAATGGTTGAAGCAGACGGATGCCCAGGGCAAACCGCTCAAGGGAGCGCCGCCGCTCAAGGCCGCCGTCGTGCCCGCGCCGCGGGAGGTGGACACCGATGCGGTGGCGGTGGCATTGGACGATCTGCAAATCGCCGGCAAGAGCGCGGTGGTGTTGCAACTCCAGGCGCGACGCAAAGCCGCGTCGTCCAAGGATTGAGGGAGAACAGGCCATGATTCGCTTGCAACGCAGCATCATCCACGGCATCCGCGCCGCCAAGACCGCGGCGGAACTGCACTACTATCTGCAAAACGCGGTGGAGCTGGAGCACGCCACCATTCCCCCCTATCTGACCGCGATGTTTTCGCTGAAGCCGGGCTACAACGTGGAAATCCGCCAGCTGATCCACAGCATCGTGATGCAGGAAATGCTGCACATGTGCATCGCCGGCAACATCCTGATCGCCATCGGCGGCCATCCGCAGATCAACAAGCCGCCGTTCATCCCCAAATATCCGGGGCCGCTGCCAATGTCCATCGGCGGCGACGACTTCATCGTCGGCATCGAACCGTTCTCCAAGGAGCTGGTGTTCAACACCTTCATGGTGATCGAGGAACCGGAAGACCCAGTGCCGGTGGAAACCCCCAAGCTCGCCGCCGAGGAAGAGCCGGACTACGCCACCATCGGCGAGTTCTACGACGCGATCAAAAAGAAGATCAAGGAACTGGGCGACGGCATCTTCATTCCAGCCACCGTGCCCAAGCAGGTGCTGGGCTGGTTCTCGCCGGAGCGCTTGTTCCCCATCACCGACGTGGCCAGCGCCCTGCACGCCATCAACATCATCATCGTTGAAGGCGAGGGCACCAGCACCAACCCGAACCAATCTCCGGGCAACCCGGCGCACTACTACAAGTTCGGTGAAATCTATTATGGCCGCCGCATCGTCAGCACCCCGGACGGCGGCTACGCCTATGCCGGCGCCGAAGTGCCCTACGACCCGGCCGGGGTCTATCCGATGGTGTCCAATCCGCAGGACTACGACTACCAGGACAACACCCAGGCCAAGGTGAGGGTGGAGGCCTTCGCCTACAGCTACAGCAGCCTGCTCAACGCCTTGCACCAGGCCTTTAACGGCGAGCCCAAGCGTATCGATACCGCCATCGGCCTGATGTACGACCTCAAAGTGCAAGCGGTGAGCCTGATGGAAACGCCGGTGGCGCCGGGCAGCGAGAAAACCGCCGGGCCCAGCTATCGCTACGTCAACACGCAGGGGGGGATGGATACCAGCGATTAAGCGCCGCTCGCCATTGCGCAAGGCCAAAGCGGTCCGGCGGATGCCGGACCGCGTTTGCCATCTCATCGGAGCAAGCGCACTGGCCGCGGGATACGGAGCCAAGCTTAGGCGGGCCGCAGCGCCGGACCGTCGACGCGCAGCAGATTTAAGAACCGCTAACAAAACCTCGCAGAGAACCTGAGCCAAGGCGTGCCGACGCAGGCAGTACAAAGTGGTACGACAAGGAGGCGCAACGCGGGATCAGGGGTTTTGTTAGCGGGTCGAAAGAGCCGGTTTTTTTAGGAGCAGAGCCATGCCACTGCCAGTCAGCAAGCCAGACCTCGGCGACGCCGCAAGCGGCCGCAGCGCGGGGGCCATGACCATGCAGCGCTTCAGCGTGCCGTTCGAATACCCGGTGTATTTCGGCCGCGGCCTGCTGAGCGACCCTGGCAACCCGCTGTTGCGGCAAGCCATTTGCCGGCGCGAGCCGGAACGGCGTCATCGGTTCGTGGTTCTGATTGACCAGGACGTGGCCGCCGCCCACCCGCGGCTGCCCGCCGCCTTCGAGCGTTACGCCCGGCGTCACAGCGACGTGCTGGAGCTGGCCGCGCCGCCGCGGCTGACCATGGGCGGCGAAGCTTGCAAGAACGATCCGGAGCAGCTGTTCGCGCTGCAAAGCTGGTTGCAGCAATGCCATGTGGACCGTCACAGCTGCCTGGTCATCGTCGGCGGCGGCGCCCTGCTGGACATGGCCGGCTTCGCCGCGGCCACTACCCACCGCGGCGTGCGCGTGGTGCGCATGCCCACCACCGTGCTGGCGCAGAACGATTCCGGCGTGGGTGTCAAAACCGCGATTAACGCCTTCGGGGCCAAGAACTTCCTCGGCGCCTTCGCGCCGCCGTTCGCCGTGCTCAACGACTACGACTTCATCGCCAGCCTGCCGCGCCGAGACCGCATCGCCGGCATCGCCGAGGCGGTGAAAGTGGCGGCGATACGCGACCGCGCCTTCTTCGACTGGCTGGACGCCAACGCCGAAGCGCTCACCGACGGAGACGACGAAGCGATGCAATGGATGATACGGCGTTGCGCCGAACTGCATCTGAACCACATCGGCCAGGGGGGCGACCCCTTCGAGTTCGGCAGCGCCCGTCCGTTGGACTTCGGCCACTGGGCCGCGCACAAGCTGGAAGCGCTGAGCGCTTACGCCTTGCGCCACGGCGAGGCGGTGGCGATAGGGCTGGCGCTGGACTGCCGCTACGCGGTGTTGGCAGGCCTGCTGCGCGAACCGGCGCAACTGAGTTTGCACCGGCTACTGCTGCGGCTGGGCTTTTCGTTATGGCACCCGGCGTTGGACTGGCGCGACGGCGAGCGTCGCCAGGTGCTGGCCGGGCTGGATGAGTTCCGCGAACACCTAGGCGGCGAACTGACCATCACCCTGCTGCAGCGTTTGGGGCAGGGGGTGGAAGTGCACGCCATCGATGCGGATCGAATGAACGCGGCCATAGACTGGCTGCGCGACAGGAGCGAAGACCATGTTGCTGCTTGACCCTCAACAACGGCCGGACAGTCTGCCCGCCGCCACTCTGCCCGCGGTCCACATGAGCTACTGCACCAATATCCACCCCGGCGAAAGCTGGCAGGAAATGCGCGCTCAACTGGGCTTCCACCTGCCGCGGATCAAGGCGCGCGTGGCGCCGGACCGGCCGTTCGGCATTGGGCTGCGGTTGTCCGCGCTGGCCGCGCGCCAATTGGAGGAGGAGCCGGCGCAGGCGGAATTCCGCGATTTTCTGGCGGAACACCAATGCTATGTGTTCACCCTCAACGGCTTCCCCTTTGGCGCCTTCCATCGGCAAGCGGTGAAGGAAGCGGTTTACCTGCCGGACTGGCGGGACCCGCAGCGGCTGAACTACAGCAACCGGCTGGCTCAGCTGCTGGCCGCGCTGCTGCCGCCGGAACTGGAATACGGCAGCGTCAGCACCGTGCCCGGCGGCTATCGCCAACATCTGAGCGGCGACGGCAGCGGCGCGCTGTGGATCGCCACCCATCTGCTGGAGCACGCCGCCTTCCTGCATCGGCTGCGGCAGGACAGCGGCCGCCGCATCGTGCTGGCGCTGGAACCGGAGCCGGATTGCCTGCTGGCCACCAGCGAAGACGCGGTCGCCTTCTTCGAGCTGCATCTATTGAGCCGGGCCGCGCTCAACCAAGTGGCCAAATGGTGCAATGTCAAACGCGAAGAAGCCGAAGCCATCGTGCGGCGGCACCTGGGCGTGTGCCTGGACGCCTGCCACGCCGCGGTGGAGTACGAACAGCCGGAAGACGCGGTGGCGCGGCTGGATCAGGCCGGCATCGCCATCGCCAAGCTGCAGCTCAGCGCCGGCCTGCGCGTGACTCGGCCGGACCGGATGGCGGCGGAAGCACTGCGCGCCTTCGCCGAAGACACCTATCTGCACCAAGTGGTGGCGCGGCGCGGCGACGATCTGTGGCGCTACCCGGACCTGCCGGCGGCGCTGGCGGCTCTGCCGCGACAGCCGGCCGACGAATGGCGCATCCACTTCCACGTGCCCATCTGCCACGCCGCGCTGGCGCCGTTCGCCAGCACCCAGGACTTTCTGTCGCGGTTGCTGGCTCTGCAACGCCAGCGGCCGCTGAGCGGCCACCTGGAAGTGGAAACCTATAGCTGGGGCGTGCTGCCCCCGGCCCACCGTCAGGGCGACCTGGGCGAAGCCATCTGCCGGGAGCTGCAATGGGCGGAGGGCCAGCTGCGATGAGCGGCCAGCGCGCCCTGCCCATTCCCAAGACCAGCGCCCGGCGGAGGCTGTCGCGGCGGCATGCGCGCCAGACCCGCCGGCGCGTGGCCGGGGTCTGGTCGCTGGCGCTGCGGCTGGGTCGGGTATCCAACCTGCCCACGGTGTGGAGCAACGTCCTCGCCGGCGCGGTATTGTCCGGCCACGCCGTGGCCGGCGGGCCGCTGGCCTTGCTGCTGCTGTCGCTGTCCTTGATCTACGTGGCCGGCATGTATCTGAACGATGTCTGCGACCGCCACATCGACGCGCGCGAACGGCCGGAACGGCCGATTCCCGCCGGGCTGGCGTCGGCGCGGCTGGTGTTGCTGGCCGGCGCCGCCCAGCTCGCGGTCGGCGTCGCCCTGTTGGCGGCGCTGGGCCTCTCCGCCTTGTTGGCCGGCCTGTGCCTGGCCGCCACCGTGGTGCTCTACGACCTCTGGCACAAGCACAATCCGCTCAGCCCGCTGCTGATGGGTTTGTGCCGGATGCAGGTTTATCTGATCAGCGGCCTGGCGCTGGGCGCTGGAGCTTTATCCGGCCCGCTGTTGCTGGCGGCGCTGGCGCTGCTGGCTTATCTGATCGCACTGACTTACGTGGCCAAGCAGGAAGGCCGCGCCGGGCTGGGGCGGCTGGCGCCGCTGCTGGGCCTGGCCGCGCCGCCGCTCTACCTGCTCAGCCAACCGTTCCAGCCCTGGGCGCTGCCCTTTTTGCTGCTCAGCCTGGGGTGGAGCGCGCATTGCCTGCGGCTGGCCTGGCCCGGACCCGGCCGCGACATGCCGCGCGCCGTCGGCGGCCTGATCGCCGGCATCGCGCTGGCGGACGCTTTGTTCATCGCCGCCGCGGGCCAGCCGCAGTGGGCAGCGTTGGCGGTTTTGGCCGCCTGGCTGACCCGGACATGGCAACGCCGGGTGCCGGGCACTTGAACGGAGAATCTGCGCGATGGAAACGCAAACCATGCTGGCGGATCAATTGCACGCCAGCCTGCTGGACGCGGCGGACCGCCACAACGCCGCCCAGGCGCTGGTGTGGTTGGATGCCTGTCGTCGGCTGACCGCCGATGCGCCGGATCCCGCCGCCTGTCGCCGCTTGTTTAGCGTGGCCAACCGGCAACTGGCGGCGCTGACCCTGCTGCCCAAGGCCGCGATCAAGGCCTTGCAAGCCCAACGCGTGCTGGCGGCGGAGGCCTGGTCGCCCGGCGACGCCGGCCGCGCCCTGCTGCTGTTGCGGGCCTTGGCCGCCGGCGCGGATCCGGCGCTGGCGTTCGATCTGTATCGCGGCGGCGACAGCCTGGAACAGCAGGCGGTGGTCAAGGCGCTGATCCTGCTGCCCAAGCCGGAAGACTGGCTGGCGCTGGCCACCGACGCCAGCCGCAGCCACGTGGCCGGCGTGTTCCAGGCGCTGGCTTGCGACAACGCCTACCCGGCGCAACAGTTTCCCGATCTCAATTTCAACCAGCTGGTGCTCAAGGCCTTGTTCACCGGCGCGCCGGCGCGGCGTATCGCCGGCCTGGAACGGCGCTGGAGCCCAGAGCTGGAACACATGGTGGCCGCCTACGCCAGCGAGCGACGCGCCGCCGGCCGCAGCGTGTCCGACGACGTCGTTTTCCTACTGCAAGGACTGCATCATGAAAATGTTTGATCCGCACATCCACATGACTTCCCGCACCACCGACGACTACCAGGCGATGAGCCGGGCCGGCATCAGCGTGGTGGTGGAGCCGGCGTTCTGGATGGGCCAGCCGCGGCGGCACGTCGGCAGCTTCGACGACTACTTCCTGTCGCTGCTGGGCTGGGAGCGCTTCCGCGCCGCGCAATTCGGCATCCGCCACTTTTGTACCTTGGGCCTCAACCCCAAGGAAACCAACAACCCGGACGTGGCTGACGGCGTGATGGCGCTGCTGGAGCGCTACTTGGACAAGGACGGCGTGGTGGCGGTGGGGGAAATCGGCTTCGACGACGAAACCCCGGCCGAGGAGCGCTACTTCGCCCGTCAGCTGGAACTGGCGATAGCGTTCGACCTGCCGGCGCTGGTCCACACGCCGCATCGAGACAAAAAGGCCGGCACTCTGCGCAGCCTGGCGCTGGTGCGCGACAGCGGCATTGCGCCGGAGCGGGTGCTGATCGACCACAACACCGAAGAAACCCTGCCGCTGGTACTGGACTCCGGCTGCTGGGCCGGCCACTCCATCTACCCCAACACCAAGATGGACGAACCGCGGATGGTGGCGCTGGTGCGCCAGTACGGCAGCGAGCGCATCATCATCAACAGCGCCGCCGACTGGGGCGTCAGCGATCCGCTTAAAGTACCCAAAACCGTAGAGGCGATGCGCGCCGCCGGCATCGCCGAGCGCGACATCGAAACCATCGTCTGGCGCAATCCGCTGGACTTCTTCGCCCAGAGCGGCCGCTTGGACATAGAAGAAGCCAACAGCCCGCTGGCGGTGGACCAGCGCCGGCTGTATCAGGGCAATTCCGTGCTGCGTGGTCAAAATCCGCAGGTGGACATCGTGGAGTGACATCATGCAACGCACACTCGTTCTGAACGTGGTGGGCCTGACGCCGCAGCTGCTGCGGTACGCGCCGCACTTGATCCGGTTGGCGGAACGCGGCGCGCAGCGCCCGCTCATGGCGGTGACGCCGGCGCTGACCTGCCCGGCGCAAGCCACCTATCTGACCGGCCAGCTGCCGCAGGCGCACGGTTGCGTCGCCAACGGCTGGTATTCGCGAGAGCTGGCCGAGCCCTTGTTCTGGAGACAGAACAACGCCTTGATTCAGGGCGAGAAACTCTGGCACGAAGCCCGGCGCCTGCACGCCGGCTTCAGCTGCGCGCAGTTGTTCTGGTGGTACAACATGTATGCCGACGTGGACTGGAGCGTGACGCCGCGCCCGATCTACAAGGCCGACGGCCGCAAGATTCCCGACTTCTACTGCAACCCGCCGGAACTGCACGCGGAGTTGCGTCAAAAGCTGGGCGATTTTCCCTTGTTTCACTTTTGGGGGCCGGCGGCGGATATCCGCTCCAGCCGCTGGATCGCCGACTGCGCGCTGCATCTGTACCGCTCGCGCCAGCCCACGCTGACCCTAGTCTACCTGCCGCATCTGGATTACTGCCTGCAGCGCTTGGGGCCGGATCATCCGGACGTGGCGGCGGAGGTGGCGGCGGTGGATCAGTTGTGCGGGGAGTTGATCGAGGAGGCTGACCGGGACGGCAGCCGCGTGATCGTCTTGTCCGAGTACGGCGTCACGCCGGTCAGCAACGACATCGCCATCAACCGCGTTCTGCGCATGGCCGGTTGGCTCAAGGTGCGGGAGGAGCAGGGCGAGGACAAGCTGGACTGCGGCGCGTCGGCGGCTTTCGCGCTGGCGGATCATCAGATCGCTCATGTCTATGTGCGCCAGCCGGCGTTGGTGCCGGAGGTGAAGGCTTTGTTGCTGGAGCTGGAGGGGGTGGAAATGGTGTTGGACCAGGCCGGCAAGCGCTTGCTGGGGCTGGATCATCCGCGTTCCGGCGAGCTGGTGGCGGTGAGCCGGCCGGATCGCTGGTTCAGTTATTACTATTGGCTGGACGATGCGCACGCGCCGGATTTCGCTCGCACGGTGGATATTCACCGTAAGCCGGGCTATGACCCGGTGGAGTTGTTTTTGGACCCGGCTTTAAGTTGGCCGAAGTTGGACATTGCCTGGACGTTGTTGAAGCGCAAGTTGGGGATGCGGAGTTTGTTGGAGGTGATTCCGCTGGATCCGTCTTTGGTGAGGGGGGCGCATGGACGTCCCACGCTGAATCCGGAGCATGGTCCATTGATGATTAGTTCTTTGCCGGACAGTTTGCCGTCGGGGGCGGTGCCGGCGACGGCGGTGCGGGACATCATCATGGATCATATGTTTGGGGAGGTGGAGACGCGGCTGGCGTACGGGGCGCATGGGGTGATGGAGTAGGGCGAAAGCCCCGCGTGGGCTTTTTTATGGGGAGTCTGTTGGGTGGATGATGATTTGGGATTGGCTTTGCGGGGTGCCTTTCCTCTTATGATCACGTTGTGTTGAGTGGAGACTGTTCTGTTGTATCCGCTGCGCGGATGATGTTTTTGGTGCCGCTTTCCGCGCGGCGAACGGGGAGAGGGCGGGCCGCCGCCCCCTTCCATCCCCCCTCGTCCCCCAGGACGCGAAACCCCGAAGAAAAAGGGGCCTGCAAGGCGCGGCTGAACTCGCGATTTGCTAGCGTCAAATCGCTCAAACAAAGCAGCCGCTTAAAACCTTGCAAACCCCTTTTTCTCCGGCGCGCCCCGAGGGGACACCTGGGCGCTACATGAGGTGGTCAATTTTCTAGATAGAGGAGGTTGATTCGCTGCCTGGGCCGTTCTGTGGGTAACTTTGCTTCATCATTCTTTCCTGTGGGTAAGTTTTGTTTCCCAAAAGAAACCACGTATCCGACGCGCCCTGGGTCCCTTCAAGCCTGTCGTTGGGTGGCAGGTCCGAGGTCTTAAGCGGCTACCCTGTTTGAGCGATTTGACGTTAGCAAATATCCTCTCCCTGCTCGCCGGGTAGCCCCGGCAATGAAAATCATCATACGCGCAGCGGATACAAAACCCACACACCTAGCCACACCAACCACCCCACCTTGACCCCAACCGCCCCCTCGGCAACAATTCCCACGTTGCCGCCCACATGCGGCACACGGGATTGGCGTCCCGTTCGTGTGTACCACCAGCCTACGCAGCATACTGCGCGGGCTGTTTCACCATGGCTGTGCCGTTTGGCAGGCGCGTGGTGGGAGAGTGCCATGCACTCACCGGTCTGGTACACACCCGGTACGCCAATCCTGCCACGCGCCTGCCTAATACCTCAGCCTTCCCCGGCAGGTGGTTTATCTTGTGTCACAGCAGGAGAAACACCATGCAACATCCTCAAAACTTCCCTCGTCGTCGCCGCTACAAACTGCACTCGCTGGAGCAGCAGGAAGTCTTGCTTCCCTTTGTTCGTTTCTGCCCCGGCCGCACCTATGCGCATTACTGGCAAATGCCCACGCCCCGTAAGGATTACCCCGCCGACAGCGCCTACGGCCGCGAATGCGCGGCGCATTTGCTGCAATGGATGAAGGACAACCGCGAATACGTCGGCAAAGGCCTGCTCAGCCGCGTGGCGCGCGACATCGATTTTGACGACCGCGACGGACGCGGCCAGTGGATGGGTTTCTTCAACTATCTGGAAATCATGATGCTGCTGGGAGCCGACCGGGTCAGGGTCTACCGCCATGTCGATAGCCAACATCAGTTCTATCTGGCGCTGGGACAACGGCTCAAGCTGGAGGCGCGTTTCCGTCGCATCCGCCTGCGCAATCGCTGACCTAAGCAGGTGGGTGGAGCCGTAGGCGATACCCACCAAACCCCGCTGCCGCCGCTTGCCACTGCGCGGCGCGGGCGCAAAAAAAAACGGGGTGGCCATGGGCCGCCCCGCTTCATTCAAGCGGCTACGCTTATTCCTGCAACAGCGCCGCCCTGCGCTCAATCCCCTTCACCTCCACCTTCAAGGCCTTGGCCAGACGCTCGCCGTACTGGCGGTCCGCCTTGTAGAAGTGCGACAACATCACATCGCGGGTCTCGGCATTGCGTACCTTGGCCAGGTCGCCGGACAGATTGCGGATCAGGTCCGCCTGGTCCTGCGCGCTCAGCGAACGGTAGAACTCGCCGGCCTGCTGGAAGTTTAGCGTTTTGGCGATGGCCTCTTGTTGGGTGTTGCCCTGCAAGGGCAGGCGGCTGTGCTTGAACTGCGGGTCTTGCGGCTTGGGAGCAAGCCGGCTGGGTTCGTAATTGACGCTGCCCTGGCGGCCGGAGGCGTTTTGCGCGCCGTCCTGATTGTTGTTCACCACCTCAACCCGCGGGCGGTTTACCGGCAATGCCTGGAAATTGGTGCCCACGCGGTGCATCTGGGTGTCCAGATAGGAGAACAGCCGGCCTTGCAGCAGTCGGTCTTCCGAGGCCTCGATGCCCGGCACCAAGTTGGCCGGCGACATCGCCACTTGCTCGGTGGCTTCGAAGAAGTTGGCCGGAATCCGGTTCAGCGTCATGGTGCCCACCTTGCGTTCCGCCACGCCGGTCCACACCTTGGTGGGGTCCAGCGGGTTGAAGGCGAAGCGGTTCATGTCCTCTGGCTGGATCAGCTGCACGTACAAATCCCAGGACGGGTAGCGTTTCTGTTCGATGCTTTGCAGCAGGTCCGCGGTGGCGTGGCCAACCGATTGGCCCTGCACCTTGGGCAGTTCGTCCGGGCGCAGATTGCGCTCGCCCTGGCGCGATTTCCAGGTGAACTTGGCGTATTGGTAGCGGCCGTCGGCGGCCACCAGTTTCAGCGCGTGCACGCTGCTGCCGTTCATTTCACGGTAATTGGCCGGGGTGCCGTAGTTGGAGTACACCCGGGTCAGCATGTGGGTGGATTCCGGCTGGTGGGAGAAGAAGTCGAAGATACGGTTGGGGTCTTGCTCATTGCTCACCGGGTCCGGCTTCAGCGAGTGCACCATGTCCGGAAACTTGATCGCGTCGCGGATGAAGAACACCGGCAGGTTGTTGCCCACCAGGTCCCAGTTGCCTTGCGCGGTGTAGAACTTGGTAGCGAAGCCGCGCGGGTCGCGGTCGGTTTCCGGCGCGCCGCGGCTGCCTATCACGGTGGAGAAACGCACGAACACCGGGGTTTGTTCGCCCTTGCGGAACACCTGGGCGCGGCTGACGTCTTGCAGTCCCTCGCTGGCGACAAAAACGCCGCCGGTGCCCACGCCGCGCGCATGCACCACGCGTTCCGGGATGCGCTCGCGGTCAAAGCGCTGCAGCTTTTGCAGCAGTTGAATGTCTTGCAGCAGGGTGGGGCCGTTGGGGCCGGCGGTTTGGCTGTTCTGGTTGTCGCCCACCGGCGCGCCGTTGTCCTGAGTCAGGGCTGCGGCTTGGGTCAGAGCGGCGCTACAAGCTAGCGCCACGGTGAAAAGCTTGCGGTTCACGGAAAAGGTCAGAGCAGACATTGGCACTCCCATAAATTATTAGAACATTTACTAAGGGAGTGGCCATTATCGGAACTGGCAATAGTTTTGTTAAATCTTAAATTACAATTTGTTTGATAGTGTTTATTAATGGGCGGCGACGGCGTTACTTTTCCGCCAACAGCCGCTCAATGCGCCGGTCCGGCACGAGCCAGATCAGGGCCATCAGCACGTACATCGCCGCGGACAGCCATTCCCAGTAAAAGGCGGCGGCGATGCCGATCAGGTAGCACAGCGGGGATATCTTGCCCTTGATGTCCTTGCCCAGCGCCTCGGACAGCCGGGTGCGGTTGCCGGGCAGGCACAGCAGGGATTGTTGCATCAGCCACCAGGCCAGCGCGCACATCAGCAGCACCACGCCGTACAGGGCCAGCGGCAGCGGGGCGAAGTGGTTTTCTCCCATCCAGCCCGTGACAAAGGGAATGAGGGACAGCCAGAACAGCAGGTGCAGATTGGCCCACAGCACGCGGCCGTCCACGCGCTGGATGGCGTGATAGAAATGGTGGTGGTTGTTCCAGTACAGGCCCACATAGATGAAGCTCAGCACGTAGCTGAGGAAGACCGGCCAGCGGTCTTGCAGCGCCGCCCAACTGGTGTCGTGCGGCACTTTCAGCTCCAGCACCATGATGGTGATGATGATGGCGAGCACGCCGTCGCTGAACGCTTCTAGCCGGTTCTTTCCCATTATATCCCTATTAGCTGTTTCAATCGGATGATAGGAGGAGTATAGACGGCTTTACAGATCGTAAATAGGTTCTCAGCCTGGCTGCTGGGTTGGCGCCGGGCGGTAAGGCAGGCGGATGCGGGTGATGAAACGATCACCGTCCAGCCGGGCGCTGAGCGAGGCCTCGGCGTCGAAATATAGCTCCAGCCGTTCGGCCAGGTTGTCCAGCGCCATATGGTGTCCGGGTGTGTCCGCGGCGGGTTCCGGGTTGACCGGGTTGCTCAGCGTCAGCTCCAGCAGTTGTTCATGCCGGCGCGCCTGGATGCGGATCTCGCCGCCGTCGGCCAGCCGTTCTATACCGTGGAACACCGCGTTTTCCACTAGCGGTTGCAGGATCAGCGGCGGCAGCGCGGCGTCCAGCGGCGCTTGCACGTCCCAGCTCACTTGCAGGCGCGCGCCCAGCCGCTCGGCCTCGATCGCCAGATACATGGCCGCCAATTCGATTTCGCGGCCCAGCGTGGATTGTCGCGCCGGGTCGCCCAGTTGGGCGCGGAACAGGTCGGCCAGGTTTTCCAGCACCATTTCCGCCTTGTCCGGCTGTTTGCCGATCAGGGCGATGGCGGCGTTGAGGCTGTTGAACAGGAAATGAGGACGGATGCGGGCCTGCAACGCGATCAGCCGGGCCTCGGACAAGGCCGGGGACAGCGCGCGCGCGCGCAGATTGAGGTAGTGCTGCATCAGCCCGCCCACCGCGCCGGCCAGCAGCACCTGGCCCCAGGGCATGGGCGCCAGCGGGTTGAGCAGGCGGCCGCAGAAGGCGAAGGAGAGCAGACAGATGGCGGCGGCGGCCAGCGCGGCGCGGCGTCCGTGGTGGAGGCGGCGGCCCAGCAGGGCCAGCAGGCCCAGGCTAAGCAAGGCGCCGGGCACCAGCAGGCTGGACAGGCGCAGCAAGCGCCAGGGCAGCGGCTCTCCGCCGTCGTCCAGCAACAGGCCGCCCAGCAGGAACAAGCCCAGCAGCAGCAGCGCGCGCAGCAGCACGCCCAGGTTGCGGTAGTCGGGCAGGTCGGGCGGGGACGGTAGCGGCATGGCGGCGCGGGGAGGAGCGAAATAGGATAGCCGCATTAGAGCGGCTAACAAAACTCCTGATGCTGCGTTGCGCCGACTTGCCGTACTCAAGTACTGCCTGCGTCGGCGCGCCTTGCCTCAGACGTGAAACTGACTTTTGTTAGCCGCTCTTATAGCAAGGAAAACCCGCACTGGCCGAAGGCGCTCGCCGCTGGCATAGTAAGAGGTTCCCGGCGGCATTGCGCGTGTCCGGGGTTTCGCCAAGTTTTTCGTCCGCAGCCATCGTAGAAAGCATTGCCATGCAAGATCAACACGCCTGGTCCGGCCGTTTCTCGGAGCCGGTATCCGAACTCGTCAAGAAATACACCGCCTCGGTGGATTTCGACCGACGACTGGCCGAATTCGACATTGAGGGCTCGCTGGCCCACGCCGCCATGTTGCAGCGCGCCGGCGTCCTGTCCGCCGAAGACCTGGAAGCGATCCGACGAGGCATGGGCGAAGTGCTGGACGATATCCGCGCAGGCCGCTTTGAGTGGAGCGTGGATCTGGAAGACGTGCACATGAACGTGGAACGCCGGCTCACCGACAAGATCGGCGACGCCGGCAAGCGCTTGCATACCGGCCGCAGCCGCAACGACCAAGTGGCCACCGATATCCGCCTGTGGCTGCGTGCGCAGATCGACGCCATCGTCGGCCTGATCGGCGAGCTGCAGCACAGCCTGCTGGACCTGGCCGAGCAGCACGCCGAAACCGTGTTGCCGGGCTTCACCCATTTGCAGGTGGCGCAGCCGGTGACCTTTGGCCACCACATGCTGGCCTACGCGGAAATGCTGGCGCGCGACGCCGAGCGGATGAGCGATTGCCGCAAGCGCGTCAACCGCCTGCCGCTGGGCGCGGCGGCGTTGGCCGGCACCACTTTCCCGATAGACCGTCATTACACCGCCCAACTGCTGGGTTTCGACGATGTTTGCCACAATTCGCTGGACGCGGTGTCCGACCGCGATTTCGCGATTGAATTCACCGCCGCCGCCAGCCTGGTGATGGTGCATCTGTCGCGGCTGTCCGAGGAGCTGATCCTGTGGATGAGCCCGCGCGTCGGCTTCATCGACATCGCCGACCGCTTCTGCACCGGCAGCTCCATCATGCCGCAGAAGAAAAACCCGGACGTGCCGGAGCTGGTGCGCGGCAAGTCCGGCCGCGTGGTGGGTCACCTGATTGCGCTGGTGACGCTGATGAAGGCGCAGCCGCTGGCTTACAACAAGGACAACCAGGAGGACAAGGAACCGCTGTTCGACACCGCGGACACCTTGATCGACACCTTGCGCATTTACGCCGACATGATGCGCGGCGTCACCGTCAAGCCGGAGGCGATGCGCGCGGCGGTGCTGCAAGGCTTCGCCACCGCCACGGATCTGGCCGACTATCTGGTGAAGAAGGGCGTGCCCTTCCGCGATAGCCACGAGGTCGTGGCGCTGACGGTGCGTCACGCCGAGCAGCAGGGCGTTGACATCGCCGACCTATCTCTGGCCAAGCTGCGCGAGTTCTCGCCGCTGATCGAAGACGACGTGTTCGCCGTGCTGAGCCCGGAAGGCAGCCTGGCGCAGCGCGATCACGTGGGCGGCACCGCGCCGCGCCAGGTGCGCTTGCAGATCGAGCGCCATCGTCAACGCTTGCAGCCGCGTTAATACCCGCTAACACAACCCCTGATCCTGCGCGCCTTACGTGTACTGCCTGCGTTGGCGCGCCTTGGCTCAGGTTCTCTGCGCGGTTTTGTTAGCGGCTCTATAGAGCCTGTTCAAAGTCTCGCGAGCAAGGGCGAGACAAGGCGAAAACGAGCGAAAAAGCGGAATGTGCGAGGGGCGCATGAGCATTTTGAGCTTGTACTCACCGTGCAACGCTCCACGAAGCGCAGCAGATTTCTAAACACCACGCATGGCTGTCGGGCCGCGCCCGCCCACCCTGGCGGCACGCGGCCCGATTGTGGCAATTTATATCAAACATAAGTCAATCAAAGACATTTTATTAAATAAATCTTTCTAATTAGCTTTTCTGTCTTCGGCTAAACCGTTATCTTTAGCGCCAGACTTGCGGGAGCTTCGAAAAATCGCGATGGCGGCCGAGCACGCGCCGCGCGGCAATGCCCGCTCATCCCTCATCCTGGCAGTCCCCGTCCATCCATGCTGTTCTCGCCAGCGCCAGCCGTGTCGCGGATTGGCGCGCGTCGTCATGGCCGGGCGCCGGGCTGCTTCTTGTCATTCAGTCACTCAGTCACGCCGGGGAACAATGTGTTTTGTCGCCATCGCTTCCGTCACCTGATCAGCCGAGGCAATCAGTTCCGCGGCAGCCTCAACGCCGCGGAATGGGCCTTGGTCTTGCTGGTGGCCGTGTTGCCGGCGGCAATAGGCCTGCCCTTGACCTGGAACCGCTACCAGCTGGATGTGCAGGCGCAGCTGCAAAGCGCCGCGGGGCGCGCGGTCAATTCTGTGGACCGGGTGTTTGGTCAGGTGGATCGCTCGCTGCGCGAAGCCGCGCCGCTGGCTGGCCTGCCCTGCGCGCAGGCGCGCGGGAAACTGGTGTCGCTGGCGGCTTTCGACCCCTATATCCGCTCGCTGGGGCTGCTGGACGGGCGCCGCCTGTATTGCACTTCGGTGCTGGGCGCGCAGGACACGGTGCTGCCCTTCACTCCATCGGCGCCGCAACAGCTGATCCATCGCCAGGGTTCCGGCCCCTTGTATCCCAAGCGCCCCTTCCTGATGCGTTCTTTGCTGGGGGAGCGGGGGCAGGGCATTGTCGCCAGCGTGGAGCTGGCCTATTTCAGCCCCTTGCTGCCCTGGCAGGCCGACGACGGCCACAGCGGCTCGCTGCTGGTGTTGAACCATAAGGAAGCGGTGCAATCCACCTTGCCGGGCGTCGCCGAGGTGCCGGGCAGCGCGGTGCTGCGCGTGATCGCGGCGTCTCGGCACTATCCGCTGGCGGTGCACAGCTGGGTGGACTCCGAGTACCTGTGGCGCGGCGCGTCGGCGCGCCTGCTGCGCGCCTTGCTGCTGTTGCTGCCGGTGGGCGTGGTGGGGGCGGCCCTGCTGCTGGGCTATTTGCGCAAGCGCGGCTCGGTCAGCGGGGAGATACTGCTGGCTTTGCGCAATCAGGAGTTCCTGCCTTACTACCAGCCGGTGTTCGACGCTTGCGGCCATCGCTGCATGGGGGTGGAAGTGTTGCTGCGCTGGCAGCATCCGCGCCAGGGCCTGGCGCCGCCGGATCTGTTCATCCCGGTGGCGGAAGCTTCCGGCATGATCATCCAGATTACCCGCTACCTGATGCGGCGGGTGGCCGCGGACATGGAGTCGCTATCCTTGCCCGACTGTTTCTTTGTCGCGCTCAATCTGTCGCCCAGCCATTTGCAACATGCGCAGCTGGTGGAGGATTGCCAGGCGTTTTTGCAACACTTCTCGAAGACGCCGCCGCGCTTGGTGCTGGAAGTGACCGAGCGCGAGCCTATCCGGGTGACGCCGCAAAGCCAGCAGGTGATGGCCGAGCTGCGGCGGATGCGGGTGCAGATCGCCATCGACGACTTCGGCACCGGCCACAGCAGCTTGGCGGAACTCAACCGCATTCACGCCGACCATCTGAAGATAGACCGCGTGTTCGTGGCGGCGATAGGCAGTGACTCCATCGCCAACCGCATTCTGGAAATGATCATCGACCTGGCCAAGCAACTGCGCATCTCCATGGTGGCAGAGGGGGTGGAAACCGAACAACAACGCGCCTATCTACAGCAAAGCGGCGTGCATTACCTGCAGGGCTATCTGCTGGCGCGGCCGATGCCGCTGGAGCAGTTGCGCGATTTTCTGTGGGGACGGCGTGCGTCCTTGGCGGAGGGCCAGGCGGCTCCCTGAGTAAAAAATGCGCAATAAACGAACACTATTGGCCGATATCAAGCCGGAATAGTGGTTCTGTTTGCCGCTGACCCGCAAAATATGTTACTAAAGTGACGTGATTTTCGATTCCGAATAGTTATGAGCCGCTCACCCCGTCACGACAAGATTCTGCAGCTGGTCCGCGAAAACGGCTTCATGCCGATCGAAGAGCTGGCCAGACTGCTCGATGTCACCCCGCAAACCATTCGCCGCGATATCAACCAGCTGTGCGAGGCCAATTTGTTGCGCCGTTACCACGGCGGCGCCGCCTTGGGCAGCAGTGTGGAGAATGAGGACTATTTCGCGCGCAAAGGAAAATTCCAGAGCGAAAAAGCGCATATCGCGGACATGATCGCCAGCAGCATTCCCGATCATGCCTCGCTGTTCATGAGCATAGGCACCACCATAGAGGCGGTGGCCCAGGCGCTGACCAGCACGCACAAAGGCTTGCGGGTGATCACCAACAACATTCACGTTGCCTCCATCATGTCCACCAATCCGGATTTCACGGTGATGATCACCTCCGGCACGGTGCGCGCGTCCGACGGCGGCATCACCGGCGTGGCCACGCTGGACTTCATCAATCAGTTCAAGGTGGATTACGCCATCATCGGCGTATCCGGCATTGAACCGGACGGCTCGTTGCTGGACTTCGATTACCGCGAAGTGCGGGTGGCGCAGGCGATGATGTCCAACGCCCGTCACCGCTATCTGGCTGCGGATCACAGCAAGTTTGGCCGCAACGCCTTGGTGCGCATGGGCCACATCAGCGAATTCCACACCGTGTTCACCGACTCGCTGCCGCCGGAGCCGGTAACCAAGCTGCTGGAAGAGCAGGGCGTGCGCCTGGTGTTGACCGAGGCCTGATGACCCGCGTGTAAGAGCCTGTTTACGATCTCGCTCTTGCTCGCGAGACCTTGAACAGGCTCTGAGCGTGCGCGAAAAAAGCCGGAGCGTCCTTGACGCCCCGGCTTTTTCATTGCCCGAGCCAGGCTCAGCCCGGCATGGTTTCCACCCGGTTGCGGCCGTTGGCCTTGGCCCGGTACAGCATTTCGTCGGCCTGCTGCACCAGCTCCGTGCTGCTGCCGGCGGTATCCAGCGAGCTGATGCCCACGCTGAAGGTTTGACGGAAATCGCCGTCCGGCGCGCGTTGCTGGATCTGGCTGAAGTCCTGACGCAATTGGTCCATCAGTTCACGCGCCTGCGTCTGATTCGTGCTTGGCAGCACGATGGCGAACTCCTCTCCGCCGTAGCGGCCCACCAGGTCGCTGCTGCGCAGCCGCTCCTTGAGAAAGCGCGCCAGATTGATCAGCAGCTCGTCGCCGGCCGGGTGACCGTGGCTGTCGTTGATGGTTTTGAAGAAGTCCAGATCCAGCATGGCCAGCGATAACGGCCGTTGATCGCGGCGCGCGCGCTGGATGCTGTACTCCAGCTGACCGTGCAGATGGGAGTGATTGAGCAGGCCGGTGAGGCTGTCGTTGATGATGTAGGAGCGCAGCTTGCGGTAACGGCGCGCGCGGTTGATCACGGTGACGATCAGCTCCTCCGGCGCCACAGGCTTGGTCAGGAAGCCGTCTATGCCCAGGGTCAGCGCGTCCAGCTGCACCGCCTGGCGCTTTTCCACCGACAGGAACACCACGGGGATGCCGTCCAGCAGCCGTTGCTGACGGATCACCTTGGCCAGCTCCATGCCGCTGCATTGCGGCATGTACATGTCCATCAGGATCAGGTCCGGGCGGAACTGCTCTATCATGTCCAGCACCCGTTCCGGCTGCGTCTCCTCGCGGGTTTCCACCCCCTGGGCGTTGAGCACGCTGGAGTAGAGCCCGGCCAGCGACTCCATGTCTTCCACGATCAGCACGCGCAGGGGCTCGCGCTTCTCGCCCAAATCTCCAAAGCTCAGCTGGTCTATCAGCTGATGCGCCTGCAGCGGCCAGTCCAGCAGGCTGCCGGCGCCGGCCCGCACCGCCGCCAGCCTCGCCTGGAAATCGTGCCGCGGCGAGGTCAGGATCAGCGGACAGATGCTGCTGATGGTGGGCGCCAGCAAGAGGATGGGGTCGTTGGCGGCGAATTCGGTGAAGGCCACCACGGCTTCCGGCGCCATGTCCTGCAAGGCTTGGGCCAGTTTGGCCGCCTGCTGGATCACTTTGGCGTGAATGCCGTAGCAGGACAACTGCTGGATCAACGGCGTGGCGTCCACATCCTGCGGCAGCCATAGATAAAGGGTGACCAAGTCGCCGCCCAGCAGCTTGTCGTAGTCGATCTCCGGCAGGCCGTCCTTGCGTTCCATCATGCCCAGTTGGCTGACCAGGCCCAGGTGGTGACGCAGGCGGTTGTAGCGCTCGCTTTCCGACGGCGCGGTCTGCGGTTGCTGGATCCAGCCCTGCAGCAAGCGCGACAGGGTCTGGATTTCTCCCGTGATTTCGTTGAGGTCCTGCTCGCGCACCATATCTTCCAGCCGCAGGATCAGCGACAGCAGGTGAGCGGCCAGCGGTCGTTCCCAGCGAGTGACCAGCAGGTGGCCGATGCGATCGATTTCCTGTGCCAGATGCACGCGTTGTTTGAAAGCCTGATGTTGCGACATGGTCAAGTGTTCCCCGGTGGACCCGGTTGTCCGATATTCAAGTTCTGAAGCCGCGCCTTGGGCGCGCTGTTATAATTCGCCGTTGGATTGCAACGGCCTGGCAAAAATTTTTAATGAACGTTTTTTACGAAGAGAGCGGCGGCTTTAAGGTCGGCAGCATCGTTTCGCGCAATGACGCTAGTCTGCAAGTGGATACCCAGCATGGCAAGCGCGCCAAGATCAAGGCTGCGAATGTTTTTCTGGAGTTTAGCTCCGCATTGGGCGATTTTCTGCCCATGGTAGAGCAACTTGCCGCGGATATTGACCTGGATTTCCTGTGGGAATGCTGCCCGGACGACGAGTTCGGCTATGAGGCGTTGGCGGCCGATTACTGGGGCCGCGCGCCGTCGGCGGCGGAGGCCGCCGCCATCGTGTCGCGTCTGTACGGCGCGCCGATGTATTTCTACAAAAAGGGCAAGGGCCGCTACAAGAAGGCGCCGGAAGACGCGCTGAAGGCAGCGCTGGCCGGGCTGGAACGCAAAAAGCGCGAACAGGAGCAGATCGACCTGTGGGTGGCGGAGCTGAAAGCCGGCCAACTGCCGGAGGCGATCCGCAGCCAGTTGATGACGTTGTTGTGGAAACCCGACAAGAACACGCTGGAGTTCAAAGCCTTTGACCAGGCCGCGCGCGAACTGAGCCTGCCGCCGCTGCGGCTGGCGGACAAGGTGGGCGGCATCTCTTCGGTGCCGGACTACCTGATGGCCGGTTTCATGCTGGAGTTCTTCCCCAAGGGCCGCGGTTTCGGCAAGTACGAGCTGCCGGCGTTGCCGGAGGACTTGCCCTTGTCGCCGGTGCGCGCCTTCTCCATCGACGACGCCAACACCACCGAGATCGACGATGCGCTGTCGGTGCAGGACTTGCCTAACGGCAATAAGCGCGTGGGCATCCACATCGCCGCGCCGTCGCTGGGGATAGAGATCGGCTCTCCGCTGGAGAAGCTGGTGCTGTCCCGCCTGTCCACCGTGTATTTCCCCGGCGACAAGATCACCATGTTGCCGGACGATCTGGTGGAGATGTTCACCCTGAAGGAAGGACACGATTGCCCGGCGCTGAGCCTCTATGTGGAGGTGACGCCGGAGTTCGAGCCGGTCGCCTACGAAAACCGCATCGAAAAGGTGCATATCGCCGCCAACCTGCGCCACGCCGCGCTGGAGCAGTTCTTCAACGAAGAGACGCTGGCTTGCGATCCGGGCGTGGACTATCCGTTCAAGCAGGAGCTGATCTGGTTCTGGCAGTTCGCCGAGGCCTTGGAGAAGCGCCGCGGCAAATACGATCCGACCCGGCCGGTGCAGATGGACTACAACTTCGACGTAGTCGACGGCAAGGTGTTGATCACCCTGCGCAAACGCGGCGCGCCGATGGACAAGCTGGTGTCCGAGCTGATGATCCTGGCCAACAGCGAGTGGGGCCGGATGCTGGCCGAGGCCGACATCCCCGGCATGTACCGCGCGCAGAGCATGGGCAAGGTGAGGATGACCACGCGGCCGGAGCCGCACACCGGCTTGGGCGTGGCCCAGTACGCGTGGGCCACGTCGCCGTTGCGCCGCGCCACCGACTTCATCAACCAGCGCCAGCTGATGTCGATGATCCGCGAGGAGAAGCCGCAGTTCGAGCAGGGCGACGCGATGTTGTTCGCCATCCTGCGCGATTTCGACACCACTTACTCCGCCTACCTGGGCTTCCAGGACCGGATGGAGCATTTCTGGTGCCTGCGCTGGTTCAGCCAGGAAGGGGTGTCCGACCCCACCGCCACCTTCATCAAGGAGGACTTGGTGCGCATCGACGGCTTGCCGATGCGGGTGCGTATCCCGGGCCTGCCGGAACTGGCGCGCGGCGACCGCATCCAGCTGGCCGTGATTCGCATCGACGAGTTGATGCAGGAGATCGAGCTGCGCTGCGTCGGAGTGCTCGGCCATGTGGATGCCGCCGAGGATGAAGAGACCGAAGCGGAGACAACCGGCGAGGTGGGCGGCCAGGCCGGCTGAGTCCGCCATGCGAGACGTGAGAAAAGGCGGCCCAGGCCGCCTTTTTTGCGTCCGGCTGGATGGTGCTTTGAGTGGCTGGCAAAACTCAGTTTTACGGCTGAGGCAAGGCGCGCCGACTCAGACAGTACATTGAGTACGGCAAGTTGGCGCAACGCGGCATCAGGGGTTTTGTTAGCCGCTCTTAGAACCTGTTCACGATCTGCTGCGCTGCGGCGATACGGCGTTAAAAACAAGCTCAAAATGCTCATGTACCACGTGTACATTCCGCTTTTTCGCTCGTTTTCGCCTTGTCTCGTTCTTGCTCGCGAGATCGTAAACACGTTCTTAGAACATCTCGTCCAGCGCGGTGCAAGCCTCGCGCAACTCCGGCAGCGCTTCCGCCAGCGCCTCGCGGTGCAGGCCGGCGCGCTCCATCACGCTGACCGGCAAGGTGGCCAGCATGTCTTCCTCGCTCATATCGTGATTGAAGCCGGAGGTCATGAAGGACGCCAGACCAATCAGCAGCGCGAACGGAGACACTTCCTCGTTCAGCAGATCGTGCTGATTGAAGATGGCCTCCTGGATTTCGTCTGGAAAATTCCAGCGCCGCGCCAGCTCGGCGCCCACCTCGGTCAAATCCATGCCCAGGAGCATGCGCTCGGTGGCCACCCGGTCGGCGCCGCCGGCAACGATGCGGTCTATCTGCAGCGCCTGTTCCGGCACCGCCACGTAGAGCACCAGTTCGCCGATATTGGACAGCAGGCCGCAGGTATAGCCCAACTGCGGGTCCAGCTTGGCCAGCCTGGCCAGCCGTTTGGCGGCGTTGGCCATTGCGAAGCTGCGCTGCCAGAACGCTTTCATGTCGAAGCCCTGAATGCCCAGCGTGGCGCCGGTGACGCCGGAGGCGATCACCAGCACCCTGAGATTGTCGAAGCCGAGCAGAATGATGGCGTCGTCCAGAGAGCCCACGCGCCGGCTGCCGCCGAAGCGCGCGGTATTGGCCAAGCGCAGCACGCGCGCGGTCAACACCTGGTCATGTCCCACCTTGTCGGTAATTTCATCGATGTTCACGTCGGTGCGGTGAAAACTGGCCACCAGCTCCTGAACCACTTTGGGCACCATGGGCAGCTTGCCCGACGCTTTTTCAAATATTTCCGCCACTTGCATATGGGTCTCCAATATGAGGGTTTGCTGACGTCTGTTTTCCAGCGGCAAAACAGGCGTCAACAAACCCAACGGTGCCGTCGCCGGCGCGGGCGTGGGCCGGCGGCGATGAAGTCCTGCTCCTTGAGCTTAGGCAATTGGCGGGGGAAAGGAAGGACAAAACCGGACAGAGGCGCGCCAGCGGCGGGGCGGCCCCAAAAAAAAACAGGGCCGGGAGGCCCTGTAAAGAAGCAACGTCGTTTAATTCCTGTGCAGCTGGCTGGCTTCCAGCGCCAACTGGGTGATGCGGTCCCAGTCGCGGTTCGCGATGGCGTCGTCCGGCGTCAGCCAGCTGCCGCCCACGGCCAACACATTGGGCAGCGCCAGGTATTCCGGCGCTTTCTTGATGTCGATGCCGCCGGTGGGGCAGAAGCGCAGATCGGAGAACGGGCTGGCCAGCGATTTAAGCAGCTTGATGCCGCCCACGGCCTCGGCCGGGAACAGCTTCTGGATGGTGAAGCCTTCGTCTTGGGCGCGCATGGCCTCGGACGGGGTGGCCACGCCGGGAATCAGGGTCAGATTGGCGGCGCGCGCGGCGGCGCCCAGCTCCGGGGTGAAGCCGGGGCTGACGCCGAACTGCGCGCCGGCGTCGATGGCGGCTTCTACATGAGCGCGGGTGCGCAGCGTGCCGGCGCCCACGATGGCGCCCGGCACTTCGTCGCGCATGCGGCGCATCGCCGCCAGCGCGGCCTTGGTGCGCAGCGTCACTTCCAGCACGCGCACGCCGCCGGCCACCAGCGCCTGGGCCAGCTCCACGGCCACGGCCGCGTCGTTGACGATGATCACCGGAACAACCGGGCCTTGGCGCAGCAGGGTCAATGCGTCCATATTCATTTTCTCCAAGAAGCGGGGTGGAAGTCGGGATGGCGGAAGCTGGTGGCGCCGGCTTCGGCGTGGTCTGCCACCGAGCGGAACACCGCGAACAAGTCCCGGCCCATGCCAAAATCATTATGCGTCAGGTCGGCCTGCGCCTGTTCGCGCGCGGCCCATTCGGCGTCGTCCACCAGCACGGTCAGCGCGCCGCTATTGGCGTCCAGCCGTATCAGGTCGCCGTCGCGCACTTTGCCGATCGGCCCGCCGGACAAGGCTTCCGGCGAGACGTGGATGGCGGCCGGCACTTTGCCGGAAGCGCCGGACATGCGGCCGTCGGTGACCAGGGCCACCTTGAAGCCGCGTTCCTGCAAAATGCTCAGCGCCGGGGTCAGCTTGTGCAGTTCCGGCATGCCGTTGGCGCGCGGGCCCTGGAAGCGGATCACCGCGATGAAGTCTTTTTCCAGCTCGCCGCGCTTGAACGCGGCCAGCATATCGTTTTGGTCGTGGAAAATCACCGCCGGCGCTTCCACTACCCGGTGTTCCGGTTTGACCGCGGACACCTTGATCACCGCGCGGCCCAGTTTGCCGGACAGCAGCTTGAGGCCGCCGTCGGCGGAGAACGGGTCGGCGGCGGTGCGCAGCACGCTATCGTCCCCGCTGTCGGTAGGCGCGTCGCGCCATTTGAGCTCGCCGTTGTCCAGCCACGGCTCCTGCGCGTAGCGCGACAGGCCGCGGCCCACCACGGTGCCCACGTCCTCGTGCAGCAGGCCGGCGGACAGCAGCTCGCGGATCACAAAGCCCATGCCGCCGGCGGCGTGGAAGTGGTTCACGTCGGCCTTGCCGTTGGGGTAGGCGCGGACCAAGAGCGGCACCACGGCGGAGAGTTCGTCGAAATCGTCCCAGTTCACGGCAATGCCGGCGGCGCGGGCAATGGCGACGATGTGCATGGTGTGGTTGGTGGAGCCGCCGGTGGCCAGCAGCCCTACGATGGCGTTGACGATGGACTTCTCGTCTATCATCTCGCCCACCGGGGTGAAGGCCTTGCCTTGGGCGGCGATACGGGCCGCTTGCTGAGCGGCGGCGCGGGTCAGCGCCTCGCGCAGCGGGGTGCCCGGATTGACGAAGGCGGCGCCGGGCAGGTGCAGGCCCATGATCTCCATCAGCATCTGATTGGAGTTGGCGGTGCCGTAGAAGGTACAGGTGCCGGGGCCGTGGTAGGACTGGCACTCGGATTCCAGCAGCGCGTCGCGGCCCACCTTGCCTTCGGCGTACAGCTGGCGCACCTTGGCTTTTTCATCGTTGGCGATGCCGGTGGTCATCGGGCCGGCGGGAACGAATACCGCGGGCAGGTGGCCAAAGGAGAGCGCGCCTATCAACAGGCCGGGCACGATCTTGTCGCACACGCCCAAGTAAAGCGCGGCGTCGAACATCTGGTGGGACAGCGCCACCGCGGTGCTCATCGCGATGATGTCGCGGGAGAACAGGGACAGCTCCATGCCCGGCTGGCCCTGGGTTACGCCGTCGCACATCGCCGGCACGCCGCCTGCGAACTGAGCGGTGGCGCCAGCCGCCAGCGCCGCTTCCTTCAGCTGCGCCGGATAGGTTTCCAGCGGCTGGTGGGCGGACAGCATGTCATTGTAGGAAGAGACGATGGCCAGATTGGGGCGGTGTTCTTCCTTAAGATGTATCTTGATGCCGTCGGGCATGGCGGCAAAGGCGTGGGCCAAGTTGGTGCACGATAATTGCGAGCGCTCCACCCTTCCCTGATGGGCTGCGGCGCGCAAGCGGTCCAGGTAGGCGGCGCGCGTTGCCTGGCTCCGATTGACGATGCGCTCGGTAACGGCGGACAGGGTGGAATGCAAGGCCATGATGACGTTCCGTGTTGAAGTGGGTTGATAGTAGTTTTACTACACTCAAAATGCAAGACGCGCTCCAGCGCCGTCTCGCCATGATACGCCCGGCGGCGCTGGGCAACACCCGCCGTTGCAGCGATTGAGCGAATTGTTTGCTTTGAGGCAAAAGGTGTTGCAAAAGCGGCCTGCGTCAGCGGGATGACATGGACAAGGTAAATGCTGGTGGTAATATAACTACATCTACAAACATCTCGAGATGGAAGATCAGGATGGATACCCGTACTACGCCAACCCCGGCCTTCGATATGGTGTTGTTCGGCGGCGCCGGCGATCTAGTGATGCGCAAGCTGCTGCCCTCCTTGTATCAGGCGCACGCGGCCGGCCTGCTCAATCAGCAGGGCCGCATCCTGGCGCTGGGCCGCAAGGAACTGAGCCGCGACGACTACCTGGCCTTTGTCGAGAAGAACTCGCGCCAGCACGTCAAAGCCCATTTCGACGCCGCCGCCTGGGACAGCTTCTGTGCGCGGATTGAATACCTGAAAGTGGACGCCTCCCAGCCGCGGGACTTCCCGGCGCTGGCGGACAAGCTCAAGGGCGACGACGGCCGCGTGGTGGTCTGTTATCTGGCCACCGCGCCCAATCTGTTCGCCGGCATCTGCGAGAACCTGGCGGCGGTGGGCCTCAATAGCGGCAACGTGCGCGTGGTGTTGGAAAAGCCGCTGGGCACGGATCTGGACTCCTCCAACGAGATCAACGACGACGTGGCGCGCTTCTTCAAGGAAGAGCAGCTGTACCGGATCGACCATTACCTGGGCAAGGAATCGGTGCAAAACCTGATGGCGATCCGCTTCGCCAACGCGCTGTTCGAACCGCTGTGGCGGCGCGAATGGATACACGACGTGCAGATCACCATCTCCGAAGACCTGGGCGTGGGCAGCCGCGGCGACTTCTACGACGGCACCGGCGCGCTGCGCGACATGGTGCAGAACCACCTGCTGCAACTGCTGTGTATTGTGGCTATGGAGCCGCCGGCCAATATGGAAGCCGACGCGGTGCGCGACGAGAAGCTCAAGGTGCTGAAGGCATTGCGCCCGTTCAGCGAGCAGGACGTGGCGGCCAAGACCGTGCGCGGCCAGTACAAGGCCGGCGCCGTGGGCGGCCAGCCAGTGGTGGGCTATTTGAGCGAGCAGGGCATCCCCGCAGACAGCCAGACCGAAACCTTCGTCGCGCTCAAGGCCGAGATCGACAACTGGCGCTGGGCCGGCGTGCCCTTCTTCCTGCGCACCGGCAAACGGATGCAGGAGCGGCTGGCCGAAATCGTCATCAACTTCCGCGACGTGCCGCACCAGCTGTTCAATGGCCCGATGAGCGGCAGCCACACCGCCAACCGGCTGGTGATCCGCTTGCAACCGGAAGAAAGCATCCGCCTGTACTTCCTTGCCAAGGAACCCGGCGACACCATGCGCCTGCAACCGGCCTACCTCGACCTGGACTTCTACAAAGCCTTCAAGGTGCGCCGCGCCGACGCCTACGAGCGCCTGCTGCTGGACGTGATCCGCGGCAAGTTGGCCCTCTTCATGCGCCGTGACGAGCTGATCGAGGCCTGGCGCTGGGTGGAGCCCATCATGGACGCCTGGAGCCGCAGCAGCAACCTGCCGCCCAAGCAGTACACCGCCGGCACCTGGGGTCCGGCGGCGTCTAGTGCTTTGTTATCGCGCGATGGGATAGGCTGGCACGAGGAATGCTAAGCCGCATGGAGGCATCCATCTGCTACGCGTCTCGATCTCGAATGCTGCGGTGCTCGCCGTACTACTTGTACGGCTGTACTACTCGCTTCGACCTTGAGGCGCTCGCGACGATGGACGATGGCTGCGCCATGCTGACTGTTTTGCAGCGCGTTTCGAACTCGAACGCTGCGATGTTTGATTTTAATTTTTTACCCGCGGAGCGCCGCTGATGAACTGCGTAGAATTTTCCGATAGCGAGCAACAGTCCACCGCGCTGGCCAATAGCGTGGCCGCCAGGCTGGGCGCCGCCATCGCCAGTCAGGGCGCCGCCGTGTTGGCGGTGTCCGGTGGCAAATCGCCGATTCCCTTTTTCCACATGCTCAGCACCATGGCGATAGACTGGTCCAAGGTGACTGTCACCCTGGTGGACGAGCGTTTTGTGCCGGACAGCCATCCGGACAGCAACGCCGCGCTGGTGCGCGCCCACTTGCTGCGCGACCGCGCCGTGGAGGCGCGTTTCCTCCCCCTGGTGGAAGATGCCGCGGACATCGACGCCGAGGTGGCGCGCGCCAACGCCGGATTTGCGCCGCCCACCGTCGCCATCCTGGGCATGGGCGAGGACGGCCACACCGCCTCGCTATTCCCCGGCGCTGACGAGCTGGCGGCCGGGTTGGACCCGGCCTCCGCCGCGGCCTTCCTGGCGGTGACGCCCAAGACCGCGCCGCACCGCCGGATCTCGATGAGCTACGCCGCGTTGCTGCGCGCCGGTTGTCTGATTCTGTCCATCCAGGGCGACAAGAAGCGCCAGGTGCTGGACGCCGCCGCCAAGGGCGTCAGCGACGCGTTGCCCATCAGCCATTTCCTGGCCCAGAACAAGGTGGAGCTGGATGTCTACTGGTCTGCCTGAGCAATGGCCGCGGCTGCTGGCCGATATCGGCGGCAGCAACGCCCGCTTTGCGCTGGAAACCGCGCCCGGCGTGATCGAGGACATCGAGGTGCTGCCCTGCGCCGGCTACCCCACGCTGTTGGACGCGATCCGCGCTTATCTGGACCTGGCCGGCGCGCGAGCGGTCGCCCATGCCGCTTTCGGCATCGCCAACCCGGTGTTGGGCGACTGGGTGCAGATGACCAATCATCACTGGGCGTTTTCCATTGAGGCTACGCGCCGGGCGCTGGGCCTGACCACGCTGCGGGTGATCAACGATTTCACCGCGCTGGCGCTGGCCTTGCCGCATTTGCCGGCGAGCGAACTGCTGCGCATCGGCGGCGGCGAGGCGGAGGCCGGCGCGCCGCTGGCGCTGATCGGTCCCGGCACCGGCCTGGGCGTGTCGGCGCTGATTCCCTACCCGGGCGGCTACGCGCCCTTGTCCGGCGAGGGCGGTCACGTCGGTTTCGCTCCGTTTGACGAGCGGGAGGCCGATATCTGGCGGCACGCGATGCGGCGCTTTGGCCACGTATCCGCCGAACGGCTGCTGTCTGGATCCGGTATCCCGTTGATTTACCAAGCCTTGTGCGAACGCGCAGGCGAAACGGCCGCGGTGTTGGACCCGGCCGAGGTCACCGCGCGCGGCCTGTCCGGAGCTTGTCCGCGCTGTCGCGAAACCCTGGAAGTGTTCTGCGGCATGCTGGGCGGCGCGGCGGCAAATCTGGCCCTGAATCTCGGCGCCCGTGGCGGCGTGTATCTAGGTGGTGGTATCGTGCCGCGTCTACGCGGTTTTTTTGAACAATCACCATTCCGCCGCCGCTTCGAGGATAAGGGACGGATGTCCGGCTATCTGGCCGCGATTCCGGTCTATCTGATCGTCAGCTCCTACCCGGCTTTGCCGGGCGTGGCCGCCCATCTGGCGGCCGAACTGGCGAGCGCCCGCGCCCGACCCCGGGCGCATCCTGACGACGGCGCGGCAGGAGAGTAAATACATGCTTGAACGTATCAGGAGCCAATTGGAGATCCTGTCCTCGGCCGAGCGCAAAGTGGCCGAGCTGGTGCTGGAGCAGCCTTACACCGTGATCCAGGCGGCGGTGGCCGACATCGCCAAGAACGCCGGCGTCAGCCAGCCCACCGTGATCCGCTTTTGCCGCACCGTGGGCTGTTCCGGCCTGCCGGACTTCAAACTGAAGCTGGCCGGCAGCCTGGTCACCGGCGTGCCCTATGTGCACTCCAGCGTGCGCCCTGAAGATCCAACCTCGGAAATCGTCGCCAAGGTATTCGACAACACCGTGTCCGCGCTGCTCAAGTGCCGCAACGACGTCAATCCGCAGTCGATAGAATCCGCGGTGAGGTTGCTGACCGACGCGCGCCGCATCGAGTTCTACGGCCTGGGCAACTCCGGCATCATCGCCGCGGACGCCCAGCATAAATTCTTCCGCTTCGGCATTCCCACCGTCGCCTATTCCGACACCCACATTCAGATGATGGCGGCGTCGGTGCTGGGGCCGGGCGATGTGCTGGTGGCGATTTCCAGCTCCGGCCGCACGCTGGAGTTGCTGGAAGCCGTGGACGTGGCCTTGTCCGCCGGCGCCAGCGTGGTGGCGCTGACCACCAGCGGTTCGCCGCTGGCGCGCCGCGCCACTGTGGCCTTGATCGCCGACACATTGGAAGACAATGAAACCTACAGCCCGATGATTTCGCGCATCGTGCATCTGGTGCAGATCGACATCCTGGCGGTGAGCGTGGCGCTCAAGCGCGGGCCGGGCCTGATCAGCCAGCTGGAAAAAACCAAGCACAGCCTGAAGAACCGAAGGCTGGACAACAAAACCGAAGAGGATTGACCATCATGAGCGAACTGACCGAACTGCCGGCCTGGCAGGCACTATGGGACCATTTTGCCGAGGCCAAGCACCAGCACATGCGCGATTTGTTCGCCGCCGATCCGGAGCGGGCGGAGCGCTATGCGCTGGAGGTGGGCGGCCTGTTCCTCGATTATTCCAAGAACCGCATCACCGATGAGACCCTGAAGGGCTTGATGCAGCTGGCGCGCGAGTCCGGGCTGCCGGCCAAGATCAAGGCCATGTTCAAGGGCGAGAAGCTCAACAGCACCGAAAACCGCGCAGTGCTGCACGTGGCGCTGCGCAACCGCACCAACTCGCCCATCCATGTGGATGGCGAGGACGTGATGCCCAAGGTCAACTCGGTGCTGGAGCGCATGGGCAAGTTTGCTCACGCGGTGCGTTCCGGCGAATGGCTGGGCTATACCAACCAGCCCATCACCGACATCGTCAACATCGGCATCGGCGGCTCGGATCTGGGCCCGTTGATGGTCTGTAGCGCGCTCAAGCCTTTCGGTCATCCGCGGCTGAACATGCACTTCGTCTCCAATGTGGACGGCGCCCAGCTCAAGGAAACCCTGAAAAAGGTCCATTCCGAGACCACGCTGTTCGTGGTGGAGTCCAAGACCTTCACCACTCAAGAGACGCTGACCAACGCGCTGACCGCGCGCGACTGGTTCTTGCAGCGCTCGCGCGATGAAAGCGCGGTGGCCAAGCACTTCGTGGCGGTGTCCACCAACCAGAAGGCGGTGGCGGATTTCGGCATCGACCCGTCGAACATGTTCGAATTCTGGGACTGGGTGGGCGGCCGCTACAGCCTGTGGTCGGCCATCGGCCTGCCCATCATGCTCTACCTGGGCGAGGAGAACTTCACCGAACTCCTCAACGGCGCCCACATCATGGACCAGCATTTCAGAAACGCGCCGTTCGAACAGAACATGCCGGTGCTGCTGGCCATGATTGGGGTCTGGTACATCAATTTCTACGGCGGCGGCAGCCATGTGATCGCGCCTTACGATCAATACCTGCACCGCCTGCCGGCCTTCATCCAGCAACTGGACATGGAGTCCAACGGCAAGCAGGTGATGCTGGACGGCCAGCCGGTGAACTTCGAAACCGCTCCCATTATCTGGGGCGAGACCGGCATCAACGGCCAGCACGCCTTCTTCCAGCTCTTGCATCAAGGCACCCATATTTCGCCGATCGACCTGATTGCCTCGGTGCAAAACTGTTCCAGCCTGCCCGGTCACCATGAAATCCTGCTGGCCAACGTGTTTGCCCAGGCCGAGGCCTTCATGCGCGGCAAGACCGCGGACGAGGTGCGCGCAGAGCTGAAGGAGCAGGGCCTCAAGGGCGAGGCGCTGGAAGCGCTGGTGCCGCACAAGGTGTTCGGCGGCAACCGGCCCACCAACACCTTGCTGATGAGCCGCTTGAACCCGCGCAATCTGGGCTCCTTGATTGCGCTGTACGAGCACAAGATCTTCGTGCAGGGCGTGATCTGGCACATCAACAGCTTCGACCAGTGGGGCGTGGAGCTGGGCAAACAGCTGGCCAAGACCATACACGCCGAGCTGACCGGCAAGCTCCAGCACGCCGAACACGACAGCTCCACCCGGCGGTTGATCGAGCTGTACCGTCAGGTCAACGCCGACGACTGCAAGTGCTGAGCCGGACGCCGGCCCAAACAAAACGCGAGGCCTCGGCCTCGCGTTTTGTTTGGATCTCGCCGCTGCGCACGATCCGTTGTGGGCGGCAATACCGCGTTGAAAACAGCCTCGAAATGCCCAGGCACCCTGTGTGCCCTCCGCTTTCTCGGCCGTTTTCGCCTTGTCCCGCCTTAGCTCGCGAGATCGTGAATAGGCTTTATTTCTTGACGATTTCCTGCTCCACCACCATGTCCAGCACCCAGCGGATGGACGAGGCGTCGGCCGGCGGATTCGCCACTTTGAATTCCTTCAGGCGCAGGCGGTAGGCGATGCCCGGCTCCGGTTTGAAACCCTCGATCTCGCCGTAGTGCAACTGCCACGGTTGGTCCTTGCTTTCGCGGACCTGCAGGCATTGCATTGGAGCCACGCCGGTGCAGGGCTTGCGTTCGGCCGCCACATAGACGAAGCGGGTGAGGCCGCCTTCCAGCGAGGGCTGGCGGTCAAAGCTCAGCGTCTTGTCGCCGGCTTGCAGCGTCAGCTTGTCACCGTCCAGCTTCACCGCGGGCTTGGCGCCCAGGAAGGCGGCCAGCGCGCGGTCCCGCTCCATCGCTTCCGGCGGACACATCATCAGCGTGCTGCCCAGTTGGCCGCTGACCAGCTTGCCGCTTTCCAGCGACACCGGGCCGAACATGCCGTTGCAGCCGGCGCGGGCGGACACGCTGCCGTCCTTGAAGCTCAGGGTGATCGGGTGCTCGGTGGCGGCCTGTTTCCATTGGCCGGCCAGCGCGTCCAGTTTGATATCCGCTTGAGCGTCCATTTTGGCTCCGGTTTGCGGGGTGGCACAGGCGCTCAGGGCGGCTGCGGTCAGTGCGGCGAGCAAAAGAGATTTTTTCATTATCGATGTTCCGTGGTTAAGGGCAGGGACGGGATGCTCTTGGAGCGCCCGCCGTTCTCTAGAGTTCAGCGTAGCTTGCTGACTTCCTCGCTGTAGACGATGCGTTCCAGCGTCCAGCGCGAGCCGGCGTCGGCCTGCGCCGCCGGTTTCAGCTTAATGTAGTAGCTGACGCCGGGCTTGGGGTGGAAGCCGGCGATTTCGCCTTGCAACGGCCGCCAGTTTTGCTCGGCGCGTTCGCGCACCTGAAGGCAGTCGCGCGTGGCTTCGCCGTTGTGGCAGGCCTGGCGTTCAGGCGCCACGTACAGGTATTGCAGCTTGGCCGGCTGGGCCGTCGGGTCGGGGTTAGGCGTCAAGCGCACGAAGCGGTACTCGGCGCGTTCCGATTTCAGCACCAGCTTCTGCGCGCGGCCGTCCGGCAGCACGCGGAAGGGGCTGGAGAGGAAGGCGATGAAGTGTTGCTCCATCTCCATCAGCGGCGGCCGGCAGGCCATGCGGGTGGTGGCCACCTGCGCCTTGCCCTGAGCGTCAACGGTGCGGATGAAGCGGTTGCAGCCGGCGAAGCCGGTCATCTTGCCCGGTTGGAAGGCCACGGTGGGCGGCTGGCCCGCGGGCGCGGGTTCCACCATCTGCCATTCGGTTCCCTGCAGATTGGGCATGGCCAGCGCCGGCAGCGGCAAGGCCAGCGCGCCCAGCCAGAGCGCAGCCAGGCGCCGGGCGGAGAAGCCAGTATTTTGCATTGCCATACTCCATGTATAAACAAAAACTAATATTTGTTTACAATACACCTGATAACCGCCGCTTGTGAAGCAGGGCGGCGCGGAAAAGCGGGGCTCGAAATAGACGGAAACAAAAAACCGCCCAAGCTTAAAACATTGGACGGTTTTGAAATGCCATGGGCATGGTTGATGCGCTATAGCTGCTCCACTCCCCTGAGCAACTCCTCCACCACTTTCTTGGCGTCGCCGAACACCATCATGGTCTTGTCCATATAGAACAACTCGTTGTCCAGACCGGCGTAGCCGGCGTTCATCGAGCGTTTGACCACGATCACGCTGCGCGATTTGTGCGCGTCCAGGATGGGCATGCCGTAGATCGGGCTGGTTTTGTCCTTCTGCGCGGCCGGGTTGACCACATCGTTGGCGCCTATCACCAGCACCACGTCGGTGTTGGAGAAATCGGAGTTGATCTCCTCCATCTCCTGCACCTGCTCGTAGGGCACCTCGGCCTCGGCCAGCAGCACGTTCATATGGCCCGGCATCCGGCCCGCCACAGGGTGGATGGCGTAGCGCACGTTGACGCCCTTCTGGTGCAGGATTTCGGCAAACTCCTGCAAGGCGTGCTGAGCGCGCGACACTGCCAGGCCGTAGCCGGGGACGATGATCACGCTGTCGGCGTTGGCCATCAGGAAGGCGGCGTCCTCTGGGGAGCCGGATTTGTGGTTCTTGGGCCCGCTGTCGCCGGCACCGCCCCCCGTGGCCGCCTCGGCGCCGAAGCCGCCCAGCAGCACCGCGATGATGGAGCGGTTCATGGCCTTGCACATGATGTAGGACAGAATAGCGCCGGAAGCGCCGACGCAAGCGCCGGCGATGATCAGCACCGGGTTGTTCAGCGTGAAGCCGATGCCGGCGGCCGCCCAGCCGGAGTAGGAGTTGAGCATGGACACCACTACCGGCATGTCGGCGCCGCCGATCGGAATGATCAGTGTCACGCCCAGCGCCAGCGCGATGGCCAGCATGGTCAGGAAGGCGGCCTGGCTGTCGCTGAGGAAATACACCACGCCAAAGCCAACCATGGCGACGGCCAGCAGCAGATTAAGCAGGTGTTGGCCTTTGAAGTTCACGGCCTTGGAGCCGAAGCGCCCGGACAGCTTGCCGTAGGCGATCACCGAGGCGGTGAAGGTGATCGCGCCGATGAAGGCGCCGATGAACAGCTCCACCTTTTGCACCTGGGTGTGCTCCACGCCGCTGTGGAAGATGGCCGCCACCGCGATCAGCACCGCGGACAGGCCCACCAGCGAATGCATCGCCGCCACCAGTTCCGGCATGCCGGTCATCTGCACGGTCTTGGCCTTCCACGCGCCGATGGCGCCGCCGGCGACAATGGCGGACGCGATCAGCGCCAGCACCGGTTTGTCCATGATCAGCAAGGTGGTGGCCACGGCGATGAGCATCCCTATCATGCCGTAGAGGTTGCCGCGCAAGGCGGAGGCCGGACTGGACAGCCCCTTGAGCGCCAGGATGAACAACACCGCGGCGATGAGATAAAGAATTGCGGACAGGTTTTCCATCTTGGTCCCTTATTTCTTCTTTTTCTTGAACATGTCCAGCATCCTCTGGGTGACCAGGAAGCCCCCGAAGATGTTGATGCTGGCGAGGAAGATGCCGATGGTGCCCAACACTGACGTGAGGGTGATTTCGGAACCGTTGATGTCCACCACCTGCAGCATGGCGCCGACGATGATGATGCCGGAAATGGCGTTGGTCACCGCCATCAGCGGGGTGTGCAGCGCGGGGGTGACGTTCCAGACCACGTGGTAGCCGACGAAGACGGCCAGCACGAAGACGGTGAGGCTGGTGATGAAGGGATCTACCATCTTGTTCTCCTTAATCGGCGGCGGGGAAGCGGACCTGGCCGGCGTGGGTCACCAGCGTGGCGGACAGGAGCTCGTCTTCCAGATTGAGGTTCAGGCCTTCCGGCGTCAGCAGCAGGCCGAGGAAGGTCAGCAGGTTCTTGGCGTACAGGCTGGAGGCGTCCGCCGCCAGCAGGCCGGGCAGATTGGTCTGGCCGACCACGGTGACGCCGTTGTCCAGGCGCACGGTTTCGCCGGGGCGGGTCAGCGCGCAGTTTCCGCCGGTTTCCGCCGCCAGGTCCACGATGACCGAACCCGGCTTCATCGCCTCCACCACCTCGGCCGACAGCAGCTTGGGCGCCGGTTTTCCCGGGATCAGCGCGGTGGTGATCACGATGTCCGCCGCCTTGGCGTGTTTGGCCACCAGTTCGCCCTGGCGCTGGCGATAGCTCTCGGACATTTCCTTGGCGTAAACGCCGCTATTGGCCATTTTTTCTTCTTCGCTCATCGGCACTTCGATGAACTTGGCGCCCAGCGACTCCACCTGTTCCTTGGTGGCCGGACGCACGTCGAAGGCCTCCACCACCGCGCCCAGGCGCTTGCCGGTGGCAATGGCCTGCAGGCCGGCCACGCCCACGCCCAGAATCAGCAGCCGGGCCGGCTTCACCGTGCCGGCCGCGGTCATCAGCATGGGCATGAAGCGCGGATAGTGCTGGGTGGCCAGCAGCACCGCGCGGTAGCCGGCGATATTGTTCTGGCTGGAGAGCACATCCATGCTCTGCGCGCGGGTGCTGCGCGGCAGCAATTCCAGCGCGAAGGCGGAGACGCGTTTGGCGGCCAGCGCCGGCAGATTGTGGTTGTGATAGGGGTTGAGCTGGCCGATCAGCACCGCGCCGTCCTTCAGCGCGGCAATGCCGTCCTCGTCCAGCGGGCGCACCGTCAGCACGATGTCGGCCTGGGCCAGCGCCGCGGCTCGGTCCGCCGCGATGGCGGCTCCGGCGTCCTGATAGGCCGCGTCCGGCTGCGCGGCCGCGAGGCCTGCGCCGCTTTCCACCGTGACGGCGTGGCCGCCGGCCACGAGTTTCTTCACCGTGTCCGGCGTTGCGGCCACGCGGTGTTCACCGGCCAGCCTCTCGGCTGGAATAGCGATATGCATGGTCTTCCTTTCCTGCGATTAGATAACAAAGATTCCAGATAGCGAACGCCCGTGCGGCGAAAATAGAACGAGCGTTTGAATTCAATTAAAGGCATGCGGGATTTTTCCGCGCAACACTTATATTGCCGACCGTATACCGTCGGACAATTTCGACGGATAAAGGGCCGGATGCTAGCAAAACCCTACAGCAGCGATGTGACGTGAATCAGACAGAGGCCAGTCAACGGCTGTTGGAGCGGAAATGCGGAAGAAAGACGGCGAAGCAGCCACGGGCGGGCAGGCGGAACAAGGCGCGGAGGCAAGTACGGCCGGTCGACGCGCATATGCTGCCGGCAAGGCTTATGCAGGACACTAGCGTTGATGGCGCGGCTTGTAAAGCTGCGCCATGCGCCAGTTGCCAGCCAGGGCGAGCGCCCGCGGCGGCCGGCGTTGGCTGTTGCGCGCGCGCGACGGAGGGCCGGCTAGAAAGCCGGCCGCGACGCTTCCGCCAATAACCGCTCCACGGTGCCGTCCTGCAACATGGAGCGCATCGCCCTGGCGATGCGGCGCTTGTGCGGAGAGCGCGGGGACAGGCCGATGCGGCGCGGTTCCGGGGAATACAGCAGCAGCGGCGCGCGCTTTACGTATTGGCGGAATTCGGAGCTGGCGGCCAGCTCGGCGGTTTGGCGTTCATCGGCGATCAAGGCGTCGATGCGGCCGGCCTTGAGCTTGCGGAAGTTGGAGTCCAGCGACGGGGCCGGCTCGCGCCGCACGCGCAGGTCGCTATCGAATTCGTCCTGGTAGCGTACGCCCTCCTCCACGCCGATCAGAAAGGGGTAGAGCTGACGATAACTGCGCAGCGGCCGCGGGTCGTCGGCGCGCTGATACAAGGCTAGACGGCTACCGGAGGCGAAGGCGGGGTCGATGAAGTCGATGAATTCGCGGCGGGCCGGGGTGCTTTTCACCCCGATCACCACATCCGCCTTGCCCTGGCGCAGGTATTGAAGACAGCGGGTCAGCGGGCAGGGGAGGAAGACCAGCCTCAGCTTGGCGCGCCTGGCCATCTCGCGCATCAGCTCGGTGTACGGGCCTTGAGGCGCGCCGTGCGCGTCCATGGTCTTCCAGGGCGGGAACAGATTGTAGGCGAAGACCAGTGCCGGCTCCGCCGCCGCGCACTGCATGCCTGCCATCAGGCAGGCCAGAGCCAAAAGGGACTTGAGTTTCACAATGATGCACAGATGCGAACGGGCGTCGGCGGCCCCACGCAGCCGACTGTAGCCAGAGAGCCATTATCGGACGGCTGGGCGCGGCACGGGCGGGAAAATTCACCGTTCCGAAAAAAACCATGAAAACAGTATGGTATTGGAAATGTCCGCATTGGCAACCTGTCCCATTGGCTGGCGCGGCGCGGATCGGCGTGGAGCGCCGCGCGTCGGCTTGCCGTTTTCAATCGAAGAACGGTAGGCTGTTGATTGTAAACATGTTTAACGAAGGCGCGCCATGGGTTTCATCATCGCCGCGGAGGAGGGCTGAGCATGCGGGATTTCAGCTTTGTGCTGCTGCCCGAGTTTTCCATGCTGGGTTTGCTGGCGGCCACCGAGCCCTTGCGCGTGGCCAACCGCTTTCACGGCGGCGCCTATCGCTGGCGGCTGTTGAGCGCCGATGGCCGGCCGGTGGTCGCCAGCAACGGCATGTCCTTGGCGGCGCACGGCGCCTGGGGCGAGGCGGAAGCGGCCGACGCGGTGTTGGTGGTGGCCGGTTTTCATCCGCTGCGCCACGGCGGCGCCGGCCTGCTGGCCTGGCTGCGCGGTCAGGACGCCGCCGGTCGGGTGCTGGGCGGCATCGATACCGGCTGTTTCATCCTGGCCGAGGCCGGACTGTTCCGGCAGCAGCGGCTGACCCTGCACTGGGAGGCGCTGCCGGCGTTCCGCGAGCGCTATCCCTTGCTCAATGCCACGCAGGAGCTTTACGAACTGGGGCCGCGGCGCATCAGTTCCGCCGGCGGCACCGCCTCCATCGACATGATGCTGGCCTTGATGGCGCGCAGCCATGGCCATGATCTGGCGGTGCAGGTTTCGGAGCAATTCGTGCTGGGGCGCATCCGCGCCCAGAGCGATCATCAACGGCTGGAGCTGGGCGCGCGTTACGGTGTGCACAGCCGCAAATTGATCCAGGCCCTGGCCCTGATGGAAAAACATATGGACGCGCCGTTGGACAGCGCGGCCTTGGCGGCCGGGGTGGGCGTGACGGCGCGTCAGCTGCAACGCTTGTTCCGCGCCCAGTTGGGCGCGGCGCCCAATGTCTTTTACCTGGGCCTGCGCCTGGAACACGGGCAGCGCTTGCTGCGCCAGAGCGGGCTTAACGTCACCCAGGTCAGCGCGGCGTGCGGCTTCGAGTCCGCTAGTTACTTCGCGCGCGCCTATCGCCGCCGCTTCGGCTGCGCGCCGGGAACGGAGCGGCGCGAGGCGTGAGCCGCTTTCCAGCGCTTGTTCAATAGCGCGGCGGGCACGTAACAGGTTCTCAGCGCATCTCGATGCGGCGGCCGCAGTCCTCGGGCCAGGGCAGGCCGGCTTGTCGACGCGCCAGCGCGTCCAAGCTGTGCTGCACCGGCGCTGAGAACGGCGCGCTCCGGCCCCGCTCGGGGTCCACATTGAGCAGCATCAGCTCGCAGCCGGCCGCGGCGTCGGCCTCCTCGTCGCGATGCAGGCTCAGATAGAGCCGCAGCCGCTTGGCATCGTGGTCCAGCAGCCGGCCCTCCACCCGCAGCTCGGCTTGTTGGCGGATTTCGCGTAGATAGCGCAGATGCAGCTCCGCCGTGTATAGGGTGTGGCCGCCGCGCTCACGCGCCGTGGCGTCCATGCCGATGCGCTTCATCAGCGCGTCCACCGCGTGGCTGAACACCAGCAGGTAATAGGCGTCGCGGACGTGACCGTTGTAGTCCAGCCATTCCGGCCGCGTTTGCGCGTGGAGCAGGACGAGGCGCTTATTCATGCGCGGCCAGTCCATGCTTGCGCTTGGCGGCCGCCACCGCTTCCATGATTCCAATCAGGCAGTCGTCGCGATAGCGCTCCAGATCGGCGATGGAGCGCTGACCCAACTGGCGCGCGCAACCGTCCACCACCCGATCTATCAGCGCTTCGCTCAAGTCCGGCGCCGGTAGCCGGGTCCAGGGCAGTTGCAGCGCCGGGCCGAACTGGCTCAGAAAGTGGCGCATGCCGGCTTCGCCGCCGGCTAGGGCGTAAGTCTGGAAGGTGCCCATGAAGGCCCAGCGCAGGCCGGCGCCGAAGCGGATGGCGTCGTCGATTTCGCCGGTGGTGGCCACGCCGTCGTTGACCAGGTGCAGCGCTTCCCGCCACAGGGCCTCCAGCAGCCGGTCGGCGATGAAGCCGGGCACCTCGTGGCGCACGCGCAGCGGCCGCATGCCCAGCGCCGTATAGACGCGCTCGGCGGCATCCAGCGCCTGCGGCGCGGTGTCGCGTCCGCCCAGCACCTCGACCAGTGGCAGCAGATAGACCGGATTGAAGGGGTGGCCCACCACGCAGCGCGCCGGTCGGCGGACGTCCTGGTAAAACTCGGAAGGCAGCAGGCCGGAGGTGGAGGAGGCGATGATGACCGTCTCCGGCGCGGCCGCATCGGCGCGGCGATGCAGCTCCTGTTTCAGCGCCAGCGTTTCCGGCGCGCTTTCCTGGATGAAGTCGGCGGCGGCGGCGCAGTCTTCCAGCCGGGAAACGAAGCGCAGCCGCTCGGGCGCGGCGCCGGCGGCCAGGCCGCGGCGTTCCAGCGCCGGCCAGGCGCGCTCCACTTGGGCGCGCAGACGTGCTTCGGCCTGCGGCGCGGGGTCCCAGGCCAGCACGTCGCGGCCAGCCGCCAGCGCGCGGCAGGCCCAGCCGCCGCCGATGACGCCGGCGCCCAGCACGCCGAAGGTGGCGATGTCGGTACGGTACATCTCAATCTCCTTTTCCGCGGCGCGGGGGCAGGCCCAGGTGGATCCGGCCTTCCACCGGCGTCAGCACGCGTGCGCCCATCAGGTCCAGCAATCGCCGCGCCTGTTCCACCAGCGCGCCGTTGCTGGCGTACACCCCTTTGGCCAGATACAGATTGTCTTCCAGCCCCACCCGGACATGGCCGCCCAGCAAGGCCGCTTGCGCCACCATGGGCATTTGTAGCCGGCCGATGCCGAAGGCCGCCCACTGCGCGCCCGGCGGCAGGCTGTCCACCATAGCCTTCATCGTGGTGGTGTCGGCCGGCGCGCCCCAGGGGATGCCCAGGCAGAGTTGGAACAGCGGCGGCGCGTCCAGCAGACCCTCGCTCAATAATTGTTTGGCGAAGCGCAGGTGGCCGGTGTCGAACACTTCCAGCTCCGGCTTGACGCCGAGTTGCTGAATGCGCCGCGCGCCGTCGCGCAACTGCCCGGGGGTGGCCACGTAGATGAAGTCGCCGTCGCCGAAGTTGAGCGTGCCGCAGTCCAGGGTGCAGATTTCCGGGCGCAATTCCTCCACGTGCAGCAGGCGCTCCAGGCCGCCGACCAGATCGGTGCCCGGCCCCAGCGGCAGCGGCCGCTCGCCGGGGCCGATCTCCACGTCGCCGCCCATGCCGGCGGTCAGGTTCAGAATCATGTCCACGCCGGACGCGCGGATGCGGTCCACCAGCTCCCGGTACAGCGCCGGCTCGCGGCTGCCCTTGCCGGTGAGCGGGTCGCGCACATGGCAGTGCACCACGGTGGCGCCGGCGCGGGCCGCCTCCACCGCGGCGGCGGCAATCTGCTTGGGCGTGACCGGTATCGCCGGATGCTTGCCCACGGTGTCGCCGGCGCCGGTGACGGCGCAGCTCAGCACGATGTCCCGGTTCATGGCCCGTTCCCTTCGCCTTGGCGCAGATAGGCCTGGACCAAGGGCAGGCCGGGTTTGCCGTCAAAGGAGGAGACGCCGTCCAGCCAGCGTTCCAGCGGCTGAGGGTTGGCTTGCAGCCATTGGCGCGCGGCGCGCGCGGGCGGAACCCGCTTGAGGATGGCGTTCATCACCTGGTTTTCCATGTCCAGGCTGAAGCGCAGCTGGCTGATCAGCTTCCCGGCGTTGGGACAGCGTTGCATGAAGCCGTTGGCCACCACGGTATAGACCTTGGAGCCGCCGTATTCGGCGCCGAAGGCCTGGTCGCCGCCGGCCAGATAGCTTAGCCGCATCAGGTAGTTCATCGGATGCGGCTCCCAGGCGAGGAACACCACCATGCGTTTTTGCCGGATGGCGCGGGATACCGCGGCCAGCATGCCGCTTTCGCTGGACTCCACCAGGGTGAAGCCTTTCAGACCGAAATCGTTGTTGGCGATCATTCACTTGATGATGGCGTTGCCCTGGCTGCCGGATTCTATGCCGTAGATCTTGGCGTCCAGCTGTTTGCGAAAGCGCGCGATGTCGGCGAAGGTGCGCAGGCCCTGCTCCGCAAGCTGGCTGGGCACCGCCAGCGTGTATTTGGCGCCGCTCAGATTGGGTTCGGGCAATACTTGCAGCGCCTTGGCCTGTAGAAAGGGCGTGATGGCCGTCGTTTGCGACGGCACCCAGTAGCCCAGATACACGTCGATCTGCTGGTTCTTGAGCCCGGTGAAGGCGATGGGCTCCGAGGCGAGCTGGGTGCTGGGCTGGTAGCCCAAGCCTTGCAGCACGGCGGAGGCTAGGCCGGTGGTGGCCGCGATATCGGTCCAGCCGATGTCGGCGAAGCGGATCTTGCGACAGCTTTCCGGTTCCGCGGCCCAGGCCTGGGCGGCCAGCGCGCCGCACAGCAGCGCCAGCCAGGGGGTGGAGAGTTTCATGTCAGCTTCTCCCGCAAGCGGTTCCGTTGCCGACGGGCAGCGCCGGGCCGCGGGGTTGGAAGGCATGGCCGTGACCATGTTGACGCCGCGGACTTGCAGGGAGCCGGAGCGCAAGAACCAATCTAGGCGGGCGGCGCCGAATGTTAGCGCACGGGAGCGACCAATGCCGTCACCAGGGCGACCGGGCCGGCCTCGTCGAAGGAGGCCGGCGCCGGTTGCGGAACCCGGGCTTACGGGGTCAGGTACTGGCTGCCGTCATAAGCGCCGATGAAGGTCCAATTGCTGTTGCTGACGCCGGTGGTGGGAAAGTAGCCGTAGTTCGCGTTCTTCAGCACGAAGTAGTCGCGGGTTGAGCGATAGGGATTGTCGTAGACATAGACGTCCCCCACCGTGCCGGTTCGGCTTTCGCTCCAGCTGTTCAAACGGCTCTTGCGTTGCGAGGTCAGCATCGCCAGGTCGTAGGACTGGGTGGCGGACAGCGGGGCGCCGTTGTAGCTGTCCAGGAACTGCCAGCCGGCGTTGCTGCCGCCGTCGGTCGGGAAGTAGCCGTAGCGCGCGGTTTTCAGCTGGAAGTAGTCGCGGGTGTTGCGGTAGGGGTTGTCGTAGACGTAAACGTCTCCCGGCGCGCCCGTGCGGCTCTCGCTCCATTTTTGCAGCGATCCCTTGTTGTAGGCGGCCAGAATCATCGCATCGTAGCTTTGCGCGCCGGGGCGGCGCAGCTGGATGGCGCTGCCCAGCGTCATCTGGGTGACGCCGTCGCTGACGGTGACGCGAATCGGCGCGTACGCGCCTTGCAGCGCCTGAGCGGGCGCGGTCAGCGTCGCCGTCGCGCTGTTGCCGGGGGAGCCGCCGAAACCCGGCGGCAACTGCCACTGGTAACGCAGCGTCTTGCCGCCGGCGTTGCTGACCCGCGCTTCCACGCTGAAGGCGCGGCCGGCGTCGACGGCGGCCGGCAGCGACACGCGGCCGGCCAAGCCCTGCTGTTCAAGCGGGTAGCGATAGAGCAGGCTTTCGTCGCGGTTCAGCCAGATCGGCTGGGACAGGGCGGGCAGGGACAGGCCGCTCAGGGTCTGCCGGGTGGCCGCGCTGGCCTTCAAGCCCCATTTGTCGAAAAACGGGGTCAGGTTGTGACCGGCGACGCGGCTGGTTTCGATGATGAAGCGCTGGCGTTTTTCCTCGTCACCGGCTGGCAGTTCGGCAAAGGGCATGCTGCGGTAGCGCTGCCCCAGCCGGCTGTAGAAATCCTTGCCAAAGGCCAGGTCCAGCTGCCAGAACATCGCCGCGCGCACGAACAAGTCCGCTTGCGCGTCGTAAGACGGCTGCGCCTGGTTCAGGTGCTGGCGCACCAAGTCCCATTTTCGGTCGGTTTCCAGCCGCGAGCGCTGGCCCAAGGCCCGTTGCACATAGAGCGAGGTCAGGTTCACCGTCACCTCGGTCTGGTCGTTCCAGGTCATCGCCGGCATCTGGTAGTGATGGCCCAGCTCATGCCAGGGGCCCCAACCGTCTTGCTGCAGCAATTTGGAATTGGCCACCGAGCCGGCGCCGCTGACATTGGTGCCCAGCCAGTAATTGCTGGCCGACATATAGCCGCCGCTGCTGTCCGGCTTGGTGACGAATTGGTACTGGAACGGCGTTGCCGCGTGCGGATAAGGGTTGCCGGCGGCCAGGCCGTATTGTTCCTCTGCGAGGGTGACGATGCGGTCCCACAGCGTCATGGTGGCGCTTGGGTCGTCCACCTGCTGGCGCAGAACAGGTAACGGCATGGTCACGATCATGCGTTTGCCCACCAGCTCCGCGTAAGGCTCGGCCGCCAGGCGGCTCAGCATGGCGCTCCAGTCCGCCTTGCTGTGCTGTCCCAGGACGAAGCGCGGTATTTCGCGGCCGCCGCTTTGCAGCGTCGCCACGATCTTGCCGCTGCCGGGCTGGCTGCGCGGCGCGAAATAGATCACGCCGTCGTTCTGCGCGGTGATCAGGTTGAGGCCGGGACGCAACGGGACCACCTGATTGGACGGCATCGGGCTGTTGGCGCCGGCGATAGGCACTAGCCAAAGCTCCGGGGGGAGGTTGGGCGGCGTGCCCTGGTAGGCGATATTGACGCTCAGCGCTTCGCCTTTGCGCGCCCAGTAGCCGGTGGACTGGGTGGGATGGGTGAGAAAACCGCGGCGGTGAGCCAGCAGCCACTCGCTGGGATCGCCGCGTTGTTCCAGCGTCAACTGGCGAGGCGCGTCCGCGAAGGCGGGCAGAGAGGACAGACTGGCGACCATCGCGGCGCCTAGCCACAGACAGGAACTGAGCTTAGATGCGTGCATATTTCTCTTATTCCATCAGACCATGCCGGACTGCTGTGGGCGCTGGGCACGGTCTGTCCAGTTGCGGGTTGCGCCCTGGTCCCCGTTGGCTTGGTGGGGGGACCTACCCACTGGAGTCCGCTTCTTATTCCAAAGTTCTTATTTTATTTAGGTAAATATTTACTTTGGACTGATTGATTTTGTTCAGAACATAGACATTTTTAGACCCGCTAACAAACCCCTGATGCTGCGTTGCGCCGACTTGTCGTACTCATTGTACTGACTGCGTCGGCGCGCCTTGCCTCAGCCGTAAAACAGAGTTTTGTTAGCGGCTTTTAGAGCCTGTTCAAAGTCTCGCGAGCAAGGGCGAGACAAGGCGTTGCCCCCCGGGAAGCGCAGCGGGCTTTGAATCGGCTTTCAGCGCCGCGCCGCGCTCAGCGCACCACCAGCGCTTTCACCCGCCAGGCCAGCTTGACGTCGATGTCGGCGGTTTGCAGTTCGCGGAAGTCGTTGAGCGGATACATCATCCATTGGCTGAAGCCCATCTCCTCCAGCGGCCGGCCGTTGATGCGCAGCGCCAGGATGGGTTGATAGCGGCTTTGGTCTCCAGCTGGAATCACCACCTTGTACTGGTCTTCGGTCACCACTTCCACCGGCCGCCCGGCCGCGCCCACGGCGCGCAGGATGGCGGAGAGTGTGGGGCCGGTAAAGGAGGACTTGGGCGTCCAGGTGGTTTTAGTCTGGATGGTGCGTTGTTGCAGGCGTTCCAGCTCAGCCTTGCTGAAGTGGTATTCGCCGGCGCGGGCCTGGTTGGATACCTTGATCTGACCGGTGACGATCAGGGCCGGGGGCGTGCCGGCCCAGGAAGACGCGGCGCAGAACAAAGACAGGAGGGCGGCAAAGGACAGGATGGATCTCATGGGGATGGACTCCTGAAGAGGGAATGTCGATGAAGATGACATTCTAACCTTGAAAATCCATTGTCATGCCTGCCGCTGCGCAATAAAACAAATCCATTTTAAGTTTAGGCCTACTATTCCCCTGGCTAATTTAGGTGCTAGATGGAAAAGTCATCTCCCAATCAATTAATGGTTTTAATTGTGACCGTTTTGTTTTGCATTAATGGTGTTGCCATTTGCATATTATTTTATGGTGTGGTTTATTTATATAAATATCCGTCGCCAAATTTGGATATTAATATATTTACTCTAGAATAACTGTCCAATAGGGCAGTCAATTCAAACAAAAAGCCTGTCTATAATCTCGCCCCTTCTGAGTAGCCCGATGTCATGATTCGGACCTCTTCAGTTGCCGAAACAAATGCCGCGCCGTCCATCTCTCCGCGTTGCTTTTCATTGTCGGTTTTAAATTGCCCATGGTTTTTATAGGGCTGCCATTCAATTACCTTGATATTTTATGAGTCAAAACTCAATTCAATCCTTGCTGCCTATTTCCCGAGGCCGCGCGCTGGGCTTTTGCCTATTGCTGGCCGCTTTCGAACTACTGACTTATATCGGCAGCGATATGGTGATGCCGGCCATGCTGCAAGTCGTCGCCGACTTGAACGCCGACGCCCGCCACGTGCCCACGGCGCTCAACGCCTACCTGCTGGGCGGGGTGGCCTTGCAATGGCTGATTGGTCCATTGTCCGACCGTTACGGCCGCAAGCCGCTGCTGGTGGCCGGCGCCGTCGGCTTCGCCCTGGCCTGCCTGGCCGCGGTCGGCAGCCGCGATATCGAGCTGTTCAATCTGCTGCGTTTCATCCAGGGCCTGTCTCTGGGCTTCGTGATGGTGGTCAGCTACCCGGCGCTGCAAGAAGCGTTTCCGGAAAAAGACGCGGTGCGGCTGATGGCCCTGCTGGCCAATATCGCGTTGCTGTCGCCGCTGGTCGGCCCCTTGTTGGGCAGCTTGTTGCTGGGCCTGTTGCCGTGGCGCGGCTTGTTCGCGCTGATCGGCGCGCTGGCGGCCTTGGTGGCCGTTGGCCTGTGGCGCTGGATGCCGGAAACCCTGGGCGTGGAGCGGCGCGACGGCAGCCGGCTGGCGGCGAGCCCGCTGCGCCTGGGCCGCAGCGCGCGTCAGTACGGGGCGTTGCTGCGCAACGCCCCCTTCATGCACGGCAGCGTGGCGTTGGGCCTGCTGTCCATCCCGCTGGTGGGGTGGATCGGCCTGTCGCCGCTGCTGCTGATGCGCGGGCTGGGTCTGTCCGGCATTGAGTACGGCCTGTGGCAGCTGCCGGTGTTCGGCGGGCTGATTGCCGGCAACCTGACCCTGAACCGGCTGGCGGTCAGCCTGGAACTGGAACGGGTGCTGCGGCTGGCGCTGTGGCCCTTGTTCGGCGGCCTGGCGGCGATGCTGGCGCTGACCTGGTCCAGCGGCGCGCTGCCGGCTCTGGCGGCGGGCCTGACGCTGTACGCCTTCGGCCTGGGCCTGGGCCACGCCACCCTATACCGCTTCACCCTCTACGCCAGCGACAGCGGCAAGGGCGCGGTGGCGGCGATGCTGGGCATGATTTCCACCGCCTTGCTCGGCCTGGGTTGCAGCGCGCTGGCCTGGCTGGGCGCCGGCGCCGGCCTGCAAGCCTTCGCCGGCTGGGCCGCCTTGGGCGCCGGCCTGGCGGCTTGGCCGCTGTGGCGCTTGCTCAAGCAGCGCGCTTACGCGCTGCAAGCGGCTTGAATCCCCATTCTCACTCCCGGAGCTCCTCCATGCTGAACCACGTCGACGCGCTGTGCGCGCTGGAACACCCTTATCGCGCCGATGCCGACTGCGGCCGGCTGTTCGACGCCGCCATGCGCCAACTCAGCCATTACCACTGCGAACACACGCCCGGCTATCGCCATTGGCTGCAGGCCAACGGTCTGGACGCCGCGGCGCTGGACACGCTGGACGATTGGTCGCGGCTGCCGCCGCTGTTCGCCAACTATTTCAAACGCCAACTGGTGGTGAGCGCCACCGGTCAGGACGCGCTGGAGCTGACGTCCTCCGGCACCACCGGCCAGAAAAGCCGCATGCGCTACGACGAACGCAGCCTGGGCGCGGCGCAAAGCATGGTGGACCGCATCTTCCGCCATTACGGCTGGGACACGCCGCAACAGCCGTGCAACTACCTGCTGCTCAGCTATGAGCCGGCCGGCGCCATCACCCTGGGCACCGCCTACACCGACCAATTCCTGTGCAAGTACGCGCCGGTGAACCAGGCCTGTTACGCCTTGCGCCACAACGGCCACGGCAACGAGTTCGACCCCTTCGGCGTGATCCGCGCCTTGCAGGACTTCGCCGAACAAGGCCTGCCGGTGCGCATGCTGGGCTTCCCCGCCTTCCTGTGGTTCGCGCTGGAACGCATGCGGGAACTGGGCCTGCCGCCGTTGCAACTGCACCCGGAATCGCTGGTGTTCCTGGGCGGCGGCTGGAAAACCCACGCGGACCGCGCCATTCCCAAGGCCGAGCTGTACCGGCGGCTGGGCGAGCAACTGGGCATTCCGGACGCGCGTTGCCGCGACGGCTACGGCGCGGTGGAGCACCCGGTGCCTTACGTGGAGTGCGAACGCCACCGCTTCCACCTGCCCAGCTACGCCCGCGCCGTGATCCGCGACACCGCCAGCCTGCGGCCGCAACCCTACGGCGCCGCCGGCTTCCTCAACCTGCTGTCGCCCTACATCACCTCCAGCCCGGCGCACAGCATTGTGATGGGCGATCTGGCCGTGCTGCATCCGGCCGAGAGCTGCGGCTGCGGCCTGGCCACCGACTGGTTCGAACTGCTGGGCCGCGCCGGCACCAGCAAGAGCCGCAGCTGCGCGGTGGCCGCCTCCGAATTGATCAAGGAATCCTGATATGTATCTATTGAACGGAACACTGAACGCCGCCGTGGACGCCGCCGCCGCGCTGGCGCAGTTGCAAGCGGGGCTGCCCGCAGCGCTGGCCCGGCCCCCGGCCTTGGACGCGGTGCTGGATTGCGCCGAACGCTTCGCCGCGGCCCTGCCGCAACGGGCGGAGGCTCTGGGCCTGGACGCCGCCGCCGTCGACGCGCTGCAAGGCTTTTGCCGGCGCGAGGCGCTGCAAGCCAAGGTCCGCCGCGAGCTGGGCGAACAAGCCTTCTCGCTGCGCCGCTTCGACTACCGCCAGCCGCGTTTTGAAAGCTGGCGGCCGCTGGGCCTGGTGGCCCACATCACCCCGGCCAACGCGCCGCTGCTGCCCTTCATGGCGGTGCTGGAAAGCCTGCTGGCCGGCAACGTCAACTGGCTGCGCCCCAGCGGCAGCGACCAAGGCCGCAGCGCGCGGCTGCTGGCTGATTTCCTGAGCCACGACGCCGCCGGCGTTCTGTCCGCCCACGTGGCGGTGCTGCCGCTGGCCACTGATCAACTGGCTGGGCTGCTGGCCCGCGCCGACGCGGTGTCCGCCTGGGGCGGCGACGCCGCGCTGGAGGCGATCCGCCGCCAGGCGCCGGCCGGCTGCCGCTGGATACCCTGGGGCCACCGCATCAGCTTCGCCTACCTGGACCCGGCCGCGGCGACGGAGGCCGATTACGACGCGCTGGCCGACGACGTCTGCCGTTTTGATCAGCAAGCCTGTTCCAGCCCGCAATGCCTGCTGGTGGACAGCGAGGACGAAGCCGCGTTGCGCGGCGCGGCCCAGGCCATGGCCGCCGCGTTGACGCGGCGCGCGCCGGCCTGGCCGGCCCTGCAGCCGGACGTGCAGGAAGCCGCGGAAATCTCCAGCCAGCTGGCCATGCTGCGGCTGGACCAGTCTTTCGCCGGCGTGACCGGCGCGGTGGAGCAGGGCGAGGGCTGGCGCGTGGCCTGGGCGCAGCGCCAAGAGCTGGCGGCCTCGCCGCTGTTCCGCACCCTGCAACTGCGGCCGGCGCCGCGCGCGCGACTAGTGGAACTGCTGCTGCCCTGGCGCACCCATTTGCAAAGCTGCGGCCTGATCGCCGCGCCGGAGCAAGTGCCGGCGCTCAGCCGCCTGCTGCTGGACGCCGGCGTCAGCCGGCTGTGCCCGGTGGGAGCGATGCACGACGGCTACGCCGGCGAGCCGCACGATGGCGTTTACGCGCTGAGCCGGCTGACGCGGCGGGTGTCCGTGAGCCTGAGCGACGGCCAACTGCCCGGCCATGCGACACTGGACGCCTTGCCCCCGCCGCCGGCCGGCCTGGACGCGCTGCCTGTGATGGACAAGGCGGCCTTCCAACAAGCCGAGATGGGGCCGGCCGCCCAGCTGTTCTTCCGCAGCGGCGGCAGCAGCGGCGAGCCCAAGCTGGCCGGCTTCAGCTACCGCGACTATCACCGCCAGATGCAAGCGGCGGCGGACGGCCTGCTCGCCGCGGGTCTGGATCCGGCGCAAGACCGGGTGATGAATCTGCTCTACGGCGGCAACCTTTACGGCGGCATGCTCAGTTTCTTTACCATCCTGGACAAGTTGGGCGTGCCGCAATACCCGATGGGCGGCCCGGTGGACGACGACTTCAGCCAGATCGCCCACTTCATTGTGTCCCGCGGCGTCAACACCCTGGTGGGGATGCCGGGCACCTTGCAGCGCTTGTTCGAGTGCGAGGAAGCCGCGCTGCGCGCCTACGGCGGCGTGCGCAAGCTGTTCTGCGGGGGCGAACACATCAGCGAAGGCCAACGCCGGTTCCTGACTGGCTTCGGCGTGGAGCTGATCCGCTCCGCGATGTACGGATCGGTGGACGCCGGCCCGCTGGGCCATGCCTGCGGCCACGGCCGCGACGGCGAATTCCACCTTCTGGCCGACATCCAGTGGCTGGAAATCCTGGAACAGGACAGCGACCGCCCGGCCGAGCCCGGCGCCGTCGGCCGGCTGGCCTTCACCTCGCTGGCGCGCGAAGGCCAGCCGGTGCGGCGCTACGACCTGGGCGATCTGGGCCGCTGGCTGCCCGGCCGCTGCGGCTGCGGCCTGCCGTCGCCGCGCTTCCAGCTCACCGGCCGCCACGGCGCGTTGCTGCGCGCGGGCACCATCTTCGTCAATCCAATCGAGCTGTCCGCGCCGCTGGGCCTGGCTTTGCAATGGTTGGTGGACCATGCCGCCAACGGCTGCGACCGCATTCGGGTGCTGGCCGACGGAGACGCCGAGCAGGTGCGCGCCCGCCTGCTGCAACACCCGATGCTGAACGAGGTCGTCAGCGGCGGCCTGCTGCAACTGGAAGTCATCGCCGCCCCGGCCAGCCAGTTCCAGCGTCATCCGCAAAGCGGCAAGACCCCGCTGGTGTTGGACCAGCGCCGCAACACGGAGCCGGCGCAATGAAGGCCGCCATCGATGCCAGGCTCCGCCGGCTGGTGGAACACGCCCGCGCCCACTCGCCATTTTTCGCTGAGCTGTACCGCGCTCTGCCGGAGGATTGGACGCTGAGCGATCTGCCGCTGATCGAGCCGGCGGACTACTGGAGCCGATGCCAGCCGCTGGCGGACTGGCCGGTGCTGAGCGGCCCGCTGGCGGACGGCCATGTGTTCAAGACCGGCGGCTCCACCAGCGAGGGCAAGCTGTCGGTGTTCCGCCGCGATGAATGGCAGGCCTTCGTGCGCGCCTTCGGCCAGGGCCTGGGCCGGCAACTGCAGCCCGGCGACCGCGTCGCCAACCTGTTCTTCGCCGGGGATCTCTACACCAGCCTGCTGTTCATCCACGGCGCGCTGTCGCACTCGCCGGTGCCGGTGGTGGAGTTTCCCTTTACCTGCAATGTCGAGGACGCCGCGCTGGCCGACGCCATCGCCGCGCTGGATATCAATGTGCTGGCCGGCGTGCCGGTGCAACTGGTGCGCTTCGCCAACTGGCTGCAACAAGCCGGCCGCACGCTGCCCGGCGTGCGCTGCCTGCTCTACGGCGGCGAAAGCCTGTTCGCTGAACAGCTGGCCCTGCTGAGCCGGGTCTTCCCCAAGGCACGCATCGGCTCCATAGGCTGCGCCAGCGTGGACGCCGGCCTGATCGGCGCCGCCGGGCCGGATTGCGCCCAGGGCGAACACCGCGTGTTCGACGCGGACACCCTGGTTGAAATCATCGACGAAGCCAGCGGCCTGCCGATCACGGAGCCGGACCGCAAGGGCCTGCTGGTGGTCAGCAATCTGCAACGGCTGCTGATGCCGGTGATCCGCTACCCCACAGGCGACCTGGCCTGCTGGCGCGAACCGGCCGGGCGGCCAGAACGCAAGTTCGCGTTGCAAGGGCGCGCCAGCCGCGGCCACCGCGTGCGCGTCTGCACGCTGTCCTTGTTCCCGGACGAGCTGGACCCGCTGCTGCGGGAGCAGGATGGCGTGCTGGCCTGGCAGTTGCTGGTGGGCCGCCGCGACGGCGTCGACACCCTCAGCCTGCGGGTGGCCAGCGAATACGCGCCGGCCCCGGCGGCGGAGCCGCTGCGCCAACGGCTGCTGGCGGCGCAGCCGGCCCTGGCCGAACTCTGCAGCCAAGGCCTGCTGCGCCTGGACGCCGCCTATTGCGCGCCGGAGGCCATGCTCACCCATCCGCGCTCCGGCAAGCTGATGCGGGTGGTGGACCAGCGCCGCTACGACGAGGTGGCGGCATGAGCATAGACATTCGCGCTTTCCAGGCGGACGACGCCGCCGGCGTCAGCGCCTTGTTCCGCGCCATCTACGGCGAACACTACGTCTACCCGGACGTCTATCTGCCGTCGATGATCCGCCGCCACAACGCCGCCGGCCGCTGGCATTCCGCCGTGGCCGTGCGCGATGGCCGGGTGCTGGGCCACGCCGCGCTGTGGCGCGATCCGCATTGCCCGGGCAGCGCCGAGCTAGCGCTCAACGTGGTGCACCCGGACGCGCGCGGCCAGGGCCTGGCCACCGCGCTGGGCCGCCTCCTCAGCGCCCAAGGCGTGGCCCTGGGCCTGAGCATGCTCACCATCAAGCAAGTGTCGTCCCACGGCCAGAGCCAGCGCCTGGCCAAGACCCTGGGCTTCCACACCACCGGCCTGCTGCTGGACTACGTGGCCTCGCCGTTTGGCCAGCCGCAGCCGGAAAGCATCGTGTTGGGCTGCCTGCCGCTGCAAAGCCGGCCAATTCCGGCGCTGAACTGGCCGGTGGCGTGGCGGGAATGGCTGACGCCGCTAAGCCGCGCCTTCGGCAGCGCGCCGCCGCCGGCGCAGGCACCGGCCGGCGGCCTCAGCATCGCCAGCCACGGCCGGCGGCTGGAAGTGGTGCTGGAGGACATCAGCGGCGGCCGGCTGCGGGAAGTGGCGGCGCTGCCGGCCGGGCGCTTGGTCTACGTCAGGCTGGCGCTGGGGCCGGACGCTCCGCGCGCGGCGCTTGCCTTGCAACAGGCGGGCTTCGTCTGCGGAGGCCTGGTACCCGGTCCGGATGGTAGCTGGCAAGCGCTGCTATTGCGCGGACACGGTCAGCAGGAACTGGCGCTGAGCTGTCCCTTGGCTAATCGTCTGCATGAGTTGAGCCGGCAGGAGGCGGCGGCGGTTGCCGCCTGAGGCCGACAGTTCAGGCACGTGGCCCGAAACGCCGCCGCCGCGCGTCCCGGCGGCGGGTTTTGTCGGCGATGGCCTGCCGCAGCAAGGCCAACTGATAAGCGCGCCGGTGTAGCACCGCCTTGAGCAGGACCCCACCCAGCAGAAAGCCGGCGACGCCGGCCAACGCCAGCATCAATAGATCATGCCCATTCCAATGGCTGTACGGTATGGAGAACTGGAACAGCCGGTTCAAGGCCGAGCCTTGATCGGATAGTTTTTCCCACACAGCCAAGGCGAAGCCGGCGATGGAAAACAGAGCGAGCTGCTCATGACTGCCGATAAGGGCGCCAATGCGGCTGCCGGCCTGCTCCTGCTTGTCTTGCAGCGCCTGCGCCGCCTGTTCCAGCGCGGACTGCCGGTAAGGCCGCAATAGCGCCGCCTGGAGCCAGTCATGCTCCAGTTCCTTTAACAAATCGCGCTGAGCCTGGCGGCGAAAACAGAGTATCAAGGCTAGGCCGGGCAGGCTGTTGACGATGATGGAGAGCAAGGATAGCGCCATGCACAGCAGCGCCAGGATTTGCGCGGTCCAGACGCCAAAGCGGGGCAAGGGCGCAGCAAGGTGCCATAGGGCCAGAACGAGCAGCGCGGCGAACAAGCCGCCGGATATCATCAAGGCCAGCCGCGCGTAGCGCTCGCAGCCGCGTTCGAAGGAGCTTTGCTTCTGCTTGGCGCTTATCGGGCGCAGACCGTGCAGCCGTTGCAGCACGGCGTCGGGATCATGCAGCGGGTTGCGATGGGAGACGGTCATGAGGGAGTCGATGGCGGCCAAAACCCGGCATCGTAATCCAAACGGCATGCTGCGTCAGCGGCTTGCGCTCAAGTTTTATCGGCAAAGCCGTAGCCGCCGTCCCATGATGAAGAGCGTGGATGTTAAGCACGCAAGCATTGAAAGTTATTGGTGTAAAATGAATTAATAAATACAATCAATTCCAGTCCTTCATGAATATCTCTCTCCGCCACCTGCGCGCCTTCTCGGCCGTTGCCGAAGCCGAAAGCTTCACCGCCGCCGCCCGCCAGTTGTTTCTGACGCAATCCACGCTGACCAAGACCATACGCGAGCTGGAGCAGGAGATTGGGCTGACGCTGTTTGAGCGCACCACCCGCAAAGTGGCGCTCACCACTCAGGGCAACGCCTTTCTGCCGGTGGCCCGCCGGCTGCTGAACGACTTTGAACTGCTGCTGTCCGATCTGCGCGAAAAATCCGCTGGCAGCAGCGGCAGCGTCTACGTGGCCAGCGGCATGGCCTTTGCGTCCAGCGTGCTGCCGTAGGTGCTCAAACGGCTGAGAAGAGACTACCCGTGCATCCATGTGCGCTTGTTGGACGATACCAGCGGTGGCGTGGTGCGCCGCATCGAATCCGGGGAAGTGGACATCGGCATCGGCTCTTATGTGGGCGCGGCCGGAGACAAGCTGGATAAGCGCAAGCTGCTGTCCGCCCGGCTGGGGGTGATGTTTCCGCCGGGCTTCGAGCCCCCGGCGGGACCGCTCAACTGCCAATCCTTGCGACAATGGCCCTTGCTGCAGGACGAGAGCGACACCAGCATCATGTCCGCGTTGGAGCGCAGCCAGCCTGAGTTTTGGCAACAGGTGTCCAGCAAGATCACCGTCACCAATCTGGACATGCAGTTTTGCCTGATCCGCGCCGGGGTGGGCGCTTGCGTGCTGTCGGCGCTGGCGGCCTCCCACCCGTCGGCGCGGGATCTGCCTTACCGCTTGTTTGAGGCGGCCGAGTTGCGGCGGGATGTCCACGTGTTCACCCGCCGCGGCGTGCCGCTATCGCCGGCCGCTTTCACCTTTTTGCAGGTGCTGGATGAAACACTGCCGGCTATCGACTTTCATCCCGGAGTGACATTGGCGGCGTAGCGGTGGCTGTTGGCGCTGGTTTCAATACAGAATGTTTTAAATTGACTTAACACATTGAAAATAAATGAATTATCTGTTGAAATTCTGAAATCGTGTACCTATCCGTGTACCTAAAAATTAATGTGCCTGCCAATGATCGGCATTTTCCGTAGCGACTACGATGCCATATCAATCGGAAGCGACCCGATGATGTACTGCCGATGATCCGAAAAGTGCAATCTTAATAATTGGTCCAGGGACAGTTTAGTCATTACATTTTTGGACAAGGCTCAGTCTGATTGAACTCAAGGAGGCTGGAATGTAGGTAGCTTTTTACGGAATCGAATTGGTGGTTTAATGAATTGAATTTATTTGCTTTTTTATTTCGTCGCTTATCCATCGCTCCGACAGGAATATAATATGTATCATAAATATTTGTTTTCAAATGAAATTTGAAAATCAATTTTTCAAGATGCCCCCGCTAGTGCCCCCGCTCTGTCAATGCTGGTGACTTTTTGGCTCCGCCCCCGAGATAGTTACCAAGAATGTGATGCCGGGTTACAGACCATTCTAAATTCTTTATCGATGAGACGTTAAAATCATCATTATTAGTTGCCTGTAAAATTTACGACTAATGAGAAATTTATTGAAAACATACTCGGCTTCATACTTGGTTATGTTGTTTTAACTTGATAAAGCTATCAAGTCTAGCTAGCTAATACATAGGTTAAATGATGTTTTTTGATAGATTTTTGCTATGTATTTCCATTATAGATTGATTTGTTTGATTTCTGCGTATGATAATGGTTGTTGTTTCTATTTAAGAAAATTTTCCCAGTGTCCCATCAAAATTGTGGCAAAATTATACCATTTGGGTAAAAAATTACTTGCGAAATGATACCCCAGTTGATTGAGGTAAGTGATGCACCATGGAAGGTACTACCACCAGGCATCCACACAGCGACCTTACAAGAAATAGAGAATTTCTTTGCAATTAATAATGAAAGAAGAGCTATTTTTAATGGTTTATATGCTGCAGCAAAAGCATTGGCCGATGCAGGATGTCAGAAGCTATACATAGATGGTAGTTATGTAACAGGGAAACCAATACCAGGAGACTTTGATGGCTGTTGGGTGCCCGATGGGGTTGACCCAAATAAATTAGATCCTGTATTACTTGATTTCGGGTGTGGGCGTAAAAATCAAAAATCTAAATACTTAGGTGAGCTGTTTATTGAGGGAATTGAAGGGCAGTCTGGGTTGCCATTTTCTACATTCTTTCAAAGAGAAAAGCATTCCGGAAAACAAAAGGGTATTTTGACGGTCGATTTGCAAAATGAACAGTTTCTCTGAGGCGAGGGAGGTGGTAAATGATATGCACCGATCTTGAATATGCTACAACACTCGCTGAGTATAAAAAATTATGTGATGCACTTGCGGCACTGGGTGAAGTAGATAGTGCAAACTGGATATCCACCGCTCAACGTGACGCACTAAGTTCTCAGGTATCCGACCTAGAACTGCAAATGGCTGAGTATATAAAACTTAAAGAAGGTGCGCTGCATATTTCAACTTGCTCTGATCTAAATGATTTGCCTCGAATATTGATACAGGCAAGAATCTCTCTTGGCTTATCTCAGCTGGAGCTAGCCAATGTAGTTTCCCTACCTCTTAATACTATTAAGAAATATGAAAGCTCTTATTACAAGGGTGTTAGTCTAAAGAAAATAGTTGAAATTGCCAGTGCATTAAAAATTAAATTTAATGAGGACTGGTCTGGTGTTGACGATAATCATCGAAATTCAATATATACATGGTCCGAAGAAGGAAATATAAAGTGGGAATTGTTTCCTATTAGGGAAATGATAAAGAAAGGGTGGCTGAAATTAAAAAATAAGCAATCACTCTCGGATGCTGCGAGGGATTACTTTTCTCATGCAGCTGGATTTGGATATGCTTCAGTTCTACATAGGAAAAAATTTCATGGTAATAGTTTACCAAATGAGTATGCGCTTTTGGCTTGGCAGGCCCGTGTTTTAGAAAAAGCAAGAACGCTTGTAAGTGCTGGAGGTATCAACGAGTTTGAATTGAATGACTCATGGATTAATGATTTAGTCCGACTCTCTATTAAAGAAAATGCGCCTGAGCTAGTAAAATGCTTCCTAGCAAAGCATGGAATTGTTCTTGTAATTGAAGAACATTTGAGCGGAACATATTTAGATGGGGCTGCCATGTTGCTGGAAAGTGGCAATCCTATTGTAGCTCTTACACTTAGACATGATAGGCTAGATAATTTTTGGTTTGTTTTAATGCATGAGCTTGGCCATGTTTTCTTGCATTTACATAATTCTCTTCAGATGGATTTCTTTGATGAAGAAGGAGATGGGGGCTGTGATGATTTAGAAATGGGTGCAGATAAATTTGCTTTAAATCATTTAATCCCTGAGCCGGAGTGGGACTTATGCTTGTCTAGGTTCTTAATGACGGAGGAGTCTGTTGTTATAGATGCTGAAAATCTCAAAATCCACCCAAGCATTATCGCTGGGCGAATTAGAAATGAGTCTTCAAATTATATAATTTTATCCAACCTGGTTGGGCATGGCATGGTTAGAAAATATTTGAGAAAAAGCGATGATTAAGTTAGATCAATACGTTCCTATTTTGAAATGGCAACAAGCTGAGTATCAGGCACTAATGAGATCGAAGCCTGATGTAAAGAATGTGCTATTCCCATTATTTGTAATCCCTCCTATTGGCTACGATTTTGAAGAAAAGCGAGCTAAAAAAAACATAAATGAGCATATAGAGCCTATTGGAAACCGTATTTTTACAAAATGGGGAAAAAGAAAGGCTCTTCTTGATATTGATAGCAGTTTGGAAAATTTACGGATGGCGAGCGGGCAAAGTGTCATTGGATATTTATTTCAGGACTTAAGAAGTAAGGAGTGTGAAATTATTCCCGTGGCAAGTCTTGATCGCGGTTATGATTTTGTTGAAGACATAAGTGAAATAATCAAAATGGATCGAAGAGGGCTGGCTCTAAGAATTAAGCTTGACGATCTTATGCAGGCCAATATTAACGATAGAATAAATGCAATACTTAAATTTTTAGATGTCACTCCCAAAAACGTTGACTTTATACTAGATCTGAGGCGCCCAGAAAAATTTGAACCATATGATGTATTTTGCAAAGCACTAGTATCAGCCATTCGGCGCGTTGTTGCCATTAAAGATTTTCGATCCTTTGTTGTATCAAGTTTGTCACTTGATATGAGTTCAATTAAAAAGCCTGGTGGGTTTGTAATTAGGCATGAATGGATTTTTTATAAAAAACTTATAGAGTACATGTCTACAATAAGAATTCCAACTTATAGCGATTATACTATTGAGTATCCCGAATTTATTGAACAAGACATGAGACTTTTGAATCCAGCAGGAAAAATAATCTATTCTACAGATGACTCTTGGCTTATTCCAAAAGGTGGGGCGTTTCGTGGAGGGGAGACGCAAATGAAGGGGCATTGTGAAAAAATTGTTAAGTCTGGTCATTATTCCGGCCATGAGTATTCGGACGGTGACTCCAGAATATATAAAACCGCAGCCGGTTTAGATAACAATGGAAACCTTGGTACTTGGAAGCAAGTTGGAATTAGTCATCATTTTCGAAAGGTTGTAGATCAACTCGCCAATCTTCACGTGCTCTAAAATATAACTTTATATTTGAGACTAATTCATTAATTGTAAGTAAATCTACTAACTTTAAATACAGTGACTTTCTTGCTCCAGAAAGGTCATGCCCATTTATTCCGTTATTTTTTAAAATTTGAAGTGTTTCGTTTCGCCAGAGTAAGTGTGCGATAGAAAACGCATCTGCAGATGGGTTTAACAATGCCCTGCGGATGGTTTTGAATGTTATTCCTCCTCGCGGGCCTTTTATAGCTAGAGTAACTCCACACCAAACTGGTGTGTTATTTAATATCTCGGCCAGATGGTTTTCCGCCGTAACAATTGTTAATTTTTGCAAGCTTTTTTTATACTCATTTAATTGCCCGGAGAGCCTTGCTAGTGTATCTTTTGAACTTTTTATTTCATATCCATGTATGTGTTTATCTAACACAGCTACATCTATTCTGTTTCTGCCATGAGCAAGGCCTAATTCGTTTATGATTAGGGTGTCATTTCCTTTTTGATGATTTTTTATTATTTTTTTGTGCAATGCCGAACGTATTTCCATGTCTGCAGTGCTGCTATCTATTTTTGTTTTTCTCATAACCTAATCTTGAATTTGCTTAATATAAATTTGTGCTTGCAATGTAAGTTGAGTAATTTGATTTAGTGGCGAAAGTCTTAAATTCTTAGCAATCTGTATACAGATCAGTATACAACGCAATCAGAAATTTTACTTACTGCAACGAGAGGAGGACCTCTTGTGACTCTTAAAGTTGCTGGTTTAGCTTTCGGCTCTGTACTCAGCGATGAAGTCCAGAAAGTCAGGATGTCGATGTATGGCTGTTCCAACTGCTTAACTTTTTCTCACATATGTAGCAAAAACCGCTGCCAACGCTGCCAACACTGCCAACTCGTCTGTAAGTTGCTGATTGGTATGATGTTAGTTGTTGGCAGTGGCGACTAAAGCACTGCCAACTGGCCGGGGCAAACTGCCAACTGGGCGGGATGGGGCGGAGGAACTGCCAATTGACTGCCAACACTGCCAACTCACTGCCAACAGAAAAAGCTATATAAGTCAGTCTATTGGAGAGGTGTTGGCAGAGTTGGCAGTGTTGGCAGTGGGTTTGGCCTCACGTGAGAGATTTTGCGCTTACTCTTCCGCTTCGCCGCCGTGCGGATGCAACTGCATGCGGTAGACCTGGCCCACGCCTTTGCCGCCATGCACAGTCCAGCCGGCGCGACCTTTTGGCCGTTGCAACATCCCCGCCCGGTACAGAACTTCGCAGGCATGCCGCACTTCATAGCCGGCGATGACTTCACCCTTGAACGCGCCCGGCGTCACCAGAAACACCGCTTCGCCGTCTAGCGTGTAGCGCTTGTAGCCCATCAAATTGGGCACCAGTGGGTCGCTGTCATTCATCGGCAGCAGCACGAAGCGGGCGTACTGGCTGGCCTGCAATACGGCGGCGGCCTGGTCGATCAGGCGTGCGTCGTCGCGGTCTTCGATGCCGAAAGCCTGCATCCAGCGCTGCCACGTGGTTTCCACGCCTTGAATCGCCTGTTCCACCGTCCAGCCAGTCAGGCCGGCATGGCTGGCCATTTCGGCCGCCGCCGATAAGATGGCGAATTTGCGCGTGGCGCGGCGCACGGTAGGGGCGGCTCCTTCGGGTACGGCCGCCAGCATGCGCTGTTGCGATTTTTCCACCCACTGCACCGCCGCCGCCCGGTTGTCCTGCAGCCAAGCGACGAAGGCGCGACCGACAGTGCCGTAATGGCTGCGCGCATGGCGGGTTAGCTCGTCGGCGAAGACTTCGCCATTGCTGCGGCCGTGGATGTGGTCGAATGCGCGATAGGGGCCCGTATCGGCCGGGATATCGAGCAGGCGGATTTCCTGCCCGCCGCGCGGCGTCTGGCCGCCTTCGGTCAGATACTGGCTCATCGCCACTTCGCCAGTTGAAATCATGGTCAGTTTCCACGAACGGGCGGCGCGGTTGCCGCCTTCCTTCGCGCCTTGCAGCTTGGACACGCCGTTCAGCATGCTGTAGATGGCCGGGCCAATCTTGCGCGCGTCGCCGGAACCGACTTCATCCAGATAGATCATCATGTCGTTGCTGGCTTCGGCCTCATTGGTCAGCCCTAGCGCGGTGCCGGACCAGGTGTGCAAGGTGCGCTGCGGGTCGCCCCAGATGCTGGCGGCGGTATCGGCGCAGGTACTCTTGCCCGATGAGGAATTGGTGTACAGGTGCAGGCCGATGCCGTCCCGTGCCCCGCACAAGGCCAGCAGCGGGCCGGCCAGCGCGCACGCAATGGTCGTCATCGCCAAGGGGTTGCCCAGCGCCAGCGCACCGACGGTGCCTTGCCAGTCTGTCAGGCTGCCGGCCGGATGGTAGGCGCTGGCGTCCTTGGGGCGGCCGTTGAAATGCATCTTGCGGTTGGGCCGGCCGATGATGTCACCGTTCGGCAGCACAAACGCGCCATGTTGCCAGCCGGACATATTGATGATGTCGTGCCACTCGGTGGAGCCTTCGCGCTGCAGCCAGTGGGCCAGCCGCGCCTGGCCGCCGCGGTCGGTGGTCAGCGTCAGACCGCCTTTGCGCAGCAACGCCCAGCCGGCGCGCTCGCCAATGTCGGCGCTGGGCAAGGCGGTGGTCATCACCTCGCCATTGCCCTGGCGCTGCCATTTGACGATGCGGTGATGGTTGCCGTCCGCATCCGTCCCGCAGCCCAGCAGTTCCATCTTGTCGCTGAGCCATTCCGGCGGCTGCTCCAACAGCTCGCCGGTATCGCGGTCGCGTTTGACGGCGATGTAATGCACGCCGTCGCGGTTCACGTCATAACGCGGGCCGATGGCCAGCGCCGGGGCCTTCGCGGCCATCGCCAAAGCCTGCTTGTCAGCGCTGCCCATGGGATTCTCCTTGTTCGTTCAACACATCCAGCCAATCGCTGTCCGGCTGCTCGGGTATCAGCAGATGGACTTGTCGGCCATCGTCCTGCATCCGCCGCGCCAAGCGCCGAGCGGCGTTCTGGCCGGCCTGGTTGGCGTCGTTGTCGGCCATCACAAACAAATCGGTGACTTCATCCGGCAACACCGCATGCGACAGCCCCCAGGCCGACAGCGCCGCCCAGCACGGCAGTCCGCTGCCCTCGCACACCGCCAGCGCCGTTTCGATGCCCTCGGCCAGCGCCAGCTGGCCGTCTGAGGGCGGATACAAGCGGACCGCCGCGCCGGACAGATCGCCGGAACGGCCCAAGGCCAGTTTCTTGGCCGGCAGCGCTTCGCCGCTGACGGGGTGGAGCAAGGCGGCTTTGTGGCCGTCAAAGGTCAGCCAGGTGCGATGCAAGCCCACGTTGATGCCCTGCGGCGATGTCACCAGCGCCAGCATCGCCGGGAAGTGGCCCAGCCGCTGCGGCCGGCCGTGCAGTGTGATCCAGTAGGCCAAGGCCGGGTGATAGCGCAGGGCGCTAGGGTAAGTGGTCAGGCTCAAGCCTCGGCGCATCAGATAGCGGCCCACCGGGTCATCAGCCTTCACTGGCCGCGCCGCGCGCCACAGCTGCGCCAGGCGCTCGCGTTGGTCTCGTTGCGGCTGCGTGGCCGCAGGGGCGGCCGCTACGCGCGCCAGCTTCCCCTTCGCCCCGTTTAAGACCTGGGCGACGGCCTGCGCCGCGTGGAAGAAGTCACCGCCTAGCCAATGTTGCGCCAACACGAAGCCGTCGCCGCCCAGGCTGTCCAGGGCGCGGCAGACAAAACGGCCGCTACCCTTGTCGATCCACTCAAAACGGTCGCTGCCGCCGCAGGCTGGGCAAGGCTGATTGCGGCGCTTGGTAAAGACCTCGGCCGGAATGCCCAAGGCCATCAGGATGTCCGGCCAGCGGTCGCGGGCCTGCTGGCGCAATTGCGCGAGATCGAGCCTCATGATTGGGCCTCCTCATCGATGACGCCAGACAAGCCGGGGGCGTCTCGCCCGGTACGCGGGAGAGGGATTCGTGCGGTCATGGTCTTGTCCTTAGAGCAGTTGGCCGATGTCGGCGCTGGCGTCGATGACTTGTTGCTGCAGCGGCGCCAGCAGCCCGGCCAGGCGTTGTGCCGGCAATGGCTGGTTCTCGGCGTGGTCCAGCAGCTCGACCAAGCCCTGCAGGCCGTCGCCGGTGCGTGTCAGGCGCGAGACGCCGGCGCTGACGGTGTGTTCGATGCGGTGGCACAGGCTGGCCAGTTGGCTCAGCGGCTCGCGCAGCTCGGCATGTTCGGGGGTGTCGGCCAGCTGCTGCAGCTGGGCCAGTTGGTGATGGACGGCGGACAGGATCAGGGCATTCATGCCAGCACCTCCACGGCGAAACCGGTGGCGGTGCGATGAATCAAGGCGCGCTGGCCCTGGGCGACCAGCAAGGCGGCGAGCGCGCGGGCTTCGGCTTCGTTGGGCAGCGTGGAAACGGGACGGGTGGTGCGTGGAAATAGGGCGCGGAAAGCGCGTAGGGTGATGCCAGGCATGGAGGCCTCCTTCGTAAGCGTTACGCTTGCCATCCCGACGCCAATCGGGGGTGGCAGGCACAGGGCGGGATTGGCGTACCGATACGAAGGAACCGGCGCGTGCATGCACGCTCCCACCGAGGCCCGCCATAGAAGAAGACGCACCAAGGGTGTGTGACGGACGTAAAAAATGCCGCAATAGGCGGCCATCCGCCTTCGTAATCGGGACGCCAATCCCGGTCGCTGTTTTGAATGCGACGTAAAGATGGTGCAGCAATCGGGCGAGCTTGTCAATTCGCTTTCGAGCTTGGGAAATCGGGTTCGCGCAGTTCATCGGGGTGGATATTTCTAAAGCGTGGAGCGGGGTCATCGGGAATGGGGGCGGGTTTTACCAGGCATATTAATAAAGCCGCCAATCAATATTAAATAAGTGAATTAAATCTATTTCAGCCGACGCTATTCAAGGTCAATTTCAGGGGGCTACATGGCCCGCCGGCCGGCGAGCCATGGCGCTTAGTCCAGGACGCGATGCCGCACGCGGCCGGGCGTCACCATCAGCGCTTGCCGAGGCGAGGGCGACAGGCCCGGCAAGGGGCGCAGCCGCTCCGGCGGAATCCGCGCGCCGCCGTGGATGGGCTGGGCCAAGGTTATCGGCTCGCCCTCCAGCGTCTTGTACTGGTGGCAGCAGTCATCGTTGCTGCAGTTGTAGTAAATCTCCTTGGTCGCGGCGCTGAGCATGCGGCTGGTCCGCACCCGCGACACCGCGCCGCACAAGGGGCAAGGGAAGGCCATGATGCAGTCTCCTCAGTCAACGATTTCAACGGCGTCAATCAGCACGCAGGCGGCGAGGTTTTCGACGACGTAGGCGTCGTGGCTGGAATGATAGAACTCCACCCGATTCAGCGATGGCTCCTCATGGTAGTGGTAGCGGCTGGCGTGTGGATTGAAGTACAGCGACAGGTTGTCCAGCCGGGTAATCAAGATGCTGTCGCCGGGGAAGAAGGCGGCCGTCGCCGCTTGCAGCCCGCCCAGGCGCTGTTTGTGAAACACCAGGTCGTCCTGGGGATTCGCGTCGCAGACCGCATCCGGCAGCAAGTCCGCGCCCACCAGCACCACCAGGCCGGGATCATCGCGCCACGCCGGGGCTAACCGCTGCTTGAGCGCGTAGCGCACCAGGCGATGCAGCGAGCGGAAGCGTTCGCTCTCGCCGATGCGGGCGCCCTCGATCCAGTGTTGCGGCGCTTGCTCACGGATCTGCTGCAGCCAGCCGAGATTGACGTCTTCCAACTGCGGATGGGTCTCTCGGTTCGAGTTCGGCGCGCGCTGCAGACCGTGGAAGCCGATCATGATGCGGTCCAGCAGAATGCGGCGTTCCAACGCCTGCCGTGCGCGGGCTTCAAAGCCGGCCGGCGTCTGGCTCTCGCTCCACCAGGCGTCCAGCGTGTCGTAACTGAAGGCGGCGTCGAAGTTGGTTTGCTGGCAGTGGTATTGCGCCGGCCGCCAGGTCTTGCCGGCCGGCTGGCGTTCATGGCGCTGGGTGTCGACGGTGGCGGCCAAGGTGCCGGCGAGTTCGAAGTGCTTGGCCTGCCCGCGGATCTCGGAGACGCCGAGCAGGTTGATGGCGGACAGCAGCCGGCTGCGCGCCTTCAGCGCGTTGAAGCGGGCTTGCGCCGCTTGGGGCGTGGGGGTGGCGTACAGGCTGTCCTGGGCGCGGAACTGCTCCAGCGCGTGGAAATAGCGGTCGATGAACTGGTTCAGCGCGTGGCGGGTGGGGTTCTGCATATTGTCGTCTCGGTTAGCGGTTGATCAGGGTTTGGTACTGCGCGTCGCGCTGGGCTTGATAGCGCATGCGGGCCAACGGGCTGTGCGTCATCGAGGCCGGGGCGGCCAGCGCGGGCAGCGGGCGGTTGAGCAAGGCCAGCAAGTCGTCCGGTTCCGCTTGCGGCGCAGATTGCAGTGCCTGTTGCAGCTCGCCCGGCTGCAGCGCGGCATAGAGTTCGTCCTGATTTCTGCGCAGTTCGGCGCGGCCGAACAGCCGCTCGATGCAGGCCTTGGGCGCTTGCTCTAGCAGCAGCGCCAGCACCGGCAGCTGTTGCCCCCATTGCGTGATCTGGTCGTCCAGCACCGCGTCCCAATACTGACGACGCAGCGCGTGGCGCTCCTGCACCAGCGCTTCGCGCTGCTCGAACAGCGTCTCCTGCTGGATCTCGGCTTGAATCTTCTCTTCCTCGGCGATCTTGAGGGTTTCCTCGGCCAATTCCAGGTTGGCCATCTCTTTATGCTTCAACTCGCGCACCGCCTTGGTGGGAATGCCCAAGGTCGAGCGCATCGTCTGGCGGCAATCCTTGCGCGCCTGCTCGGCTTCGCTGCGCAGCGCCTCGGCGGTTTGGACGCGGCGCGCGGCGTTGTCGGCCAGGGTCTGCCAGGCGTTGAGGTCTTGTTCGAAAGCGGCCAGGCGTTCGGTCAGGCCGGCGATGGCGACAGCGACGGTTTCTTGGGTGGTGGGGTTCTGGATATGCATGGTCTGAGTCCGGGAAGTTGTGGGGTTAAGCGCGGCGGGCCGCGATGCGTGCCGCCATCCAGCTCTCGATTTCAGAGGACAGCCAGGCCACGCTCTTGCCGCCCAGCGGCACCGGAGCCGGGAAACGGCCCTGCTTGATGGCGTCGTACACCGACGAGCGGGACAGGCCGCAGGTGGCGATGACTTCCGGCAAGCGCAGAAAGCGCAGCGGTTGAGAAGAGGGCGAAGCGGCAACAGCGGTCATGAAGCGTCCTTGTTGGTGGAGGTGGATATCGGTGGATGGCATCGGATACGCCAATCAGCGAACGCAGTATTTCAGAAATGACAAACCGGGTTTGGGGGTTGGGTTGTGCCGCCCTCCCACACAACAAAAAAATTTGAAATGCCAAAAAAACGCGGAATTTGCTCTTGACGACGGGTGGGAAAACAGGAACGCAGGCGCAACATGGCCCGCCACGGAACGGCATCGGACGGCGGTGGACGGCGGTGGACGGGCTAGGACGCACTCAGCGGCCAGGAAACTGGGGACGGCAGGACAACGCGAAACGGGGACGGTCAGCGAACAGGGCGACTGCATGCATAGCGTGCATGAAAACGCATGAATCCGGGCGGGGGGACAAGGGCGCGCCAGGCCATACGGCAAGGGCCTGGCACGGGTTCATGCAGCTGCATGATTAGCGGCCCATGAAGCGTGGGGGCGAGGCGGGGCTTCGATAGCGCGCGCTGGGTGGCACTGGTAAAGAATGGATTTACGAGGGGTCAAATGGGTTGTATTGACCGCAGGCCAACCAGAGCGAGCCAACTATTGCATAAAAGCTAATCAGACGTGTGTTGCTATATTACTTTTTCTTATCGTTTGTAATTAATTTAGCCGCATCAATCTGCGCCTGGACAAAATCAGACCATGCTTGCAAGACTGTTTTCCGCTGCTCAGCATACTCGGCACGGTTGTAAACCCCTTTAATTCCGACGATTTTGTGAGCTAGTGCCTTTTCAATGGCGTCGGACGGATAGCCCATCTCATGTAAATGAGTGGATGCCGTGCGGCGGAAGTCATGTAGGACGAAATGCTGCACATCCAGCGATAGTGAGTTAACTGCTTGATTGAGCGTGCTCCGGCCAATCGGCCTATCTTCACGGCTACGACTGCTCGGGAAAAGAAACTTGGAATGTCCTGCCAAAATCTTTAGTTCTTGCAGCATTTCCAATGCTTGGCGGGATAGGTACACCCGATGGGGCTTGTTTTTCTTCATACGCTCAGCGGGGATGTCCCATATCCCAGCATCAAAATCAAACTCAGACCAAGTCGCTTGAATCAGCTCGCTCTTTCTAACCATAGTGATTGCTAACAAGTGCAGTGCTAGGCGTAGAGATCGGCGGACGTCTGATTGGTACACGGCCCGTAGTACTTGGCCGATTTCCTCGCCTGACAGCACCCGGTCGCGGCTTTCTTCCACAGCGATAAAGCGGGCCACCAGAGCTGCGGCAGGGTTGGTCTCCGCTAGTTGCCGGGCTATCGCATAGTCGTACATGCGCTTAGACCCGCTAACAAAACCTGTCGATAAATCGCAGACAGATCAATGAGAAAGCCAGCTTGAGTAAGGCGTAATGCGTATCCAGCCGCCGTTCGAAGCGGATGCGCAATTTCCCGAAGCCAGCTAGCCAAGAATGGGTTCGTTCTACCACCCAGCGGTGGCGACCTAGTCTCTCGCTGCTTTCCACCCCGCGACGCGCGATTCGCACCAAGATTCCGCGTCGGTTCAGGTGTTCACGGCAACGGCGGTAGTCATAGCCTTTGTCTGCATGCAGCTTGTAAGGCTTTTGCCTGGGCCGCCCTGGCAAACCAGGAACGGCAGGAATCGCAT
>NZ_JONK01000028.1 GCF_000711885.1 Chromobacterium haemolyticum DSM 19808
TTCTCTCGGGCCGCGCCAACCTGATTTTTTTAATGCCAGCTCCAACACGCTTACGCCGTGCAAGTCAGGTTCGGTCCATTTGCGCCAATACGCATAGACGTTCTGCCACTTGGGAAAGTCAGGCGGTAGATAGCGCCACTGACAACCTGTGCGTAGAACATAGAGCACTGCGCAGAACACTTCATACAGATCCAGCTGTACCGGTTTGGTGTTACGCCGTACGCCACGTAGTAGCGGCTCTATCTGGGCAAACTTTTCTCGACTAATGTCGCTTGGGTAGGATTTTCTCTTCACCAGCCCATTATCGCTCACAAAAAGATCGTAAACAGGTTCTAAGACCAAGAGCGGCAGACAAAACCGCTGATGTTGTGTTGCGCCGATTAATGTACTGTCTACGTCGGCGCGCCTTGCCTTAGCCGTAAAACGGAGTTTTGTCAGCCACTCTTAAAACAGGCCCTCAGTCGGCGGCCAGGGCTTGCTTCAAACGGGCCAGCGCCGGCTTGGCCAGGGCGTCCGGCGCGTAGCACAGGCCGACGCGGCGGCTGAGTTCCGCCTGTTCCAGCCGCACACAGCCCAGCTCGGGGTGGTCCTTGGCCAATCCTTGCGGGACGAAGGCGATGCCGGCGCCGGCCGCGGCCAGCGTCGTCGCCTGTTGCAGGGTGGCGCAACGCGCGGCCACGGCCAACTCTCGCGCCGCCACGCCCAGCAGACTGGCGAAGCGTTGGTGCGAGGGGTGATCCGGGCAGGCGATCAGGTCCTGGCCCAGCAATTGTCCCGGCCGCAGCAAGGGCTGTGCCGCCAGCGGCGAGTCGGAGCGCATCGCCAGCACATAATCCTCTTCCCACAACGGCAGGAACAACTCGTCCTCGCAACGGTTGGTCTCCTCGTCCAGTCGCGCGTCGCCGGCGCAGCCGGCCGCCAGTTCCAGCAGCAAGCCATCCACCGCACGGTAGGCCGCCGCCAGCACGCGCGCCACGTCGGCCTGCCCCAGGTCCGCCGCCACGCCCAGCATCAGCGGCTGGCAGTCCTGCCGGCCGCGAAACAGCTGCGTCAAGCTATCGGCTTCCTCCACCAGCCGCCGTGCCGACGGATAGAGCAGCCGGGCGGCGTCGGTCACCTCCACGCCGCGCGGCTGGCGTTGAAACAGCACGGCCCCCAGCTGTTCTTCCAGTTGTCGGATAGTGGCGGACAGCGCAGGCTGGCTCAGATAGAGACGCGCCGAGGCCTGGGTGATGTTGCGTTCTTCGAACACGGCGATAAAGGCTTTTAGCGAGCGAATATCCATAAGTTAAACCGATGACAGCGAGTGGAATAAACGATTTTTAGCGGACTTAAGACCGGATTATAGTGCTGCTCAATAGTTTGCCATCAGTTATTTCTATTGCTTAAGGAGTGTTGTCATGAGTCAAGACTTGATCGTCATCACCGGCGCCAGTTCCGGCATCGGCGCCGCCACCGCCCGCTTGCTGTCGCAGCAAGGGCATCCGCTGCTGTTGCTGGCGCGCCGGATCGAGCGCCTGGAGGCGTTGGCGTTGCCGAATACGCTGTGTCGCGCGGTGGACGTGACCGACCGGGCCCAGTTGGCCGCCGCGGTGGCGGAGGCGGAGGACCGTTTCGGGCCGGTAGACGCCATCGTGAATAACGCCGGCGTGATGCTGCTGGGACAGATGGCCGAACAAGCGCCGGAAGAGTGGAAAACCATGTTCGACGTTAATGTGCATGGCCTGCTCAACGGCATCCATGCGGTGCTGGGGGGCATGGTGGAGCGCAAGCGCGGCACGGTGATCAATATCAGCTCGGTGGCCGGACGCAAGACCTTCCCCAATCATGTGGCGTACTGCGGCACCAAGTTCGCGGTGCACGCGATGTCGGAGAACTTGCGCGAGGAGGTGGCGGACCACGGCGTGCGGGTGGTGACGATTGCGCCGGGCGCGGTGGACACCGAACTGCTGTCGCATACCAGCAGCGAGGCGATCAAGGCTGGCTATGAGGCCTGGAAACAGGAGATGGGCGGCGTGCTGGCGGCGGAAGACGTGGCTCGCGCCATCGTCTACGCTTATCAGCAGCCCCGGAACGTGTGCATCCGCGAGATCGTGCTGGCGGCGACGCGGCAGCAGCCCTGAGAACCTGTTCCTAGTCTGCTGCGCTTCGTGGAGCGTTGCACGGTGAGTACAAGCTCAAAATACTCATGTACCCCTCGACCATTCCGCTTTTTCGCTCGTTTTCGCCTTGTCTCGCCCTGGCTCGCGAGACTTTGAACAGGCTCTGAGAAGCTGTCAGTCCGCCACGTACAGCTGAGTCTCCGCTTCCCGCATCAGCTCGACGACGGCGGGCGGCGGCGGCTGGTCGGTGAATAGCGCGTCTATCTGCGACAGATGGCCCAGCTCCACCAGGGCCGGACGGTCGAACTTGCTGTGGTCGGCGGCCAGGAACACATGGCGTGATTGCTGAATGATGGCTTCGGCGCTGCGTACTTCGCGGTAGTCGTAATCGCGCAGCGTGCCGTCAAGCTCGATGCTGGAAATGCCGATGATGCCGTAATCGACTCGGAACTGGCGGATCAGCTGCACCGTGGCTTCGCCGGTGATGCCGCGGTCGCGTTTGCGCAGCATGCCGCCCAGCACGATGACTTCGCAGTCCGGGTAGTCGCACATGGTGTCCGCCACGTGCAGATTATTGGTGATCACCCGCAGGCCGCGGTGCTGGTGCAGCGCCTTGGCCACTTCCTCGGTGGTGGTGCCCAGGTTGATGAACAGGGAGGCGTTGTCCGGGATGTGGCGCGCCAGGCATTCGGCGATGCGGCGTTTTTCGTCTATGCACAGCACTTGCCGCGCCTGGTAGGCCACGTTTTCCACGCTGGACAGCACGCTGGCGCCGCCGTGATAGCGTTGCAGCAGCTGGTGCTCGGCCAGCAGCGCGATGTCGCGGCGTATGGTCTGCCGGGTGACGGAGAAGTGTTCGGCCAGCTTTTCCACGCTGACGTAGCTATCGCGTTTGACCATGGCCAGCAGTTCCTGCTGGCGTTGATTCAGAATGAGCATAAGCGGCAAGGCGGCGGGTTGAGACCGTCCGATTGTAAGCGGACAACTCCTCCCGGCGCTATGCCGTCAGCGTTGCCGCCGCGTATTCGGCCAGCGCCAGGCTGGCGGTGAGGCCGGGGGATTCGATGCCGTAGAGCTGGAGCAGGCCAGGCACGCCGTGCTGCGCCGGCCCCTGGACCAGAAAGTCCGCGTCCGCCGCTCCAGGGCCGGCGATTTTGGGACGGATGCCGGCATAGGCCGGGGCCAGCGCCTGTTCGGGCAAGGCCGGCCACCAGCGGCGGACGCCGGCGTAGAAGCGGTCGGCGCGGGCTGGGTCCACTTGGTAGTCTATGCGGTCCACCCATTCCATATCCGGGCCGAAACGCGCCTGGCCGGCCAGGTCCAGCGTCAGATGCGTGCCCAGGCCGCCGGCCTCGGGCAGCGGATAGATCAGGTGCTGGAACGGCGAACGGCCCTGCAGCGCGAAATAGGCGCCGCGCGCGTAATAGGGGGTGGGGATGGTTTCACGTGGAACCCCGGCCAGACTGGCCGCAACCCGCGGCGCCCAGAGGCCGGCAGCGTTGACCACCAAGCGCGCCTGGAGCCGCATGCCGGCGATGTCCAGCTCCAGCCCGTCGCCCGCTACACGGCCGCCGTGCAGCGGCGAGTTCAGCGCCAGCGTCGCGCCATGAGCCTCGGCGTCAGCCAGCAGGGCCAGCATCAGGCCGTGGCTGTCCAGGATGCCGGTGGACGGCGACAGCAGTGCGGCGTGGGCTTGCAAAGCCGGCTCCAGGGATTGCAGTTGCTCCGCGTCCAGCCAGCATAGGTCGGTCACGCCGTTGGCGGCGGCGCGTTGTTGCAAGGCTTGCAGACGCGGCAGCTCGGCCTCGTCGACGGCGACAATCAGTTTGCCACAGCGGCGGTGAGGGATGGCGCGCTGGGCGCAGTAGTCGTAAAGCCGCTGGCGGCCGGCTACGCACAGCCGCGCTTTCAAGCTGCCGGGCGGATAGTAGAGCCCGGCATGGATGACTTCGCTGTTGCGGCTGGAAGTATGTTGACCGATGGCGCTTTCCGCTTCGACGATGACGACTTCGCGGCCGGCCATCGCCAGCTGCCAGGCCACGGCCAGGCCAATCACGCCGGCGCCTATCACCACGCATTCCACGGTTTCCATCGCGCTCTCCATGCCGGATTGAATAAGGCATGGTGCGACGCCGCGGCGGCGGCGTCCAGCCCGGCGGCGCACAAGCCTATGAGGCGGTGGACTGCGGCTGCCGGCCGAGGTGGAGGTGGTGCAGATGCCGTTCGTATTGGTCCAGAATGTCGGCGATGATCTGTTCCTTGCGGTAGCTCCACAGGCTATAGACTTGGCCGCCGTCCTGCAGGTGCACTTCCAGCCGGCAGTCATGGCCGGGCGCGGCGCGGATGGTGAAGGAGGGCGTGGCTGCCACGGCGGCCTGGATGCGGTAGCGAAAGGCGGCGTCGCCATCGCCGTCGATGAACAGGCCCAGCCGCGGCAGGCCGGTCTGCGGGTCTGTTTCCTCTTCCAGCCGCGCCTTGACGCCGCACTGGCGCAGCATGGAGCACACCTCGCGCAGGGCCGGGAGGCAGCTGTGTTCCAGCGTGGTCCGGGCTCGGTCCGGATCCGGATGGCTCAGCGCCCGGCTCAGCCGCTGCTGCCATCGGCTCAGCCGCCGATCGGCGTGGACGCGGGTACGGCCGGACAGCGAGCCGGCCAGGCTGGCCTGGAGGCTGTCTTCGCGCATGCCTTCGCTTCGCAGCGCCTTGTACAGCCCGGCCATGATGAAGAACATCACGAAGGAGAACGGCAAGCCCATGATGATGGTGGCGTTCTGCAGCGTGGGCACGCCGCCCACCATCAGCATGGACAGCGTCAGGATGCCGATGGCCAGGGACCAGAAAATGCGCAGCCACTTGGGCGCGTCGCTGGCCGGGTCTTTGAGGAAGGAGGTGAAGTTGCCCAGCACCAGCGCGCCGGAGTCGGCTGAGGTAACGTAGAACAGCAGGCCGGTAACGGTGGCGAGCAGGGCGCTGAAACCCGTCCATGGGTATTGCGCCAGCAACGAATAGAACGCCCGTTCCGGCGTTTCCATCGCTGTCTTGCCAAAGCCCTGGTTGCCGGACAGCACCAGTTCAAGCGCGCTGTTGCCGAAGATGGAAATCCAGATCAGCGTGAACACGAAGGGGATGACCAGGGTGCCGATGATGAATTGACGCAGGGTGCGGCCGCGCGAGATACGTGCCAGGAACAGGCCGACGAAGGGCGCCCAGGCCACCCACCAGGCCCAGAAGAACAGGGTCCAGGCATTCAGCCAGTCCACCGGGCGCTGGAAGGCGAAGGTGTTCAGGGTCATGCCGGCGAAGCCGTTCAGGTAGTCGCCCACGTTCAGCACCAGGCCGTTGAGGAGGAACACGGTATTGCCGCTGAACAGCACGAACAGTATCAGCAGGATGGCCAGCAGCACGTTCAGCTCCGAGAGCCGGCGGATGCCCCTGTCCACGCCGGAGACCACGGACAGGGTGGCCATCGCCACCGACAGCAGGATCAGCAAGGCCTGCGGCAGCACCCCTTCCGGGATGTCGAACATGAAGTGCAGGCCGTAATTGAGCTGCACCACGCCTATGCCCAGCGAGGTGGCGATGCCGAAGATGGTGCCGAGCACGGCGGCGATGTCTACGCCGTGGCCTAGCGCGCCGTGAATGCGGCGGCCGAAGATGGGATAGAGGGCCGAGCGGATGCTGAGCGGCAATTGATGGCGATAGCTGAAATAGCCCAAGGCCATGCCCATCAAGGCGTACATGGACCAACCGGTGATGCCGTAGTGGAACAGGGTCCAGGACATGGCCTGGCGCGCGGCGGCGTGGGTGCCGGGCGGGCCCTCGGGCGGGGCCAGCAGATGGGTGACCGGTTCCGCCACCGAGAAAAACATGAGGTCGATGCCGATGCCTGCGGCGAACAGCATCGCGCCCCAGGTGAACAGGTTGTATTCCGGCCGAGAGTGAGTCGGCCCCAGCTTGATGTTGCCAAAGCGGGAGCAGGCGATGACGAGGACAAACAAGATATAGAGCGTGGCGGCCAGGAAGTAGTACCAGCCAAAGCCTTCGGTGATCCAGCCCAATATCAAGGCCATGGCGCGGGAGGCGGCGTCGGCATCCAGCATCGCCCACAGCGCCAGCGCAAGAATGCAGCTGGACGAGCCGAGGAACACCGTGCGGTTGAGGCGATCTGCCGCCCCGGTTTCCGGTAATGCAGCCATGTTGGGGTCTCCCGATGCTAGCGCAAGGCAAGGCTGAGACTAGCATCGGCAACCGGCGGGGGCTGGTCAGAATGCGACGCGGGGGCGAGCGCAGGCGACCGGACGCGAAAAAGCCGCCCGTGGGCGGCTTTGGAGTTGTGTGGCGACCGGCTCAACCCGCCATCGCGGCTTCGATTTCCTCCACCGTTTTGGGAATCGGCGCGCCCAGCACGCGGCTGCCGTTGGCGGTGACCAGCACATTGTCTTCGATGCGGATGCCGCCGAAGTCGCGGTATTCGCGGAATTTGTCGTAGTTGATGTACTGGCTGTGGCGGCCTTCGGCGGCCCAGGCTTCGATCAGCGCGGGGATGAAGTACATGCCGGGCTCCACCGTCACCACCATGCCTTGTTTCAGCGGCTTGCCCAGGCGCAGGTAGCCAAGGCCGAACAGCGGGCTGCGCTCGGTGTCCTCGCCGTAGCCCACCAGATCTTCGCCCAGCCCTTCCATATCGTGCACGTCCATGCCGATCTGATGGCCGAGGCCATGCGGGAAGGCGATGGCGTAAGCGCCGGATTCGACGATATCGTTGGCGTCGCCGCGGAAGAAGCCCAGCGCGCTCATTCTTTCCACCATCAGGCGCGCGGACAGCTTGTGCACGTCCAGATAGCGCACGCCCGGCTTCATCGCTTCGATGGCGGCCAGCTGCATGTCCAGCACGATGTTGTACAACTCGCGCTGGCGCGGACTGAATTTACCGCCCACCGGGAAGGTGCGGGTGATGTCGCTGGCGTAGCCGCCGCCGGAGGTACAGCCGGTGTCGTTCAGCGCCAAGTCGCCGCTTTCCAGACGGTTGTCGTGGTGATGGTTGTGCAGCACTTCGCCGCGGCGCGAGAAGATGGACGGATAGGCTAGTTGCCAGTCGCGGCGGCGCATGATGCCTTCCATCTCGCCCACTACCTCGTATTCCATCACGCCGGGTTTGGCGTGGCGCATTGCGGCGATGTGCATGTCGCGGGTCACCGCCAGCGCCGCTTCCATTTCGGCGATTTCCTCGTCTCCCTTGATCTCGCGCAGCGCCACCACGGCGTGGGTCAGCGGCGCGGAGAAACCTTCCTTGACCTGGGCCGGATGAACGTTCAGCAGGCGGCCCATTTCGATCAGGGTTTCGCCGCGGTACGGCGCCAGGTAATGCACGGCGCGGCCGGCGGCGCGCGCGGCGGCTACCGTGGAGGCCAGGTTGGCGTAGGCGTTGCTGCGGTCCAGGCCGGCCAGCGCGGCGCGCTCGGCCAGGCTGGGCAGCGGGCCGGTCCAGACGATGTCTGCCACGTCCGGGTCGTTGCCGAACAGCGTCGCTTCGCCGCTGTCGGCGTCGATGACGCCGGCCAGGCCCGGCTCGTTCAGGCCGAAGAAATAACGGAAGCTGGAGTCCTGGACGAAGGGCAGGGTGTTGTCGTGGTAGTTCATCGGCGAATCGACATTGCCGACAAACAACAGCAGGCCGGACAGGCCGGCCGCTTGCAGACGGGCGCGGCGTTGCGCGTATACGGTGGCAGCGAACATGGTTTCCTCGAGGGTGGGCAGGGTCCGCCCGGTCGGTCGCCGCGCGGAATATTGTATCCAGTCCCTTAACTTATCATGCCCGCCGCCGGGCTGCCAGTGCCGGTTCAACCACGCTGGACGATGGCGGCTTCGGCCTGCCGGGGCTTGGCCGGGCGCAGGATCAGCGCCACCGCGCCGCCGGCCAGCAAGGCCCACAGCGGCGCGCCCAGGCCGGCGATGCTGACGCCGGAGGCGGCCACCACGAAGGTGATCAAGGCCGCCTCGCGACGGCCTTCGTCGGCTAGCGCAGCGCTCAGGGAGGACGCCAGGGTGCCGAACAGCGCCAAGCCGGCGGCGGTGGCCACCAGCGCCTTGGGCAAGGTCAGAATCAGGCTGGCCAGCGCGCCGCCGGCCACGCCCAGCACCAGATAGAGCGCGCCGCAGATCACGCCGGCCACGTAACGGCGTTTAGGATCGGGATGGGTTTCCGGCCCGGTGCAGATGGCGGCGGTGATTGCCGCCAGCACCACTCCGTGGCCGCCGAAGGGGGCGGTCAACATCGACACCGCGCCCAGCAGCGACACCGGCGAGCGCGCCGGAATGGAGTAGCCGGAGGAGGACAGCACGGCCATGCCGGGTAGGAACTGGCCGGTCAGCGCCACCAGCGCCAGCGGCAGGGCCAGGTTGAAGAAGGCGCTCCACGACCACTGCGGCGGAGTGAACAGCGGACCGCCGTCGCCGCCATGAGCCGGCAGCGCCTGGAACAGACCTTGAGCCGCCGCCAGCGCAAGCCCCAGCAGGATGGCGGCCGGCAGCGCGTAACGCGGGAAGAAGCGGCGGCCAACGAAGAACAGCGCGGCCATGCTGACCACCAGCAGCGGGTCGTGACCAGCGGCGCTGGCCAGTTCCGCGACGAAGCGGAACAGGATGCCGGCCAGCATCGCCGCCGCCAGCGCGGCGGGAAAGACCTTCATCAGCCGGTCGAACAGGCCGCTGACGCCCAGCAGGGTGACGATGGCGGCGGCGGCCAGGAAGGCGGCCACCGCTTCGCCGTAGGGCACTCCGGGCAGGGCGGCCAGCAATAGCGCCGCGCCGGGGGTGCTCCAGGCGGTGATCACCGGAGCTTTCCAGCGCCAGGACAGCCACAGGCCGGCCACGCCGGAACCGATGGAGACCGCCCAGATCCAGGACCCGAGCTGGGCCGGGGACAGGCCGGCGGACTGCGCGGCGTGGACGATGATGAGGAAGGGGCCGGAGTAGCCTACCAAGAGGGCCAGCACAGCGGCCAGCGCGGCGGAGGGCGACAGGTCGCGCCAGAATGAGGACGGCATGATGCGCTTTCTTGCAATGAAAAGTAGCGCCCAGCCTAGCGCAAGCGCCGGTCCGCGCCTTCCCACAGCCGGCGTAAACAGTTTATGCTGCGCACAATCTGTTCTATATAACAGCCATGAGTGATTCCCTGTATTTGCGCATCGCCGCCGAAGTCGAGCAAGGATTGGACAGCGGTGAATATCCCCCCGGCAGTCGTTTGCCCTCGGTGCGCCGCCTGGCCGCCGAACACGGGGTCAACGTCTTGACCGCGCTGGCGGCCTACCGTCATCTGGAGCGTCGGCAACGCGTCAGCGCTCGCCCGCGCGCCGGCTTCTTCGCCGCCTTGCCCAGCCGCGCGCAGCAGGCGAGCGCCGAGGTGGACGGCCTGCCGTCGGCCGCGACCCTGGTGCGGGTGGACAGTCGCATGTCGCAATTGATCGAGTGGTCCGGCCTGGACATCGGCACCCAGCTGCACATGGCGGAAGCGCATGGCAGCATGTATCCGGCGGCGGCGTTGGCGCGTCGGCTGCAGCAGACGCTGAACCAGCGCCCGGAACTGATAAGCGCCTACTTGCCGCGCGGCGAGCAGGCCCGGCTGCATCGGCTGGTGTGCGAACTGGCGGCGCAGTGGCAGTTGGCGCTGGAGCCGGACGCCATCCTGTTCACCCACGGCATCACGGAGGCGATCAGTCTGTCGCTGCGATTGCTGACCCGGCCCGGCGACACTGTGGCGGTGGAGACGCCGGTGTACTTCGGTCTATTGCAAACCCTGGAAGCACTGGGGTTGAAGGCGCTGGAAATCCCGTGCACGCCGGATGCCGGCCTGTCGCTGGAGGCGCTGGAGTTCGCTTTGCGCCACGGACCTGCGCCGCGTTGTCTGGTAACGGTGACCAATTTTCAGAACCCCACCGGCGCGCTGATGCCGGACGACGCCAAGAAGCGATTGCTGCGGCTGGCTTACCGTCATGGCCTGACCATCATCGAGGACGATGTGTTCGGCGAGCTTTACTTCGGCGAGCAGCATCCAACGCCGCTGAAAGCCTGGGACAGCCGCGGCGAAGTGATTTACTGCTCGTCCTTCACCAAAAGCTTCGCGCCTTCCTTCCGTCTGGGCTGGCTGTCCGGCGGCCGCCATCATGCGGCATTGGCGCGGCTAAGCAATAGCAGCAGCCTGGTGAGCTCGGCCTTGTATCAGGGCATGCTGGCGGATGTGTTGGCCAACGGCGATTACACGCGTTTCGCCGAGCGTTTGCGGCGGCAGTTGGCGCGGCAGATGCGTCAGCTGGCCGACGCGGTGCTGGCGGCTTTTCCCAAGGGTACGCGGCTGCGGCGGCCGCAGGGCGGCCTGCTGTTGTGGGTGGAGTGCCCGGAAGGGCTGGACACGGGCCGCCTGTTGGAGCGGGCGTTGGCCGAATCCATCAGCTTCGCGCCGGGCCTGGTGTTTTCCGCCGAACCGCGCTTTGGCCATTGTCTGCGGCTGAACTTCGGCCAGCCGTGGTCGCCGGTGTTGGAGAGAGCCATCGCCACCTTGGGCCGCTTGGCCGGCGAGCAGCTGAGCCAATGAAAACGGCGGAGCGCATGCTCCGCCGCGAGGCAGTCGGCTTGGCGCCGGCTCAGTCTTGACGCGCGCGGCGCGCCTTCACCGCGTCGGCCAGCGTGGTCAGCAGTTTCTCGGTGTCGTCCCAGCCGATGCAGGCATCGGTGACGCTCTGACCGTAGGTCAGCTCGCAGCCCGGTTTGAGGTCCTGGCGGCCTTCCACTAAGTGGCTTTCCACCATCACGCCAAAGATGTTGGCGTTGCCGGCGGCCAATTGGCCGGCGATGTCGTCGGCCACTTCCATCTGGCGACGGTAGTCCTTGCGGCTGTTGGCGTGGCTGAAATCCACCATCAGTTTTTGCGGCAGGCCCACGGAGACCAGTTCCGCCGCCGCGGCGCTGACATGCTCGGCCGAGTAGTTGGGCTCCTTGCCGCCGCGCAGGATCACGTGGCAATCCGGGTTGCCGCCGGTGGAGACAATGGCGGAGTGGCCGGTCTTGGTCACGGACAGGAAATGGTGGGGCACGCTGGAGGAGCGGATGGCGTCCACGGCGATCTTCAGATTGCCGTCTGTGCCGTTCTTGAAGCCCACCGGGCAGGACAGGCCGGAGGCCAGTTCGCGGTGCACCTGGCTTTCAGTGGTGCGCGCGCCGATGGCGCCCCAGCTGATCAGGTCGGCGAAGTACTGCGGGGTGATCATGTCCAGGAATTCGGTGGCGGCCGGCATCCCCATGTCGTTCAGGGTCAGCAGCAGGCGGCGCGCGATGCGCAGGCCGCTGTTGATGTCGAAGGATTCGTTCAACAGCGGGTCGTTGATCAGGCCTTTCCAGCCGACGGTGGTGCGAGGTTTTTCAAAGTAGACGCGCATCACCACCACCAGCTCTTCCGCCAGCTTGTCGCGCAGCGGCGCCAGTTTCTTGGCGTACTCGATGGCGGCTTCGGTGTCGTGAATGGAGCAGGGGCCGATCACCACCAGCAGGCGGTCGTCTTCGCCGCGCAGCAACGCGGAGATATCGCGGCGGGTGGCGTAGATCACTTCCGAGGCGGCTTCGGTGATTGGCAGTTCGTACAGGTGGGCGATGGGCGGCAGCAGTTCCTTGATTTCGCGGATTCTGACGTCGTCGGTCTGGCGTTGCATAAAGCGTGTCCCTTGCTATTTCAGTTTTTGCATAGCAGCAAGATAACCGGATTCGACGACGCTAGACAAGCGGCCGGCCTGCTTTAATGCTCTAAATTCATACTAGACGATCATTAGAGGCAAGCTATCGTCTGTTGATTTATCTGCTTGTTTTTGTTGAACAGAGGAAACGCGGGCATGAAAAACGCCCTGGTTGCGGCCAGGGCGTTTTGCGGGCGAGAGCCGGAACAATCAGTCGGCGTACTGGCGCTTCATGCGCTCGCGGCGCTCCTGGGCTTCCACCGACAATGTGGCGGTGGGGCGGGCCATCAGGCGGCGCAGGCCGATCGGCTCGCCGGTATCTTCGCAGAAGCCGTAAGAGCCGTCTTCGATCTGGCGCAGCGAGGCCTGGATCTTCTGCAGCAGCTTGCGCTCGCGGTCGCGGGTGCGCAGTTCCAGCGCGTATTCCTCTTCCAGCGTGGCGCGGTCGGCCGGATCCGGTGTGGCTTCCTGCTCTTGCAGGTGGTTGGCGGTCGCATTTGCGTTAGAGAGCAACTCCTGCTGCATCTGCAACAACCGGTCTTTGAAAAACTCAAGATGGTCGGCGTTCATGTAATCGTCGCCGGTCCAGTTGAGGATATCCTGTTCGGTTAGTTTGGCCATATTTGGTGCTTCCAGCATAGAGTTGGCAACAGGCGGAGAAGATTACCGGCGCCCCGCTATTTCTGCAACTGTCTTAGGCGCTTAGGTGATATTAACTCCCTGTTGCTGACAATCGGTATAGCGTTGTTTTACTCCGGTAACAAGCCTGAGACATCGTTAAAAGGGTATTGGCGCAACAGGCTAGGACATAAAATGTCCCGGACAGTTCAAAGGCGGCAATCCGCCGCCTTTTTCCGTGGGCCGGCGCGCCGCGCGGCGTGCCGGATCTGCAATGTCTGGATGAATTATTTCAGCGACAACACCCACTTGGCCAGCGCGCGCAGGTCCGCGTCCGGGATATTCGGATGCGGGGTCATCGGCACCGGGCCCCATACGCCGGAGCCGCCGTTCTTGACCTTGGCCATCAGCATGGCTTCCGCGCCTTTCTGGCCGGCGTATTTCTTGGCCACGTCCTTATAAGCCGGGCCGACGATCTTCTTGTCCACCGCATGACAGGCGGTGCAGCTGTATTTTTGCGCCAGCTGCATATTGGCGAAGGCGGGTGCGGCGACAGCGCTCATCAGGGCGGCGGCGAGCAAGGCTTTTTTCATTGGAAGTCTCCTGTGTGGTGATGCAAATCGGTTGTCAGATGAACGGCCGTAAAGCACGGCCGCGAAAAAATATGACAAATAACCTGAATTGCTACAGTACTACCTTGAGTTGGGTCAAGAAGCTTGTTTCAAGCATGCGCACCGGCAGCATCAAAATCACCTGGATGATCAGGAACAGCACGAGCGGCGACAGGTCCACGCCGCCGATATTGGCCTTGCGGAACGGGCGCAGGAAGGGCCGGGTCAGCGCATCCAGCACCGGCATCAGCGGGTTGTAGGGGCTGACCCAGCTGAGCACGGCCTGCACGATGACGCTACCCATCAATAGGGTCAGCGACTGTTTGAACACTTCCAGCAGCGACAGCAAAGACAAAGCCACCCATACCTGCGGAAAGGTGAAGACTTCCGGCACCGAACTCAGCAGGGTGACCAACACATTGGCCAGCAGTGAAATCAGCCAGGCCAACAGCATGGTGGCGCTGTCGTAGCCGCGCATTGCCGGCACCAGCTTGCGCATGGGCAGCACCGCGAAGTTGGTGGCGGCCATCACGAACTGGCACAGCGGGTGTTTGAACGGCGCGCGCGCCACTTGCAGGTAGAAGCGCAGCAGCAGCACCAGCACGAACAGGCCGGAAAGGGTGTGGATCAGAAAGCGCAAAGTGTCGAAGAACATGATGTGGCTTAGTCCTGGCTGAGTTGTTGGCCCATTTCGATGGAGCGGTCGCGGCAGTCGAGCATGCCGGCGATGATGGCTTGTTTGACGCCTTCCGCCTCAAAGCGGGCGATGGCGCGCTCGGTGGTGCCGCCCTTGGACATCACATTGGTGCGCAGTGCGCTGACCGGCAGCGGGCTTTGCTTGGCCAGCTCCACCGCGCCTTCAAAGGTGGCCAGCACCAGTCGGCGCGCCTCGGCTTCGGAGAAGCCGGTCTGTTGGGCCGCCTCTATCATGCTTTCGATGAAGTAAAACACATAGGCCGGGCCGCTGCCCGAAACAGCGGTAATGTCGTCGATGCGTTGCTCGTTTTGCAGCCAGAGCGTGATGCCCGCCGCCTGCATGACGGTGTTGGCGTCCTGGCGGTCGTCTTCGCTGACGCCCACCGATGCGAACAGGCCGGACACGCCCTTGCCTATCATCGCCGGGGTGTTGGGCATTACCCGCACTACGCGCTTGCTGCCCAGCCAGCGGCACAGCGCGTCCAGGCGGATGCCGGCGGCGATGGAGATGACCAGCGCGCCGTTGAGTCTGGGTTCCAGCTCCAGGCACAGGTCGCGAAGGTGCTGCGGTTTGACCGCCAGAACCACGATGTCGCCAATGTCGAAGGCGTCCGGCAGCGCCGCGCCGCCGCTGACGTCGTATTCCTGACGCAGCCGCTCCACCTTGCCCGCGTCCGGGTCCACCACATGGATGCGATGCGCCGCCTGCTTGATCAGGCCGGCGATGATGGCGTTGGCCATATTGCCGCCGCCGATGAAGGTAATCCGCATGATCTTTCCTTAATAAACCGGCCTGAACGTCTGCTGTTTCAAGCCGATGTCATTCAATGATAATGGCGCGCGCCGAAAATGGCGGTGCCCACCCGCACCATGGTGGCGCCCTCAGCGATGGCGACGGCCATGTCGGCGGACATGCCCATGGACAAGGTGTCCAGCGTCAGCCCTTCTGAGTTCAGTTGTTCGCGCAATTGGCGCAACAGGGCGAACTGAGACGCCAGTCGCGCCGCGTCCTCGGTAGGCTCCGGGATGCACATCAGTCCGCGCAGGGTCAGGCGCGGCAAGGCCGCCACCGCGCGCGCCAGTTCCAGCGCCTGTTCCGGCGCGCAGCCGCTTTTGCTCGCCTCGCCGGACACGTTGACCTGAATGCACACGTTCAGAGGCGGTAGTGAGTCTGGCCGCTGCGCGGACAGCCGTTCTGCAATTTTCAGCCGATCCACCGAATGGGCCCAGTGGGCCAATTCCGCCACCGCGCGGGTTTTATTGGATTGCAACGGGCCGATGAAGTGCCATTCAATCTCCAGACCGGCCAGCGCCTCGGCCTTCTGCTGCAATTCCTGTACGTAGTTTTCACCAAAGGCGCGCTGGCCGGCAAGATAGGCTTGCTCGATGTCCGCTGCGGGAAAGGTCTTGCTGACGGCCAGCAGGCGCACCGTTCCCGCCGGCCGGCCGGCGGCGTGTTCCGCGTCCGCCAGGCGCTGGCGGACTTGCTGCAAGGGTTGGGAGATGGAATCTGTCATGGCGTCGAGAAGTTGTGTGCAGCCGGCGGTGCGGTTTGTTGGGGTTTCTACAAAGCAGCATGGCCGCGCATCGTTAATAATATGGGGTGACGGCGATATCCCAAATGGCTGAGTTGAGCTTACAATCAGCGCCAGAGCCGGAAATGCCGAAAGTGGGCCGGCGTCTTGTTTGGACGCGTTGCCGGCGCGCGGCGGTACTTTATGTTAAGTGGTCGCCTGGCGGCTGAAACCATGGCGGCGTCGCAGTCATCGTGGAGATTATATTATGGAAATTTCGGAGCTCTTGGCCTTTACGGTCAAGAACAAGGCGTCCGACCTGCACTTGTCCGCCGGGCTGCCGCCGATGATCCGGGTGAACGGCGACATCCGCCGCATCAACCTGCCGCCGATGGACCACCATGACGTGCACGACATGGTGTACGACATCATGAACGATTACCAGCGCAAAATCTTCGAAGATACCTTCGAGTGCGACTTTTCCTTCGATCTGCCCGGCATCGCCCGTTTCCGCGTCAACTCATTCATACAGAACCGCGGCATGGGCGCGGTGTTTCGGGTGATTCCGTCCAAGGTGTTATCGCTGGAACAGCTGGGCGCGCCCAAGATCTTCCAGGAAATCGCCGCCTTTCCGCGCGGGCTGGTGCTGGTGACCGGCCCCACCGGCTCCGGCAAATCCACTACGCTGGCGGCGATGATAGATTTCATCAACGACAACCACTTCTCCCACATCCTGACTGTCGAGGACCCGATCGAGTTTGTCCACGACAGCAAGAAGTGCCTGATCAACCAGCGTGAACTGGGTTTGCAGACACACAGCTTCGCCAATGCCTTGAAGTCCGCCTTGCGGGAAGACCCGGATGTGATCCTGGTGGGCGAACTGCGCGATCTGGAAACCATACGCCTGGCTTTGACCGCGGCGGAAACCGGCCACCTGGTGTTCGGCACCCTGCACACCAGTTCCGCGGCCAAGACCATAGACCGCATCGTCGACGTGTTCCCGGCCGGGGAAAAGGAGATGGTGCGCTCCATGCTGTCCGAGTCCGTGCGCGCGGTGATCGCCCAGACCCTGCTCAAAACCAAGGACGGCAGCGGGCGGGTGGCGGCGCATGAAATCATGCTGGGTACCCCGGCGATCCGCAACCTGATCCGCGAGAACAAGATTGCTCAAATCAACTCCATGATCCAGACCGGCCAGCAGCATGGGATGCAGACGCTGGACCAGTGCCTGCAGGAACTGGTGCGGCGCAATATGGTGTCGCCGGCGGACGCTAGGCAAAAGGCCGCCAACAAGGATCAATTCTGAGCGGGCGCTGCTCTACACTTAAATGGCGACCCGCGGGACCTCATCATGGAAAAAGACCAGGCTTCCAAGTTCATACTGGATCTGCTGAAGCACGCCACCGGCAAGAACGCCTCCGACGTTTTCATCGCCGCGGATTTCCCGCCGGCGATGAAGATAGACGGCAAGATCACTCCGGTGGCGCCGCAGCCCCTGTCCGCCCAGCACACCAAGGAACTGGTGCGCGCGGTGATGAACGACCGGCAGACCGAGGAGTTCGAATCCAAGAAGGAGGCGAACTTTGCGATCAACCCGCCGGGTCTGGGGCGTTTCCGCGTCAGCGCCTATGTGCAGCAGGGCCATGCCGGCATGGTATTGCGCAAGATCAACACTGAAATCCCCACCTTCGACCAACTCAACCTGCCGCTGGTGCTGCGCGACATCGCGCTGATCAAGCGCGGCCTGGTGATCTTCGTTGGCGGCACCGGTTCAGGCAAATCCACCTCGCTGGCCGCGCTGGTGGACTGGCGCAACAGCCATAACCACGATCACATCATCACCATCGAAGATCCGATCGAATACGTGCACCAGCACAAGAAGTCCATCATCACCCAGCGCGAGGTGGGCGTGGACACCGATGATTGGGACATTGCCTTGAAGAACACCTTGCGCCAGGCGCCGGACGTGATTCTGATGGGCGAGATTCGCGATCGCGAAACCATGGGTTACGGGTTGCAGTTCGCCGAAACCGGCCATTTGTGCCTGGCCACGCTGCATGCCAACAACGCCAACCAGGCGCTGGACCGCATTCTCAACTTCTTCCCCGAAGAGCGCCATCAACAGGTGTTGATGGATTTGTCGCTGAATATGCGCTCCATCATCTCTCAGCGGCTGGTGCCGATCAAAAGCGGCCGCGGCAGGGTGGCGGCGGTGGAAATTCTGCTCAACAGCCCGCTGGTGTCCGACATGATCTTCAAGGGCGAAATCGCCGGCCTGAAGGAAGTGATGGGCCGCTCGCGCGAGAACGGCATGCAAACCTTCGATCAGTCCTTGTTCGAGTTGTACGAAGCGGACCTGATCAGCTACGAGGACGCCCTGCGCAACGCCGACTCCATTAACGACCTGAGGCTGAAGATCAAGCTTTACAGCGAGGGCTCCAAGTCGCGCGACCCGCTGGAAGGCATAGACCACCTCGACATCGTCTAATAACCTGTTCACGCGCTACTGCGCGTCGTGAGACGGCTCACGGTGAGTACCGCTTCGAAATGCTCATGTACCGTGTGTGCGCTCCGCTTTCTTAGAGTCTGTTCCACGATCTCGCCTTGGTTCGCGAGACTCTAACCCCCGGCTTGCAAGGCCAACGCAGCCGATGCGCTTTTCAGCAACCGGTCGGAGAGCGCTTCGTCCGAGATGGCGCGAGACAGCAGCAAGGCGCCCACCATCAGTGCCAGGCAGGCTTCGGGCGCCAGCGCCGGCCGCGCTCCGGCCGCCGTGTCGCATTGTTGCGCTTGGCGCAAGGTGTGCAGCAAGGCCTGCAAGCCCTCGGAAAACGCCTGGCGGGTGGCTTTGTCGTGGCGAGCCAACTCCCCGGCCAGCGCGGCGGCGGCGCAGCCGGAGTCGGGAAAATCCCTGTGCGCCGCGCTCAAATAATCCTTGGCAAGCCGTTTCAGCCCGGCGCCGCGCGGCGCCTGTTCCAATTGAGCCTGCCAAATCTCGTTCATATCCAGCAATGCCTGGCGACAGGATTGCGCCACTAGGTCGTCCTTGCTGTGGAAGTGGGCGTAAAAGCCGCCATGGGTCAGTCCCAGATCCGCCATCAGATTGGCGATGCCGACATTGGCCACGCCTTCAGCGCGAAAGCGCAGCGAGGCCATGGTCAGGATCCGTTGACGGGTTTCGGTCTTGTGAGTTGAGCTGTAGCGCATCGTTGACCTTCCTGTTCGACTACGGGGTGGCGCAACGCAATGACGAAGCGGTGATTCCGTTTTAGATGATAAGTATCATTTCTTCAATCGCGATGTGAATCAGCAAGATAGCGCGCCGGCTGTCGCGCGCTCGCAATTGGCAAGCCAATAAATGACGGTGGAATCGCATAGGAATATCTATATTGACTAAAAAGCGGCGTTTCCCGTCCCGCGTCCCTGTCCGGGCGCGGTCTGGAGCATCGGCCGCGCTCAGAATGTGTTGACGGTCTCGCGAGCTAAGGCGAAAACGGCTGAGAAAGCGGAATGTACGCGTGGTACATGAGTATTTCGAAGCGGTACTCACCATGGGGCGTCTCACGATGCGCAGCAGATCGTAAACAGGTTCTCACAGCCGGCTTGTGATCGGCAGAAGTCCTCCTGCGTCCGCCAGCCGCCGCGGCTGCGCGCAGAGAAGGTGGAGACATGCATGCAGCGATGGAGGCGTTCCGCCGCGGGTTTCCTGGCGGCCGCGTGGCGTCAGTTTGGCGTCGCCGCGGCCTATTGGGGCTTGGCGCGGCTATTGATGGCGGGTTTCATGGACGCGGAAACCTGGCTGACGCCAGCCTGGTTTCCGGCCGGCCTGGCCATGGCGGTTGCCTTGCGCGGCGGGCAGCGCTACGGCGTGGGGCTGGCTGCGGGCTCCTTGCTGTTCAGCCTGACGTCGCGCCAGCTGCCGCTGGCGGACGCCTTGTTGATTGCCGGCGCCAACACGGTGGGCAGCTTGCTGGGCGCTTTGCTGGTGCGCTACCGCTGCGGCCGGCGCTTGCCCTTGCGCAGCCTGTCTTATGTGTTGGCCTTCATCGCCGGCGCGGCGTTGGCCGCCGCCATCGCCGCCATGGGCGGCACGGTGGCCCTGCTGCATGGCCAGCCGCAGCCCTTATTGCCGCTGGGTCGCCACTTTATCGCCTGGTGGCTGGGGGACTTGGCCGGTATTTTCAGTCTGGCGCCTAGTCTGCTGCTGTTTAGACGAGCGGGAGCCGGCGAAGGTCAGGCCGGCCTCAACACGCTGGATGGTCTGATCGCCTGGATGACCTTGCTGGCCGCAGGGCTGGCCATGTTGGGCATAGACGACAGCACCGGGCGATACGCCGCGCTGCCTTATTGTTTCAGCCTGCCCTTGCTATGGTTCGCGTTCCGTCAGCGGCTGCGGCTGGCGCATGGTTTGTCGCTGGGCATTTTGCTGCTGGCCTTGGTTGGCGCGGTATTCGGCCGCGGCGCTTTCGGTCACGGGGGGCAGCAGGCTTTGCTGACCCTCAGCATGCTGATGCTGATCCAGACCTCCACCCTACTGGTGTTTGGCGCGTTGGCGGTGGATCTGCGCCGCACCGAGGCCAGGCTGCGAGTTGTCAACCGCCAGCTGGAGGGCAAGGTTCGCGCCAGAACCCGGGATTTGGCGGACAGCGAGGCGCGCTTGAGGCTGATGGCGGACGCCGCGCCGTTTCCGTTGGCGATGAACCGTTTACAAGGAGGCGAACTGATTTACGCCAATGTCCGCGCCGAGGAGCTGTTCCGCGAGCGCCTTGCGCCCGGAAAGCCGCTGAAGGTGCAGGACTTCTACGTGGACCCGGCCGAGCGCGAGCGCGTGTCCTCGCTGCTGCGCGTAGGCGGCTGTGTGCGGGATCGAGAAGTACGGTTGCGCGCCGCGGACGGCCGGGAGTTCTGGGCGCTGATTTCCTGTTCCGTGGTTCGCGCCGACGACGGCTGGTTCGTGATCAACGGTATCAAAGATATTAGCGAGCGCAAACGGCTGGAGCAGGATTTGCTGCAAGCCAATCAGGCGCTGCGCCAGAATCTGAACGAAATAGAACTGCTGCAACAAGGCTTGCGAGAACAGACGCTGCGCGATCCGCTGACCGGCCTGTTCAACCGCCGCCATCTGGACGACATTTTGCCGCGCGTTCTCAGCCATATGCTGGCGGTGCATCGCGATGTTGCGGTGTTGATGGTCGATGCGGATCATTTCAAGCATATCAACGATCAGTACGGCCATCAGTGCGGGGACGCGGTGTTGACGACGCTGGCGGCGCATCTGAGCGACGCTTTCCGTAGTGGCGACATTGTCTGCCGCTACGGCGGCGAAGAGTTTTTCATCTTGCTGCCCGGCGCGTCGCTGGATGACGCCCATGTCAAGGCGCAGCAGCTGTGCCGCGATGTGCGCGCCTTGCCCATCGCAGCCGGCGGCCACGACATCCGCGTCACCTTGTCGGTGGGGTTGGCCCTGTGTCCATTGCACGGCACGGATGCCGACAGCGTGGTGTCTGCCGCCGACGCGGCCTTGTATCGGGCCAAGAAAGAGGGGCGCGACCGGGTGTGCGTGGCGGACCCGGCGCAACCGCTGGTGTCCTGACGGCGGAGGGCGCGCCAGGGGCGGTGTGCTACCATCCAGTGATGGAACTTTACCGACTACTGCAACAACAAGGCTTTGGCGGCCGCAAGGAATGCAAGCAGCTGATTGAGTACGGCCTGGTCGAACTCAACGGCGAGATCGTCGACAACTACCGCCAGCAGGTGGAATTGGCCGAGATCCGGCAATTGGTGGTGGACGACAAACCCTGGGACGTGGTGAACGGCCCGCTTTACCTGCTGTTTCACAAACCGCCCAATTACGAAACCTCGCACAAGCCGCAGCATAATCCCGGCATCTACCGGCTGCTGCCGTATCAGTTCGGCAATCTGGGCATCACTGCGGTGGGCCGGCTGGACGTGGACACCACCGGTCTGATCTTATTGACCAACGACGGTCAGTTTGTGCATGCGCTCAGCTCTCCGAAGAAGCAGGTTCCAAAGTGTTACCAGGTCACGCTGAAGCACGCGGCCAGCGAGGAGTTCATCGCCAAGCTGCAAAGCGGGGTCTACCTGAATGATGAAGGAGAGGAGTTTGCCGCCGACAGCATTGAACAGCTGGACAGCCACGTGATCCTGCTGACCATCACTCAGGGCAAGTACCACCAGGTCAAACGCATGGTGGCGGCGGCCAGCAACCGCGTGGAACAGTTGCATCGCATCAGCTTGGGCAGCGTTGAGCTGGGTGAACTGCCGCAGGGCGAATGGCGGCATCTGAGCGCGGAGGAATTGGCCGGGCTGGGGTGGTCTTGACGCTATACCCTGCCGCATGAGAACAGGCCGCCTTCGGGCGGCCTTTGCTTTGGCCGTGGGTGGGGCTTTGAGTCGTATGGAGAGGCATGACAGTCCGCATGACGCGCGGTATGGCCGATCTGGGTAGCTTGCCTTGCCATTGATATGAACTTCATCGATTGGAAAAAAACATGCTCCACCACATCTCTTTCGGCGTCCACGATTTGGGTCGCTCCGGCGCTTTTTACGATGCGGCACTAGCCCCTTTGGGCTACGTCCGGGTGTTTGAGCACGACACGGCCGTGGGATACGGCAAAGCAGGCGGGGGTGACAAGTTGTCTCTCAAATGGGTGCCGGAGCTCGTGCTCCCCGGAGATGGATTTCATCTGGCTTTTGCCGCCGGCACACCCGAGCAGGTCCGCGCGTTTCATGCGGCGGCCCTTCTGCACGGCGGACGCTGCAACGGCGCGCCGGGCTTACGGCCCCATTATGGGAGTCATTATTTCGCGGCCTTCGTTGTGGACCCGGATGGCTACCGCATTGAAGCCGTCATTAATCAGGCTGGTTGAAACGCGAATTGTCGGAATAAACATGGCAAACGCCGTTGAGTGAGGCCAGTCAATACTTGCTTTTGTCATGACTTAGGGAGTGGGAGGCGGAGGTGTGGATTGAGGCGCGGCGTCTCGAAAATTGGGTACTGTGAGTCTTAATTGAGTCGTTCGCTCTGCGACTTGGAACCTCTTTACGATTTGCTGCGCGTCGGCGTGCCTTGGCGCAGTTTTTCTGCGAGGTTTTGTTAGCGGTTCTTAATTCAACCCCAGGATGGCGTGGTGGCGCCCCTGGGGTTTTTTGCGTTCCGGACCGGGGTGGCGTGAGGTGGATTTTCCTGGTTTTTGGCGGGTATGGAAATTTACAAAACTATCAAAACAAAGGCATCGATTGCCATGATTGTAAATTTTAAAATGAATAACATTTATTATTTACTGCAAAAAATTACGTTTCGTGCGAGTGCGTGCTGAAACCGGGGGACATAGTGAGAGTCAAGAGAATGCAGGCGCGCGGGCGTCGGGGAGGCAGCGGTGATAGGGGAGGGGATTGCGGATTGGCACCCAGCGCCCCCCGCGCGGCTTAGCGTTGTGTTGGGTGTTGCTGCGCCAGACGAGCCGGCAGATGGCGTGAGCTGAAGTAACCCAGGCGGAAGGTGTCGAAACCGGCGGCGTAGGCCTGTTTGTCGCGTACAGCGGCGTTGTTGGCCAGGAGGGGATTAGCCAACACTTTGGTCATCATGGGCGCGTCGGCCTTGAACAGCATGATGCAGCCTCTGCTGGCCACACGTGTTAACGACCCCTTGGGCGCGTGCAAAGTGGGCAGATTGCTAGTCTGCGAGTGCGACGGAGGCGTCGGTATTTTGCTCAGGCGCGGCGTAGGCGCTCAAGGTCAACGCAAGGGCAAGGCTCAGCCATAAGCGAAGGATGCCGCGCCGTGGGAGGGAAAAATCGGAGGCCATGGAAATCCTTAGGATACGCGTGTGTGATGGCTCCGATTTTATTTCAGCAAGAATTATCAATATGTATATCGAATGGTCAGCTGCACCAGAGCCTGCTTTGAGCTCATTCATGTTGTTGTTTGAGCCAGCTTTCTTCCTGTTGGCGCATGAGTGCGAACCACTGTTGGCGCATGTGACGGGCAAAGGCCGGCGGCGCTGCGGTGAAGTCGTTCTCGTCGGTGTAGCAGCCGGGCAAGTAGGGCGGTTCGAAGTCTTTTTCCCAACCTTTGGCTTGCAGCGCCCGTTGGCCCTGCGGGCTGCAGTCGTCGGGTAGCGGAAGGCCGGTCAAGTGGCCGCTGTCCGGGTCCAGCCAGCGCACGCCTTGGCGGTCCAGACCGCGCAGTCCGTACTTGGTTTTGCCCACATGAAGGATCAGCTTGTAGTCATTGGGGCTGACGTCGCTGGCGCAGGTGCTGCGATAGCCGACAATGGTTTCCAAGGCGCCGTCGCGGTTAAGGTCCGGAAAGCCGATGGCGTCTAGATCGAAGGCCGCGCTGGCGTCGAACTCGCAACGCGTTACTCCGTCGCTGAGCATCCACAGCCTTCGCGGCCTGTCTTGGCCCAGTACATATTGCGCGGCGTAGAGCGTCGCGTTTTGGGTGCCGTCGGGGCCGCGGGCTTCCTGTTGCTCCGCCAGTACCAACAGGTTTTCGCCGGTGTTGTCCGTCCAGCCGTAGGCGGCGCTTAGCTTGCCACGCAGTTCGACGCCGGCCGGCAAGGCGCTCAAGCGGCGCACCTGGCCGGCGGCGGTCGGTGAACTGGCCGTGTCAAGTCTCGTGGCGGGCGGCGGCGGCTCGGCTTTGCAGGCGACGAGCATTAGCGTCAGGCCGATCAGCAGCGAGGTGCGCAGGCCGGCGATGGGGGGCGCGGGAAGCGGTAGCATGCCGTTCTTCTTGTCATTGATAAAACGGGAATAGTACGGAATAGCGGCGGCACGGGACAGCGCCGGTGGCCGTAAAAGGGCTTGGGCGTAGGAAAAAGACTGACCGATTTGCCGACTAAACATGACATTGGGGTGATTTTTGCCGGCGGGCAGCGCCATAATCCAGGCGGAGTGCGGGCTTCGCGCGAAAGGAGGACTTATGCTGAAACTGGGCTGGTGGTGGGGAGGGGCGCTGGCGTTGACGTTGGCGCAGATGGTTGCGGCGGCGGAACCGCTGCCGGCGTATCGCGGCGACGCTCGGCAGTCGTCGGTATCCGGCCTGTCGTCCGGGGCCTTCATGGCGGTGCAGTACCAGGTGGCGTTTTCCGCCTCGGTGCGCGGCGTCGGCGTGGTGGCGGGCGGGCCCTATTATTGTTCCAAGGGCACGCTGGCGGGCGCGCCGGCCTGCATGAGCGGACCGCCGCCGGCGGTGGGCGGCCTGGTATTGGCGACCCAGCAGTTCGCGCTGAGCGGGCAGATCGATCCCTTGTCCAATTTGGCCAAGCGTCGCGTCTATCTGTTCAGCGGCAGTCAGGACAACACCGTGAAGACGGCGGTGGTGGACAGCGCTGAGAGCTATTTCCGCAAGCTGGGGGTGCCGGCGGCGCGTATTGAATATCCGCGCGGCCTGCCGGCCGGCCATGCCCAGATTACGCCCACTTACGGCAATGACTGCGGCGAAACCAAGTCGCCTTACGTCAACCATTGCGACTGGAAGGGCGAAGGCTACGATCAGGCGGGCGCGATCCTGAAGCAGATTTACGGCCCCTTGCAGCCGCGCGCTGCCCAATTGAGCAGCCAAGTGACGGTTTTCGACCAGAAGCCGTACGCGCCGCCAGGCAGCAGCTTGGCGGACGAGGGCTATGTCTATGTGCCGCGCGTCTGCGCCGAGGGCGAGGCCTGCAAGGTGCATGTGGCGCTGCACGGTTGCCGGCAATACGCCGGCGCCGTCGGCGACGCCTATTATGCTCATGCCGGCTACAACGAGTGGGCGGACAACAACCGCATCATCGTGCTGTACCCCCAAACCACGGCGATGCCGCCGGGCAACCCGAACGGCTGCTGGGACTGGTTTGGCTACACCGGCGTGAATTTCGCCTGGAAGAGCGGGGTGCAAATGCGGGCGATCAAGGCGATGGCGGACCGGCTGGTGTCGGCGCCGTGAGTCTCTCTGAGCTTGTTCAAAGTCTGCTGCACTTTGTGAAGCGTTGCACGGTGAGTACAAGCTCAAACTGCTCATGTACCCCTCGTACACCCGGCTTTCTCAGCCGTTTTCGCCTTGTCTCGCCCTTGCTCGCGAGACTTTGAACACGCTCTCAGCCCCCGGGGAAGCCGCGCTCAGCAAAGAAGTCGATGAAGGCGCGCAGCCGCGGAGGCAAATAGGGCGCGCTGGGCCATAGCAGGTAGAGGGTGCCGCGGCGTTCCGCCCAGGCTTCCGGCAGCGCTTGCAACCGTCCTTCCGCCAGTTGGCGGCGCACGGTGAAGTCCGGCAAGCAGGCGATGCCGGCGCCTTGTTCGGCCAACTGGATCAGCGCGTCGCCTGTGTTGCCGCAGGCGTTGACCGGCAAAGTCTGGGCATCGACGCCGCTCAGCGGCCACGGCGCCAGCTTGCCGCTGCGAGGGTAGCGATAATGCAGGCAGCGGTGTCGCGCCAGATCTGCCGGCGACGCCGGCTCCCCGCAGCGGGCGAAGTAGGCCGGCGCGGCCACCAGCCGCATGCGATAAGCGCCCAGCCGGCGAGCGCTCAAGCGTGAATCGCCGGGCTCGCCGCCGCGGATCACTACATCGAAGCCTTCGCCTATCACATCCACCAGGCGGTCGCTATAGTCCAGGTCCAGCTCAATTTCCGGGTAGCTTTGCATGAAGCTTGCCAGATGTGGGGCCAGCACCCCGCATTCATGCGGCAGACCGACTTTCAGCCGGCCGCGGGGAGCGGCCTGACCCTGTTGCAGCTCGCGTTCGGCGGCTTCCACTTCATCCAGAATGCGCAGGCATCGTTGCAAGTATTGTTCCCCGGCCGTGGTCAGGGTCAGCCGCCGCGTGCTTCGCTGAACCAGGCGGGCGCCCAATCGTGCCTCCAGCCGCGCCAGCCCCTTGCCGGCGGCTGAGGCGGAAATGCCCAATTGCCGTCCGGCTGCCACCAGGCTGCCTTGCTGGGCGATGTGGGCAAACAGCTCGATGCCGCTCATTTTCTCCATGCAAACCTCGCTATTACAGAAAATTTTTCCGTTATCTAAGGAATTAAAGACTATTTTTCCGTTTCGCCAAGAAATCTAGCATAAGCCTTCATTCAATGGCGATACGGGAGAAGAGGAATGGCGGGCAAAAACGGCGAGGCGGCGATGCCGGCAACGGTGTATCTGCTGGGTTTATGCATTTTTGCGATGGCGACGTCGGAGTTCATGGTGGCAGGGATGATGCCGTCGCTGGCGGTGGCCTTGGGCGTCGGCTTGCCGGCGGTGGGCAATCTGGTGTCGGCCTTCGCCGCCAGTGTCGTGCTGGGCGGGCCGGTGCTGACTTGGCTGCTGCGCGCGGCGCGGCGCAAGCACAGCCTCATTGGTCTGTTGCTCTTGTTCCTGGCTGGCCAGGTTTTGGGGGCGTTGGCCGGAGATTACCAACAAATGCTGTGGTCGCGGCTGATCTGCGGCGTGGCGCAATCGGCCTTTTTCGGCGTGGCGCTGGCCTTGGCGGCGGAGTTGGTGGGCGAACATCGGGTGGCGCGCGCCGCCGCGCTGGTGCTCAATGGCTTGATGCTGGCTTCGGTGGCCGGCTTGCCGCTGGCTGCCTGGGTAGATCAGCACTGGGGCTGGCGCTTGAGCTTTTGGCTCGTGGCGATGATGGTGGTGCTGGCCGCGGCGGGCATTGCCGCGCTGACGCCGTCCGGCTCCGCGCCGCGCGCCCTGAGCCTGGGCGAAGAAGGCCGACGGCTGGCGCGTGGCAGTTTGTGGGCGGCTTATCTGAGCAGCGGTCTGATCATAGGCGCGGTATTCGCCGCCTTCACCTACCTGGCGCCCTTGTTTACCCAGATCAGCGGCTTCGACGCCACGACGTTGCCGTGGCTGTTCGCCGGTTATGGGCTGGCGACAGTGGCGGGCAATTTATGCAGCGGCAGGTGGGCGGATCGTCATACCCGCTGGGTGCTGCGCGTTGGTTTGCTGACGTTGTTGGCGGCTTTGGTGGCGCTGGCGTTGTTGGCGCAATGGCGGGCTGCCGCGGCGGCTTGCGTACTGCTGTTGGGCCTGGCTGGTTTGCCGATGAATCCGGCGATGGTGGCGCGGGTAGTGCGCGCCGGCGGCAGCGGACCTATGGTGAACAGCCTTCACATGTCGGTGGTCAATCTGGGCTTGATGTTGGGATCCTGGGGCGGCGGCGCGCTGCTGGACGCCGGCTGGAGCCTGCGCGCGCCGGTTTGGCTGGGCGCGGCTCTGGCCGCTTTGGCGTTGGCCAGCCTGGGGCTGGACCGCGCCGGTCACAGCTGGCAGGTCACCGGCAACTCGGCCGGTTTGCCCAGATAGAAGCCCTGGTAGAGCTCTACGCCCAGCTCCTGCATGGCCAGATGTTGTTCCCGGCTCTCAATGCCTTCCACCGCCATGCGGCAGCCTATCTGCCAGCCCAGTTCCAGCAGCACCGGCAGCCGGTGGCGTTCGCCGGACATATAGTCCAGCAGCAGGCTGCGGTCGATCTTGATCAGGTCCGGGCACAGCGACTTGACCTTGCCGTGACGCGCGGCCACTGCGCCAAAGTCGTCCACCGACAGGCCGAAGCCTGCCTCGGCGGTCAGGCGCAGGCTGTTGATCAACGGTTGGCCGTGGTGCTCCACCTCGTATTCCGGCAGTTCGAAAATCACGCCGGCGCTGTCCAGTTCCAAGGAGTCCAACAGGCCTTGCAGCAGGGGAAGGTGACTGCGGCCGTGGTTGTCCACCACCGCTGTCTGGGCCAACAGGTTCAGGCTCAGACAGCCGGACTGGCCGCTTTGTGCGAAGTTGCGGATGTGGATCAGCCGGGCCAGTTGGTCGGCTTCCAGCGCCAATTCCGGCGGCAACCCGGACAAAAAGGCGTCGGGGGGCGGCGTCTGGCCGTCTTGCGTGCGCACGCGCAGCAGCGCTTCATAGCCGAACACGCCGCCGCTGCGGTAGAACAGAGGCTGGAACACGCTGCTGAATTGATAGCCGCCCAGCCGCGCGCAATAGCGGCCGTCCGCGTCGCGGTACAGCTGGCGCTCGGGATGAGGGTTTTGGGGTGGAACCATGGTTTTTTAGCCGCGCGGGGTGGACTTTCAGCATAGCAAGCATTGCGCGGCGATTCTCGGCGTCGGTTCAGGCGCGCGCGCCGGTGCGCGGACGTCTGGCCAGCCACAACCCGGCCAGAAGCAGCGCAGCGCCCAGCAACTGGGTCAGTGCCGGGCGCTCAAGGCCGGTCAGGCGGTCCAGCAAGATGCCGGTCAGCATTTGACCGGTTATCACCAGCAAGGTGGTTTTCATCATGCCTAGCCGCGTCAGCACGTGGCTGTTGACGGCTACGAACAGCGCGCCTAGCGCGCCACCCAGATAGGCGCTGGCCGGCGCGTTGGCGAGGCCGCCGACGGGCGCGCCGCTTAGGATTGGCAGCAGCGCGCTAAGCAGCAGGAAGCCTATCAGATGGTTCCACCAGGAGGCGGCGAAAGCGCCGCGTTCTTGGGCCATGCGGCCGTTGACGGCGCGGCTGGCGCCGATGCAAACGCCGTTGAGCAGGGCCAGCAGGATGTAAGCGGTCATGTCGCCTCCTTCAGATGGCGGAGATCAGGACGGCGCAACCGCTCAGCACTAGCAAGGCGGCGTGCGCGTCGTGGCGGGTTAACGCGCGCCGCGCGACGAGAAAGCCGCAGCGTTCGCACAGCAGGCTGAACAGCAATTGGCCGGCGATGGCCAAGGCCAGGGTGCCGGCCAGCGCCAATGGGCTATTGACCGCGACAGCGGACAGCGCCACCGTCAGCGCGCCGGGCAGGCCACCTAGATAGGCCCAGCGAGGCGGCGGGCGGCAGGAGGCCGGCGCAGGATTCGATCGCGTCGTCGCGCGCCATAGCGCCAACGCGGTCAGCGCGCCCAGGCCGTGCGCCAGCCACGAGGCTTGCAGCGGGCCGCTGTGCGCGGCCAGCAAACTATTGCAATGAATCATCCAGGCGAGCATCGCGCCGGCGGCGAGCGCCAGCGGGCTGTCCAGTTGTTTTGCGTCCATGACTTTGTTCCGTATGAGACATTGCGGACACTATATATCGTGGCGCTTTAGGCGATAATCCGGCTTGTTGGAAACGGATAGTGGAGTAAAAGTGGACAATACGGACGAGAGCGAACGTTTTGCCGCGCTGCCCTTGTTTGTCGCGGTGATCGAATGCGGGAGCTTTGCCGCCGCCGGCCGCAAACTAGGCTTGAGCAAATCCGCGGTCAGCAAGCGCGTTTCCTTGCTGGAGGCGAGGCTGGGAGTCCGACTGTTGCAGCGTACTACCCGGCGCTTGCATCTGACCGAGGCCGGCGCGCAATACCATGCTTACGCGCGTCAGGCGCTGGTTCTGGCGCGCGAGGGCGAAGACGCCATCGCTCGTTTGCAGAGCCAGCCGCGAGGGTTGCTGCGCATCAGCGTGCCCATGGTGTTCGGCCGGCTGCATTTGTCGCCGCTGGCGCCGGATTTCCTGGCCGCTTATCCGGGGGTGCAGCTGGACATGCAGATGGACGACAGGATGGTGGATTTGGTGGAAGGCGGCTTCGACCTGGCGATCCGCATCGGCCATTTGCCGGAGTCCAGCTTGATCGCCCGCCGTATCGCTCCTTGTCGCAGCGTGATCTGCGCCGCCCCCGCCTACCTGGCGCGCCATGGCCGGCCGGAAACGCCGGCGCAGCTGGCCGGGCACAACTGCCTGCGCTATGCCTATTACCGCGGCGGCGCGGCGTGGACGTTGCAAGGTTCTGACGGCCCGGTGGCGGTGGAGCCGCGCGGCAATTATCTGGTCAACAACAGCGAGGCCCTGCGCGACGCGCTTTTGGCCGGCGCCGGTATTGCTCAAATGCCCACCTTCATTGTGGGGGCGGATTTGGCCGCCGGGCGGCTGCTGCCCTTGCTGGAGCGCTACCCTCTGCCGCTGCACGCGGTGTACGCGGTGTTTCCCGAGCGCAAGCACGTGCCGGCCAAGGTGAGCGCTTTTCTGGAGTTCATCGATAGACGGCTGGGCGGCGAGCCGCCGCCGTGGGAACGGGCGCCGACAGATTCCCCCGCCGCCGCCGACTAAGCTCTCATAACCTGTTCATCGTCTGCTACGCATCGGCGATACCGCGTTGAAACCGGCTTCGAAATGCTCATGTACCCCATGTACATTCCGCTTTCTCAGCCGTTTTCGCCTTGTCTCGCTCTTGCTCGCGAGACTTTGAACAGGTTCTCAGGACAGGCTGGTGGGGAGAGCGGCGATGAAAGTGTGGGCAGGCGGGATATTGGCGATGTGGGCCTTGGCGTCGCTGGCTACGGAGGTGGCCGGCTGGGCCAGTTATCAGCATGGGGACTACGCCGCCGCGCGAAGGCAGTTCGAGCAGGCGGCCCAGGCGGGCGACCGGGTGGCTGCTTTCGATCTGGCGATGATGCATTGGAGAGGAGAGGGCGGCGCGCCTGACCGGATGCAGGGAGAGCGCTGGTTGCGTCGCGCAGCCGACGCAGGTCTGCCGCAGGCGCAGCACGCCTTGGGAGTGTTGTACGAAAACGGCCAGCAGGTGGCCAAGTCGCAAGCCGAGGCGACGCGTTGGTTCCGGTTGGCCGCAGATCAAGGCTATCTGCCGGCAGAGCTGGATCTGGGCACTCAGTACTTCCTCGGTCGCGGCGTGGCCAAGGATTACCGGCTGGCGGCGTATTGGTACGAGAAGGCCGCCCGGCAGGGCGACGTGGGCGCGCAGTATCTGATCGCCAGCATGTACGAGCATGGCGACGGGGTGGAGCGGGACTTGCCGGCGGCGATCCGCTGGTACGCCAAGGCGGCCGCGCAGGGCGATGTCGGCGCCAGGCTCAAGGCCTTGGACCTGGCCAAGCGGGCCAAGCCGCCGGCATGACGGCTTGAAACCTGCTCAGGCGCGGGCCGGGCCGCGGCGCATCGCCGCCAGGCACTGGCAGGCGGCCTGCCAATCCTGAACGCCGCGCAGGCCGCGCACGATGATGCCGGCCAGAGTGTCGTTGCAGGCGTCCGGGCCGAACTGCATCAGCATTTCATGCAAGGCGAAATGCAGGGAGGCATTGTGCTGAAGCAGCAAGCCCACCTGTTCATGGACGAAGCCGTCCACCGTGGCCTGGCCGTCGCGGTCCACGTGAACATGGTGGCGCGGACAGAAGCCGGAACGGATCAGCGCCTGGTCCGCGCGCACGTCGTCTAGAAAAGCCTGCGCGCTGTGGTGCAGAAAGCCGCACGCCATGATCAGGCTGGCTACGGAGTAGGGTTTGGTGGTGGTGGCGTCGGCGACGAGGGCGTTGTCCGGCAAGGTGGCAAGCATTTATGTTCTCCTGTTATCTTTGTAAACCGCGCTTAAGTGGCATAAATCGTCGGTTTTATTATTTTTTCCGCGTTTTTGTATCATTCATGCGAATGTATTGGCAAGCCCGTCGAAAGGACGGTTGCCAGCCGCGGCTGCCAGGGTTTTTCTTGGGACGATGGCCATTTAGAATGAACGCTTTATTGACTGTTTGTTCCCATCCGCATGCATATTGTCTACCTGCACGGCTTCAATTCCGGTCCTCAATCGCTGAAGGCGAACGAAACCGCCGCTTATTTGCAACAGAACGCGTTCGATGCGACCTTGCATTGTCCGCAGCTGTCCCCCCATCCGGCCGAGGCGATCGAGCAGGCGTCCGCTCTGGTGGCGTCCTTGCCGGCCGACACCTTGCTGATCGGCAGTTCGCTCGGCGGTTATTACGCTACCTTTTTGGCCGAGCGCCATCAACGCCCGGCGGTGCTGATCAATCCGGCGGTGCGGCCTTACGACGATTTGGCGCGTTTCATCGGCGAGCAGACCAACCCCTACACCGGCGTGGTCTACACCTTGAGCGACGCTGATATGCACGCCTTGCTGGGGCTGCGCGTGCCCCAGCCGTCCGCGCGCCGTTACTGGCTGCTGTTGGGCAGTTGCGACGAGGTGCTGGATTGGCGTGAAGCGGCGGCGCTGTATCTGGACTGCCGCCAGACAGTGTTCAACGGCGATGACCATAGACTTGAAGCCTGGCCGCGCATCCTGCCGGAAGTGCTGGCTTGGGGGCGCGGACAATGCTTGGTTTGATGTAGAAACAGCCTGTTCTGCGACAGCGGCTTGCCTGGGACGGCTCCGCCGTCGCACACTGGATTTTTTGAGCCTAGGAGGCTGCCATGACTCAAGCCATCGTTTTCTCCCACACCGGCGGGCCGGAAGTGCTCGGTCTGCAAAGCCAGGAGCTGACCGCTCCGGGACCGGGTCAGGCGCGGGTGCGTCATACCGCCATCGGCGTCAACTTCATCGATACCTATCAGCGCAGTGGTCTGTATCCGTTGCCGCTGCCGTCCGGCCTGGGCCAGGAGGCGGCCGGGGTGGTGGAAGCGTTGGGGCCGGGGGTGTCCGGTCTGGCGGTGGGAGACCGCGTCGCTTACGCCGGAGGCCCGCTGGGCGCTTATAGCACCGAGCGCTTGCTGCCGGCGGCGGTGCTGGTGAAGATTCCCGACGGCATCAGCGACGAATCCGCCGCCTGCATGATGTTGCAGGGCATGACTGTGGAGTATCTGGTGCAACGCACCTACCCGGTGAGGCCGGGCCAAACCATCTTGTGGCACGCGGCCGCCGGCGGAGTGGGACAGATCGCGGTGCAGTGGCTGACGGCGCTGGGCGCGACGGTGATAGGCACTGTTGGTTCCGACGCCAAGGCCGACATCGTGCGCGGCCTGGGCTGCCAGCATGTGATCAATTACAGCCGCGAAGACGTGGTGGCGCGAGTCAGCGAGATCACCGGCGGACAGGGCGTGCCGGTGGTCTATGACTCGGTCGGCAAGGATACTTTCCAGATATCGCTGGCTTGCTTGAGTCCGCGCGGCATGTTGGTCAGCTTTGGCAACGCGTCCGGCGCGGTGCCGCCGTTCGCGCCTTTGGAGCTGACCAGTCGCGGCTCGCTGTTCTTTACCCGGCCCAAGCTGGCCGATTACATCGCCAGCCGCGCGGAGCTGGAGGCCTCGGCCCAAGCCTTGTTTGATCGGGTGGCGGACGGCAGGGTCAAGGTGGCGCCATCGCATCGTTATCCCTTGGCGGAGGCCGCGCAGGCGCACCGCGATCTGGAAGGGCGCAAGACTAGCGGCTCTATTATCCTGCTGCCTTGAACGGGCAGCGACGCCAGTCAGGCATCGCTTATTCTTGGTGCCAGGGCTGGCGCTGGTGTCGCTCCAGCCAAGCCAACGCCCGGCCGTCGCTGTCGACATGGCCCAGATAGCCGGCCAGGCTGACGTCGGGCGGGCAGCTCAGGTTGGTGTCGCGCCAGCTTTGCAGCCGGTCCACGCGGAAGCTGCGGTAGTCCAGGCGCAGGCCGCACCAGGCCGCCAGCAGCCAGCGGTCGCCCCAGAAAAACAGAGCCAGCGGCAACAGCGCGCGTTGGCTATCGCGGCCGCTTTCGTCGCGGTAATCCACCCAAAGCGCTTGGCGGGAGACGATGGCGTCGCGCAGCGGCGCCAGCCGCTCGCGCGGGTAATTGCCCGCAGTGGGCGCGTACAGCGGCTCCGGCGGCAGGCCGGAGGACCCCAGCACCGCGTGGATGCGGCCCAGCGCCGATTGCGCCGCGGCGGCGGTGTCCCGGTCCGCCCAGGCCGCCAGCATGCGCGCGCCCACTTCCAGCGCCGCCAGTTCGCGCGCGGAAAACGCCACCGCCGGCGGCGTGAAGCCGGCTTCCAGCCAATAGCCCTCGCCGGCTTCGCCGTTGAGCGGCGCGCCGCTGGCCATCAGATCCGCCATATCGCGGTAGACAGTGCGCGGCGTCACTTCCAGCCATTCGGCCAACTGCCGGGCAGTGGTGCGGCGGCGGCCGCGCAGCAGCAAGAGGATTTGAACCAGTCGGTCGGCTCGGCGCATATTTAGTCGGGTTCCCGCAGCATGGATGGCGGCAGTGTCGCCCGCATCGCGCGCGCGATCAACAGGAAATCGGCGCGGCCGATTTCCAGGTGGCCGAAGCGAAAGGCGTAGCCCCAGCGCGCCGGATCCGCGATGAAGATCAATTGGCCGAGCAGCGGCCGGATTTCGGCGTCCTCTGCCGGCCAGAACGCGATGTTCCGCCGGTAGGGCTCGAAATCGGCGCTGACCCGGAACGGGTAGACTCGGTCGCCCATCGCCTGGCCGATGGCGGTGAAGCGCTGGCAGGGCTCGCGCCCTTCCAGGCTGAGCACCGGCGAGTAATAGATCAGGCCGTCGCCGGCCGCCATCCGCTTGAGCGGCGCGGCCTTGCCATGGCAGAGCTGGGCGAAGCTGCCGGCCAGCCCGCGCCGCACATGGTCGCGGCTGGCCACGCCTATCCAGTAGCGACGGCTCATGCGGCGCTGTGCAGGCCGATCAGATTGCCTTCCAGATCGGAAAACAGTGCGATGTGCCCCCAGGTTTCCGGCAAGCGGGTCTTGGGCTGCACCACGATGCCGCCGGCGGTTTTGACCCGTTCCAGCGTGGCGTCCAGATCGGCGCCGCCATCCAGATAGACGCGCACGCCGTCTACGTGGGGGCGGGCTTGCGGGCAGCTCAGCAGCGCGCCGCCGCAACTGTCGCCGGTTTTGGGAAACAGCGCCATGCGGGCGTTGTCGAAGCTTTCCTCGTGCAGTTCTAGCTGCAATGCCTGCTGATAGAAGGCGACGGCGCGTTCGAACTGGAGCACGGGAATTTCAAACCAGTGTAATACAGGGGACATGGCACACTCCTTAAAGGGGTTTTGAGCGATCCGGCCGCGAGCGTTGCTGCCTCGCGTTCAACGGGGCGGAGGCGGCGTCGCGGCCATGGAGGGCAGTGTGCGGCCCCCCTGCTGACAGCGTGTTGTCAGCAGGCGCGCCGCGTTTGCGATTTTTTTGGGCTTGGGCAACTTTGCCGGTTGCCGGGCGAGTAAAAACCGCTAGGCCGGACACGACCCGGTCACGTGGATGTGGCAAACTGCCAGACTGTTTCCCGGCGCGCCGGGACGGCTGTTTTTTCAATCGACCGCAGGAGGAATAACAAGTGGAAACCTTACTGCAGTTTCTGGGCTTCAACGGGTCTGGTCTGCTGCAAACCTTGCTCAGCCTGTTGACGGCTTTCATTCTGGGCTCGGCCATAGGCTACGAGCGCCAGTTCCGTCAGCGCACCGCTGGCCTGCGCACCAATACCCTGGTGGCGGTGGGCGCGGCGGCCTTTGTCGACATGGCGCTGCAGCTGGACGGCACCGGCGGCGCGGCGCGGGTGGCGTCCTACGTGGTGTCCGGCGTTGGTTTTCTCGGCGCCGGCACCATCATGAAAGAGGGCTTGAACGTGCGCGGTTTGAACACCGCGGCGACCTTGTGGGGCTCGGCGGCAGTCGGCGCCAGCGCCGGCGCGGGTCAGATTCCCCAGGCTTTTCTGATCACGCTGTTCGTGTTGGCCAGCAACACCTTGCTGCGTCCGGTGGTGAACTCGATCAACCGCAAGCCTATCGACGACGAAACCAGCGAAGTCACTTACCAGTTGTGCGTGATCTCCAGCCGTTCCGGCCAGAAACACGCAATGGCCTTGCTCAGCGACCTGCTTGAGGAGTCCAAGTATCCGGTGGGGGATCTGGACGTGGAGCCCTTCGGCGACGACGAGGTGGAGATGACCGCCACCTTGCTGTCCACCTCGGTGGAGTGGGAGGAGCTGGAGGAGATCGCCGCCAAGCTGGTGGCCCAGCCTTTCATCAGTCAGGCGTATTGGAATCCCAGTACTTCGGAGTGAGAAGGATGGGGAAAGATCAAGCCCTGGGCCGCTTGCCGGTCCAGGGCTTTTTTATGGGCGGGAGAGCCTGTTCAAAGTCTTGAGAGCAAGACAAGACGAAACCCGCTGAGAAAGCAGAATGTACGCGTGGTACATGAGCGTTTCAAAGCGGGTTTCAACCCATCTATCCATCCCGCTGACGCGCAGCGGGCTTTGAACCGCTTCTTAACCTTCCGCCAGCGCCGCCATCACTTTGGCCGACAGCGCCTGCGGTTGCGCGGTGACGCGCAGCAAGTGGCGTACCGCCGGGTGCGGCGGGCGGTGCACGGCGATGCCGTCGGACAGCAGCTGGCGATGGATGGCCTCGCTGCTGGCGGCGTCGCGATAGGCGATGCAGACGAAGTTGGTGTGCGAGGGCATCACCACGAGGTCGCGCGCGCGCAAGGCGTCGGATAGTTTGTCGCGCAGATGGATGGTGGCGGCGATCAACTGACGGGAATAGTCGGGATCGTCCAGCACGATTTGCGCCGCCAGTTGGGCGAAGCTGGACAGCGCGAATTGCGGCCGAATCTGGTCCGCCTTGGCGACGATGTGTTGCGGACCTATGGCGTAGCCCACCCGCAGACCGGCCAGCGCATAGGCCTTGGACAGCGTGCGCAAACGCAGGGTGTTGGGCAGCGCGCCCTGCGGCGGCGCGTCCTGCGCGTCCACGCAGAAATCGACATAGGCCTCGTCCAGGATCAACAGCGTGGACGAAGGCAGGGTTTCGCGCAGCGCCAGGATATCGTCCGCGCTCCAGTAGTGGCCGCTGGGATTATCCGGGTTGGCGAGATAGAGCACGGCGGCACGCTCGGCGCGAGCCACTTCCGCCAGCCGCGGCAGATCGGCCTGCAGCCGGTCGCCTTGTTGCTGGTAGGGCACTTCCAGAATGCGCGCCCCCACGCCTTCGGCGAAATAACGGAAGGTGGGATAGGTGCCGGCGGTGCATACCACCGCGTCGCCGACATTACAGGCCAGACGCAAGGCCAACAGGATCAGGCTGTCGGCGCCGGTGTCGAACAGTACCTGGCTCGCGTCCACGCGGTTGTGGGCCGCCGCGCGCTGACGCAGTCCGTGCGCGTAAGGGTCAGGGTAGAGCCGGGCCAGTTCCGTCATCATCTCGCCGAACTCCGCCGTTAGCGGAGAGGCCGGCTTGGCCATGCTTTCATTGGAACCGATGCGCGCGCCGATGCGGTGGCCCAACGCCGCCTCCAGCTTCACGATGCCGGGGAAGGGGTTGACGATGGTGTGATGTTCCAGGTGACGGGCGAAGTGAGACATCGGCGGCTCCTTTATCTGCAGATACAGCCTTTGAGTGTAAAGGATATGACTGATGTGCAGGAAACCGCGTGGGAATATCAATATGTCTTCAGCATTTTACGCTGTCGCCGCACCGCCCGGAAGCGCGGCGGGAGCCGTCAGCGAGAGGCGGGAGAGGCGGGAGAGGCGGGAGAGGCGGACTCTGCCGCGGCGCGAGGGGAGGAGGCGTCGGCCTTGACCGCGGGTTTGGCGGCGGGCGCGGCGGCGGCCGGCTTGGCTGCGGGGGCGGGCAAATACAGCGGGCCTTTGAAGCCGCAGGCGGCCAAGAACAGGGTCAGGCTTGCACAAGCCAGCAAGGTGCGCATACGAATGAGTTCCAATGTGGCAAAATCCCGATACTAGCAAAGCTGCGGCGCGCCGTGTGATTACGTTGCGCCCGGCGATCAAGGCCTGAGCCGCGCCAAGACGGCGTCCAGGCCGTCATTCAACGGGAAAGCGCAATGAACGAAACCGAATTTCTGCGGCACACCGACGCCATCTTCACGCGCATCGAAGCCGCCATCGACGACAATGATCTGGACGCCGACTATCTGGTGTCCGGCAATGTGCTGGATATCGAGTTCAGCGACGGCGCCAAGATCATCGTCAACCGCCACACCGCCAATCAGGAATTGTGGATAGCGGCCAAGAGCGGCGGCTACCACTTCGCCTTCCGCGACGGCCGCTGGATCGCCGCGCGCGACGGCTCGGAATTCTTCTCCACCCTCAGTGCCGCCATCGCCGCCGCCTGCGGCGAAACCATAGAGTTTGATGAATGAGCCACTTGGTGTGGCTGGGGCTGGGCGGGTTGGCGGTGTCTGCCTTCACCTCGTCCACCATTTTGCCCGGTAATTCCGAGCTGGCGTTGTCCGCTTTTCTGTACAAATGGCCGGACTGGCTGTGGCCGGCCCTGCTGGTGGCCACGGTGGCCAATACCGCCGGCAGCGTCACTAGCCTGTGGCTGGGGAGGTTGGCGCCGCGCAAGGAGTTGCCGCCGAGGCTGGCCGGCTGGTTCCAGCGCTTCGGCCCGGCGGTGCTGGTCTTGTCCTGGCTGCCGGTGGTTGGCGACGCGATTCCGCTGGCCGCGGGTTGGCTGCGTCTGCCCTGGTGGTCCAGCATTTTGTGGTTGACCCTTGGCAAGGCGGCGCGCTATCTGGCGCTGGCCTGGGGCGTGCTGCTGCTGTCGAGTTGAGAGGGCATAACAAGGCAATAAAAAAAGGACATGCGGGAGCATGTCCTTTTTTGTATCAAGCGTGCGGAATCAGCAGCCCTGCTTCAGCGCCAGTTCCAGGCTCTTGTTGTAATGCTGAGCCGCCAGCTCTTCCTTGCCGGTGGCTTCGAACAGCCGCGCCAGTTCGGCGTGGGCGCACAGCGTCGGCGAGATCGAAGCGCTTGCTTCCAGATAGCTTTGCGCCTTGCCCCAAAGCTGCTGGCACAAGGCCAGCCGGCCCAAGGCCATCAGCAGCCAGTGGTCGCGCGGCCGCTTCTTCAGCCAGTTTTCCGCGGTTTTCAGCAGCTCCAGGCGTTTATCCTCGCTCAGGTGCTCGGCCAGCTTGCCCAACTCGCGGGACAGCTCCGGGGTGTCGTGATCGTCGTTGGCCAGCGCGCCGGCCAGCAGGGTGGCGGCGTAATCGTAGTCCTGCAACACGATCAGCCGCGCCACCACTTGGTCCATCAACTGTGGATTGCTGCGCTCGGCTTCCGGGATGCGGCGCAGCCAGTCGCGGATTTCCTGGCCGCCCAGCAGGGTGACCAGCTGTTGCTGATAGGCGGCCAAGCGATAACGCCGCGCCTGTTCCGGCTCCAGCGCGTCGGCCTTGAGCAGTTTCTCGGTCAGCGCCAGCACCGCTTCCGGCTGTTTCTGCAGCAAGCGGACTTTCAATTCCAGCCGCAAGGCGTTGGTCAGATTGGGCGACAGCGCGCGCGCGCGTTCGATGGCGGCCAAGGCGCCCAGCGGGTCCTTGGCTTCCAGCTTCAGCTCGGCGTCCAGCATATGGCGCGCCAGTTGCAGCCGCGGCGGCATGGCGTCCAGCTGCGCCAGATAGCCGTCGCGTTTGTCCAGGTCGCCGGCGGCGCCGGCGGAGCGGGCGGCGATCAGCAGGGCCAGGGCCTTGTTTTCCGGCGAGTATTCGTCGTCCAGCGACTTGCTGGCTTCGCGCTCGGCTTTCTGGAAGCGGCCTTCAAAGTAGGAGATGCCGGCTTCACGCAGCGCGTGGCGGGAGGCTTTCAGCTTCTTCTGGCGTTGGAAGCGGCGCACTTCCGCTGGCAGATTGGCGGCCACCGCCACCATGCGCAGCACCAGATGCACCACGAAAATCAGCACCACCACCGATACGATCAGCAGGTTGAACGACACCTCCATCCGATACGGCGGCAGAAACAGGATGGCGTAGCCGGTGTTCAGGGTGGCGGCCAGGCCGACCAGCACCGCGAGGGCAAATAGCCCGGTAATCCACAAGGCGAATTTCACGGTTTATTCTCCTGCCGCGCCTTGGGCGTCGCGCACCGATTTGAGGCTGGCGTTCATATCCGGCAGCGCCACGTCCAGCGGCGCGCTTTCCAGTTCGCCCAGCGTGCCCAGCCATTGGGTGACGGCCGGCGCGTCGCGGTCGAAGTAGCGCTGCACATAGCTGCGCGCGGCCACGATGTCGGCGGCGAAGGTCTTGCCGTCGCGCTGGATCAACGCCAGACGAGCGTCCAGCAGACGCATTTTCAAGTTTTCCCGCAGGAAGAAAGCCTGCTCCGGCGACAGCAACAGCGCTTCCGGCTTGTCCATGCGGCGGATGTGGATCAGCTCGCCCAGGCTCTTGCTGACGTCGGCCACCAGGCGCTCCCACAGCGGCGCGCTGGCCGCCGTCGCCGCCTTGGCCTGCGGCTTCTGGCTGGCCAGCCGGTGAGCGTCCACCGCCAGCGGCAGGCTGTCGGAGGACAGCATCAGCCGGTCCAGCTTCACGGTGAGCCCGACGCTGTCCAGATAGGGCAGGGCCTTGAGTTTTTCCAGGTCGGTGGCCACCGCTTTTTTCACGCCGATCAATTGCGGGCGGTCGAATTTGGCCAGGCGCGCGTCCACCATCTCCAGCGCGGACACGGCGGCCGGCACGTTACCGGCCAGTTGCAGCTGCTGGCTGGCGATGGCCAGGGTGTGCTCCACCTCGGACAGCAACCAGTCGGTGCGGTTCTTGGTCAGTTCCTGGTACATGCCGTTCAGCGTCGCGTATTGGCCGGCGGATTCGTTGACGCGGGCCTCCATCAACGCCAGACGGCCTTCGGTGGCGCGGTTGGCGCTGATCGCCTGCTCGGTCATCGCGCGCAGTTCCTTAGCGGATCCGCTGCCTTCGGCCAGCCGGCGCGCCAGTTCCTGGCGGGCGGCGGTCAGTTCCTGCTGGGTGCTGAAGTACTGCCAGCCGGACACGCCCAGCGCGGCGATGGCGATCAGCAGGGCCGGACTCAGCGATTTCTTGGACTCGGGTTTGGCGGTTTCGGTGATCTGGGATTCGCTCATGGGTGACGACAGAACCATTTTTTAAGGCCGGCGACCAGTGCGCTGTCTTCGGCCCGGGTTGTCATGATGCGCGTCGCGCCTTGCGCGGCGAGCCGGTCGGCAACGCGCGGATGCGGCACGCAATACAGCAAGCATTGTAACGTCCTGATTCGACTGGGGCCAGCGAGACGGAACAATTGCTCTACGATTTCGCCGGAAGTGACGATCACGGCGTCCGGAGGCGCGCGGTCGAAGGCCGCCCAGTCCGGCGCGCCGTCCAGTCGGCGGTAGATCTCGGCGAACTCCACCGCCGCGCCCCGCGCGGCCAGGCTTTGCGCCAGTAGGGGCCTGCCGCCGACGCCGCGCACGATGAGCGTACGTTGCCCGCGCATATCGGCCAGTTCAGGCAAGGCCAGCAAGGCTTCGCTGTCGCTGCCCTCGGTTGGGTGCAGCACCGGCCTGCCGCTGAGCGCGGCCAATTTGGCGGCGCTGGCGCGGCCGACGCAAACCAGCCGCTTATCGGCTAGGTCCAGCGTTTGCAGCGCCGGCCAGGCCTGGTCTATGGCGCTGGGGCTGACGAAAATCAGGCAACTCGCCGCCGTCGCTTGCCCAGGCAAAGCGGCCAGCGCGTCTGGCTGCGGCGCGATTTCCATCAGCGGCAGATGGCCGGCGTCGAAACCCGCTGCGGCGAGCAGACGCAGCAGCTCGGCGCTTTGCGCTTGCGGGCGGGCGACCAGGACGCGCGGCATCGTCGTCTCAGCGCGGGTCGGCCAGCACCGCTTCAATCAGCGGGCCGGCGCCGTCGTCCAGCAGCTTTTTGGCCACAGCGCGGCCCAGCGCGTCGGCGTAATCGGCCGGGGCGCTGGCGCTGGCGGTCAACATCACGGAACCGTCCGGGCTGGCGACGAAGCCGCCCAGCGCCAGCGTGCCCTCGTTGAGGGTGGCGAAGGCGCCCAGCGGCACTTGGCAACTGCCGCCCAGCTCGCGCGCCAGCGCGCGTTCGGCGCTGACACAGGAGTGAGTGGCGGCGTGGTTCAGCGGCGCGAGCAGCTGCATCAGGTCGGCGCGGTCGGCGCGGATCTCGATGCCCAGCGCGCCTTGTCCGGCGGCCGGCAGGCTTTCCGACGGCGGCAGCTCCTTGCGGATGCGCTCGGAGAGGCCCAGGCGCTTGAGGCCGGCGGCGGCCAGGATGATGGCGTCGTACTCGCCGTCATCCAGCTTGCGCAGCCGGGTTTGCACGTTGCCGCGCAGCGGCTTGACCACCAGCCGCGGATAGCGGGCGCGGATCTGCGATTCGCGGCGCAGGCTGGAGGTGCCCACCACCGCGCCGTCCGGCAGTTCCGACAGGTCCGCGTAGCGGGCGGACACCAGCGCGTCGCGCGGATCTTCGCGCTCGCATATCGCCGCCAGCGCGAAGCCTTCCGGCAGCACCATCGGCACATCCTTGATTGAATGTACCGCCAGGTCCGCGCGGCCTTCGGCCAGCGCTACTTCCAATTCTTTGACGAACAGGCCTTTGCCGCCGATTTTGGACAGGGTCTTGTCCAGAATCTGGTCGCCCTGGGTGGTCATGCCCAGGATGTCCACGCTGAGGTGGGGATAGAGCGCTTGCAGCCGGGCCTGGATGTGTTCGGCCTGCCACATGGCCAGCCGGCTCTCGCGGCTGGCGATGACGATTTTGTCCATGAAACCGGTTCCCGATCGGACTATGTGCTTGGATGGCGGGCATTCTAGCATGCCCGCCCGGCGCACAGCGCCGCGGCGTCGCCGGGGCGGCGGCGCAAAGCTTGATGTTGCGCAATGCGCACTCAGGTCAAGATCTAAAGGGTTAAATGACAGTAGTGTTGCCACTACAGCGGCAAGCCTGCCTATGATGTTTTGCATGCGAAACGAATCGCCTGAAGCCAGCGACGCCAGCGGCCGCGTTGCCTTGAGCCGATTCAAAAACCGGGAGCGGCCAAGCCGCCCGTCACCATCAAGGAATACCGAATGAGCGATTTAGACAAGGACCTGCCGCTGCGCGCCGATTTGGCCCGCCTGGACCGCGCGCTGGCCGAGGTGTTGAGCGAACAGGCCGGCCCCGAGGTCTACGCCGAAGTGCGCGCCATCGCCGGCCGCAGCGCCGAGGAACGCAGCCAGCCCTTGGCGGCGGAGTTGAGCCCGGCTGCGGCGATGGCGCTGGTGCGCGCCTGCGGCCTGTACGCCCAACTGTTCAACATCGCAGAGGACCTGCACCATGTGCGCCGCCGCCGGGCCCACCGGCAGGCCGGCTCCGCGCCGCAGCAGGGCAGCCTGTCGCGCGCGCTGGGCAAGTTGAAGGCCGACGGCGTCAGCATCGCCATGCTGGCCGACACCCTGCGCGACGCCTATGTCGGCGCCATCCTCACCGCGCATCCCACCGAGGTGCAGCGCCAGAGCGTGCTGGACGGCCACCGCGCGGTGCGCCGTTTTCTGGGCAAGCTGGCGGCGGCGGACCTGACGCCGGAAGAGGAGGAGGAACTGGAGGCCAAGCTCAAGCGCGTGATCGTGGCGCTGTGGCAGACCTCGGAAATCCGCCACTTCAAGCTGGCGGTCAAGGATGAGATCGAAAACGGCGTCGCCTATCACCCGCTGACCTTCTTCCAGGCCTTGCCGGCGCTGTATCAGCGCTTGGACCGGCAGATCGAAGCCACCTGGGGCCAGACAACGCCGCTGTCGTCCTTCATTCGCGTCGGTAGTTGGATAGGCGGCGACCGCGACGGCAACCCCAATGTCGACGCCGCGGTGCTGCGCCACGCGGTGACGCGCCAGGCTCAGGTGGCGTTTGAACATTATCTGTACGAACTGGCGGCGCTGTACCGCGAACTGTCGCTGTCGCAACGCCTGGTCGGCGTCAGCCCGGCCTTGGTCGCCTTGGCGGCGCTGACCCCGGATCAGGAGGAAAGCCGCCGCGAAGAGCCGTATCGGCGCGCGCTGGCGGCGATGGAGTCGCGGGTGTTGGCCACCGGCCTGCAGCTGGGCGTGAGCCTGAGCGGCCGTTGGCCGGCTGGCAGGCCTTATGCCGACCAGGCCGAATTCCAGGCTGACCTCGCCTTGCTGGACGCTTCGCTGCGCGAACACGGCAGCGCGGCGCTGGCCGACGGTCGGCTGGCGGAGCTGATTCGCGCGGTGGACGTGTTCGGTTTCTTCCTGATGCCGTTGGACCTGCGCCAGTTCGCCGGCAGCCACGAAGCGGTGGTGGGCGAGCTGTTCGCCCGCGCCGGGCTGGAGGAGTTCGCCGCGCTGGACGAGGCGGCGCGAAGCCGCGTGTTGCTGCGCGAGCTGGCCACGCCGCGGCTGCTGTATTCGCCCTATCTGGACTACAGCGCCGAAACCGAGAAGGAACTGGCGATCTTCCGCGAGGCGGCCTTGATCCAGCGGCAGTTCGGCGCCGACGCCATCGGCCAGAGCATCATCTCCAACTGCGCTCAGGTCAGCGACATGCTGGCGCTGGCGCTGCTGTTGAAAGAAGCCGGCATGATCCGGCTGGTGGACGGGCAGCCGCGCTCCAGCGTCAACCTGGTGCCTTTGTTCGAAACCATTGCCGACCTGGACCGAAGCGCCCAGGTGATGACGGCCCTGTTCGCCTTGCCGTGGTATCAGCAGTTGCTGGACAGCCGCGGCCGCATGCAGGAAGTGATGCTGGGCTATTCCGACAGCAACAAGGACGGCGGCTATCTGACCAGCCAATGGCAGCTCTATCAGGCAGAGAAGCGTTTGGTGCGCTGCTTTGCCGACGGCCGGGTCAAGCTGCGCTTGTTCCATGGCCGCGGCGGCTCGGTGGGCCGCGGCGGCGGCCCCTCGTTCGAGGCCATCATGGCGCAGCCGGCCGGCAGCGTGGCCGGGCGTATCCGCATCACCGAGCAGGGCGAGGTGATCGCGTCCAAGTATTCGGACCCGGCCATCGGCGGCCGCAACCTGGAAGCCCTGGTGGCGGCGACGCTGGAAGCCAGCCTTAGCGGCTGCGCCAGCTGCGAGACCGACGAGACCGTGTTTGACGAGTTGTCGGACGCAGCCTATCGCGCCTACCGCGAACTGGTGGAAGCGCCGGGCTTCATGCAGTACTTCCTGGAGGCGACGCCGATCAACGCCATCGCCAAGCTCAACATCGGCAGCCGGCCGGCGTCGCGCAAAAGCCTGGCCTCGATCAAAGACCTGCGCGCCATTCCCTGGGTGTTCTCCTGGTCGCAATCGCGGGTGATGCTGCCCGGCTGGTTCGGTGTCGGCTCGGCGGTGCGCGCTTTTATCGAGCGTCACGGCGAAGCCGGACGCGCCCGTCTGCAAAGCCTGTACCGCAGTTCGCCGTTCTTTCAGGTGGTGCTGTCCAATATGGAGCAGGTGCTGGCCAAGGCCGACCTGGGCATCGCTCGCCGCTTTGCCGGCCTAGTGGAGGACCGCGCATTGGCCGAGGCCCTGTTCGGCCGCATCCAGGCGGAGTGGCAGGCTACGCTGGACGCTTTCTACGCCATTACCGGCCAGAGCGCGTTGCTGGAAAAGAACCCGACGCTGCATCGCAGCCTGGAAACGCGCTTGCCGTATCTGGACGCGCTGGGCCTGTTGCAGGCGGAGCTGCTGAGCCGGCTGCGCCACCAGCCGGACGACGCCGAGGCCTTGTACGCAATCCACCTGACCATCAACGGCACTTCGGCCGGCCTGCGCAACAGCGGCTGAGGCCAGGCCCGTCGCCGCGCAGCGTGCCGCTCTAGCTTTCCAAGCCCAACAGCAGCCGTTGCAGGGCGTCCAGCGCCGGCTGGCGCAGTCCGCGGCGGCGGATCAGCGTGGTCTGGGCCTGGCCCAGGTCCGCCGGCAGCGGATGGGTGGACACCTGGGCCGCCATCAGCGGCATGCTGTCCAGCAGGCTTTGCGGCAGCAGCGCCAGCCCCATGCCGCTGGCGACGCAGCTGAGCATGGCGTGGTAGGAGCCCAGCTCCACCAGGCGGCGCGGCTGTACGCCCTGGCGCTGCATCCAGGCTTCCAGCCGCTGGCGATAGGCGCAGCCGTGGCCGAAGGTTAGCAGCGTGGTCTCGCCCAACAGGCGCAGCGACAGCTCGCGCTGGCCGGCGGCGGCCACCAGCACGATGGTTTCCTCGAACACCAATGCTTCGTCCAGACGTTCGTCGCCGGCCGGGCCGCTGATCAGCGCCGCGTCCAGCCGGCCTTCCAGCACCGCGCGCCGCAAGTCGTTGGAAACGCCGGCCTGCAGTTCCAGCTGCACCGCCGGATAGCGGCGGTGGTAGGCGGCCAGCACCGGCGCCAGCCGCGAGGCGGCGGTGCTTTCCATCGCGCCCAGCCGCAGGCTGCCGGCCGGCTCCGCGCTGGCCACCGCCTGGCGCGCTTCTTCGGCTAGGCTCAGCAGCCGCTCGGCGTAGTCGCCCAGCCGGCGGCCGGCCTCGGTGGGGATCAGCTTCTTGCCTTCTCGCAGGAACAGCGGCACGCCCAGCTTGTCCTCCAGCTGCCGAAGCCGGGTGGTGACATTGGATTGCACCCGGTGTAGCCGGGCGGCGGCGCGCGTCACGCCGTCTTCTTGCAGCACCGCCTGGAAAATGCGCAGTTCGTCCAATTCCATCGTTCTCTCCAAGAGATTATCTGAATCATAATAATTCATTTTTTAGAATGACGTGCGCGGGCTAGCATGCAAGCATTCCCATTCCCGGAGCGTGAACATGTCCACCCTTTCCCTGCGCCAGGGCTATCTGGCCGCCTTCGGCGCCGTCGCCATCTGGACCGGCTTCAACCTGGTGTCGCGCCTTGGCGGCAAGAGCGCGCTGGCCGGCACCGACATGCTGGCGCTGCGCGTCGGTGTCGCCGCGCTGATCCTGCTGCTGTGCGGCGGTCTGCCACGCGGCGCCTTGCGCGATGCACGGCTGTGGCTGCTGACCCTGCTGGGCGGCCTGGGCGTCAGCCTGTTCGCCTACAGCGGCTTCAAATACGCGCCGGCGGCGCATGGCGGCCTGTTGCTGCCGGGCATGCAGCCCTTCCTGGTGGCCTTGTTCGCCTGGCTGCTGGCCGGGGAGCGCCTGCAGCGCCACAAGCTGCCCGGTTACGCGTTGATAGGCGCCGGCCTGGCCTTGAGCGCGCGGCCCCTGTTCAGCGGCGCCGGCGGCGACAGTTGGAAGGGCGATCTGCTGCTATTGCTGGCTTCTGTGAGCTGGGCGGCTTTCGGGGTGCTGGCGCGGCGTTGGGCTTATCCGGCCTGGCCGCTGACGCGGGCGATCACCATCATGGCGGCGCTGATTTATCTGCCCGTCTATCTGCTGTGGCTGCCCAAACATCTGGCGGCGGCGTCTTGGCCGACTCTGCTGTTCCAGGCCGCCTATCAGGGCGGGGCGGCGGCCATTGTGGCGATGCTGCTGTATCTGCGCGCGATCGCGGCGCTGGGGGCGGTGCGGGTGGGGATGTTGTTCGCCTTGATTCCGGTCTTGGCCGGCTTGCTGGCGGCGTCCTTGTTGAATGAGCCGCTGACCGGCTATCTGGCCGCCGGCCTGGCATGCGTCAGCCTGGGCGCGTGGCTGGCGGCGCGCCAGCCGGCCGCCGTCGCGGAGGCGGTGCCGGCGGCGTGCGGCGCGCGCTGAGCTCCATTCAGGGCGCGGGGATTTCCAGCACCTGCCAGCCTTCGTTGCGGGCCTGCAGGAAGTTCATCACCGAATCCACGGTCACGGTCTGGATGCGGTCGGCGTAGCGCATCTCGTTGGGGTGGTCGTCGAAGGCGACATTGGCCTTGAACATGCGCCCCCCCAGCCGCGTCAGCGGCCCCAGCTTGAGTTCCGAGGGCGCGTAGCCGTTGAGCTTCAGCCACATCTGCGCCTGTGCGCGGTTGGCGATGCGGGCTTCCTGGCTGGCCGAGGCCGCCAGCGTTTCCAGCACCCAGGTGTTGGAGTTTTCGTAGCGGGTGGCGAAGGGATAGGCCAGCAGGCTGTACTGCGGGGTGTGCAGTTCGCGCAGCAGCGCCACCGACTCGAAGGAATGCATATCGTCGAGGAAGAAGTTGCCCAGGCCCTCGTACCACAGGTCGGAGCTGGCGCTGCCGCAGTCGTTGAGCAGGTGGGCGACGCGCCAGCGGCCTTCCGCTTGGCGGTAAGCAATGCCGACATGGGTGTAGCGCAGCTTGAAGCGCGACAGGTCCTGGCCGACGCGGCCGATCACCGCAACGTCGCCGCCGCTGGCGTCCAGCTTTTGCCGCAGTTGTTCGGCGGCGGCCATCGCCTTGCCGAAGGTGGCCGGGGTGATGGTTTGCTCCTCGCAGCTGCGGCCGGCCAGAGCGGCTTGCGGCAGCAGCAGGCAGAGCGCCAGGCCGAGGCCGGCGAGACGGGCGGGCAGAGCGTCAGGACGGGACACGGTTGTGCTCCAGAAGGGTCTCGCCCAGCTTGTTGGGGATGAAGGCCAGCACTTTGCCGGAGGTGACCAGCATGGTGCCGCTGGCCACCGCGCTCACTTGCACCGAGGCGCCGACCGCCGCGCCGGTGGCTTTCAGCGCCTTGCCGGATAATTCCACCACCAGCTTGGCGCCGCCTTGCACCGCGTCCAGCGACATCTTGACGGTGTCGCCGGCGCCTTGGGCCAGGCCGGTGATCACATAGGCGCTGCCGGTGACCGCCAGCACCGGAGCCAGCAGCGATTCGCCCTTGCCCTGGGCGCTGCCGGCCACGCTGATTGCCGGGGCGGTGACGATGGACAGGGTGCCGACGGAGATTTTCTCGGAGGCGGTGTCAGTCTGGGACAGGCCGGCCCAGGCGGGCAGCGCGGACAGCAGCAGGCTGGATAGCAGGAGGGCTTTGAGCATGGATAATCCTGGATCACGGAAATGACGCCAGCTTGCCCATTTTATGACGAAAGGGCAATGCTCAGCTTTGGCGCAATAGTGCCAACAGCGCCGCGCCGTCCAGCCGCGCGCTGAGATCGCCGCCGTCCAGCAGGCTGTCGGCCAGCTCGCGCTTGCTGGCATGCAGCGCCACGATTTTTTCTTCTATGGTGTGCTGGGCCACTAGCCGGTACACCGTGACCGGCCGCTGCTGGCCCATGCGGTAGGCGCGGTCGCTGGCTTGATCCTCCACCGCCGGGTTCCACCACGGATCGAGGTGGATCACGTAGTCGGCGGCGGTCAGGTTGAGGCCGGTGCCGCCGGCTTTCAGGCTGATCAGGAATACGTCGCCGTCGCCGGCCTGGAACGCGTCCATGCGCGCCTTGCGTTGCGCGCCGGGCACCGCGCCGTCCAGGTATTGGTAGCGGATGCCCTGTTCGTCCAGCCACTGGCGGACGATGGCGAGGTGGTCGACGAATTGGCTGAACACCAGCGCCTTGTGGCCGTTGTCCAGTAGTTCCAGCATCAGTTCGCGGAACAGCGCCTGCTTGGAGGAGGGCAAGGCGCTGTCCGGCTGGGTCAGCGTCGGGTGGCAGCAGAAGCGGCGCAGCCGGGTCAGTTCGGCCAGCACCTGCATCGCGCCGCCCTCGGCTTCGCCCGGCTGGCCCAGCTTGTCCAGCGCCTGCTGGCGCATCGCCTCGTAAACCTCCATTTCCGCCTCGCTCAGCGGGATGGCGCGGGTGATGTCGGTGCGCGGCGGCAGCTCGGTCAGTACCTGTTGCTTGGTGCGGCGCAGCAGATAGGGGCGGATCAGCGCTTTCAGCGCTTCGCGGGCGTCCTCGTCGCCGTCGGCGATGGGTTGGGCGAAGCGCTGCTGGAATTTGTCCTCGCTGCCCAGCAGGCCGGGCGCGACGAAGCGGAACAGGCTCCACAATTCGCCCAGATGGTTTTCCACCGGGGTGCCGCTGGCGGCCAGGCGGAAATCGGCGTAGAGCGCGTGGGCGGCCTGCGCGCGCTGGCTGGCGGCGTTTTTGATCGCCTGCGCCTCGTCCAGCACCACGCTGGCCCAGCGCAAGTCGGCGAAGGCGTCGGCGTCGCGCTGCAGCAGACCGTAGCTGGCGACCACCAGATCGCCGGGGCCGGCGGCGTCCAGCCGTCTGTGTTGTTGGTAGGGGAGCAGCCGCAGCCCGGGCGCGAAGCGGGCGGCTTCGGCCAGCCAGTTCAGCGCCACTGAAGTGGGCGCTACCACCAACTGCGGGCCGAGCGCGGCGCGACTGAGCAGGAGCGCCAGCGTCTGCACCGTCTTGCCCAGGCCCATATCGTCGGCGAGGCAGGCGCCGGCGCCCCAGTGGGCCAGCCGCGCCAGCCAGTTGTAGCCTTGCAGCTGGTAAGGCCGCAGCGTGGCGCGCAAGCCGGCCGGCACTTCGGGTTCGAAGTTTTGCAGCGATTGCAGCCGCCGCCATTGTTCATTCCAGCCCGCGTCGCCGTCGAAGGCGCCGGCCTCGGCCGCCAGTTCGCCCAGCCGGGGCGCGGCCAGCGGGCTCAGGCGCAGGCCGCCGGGCCCGGCGTGGTCGGCCAGCAGCGTCAGTTGCCGCAGGCGGGCGGCCAGGGAGTCGGACAGCGCCAGCCAGTCGCCGTCGGATAGGCGCAGGTAGCGGCCGGATTGGCCGGCCAGCGCCTCCAGCAGGTGGCGCAGCGCCAGAATGTTGCCATCGTCCAGCCCCAGTTCGCCGTCCACTTCCAGCCAGCCGCCCTTGCGTTTGGCGCTTAGTTTCAGTTGCGGCAGGCCGACGCCGGCGCGGATGCGCTGGCGCTGGCCGGACGGCCATTCGCATTGCAGGGTGTCGGCGTCCAGCGTCTGCAATTCGGCCAACAGGTCCAGCGCCGTCTGCTGGCCGTCCACCACCCATTCGTCGCCGTCGCGGCGGGCGGCGGCCAGGGTTGGGCAGGCGGCGTGAACCCTGCGCTGGCGGGCGCGTTCGGCGGCAAGGTCGCGCTTGAGCTGCTGCGCGGCGCCGTCCACGCTAACCACCAGGCCGGGCGCGCCGCGGCCGGGCGCGTACAGTGCGCTGGCCGGGTGCGGGCGCACTTTCAGCTGCAGCCGCAGGCCGGCGTCGTCCAGCCGCAGCAGCGCGCGCAGCGTGGCGTCGGCCGGCTGGCTGGGCAGGCTGTCGTCGAAGCTGGCGCTGACGTCGTGCAAGGGCAAGTCCGGCGCGATGTCGCGGATGGCGTCCAGTACTTTCTTGCGGGCGTGCCAGGGCAGGCTCAGACTGTGGCCGAGCAGGGCGGCAATCTGGCGCACTTCCTCGTCCAGCCGGTAGACCGCGAGCCGGTCCGGCGTGAGCTTGCGCCACAGCACGCCGGCACAGGCGGCGATGCCGGGCGGGCTCAGCCGCAGCGTGATCTGTTCGCCCTGGCGCTCCAGTTCCAGCGCCACTTGGCCGGCTTCCATCCGCAGCGGCTGTTCCGGCGCGTCGGCCCAGTACAGCGCCGGGTGGCCGACCAGCAGCGGCAGCGCGGCGAGTGCGTCCAGCGCCGCATGGCCGTCGGCGGCGATGTCGGCCTGCAAGGCGGCCAGCGCGGGCAGGATCAGCCGGTCCTGGCCGCTGAGCCAGTCCAGGTTGTCTTGCTCCGCCAGCAGTCGGGCCAGCGGCAAGCGCCGGCCGCGGCCATAGCCGTCGGGGCCTCGTGTTTGCGCGCAGGGCTGCAGCTCGACGCCGGAGGCTTCGACGCGCAGCCGCCAGGCCAGGCGGGTGGGGGAGAGGGGCATGCGGGAAGGCGCCGCCGCGCGGAACGCGGCGGCTTTCAGGTTTAAACGCGGCTCAGCGCGCGGCCGGCGGCGGCAATGGTTTGCTCGATGATCTCTTCGCTGTGGGCGCTGGAGACGAAGCCGGCCTCGTAGGCGGACGGCGCCAAGTAGACGCCTTCGTCCAGCATCGCGTGGAAGAAGCGCTTGAAGCGTTCGATGTCGCAACGGGTGGCTTCGGCGTAGGACTTGGGCGCTTGCTCGCTGAAGTAGAAGCCGAACATGCCGCCCACGCTGTCGCTGCTCATGGTCACGCCGGCCGCGCGCGCGGCGTCGGCCAGGCCCTGGGCCAGGCGCGCGGTGCGGCGGCCCAGCGTTTCATGGAAGCCCGGCTGCTGGATCAGCTTGAGGGTGGCCAGGCCGGCGGCCACCGACAGCGGGTTGCCGGACAGGGTGCCGGCCTGGTAGACGTTGCCCAGCGGCGCGATGCAGGCCATGATGTCGGCGCGGCCGCCAAAAGCCGCCAGCGGCATGCCGCCGCCCACCACCTTGCCCAGCGTGGTCAGATCCGGCTTGACGCCGTGCAGGCCCTGGGCGCAGTTCAGCGCCACGCGGAAGCCGGTCATCACTTCGTCGTAGATCAGCACCGCGCCGTGTTGTTCGGTCAGACTGCGCAGCGCCTGGACGAACTCGGCCGACGGCTGGATCAAATTCATATTGCCGGCGATCGGTTCCAGGATCACGCAGGCGATCTGGCCGCCGATTTCGCGGAAGGTCTTGTCCAACTGTTCGACGTCGTTGTACTGCAGCACCAGGGTGTGCTTGGTGCAATCGGCCGGCACGCCGCCGGAGGATGGGTTGCCGAAGGTGAGCAGGCCGGAGCCGGCCTTCACCAACAGGCTGTCGGAGTGGCCGTGGTAGCAGCCTTCGAACTTGACGATCAGGTCGCGCCCGGTGAAGCCGCGGGCCAGGCGGATCGCCGACATGGTGGCCTCGGTGCCGGAGGACACCAGGCGAACTTGCTCGACCGAGGGCAGCAGCTTGCGGATTTCCTCGGCGATCAGCACCTCGCCCTCGGTGGGCGCGCCGAAGGACAGGCCGCCGACGGCCGCTTCCTGCACCGCGCGCACCACGTCCGGGTGGGCGTGGCCGACGATGGCAGGACCCCAGGAGCCGACGTAGTCCAAATACTGTTTGTCGTCGGCGTCCCAGAAATAGGCGCCTTCGGCGCGCTTGACGAAGCGCGGCGTGCCGCCGACCTGGCCGAAGGCCCGCACCGGCGAGTTGACGCCGCCGGGGATGGATTTCTTGCCACGTTCAAACAGCTCCAGATTGCGGGACATGTGCGTTTCCTTGTGGGCGGCCGCGGCCGCGGATGTAGGTTCGGATTGGGGCGGGCGCGGAGCCCGTGCTTAGCCGCTATTTTAACCGAGGCCGACGGCGGGAGGGTGTGGATAAGTCAAACCTCGGCCTGAGTGCTGTGGATAAGATTGGGGGAGGCTACCAGCGGCTATAGGGGGTCTTGGACAGATAGGCGTTGGTGTAGCGGCCGTCCTCGGTGACTTCCTCGCCTATCCAAGCGGGCTTGTCGAAGGGAGTGCTCTCATCCGGCAGCTCTATTTCCGCCAGCACCAGTCCGGCGTTGTCGCCGAAGAACTCGTCCACTTCCCAGATGAAGCCGCCGTGTTCGATGCGGTGGCGCAGCTTGTCCACCACCATCGGACACATCGCCCCCATGATGGTTTGCGCGTCGGCCAGCGGTACCGGGTATTCGAATTCGTGGCGGCTGACGTTGCTGATATTGCTTTTCAGCGTCAGCCAAGCCTGATCGCCGACCACGCGCACGCGCACGGTGCGCTCTTTTTCCACCGATAGATAACCCTGGCGGTATTGCACGCCGGGGGCCAGGCCGCGCCAGTCGTTGCCGACGACGATGAAGCGGCGTTCGATTTCCACTGCCATTTTATGCGTACTCCTAGGAGCCGGTTCAACGCCGTATCGCCAAAGCGCGGCAGGCATTGAACCGGTTCTAATGGGCGATCTGTTCGCCTTTGGGTTTACCGCAGGCTTCCGCCCGAGGCGAGATCTGCAGATACAGCGACAAGCTGCTGCGCTGTTGTTCGACGCCGCTGGCTTGCCCGTAAGGCGAGCTGCGCTGTGGCCAGCTTCCCACCAATTCCGGCTGCGTCCCGATCAGGGTCTGGGCGCTGACCACGCGCTTGCCCTCCTGATCGCTCCAGCTGACGCTGGCGTTCAGCAGCGGCTTGTGCTGGGCGCGCACCGCGGCGACGGTGCCGCCGATGCTGAGCAGGGCGTCACCCACCTCGCGCTGCCCGGAGAAGGCGCCCTTGGCGTCCACGCACATCGGCAGCCGCAGCAGCTCCGCGCCGTCGCGGCGCAGCGTGGCCACCACTTCCGGCGGCAGCGCCGGTTTGGGCGGCAGCGGGGTGGCGGCCCAAGCGGGCAGGCAGCCCAGCCACAATGCAATCCATTTGCACATGCGATCCCTCTCCTCAGAATGGTTTGACCACCACCAGAATCACCACCGCCAGCAATACCAGCACCGGCAGTTCGTTGAACACGCGGAACCAGGTATGGCTGCGGCGGTTGGTTTTGGCGGCGAAGTCGCGGTAGAGCTTGCCGCACCAGCCGTGATAGCCGACCAGCAGCAAGACCAAGGTCAGCTTGGCGTGCAGCCAGCCGCCGCCTATGCCGAAGCCCAGCCACAGGCCAAGGCCGGTGGCCAGCGCCAGCGCGCCCAGCGGGGTCATGAAGCGATAGAGCTTGCGCGCCATCAGCAGCAGGCGCTGGTATTCGGCATCCTGCTCCGCCAGTGCCAGATTGACATAGAGGCGCGGCAGGTAAAACAGCCCGGCGAACCAGGACACCACGAAGAAAATGTGGAAGGCTTTCAGGTAAAGGTAGCTCACGGTGTTTTTGTCGCTGAAGTGGGGGCTTTCGCGGACCGATGGACGGCGCGGAGCCGGGCTTGGCCGGGCGCGTTCACGCCGAGGCCTCGTAGCGTTGTCTGACGGCCTTGGGCAGCTTGGCCAGCACCAGCCGGCGCGCATCGGCGATGCCCGCGTGCAACTGTTCCAGGCTCAGCGCTTCCAGCGACGACACTTCTATCCAGCGCGCCCGCGCCAGATACGGCGCCGGCCGCACGCCGGGCAGGCCGCTGAGGACCAGAAAATCGTCGGCGGCCACTTTGTACATCACGTTATCCTCGTGGAACAGGGCGAACATCTTGCGTTCCAGGCTGAGCACGCGCCGGGTTTCCCACTTGATGTCGAACTCCGCGCCCGGCAAGGCGCGGGCCTGGGCCAGCAGGGCGTCCACATCCTCTTTGCGCAAGGCCATGTTCAGGTTTTTTTAGCCGCCTGATACAGCGGCATCACTTGCGGAATGCGCTGTTGCAGGTCGCGGATGCGGGTGGGGCCGGACGGGTGGGTGGACAGGAATTCGGCGCCGCCGCTATTGCCCGCCGCCATCATCTTGTTCCAGACATTCACCGCGGCGTTGGGGTCGTAGCCGGCGCGCGCCATCAATTCCAGGCCCATGATGTCGGCTTCGGACTCCATGGTGCGGCTGTTGGGTTTTGACAGCGCCACGTCGGCGGCCATCGCGGCCATGTCCATCTGGTTCTGCTTGAGCCCGGCCACCGCGCCCACCAGGGACAGGCCCACTTGCTGCGCGTAGGCCTGGCTCATGCTCTCGCGCGAGTGCTCGCGCAGCGCGTGCGAGATTTCGTGGCCGATGACGGCGGCCAGTTCGGCGTCGCTCAGCTTGAGCTTGGTGATCAGACCGGAGTAGACCATGATCTTGCCGCCTGCCATCGCGTAGGCGTTGGGTTCGTCATTGCGCATCACATTGACTTCCCAGCGCCATTTGGCGGCGTCGGGGCGGAATACCGGCGCTTGGGCGATCAGGCGCTGGGAGATCTTGCGCACCCGCGCTGTCATCGCCGCGTCGGTGTTGAGCTGGCCGGCGGCGCGCGCCTTGCCCAACTGCTGGGCGTAGGACTTGGCCGACATCTGCTCCACTTCCTGGCTGGACAGCAGCATGGTTTGGCCGCGGCTGACGCCGACGGCGCCGCCCTGGGTGGTGTTGACCTGGGCACAGCCGGCGAGGGCGGCAGCGGCCAGCAGGCCGGCCAGGGTTTTACTCCAGAAACTTTTCATTGCGGTATGGCCTCTTGAGCGCCCGGCTCCGTTTGACTGGCGAGCGGCGGCGCGGCGGGATATCGCGGCGGGCACGGGTTGAGCCGGCTCAGATTTCCACCATTTCGAAATCGTCCTTGCGCGCGTCGCAATCGGGGCAAGTCCAGTTGGGCGGAATGTCTTCCCACTTGGTGCCCGGCGGGATACCATCCTCCGGACGGCCGGCTTCCTCGTCGTAGATAAAGCCGCAGATCAGACACATCCAAGTACGCATCGCATCACCTTGTGATCGAGTAAAACAGTTATTCTAAGAGTGGTCCGCGAGACTGACAATGCGCCCGCCGGCCGCTCCGACCCTATACAGAACTAAGAGGTTTCAGTCTTGACCACTCAGCCCACTCCTCCCGTGGTCCTTACCCTGGCGGGCTCGGACCCTTCCGGCGGCGCCGGCATCCAGGCCGACATTCTGACGCTAGCCAGCCTGGGATGCCATCCTTTGTCGGTGATCACCGCGATTACGGTGCAGGATACCGTCGGCATCAATGACTTTATGGTGTTGGACGCGGACTGGGTCAATGACCAAGCGCGTTTTCTGATGGAAGACATCCCGGTCACCGCTTTCAAGATAGGCATGCTGGGCAGTGTGGAGAACGTGGCGGTAGTGGCGCAGCTGATTGCCGACTACCCTGACATCCCGGTGGTATTGGACCCGGTGCTGGCCAGCGGCGGCGGCCACGAGTTGGCCGACGAGGACTTGATCGCGGCGATGCGCGACATGTTGATTCCGCAGGTGTCCATCCTGACGCCCAACAGCATTGAAGCGCGGCGCATCGCCAGCAACGACGCGGACGAGGACGAAGACCTGACCTTGGAACAGTGCGCGCAGCGCATCCTGGCGCTGGGTTGCCCGCATCTGCTGATCACCGGCACTCACGAAAACACCAAGGAAGTGGTCAACCAGCTGTACGGCCCCGGCGGCCTGGTGCGTTCCGATTCCTGGGAACGATTGCCGGGCAGTTACCATGGCTCCGGTTGCACGCTGGCCTCGGCCATTGCGGGCATGCTGGCCACCGGCCTGTTGTTGCCGGAAGCGGTGAGAGAAGCGCAGGAGTACACCTATCAAGCCTTGCTGAACGGCTTCCGGCCCGGCATGGGGCAGTTCTTGCCGGACCGCATGTTCTGGGCGCGCGGCGACGACGAGGATGACGATGCCGGCCAGGCTTAAGGGACTGTACGCGATCACGCCGGACACCGAGGACAGCGCGCGGCTGTTGAGCCTGGCGCAGGCGGCTGCGCCGCACATCGATATTCTGCAATACCGCAACAAGAGTCCTAACGCGGCTTTGCGTCTGGAGCAGGCGCGGGCGCTGGCCGAGCTGTGTCGGCGCCACGGCGTGGTTTTCATCGTCAACGACGATGTGGAGCTGGCGGCGCGCGTTGGCGCGGATGGCGTGCACCTGGGACGAGACGATGCCGCCTTGAGCGCGGCGCGGCGGCGGTTGGGCGCAGGCGCGTTGATAGGCGCGTCTTGCTACGACAGCCTGGAGCGGGCGCGGCGGGCGGTGGCGGCCGGCGCCAGTTACGTCGCCTTCGGCGCGGTGTTTCCGTCCGGCACCAAGCCGGACGCGACGCGCGCGGGGCTGCGGCTGTTTGCCGAGGCGCGAGGCTTGGGCGCGCCCTTGGTGGCGATAGGAGGCATTGATGCGGGCAACGCTGGACAGGTGCTGGCGGCCGGCGCGGACGCGATCGCGGTGATAAGCGGCGTGTTCGGCGCGGCGGATCCGGCTGGAGCCGCCTTGGAACTGGCGGAAATTTGCCGCCGGAGCGGACGCTGAAAGCAAAACCGCCGCGCATGGCGCGGCGGTTTGATAATGCTCTGGTTCTGGTTTGGTGCCTGTTCGCGATTTTAGATTTGGCTGGGTCGCGAACTGCCGTCAATCAAAGCCTTGCTGACCTCGCCGGGCTTGATGATGCCGTGCTCCACGCTGTAAGCCAACAGCTCAAGCAAGTAGTCGTGCCGGAAAATCAAGGAACCTTCCCATTCGCTGCCTTGCGCGCCTTGGATGGCGGGCAGGGTGATGATCACGCGTTCGCCTTCTATCGTGTCCAGCGCGAAGGCTTCCACGTTTCTGGCGATTCCCGATAACGATCTTGCAGAATGCTTGCCATAATTCAAGGCGCGTATGCTCATTGCTGACTCCTGTCGCATCATGGTTTCTCTTTGGCCCGCGTTGATCCTGAAATGGCCGCCGCGACAGCTCCCTGGCGTCGCGTTGCCGGCGCGGCCGTTTGAGGCGGCGCGCATGACGGAAGTCGCGGTTTGTGTTGCGCAGGGGGCCTGGCGGCGTTTCAAGTATTTTTTTGTCGAGCGGCCCGCATCTTGATAATGCGCCGCAGCGTCGCGCTGGAGAGCGCGGGCTGGCGGGATGCTTCAGCCGCTCAGGTGTGCCGCGTGATTGGAGCGGCGATGCCGGTATTGGGATGGCAGTCCGGTTGCGCGGCTTACCGCTCCAGGCTCAGAGCATAGCGTTTTTATGCTTATGGGGTAACTCCAGAAAAATGGAGAATGCCCCGTTGGCGATCACAATTGCTTGGAGCCGATCAGCCGGCTGAAAAGCGATGTCGGCATTTTTCGGTGCATGCCGGCGGCAATCAGCGCGTCGCATAATTCAGCGCGCCGCTGAGTGGGCAAGCCCAGTTTTTCGCAAATATAGTTCTTGCTCTTGATAATAGAATCCGCCACACGGGTTTTAGGCTTGGGGCGATATTTGTTCATGAAGTCGGCTATTTGCTTGAAGTCCCAGTTCAGCAACATCAGGAAGCAGACTTCCTGTTCGTACTCCGTCAATTCCACATCAAGCAGTTTCAATTCGCCTTGTACTTGCTCTATGCTGCAGCCGGCGCCGAATTCCAAAATGTAATTGGGCATCAGATTAATGAAGTTGGCGATTTCAATTTCATGAGCGTAGTAGATGGTGCCCAGAATGGAGCGCGTCGCCTCGTGCTTGAGCAGGTGCTTGGAGAACACCCGCGCCTTGAGGCCGTCCCCGTATTCATGCACGTTGAGAATGGAGACTTTGCGTGTAGGGTCGCAGGCCCTCATCAGAGCCAAGTCTTCCTGTACATAGCAATCGGCGAACTGGGCAGTGCCTTCGCAGGGCATTTCCTTATCCAGACGGTCCACTACATCATCTCCACGTTTAAGCGCAACGATCCTGGCGTAGGCGTCGCTGGATGCCAGATGGCGGGAGTTGACGTCTTTTGCGCCGACGATCATGTCGGTTTGGCAGGAGATCTGGGAAACGGATTGGCGGAACTGAGCCACGAATTCGCTTTGTTCTTCGGAGAAGTGTTCAGGGGATACGAGCTGATAGTCCATAGTGTACGCCTGGTGCGGAGGTTTGTAATGTAAGGGTGCGCCGCGCTAGCCTCGCTGCCGCGTTGGCTGCGCCTTACGATCTGCTGTGAGTCGCTAGAGACCGTGTGCGATGCGTGCCGTCTTCGAAATGCTGGTGTACTACCTGTGCATGCCGCTTTCTTAGCCGTTTTCGCCTTGTCTCGCTCTTGTTCTCTAAGCTTTGAACAGGCTCTAAGTTGGGCACTTATAGATTTTTTGTTTCGATAGTGTCAATGCGAATGGCCGTTTGGCCTTGATTAACTGTACTAAAGGATTAAAGTGCGCGGAGACCGAGAGAAATGCGAGCAGATTTGAAATAATTGATCGCGTTTAACCGTTCTTTTGTCCGAATTTACAGTTTGTTAGGAATGTCATGAAGGTGATTGATTGGAAGTTGGAGCTTGAAAACGGCGTTTACGACAAGAGCGTGGGCATCAAGATTTTGAAATTGGCCGGCGATGCCGGCTTCAGCACTTATTTAACCGAAATCGCTCCCGGCGTGGCGATCAACGGACATTATCATCGCCACGGCGACGAGCATTACCATATCGTCAGCGGCCGCGGGGAGATGAGGCTGGTGGATGTGGCGACCGGAGCGGCGCGGACCCAGGCCGTTGCGGAGCAGAGTTCCTTCGTGGTGCCGGCCAATACCCAGCATCAACTGAGCAATACCGGCGTCGCGCCGCTGGTGTTGATGTTCAGCTGTCCGGCCAGCCACCTAGCGGACGATCGACATTTTCTGTAGCGGGCGGCGCATCAAAGCGGAACAGCTCGGCAGGGGTGTCGTGGGTGATGCGTCGGCGGCGCTCCATGTCGGGAAGCCATTGTTCCAGTAGTTCCAATGTACGGGCGTAGCGGATGGAGCCGAACTGGGTATGAGGCCAATCGCTGCCCCACAGCAAGCGCCCCGGTCCCAGCGCGCTGTCCAGCAACGGCAGCGCGGCGCGTGCGATGTCCTCGCCGCGTCCGGCCAGGCCGTTGCGATAGGCCGCGGAGATTTTGACCCAGATGCGGCCGCTGGCCGCGCCGGCGTCCAGCATGCGCCGGAAGCCGGGATCGTCCACCCCCAGCGCAGGATGCGGCCTGCCGAAGTGGTCGATGACCACCTTGACCCCGGCGTCCAGCAGCGGCGGAAGCAAGAGAGGCCAATCCTGCGCCGCGCGGTGCACCTCCACTTGCCAGTCCAGGCTGGCGGCATGCGCCAGACAGCGGCGCCACGCCGGTGAATTCAGGTCCGGCAGCGGGCGGCCGATCAGATTGAGCCGCAGGCCGACGACGCCGGCGTCGTCCATGGCGCGCATGGCCGGCAGCGGGCAGTCCGGCGCTATCACCGCGATGCCGCGCAGCCGGCCCTCGCTCTCGCGTAGGCCCTGCAACAGATAACGGTTGTCGTTGCCCAGAAAGCTGGGTTGCACCAGCACGCCGCCGGTTATGCCAAATTGGTCCAGTTGCGCCAGATAGGCCTGCAAGGGCGCGTCCCGGTAGGGCTTGTAGCGCAGCGGGGCGGCGCCGATCTGCCGGCGCAGGAAGATATGGGCGTGCCCGTCTATCATCGGCGCCGGGTTCAGCCGCAGGCCTGACAGGCGGCGTCGCGCGCCGCGCTCAGGCCCAGCGCCGCGTCGATGTCGGCGGCGTTCAGCACTTTATGCCGGATGCTGTGGGACAAGAGGGCGAGCAGGTAATCGCGCCGGAAAATCGGCGAGCCCTCCCATTCACTGCCGGCCGTGCCCAGGATGATGGGCGAGGTGATGATGACTCGCTCACCCTGGATGGTGTCCAGGGCGAACTCGTCATCGGTGATCTGGTTGGCGATTTCGTCTAATGCCATGGTGACCTCACAATTTCGATGAAATGGCGCGTTTGCCGTTCAGGCCGGAGCGCGGGCGTTGCGGGGTTCCGGCCCGCGCGGGTCCGGCTGCGCATCATTCAGCGGCTTGCCCTTGGTCTCCGGCAGGCAGAACACGGCCAGCGCAACGATGGAATAGGCAATCGCGGCGCTGACGCCGATGGAGGCGCCCAAGGTCCAGCCGTCGCTCAGATAACCCACCAGCAAGGGAAAACCGGCGGAGAGGATGCGGCCGAAGTTGTAGCAGAAGCCCACGCCGGCGCCGCGCATGCCAGTGGGGTAGATTTCATTGAACAGCGCGCCCAGGCTGGAGGGGATGCCGGCGGCGAAGAAACCCAGCGGGAAGCCCAGAAACAGCATCATCGGATTGCTCAGCGGCGCAAACACGTAGATCAGCACCGTGGCCACGCAGCAGACTGAGAACAGCAGCAGGTTGAGGCGGCGGCCGATGCGGTCCAGCAGGTAGGCGCTGGCCATGCAGCCGCACCAAAAGGCGACGATGATTACCGCCAGATAGCCGCTGGTGCCGAGAATGGACAAATGGCGCTCGGTCTTGAGGAACATCGGCAACCAGGTCATCAGCGCGGCGTAACCACCGTGCGCGCCGACGCCGATCAAGGCTCCAATCAGAGTCATGCGCAGCACGCCTGGCTTGAAAATATCCAGCAGGGGCACCGTGGGCGCGGCCTTGCGTTCGCTGCGCGGCGGCTCCGGGATATGGCGGCGGATATAGATGATGAAGAAGGCAGGCAGGATGCCGATGCCGAACATCACGCGCCAGGCGATCTCCGCCGGGAACAGCAGGAAGATCGCCGAGTAAAGCAGCACCGAAGCGCCCCAGCCCACCGCCCAGGCGCTTTGCACCGAGGCCATCGCCTTGCCGCGGTGCTCCGGCCGAATGATCTCCGCCATCAAGACCGCGCCGGCGGCCCACTCGCCGCCGAAGCCGAAGCCCTGCAGCGCCTTGAACACCAGCAATTGTTCGTAGTTTTGAGCGAAGCCGGACAGCAAGGTAAACAGCGAGAACCAGATAATGGTGATTTGCAGCGCCAACACTCTGCCGATGCGGTCCGATACCGCGCCCATGATCCAGCCGCCCAGCGCCGACGCCACCAGAGTCACGCTGCCTATCATCCCGGCTTCAGCCTTGCTCAGGCTGAAGGCGGCGATCAGCGCCGGAATGGCCAGGCTGAACATTTGCACGTCCAGCGCGTCCAGCGCCCAGCCTCCGAAACAGCCCCAGAAGGTTTTGCGTTCGCCCGGCGAGACCTGCTTATACCAATGCAACATGATGCTGCCCTTTATGGTTCTTGCTTATTGTCGATGCGCCGCCTTGCGCCACTGCCATGGCGCGGGCGGCGCGGAATCAGCGGATGTCCGCCTGGTAACGGAACTTGTCGGCGCGGCCGCGCACGCTGCGCCATTCCAGCGGGCTGCCGTCGTAAGCCTTGGCCAGGCGTTCCAGCACGATGGCTGGAGTGCCGGGCGCGAGTTGCAGCAGTTCGGCGTGCGGCGGGGCGATGGCTTCCGCGGTCAAGGTTTCGCGCGCGGAGGCCACCACCTGGTGACAGCAATCCTCATACAGCGGATACAGCAGGTCGCCGAAGCTGGGCAAAGGAATCGCCAGCAGAGCCTGGAATCGCGTCGCCGGCAGCCAGATCGATTCGGCCAGCAGCGGCTCGCGGTCCAGGTAGCGCAAGCGGGTCAGATGGATGGCCTGCCCGCCTGGAGAAAGTTGCAGACTGTCGGCAATGGCCGGCGGCGGCGTCAGTTGCTCGCGGTGCAGGATCTTTGCTTCAGGGATGCGGTAATTGCCCGCCGCGTCGTGAAAGCGGAAAAAGCGCAGCAGCGAGGATTGGAAGTTGGCCGGTTTGATAAAGGTGCCTTTGCCCTGACGGCGTTCCACCATCTCGTCGGCCACCAATTGGTCCACCGCTTTGCGGATGGTGCCGATGGACGTGTGGAAGCGTCCCACCAGCTCCGCTTCGGTGGGGATGGCCTCACCGGGTTTCCACACCCGGTTGGCGATGTCGCGGGCCAAAGCGTCACGCACTTGCTGGTACAGGGGCAGGCGAAGATCCGCCTGACGCATGTCTGTCATATGGTCATATATATGAATTAATTTGATGGCCGCAACGATGACAAATTAATGAACGCCAAACAAGAGCTAAAACGTTTTATCAGGCCAAATCTGTACTAAAGGACGGTGTTTCTGCGTGAAGACGCGGGGGCGGGACGGGAAGACGGCGGACAGTCCCGGCGATGCCGGGCTTGAGAATCTGTTCAAAGCCTCGTGGGCAAGAGAGAGGCAGGGCGAAAACGGCTGAGAAAGCGGAATGTCTGGGGGTACATGAGCATTTCGAAGATGCCATGTACCGTGTCACGCCTCACGACGCGCAGCAGACTTTGAACGGCTGCTGAGTGGCTGGCCGCGCGCCGGCGGCCATGCCTTTATGGCATGGCTGGGCCGGGCGAGGGAGGGCGGTCAGATGCTGGCGGCGAGGCGCGAACCTTGATCAATCGCCCGTTTGGCATCCAGTTCTGCCGCCACGTCGGCGCCGCCTATCAGATGCACGCTCTTGCCGGCGGCCTGCAACGGCGCCTGCAGCTCGCGCAGCGGGTCCTGGCCGGCACAGATGATCACATTGTCCACCGGCAGCAGTTGGGCTTCGCCTTTGACCGTGATGTGCAGGCCGGCGTCGTCTATTTTGTCGTAGCTGACGCCGGACAGCATGCGCACCCGTTTCATCTGCAGGCTGGCGCGGTGAATCCAGCCGGTGGTCTTGCCCAGCCCTTCGCCCACCTTGCTGGTTTTGCGCTGCAACAGGTACACCTCGCGCGGGCTGGGGTGCGGCTGCGGTCCTTGAGGGCTGAGGCCGCCCGGATGCTCCACTTCCATGTCCACGCCCCATTCGCGCATGAAGGCGGCAGTGTCCAGCGAGCTGGACTTGCCCTCGTGGGTCAGGAATTCCGCGGTATCGAAGCCGATGCCGCCGGCGCCGATGATGGCGACACGCTTGCCCACCGGTTTGCCGTGCTTGAGCACGTCCAGATAGTTGAGCACTTTGGGGTGGTCCACGCCGGGAATCTCGGGCGTGCGCGGGGCGATGCCGGTGGCCAGCACCACCTCGTCGAAACCGGCGAGATCCTCCGCCGCCACGCGGGTGTTCAGCCGCTGTTCCACCCCGGTCTGCTCCAGCTTGCGCTTGAAGTAACGCAGGGTTTCGTAGAATTCCTCCTTGCCGGGGATGCGCTTGGCCACATTGAACTGGCCGCCGATTTCCGCCGCGGCGTCAAACAGCGTTACCTGATGGCCGCGTTCCGCCGCGACGGTGGCGAAGGCCAGGCCGGCCGGACCGGCGCCAACGACCGCCAGTTTTTTGGCCTGAGCGGTTTTCTCGTAGTTCAGCTCGGTTTCGCGGCAGGCGCGCGGATTGACCAGGCAGCTGGTCAGCTTGCCCTGGAATATGTGGTCCAGACAGGCCTGGTTGCAGCCGATACAGGTGTTGATTTCATCGCCGCGGCCGGCTGCGGCCTTGTTGACGAAGTCCGGGTCCGCCAGGAAGGGACGCGCCATCGACACCATGTCGGCGCAGCCCTCGGCCAGGATCTTTTCGGCCACTTCCGGCGTGTTGATGCGGTTGGTGGTGATCAGCGGAATCTTCACCTTGCCCATCAGCTTCTTGGTGACCCAGGCGAAGCCGCCGCGCGGCACCATGGTGGCGATGGTGGGCACCCGCGCCTCATGCCAGCCGATGCCGGTGTTGATCAGCGTGGCGCCGGCCTTTTCGATCTCTCCGGCCAACTGCGCCACCTCGTCCCAGGAGCTGCCATCCTGCACCAGGTCCAGCATGGACAGCCGGTAGATGATGATGAAGTCGCTGCCCACCGCGGCACGCACCGCTTTGACGGTTTCGATGGCGAAGCGGATGCGGTTTTCAAAGCTGCCGCCCCAGTCGTCGCTGCGCTTGTTGGTCGCGCGGGCGATGAATTGGTTGATCAGATAGCCTTCCGAGCCCATCACTTCGACGCCGTCGTAGCCGGCCTGTTGCGCCAGCTGCGCGCAACGGGCGAAATCGGCGATGGTTTGCCAGATGTCGGCATCGGACAACTCGCGCGGCTTGTAGAAGTTGATCGGCGCGATCAGCGGAGAAGCGGATACGCATTTTTCCTGGAAGCTGTAGCGGCCGGAGTGCAGGATCTGCAGTGCGATCTTGCCGCCGGCGGCGTGCACGGCGTCGGTCACCAGCTTGTGGTGAGGGACCTCGGCATCGTCGGCCAGCATCGAGGCGCCCTCGGCGACACAGCCTTCAGGATTCGGGCCGACGCCGCCGGTCACGATCAAGCCCACGCCGCCGCGGGCGCGCTCCGCGTAAAAGGCCGCCATCTTCTCAAAACCTTGCGGGGCTTCTTCCAGGCCGGTGTGCATCGAGCCCATCAGCACGCGGTTTTTCAGCGTGGTGAAGCCCAGGTCCAGCGGAGCCAGCAGGTGCGGGTATGCCGTCATGTTTTCGTCCTCGTGTGGATTTCTCGCGCAGATCATTGTGGCCGCGGCCGCCGTCCGGCGCCAGCGCGGCGGGCAAGTGTTTGATTGCTTGGACTTGCCAGTGTTGGCGTTGAAGATACTTACTAGTAAGTAAGGTGTCAATCGGCCTTGGGGGCATAGTGGGCGCGGAGCGCGACGGACATGCAAAAAGCCACCGCGGAGGGTGGCTTTTGTCTTCAGGCCAGCAGGGCTTAGAAGTTGTATTTCAGCGAATAGATGATGGCGTTCTCATTGCCGGCCACGCCCAGCTTGTTGACGGCGTAGCGGTACTGCAGACCGGCGGTCATGGATTTGACCGGGGTCCACCACAGGCCGATGGCGCCGTTCTGGCCGGTGCGGCGCTCGCTCACGCCGTTCGGGGTGGCCAGGGTGGTGTATTCCTTGGCGCGGTCGAATTCGGTTTCATGCCATTGGGTCACCGAGAACGGCTGGCCGAAGGCGGTGAAGTCGAAACCGGCGACATAACCGGCCATATAGCCGTTCATATTGGCGCCGACACCATATTTCAGTTCCTGATGGAAGCCCAGGAAAGGCTTGAACCAGACTTTGCCGAAGCTCAGGTCGGTGCCCAGGCCCACTACGCGGTTCTGGTCAAAGAAATTGTGGCCACGGGTGTCGTATACGTGGGTGTACAGCTTGACCGGCACGCCGCCGACTTCCGCCAAATTGAAACGCGCAACTACCTTGGTGGTGTAGCGACGATCGCCAGCCGGCATTTCCTTGTCGTTACGGTTCCAGTTTTCCAGATCGAAGAAGCCGTAAACATCGCCCCAGGAACGGCCGATGCCGCCTTCGGCTTCCAGGTACTGGAAGTTGCGCTTAGCGCCGAAGGGGCCGGCTTGCGTGCGATCCAGAGTGCTCGGCGACCAGTTCAGCTGGTTGAAGCTGACATTGCCGAAGGAGTAATCACCGGCTTGCGCCACGGTACAGCCGCCCACCAGAGCCAGGGCCAGCAGCAGATTGCGAGTTTTCATTGTTTCACCAGAATATTGTGCGTGTAGCGTGTAGTGCGCGCGGACAGACCTGTCGGCGCGGGCGCAGACTAGCTCAGAAATATTCGTTTGCAAAGTATTTACAATGCGCTTGTCGCATTTTTGTCATTTTATGTAAATGCGATGTATTTTTAGCTGTAGATATTTTGCGTGAAACATTAAATGTTGTGGAACTACAGTTTTTTGCTACAAAAGTGCGTGTCCGGCCAGCCGTAGCGCCGTAAATCCACCTTGCCGGCGGCGCTCAATTCCACTCCGTCCTCCTCCAGCAACAAGCGCTGCCAGTCGGCCTGCTCGCTGCCGGGCCGCGAGATGCGCCCGCCGGAACCCAGCACCCTAAACCAGGGCACGCTGACGCCGTCCGGCAGGTGGCTGAGCAAGCGGCCGACATGGCGCGAATGGCGAGGATAGCCGGCCTGTTCCGCCAAGGCGCCGTAGGTGGTGACCCGGCCTGGCGGCAGCGCCAGCAACAGCGCGATCACCCTGCGATCAAAGTCGGGCGGCATCGAGATTCAGCGGTAGCGAGGGTTGGCGACATAGGGGTTACTGCGCTTTTCCTCGCCGATGGTGGTCAAGGGACCGTGGCCAGGCACCACGGTGGTGTCGTCCGGCAACAGGAACAGCTTTTGCTGAATGGCATCGATCAACTGTTGGTGATTGCCCATTGGAAAGTCGGTGCGGCCGATCGAACCTTGGAACAGCACATCGCCGGCAATCAGCAGCCGCGCACCGGCGCTGTGGAACACCACGTGGCCCGGCGTGTGGCCGGGGCAGTGGATCACATTCAGCGTTTCCTCGCCCACGCTGACGGTGTCGCCTTCCTCCAGCCAGCGATCCGGCGTCAGCGCCTCGCTGCGCGGAAAGCCGAACATATGGCCTTGCTGCGGCAATTGGTCCAGCCAGAAGCTTTCCGCGCGTTGCGGGCCTTCTATCTTTACGCCCAGTTGTTCCGCCAGCCGCGCGGCTCCGCCGGCGTGGTCGATGTGGCCGTGGGTCAGCAGCAGTTTTTCCACCGTCAGGTTTTGGCGGGAGATCCAGTCGGCGATGCGCTCGATATCGCCGCCGGCGTCCACCACGGCGGCGCGACCGCTGGCGTCGCACCACAGGATGGAACAGTTCTGGGCAAACGGCGTGACTGGAATCACGTGGAAGTGCAGGGACATGGCGCGCTCGGTTCAATGGGGATGCCTGGATTGTGGCATGAGTCGGCGCGGATGAGGAGAGGTCCGGCCATGATGGCGCGGGCCTCCGGGCGGTGTCAGAACATGCTGTTGCCGCTGGCGCTTGTGTCCGGTACCGGCTGGATCACGTCCCAGTGCTCCACAATCTTGTTGTTCTCCACGCGGAAGATGTCGACCAGCGCTCGGCCTCGGTCTTTGGCGTCGTTGACGCTGTGCACATGCAGCACCACCAGATCGTCTTCGGCAATGGCGCGGATGATGGTGCTGCGGCGCTCAGGCGCTTGTTTGAAGCGATCAGCGAATGTATCGACAAAAGCTTGCTTGCCGTCTTTGACGCTGGGGTTGTGTTGAATGTACCGGTCGCCGATATAGCGGTCCGCCGCGCTCAAGTCGTGCTGGTTGAAAAACTGGTTGTAGAAATCGACCACCAGTTGCTTATTGCTGCTTGCCCGCTGCATTGCGACGGCGGGGGCGACGAGCGGCGTGGAATAACTCAACGCGGCGCTTAGGCTGAAGCTCAGAGCGGCGAGGCCGCTTATCATCCAGTGCGGTTTCATCGAGATGGATTTCCCTTGGGCGAAGGTGGAGATCGGCTTGGATTGTATGAATTTTGAATGTGGCGACGCAGGCGCGAGCTGCGCCGCGTTTGGGGCTTAAGCCGCGGCGGTTAGCCTTTTCGGCCGTCCCAGGACAGTTTGCCCGCGCCATGGGCGAACACCATCAGCAAGCCGCCGGCCATGGCCAGGTTCTTGGTCAGCTGGATCATTTGCTGGCTATTGCCCGGCTCCAGGTGGAAGAGCAGCGCCGAGGCGACGGAGAAACCCGCTAGCAGCAGCGCTACCCAGCGCGCTTTCACGCCTAGCGCCAAGGCCAAGCCGCCGCCGATTTCCAAGGCGATCACCAGCGGCAGCAAAAATCCGGGCACGCCCATCGCGGCCATATAACCCTGAGTGGCGGCATAGCCCGCGCCTAGCTTGCCGATGCCGGCCAGAAAGAACACCTGCGCCAGCAGCACGCGGGCAAGCAATGTGATCCATTTATCCATCTTGCGTTCTCCTGCCGGCGCGCCGGCTTTGGTTGATGACGCCGGCCGCGGAGGGCGGCTGGCCATGAACGGACTATACGGATAGGCGCGGCGCGAAAAAAGCGCAAAAAACCGCAAGAGTCGATCAAAAAATCCGATCAAGCCGCGGCTACAGCTTGAACTTCCCGATCAGCGAATCCAGTTCATCGCCCAAGCGCGCGAGCAAGGCGGTGGCCTGCTGCGCCTGGCTGATGGATTCGTCGGTCTGCAGCAACATACCGTGAATGCTCTCGATATGGCGGGCGATTTCCTGACTGGCGCTGGACTGTTCGGCGGTGGAGGAGGCGATGTCGCCCACGGATTCCACCACTTGCTGGGCGTGGCCGCTGATCTGCTGGATCGATTGCGCGGATTCCTCGGCCAGTTTTACCCCCTGGTCCACTTGGCGCAGCGCGCCGTCCATGCTGTCGGAGGCTTTGGCGGTGTCCTGCTGCATGGTCTGGATCACGCCGGAGATTTCCAGCGTGGCCTGCGAGGTGCGCTCGGCCAGCTTGCGCACTTCATCGGCCACCACGGCGAAGCCGCGGCCCATCTCGCCGGCGCGCGCGGCCTCGATCGCCGCGTTCAAGGCCAAGAGATTGGTTTGGTCGGCGATGTCGCGGATCACCGACACGATGCCGCTGATCTGGTCCGAGCGTTGCTGCATGCCGCCCAGCACCTCGGCCAGCTCGCGCACCGTCTGGGAAATGCGGCCGATCTCGCGCACCGTGGCGTCGACATTGGCCGAGGCCTCGCTGGACAGCGAGCCCGCCTCGCGCGCGCGTTGTTCCGCCACTCGCGCCGACTCCGCGATGTGGCTGACGCTGACCGACATCTGCTCCACGCTGGCGGCGGTGGCATTAGCCGCCTCGGACTGCCGCGCGGAGCTGCCTCGAATCTGATCCACATCGCCGGACAGCTGACGCACCGAACCCAGCACATCGCCGGCGTGGCGGCGCACGTCCAGCATCATCGTGCGCAGCGAGCCGGTGAAGGTATTGAAGGCACCGGCGGCCAGGCCGATTTCGTCGCGGCTGGCGATGGGCAGCGCGCGGGTCAGATCGCCGCTGCCGGAGGCCAGCTCGCTCATTGCGGACTGTAGCCGGCCCAACGGGCGCAGCAACTGACTGAGCGTGGCGCCCAGCAGCAACAGGATCAGCGCCAGAATGCCCAGGCTGATCAAGGCCGACTGCCAACTGGCGGCGCGTACTGGGGCGAAAGCTTCGCTCAGAGGTATGGAAATCCGCACCGCCCACGGCATGCCGGCCTCGCCCACGGTGATGGGCATGATGAAGTGGCGGAAGCCGTCGTCGCTGTCGTACTCCGCCGGCTGACCGCTTTTGATCGCCGTCTTGGCCGTGGCCGGCAGGCCGGCGTCCGCCTTGCCGTTCAACGCCGGATCGCGGCCGGCCAGTTGAACGCCGCTGTTGGAATACAAGCTCATGAAGCCGCTCTGGTAAGGCTTGACCTTGGCCGCCAGCTCCTGCAAATGACCAAGCGCGATATCGCAACCGGCCACGCCCAGCACCTTGCCGTTGACCAGAAGGGGAAAGGAAATGGTGCCCATCAGGATCTTGATGTCCGGGTCCACGTAAGGCTCGGTCAACATCGGCTTGCCGGTCTTGCGCGGCTCGGTGTAGTAGGCGCTGTCGTCCACCCCCTCGCCGCCCCACACCACGTCTATCTTGCCGCTCTTGCGATACCAGTAGACGCCGCTGCGCCCGGTCTTGTCGTTATGCTCCTTGCCGGCCAGCTCCGCATCGCGGCCGTCCAGCGCGTTGGGCTCCCAGATGGCCCAGTAGCCGACCGCGTCCGGGTTATTGGGCAATTGGCCCTTCACGATGTCGGATAGCAGTTGGCGGGCGTTGGGTGGCAGATTGTGTTTGACCGCCACTGCGGATTCGGCCACGACCTGGGCCGAATCGTAAGTCTTGCCCAGCAAGCGCTGCACCTGGCCGGCCTCGCTTTCGGCCAGCAGTTTGGCGTTGTCCAGCACCGCTTTCTCCGCGTTTTGATAACTCGCGTAGATATTGACGCCGGCCAGCACGCAAAAACCGATCAGGATCAGCAGGCCGGAACTGGCCAGAATCTTGCCCTTGATGGTGGTGATCATGGTTGTCCCCATCGCTTCATATGTGTTCTTCCCCAAAAGCCATTGCGAGCGGACGCCGGCTCCCGGCCCGGTTATTATGGTGTGGGCCCGCCGGCGGCGTCGGTTTCCAACGGCATACCGCCTTTGTATTAAATAGCTTCCGCGGGGTAAAGGGAAATTTTGTAATCGGCGGGCCGCAGCCTGGCGCGCCGCGACGATATGGGGAGAGTTGAACAGTGCCGACGGAAGCACACGCCCGCCCGGAACGCGCGGAGCGTCAGGCGGAGGCTCCGCGGAGGCTAGCCCTGGCGCGGCTGGAACAAGTGGAGGCGCAGCACGGCGTGCGCATCCTTTACGCGGCCGAAGGCGGCAGCCGCTGCTGGGGCTACAACGCGCCGGACAGCGATTACGACGTGCGCTTCGTCTACCTGCAAGCGGCGGAGTGGTACGAGGCAGGCGGCCAGCGCGACGTGATCGAACTGCCGCTGGCCGACGGCTTGGATATTAGCGGCTGGGAGCTGCGCAAGGCGTTGCGGCTGACTCTGGGCGGCAACGCCGCGTTGATGGAGTGGCTGGCCTCGCCGCAGGTCTACCGCCAGCACCCGGCGGCCTGTCGGCTTTTGCGAAATCTGGGCCAAGAGCACTTCGCCGGCGATGCCGCCTACTGGCATTATCTGTCGGCGGCGCGCAAGAACTATCGCGGCCGCAAGCGCGAACAGCAACTGCGGCTGAAAAAATACTTGTACGTGCTGCGGCCCCTGCTGGCGGCGCAATGGCTGCTGCGCTGGCGCAGCATGCCGCCGCTGCGGCTGGGGGAACTGGCCGACCAGACTTTGGATGACATCCGGTTGCGTGACGAGTTGGCCGGCTTGTTGGCTTTGAAGTCCGCCGGCGGCGCGCCCGAGTACGGCCCGGCCACGCCGGGCCTGCACGATTATATTGAGCGGGAAATGAGGGCTTACGAAGCCGCGGCGCGACCGAACCGCCACAGCGACTGGGCGCGGGCGGACGCTTTACTGGAGCAAGTACGTTTGGCTTGCGGTGTTTGAATCGGCGGAGGCCTTGGTTTTCGGCGCCGTGTCTCCGACGCGCAGCAGACTTTGAATAGGTTCTAAAGGCCGTGAGGGGGTGGCCGCGTCTGACTGCGCCCCGCCCTACAAAAGAGAGTGGCGCGTATAGTCCACCATGCGCCTGCCAAATGGCTAAGTAGATCAGCAGACGCCAATCCCGTGTGCGGCAACGTGGCGATTGTTGCCGAGCGGGTCGAGGGAGGCAAGGTTTGCGCCGCATTTGGCGGTGGCGGATGATTTTTCCTTGCCATTCAATTGTTTCCCTCACCTGCTTTAAAAGCCCTGTGGCGGGCCCTGCGGCATCATAGGCCCATGACCCGCATATCCGACATCTCCTCCTTGCACTGGCAGCCGGCCTTGCAGGCCCGCGATCAGGCATCCCCCGCTGACATCGTCGAGAACCTCGACGACATCCATCAGGCCTTGCGCATCATCCTGGGCACGCCCAAGGGCAGCGATCCGCTGCGGCCGGAGTTTGGCAGCGATTTGTTCCGTTACCTGGACTACCCGGTAGACCGCGCCCGGCCGCATGTGGTGCGCGAGGCGGTGGAGGCGATTAGCCACCCCTTGTACGGCGAACCGCGCGTCGCCGTGGCGCGGGTGCTCTACAGCGTAGGCGGCAACGGCGACGCGCGGCTCACCGTGCAGTGGCGTCTGGCCGACGGCGTGATCCGCGAAACGGAGCTGCGGCTATGAGCGGGACGGCGCCCAATATCCTGGCCAATGACGAGCGTTTCGGCCACCTGGCACAGCTCACTACCCGTTTGGGCGACGCCGATTTGAGCACGCTGCTGGTCTACCTGGTGGATCAGGTGGATGCCGGCTGGCTGCCGGCGCTGGCCGAGCAGTTCCACGTCGCCGGCGACGAAGGCTGGCGGCTGAGCCAGGGTGAGCGCCAGCAGCGCGAGCTGATCAAGCAGTCCATCCATCTGCACCGCAGCAAGGGCACGCGCTGGTCTTTGCAGCAGGTGCTGGCCACGCTGGCGCTGTCTGGTCAGATCAGCGAATGGTTCGAATACGCCGGAAAACCTTATCACTTCAAGATCCGGATCGATCTGGCCGCGCGCGGCATCGACGCCGCCACGCTAACGGCGCTGGAGGCGATGATCAACGAATACAAGAACGCCCGCTCGGTGCTGGAACGGCTGGCACTGGTGCTGAGCAACCGCAGCGCTGTGCCAATGTTGGCGCTGGCCACTCAGGTGGGCGAACTGGCCACAGTTTATCCGTTTCAGCCCGAATCACTTCAACAGCGCGCCAGTTTGAACGCGGCGCTGGCGCATGCCAGCGTGGAGACGGTCACGCTTTATCCCGCAGCATGAGCCCCTTAGAACCTTTCCCAGGAGCAATCGATGGCTAATGAGTTTTTCACGCTTCTCACCGCCAGCGGCAAGGCCAAGCTGGCGGCGGCGCAAGCAAACGGCGCGCCGCTGCAGATCAGCCAGATGGCGGTGGGCGACGGCGACAACGGCGGGTATTACACGCCCAGCGAGAGCCAGACCGCGCTCAAACATGAAACCTGGCGCGGCGCGCTCAACCACTTGGCGGTGGATCCGAACAACCCCAACTGGGTGGTGGCGGAAGCGGTGTTGCCGGATACCGTGGGCGGCTTTTACATCCGCGAGGTGGGTCTGTTCGATAGCCGCGGCGATCTGATCGCCATCGGCAAATTCCCGGAGAGCTACAAGCCGCTGCTGGCGGCCGGTTCAAACAAGCAGCTTTATGTCCGGATGATTCTGGAAGTGTCCAACACCGCGGCGGTGACGCTGCTGGTGGACCCCAGCGTGGTATTGGCGACGCGCTCCGCGGTGGATCAGCGCATCGCAGAGGAGCTGGCGAAGCGGGATGCCAAGCCGCGTGATTTCCACCCTCTGCAAACCTTTCCGGCTCAGGCCTACCGACGCAATGTGCTGATCAATGGAGGTTTCGACGTGTGGCAGCGCGGCGCCAGTCAGACAGTGGGCGGTTATGGCTCGGTGGACCGTTGGCTTCTGGATTTGGGCGGCGGCCCGCTTGGCGGCGCGACCTTGTCGCGGATGGCGGCCAGTATCGCCGAGACCGAAACCTTGGGAGCGACGACGAACTTCATGCGTCTGACGCTGAGCAAGCCGCCGGCCAGCAAGGCCAACGAGTACTGCCAGGTGTGTCAGCCGGTGGAAAACCTGCGGCGTTTCACCGGCAAGCGTATGACGCTGAGCTTCTGGGCCAAGGCGGATCAGCCGCGCAAGATGGTGGCCTATGTTGAACAGTGGTTGAAGAGGCCGCCAGCCGCATCCGACAAGATCAGGGCGCTGGAGGCAAGCCCGGTGGAGTTGACGACCCGTTGGCAACGCTTTGTCTTCTCTTTTTCCTCTCCTAGCTTGCAGGGGCGCGAACCGGGGAACGAGGCCTCTCTGGCAGTTTTTCTTGGGGTGTCGTACAGCGATGCCTACCCGGCCCTGAATGCGATGACCGGCGCGCAAACCGGCATTTTCGATATTGCGCAGGTGCAGTTGGAGGAGAGCCCAGTGGCGACGCCGTTCGAGTACCGTGGCTTTGGCGAGGAGTTGACTTTGTGTCAGCGGTATTTTGAGAAAAGCTATCCGTTAAATGACTTTCCCGCTAAAAACTATGGGGCCGATTCCGCTTTCGCGCCGGCTATCTTTAGCAAGATGTTTCATTTGAATGTCGGCAATTTGGGTGACAAGCAAATTAATATGACTATCCCGTTTATGGTAGAGAAACGGATTGAGCCGGCTATTGTGATTTATGACGGTTTAGGTGCGGTTGATAGAATGACTACGAGTAATGGAAATGGCGTGATTCCGGCGGTTAAATCCAGTTCTACCAGGTTTGTAAATGTGATTCCCCCAGTTAGTCCAAGTATTAATTGGATTGCCTGTCATTGGGTGGCGGATGCTGAGATTTAATTAATCGATAGGGGGTGAAAGTGAATGCCATGTATCGTTTAACCAAGCAGTCGGATGGAGTGATTCGAGTTGTCGATGGGGCCTATATTCCTAAAGGTCACCGCTGGTGGGATGAGTATGAACTCTGGCTGCAGCAAGGCAATCAACCGACACCGCAATTTTCACTGGCGGAGTTGCAAGAACAGTTGCTGCGAGAGATTGATGCCGCTGCAGATACCACCCGCAGCGTAACCTTGGGCAGTGAGCCTAACCTAGCCGAATACCAGCGCGCCGCCGCCGAGGCGCAGGCGTTCAAGGACGCCGGCTACAAGGGCGAGGCGCCGCCGGCGGTGCGTTCCTGGGCCGAGGCCAAGGGCTGGGACGGCCAGCAGGCGGCGGACAGCATTCTGGCCAAGGCGGCGGCCTGCGAACAGGCGTTGTACGCAATCCGCGACGCGCGACTGAAGGGCAAGGAAGCGGTGCGTCAGGCTTCGGACGAGACGGCGGCGCGCACGGCTACCTACGAGGCGGTGTCCCAACTGCTGCAACTGGCTGCGGGAGACTTTGCCGCTGCTGCGCCGGAGGCCGAAGCCGGCCGCGCCGGCGGTCTGTTCAAGTTCTTTTCCAAACGGCTTTAAAAGCCGGCCGGCGGCATGATGGCGGATCATGTCGTCATCCGCTTTCTCTTCTGCGCCCCGCGACGGCCGCGCCAGGCCGCCGCGCTCCATTCAAGGACGTTCTCCCATGACCCCAGACTTGCCCAAGTTCATCGATGACGACCCGCATCTCGTCACCGCCGAGCTGATCGACGCCTACCAGAAAATGAGCGGCAAGACGCTCTACCCCGGCCAGGTGGAGCGTTTGCTGATCGATCTGATCGCCTATCGCGAAAGCGTGGTTCGAGCCGCTTTCAACGATGCCGGCCGCCAAAACCTGGTGGCTTTCGCCCGCGCGCCGATGCTGGACTACCTGGGCGAGCTGGTCGGCGTCAGCCGGCTGCCGGCCCAGCACGCGCGCTGTACGGTGCGCATTGCTTTCGCCCAGCCGCTGGCGCTGGCGCAGGTGATCCCGGCGCAGACCCTGGTGGCCGGCGGCGGCGTGCAGTTCCAGACCCTGGCCAGCCAGATCGCGCCGGCCGGCAGCACCAGTATTGACCTGCCTGTCAGCGCGACGGAGGCGGGGGCCGCGGGCAATGGCTTCGTGCCGGGCCAGATCAACACTTTGGTGGATGAACTGGAGGTGGACGCTAGCGTGGTCAATATCGATACCAGCGCCGGCGGCGCCGACGCGGAGGACGACGAGCGCTTGCGCGCGCGGATCCGACTGGCGCCGGAGTCCTTCAGCGTGGCCGGCAGCGCCGCCTCCTATCGTCACCACGCGTTGCGCGCTCATCAGGACATCGCCGATGTGGCGGTGATCAGCGCCAGTCTGCAACAGCAGAACGGCGAACTGAAAAGTGCCAACCAGGTGCCGCCCGGCGTGGTGCGCTTGTACCCGCTGACCAAGACCGGCATGCCGCCTGACAGTCTGCTCAGCGTGGTGGCCGCCGCGTGCAGCGCAGACCGGGTGCGGCCGCTGACGGATCTGGTGGAGGTGCTGGCGCCGGAGGATTATGGCTACCGGGTACGCGCGCGGCTGACGCCGTATCGCGATGTCGATCCTAAAACCGTGCAGCAGCAGGCGCAGGCGGCTGTCGGCGCCTTCGTGCAGGCGCAGGCGGAGCGGCTGGGCCGCGACATCGTGCCGTCGCAGCTGATCGCTACCCTATCGGTGCCCGGCGTTTACCAAGTGACCCTGCTGGAGCCGGCCGCCACCCAAGTGGTGCCGCCACAGGGCTGGTCGCACTGTACCGACATCCAACTGGAAATGACGGGAGGCCAGGATGGCTGACGTGACCCCTAATCTGCTGGCGCGCGACGCGCGTTTTGGTCCGCTGGCCCGGCTGAGCGAACGGCTGGGCGATATCGATCCAGGCGGCCTGTTGGTTTATCTAGTGGACGCGGCCAAGCCGGAGCTGCTGCCCTTGCTCGCCGAGCAATTCCATATTGACGGCGACGAAGGTTGGCTGCTGACCCAGAGCGAACAGCAACGCCGAGATCTGATCAAGCAGAGCATAGAACTGCATCGCCACAAGGGCACGCCCTGGGCATTGCGCGAAGTGTTCCGCATCCTCGGCGTGACGGTGGAACTGGAGGAGTGGTGGCAGCGTCAGCCGCCGGCCGCGCCCTACACCTTCGAGCTGACCGCTTGGGCGAACGACAATTTGCTGCCCGGCCAGGCCTTACTCAACCCCGATCTCTATCGCCGCTTGCGGCGCATGGTGGAACTGGCCAAGCCGGCGCGGAGTACCTACCGCTTCAAATTGGGCGCGCGTTTCAACGGCCGCTTGGGCTTGGCATCGGCCGCTCAGGCGCGTGCGTTGATCCGCCGTAGCGCCGAGGCCGCGCCGATGCGGCTGGCGCCGTTGCAGCCGCTGGCTCTTTCATCCGCCGCGCAAATTTATAGCGTGGTTCACGTCACCATGGAGGCATCGTTGTGAGCACCCCCTTAGCACCTCTTATCACCGCGGCCGGCCTGGCCGCAATCTGGCGCGCCAGCAATGACGGCGTGTCCGCGCAGATCACCCACATCGCCTTGGGCGACGGTGCTTACGCGCCGACTCAGGGCCAGACCGCCTTGCGCAGCGAACAGGCGCGCTACCCCATCGCCGGTGGTGAACGGCTGGGCAATACCCAGATCCACCTGACCGCCATCGCCGACGACGTCAAGGCGTTCTGGGTGCGCGAGATCGGTTTCATCCTGGCGGACGGCACCTTGCTGGCGGTCTGGTCCGACCCGAAGGCGGCGCTGGCCTACAAGGCCGCCGATGTGCAATTGCTGCTGGCCTATGACCTGGCCTTGAACGCGTTGCCACCGGACAGCGTCACCATCCAGTCCAGCGGCGCCGGCCTCAATCTGAGCCTGGCCAGCGAACTGGCGGAACTGGCGGCGGCTCAGATCGGCGAAGCCAACCGCGGCCTGGGGCGCGACGAGCGCATCCGCGCGCAGGACGCGCGTTTGCAGGCGCTGGAGCCGCAAGTGGCCACCTTGCAAAACCGCAGCCAAGCGCTGGAACAGGAGCATGCCGCCGATAAACGCTCCGGTCTGGAGCTGGCCACCGCCAATGCCGCGGCCATCGTCAGCATGCAGCATTTGTTCGTCAAACAACGTCTGGGCGCTTGAGTGCCGGGGCTGCGTCGCAGCCCCATTTCCCCTGGCCGACATGGTCGTCCCCGTAGTCACTCCTGTATTTCCCGCGCCGCTTCCGGCACTTCCCCATTTCTATGTGTTTCCGTTTCTAGGCTGAGGCCTGGGGACGTCTTGTTTTGAATGGCCGTCAAGGCCATGTATCGCGGTAAGACCTTAAGGAGAGCGTTATGAGTTTGGAGAGCAATATCGCCGAGTTGGTGAAGTCGGCCAATGGTTTGACCGATGCCGTTCATGGAAAGATCGGTGAAATCGATCAGAAAGTCGGTCAGAAAATCACCGAGCTGAATAATTGGAGAACCAGTCATTGGAATGAGCATCCGGCTATCGCCGTGAACTTCAACGCCAAGATGACGGCTGTGGGCGGTGAGGGCGACAAGAAATTACCGCTGGCCCTGGGTGTTCATGCTGGCGGAGATTTTTGGGGCAAGTTTGATGCGGCCTTGATTCCAGTGAATTCGGGAGAGGAACCGACATCCCGCCCGCCCATCGTTCGCGAGTTATTGCAGTATATGAAGAGCGATGACCGGCACTTTTCCGGCAGTTTCAATATCCTGCATTTGACTGTGAAGAAAGTTAGCGATGGCTTCGGTCCCTATGTTTTTTTTGTTCCCTATCAGCACGTCAAGATGGGGGCTTTTACCAGTGTGGCGCTGTATCACAAGGTGATTGGTCAAGGAGACTGGAACTGGATGGATAACAGTAAAAAAGGAGTTTGGAATCAGGCTACTCATCATTTTCTATCAGCTCACGCTGGGGCTTATACCCATGTCGATATTGCTTTGTCCAATGCTCAAGTAGGTGATCAGCTTTATCTGGCATTGCCACAAATTATTCCGGGGGTATGGAATCCCGAGCTTCGTTTGCCGCAACTCTATAATATTTTTGATCCGGTCATAGATGTGATCGGTAATAGCACGATCAGCGGTCTCGGCGGCGTATTTGCCAATATCAATAACAGCAATCGTTAAATCAGGAGGTGATATGAGTACTGAAATGAAATTTTATTCCGATGTGCAGGACGATATTGGCTTGATCGTGACGGAGAAAGGGCTGGAACGGCCAGCCGTGGTCTGGGCTCGCGATACTTGCGCCGCTTATATTCATCGTCATTACCCCGTGCATGTGCAGTTGAATGTGTTGCGGACCGGCTCGGAAGATGAACGCAAGAAAATGAGTGCTTTCATCGATGCCTGCCGAGCTTGGAGCAATCAAAGCTCAGCTACTAGTGCTGAGCTGGAAAAAATCAAGCCATAATATTAAGCCGGCGTGCCGTGCACGGTATGCCGAGCTAAGCAAATGGCTTGGCTAAGTCAGAATGAACCGCGCTTCCACATCATGGGCGCGGTTTTCGCTTTTTTTGCTAACGCGGTTTAAAAGCCCTTGCTTTCCATAACTGACACAATCTCTCCATGTCAGCGCTGAAGCCGTTCACGCCGGAAGGGCGGTGAATGAATACATGGTTGAATTTAATTCAATCCACTCTGTGATGAACCATTGGAGAGCATGATGAGCTTGGAAAGCAATATCGCGGAACTGGTAAAAGCGTCGAACGCGCTGACCGGTACGGTGAACGGTAAGATCGCCGATATTGATCGGCGTGTTGATGTCAAGATTCAGCAAATGGAAGATTGGCGAAATGGTGCGCGGCAAGAGTTTGCAAGTATTGCAACTCAGACGATTGCAGTGGGAGGGGTGGCAGATCACTGGTATCCAGTTGTAATCAGTCTGCCAAGCCGCAAGGCAATGGATATATTTATCGCGCGCTATACTCATGAAGATAGCGATAAATACGAAAAATTTAATGGGGCGATGTTTCTACACCTGTGTGGCGTCAATGGTGAGTGGGGCGGCATTCCTCCTCTATTGTATCCTCAGGCATACTCTTATAAAGCCGGGTTATTCGAAAAATTGCCTCCTGTTGCTGATTTCGGAATTACGGCGCATGACATGAAGGCTGTTGTCTGGCTGTTGGGAGCGCGTCATTATAATGTGACGACTTCCGTGCCTGCGATCATTGAAGTGTTTAGCCAAGAGACAGGAAATGTCGTGTATGACCATCCCAGTCCACAGTATGTAGTGAGGCTGGATGCTCTCCAAGGAGTGTCTGGAGCTATGGTTGCTAACGGTTATTTGCGAGGTGCGTGACAATGGAACAGGTTCAATTGGATCAAGTAGTAATGCAGTATATTGAGCGGGGTTTGCTGATGGACTTACGCATGCGGCGTACTATGCTGTTGCGAGAGTGTGATTGGACGCAAATGCAGGATGCGGCACTGAGCTCCGAGCAAAAGGCTGCATGGCAAGCGTATCGTCAAAAGTTGAGAGATTTGCCGGAAGCCATTACGGATATCAAGCATGTTACTTGGCCGGTACGGCCAGCCTGAGCTTAGCGAGATAGATAGGTAACAAAAAAACCCCGCCAAGGCGGGGTTTGTCGTTTGCTGCCGCGGATCAAGACTTGGCCGGTGTTTCCCAACCGCCGCCCAGCGCCTTGTACAGGCCCACCACCGCGTTGAGTTGGTCCAGCTTGGCGCTGGCCAGGCCCAGTTCCGCCTGGAAGCTGTTGCGTTGCGCGTCCAGCACGTCCAGATAGCTGGCGTAGCCGTTGTCGTAACGCAGGTTCGCCAGGCGCAGCGATTTGTTCAAGGCCTGGAACTGCGTGGTCTGCGCCGCCTGGATGTCCCGCGCCGCGCTGTAGCCGGACAAGGCGTCCAGCGCGTCCTTGAACGCGCTCTGCACCGTCTTTTGGTACTGCGCCAGCGCCTGCTTCTGCCGCGCATTGGCCGCGTCCACCGCGTAGCCGGTCTGGCCAAAGTTGAACACCGGCGCCGCCAGGTTGCCGACGAAGCTCCAGGTCCGCGTCGGGCCGGTGAACAGCGTGTCCAGCGACAGGCTTTGCGAACCCAGCGCCCCGCTCAGGCTGATGCTGGGGAAATAAGCCGCGCGCGCCACGCCGATGCGGGCGTTGGCGGCGATCAACTGCTGCTCGCTGGCGGCGATGTCCGGCCGACGCTCCAGCAAGCTGGAGGACAGGCCCGCCGGCACTTCCGGCGGCGCGGACAGCGCGTCCAGGCTTTGGCCGCGCTGGATGCC
>NZ_JONK01000029.1 GCF_000711885.1 Chromobacterium haemolyticum DSM 19808
TTGGTGGGCGTTGACGGAGTCGAACCGCCGACATTCTGCTTGTAAGGCAGACGCTCTACCAACTGAGCTAAACGCCCTGAATCTTTTTCGCTGCTGCGTTTGCGTTTCAGCGAGGAGGCGAATTAAAACACAGGGTTTAAGCTTGCGCAAGTGGTCTGTCAGCAAATTTTTGCAAGTCACGGCAATTTCGAATAAAAGCTCCAAAATTTAATGTTTTTGTCAGACAGAAAGGTGACGCCGACTTTGCCGCTAAGGTATCATGCCGCCATTAGCTATTTATCGGATGATGTTAAGAATGAAGCCGACCTTTCTCGATTTTGAGCAGCCTATTGCCGAGCTCGAGAACAAAATAGAAGAACTTCGCTATGTCCAGGACGATTCGGTGCTGGATATCTCCGAGGAGATCGCGCGCTTGCAGAAGAAGAGCCAGGACTTGACCAAGACGCTCTACGCCAAGCTGACGCCGTCTCAAATCGCCATGGTGGCGCGCCATCCGCAGCGCCCTTACGCGCTCGACTATATAGAGAGTATTTTCACCGACTTCGAAGAGCTGCACGGCGACCGCGCGTTTGCCGACGATGCCGCCATCGTGGGCGGTCTGGCGCGTTTCAACGGCCAGTCGGTGATGGTGATCGGCCAGCAGAAGGGCCGGGACACCAAGGAAAAGATCCGCCGCAATTTCGGCATGCCTCACCCGGAGGGCTATCGAAAGGCCCTGCGTCTGATGAAGCTGGCCGAGAAGTTCGGCATCCCGGTAATCACCTTGGTGGACACTACCGGCGCGTGGCCCGGCATTGGCGCGGAAGAGCGCGGCCAATCCGAAGCCATTGGCCGCAACCTCTATGAAATGACCCGCTTGCGCGTGCCCGTCATCGTCACGGTGATAGGCGAGGGCGGTTCGGGCGGCGCTTTGGCCATCGCGGTGGGCGATTGCGTCAATATGCTGCAATACGCTACTTATTCGGTGATTTCGCCTGAAGGCTGCGCTTCCATCTTGTGGAAGACCGCCGAACGCGCGTCCGACGCCGCGGAGGCTCTGGGCATTACCGCGCCGCGCTTGAAGACCTTGGGTCTGATCGACCGCGTGGTCAACGAGCCCGTGGGCGGCGCGCATCGCGATCACGCTCAAATGATGGCGACGCTGAAGCGAGTGCTGCAGGAAGAGTTGAAAGACTTGACCAGCAAGCCGATCGACGAGTTGCTGAAAACCCGTTTCGACAGATTGATGAGTTATGGCCGCTTCAAGGAAGCCGCAGCCTGACCCGCTCGAATCACTGTTAAGCCATTGGCCGGACGAATTGTCCGGCCAATGTGCTTTTGAGGTGGGCTTGAGCGGAGGCCTGGATTCGGTGGCGCTGCTGGCCTTGCTCTGCCGCGCGCGCGCGCGCCGTCCCGAGTTGGAGATCCGCGCGGTGCACGTGCACCATGGTTTGAGTCCAAACGCCGACGCCTGGGCCGAACATTGCCGCGTCTTGTGCGCGACATTGGACGCGCCTTTGCGGGTGGAGCGGGTGAGCGTGGTCTTGAGCGGCGGCGATAGCCTGGAGGCGGTGGCCCGCGAAGCGCGCTATCAAGCGTACCGGCGCTCCGCCGCCAGCGTGGTGGTCTTGGCGCATCATCTGGACGACCAGACGGAAACCGTGCTGCTGCAATTGCTGCGCGGCGGCGGCGCGCGCGCCTTGGCGGCGATGCCGGCCTTGCGCAAGCTGGAAGCGGAGGGCCCCTGGTTGTGGCGGCCCTTGCTGGGCTTGCGCAGGCGGCAGCTGGAGGACTTTGTCCGGGCTCAGGGCTTGAGCTGGGTTGAGGACGAAAGCAATCTGGACGAGCGCTGGCGGCGTAATTTTCTACGCCAGCGTTTGCTGCCGCAACTGGAGGCGGCGGTTCCGGATTATCGTCGTCATCTGACGCGCTCGGCCGGCTTGCTGTCGGACGCCGCCGCTGTGTTGGACGAGGTGGCGGCGCAGGATCTGGCCGTTTGTCGCAATGACGGTGGTCTGGATTTGATCCGCTGGCGCGCTTTGTCCGCGGCCAGGCAGCGCCAGACGCTGCTGGCCTGGTTGCGCGGTTTGGGTTGGCCGGCCCCGGAGCCGGATGCGCTGGCGGAGTTTCAGCGTCAGGCGCTGGAGGCCGGCGCCGGCAGTTGTCCGCGGCTGAGTCTGGCGCGGGGCTTGCTGTACCGTTACCGCGATGGACTGTTCGCCTTGTCGGCGCTGCCGGCTCCGGGAGCCGTGGCGCTTGGACCGGTGGACCCGACGACGGAGCGCGTGTCGGCGGAGTGGGGCGGGGCGCTGAGTTGGGATTGGCGGTCGCGCGGCCTGTCGGCGGACACATTGGCGCGAGGCTTGATTCTGCGGCCGCGCGAGGGCGGAGAGCGCTTGATGTCGGGGGTTGGGCGCAAGCCTGTGAAGAGCTTTCTGCAGGAGGCCGGCATTGCGCCGCCCTTGCGCGAGCGCTGGCCGCTGCTGTGCGACGCCGCCGGGCATCTGCTGGCGCTGCCCGGCGTGGCGGTGGATTCTGACTTGGCCACCGAGCCGGGCTGGTGGCCGCAGTGGCGGCCGCTGCCCACGGCGCCGCGCTGATGCGAAAAACGCCCGTCGATTCGGCGGGCGTTTTTCATTTGCAATGTCTTGTCCCGCGACGCGGGCCAGACTTTGAACAGGCTTTTAGGCGGCGCTCAGCGGCAGGCTGACGATGCCCTCATCGTCCAGCCGCAGATAGCCGCCCTGACCGCCATGCCAATCCTGGATCACCCAGCGCTCGGACTCTCCATGCCGGTGGATTGCAGGGCGGTGGGTGTGGCCGTGGATCAGCGTTGGCCAGTCGTGCTCGGCCAGCAGCGCTTCGACGGCGTCGGCGGCGACGTCCGAAATCTCTGTCAGCCCGTTTTGCCGTTTGGCCATTTCGCTTTGCTGGCGCGCTTGGCGTGCGATCGCGTGGCGCTCGGCCAGCGGCCGAGCCAGCATCGCCTGCTGCCACTGAGGGTTGCGGCTGACGGCCCGAAATTGCTGGTAGGCAGTGTCGCCGGTGCACAGCGCGTCGCCGTGGCTGAGCAGGCAGCGACGGCCATGGGCTTCAATCAAGGTGGGGTCGTTCAGCAGCCGCGCGCCGCTGCGTTGACAGAAGCCCTCGCCCAGCAGGAAGTCGCGGTTGCCATGCATCACATACAGCGGCGTGATGGCGGCGAAGGCGCGCATCGCGGCCAGCGGCGTTTCCAGAAACGGCGAATCGTCGTCGTCGCCCACCCAGTATTCGAACAGATCGCCCAGGATGTAGAGCGCGTCGATCCGGCCTTGCCAGGCTTGCAGCGTGTCCAAAAACAAGCGGTTCAGCGCCGGTGTGTCGTCCGCCAGGTGCAGGTCGGAAATGAAGTGAATGGCCATGTCGCGTGCGGATGAGTTGAAGCCCGGCCGGGCGGCCGGGCTGGGAGCGCCGCGCGTTGCGCGGCGTCTGCGAATCAAATGATTTCGGCTTTCTCGATCACCACGGCTTCGGCCGGCACGTCCTGATGCGGGCCGCTGCGACCGGTGCGCACAGCCTTGATGCTGTCCACCACGTCCTGGCCTTCCACAACCTGGCCAAACACGGCGTAGCCCCAGCCTTGGGCGCTTTCCGATTTGAAATCCAGGAAGTCGTTGTCGGACACGTTAATGAAGAACTGGGCGGATGCCGAGTGCGGGTCCATGGTGCGGGCCATGGCCACGGTGTAGGTCTTGTTGGACAGGCCGTTGTTGGCCTCGTTCTCGATCGGCGCGTTGGTCGGCTTTTGCGACATGTCGGCGGTGAAGCCGCCGCCCTGGATCATGAAGCCGTTGATCACGCGGTGGAAGATGGTGCCGTCGTAATGGCCGCTCTTTACGTACTCTTCAAAGTTGGCGGCGGTTTTCGGGGCTTTGTCGGCGAACAGTTCCAGTACGATGGCGCCGAAGTTGGTGGTCAGTTTGATCATGGTGTTTCCTTGATGACGGGCAGGCCGGTTAGCGGCCTGCCGGTATGAAAGAGGTTGCGGAAAAGCTTAAGGCTTGATGGTGACTTTCTGAATCACAATAGGCTCGAACGGCACGTCGCTCATGCCGTTCATGCTGCCGGTGCGGGTCTTGGCGATGCGGTTGACCACGTCCATGCCGCGGGTCACCTTGCCGAACACGGCATAGCCGGCGCCTTGGGGCGTCGGGGATTTGTAGTCGAGAAAGTCGTTGTTGGCCACGTTGATGAAGAACTGGGCGGTGGCGGAATTCGGGTCCGCGGTGCGGGCCATGGCGATGGTGCCAATGCCGTTCTTCAGGCCGTTGTTGGCCTCGTTGGCGATGGCGGCGCGGGTGGGTTTTTGATTCAGCTTAGTGTCGAAGCCGCCGCCCTGGATCATGAAGCCGTCAATCACGCGGTGGAACACGGTGCCGTTGTAGTGGCCGGCCTTGGCGTAGGCGACGAAGTTTTCCACGGTCTTGGGCGCTTTGGCCGAGTCCAGCGCAATCTCGATATTGCCCTTGTTCGTGATCATTTCCACTGTCGGCGAGGCCAGGGCCACGGCGGGCAGCGCGCTCAACGCCAGCATGCTCAGCATTCGTTTCATGGTTGCTTTATTCAACAGGGTTATGAGGAGCCGCCAATATTAGCACAGCCTTTTGATTCAGCGCATGGCGCGGTCTGCTTATGCTTTTTGCGTGTTGTGGTCTTCTTGTTTTTTTAAAAAATAGTATTTAGACTCCACTCCCTAAAAATTGTGTGATCGCTATCTATTTAAATAGCATAACTTCCGCGCGCAAGCGCGGTTTCCATAACAAAGGCGGCAGCCGCCGCCGGGGTAGATATAAAAAAATGAAAGCATTCGCACCTTCCTCCGTTCGCATTATTCCCGCGCTGGTGGCCGGCCTTCTGGCGGCCGCGCCGCTGGCTCACGCAGCCGGCTTCCAATTGTCCGAGCAGAGCGTGACAGGCTTGGGCCGCGCCCACGCCGGCGCCGGCATGGTGGGCGACGACTTGTCCGCCGTATTCTACAACCCGGCCGGCATGACCCTGCTTGAAGGCACACAGGTGCAAGGCGGTTTCACTTACGCTGAAATCGACGCGCCGTTTGAAGGCAAGGGCGGCTTCCCGGCCGCGCGCCAAGGCAGCGACAACGGCCGCGCCAAGGCCGAGGTGATCCCCAACGCTTATCTGGTGCATCAGTTGAACGACCGCGTCCGCCTGGGCCTGGGCATCACCGTGCCCTTCGGTCTTGGCGCCAGCTATGGCGATAACTGGGTGGGCCGCAACCACGGCATTTCCAGTTCCATCATGACCGTGGACTTCAACCCGTCCTTTGCTTACAAACTGGACGACAAGTGGAGCTTCGGCGCCGGCGTGTCGGCTCAATACGCCAAGGCCGATCTGAAGCAGGGCGCGTTTTTCCAGGGCGCCACCGGCGAGATCGACGCCGACAGCTGGGCCTACGGTTACAACCTCGGCTTGATGTACGCGTTCAATCAGGACAACCGCGTTGGTCTGTCCTATCGCTCCAAGCTGAACCACAAGGCGCGCGGCGATTACAAAGCCAGTGGCTTCAACCAAGCCTCGCTGCCGGGTACTTCGATCCCGTTGCCGCAAAAGTTCCACATTGACGGCACCTACGCAGGCGGCGCCGACGTCACCACGCCGGAATCGCTGCTGCTGTCCGGCTTTAGCCGTCTGAACAGCAAATGGGCCTTGAGCGCCACCGCGCGCTGGACCAACTGGAGCCGCTTCGACCAACTGGTTATCAAGGGCAACCCGATAGCTGAGACCGTTATCGACAACCACTGGAAAGCCAGCTGGCTGTTCTCGGTGGGCGCCGACTACACCTTCAACGAGCAACTGACGCTGCGCAGCGGCGTGGGTTATGAAACCAGCCCGGTGCGCGACGCCAGCTATCGCAACCCGCTGATTCCGGACACCGACCGCGTCTGGCTGAGCCTGGGCGCCAGCTATAAGGCCAGCAAGCAGCTGACCGTAGACGCCGGCTACACCTATCTGATGGGCGTGGGCGACCGCGACATCAACCATACCGCCGCGAGCCCGTTGGGCAACGGCGACACGCTGCAAGGCTCTTACAGCTCCATCCGCGGCCACCTGCTGGGCGTGCAGATGCAGTACAAGTTCTAATCCAAGAAAGCATGACTTTCCCGCCGCCGCCGGCTTCGCCCGCGGCGGTTTTTTCATGCACGGGGGTGCGGTTTGCCCAACGGCAGGCTAGAGTAGGGCGCTGTGCTTCATGGAGCGTCTCTCCTCATGTCCGTTGCATCTTCCCCATGGCTGCGGCTGAGCCCGCTGGCCGGCTTGCTGCCCTATCTGCGTCCGTACCGGCTGCGCGCCTGGTTGGCCCTGCTGGCCCTGATCGTGGCCGCCGCCGCCACCTTGCTGCTGCCGGTGGCTTTTCGCTTCCTGATCGACCACGGCTTCAGCCAGCGCGCGGCGGCGGATATCAACCGCTATTTCCTCGGCCTGTTTGGCGTGGCGACGGTGTTGGCGCTGGCCACCGCGCTGCGCTTTTATTGCGTGTCCTGGCTGGGCGAGCGCGTCACCGCCGACATCCGTCGAGCGGTGTACCAACATGTGATCCGGGTTAGCCCGGAATACTTTGAAGTCACCCAGACAGGCGAAGTGCTGTCCCGGCTGACCACCGACACCACTCTGGTGCAGACGGTGATCGGCACCAGCCTGTCCATGGGCCTGCGCAACGCCTTGCTGATGTTGGGCGGCCTGGCCATGTTGATGGCCACCAGCCCCAGCCTGACCGCTTACATCCTGGTGACGCTCTTGCTGGTGGTCTTGCCCATCGTGGTCTTCGGGCGCAGGGTGCGGACCTTGTCCCGCTCCAGTCAGGACCGCATCGCGGATTCCAGCGCCATCGCCGGCGAAACCCTGAATGCGATTCCGACGGTGCAGGCTTTCAATCAGCAGGCGCGGGAAAGCCGCCGCTTCGGGGAATCGGTGGAAACCAGTTTCGACGCCGCGCTGGCGCGGATCCGCGCCCGCTCCTGGCTGACCGTGGCGGTGATTCTCCTGATCTTCGGCGCCATTGTTTTCGTTCTATGGCTGGGCGCGCACGCGGTGCTGGAGGGCACGATGAGCGCCGGCCAGCTGGGGCAATTCATCTTGTACGCGGTGGTCACCGCCGGCGCCATCGGCGCGCTGGCGGAAGTGTGGGGGGATGTGCAGCGGGCGGCTGGCGCCACCGAGCGGCTGATGGAATTGTTGTCCCTGCGTTCGCCGGTGACGGAGCCGGCCGCGCCGCGGGCTCTGCCGCCCGGGCCCGCCGGCCTGGAGCTGCGCGATGTCGATTTCGCCTACCCGTCCCGCCCTGGTCAGCCTTCGCTCAGCGGCGTCCGGCTTAGCGTGCGCCCCGGCGAGCATGTGGCGCTGGTGGGCCCGTCCGGCGCGGGCAAGTCCACCTTGTTTCAGCTCTTGCTGCGGTTTTACGATCCTCAGCAGGGACAGGTATTGCTGGGTGGCGTGGATGTGCGCGAACTGTCGTTTGCCGATTTGCGCGGTCATGTGGGCGTGGTGTTGCAGGATTCGGTGATTTTCGGCGCCAGCGCCTTGGAGAACATCCGCTACGGCAAACCGGAGGCCAGCGATGAGGAAGTGCGGGCCGCGGCCCGCGCCGCCGCCGCGGACGGCTTCATCGAAAAGCTGCCGCAGGGCTACGACACCTATCTGGGCGAACGCGGCGTGCGTTTGTCCGGCGGCCAGCGCCAGCGCATCGCCATCGCCCGCGCCATTCTGAAGAATCCGCCTTTGTTGCTGCTGGACGAAGCCACCAGCGCCTTGGACGCTGAATCGGAACAATTGGTGCAACAGGCGCTGGAACGGGCCGCGCAAAATCGCACCACCCTGGTGATCGCTCACCGGCTGGCTACGGTCAAGCAGGCGGACCGCATCGTGGTGCTGGACCAGGGCCGCATCGTGGCGGAGGGCAACCATCAGAGCCTGTTGGCCGGCTCGCCCTTGTACGCGCGGCTGGCGGCTTTGCAGTTCGCCGACGGCTGCGACGCTTGAGAATCTGTTTGATGCCTGCCGCGCTTGATGGAAGGCCGCACGGCGAGTACGGAGAACCTATTCAAAGCCTGCTGCGCTTCGTGGAGCGTTGCACGGTGAGTACAAGCTCACAATGCTCATTCACCCCTCGACCATTCCGCTTTCTCAACGGTTTTCGCCTTGTCTCGCTCTTGCTCTCTGGAGCGTAAACACGTTCTAAAACCGCTGATGCGCCCAGATGGCGGAACGTGGCCGAGTTTGCGCTAGCGGGCATCGAGGCGGGCGGTGGTACACTGCCGGCCTCGCAACTGAATCAAAAGGATGGCTATTGTGTCTGCCCACACTCCGGAAGCCCAAACCGCCCTGAACCCTACGCCGCTGCTGGCGCAAATATTGGCTGCTCACGGCTTGCCTTGTCAGGAAGCTAAGGGCTGGTTGTTGCCGCACGGCCAGTTGCCGGCTATCGGCGCTCATTGGACGCCGGGGGAGAACAATGGCCGGTTGGATGTCCACGTGCTGTTGGACAACGATATCCGCATGATGGAAAGCTTCGCGGGTCTGGGCGCTGGACAGGAAGGGCTGAACGACGCCCTGGAAAACTTCAGCGCCAACGTGCTGCATGTGCTGTTGGCCGGCCTATGGGGCATCGCCGACGAGGCCCAGGTCACTGAACGACGCTGGGAAATCGCCGGCCGAGAATATATGGCCTACATTGGCAACTTCGGTTTGCGCGGCGCCGCCGAGCGGCTGGAGCAGTCTTTGTTCGAGGCGCTGTTCCGCCAGGCAGCCACCGCGCTGCGAGCGGAAACGCTGGGGGGCGACGCGCATTGGTCCCGGCTGTTCTTCTGCAATCTGAACGGCGAGTTCGTCTCCGAGGCGCTGTTGGACAATCAGCGCTGGGAAGCGGGCCTGAGTCTACTGGACGCGCTGCCGTGGCCGACGGCCCAGGGCTATTACAGTTTGCGCCACTTTATGCTGCTGCGCGCGGTGTGAGGCGGTTGTGGAGTGCAGATCGTGAACACGTTCTCAGGCGCGGTAGCCATCCGGGTCTATGCCGTGCTTGGCGAACTTGTTGTACAGCGTCTTGCGCGGAATGCCCAGCAGTTCGGCCGCCTGCATCACTTGGCCCTGGGTGCGCAGCAGCGCCTGTTCGATCAATTGTTTCTCGTAGGCGTCCACCCTCGCGTCCAGCGCGCTGGGCGCGTAGGCCGCCGGTTCGCCGCCGTCCGGCGCCACGCCCAGCACATAGCGTTCCGCCGCGTTGCGCAGCTCGCGCACATTGCCCGGCCACGTCTGCGCCTGCAGGCGTCCCAATAAGGCTGGCGGCGTGTCCGGCGCCGGCCGGTTGAAGCGCGCCGCCGCTTGTTCCACAAACCACTGGAACAGGTCCGGAATGTCCTCGCGCCGCTCACGCAGCGGCGGCAGCCGCAGCGACACCACGTTGAGCCGGTAGTAAAGGTCTTCGCGGAAGCGCCGTTCCCGGCTGGCCAGGGCCAGATCGTCCTTGGTGGCGGCCACCACCCGGCAGTCCACCGGGATCAGGCTGTTGGAGCCCAGCCTTTCCACCACACGCTGTTGCAGCACCCGCAAGAGTTTCGCTTGCAGGGCCAGCGGCATGCCTTCGATTTCGTCGAGGAAGAGGGTGCCGCCGCTGGCGTACTCTATCTTGCCGATGCGGCGCTTGAGCGCGCCGGTGAAGGCCCCGGCCTCGTGGCCGAAAATCTCGCTCTCGAAAATGGATTCCGGCAGGCCGGCGCAGTTCAGCGGCACGAAATGACGCTCGCGGCGACGGCTCCAGGCGTGCAGCGCCTGCGCCACCATTTCTTTGCCGGTGCCGGTTTCGCCGTGAATCAGCACATCGGCGTCGGTGTCGGCGATATTGGCCAGCGTTTCGCGCAGCGCCTGCATTGCCGGGCTGCGGCCTATCAACACCGGGCCGTTGCTGCGCGCCAGGCTGGCGCGCAGTTCTCGGTTTTCCAGCGTTAGCCGGCGTTTGTCCAGCGCGCGCTGCACTGTCTCGGTCAAGCGGCCCGGCGCATAGGGCTTCTCGATGAAGTCGTAGGCGCCGGCGCGGGTGGCCGACACCGCCATTGCGATGTCGCCGTGGCCGGTGACCAGGATGACCGGCAGTTCCCGGTCCAGGCTCAGCGCCTGCTCCATCAGTTCCAGGCCGCTGAGTCCCGGCAGGCGGACATCGCTGAGCAGCACCGCGCGCTCGTCCCGCCTTAGCGCGGCCAGCGCGCTTTCGGCATCGGTGAAGGATTGCACCGGCAGGCCGGCCAGCTCCAGCGATTGCAGCGTGGCCATGCGCACGGCCGGGTCGTCTTCAACATAAATTACGCCCACGGGGGCGCTGAGGGTGGGCGTCATGGCGTGGACTCGCAAGGCCAGTTGATGATGAAGCAGGCGCCGCCTTCCGGATGGTTGCCGGCTTCGATGCGTCCGCCGGACTGCTCGACGATCTCCTGCACGATGGCCAGCCCCAGTCCCAGGCCCTGGCCGCGCGGCTTGGTGCTGTAGAAAGGCTCGAACAGGTGAGGCAAATCGGCGTCGGCGATGCCGGGGCCGTGGTCGCGCAGACGGAATTCCAGCATGCCCGCTTTATGCAGCAGGCTGATCTCCAGCCGGCCTTGCGGTTGCGGCCGCATCGCGTCTATGGCGTTGCCCAGCAGATTGGTGAACACCTGTTCCAGGCCGATGGCGTCGCAGGCGATGTCCGGGCAGCGTGGAGGCAGGTCCAGCTCCAGCGCGACCCGGGCTTCGCGCAGCGCCGGCTGCAGCAGCGTCAGCGTGTCTTGCAGCGCGGAGAGCGGATTGGTCTGGCCCAGCGGGCCGCGGTGGCGGCGGGCAAAGGTTTTCAGATCCCGGGTGATGTGGGCGATGCGCTCCACGAGTTGGGAAATCTGACCCAGATTGTCGCTGGCGGCGTCAGGGCGGCCGCGTTGCAGCAGGGTCACCGCGTTGTCGGCGAAGGCGCGCAGCGCCGCCAGAGGCTGGTTGATCTCATGCGCCACCCCTGCCGCCATCTGGCCCAGCGCGGCCAGCTTGCTGGCTTCGGCCAGCTGGCCGCGGGTAATGCGCAGGCTGTTTTCGGTCTGGATGCGCTCGCGGATCTCCGCCGACAACTGAGTGTTGCTCAGCGCCAGGTCGCGGGTTCGCTCCGCCACCTTGCGCTCCAACTGGTCGTGCGCTTGTTGCAGGGCCTGTTGCGCCGCCAGTTGCTCGCGCAGCCGGCGCAGCCTCAGCCGCCAGTAGTGCCACAGCGTCAGCAGGCCCAGTCCGCTGGCCAGCAGCGTGCTCATGATGGCCAGCAGGGTGAGGTTGCGGCCGTGCATGTCCACCAGCAGGGTCAGTGTCCAGCCGGTTTGCGGCAAGGTCTGGCGGATTTGAAGGTAGCGGCCCGCCAGCAGTTTGCGTTCGCTGTCCGGCGCCAGCCAGGCCTGCTGACGCCAGCCTGTGTGGGGCTGCAGCAGCGCGAAGGGGTGCAGTTTGGCGCCCAGGTATTGGCGGGTGGCGTCAATCTGGCGACGGACTGTCGGCGGCAGCGGTTGCAAGGTGGCGAATTTCCAGTCCGGATTGGCGCTGAGAAAGGCCACGCCGTGCCGGTCGCTGACCAGCACCGGCTCGGCGCCCTTGCGCCAGGCTTCTTCCAGCGGCGCCAAGCTGACTTTGACCACCGCCACGCCCACGACGCGGCGGCCGGACAACACCGGCCAGGACAGGAAATAACCTGGCTCGCGGCTGGTGCTGCCTATGCCGTAAAAGCTGCCGGACTGGCCGGCCAGCGCTTGTTGGAAATAGGGGCGGAAGGCGTAGCTGTTGCCGACGAAGCTGTACGGCGACATCCAGTTGCTGGACGCCAGCGCGATGCCGTCCACGTTGACGATGAACAGCGCCGAGGTGCGCGACTGCCGGTTCACTTGCTCCAGATAGCGGTTCAGCGCCTCCACCCGCCGCGGGTTGCGCGGGTCCGCCAGCAGGTTGAGGATGTCCTGGTTCAGCGCCAGCACATAGGGCAGGTAGCGGTACTGCTCCAGCGTGGCGCCTAGATTGGCTGCGTGCATCTCCGCCCGATGCCGGCCCTCGCGCTCCGCTTCGGTCAACAGCATGCGGCTGGCCAAGACCCAACCGCCGCCCAGCGCCAAGGCCAGCAAGACGAGGGAAGGCAGGCTTTTCAGCAGGAAACGCAACGCGCGTGCGAGCATGGCGGCGGATCGGGAATCGGCGATGCCTCAGTCTACCGCAGCTTGCAGTTCCGCGGCTTCATGGCGTGAATGTTCCTCCATCACCAGCCGGGTCAGCTCCCGCTTCAGGTCGTTGAAACCCGGCGCGCTGGGGTCGCGCGGGCGCGGCAGCTCCACCCGCACGTCGCGCTTGATGGTGCCGGGGCGGTAGGTCATCACCACCACCCGGTCCGCCAGATAGATGGATTCCTCGATGCTGTGGGTGACGAAGATGATGGTCTTGCCGCTCTCCTGCCAGATGCGCAGCAACTCGTCCTGCAAGGAGCGCCGTGTCAGCGCGTCCAGCGCGCCGAAGGGTTCGTCCATCAGCATCACCGGCGAATCCAGCGCCAACACCCGCGCGATGGCCACCCGCTGGCGCATGCCGCCGGACAGGTCCTTGGGGAAACGGTGACGGAAATCGCGCAGGTGCAGCTTGTCCAGCAGCGGCTCCACGGCGGCGCGAATCTCGGCCGGACCGCGCTTCTGGATTTCCAGGCCAAAGCCGATGTTCTGTTCCACCGTCATCCACGGGAACAGCGCGTATTCCTGGAATACCATGCCGCGGTCCGGTCCCGGCGCGGCGACGCGTTGGCCGGCCACCAGGATCTCGCCGCCGCTGGGCGGCGCGAAGCCGGCGATGGCATTGAGCAAGGTGGATTTGCCGCAGCCGGAGGGGCCCAGCAGGCAGACGAACTCGCCGGGCTGGATGTCCAGCTGGATGTCCCGCAGGGCGATCACGTCGCCGCCCGGCGTCTTGAATACTTTTTGCACCTGTTGCACTTCGATCTGGGCGCTCATGCCTTCATCCTTCCATGCCGCGCAGCGCGGCGGTGTGTTTAGCGCCGCTAACAAAACCGAGCAGCGTACCTGGGCCAAGGCGCGCCGACGCAGGTCGTACCAGTGGTACGACAAGGAGGCGCAACGCAGGGTCAGGGGTGTTGTTAGCGGTTCTTATTGGTCTATGCCGCGATGCCACTTGAGCAAGCGGTTGTTCAAGCCCTGCATCAGCATGTCGATCAACAGCCCGAGAATGCCAATCGTGACCATGCCGGCGATGACCTTGTCGGTCCAGAAATACTCGCGCGCTTCCATGATGCGGTAGCCGACGCCGCTGTTCACGGCGATCATCTCCGCCACGATCACCACGATGAAGGCGGTGCCCATGCCCACGCGCGCGCCGGTGAAGATGAAGGGCGTGGCCGCAGGCAGGATCACCCGGCGGAACAGGGTTGCGCGGCTGGCGCCCAGGTTGCGCGCGGCGCGGATATAGATGCCGTCCACATTGCGCACGCCGGAGATGGTGTTCATCAGGATGGGGAAGAAAGCCCCGATAGTGATGAGGAACACCGCCGGCGGGTTGCCCAGGCCAAACCACAGGATGGAGAGCGGGGTCCAGGCGATGGGCGGAATCGGCCGCAGGAACTGGATCAAGGGATTGAACGCCCGGTACACCGGGTCGCTGACGCCCATGAACAGCCCCAGCAGCAAGCCCAGGCCGCCACCCAGCGCGAAACCGAGCACCACACGCCACAGGCTGGCCGCCACGTCGTGGATCAGTTCGCCGGACAGCAGCCAGGACAAGTAGGCGCCGGACGAGGGGTCGTAGGCTTCCAGCGGCTGCCAGTAAGCCAGCCACTTCTGCAACACCGCCAGCGGCGAAGGCAGGATTTGCGGGTTGATCCAACCCAGGCTGGAACTGGCCTGCCAGATCAATACGATGGCGATGGGCACCGCCAGGCTGGACCAGGCTTGGCCCAGCCGGGAAAACACAGTCTGCTGCATGATTGCTCCCGCCGCCGTCAATTAACCTTGAGATCCTGCTTGGCCTTGCTCAGCAAGTCCAGCTTCACCCAGTCCGCCGCTTTGGGCGGCTTGGACATCTTGCCGATGCCGTACTGCTGCATCATGTCGGTGGTGGTCTGGATGTGGGCCACGCTCAGATCGTAGCTGTACGGGGAGTTGGAAATGGCGTCCTGGAAGTCGTCGGCGCTGATCTGGTTCTTGAACATGTTCTCACGCACGTATTTTTCCGCCAGCTTGGGATTTTTGATGAAGGTGTTGGTGGCCTCCACGAAACATTTGATCAGGCGCTCCGCCACGCCGCGGCGTTCCTTGTACATCTTCTCCGTCATCACCAGGGTGCGAATGGGTTCGCCCAGCGGGGTGTCATAGGGCTTCAGCACTTCCACGCCGAAGCCCTTGTTGATGGCTTGGGACGATTGCGGTTCGGATTGGCTCATCGCGTCGATCTGCTTGCCCATCAAAGCCTGGTTCAGGTCGGCGAAAGGCATGTAAATCACCTGCACATCCTTGCCCGGCTTGTCGGACCAGCTGAGCTTGTACTTGGCCAGCTCCGCCGCCAGCAGCAACTCCTGCGCGCCGCCGCGCGCCACGCCCACCTTCTTGCCCTTCAGGTCCTTGACGCTCTTGATGCCGCTGTCTTTGGCCGCCACGATGCGCGCGCCGCCCTTGGCGAAGCCGGCCACCGCGAAGATAGGCGCGCCGCCGGCGCGGCCGGCCACCGCCGCGTCCGCCGCGCTGGCGGCGACGTCCACCTCGCCGGCCACGATGGCGGGCATGATGTCGATGCCTTTGGCGAACATGCGTTCTTCAATCTTCAGGTCGTATTTGGGCGCGATTTCCTTCATGTAGCTGATGGCGCCGTAATGGGCGAACTTGAGGTTGCCCAATCTCACCACGTCGGCGGCGAGGGCGGGCAGCGAGAGGCCGCCGCCCAGAGCGGCGAGACAGAGCCAGGTTCGGATGCGTTGCATGGTGTTTCTCCTTTGTGGATAGGGGCCGGGCGGAGCGCGGCGACCTTTTATTTATACGACGTTTGCATTTTTTGGCGCGGCGATGCGGTTCGCTGCTTTGTAGTGGTTCTTATTAGGCAAAGCGCGTGCCAGGATGTTTTTTGCTCAAGTTGTTGATTTTTATGGAGTGGGTTGGCGGGGCGTGGCCGGATTCGGCCTGTGCCGGCCTTGCTTGTGCCAAAACCGGCTCAGGGCTTGCCGGAGAAAACAATGCAGTTATTCAATATCTGTCGGCTGTTTTCTCATCGGCCGGCGCAATGTTTCCTCCCTAAGCTGGATGCGGTCGATGTAGCCGAAGATATCGATAGGGAAGATCAGCACCTGTTCGATCAGGGCGAAGAAACCGGCCCAGTAGCCCTGCTCAGGGCCTTCCGCGGAGAAGTCGACATCGCCGGCGATGCGCGCCAGCAGCGTGTGTTTCGGGACATCGGGATTGTCCTGCACGTATTGGATGAAGTGGCCGGCGTATTCGCGCCCCAGCAGATAGGCCTGGCGATAGTCGTCGGCTGGCGGCACTTGCCAGCAGTGCACGCGCGGACTGCCTGGCATGCGCGCGGCGAACGGCAGCTCCTGATAGGGAACCGGCTGGAGGTTGGGACGGTAATGGCGACGGCTTGGGTATTTGACGGACATGCGTGCGCTCCTGTTGATTCAAGGCTGCCGGCGAGGCGGCAGGCTTATGGCAGGCGCATGGCAGGATTGGAGTTCCGGCGCCACGGACCGGCGGGTGCGAACACCCTCCCACCATGGCCTGCCCGTAGTTGGCATGACGGATGGTGCAAGGGCACGGACCGGGCGTTTGCGGCGCGGGGTCCGAGGCGGCGGGGCCAGACTCCAATCTGGGCGCAGCCGGTTGGGGCTGCGCGTTTGCGATTGTGCCTAGCGGGGATGAGGGGGTCAAGGCGACATCGGCCGCCAACGGCGCAAGGTCGCATCCCCCGGTCAGGTCCGGGCGGTGATCCGGCGCTCTAGGCGTAAAACCTCGATTGTCCTTGCCAGGCGCTGGCGACGAAGTCTTGCACATGGTCCAGGAACTTGTCGTGGCGGCCCAGGCGGCTGTCGTCGGCCTGGCGGTTTGCCGGCAGCAGGTAAAGCTGGCCGACGTGACGCACGGGCAGCAGGCCGTCCAACGCCGGCACTGGATCGCCCTGAACGCAGTAATGACGGATATGGGCAGAGGCCGCGCGCGCTTGCTCCAGATCGTTGCCGTGGCGCGTCAGCAGTTCGTTTTGCAGGCCGCGGCCGAACTGGGCGCTGCTGAAGCATTCCGCGTGGACCGGGCGCTGCGGAGTGGACAATTTCATCGCCGCATAGGCGGCCATGCCGCCGCCCAGCGAATGACCGCCGGTGCTGACGATATAGCCGGGTTCGCCGCTGCGCATCAGCGGCAGCCCGGCGGCCAGCGTTTGCAACTTGGCGGTGAGTTGGGCGGCTTGGGCGTAGCAAGCGGGGCGGCCGCCGAAAGCGGCGTTGTCGATATTGGCGCGCCATTGCCGCGCTACGCTGGCCAGGTTTTTCAGGTTGCGTTGAGCCAAGCCGCCCACATCGCGGCCGCTGGTGGTGCCGCCGAACACCAGGCGGATTTCCCCCGCCGCCTTGTTGCGGAACACATAGGCCACCAAGCCGCTTTCCGGGTCCATCAAGCGCGCCTGCTGCGGTTGAAACTCCAGCTTGCCGCCCTTGGCCAGCAGGCGCGCCAGTTCTGCGTCCGGGCTCCACTGGGTGGCGCGCAGGCTGTCCAGGTCCCGGCTGTAGGGGAAGTTGGCGAGCAGCGCGCTGTCCTTGAGCCTTTGACGGGCCGCTTCGGGGTTGAGGTTTTCCAGCGGCTGCTGCACGCAGAGGCCGTCCAGAGGATTGGCGCGCGGCGCGGCGCGCGAGGAGGCCGGGGCGTCCGCGCGGTTTTCTGTTTGTTTGAGCCGTGTCGACATCGCGTTTGGCGCGACACTGGAGCGGACGGGCTCGTCTATCGCGATCGCTTGAGGCGCGGCGGCGCGGGAAGCTTGAATGAGCATGGTGGGCGGACGCGGGTGAAGGTTGATCGCCGGATGCTAATGGGAGGCGGACGGCTTGCCTTGCAGATTTTACTCAGCCGGCGGTTACGATTCCGTGATAATGGCGGGTTCGGGACGAGTCCGCGGTGAGTGGGAAGGGGAAACGATGGATATGGAGACGGAGCGTTTATTGCTGCGCCAATGGAGGGACGAGGATCTGGCGCCCTTCGCCGCCATGGGGAGGGATCCGGAAGTGATGCGTTATTTCCCGGCGTTGTTGAGCGAGGAAGAGAGCGCGGACAGCATGGAGCGCCAACGCGGGTTGATAGCGGAGCGGGGCTGGGGGCTATGGGCGCTGGAGGAGAAAGCGTCCGGCGACTTCGTCGGTTTCGTAGGGTTGGCGGTGCCGCGAGCGGAGTTGCCGTGCATGCCCTGCGTGGAGACGGGCTGGCGCCTGCGGCGAGCATCCTGGGGCCGGGGCTACGCCACCGAGGCTGCGCGCCGGGCGCTGGCTTTTGGTTTCGAGATCTTGGGGCTGGACGAAATCGTGTCCTTCACCGCCTTGCCCAATCTGCCGTCGCAAGGCGTGATGCGGAGGCTGGGCATGCGCGATAGCGGCCGGGACTTCGATCATCCCGCCTTGGAGGCCGGGCATCCGCTGCGGCGACACTGTCTGTATCTGTTGTCGGAAGCGGAGTGGCGCGCCGCGGCGACCGAGGTTTGAGGTTGAGGGAGAAGCGATAGCCGCCGCGAGGCGGCTTTTTTATTGCCTTCGGCATGAGGTGAGGGCTGGCTTTATGCTTAATGAGCGATTTTTGCAATTCAATGGGGAACCTTGAGCTTAGGCTCTAATCTATTAGAATTTCATTGTTCTCTTATTTTTTGCGGACGGGTGGCAGCCCGGCCCGCGCCTGATGTTTCCGCCCCTGCAACAGCGTGGCTCGGATACGCGACACGCGTATTTTCGATGCGGTTTTCACGGCCGTATCGCCGAGGCGCGGCAGCGCGTAAACCGGCTCTGAAAGAACGACATGTATCCCTCCTGTTTCTAACCCTCATTGGAGTCCGTGATGACCCAAACCTCAGTTCGGCGTTCGCGCTGGCTATGCGGCCTGGCAGCCGCCGGCTTGCTGCTGACGCCGCCGGCGATGGCCGAAACCTTCGTGCCCGACACCCTGTTGAAGTCGGTGCTGTACCACAAGACCAAGAACCATGGCCAAGCCGATCTCAGCGGCGACAAGATTGCCGGGGCGTTTCTGAAAACGCCGGGCTCGGTTTATTCCGAACTCAACCCCCAGCCGCCCATCATCAATTCCATAGAGTGGAATAACGCGCTCAGCGATTTCAATCGCTACCACCGCGTCAATCTGACGCTGGACGATTCGGTGAAACTGTTCGCCAGCGAGATGGGCCTGAACAAAGCCTTGCCGGGCACGGACGTGGACCTCAATCGTCGTCGCGCCGGCTACCGCCAGGACGAGGACAGGCTGGTGCTGGCCAATGCCTTCAAGGCCGGGGTGGACGGAGACATCTTCTACAAGAGCCTGGATGTGTTCGGCTACGCTTACAGCACCATCGCCGCCAAGTTCGCGGTGGCGGCGCAGTTGCTGCGCGACGCGACGCAGAAAGTGCCGGCTGCCAAACAATTGCAGAACGGCATTCGCAAGGAGGTGCTGGACCGCTACCTGAGCAGCGCCACCACCGGCGTGAACAGCCTGTCCGAATACGACAAGCATTACTTGATGAACTTGCTGCACAACGAGGTGCGGCGCACCCGCTTCAACTCCGCCGGTTTCAAAAGCGGTCAGTTTCAGCCAGCCGCCCAGTTCCGCGTGGCGCGGCTGGCGGCGGCCTACCAGGACCGCAAGGGCTATCTGTTCGACTTCCCCTGCGCCAAGGACGGCAAGAATCTCTACCCGGAGAGCAGCGGCAAGCTGTGCTACGCCAATATGACCGACCAGAAGCTGAGCGGCTGGTATCGCCAGCTTTATCAGCAGCAAATGAAGCCGCATCCGCCGTCCGAGCAGGAGAGCAGCGGCTTCCAACGCCTGGCCAAACTGCTGTTGCCGATTGCCCTGCTGATGGAAGGCATGGCGGCGGCGGAGTTTTTCTCCACCTTGGAAGCGTCCGAGCTGGGGGCCGAGGCCGCCTTGACCGAAGAAGAAGTGGCGGCGACCGAGTCCGGTTACCTCAGCCGCTTCTGCCGGATTTGAGCATGATGTTCGAACAATGCGAACAGGAATGAAGACATGACTATGCGTATATTCAAGCAAGCGCGCGCGGCGGCCTGGACGGTTCTGGCGTTGGCGCTGTCCCAGGCGGCGCTGGCCGGCGCGACGGTGGACATCAGCAAGGTGACTGACAAGAACAGCCTGGTGCCGGGCGAACTGGTCAACGCGATGGAGTACCACGTCAACGGCGTCAGCGGCGCGGCCAAGGCCAACCCGCCGTCCTCGTCCAAGTTGAAGAACCTGGCGGCCAAATGGCGCGGGGCCACGGTAGCCCGTTTCGAGTACAGCTACAACGGCGGCACTCGCGTCTATAACGCGATGTCCGGCCAGGACACGGCGGATTTGCTTTACGAGGCCAATTCTGCCGGCCATCGGGCCTATCCCGGCTTCCTGCGGCAGAGCAGCGTGGAGAAAGCGGCCACCAATGTGAACGTGCCCAATGGCAAGCTGTCCGCCACCATAGGCCAGCAGGCGACGGATGCGGAGCTCAAGGCGCTGAAAACCTTTGAGAAGGACATTCTGGATGGCGCGGTGCCGCGCGGCGGGCGCATGGTGGGTTATATCTCGCAGGCGCCGTGCGCGTCTTGCGACAATGTGATCCGCCAGCAGCTGGCCAATCAGACCGATTACGTGTCCGACATCAAGATATCCTATCTGCCCAAGGCGGCGGAGGAGGCGGAGGGCAGCGCGGCGCGCGAGCTGGCGCACGAGTTCAACGGCCGCCGCTTGCAGTCCTTGAAGGACAATGTGATGTCCTTGCGCGGCAATGTGGCGGCCAGGCTGAACGTGGGCGGCGGCACCGCCGGCTGCTTGTAGACAAGATCAGGGCCCAGGCCCGGCTCGTTTCCCGCGGGAGACGGCCGGGCTTTTTCGCGTCCGCCGCCGCTCATTGCGGCCAGTGGTTGTAAATCGTTTGCAGTTTTCCGTTTTGCTGCAGCCGGGCCAGCGCGGCGTTGAATTGAGCGGCGCGGCTGTCGCCCTTGGCGAAGGCGACGAAGCGCGGCATTTCCACCAGCGGTTTGGACAGGACGCGCACATGCGGCAGCGCGCGCAGCTGGCGGGCGTAGTAGAGCAGTTGACCGCGATCGCCGACGATCAGGTCGATGCGGCCGGCCAGCAGCATCAGCAGCAGTTGTTCGGGGTTGCTGGCGCTGGTGTCGCGCTTGAGCGGCGCTTTATCAAAGGTGGATTCGTAGGCATAGCCGTGAACCTGTCCTATGGTCAGCGGCGCCAGGTCTGCCAGGGTGCTCCAGCTTTGCAGGCTGTTTTGTTTCAATACCATGAAGATGGTGCGGCCAGTGCGTATCGGACCGGCAAGTTCGTACTGGGCGCGCCGCTCGGCGGTGCCTGCGAACTGGAAAGCCATGTCCACATCCCCGTTGCCCAGCATTTGCTTGACGCGCTCCCAGGGGTAGAGGTGCAGTTGGTAGGGAATTCTGGCCTCGGCCATGACCGCCTGGACAATCTCCACGTCCAGCCCCTGAGGTTTGGCGCTGGCTTCGTTCTGGTAGCTGTAGGGCGCGAATTGAATGTCGCCGACAATGCGCCAAGCCTCTGGCTGGGCCGCCCAGGCCGTCCCGCAAAACAGCAGCATGCTCAACACACGCCTCATGGTTTCCCCCGCGTAGCGCCTTTCGTCGGTATAGCCAGAGCGGGGCGGGGCGGCAAGCCGGGCGGTTTTGGCAAGCGTCCCGTCGCGGCCATGCCGATGGCGGAGCCGGGGGACGAACTACGCATTGATCAGGCGTTCGAGCGCGCCTCGGCCTCGGTGTAGAGGGCTTTGGCCGGGTTGGCGCGTCCGCAGTCGGGGGCGTCTCTGTGCTGGTTCGTGATTCGCGTTGCATTGGCGCAACGCCATTGAAACCCGAATTGCAAAGCCCCTCCCGGCGATGACCGGGAGGGGCTCTTGTTTGCTAGATAGCGGGAGAGGCTCAGGCCGCGGCGGCCTGGGCGGGTTTCTTCAAGGCGCGCAGCGCAACCGCGGTGACGGCGGTGCCGGCCAGCAGCGCCAGCAGGTAGAGGCCCAGATGGCTGACGGCGTTGGGAATGGGCAGCACGAAGACGCCGCCGTGCGGCACTTTCAGCTCAACTCCGGCCAGCATGGAGATGGCGCCGGCCACGGCGGAGCCCAGCATCAGCGCCGGGATGACTCGCAGCGGATCGCGCGCGGCGAAGGGAATGGCGCCTTCGCTGATGAAGGCCAGGCCCAGCACGCCGGCGGCCTTGCCGGCCTCGCGTTCGTCTGCGCTGAAGCGGTCGGCGAACAGCTTGGTGGCCAGCGCGATGCCCAGCGGCGGCGTCATGCCGGCGGCCATGGCCGCGGCCATCGGCGTATACACCTGGCTGGCGATCAAGCCGGTGGAAAAGGCGTAGGCGGCTTTGTTGACCGGGCCGCCCATGTCGAAGGCCATCATCGAACCGATGATGGCGCCCAGCAGCAGCGCGCTGCTGCCTTGCAGGCTTTTCAGCGCCTCGGTCAGCATGCCCAACAAGGCGGCCACCGGGCCGCCGATCACGTAGATCATCAGCAGGCCCACCAGCAGCGAACCCAATACCGGCAGGATCAGCACTGGTTTAAGACCGTCCAGATTGCGGCCCAGCCGGATTTTTCGGTTCAGCCAGTCTGTGGCGTAGCCGGCGATGAAGCCGGCGATGATGCCGCCGAGGAAGCCCGAGCCCAGGCTGGCGGCCAGCATGCCGCCCACCATGCCGGGCGCGATGCCGGGACGGTTGGCGATGGAGTAAGCGATGTAGCCGGCGAGGATGGGCACCATCAGCGCGAAGGCGGATTTGGCGCCGATCTGGAACAGCGCCCAGGCCAGCGTGCCCTTGTGGGCGTCGTCGAAGGCGTAGATGCCGCCCAGAGCGAAGGCCAGCGCGATCATGATGCCGCCGGCGGTGACGAAGGGCAGCATGAAGGAGACGCCGGTCATCAGGTGCTTGTACGGACCGTTGCGCTCGCTGGCCGGTTTTTCCGGCGCGGCGTCGGCGGTGCCCGGCTGGTGGGGGGCGGCTTCGGCGATGGCGCGGCGCAGCAGCGCCTGGCCGTCGTTGATGGCGGCCTTGGTTCCGCTTTGGAACAGGCGTTTGCCCTTGAAGCGGCTGAGCTCCACCTGGGTGTCGGCAGCGATCAGCACCAGGTCGGCCTCGGCGATCTCGCCGGCGCTGAGCGCGCTTTGCGCGCCCACCGAACCCTGGGTTTCCACGCGGATGACGTGGCCCAGCGCCTGAGCCGCCTGGCTCAGGCCTTCCGCCGCCATGAAGGTGTGGGCGATGCCGGTGGGGCAGGAGGTGACGGCGACGATGCGCAAGGCGTCGGTTTGGGGCGCGTTCAGCGCCGCGGCTCGGCGGACGGCCTCGGCCGGATCGGCCAAGGCCTGGTCCAGGCTCAGGCGGAGCGCGGGCAGGCTGTCCAGGCGCGGATCGGCGGCGGCGCCGATCAAGAGCGCGGCCTGGGCCGCGGCGAGTTCGATTGAGGTCAGCGGCGGCGCGCCGTCCAGTTCCAGCTTAAGGGCATGTCCGTGCCGCTGGGCGGCCTGGCGCAGCGCTTCCGCGGCCAGCCGGCCCTGGGTGCTGCGCTCGCCGGCGTCGATGATGGCAATTAGGTTCATGGCGTTGTTTCCCTTGTGTTATTGGTTTGGAGCCGCGAGCAAGCCTGTGATGCCGCGTCGCCTCGGCTCATCCGCCGATGCGCGGCGGATCGTAAGCGGCCTCTTAATCCAGGCTTTGCAGCCGGACTTGAGCCGCCAATGCGCGCACCTGTTCCGGTGGCGGCAGGTGGGGGCCGACGCGCGCCAGTTTGGCGGCGGCGAAGGCAACCGCCAGCCGGGCTTCCGCCTCAAGCTCCAGCCCATCCAGCCGCGCCGCGGCCAGGCCGGCCACCAAGGCGTCGCCGGCTCCCACGGTGCTCAGCGGCTGTTGCGCCGGCAAGGAGGCCAGCAGCGAGCGGTCGCGGCTGGCGAACAGCGCGCCGTCCGCGCCCAGCGATACCACCACTTGTTCCACGCCGCGTTGCAGTAGCCCGCGCGCGCAGGCCAGCACCGCGGCGGTGTCGGGCAGGGCGCGGCCGGCCCAGAGCTCCAGTTCGTGACGATTGGGTTTGACGCAGTGAGGCGGAGCGTCCCCATCCAGAGCCTGGCTCAGCGCTTCTCCGCTGCTGTCCAGCAGCAGCCGCGCGCCCAGAGGCCGCAGCAACCGGCACAGCCGCAGATAGCTGTTGGCGGGCAGGCCGGGCGGCAAGCTGCCGCACAGCGCCACGATGTCGCCGGGGTTCAGCCGGGCGGCCAGCTCGGCGCCCACTTGCTCCAGCTGCGCTTCGCCGGCGGCGATGCCGGGCAGGTTGATGTCGGTGGTGTCGCCGCTGGAGAGGTCGGCCAGCTTGATGTTGACCCGGGTGTCGCCGGGCAGGCGCAGCATGTGGTCGGCGATGCGCTTGTCCAGGAACAATTGTTCGAAGGCTTCGCTGTTGTTGCGGCCCAGCAGGCCGAAAACGCTAACCGGCGCTCCCCAGTCAGCCAGGCAACTGGCCACGTTGACGCCCTTGCCGCCGGCGTTGCCGCTGGCGCTTTGCGCCAGGTTGACCGCGCCGGGGGTCAGCCGGGCCAGGGCGATGGTTTGGTCCAGCGCCGGATTAAGGGTGACGGTGTGGACGCGGGCGCTCATGTCAGCTCCCGCGCCAGCATGCGCACTTCATCGGCGCTGTCGCAGGCCAGCGCCTGCTGAGCCAGGTCGCGCAGCCGATCGTGGCCGTTGGCGCACAGCTTGGCTTTGACCGCGGCCACGTCGCGGGGGCTCATCGACAGCTCGGCCACGCCCAGGCCGGTCAGCAGCGCGGCGCCGAAGGGATCTCCGGCGATGCCGCCGCACACGCCCACCCAGCGTTGATGGCGGCCGGCGCCGGCCACGGTGTGCTGGATCAGGCGCAGCACGGCGGGATGCAGGCTGTCGGCCTCGGCGGCCAGTTCCGGGTGCTGGCGGTCCATCGCCAGCGTGTACTGGGTGAGGTCGTTGGTGCCGATGGAGAAGAAATCCACGTATTCGGCCAGTTGATCGGCCAGCAGGGCCGCGGCGGGCACTTCCACCATGATGCCGAGAGGCACCGCCGGGGCGTCCAGCTCGCGGCGTATGCCTTCGCACCAGCCCTTGAGCCGGGTGATTTCCTTCAGCGAGGTGATCATCGGGAACATGATGGACAGCGGCTGGCCGCCGCGGGCGGCGCGGTAGAGCGCGCGCAGCTGAGGTTCCAGCAGATCGCGGCGGCGCAGCAGCAGGCGTGAGCCGCGCATGCCGAGGAAGGGGTTTTCTTCGGCCGGCAGCTTCAGGTAATCCACCTGTTTGTCGCCGCCGATGTCCAGTGCGCGCACGATCAGCGGCCGTCCGTCCAGCGCGTCCAGCATGGCGCTGTAGGTGTGAAACTGCTCGTCTTCGCTTGGAGACTGTTCTCGTTCCAGAAACAGGAATTCGGTGCGCATCAGGCCCACGCCCTCGGCGCCGGCGTCCAGCGCGGCGGCCACCTGGTCAGGGCGGTTGATGTTGGCGGCGATTTCCACGCGGTGGCCGTCCGGGGTGATGGCCGGGCGCTGCCGCTGTTCCGCCTGTTGCTGCTGGGTGCGCTGCTGGGCCTGCAGCCAATCGCGGGCCGAGGCCAGGTCCTGCTCGCCGGGGTTCAGGTAGAGCCGGCCGCCTACGCCGTCCAGGATGGCCGGCGTGCCGTCGGCGATGTCCAGCAAGGCCGGGCCGCCGGCCACCAGCGCCGGCAGCCCCAGGGTGCGGGCCAGGATGGCGGTGTGCGAAGTGGGGCCGCCTTGGGCGGTGGCCAGCGCGCGGATGCGGCCGGTGTCCAGGGTGGCGGTGTCGGAGGGGGTGAGGTCGGCGGCCAGCAGAATGCAGTCGTCGCCGTCGATGTCGGCCAGGGTGGCGCTGTTCAGCGCCGGGTCCAGCTGGCGCAGCACGCGGCGGCCCACGTCGCGGAGGTCGGCTGCGCGCGCCGCCAGCAGCGGGTTGCCCAGCGCGGCCAGCCGTTCCGCCATGCGTTCCACCGCTTGGTGCCAGGCCCATTCCACGCCGTGGCCGCCCACCATCAGCTGGCAGGTCAGGGTGATCAGATCGGTGTCGGACAACAGTTCGGCCTGGGCGTGGAAAATGCCGGCTTCGGCCTTGCCCAGCCTGCTGGCGGTGGCCGCGGCCAGCTCGGATAGTTCGGCGCGGGTGGCGCTTAGCGCCTCGTGCAGACGGTCGCCGCCTTCTCCCAGCGCCACTGGGCGGTCCGGCACTTTGAGCTGGCCGGCGTGCAGCACGCGCACCACGCCGATGGCGAGGCCGGGGCTGGCGGCGACGCCGGCGATGGACAAGGGATGGCCGGGCGGGATCCAGCCCTGTTGCGCCGCCAGCAGTTGCGCTTTTTGCGCGGCGAGCGCGGCGTCGGTCTGTTCCTGGGCCGAGGCGTCGCGCATCGCGGACAACAGGGCGGCCAGGGCGGCGGCGGCGTCGGGGCCTTGGGCGGATACGGTGATGGTGTCGCCGTGGCGCAGGCCCAGTTGCAACAGGCTGATCAGGTTCTTGGCGTCGGCGGTGTCCTGGCCGTGGCGCACTTGCAGCTGGGCGGCGTGGCGGCGCGCGGCCTCCACCCATTGCGCGGCAGGGCGCGCGTGCAGGCCGTTGGGGTAGTCGACTATCCATTGCGCGCGCTCGGCCAGATCAGCCGCGGCGGCTTCGCCGGCAGCGGCCGGCGGCGTCTCTTCCAGCAAGGCCTGCACCTGGGCGGCGTCCCTTGCGTTGAATAGTTGTTCGAGCCGGACTTCGTCTTGCAGCAGCCGGGTCAAACGGCGCAGCAGGGTGATGTGTTCGTCGGATTGGGCGGCGATGGCGAACAGCAGCCGGGTGCGCTGGCCGGGGTTCCATTCCAGACCGTCCGGAATCTGCACGATGGCGATGCCGGTGCGGCGGATCAACTGGCGGTCTTCCACCATGCCGTGAGGGATGGCCAGGCCGTTGCCCAGAAAGGTGTTGGCCACCGCTTCGCGTCGCAGCAGGCTGTCGATGTAGGCAGGGTCTATGCAGCCGGCGTCGGCCAGCAACTGCCCGGCCAGGCGGATGGCCGCCTCTTTGTCGGCGGGCTGACAGCCCAGCCGGATCAGTTCTGGCTGGATCAGGGAGGAGGGCGATCCGGTATCGTGCATGTCGGTCTCTTCTGTCGGTTCAGGTGGCTGCGGGGTGTTTGTAACCTCTTCAAGTTCCGCCGCGCGGCCGGGGGCCGGCGCGGAGTCGAACAGGCTCTGTATAGCGGATCGGCTCGCGCCCGCCAGCTGTCTTTGCGGAGGGGGTGGCCGTTCGTGTGTTGAGTGAATTGAAAACGATTACATTTTTACTGTCAACATGCTCGTAGCACTGGCGCTACATCTTTGTGCTGTCTCAAGCGACAGTGTTGTAAAATTACGCTTTGGGGGTATGCTTGCGTAAACGTAATTCCGATTATGGCGAGAGAAAACGATTTCATATGACGGTCAGCATCAAAGATGTGGCGCAGGCGGCCGGCGTGTCGGTGGCCACCGTGTCGCGGGCTCTGGCCAAGGGCCCGGTCAGCGCGGCGTTGAAGGCCAAGGTGGAGGCGGCTATCGCCGCCACCGGTTATCGCCCCAATCTGTCGGCGCGGCGCTTGCGCTCGCGGCACAGCGACACCATCGGCCTGATCGTGTCCGATATCCGCAATCCCTTCTTCACCGCGGTCAGCCGCGCGGTGGAGGATGTGGCCTACCAGGCCGGCATGCGGGTGATTCTGTGCAACACCGACGAAAACCCGGACAAGGAGGCGATGTACCTCAGGTTGATGCAGGAGGAGCGCGTCACCGGAGTGATCTTCGCGGCCACCCGCGCCACGGCTGAGACGCTGGACGCCGAGGCGCTGGGTTTTCCCGTGGTGTTGATCGACCGGGCCGCGCCCGGCGGCGCGGCCGATGCGGTGGTGCTGGATAACGCCGCCGCCGCCGGCCTGTTGGTCAGCCATTTGCGCGAGCAGGGCCATAGCCGCATCGGCGGGTTGTTCGGCAATACCAGCAGTACCGGAGCGGAACGACACGCGGGCTTCGCCGCCGCGTTGGCGGAGGCCGGGCTGGCCGCGCCGGCGCGTTTCGTCGCGCCCACGGCCGAGGCGGCGCAGCAGGCGGTGTCTGCCTGGCTGGCCGAGGCCGAGGCGCCACGGGCGCTGGTGATCAGCAACGGCCTGCTGCTGCTGGGCGCGATGCGCGCGGTGCGCGCGCTGGGCCTGGAACTGCCGCGGCAGCTGGCGCTGGCCGGTTTCGACAACGACAGTTGGACGGAGCTGGCCGGACCGGGGCTGACGGTGATAGAGCAGCCGGTGGACGAGATCGGCCGCGCGGCGATGGCGATGTTGCTGGAGCGCCTGGAGCAGCCGCAGCGCTCAACGCGCAAAGTGGTGCTGACCGGCCGGCTAGTGGTCCGGGGCTCCAGCTTGGCCTAGCGCTGGCTTCAGCCGCTGTGGCGGAGGCGAGACAGGGGCGCGCCCGGCCCGGCCGGGGTCCGCGGGTTTGATTTTTAATGTATTAAATGTTGTGCCATGATTTGCCGATGCCGTTTCAGCCATCGCCGCCCAGCCGGGCGGCCGCTAGGAGGAGGCCTGTCATGGATACGCGTTTCACCGGCGACATTCACCTTTCCACCCGCCAGGCGGCGGACGGCGACAAGCTGGATTTTTGGCTGAGCGAGGTGGACCGCTTACTGGTCCGGGTGGAGTGCGACCGCCGCCCGGAAGAGCGGCTGGAGGCTTCGCTGGACTGGCAGGACTTCGGCTTGCTGCGCATGGCCACGATACGCGCCAACCAGCACGCGGTGACGCGCAGCGGGCATAGCCTGAGCCGGGACGGCCGGGACTCCATCTTTGCCTGCCTGATGCTGCAGGGCGAGGGCTTCAGCCATCAGGGCGTGGAGTGCGCCCGCCACGGCCCGGGCGACGTGGTGTTGTACGATACCGCGCGCCCTTACGGCCACGGCTTTCCGGCCGATATGGCGATGGCGGTGCTGGACATTCCGCGGCCCTTGTTCCAGGAGCAGGTGGGCGTGTGGAACGAGCGCGGTCTGGTGCGCATTGAACGCGCCGCAGGCATGGACGCCTTGGCGGCCCACCGCTTGCTGAGCGGCGGCGCGGCCGCGCGGCGGCATTTGGCCAGCCAGTTGCTGGAGTGGCTGCACTCCTTGTGGAGCGCGCGTCAGGGTTTGCCTGCTTCCCGATCCACCTTGTGCAGTCTGTGGCGGGCAAAGGCCTATATCGAACGGCATCTGGCCGAGGACGATCTGGACTGCGAACGCATCAGCCGCGCGGTGGGGGTGTCCGCGCGCCAATTGGCCCGCATCTTCGAACAGGAAGGCGAATCGGTGACGCGCCATCTGTGGGGCCGTCGGCTGGAACGTTGCCGGGTCGACCTGGCCGATCCGGCCTTGCGCCACCTATCGGTCAGCGAACTGGCTTTCCGTTGGGGCTTCAACCACATTGCCCATTTCTGTCGAAGCTATAAACGCCGCTACGGTGAAACGCCGAGCCAGACCCGGGCCGAAGCCTTGGCCGCGCGCGTCCTTTCCAGACAACAAGACTGTCCTCATTAGGCAAATTTCACGCTCTCCCCATCGTTAGAGTGGACGGGTCCGCCGCGCTTCCGGGCATGGCTGACGCCCACCTAATAAAGAGGAGACATCATCATGCACACACGAATGGGCGGTTCGCCGCCGGGCGGCCGCACGCGCGCCGCTGGCGAAAGAGAGGCCCGCCATGCGCCTCTCCTATGAAAACAAATTGCTGGCCATCCTGGCGCTAAGCTTCGGTTTCGTGTTTTTCGATCGGCTGGCGCTGTCCTTTCTCTTTCCCTTCATGGCGGCCGAACTGCGCTTGACTCCCGCGCATCTGGGCATGCTGGCGTCGGCCTTGGCGCTGACCTGGTCCTTGTCCGGCCTGGGTCTGGGGGCATGGTCGGACCGGCGCGGCGTGAAAAAGCCGATGCTGGTGGCGGCGGTGCTGGCGTTCTCGTTGTTTTCCGCCGCTTCCGGCCTGGTGGCCGGTTTCCTGTCCTTGCTGCTGTTCCGCGCGTTGATGGGGGTGGCGGAAGGGCCGGTGCTACCCATTTCCCAATCGCTGCTGGCGGCGGCGTCCACGCCGGCGAGGCGCGGTTTCAATATGGGCATCGTCAACGGCTCGGCGCCGGGCCTGCTGGGCGCTGTGCTGGGCCCGCCGCTGCTGGTGGCGCTGGCCGAGACCCACGGCTGGCGCGCCGCCTTCTACCTGTCGTGTCTGCCCGGGCTGCTGATCGCCTGGCTGGTTTGGCGGCATGTGCGCGAGCCGGCGCCCGCGCCGATGCCGGCAGGCCGGGGCGGCGGCTTCGTCTCGTTGCTGGGCGAGCGCAACATTCTGCTGTGCGTGCTGATCGCCTGCAGCTACATCACCTGGTTCATCATCCTGATCTCCTTCACGCCCACCTTTCTGATTCAGGTCAAGGGCATGAGCCCGCAGGCGATGGGAGCGGTGATGAGCAGCCTGGGCTTCGCCTGGGTGGCGTGGGGCGCGCTGGTGCCGGCGATTTCCGACCGCATCGGCCGCAAGCCGGCGATGGTGGGGTTTTCCTTGATCGCCGCCTGCTGCCCCTTGGTGTTGCTCAACGTGGACCGCATGGCCTGGCTGCTGCCGCTGGTGTTTCTCAGCTACACCGGCTTGGGCTGCTTCACCCTGTTCATGGCCACGATTCCGGCGGAAACGGTGTCGCCGCGGCGCATCGCCACCGCGCTGGGCATGATCATGGGAGTGGGCGAACTGGCCGGAGGCTTTGTCGCGCCCACGGTGGCCGGCTTCGCCGCGGACCGCTACGGCCTGTCCATCGTGATGTGGATCGCCATGGCGGGCGCCCTGTTGCCGGCGTTGCTGTCCTTGGGCCTGCGCGAAACCGCGCCGCTGCGGCTGAAGCCGAGCGGAGCCGTGCCGGAAGCCGACCGGGCGCCGACCTGAGCGCCATTCTCATTGCGCGTCCCGCTGCGCCGGGACGCCGCACTCCCTGACGGAGAACATCATGCACAAGACTTTGATCAATACGCTGGCCGGGCTGTCGGCGGCGTTGGCCTGTGTAACGGCTCAGGCCACCCAGTCCGGCGCGGACACCATCGGCGCCGGCGCCGAGGGCTTTCTTGCCGGCGCGCTGCCGCCGGCCGGTTGGTACGGCGTGTTCTATTACACCCATTATCAGGCTAAGCGTTTCAACGACGATGCCGGCAACGCTTCCGTGCCGGGCTTCAAACTGCAGGCCGACGTGTTGGTGCCGCGGCTGCTGTATATGTCCGACCGGACCTTGTGGGGCGGGCGGTTGGGCGGTTTCGCGCTGGCGCCGCTGCCCAGCTTGAGCCTGGACGCGGGCGGTGGGCATGAGCGCCGCAGCGGTCTGGGCGACGCGGTGCTGGGGCCGGTGCTGGCCTGGGGCGATGCCGGGCCGCTGCATACGGTCTTGGCGGCCGACATCGTGCTGCCCACCGGCAGTTATGATCGCGATCGGATGTTGAACCTGGGGGCCAATCATTACTCGCTGCGGCCGGTGTTCGCCTTTTCCTATCTGCCGGCGTCCGGCTGGGAGCTCTCGTCCAAGATCAGCTACACCTTCAACGGCAAGAACCGGGACATCGATTACCAGTCCGGCCAGCAGTTCCATTTCGACTACTCGCTGAGCTACGCGGCCGGCCCGGCCTGGCGGCTGGGGCTGAACGGCTATTTCATCAAGCAGACCACGGATGATACCCAGCATGGTCAGGCGGTGGCGGGCAACGGCTTTCGCGGCCAGGCTTTCGCCATCGGTCCGGCGCTGCGCTATCAGTTCGACAAGGCCGGCTTGGAGCTGAGGTGGCTGAAGGAGTTCGAAGTGCGAAACCGGCCGGAGGGCGATGCCTTGTGGCTCAAGCTGGTGTTGCCTTTGTAGCGGAAGGGATTGATGCGGGAGGAAGTGCCGGGCGCGTGCGCCCGGCACTTTTTATTTGGAGACGCGCAGTGGCCCGATTAGCCGGGTCAGAGTGTTGTCCTTGACGATGAAGTGGTGCCATAACGCCGCGGCCGCATGCAGGATGGCCAGCCACATGAGAGCGTTGCCCAGCCATTCGTGAGCTTCCTTGAGATCGTGCGAGATATCCGGCATGGGGGGGAGCAGCAAGGGCAGAGGAAAACCAAAGAAGTCTATATTTTTGCCGGCGGCTTGGATAAAGGCGATGCCCAGCAGCGGCAATGCCAGCATCAGCGCGTAGAGCGACCAGTGGCCTGCCTTGGCGGCCAAAGCCGCCAGCCGGCCCGGCTGGGGGGTGATGGCGGGCGACGGATTGCCCGCACGCCAGATCAGGCGAGGAAACAGCAATAACAAGACGAGTAGTCCGGCCTGAACATGGGCGTATTTGACGCTGTCGCGCAGCGGCGTGCCCTTGGGGAAAATCCCTTTGGCTTCAATGAAAATCAGCGCGGCAATGACGCCTAAAGCGCCTAGCCAGTGCAGCGCGCGGGAAACCGCGCCATAGCGTTGAGAAGTATTGCGCAGCATGAGGAATGTCCTTGCATGGGGTAATGCGTGCAGCATGGAATGCAAAGCTTATGCGAAGCTTAAGAACCTGTTTACGCTCTCTCGAGCCAAGGCGAAAACAGGTTCTGAGAAATCAGAATAGATCATGAACAAGTTCTAATGATTTTTTGGCAAGGTCTGGGAGGCGAAGCCACGGCTCAATCTAGCCGGCGCAGCACGGTTTGTGTCGGAGGCGGCTTTGCTGCCGGCCGCCCCCGTCGGAACAGGGGCTTACGGTGGCGGCTTACTGGCCGGAGAGCATGAATTCCGCGCAGCGCTCGGCGATCATCACCACCGGCGCATTGGTGTTGCCGGAGACGATGGAGGGCATCACCGAGGCGTCGCAAACCCGCAGACCGGTCACGCCCTTGACGCGCAGCCGCGGGTCCACCACCGCGTCGTCGTCGCCGCCCATGCGGCAGGTGCCGACCGGGTGATAGACGGTTTTGGCGAATTGGCGGATGTGCTGCTCCAGCCTCGCGTCGTCGGCGTGCTCCGCCGGCGAGGGCAGCAGTTCTTCGGAGATCAGCCGGCGCATCGACGGCGTCCGCAGAATGCGACGCGCCAGTTTGACGCCGCGAAGCAGGCAGGTGATATCCTCCGCCTCGCGCAGCGCGCCGCTGTCGAAGCGCAGCGGCGCGGCCGGGTCGGCGCCGGCCAGCGCGACGCTGCCGCGCGACTTGGGGCGCAGCAGGCAGGGGTTGATGGAAATGCCGTGGCCGGGCAGCGGCTCGCGATCCACGTCGCCCACCAAGGTGGGCAGCACATGAAACTGAATGTCCGGCCGGCCGCCGCCGCCGGTGTCGACGAAACCGCCGGATTCCACCACGTTGGAGCTCAGCAAACCGGTGCGGAACAACTGCCATTGCAGGCCGTGGCGCAGCGCGGTCAGGCCGCGGTCCTGGCCCAACAGGCTGATGGGCGCTCGGGCGCGGCCGTAGACCGACACTTCCAGATGGTCCTGGTAGTTGGCGCCCACTTCCGGCGCGTCGCGCAGCACGGCGACGCCGTGTTCGCGCAACTGCGCGGCGGGGCCGATGCCGGACAGCATCAGCAGTTTGGGGCTGGACAGCGCGCCGGCGCACAGCACGATCTCCGCCGTGGCGCGCGCGCGCTGGAGGCCGCCGGCGTCGCGCCATTCCACCTGACAGGCTCGGCGGCCGTCGAACCCGATTTTTTGCACATAGCAACCGGTGCGCAGGTCCAGTTCGGACCGTTGCCGGACCGCTGCCAGATAGGTGGCGGCGGTGCTGCCGCGCTGTCCGTCGAAAGTGGTGGTGTGGTAGAAGCCGACGCCGGCCTGTTCGCGGCCGTTGAAGTCGTCGTTGTAGGCCAGGCCGATTTCCTGAGCGCCCTGGACGAAGGCCAGGCTCAGCGGATGACGGTAGCGGGTGTCGCTGACTTTCAGCGGCCCGTCCACGCCGTGGTAGGGCTCGGACAAGCGCATATGGCTTTCCGCCTTCTTGAAGGCGGGCAGCACCCGCGCCCAGTCCCAACCCTCGCAGCCCTGAGCGGCCCAGTCGTCGTAGTCGGCGGCCTGGCCGCGGATGTAGACCATGGCGTTGACCGAACTGCCGCCGCCCAGAGTGCGTCCCTGAGGCACGAAGATGCGCCTGCCGGCGGCTTCCGGCTGTGGCTCGCTGCGGTAGGTGACGGTGCGTTCGCTGCCCAGCACCTTGATGAAGGCCGCCGGCATGTGGATGTAGGGACTGTTGTCCGGCGGGCCGTCTTCCAGCAGCAGCACGCGTTTGCCGGCTTCGATCAGCCTATGGGTCAGCACGCAGCCGGCGGAGCCGGCTCCGATGAGGATGTAGTCGTAGTCGCGCATGAAGTCTCCCTTGTTGTGGCGCCGGCCTTCTTCTTTTGAGGATGGGCGGCTGCTCCAGCATAGGGCGGCCGCGCGCGGCGGCCTTGACCGGGCGCGCCCGCGGTCTTGACCGCCGCGGACGCGCCGGCCGGGAGATTCAGCCTTGGCGGATCAGCGCGCGCAGCACGCGCTTGCAGGCGGCCAGATCCTGTTCGCCCAGCCCAGCCAGGATCTCCCGCTGTTGCTGCCCGGCGATGCGCCACAGCGTGGCGGCTTGTTCGCGGCCGGCCTCGCTGAGGCGATAGCCGGCGGCGTCGCGGGTCAGCAATCCCTTGCGGCGCAACTCGGCCTCGGCCAGTTCTATCGCCTCCGGCGGCATTGCCGCCTCGCGCTGCAGCGCGCAGCCATCCAGCCCCGCTTGCTGTTCCAGCACCAGCAGCAGCCGCGCTTCGCCGCCGCTCAGGCCGGTGGCGAGTTGGCGCGGCCGGTAACTGGCCTGGTAGGCTTGCAGCGCCTGGGTCAGCAGATAGAGCAGGTTGTCGCCCAGCCAGCCGGGCTGGGGTTCCGCGGCCGCGGCCGGCCGAGCGCGCGGGAGCGCGGCGGCGTACATGCCCTGGTGGTAGAGCAGCGGCGCGGCGCCGCAGTCGTCGAAGGCCTCGACCAAACCCAGCAGAATCCAGTGGTCGCCGCCGTCCAGCCGCTGATGCAGCCGGCAATGGAAGCGGGCGGCGCAGCCGTCCAGCAGCGGTGCGCCGCCTAGGCCGGTTTCCGGTTCCAGGCCGGCGAATTTGTCCGAGGCGGCGCGGGCGAAGCGGTTGGACAGCTCAATCTGGTCGGCGGCCAGCACGTGAACGGCGAAGTGGCCTGCCTGGTTGAACACCGCGTTGCTGGCGGAGCGCTTGTCCAGGCTCCACAGCACCAGCGGCGGGTCCAGCGAGACGGAGTTGAAGCTGTTGGCGGTGACGCCGGCGCGTTCGCCGTCCGGCGTGGAGGCGGTGACGACGGTGACGCCGGTGGCGAAGTTGCCGAGCGCGCGGCGCAGCGCGCGCGCGTCGTGGGCAGGGGCAGGTGCGTTCATGGCGTATCCTCAAGGCCGCCCGGTGCGGGGCCGGAACGGCGCGGGTGGGAGAGGCTAGAGGGACGGTAGAACCTGTTCAAGGTCTTGCGAGCTAGAGCGAGACAAGACGAAAGCGGTTGAGAAAGCGGAATGCACAAGTGGTACATGAGCCTTTCGAAGCCGTTTTTAACGCCGTATCGCGCGAAGCGCAGCAGACTTTAAACAAGCTCTTAGACCATGGAGGGGTCCGGCTCCAGCCCCAGCAGCGAACGTCCCAGGATCTGGGCGCAGACGTCGTAGTCGGTATAGGCGTGGGCGCCAGTCATATGGGCGTCGCGGAACAGCCGCTGCGCTTCGTTTTCCAGCCGCCAACAGTTGCCGCCCATGGATTCGAACAAACGGTCCACCGCCTGGATGCACATCTTCACCGCATAGGCTTGGTTGGTGCGCCAGAAGGCCAGCGTTTCCGCCGTGGGGTAGCGCTGGGCCGCGCCGTGCTCGGCGTGATCGCGCCAGCTGGCTTCCAGCAAGGCGCGCGCGGCCAGCACTTGGTGAGTGGATTCGGCCAGCCTCATATAGGCTGGCAGCGCGGCGCCCACTTGGGCGCCGGTGTAGGCGCGGATGCGGTTGTGGCTGCGTTCCTTGAAGACTTGCAGCATGCGCTCGGCCACGCCCAGGCTGATGGCGGCGAAGCCGCTGGCGAAGTAGGGCCGGTAGGGCGCGTAGAAAATCTTGCTGTCCGGGTACAGGCCGAAGCCGGCGGAGCGGCCTTCCATCATGTCCTTGGCGGCTTCTATCCGGTGTTCCGGCACGAAGACCTTGTCCACCAGCAGCGTCTTGGTGCCGCTGCCTTGCATGCCGGCGGCGTGCCAGTCGTCGCGTATCTGGTAATCGGCGCGCGGCACCACGCCAAAGCAGTATTGCGGTTCGCCGTCCGGGCCGGGGCGGCGAAAGCCCAGTATCGCCCACTCAGCGTGGTCGCAGCCGCTGCTCCAGCCCATTTCACCGCTGAGCAGCACGCCGCCGTCCACGGCTTCGGCCCGGCCCAGCGGCGCGATGCTGCTACTGGCGGTGGCGTCGCGGTCCTTGCCCCAGACCTCCTCTTGCAGCCGGGCGGAGAACAGCGCGATCTGGTGACTGTGGGTGGCCAGCAGGCTGGCCGCCCAAGCGGTGCTGGCGCAGGCGCCGGCCAGCGCCGCCACGCAGTCCGCGAATTCCGGCAGGCTGATTTCCTTGCCGCCGTAAGGCTTGGGCTGGAAGGCGCGGTGAAAGCCTATGCTTTTCAACAGCGCGATGTTTTCCGCCGGCACGGTGCGTTCGCGTTCCGCCTGCTCCGCATTGGCGGCGATGGCGGGCAGAATGGGGAGCAGGGTTTCCAGCAAGGGATTGGGGTGGCGCATGGCGGTCTCCTGGGTGCGTGGTGGCGCTGGACAATAATGAATACCTTCATCGAATTTGCATTATGGATAGCGATACCACGCACTGGAATGCACCTTCCAAGCTGTCTTAGGTACTTTTCATAGAATTTGCGCGCATGGCTGAGGGGGCGGATCCACGCCAGCATATCGGGGAGGCGGCCTGTTCGGCTTCGTGCTCCGGTCCCAGCGGGATGTCGCGACGGTCGCGCAGCAGCAGCGTGGCGGCGAGGCCGATCAGCGTCATGCCGCTCAGATAGGCGGTCACCGCGGCGGTGGAGCCGGTCTGGGCTATCAGAGCCTTGGCTATCATCGGCGCGAAGGCGCCGCCGAGAATGGCGCCCAGCGCGTAGGAGATGGATACGCCGGAAAAGCGCACCGAGGCGGGGAACAGCTCCGCGTAGAAGGCCGATTGCGCGCCGTAGGTCAGGCCGGTGCCCACGGACAACAGGCACAGCGCCAGCAGCACCGCCGGCAAGCCGGCGCTGTTGACCAGCGGGAACAGCATCAGCACGCCGGCCAGCTGCACGCCGAAGCCTATGATGTAGATGCGGCGGCGGCCGATGCGGTCCGACCAGACGCCGGCCAGCCAGGTGAAGGCCATCCAGCAGGCGGAAGCGAAGGCGACGGCCAGCAGCACCGGGGTGCGCTCCATGCGCAGCGCGCCGGCGGGGTCAGTGGTGTAGTTTTGGATGAAGCCGCCTGTGGTCATGTAACCGACGGCGCTGTTGCCGGCGAACACCAGCGCGGCCAGCAGCACCAGCGACGCGTGGCGGCGGAACAGGTCCAGCACCGGAGTGCGCGAACCGGCTTTGCGCGCCTTGATCTCTTCGAAGACAGGGCTTTCCTCCACCGAGCGGCGCACCCATTGGCCGATGAACAGCAACACGACGCTGAACAGGAAGGGCATGCGCCAGCCCCATTCCAGGAAGGCGTCGCCGGGGGAGATCACCCCGCTCATCAGGGCGAACACGCCGGAAGCCAGCAGCAAGCCCAGCGGCACGCCAATCTGCGGGAAGGCGCCGTAGCGACCGCGCTGACCGCGCGGCGCGTGTTCCACCGCCATCAACACCGCGCCGCCCCATTCGCCGCCGGCGGAGATGCCTTGCAGGATGCGCAGCAGGATCAGCGCGAGCGGCGCCAGCAGGCCGGCGGATTCATAGGTGGGCAGCAGGCCGATCAGCGCGGTGGAGGCGCCCATCAGCACCAGGGTCAGCACCAGCATCGCGCGCCGGCCAAGCCGGTCGCCGTAGTGACCGGCGAGAAAGGCGCCCAGCGGCCGGAACAGGAAGCTGACGCCGACCGAGGCGAAGGCGATCAGCGTGGCGGAGCGTTCGCCGGCCGGAGCGAAGAACAGCTTATTGAACACCAGGCCGGCGGCGCTGGCGTAGATGAAGAAGTCGTACCATTCGATGGCGGTGCCGATCACGGTGGCGTAGGCGACTTTGCGCGCGGTCGCGCTTGAGCGAGCGGGGGTGTGACTCATCTTTGTTCTCCTCGGGGGCGGAGCCGGAGCCGACTCCGGGCGGCGCTTTGTTCTTGTGTGGTCGCCGCTTTGGGTGTGGCGGGCCGTGCGGCCCGCCGTGGGTCAGTAGGCGGATGGGGATGCCGGCAGGTCGGGCGTTTGGCTGCGGAAGGCCGCGGCCAGCGCTTCGGCGCGGCGCGCCAGCAAGGTGGTGTCGACGCCGACGGCGACGAAACGGGCTCCCAGTTCCAGCAGACGGCGCGCTTCGGCTTCGTCGGCCATCAGGATGCCGGCGGCCTTGCCTTGGGCGCGGATGCGGCGGATGGCGTCGTCCATCGCCGCGCGCACGTCCGGGTGGTCCGGCCGGCCCGGATGCCCCATGTCGGCGGCCAGGTCGGCGGGGCCGATGAAGACACCGTCCACGCCGTCGGTGGCGGCAATGCCTTCCAGCGCGGCCAGAGCCTGCCGGGTTTCCACCTGAACCAGCACGCAGATTTCGCTGTCGGCCCGCGTCAGGTAATCCGGAACGCGGTTCCAGCGCGAGGCGCGCGCCAGCGCGCTGCCCACGCCGCGAATGCCGCGCGGCGGGTAGCGGGTGGCCGCCACCGCCCGCGCCGCTTCGTCGGCGTTTTGCACCATGGGCAGCATCAGCGTTTGCGCGCCGATGTCCAGCAAGCGCTTGATGCGCACCGGGTCGTTGCTGGCGGCGCGCACAATGGGGTGGCAGGGGTAGGGGGCGATGGCCTGCAGTTGCAGCAGCACGTCGTTCAGTTCATTGGGCGCGTGTTCGCCGTCTATCAACAACCAGTCGAAACCGGCGCCGGCCAGCAGTTCGGCGCTATAGGGGCTGGCCAGGCCCAGCCACAGGCCGATCTGGCTGCGGCCGTCCCGCAGCGCGGCTTTGAATGGGTTGGCGGGGAGTTGCATGGCGGTTCCTCTTGAGGGGGTCAGACGAAGCGGCAGCTGATCGCGCCCAGCGGGCCGTAGTCGACATGGAAGGTGTCGCCGGCGCGCGCCGGCACAGGCCGGGTGAAGGAGCCTGCCAGAATCACCTGGCCGGCCTTGAGCTCGACGTCGAACGGCGCCAGTTTGTTGGCCAGCCAGGCCACGCCGTTGGCCGGGTGATTGAGCACCGCGGCGGCGACGCCGGATTCCTCGATCACGCCGTTGCGGTACATCAGCGCCGCCACCCAGCGCAGGTCCAGCTCGCGCGGGCGGATGGGCCGGCCGCCCAGCACCACGCCGGCGTTGGCGGCGTTGTCGGCGATGGTGTCGAACACCTTGCGCGGGCGCTGGCTGTCCGGGTCTATGGACTGGCTGCGCGCGTCGATGATTTCCAGCGCCGGAATCACGTACTCGGCCGCGTCGTAGACGTCGAACAGCGTGGCGCCGGGGCCGGACAGCGGCCGGCCCAGGATGAAGGCCAGCTCCACTTCCACCCGCGGCACGATGAAGCGGGTCACCGGAATATCGGCGCCGTCATTGAAGAACATATCGTCCAGCAGCGCGCCGTAGTCGGGCTCGTCTATCTGAGAGGACATCTGCATGGCGCGGGAAGTCAGGCCTATCTTGTGGCCCTTGAGCTTGCGGCCTTCCGCCAGCTTCATTTCCACCCAGCAGCGTTGTATGGCGTAGGCGTCCTCTATGGTGATCTCGGGGTGTTCCAGCGAGAGCTGGCGGATCTGCCTGCGTTCGCGCTCGGCGTCGTGCAAGCGGCGCGCGGCGGCGCGGATCTGGTCTTGGCTCAGCATGCGGGCTCCTCAGGAGGGCTGGCGGAAACGTTGGTGCACATTGTTGTGCTTGAAGTTGAGCGTGGCGGACAGTTCGGTCAGCTCGAAGCTGAGCGCCAGGTAGCGCTGGTCGAACAGCGGTTCGAAGTGGCGTTGGATCAGCGCGAATACCTGCTCGGCGGTGGCGCTGCGCTGCGCCTCGGTGCGCCCGCTGCCTATCTGCAAGGTGCAGTGGACGAAGGCGTAGTCGGCTTCCCCGTCGGCCATGCGCCAGGTGTCCAGCCAATGGGCGCGGCTGCGGATGCCAGCGAGGGGAAACAGGCCGCTGGCGGCCAGGCAGTCGTGCACCTGGCGGAAGAGCTCCGGCAGGTTGGCCTGCTCGCGAATATTGTCGGTGCATTCAGCGATGAAGTGCGGCATGGCGCTCTCCCTGAGGTTCCACCGGCAGCACCGCGTTGATCTGGCCGGTGCCGGAGCTGCCGAAGTAGGGGGTGATGATTTCCGCGCGGCCTCGGTAGTTGTCCCAGCCCAGCGCGCCCAGCAGCATGGCGGTGTCGTGCATGAAGCCCTCGCCGTGGCACTTTTCGGCGTACTCCGGCAGCATGTCGCAGAAGGTTTTCCAATCGCCGTCCAGCCACATGGAGATGACTTCTTGGTCCATGCTTTCCAGGAAGGGGCTCCAGGCTTTGTGCAGGTATTGCTCCGCGGTGCCGTTCTGGGCGAAGCGGTGCGACAGCGAGCCGCTGGCGAAGAAGGCCACGCGGCCGTCGTAATCGCGCTCCACCGCCTCGCGCATCGCCGCGCCCAGTCGCGCGCTGTCGGCCAGATCGTGCACCGTACACAGCGCGGCCACGGATACCACCTTGAAGTGCTGGTCGGCGTTCATATAGCGCATCGGCACCAGGGTGCCGTACTCCAGCGGCAGCGTGGTGGCGTCGTGGGCGCGGGTATGTACCCCGGCGGCGGTGGCGGCTTCGGCCAGCAGCTTGCCCAGAACGGGATTGCCCGGGTAGGCGTAGGGCATGTTCTTGATGAAGTGCGGCAGCTCATTGCTGGTGTACACGCCTTCGAAGGCCGGCGCGCAGTTGACGTGGTAGCCGGAGTTGACCAGCCAGTGGGTGTCGAACACCACTATGGTGTCCACGCCCAGTTCGCGGCAGCGGCGGCTGATCTCCTTGTGGCCGTCTATGGCCGCCTGGCGGCAACCTTGATGCGGGCCGGGCAGTTCCGACAGATACATGGACGGCACGTGCGTGATCTTGGCCGCCAGGGCTAGGGTTCCCATTGCGTTCTCCTTTGTGCTGCGCGGGCGCTGCGCCCGCGCGTCGTTCCGTTTGCGGAAGCGGCCGTCTGGGCGGCCTTGGCTTGCGTGTCAGCGGGTTTCCACGCCCCAGCGCGGGATGAAGTGGCTGCCCATGGAGACGCAGACGTTTTTCACCTCGGCGAAGGCTTCGAAGCTGTATTCGCCGCCCTCGCGCCCAACGCCGGACGCCTTGACGCCGCCGAAGGGCTGGCGCAGGTCTCGCACGTTCTGGCTATTGACGAAGACCATGCCGGCCTCGATGCCGCGCGCCAGACGGTGAGCCTTGCCGATGTCCTGCGTCCAGATGTAGGAAGCCAGGCCGTAGTCGACGTCGTTGGCCAGCCGCAGCGCCTCGGCTTCGTCGCTAAAGCGCAGCAGGCAAGCCACCGGGCCGAAGATTTCCTCCTGGGCGATGCGCATGCGGTTATCGACATCGGCGAATACGGTGGGGCGGATGAAGTGACCGGCGGCCAGCGCTTCGGGCAAGCCGGCCGGACGCTCCAGGCCGCCGGCCGTCAGCCGAGCGCCTTCCTCCAGGCCGATGCGGATATAGCCGGTGACTTTGTCGTAATGCTGGCGGGTGATCATCGAACCCACCTGGGTGTTGGGGTCCTGCGGGTCGCCGACGATCAAGCGTTGAGCGCGGGCGGAGAATTCGGCGACGAAGCGATCGTAGATGCCGTTCTGGACGAAGATGCGGCTGCCGGCGGTGCAGCGTTCGCCGTTGAGAGAGAAGATGGTGAACAGCGCGGCGTCCAGCGCGCGATCGAAGTCGGCGTCGTCGAAGACCAGCACCGGCGATTTGCCGCCCAGCTCCATCGAGTACTTCTTCAGCCCGGCGTTTTGCATGATGCGGCGTCCGGTGGCGGTGCCGCCGGTGAAGGACACCGCGCGCACGTCCGGATGGCTGACCAGGGCTTCGCCGGCGCTGGCGCCGTAGCCCTGCACCACATTGAACACGCCGGGCGGGATGCCGGCCTCCAGCGCCAGCCGGCCCAGCTCGTTGGCGGTCAGCGGCGACAGTTCGGACATCTTCAGCACCGCGGTGTTGCCCAGCGCCAGGCAGGGCGCGGTCTTCCAGGTGGCGGTCATGAAGGGCACGTTCCACGGCGATACCAGCGCGCACACGCCCACCGGCTGGTACAGCGTGTAGTTGAGCATCTGCTCGTCCACGGGATAGCTGTGGCCGTTCATGCGGGTGCAGACTTCAGCGAAAAAGTCGAAGTTGTGCGAGGCGCGGGGGATCAGCACATTGCGGGTCTGGTGGATGGGCAGGCCGGTGTCCAGGGTTTCCAATTCCGCCAGCCGCGGGACTTCGCGCTGAATCAGCTCGCCCAGCTTGCGCATCAGCCGCGCGCGCTCCTTGGCCGGCGTGGCCGCCCACTTGGGAAAGGCCGCCTTGGCGGCGGCCACCGCCAGGTTGATTTCCTCGGCGCCGCCCGCAGCCACTTCGCCCAGCGCTTCGCCGGTGGCCGGGTTGTAGTTGACGAAGCTGTCTTGGCTGGCCACTTCGCGGCCGTTTATCCAGTGTTTGATCATGGGGTTTCCTTTTCCGCGTTCCGGCGCGCAAGCCAGTCCGTTTCGCTGATGATGTGATTGAGCAGCCGGCCGACGCCCGCGATTTCCACGACGACTTCGTCGCCGGGGCGCACGTCGGACAGGCCTTGAGGCGTGCCGGTGGCGATCATGTCGCCCGGCTGCAGCGTCATGAAGGCGGACAGGTATTCGATCAGGAAGGGGATGTCGAACACCATGTCGCGGGTATTGCCGCTTTGGACGCGGAGGCCGTTGACATAGGTGGCCAGCTCCAGGCAATGCGGGTCGGGCACGTCGTCGCGGTCCGCCATCCATGGGCCGATGGGGGTGAGGCCGTCGCGGTTTTTCACCCGCAGATTAGGCCGGTAGTAGTTTTCCAGATAGTCGCGCACCGCGTAGTCGTTGCATACGGTGTAGCCGGCGACATAGTCCATCGCCCGCGCGCGCTTCACCTTGCGCGCGGTCTTGCCTATCACCGCCACCAGTTCGCACTCGTAGTGCATATATTCAACATTGTCCGGCCGCATTGATTGTTGGCGGTGGCCGGTCAGAGTGGCGGGCGTCTTGAGGAACACCAGCGGTTCGCTGGGCGGTTTGAAGTCCAGTTCGGCGGCGTGGTCGGCGTAGTTGAGGCCCAGCGCGAACAGCGTGCCTTGGCACGGCGGCAGCCATTCCACCTCGGTTTCGCCCAGGCGGCGGCCGTCCGGCAGCACGATGGCGCCGTCGGCGTCGGCCTGCGCGCGCCAGGTTTGGCCCTGGTAACGGATGCGGGCGTGTCTCATTGGATATCCTCCTCGGCCGCGACGATGTTTTCCAGGCGGCCGATGCCGTCTATTTCCACCGCCACGGTGTCGCCCGGACGCAGCCGGGCGCTGCGCGGCGGGGTGGCCACGATCAGCAGGTCGCCGGCGTACAAGGTGAGGAACTGGCTGACGTCGGCGATCAACTGGGCGACGCCGCGCAGCCAGTCGGCGCTGTCGTTGGTTTCGGCCAGCGCGCCGTTGACGTAGGTGCGCACCTGCACCCGTTGCGGATTGATGGCGTCAGGGCCGGCCTCGGGGCCGATGGGGCAGAATCCGTCGCGGCATTTGGCCTGGATCGCCGGCCGGTAGAAACTGGTTTCGGCCAGGCTGACCTCGTTGACCACCGCGTAACCGCCGACGTGGGACAGGGCGTCGGCCGCGCTCACGCGGCAGGCGTCGCGGGCGATGCGCACGCCCAGCGCGCCGCCGGCGTAGACGGCGTCGGCATCGGCGGGAAAGGGAATGGGCGCGCCGGAGGCGCTGACGGTGTTGCGCGGCTTGACGAACAGCACCGGCGCTTGCGGCGGACGCTGGTAGGGGGCCTGTTCGAACTCCGCCGCCAGCGCCGCCTGCAGACGGCGGTGGTTGAGCGCCGCGCCGTAGATGGCCGCCGGCCGCTCTGTTGCGGCGTCTAGGACAAGGCTCATGCTTAACTCCTTGTTATTGAATGGGTTGCCGTTGTTCGAATATTCATTAACATGTTAAAGTTTATAACGATAACGGCGGGCTGCTGTCAATGTTTATCCATGTTGCATTGCGGGGAAAGCCGCGGAAAACCGCGCTTGGGCGGCGGCGGCCTTGTTTGCCGATTTGGCGCTGAGGCCAGAGCGGCGGTCTTTTGCAGAGAACATGCGGCAAGTGCGGCCGACTATGGCGAAAATGTCACAAGAGAGGGATGGCGATGAGCAGAAACCCGCGCGGCCTGGGCGCGCGCATACCGAATATCGACATCGGCAAGGCTTACGACAGCCCTTACGAGTCCGTCGACATCCATTGCGAATCCTTCGGACGGCTGGCGGCCTTTTTCGGCCGCAATATGCCGGTGCACAGGCACGACCGTTTTTTGCAATTGCACTACCTAGCCAGCGGCGATATCCGACTGCAGCTGGAGGAGGATCACTACCAAGCGCGCGCGCCGCTTTTGTTTCTGACCCCGCCCACGGTGCCGCATGCCTTCATCACCGGGCCGGAGGCCGACGGCCATGTGCTGACCTTGCGTCAGGAGCTGGCGCGCGGCTGGCTGGAGGAAGCGGGGCCGGATGCCTTGAGCGCGCCGTTCTGCGTGGAGCTGGGCGAGGTGCCGGCGGAATGGGCCGATATGGCGCGGTGGCTGCCCGAGAGGCTGGCGCAGCTGCAGCGGGAGAGCGAGGCCCCGGAGCCGGGCGCGGATCTGGCGCGGCAAGCCTTGGCCCAACTGGTATTGGTGGACGTGTTGCGGCTATCCGGCCTGCCGGGGCCGCGGCGGGGGCCACGTCGCGACGAGTGGCGGCTCTACCATCGCTTCAACGGCTTGATCGAGGCGCATTACCGTGAACACTGGAGCCTGGACCGCTACGCGGCCGAACTGGGCGTCAGCGAGGCGCGGCTCAACGACGTGTGCCGCCGGTTGGCGGACTTGCCGTCCAAGCGGCTGGCGCACGACAGGCTGTTGCAGGAGGCGAAGCGTCTGTTGATCTATTCCCCCGCCTCGGTGCATGCCATCGCCTATGAATTGGGCTTCAAGGACCCCGCTTACTTTTCCCGCTTCTTTCAGCGCCTGGCGGGCTGCCCGCCCAGCGACTACCGCGCGCGCCGCCAGGCCTGAATCCGCGCGGCCTAGTGCGTCGCGTCGTGGACCGATTCCAGACCGCGCGCGCTGGGAGGCGCGCCCAGGTGGGCCAGGGCGCGGGCACGGGTGTGGGACGGGGCTTCGCCGAACAGCTTGCGGTAATCGCCGGCGAAATGCCCCAAGTGGTAAAAGCCCCAGGCCCCGGCGGCGTCTCGCACGCCGTGGCCGGCTTGCGTGGGGTTCAGCAGCATGCGGCGCACCGCGTTCAGGCGGATGGAGCGCAGATAATCAACCGGGGTGGTATCCGCCACCAGCTGAAAGCTGTTTTGCAGCGTGCGGCGGCTGACGCGCAGACGGCTGCACAGCTCCAGCACGGTCACCGGCTCGTCCGGCTTGGCCAGCGCCAGCGCCTGGCTGCGCCTGACGATGTCGCAATGAGTGGCGAAGGTCAGGTTGCCGAGGCGCTCGCCCAGCGCGAGGTCCGCCAGCGCGTCTTGCAGCAGGTCCAGCAACTGGTGCTGAATCACTTTCTGGTTGCCGGCGTAGGACAGCAGGGCCGGGTCCAGCAAGGCCTGTTCGAACACGCCGTTCAGCAGCGCGCGCAGCGCCGCCAGCGCGGCCGGGCGGGCGGGGAACACCGGGGTCTTGCCTCGCGCCTCGCGCAGCGGGCGGCACAGCGCCGGCGTCAATTCGGCCAAATCCTCGTAGGGCACCGACACCTGAACCGAATCCGCGCCCGGCGGCAAGTGAAACACGAAGTCCTCGCCGCCGCGCAGCGCCATCAGGGCGTTGTCGGGCACGGCGACGCCTTGCAGGCTCAGCGGCGACGGCGCGCGGATGGGCAGCGCGAAATGGATCATGCCGCCGGGCGCGCGCCCTTGCTGCACCACGCGCTGGTTGAAGCTCTCGCGGAAGATGTCCAGGCGCGAGGTGCGCACTCGGCTCAGGGTGCTGCGGAAACGCCCGCCGCTGATCTGGCTGTATAGCTGCTCCCAGCCGGGCAGGGCCTCGGCGTGCAGGTGGGCGTCGTCAAAACAACGGGCTGCGGCAATCATCTGCTTTCTCCGGTGGGTGGGGGTGGAGTCCGCCTGTTTTCGGTCCCATGTTCTGGGCCGCAAAATGATTAATATGTTATTCAAATCGAAATGTCCAGCCTTCCGTGGGATGGTTAGCCGTTGTTTTTACTGAATGTTTCCATCTGGCGACATGCTGCGCCGCAACGCGAAGGGCCGGTCCGCGCTTTGCCGATTTGGGATAAGCCGCGGCGGCGACGCTGGGTATATTGAGCCATCGCCGGCCGCGCTCACGCGGCGGCAAGCTTGATTGAAAAGGAGACGCGGATGGATCAAAACCTGGTGCCGGTGCTGGAGTCGGTGCGGGCCTTTCTAGAGCGGGAACATGGGCTGTGGATAGACGGCAAGCCGCGGGCGGCGCTGTCCGGGCGGCGCAATGAGGTGCGCAATCCGGCCAGCGGCGGGGTGATCGCCAGCGTGGCGGACGGCGAGGCCGCCGATGTGGACGCGGCGGTGGCCAGTGCGCGGCGCGCCTTTGAGTCGGGCGTCTGGTCCGGCTTGCGGCCGGCCGAGCGCGAGCGCGTGTTGCTGAGGCTGGCGGATTTGCTGGAGGCGCATGCCGAGGAGCTGGCGCAGCTGGAAACGCTGAACCAAGGCAAATCCATCCACCTGGCCCGAGCCATCGAGGTGGGCGGCTCCATCGAATACGTGCGCTATATGGCGGGCTGGGCCACCAAGATCACCGGCGAAACCCTGGACGTGTCGATTCCGGCGCCACCGGGCGCGCGCTTCACCGCCTTCACCCGGCGCGAGCCGGTGGGTGTGGCCGCCGGCATCGCGCCGTGGAATTTCCCATTGATGATTGCCTTGTGGAAAACGGTGCCGGCCTTGGCGGCCGGTTGCACCGCGGTGTTGAAACCGGCCAGCGAGACGCCGCTGAGCGCGCTGCGTCTGGCGGAGCTGGCGCTGGAGGCCGGCGTGCCGCCGGGCGTGTTCAACGTGGTGACCGGGCGCGGCGAAGTGGCGGGCCGCGCGCTGGCCGGGCACCCGCTGATCGGCAAGGTCAGCTTTACCGGCTCCACCGAGGTGGGCAAGGCCGTCGGCCACGCCGCGCTGGACAATATGACCCGGTTGGCTTTGGAGCTGGGCGGCAAGAATCCGATGCTGGTGCTGGGCGACGCCGACATCGACCAGGCGGTGAAGGGCGCTTTGCTGGGCGGTTTTCTCAATCAGGGCCAGGTCTGCGCCGCCGCCTCGCGGCTGTACGTGCATCGTAGCAAATTCAATATGTTCGCGGAGGCGCTGTCCGCCGCCGTGGCCGGCATGCGCTTGGGGCCAGGCATGGATCTGGATGCTCAGGTCAACCCGCTGGTGTCGCATCGGCGACAGCAGGCGGTGTGCCGGCTGATAGAGCGCGGCCGCGCCGCCGGCGCCCGAGTGTTGACGGGCGGCGCCGCCGCCGATCTGCCAGGCTATTTTGTGCAGCCGACGGTGATGACGGACCTGGCGCCGGACAACCCGGTGGCGCGGGAGGAGGTTTTCGGTCCGGTGCTGGCGCTGATCCCTTTCGACGAGGTGGACGAAGCGGTGACGCTGGCCAACGACACGCGCTACGGTCTGGCCGCCAGCGTGTGGACCAATGATTTGTCGGCGGCGCTGGACATTGTGCCGCGGCTGCAGGCCGGCACGGTCTGGGTCAATAGCCATATTCCGCTGGACCCGGGTATGCCCTTCGGCGGTTACAAGGAATCCGGCCTTGGCCGCGAATTCGGCAAAGGCGCGGTGGAGAGTTTCACCGAGATCAAATCGGTCTGCATCGCCCATTGAGCGCGGACGCGTTTCCACTTTAGAGATTCAGGAGAAAAACATGTCTTACGACACTGCCCGTTTCTGGCACCCGATGCTGCATCCCAACGCAATGAAAGAGCGGACGCCCATCCGCATCGTGCGCGGCGACGGCTGCCACGTGTTCGACGACCAAGGCCGCAAGCTGGTGGACGGCGTAGCCGGCTTGTGGAACGTCAACGTCGGCCACAACCGCGCCGAGATCAAGCAGGCGATCGCCCGGCAATTGGACGAACTGGAGTATTTCCAACTGTTCGACGGCATCTCCCATCCGCGGGCGGAGGAACTGTCCGCGTTGCTGATCGACATGTTGCGGCAGGAGGACATGGCGCGGGTGGTGTTCAGCTCCGGCGGTTCGGACGCGGTGGAAACCGCGCTCAAGCTGGCGCGCCAGTATTGGCGGCTCAAGGGCCAGCCGGACCGCGTCAAGTTCATTTCGTTGAAGCAGGGTTACCACGGTACTCACTTCGGCGGCGGTTCGGTCAACGGCAACACGGTGTTCCGCCGCAATTACGAGCCGCTGCTGCCCGGCTGCTTCCATGTGGAGACCCCGTGGCCTTACCGCAACCCGTTCACCGAGGACCCGGAGGAACTGGCCGAGATTTGCGCGCGGATGCTGGAGCGCGAAATCCTGTTCCAGAGCCCGGACACGGTGGCGGCCTTTATCGCCGAGCCCATCCAGGGCGCCGGCGGCGTCATCGTGCCGCCGGCCAGCTATTGGCCAAGGGTACGCGAGGTGTGCGACCGCCACGGCGTGTTGTTGATCGCCGACGAGGTGGTCACCGGCTTCGGCCGCTCCGGCTCCATGTTCGGCAGCCGGCTGTGGGGAGTGAAGCCGGACATGATGTGCCTGGCCAAGGGCATCTCCTCCGGTTATCTGCCGCTGGGGGCCACCGTGGTCAATCAGCGCGTGGCGGACGCCTTCGCCGCCAACGGCGATTTCGGCGGCGTCATCATGCACGGCTACACCTACGCCGGCCACCCGGTGGCCTGCGCCGCCGCTCTTGCCAATCTGCGCATCGTGCAAGAGGAAGACCTCCCGGCCAAGGCGGCGGAAACCGGCGCCTACCTGCTGGAGCGGCTGCGGCCGCTGGCCGAGCGTTATCCGGCGGTGGGCGAGGTGCGCGGCAAGGGACTGATGCTGGCTCTGGACCTGGTCAAGGACAAGTCCAGCCGGGAACCCATCGATCCGCAAAGCGGTTACGCCGACAAGGTGGCGGAAATCGCCCGCCGGGCCGGCGCGCTGGTGCGGCCGGTGGGCAGCAAGATCATTCTGTCGCCGCCGCTGGTGTTGCAGCGCGAGCACGCAGACGTGATTGCGACGGCCTTGGAGGCCGGACTGGCCGAGGCCTGAGGAACGTGTTCATGATCTCGCGTGCAAGGGCGAGACAAGGCGAAAACGGCTGAAAAAGCGCAGTGAGCACATGATACAGGAGCGCTTTGAAGACGTTTGCAAGGCTGTATCGCAGCCGCATAGCAGATCGTGAACAGGTTCTGAGGCGTTTCATTGGCTGCCTATATGCGTCGGCCTGCCTGCGGCTGGGCTGACGCCAAATTCATAAGGAGGCGCTATGTCATCCTGTTTTTCATCACGCCCCGCGAGTGTGAGCGGGCGCTTGCTCCAACTGATGGCCTGCATGGCATTCGTCGGCGCGTCTGGTTTCGCCGGCGCGGAGGCCGCTCCGTATCTGGCCGCGGGCGAATTGCGGCTCACCGACTATCTGGCATCGCCGCCGGCCGACGCCGCGACGCAAGCCGAGGATAGACGCGCGGTTCTGGACGCCCAGCGCCGGCGCACACCGGAGCAGGAGGCCAGAGCGCGTCGCGACGATGTCTGGCGGGATGCGGTATTTTCATTCGGCCAAGGCATCTTGCCCGATGGTTTCGAGGCCGGGCGGCTGCCGCTGACACAGCGCTTTTTCAGCCGGGCGCAGGATGATCTGGTCCAGACGCTGTTGCCGGCCAAGAAGCAATACGGCCGCCCCAGACCTTACGAGCAGGACACCTCGCTCCGGCCGCTGCTGCCGCCGCCGGTAGGGGATGCTTATCCCAGCGGCCATGCGATGTTCGGCTATCTGGCCGCCACCTTGCTGGGCATGGCCGTGCCGGAGAGACGCGACGCGCTGTTTGCCCGAGCGCGGGAACATGCGGCCAGCCGGGTGATTGCCGGCGTGCATTACCCCAGCGACCTGGCCGCCGGACAAGTGGCCGCGGCCGCGCTGGCGGCCCGGTTGATGGCGACTCCCGCCGCCGTGGCCGGATTCGCCGCGATGAAGGCCGAACTGCGCGTCAACGGCTTGGCCGGCGCAAATAACGAAGAGGAGCAGCCATGACGCTAAACGAACGGCTGGCCCGCAGCCTGAACCGCGGCGTGGTGGGCTTTCCGGTGGCGTTGGCCAGTTCGGTGGGCGTAGTGATGGCCAGCCCGGTGATACTGACCGCCACCAGTGGCTTTGGCATGGCCGGCGGCACTTTCGCCTTGGCGATGCTGATCGCCTATCTGATGATGCAGGCGCAGGCCACCACTTTCGCCGAAGCGGCGGCGATGCTGCCGACCTCCGGCGCGGTTTACGATTACATCAGCGCCGGCCTGGGCCGGGGGCTGGCCATCGCCGGCACCCTGTCGGCCTATCTCTTGGTGCACGTGTTCGCCGGCACCGCCGAGACCATTCTGTCCGGCATCATGGCGCTGGTGAATTTTGATCATCTCAACACCATGCTGGAGAAAAGCGGCAGCGCCTGGATGGTGGGCGTGGGCCTGGTCATTGTTTTCGGCGCGCTCAACGCGCTGGGAGTGACGCTGTTCGGTAAGGCCGAGGTGGCGCTGACCTTCGGCATGTGGGCGACGCTGACGGTGTTTGGCGTGGCCGGCCTGCTGCGCGCGCCGGCGGTGGATTTGGGCGGCTGGTTCGGCGCGCCGCTGCGCTTGGACGATCCAGGCTTGCTGCTTAGCCTGGTGGGCATGGCGATGTTCATGTTCGTCGGCGCGGAGCTGGTGACGCCGCTGGCGCCGGAGCTGCGCGACTCCGGGCGCGCCATTCCGCGGGCCTTGAAGATAGGGCTTAGTGGCGTGGCCGTCACCATGCTGTTGTACGGCGCTGCCATGGTGCGGCAGGTGGCCAATACGCCGCTGGATCCGGCCCATCCGGACGGACCGAGGCTGCTGGACACGCCGATGGCGCTGCCGGCCTTCGCCGAGCGGGTGATGGGGCCGTTCGGCAAAATCTGGCTGGGCGTCGGCCTGCTGCTGGCCGGCGCGGCGACGATCAACACCCTGATGGCGGCGTTGCCGCGCATTCTGTACGGCATGGCTCAGGACGGCGCTTTGCCGCGCTGTTTCGCCTATCTGCATCCGCGTTTCAATACCCCGTGGTGCGGCATCGCGGCCGCGGTGCTGATTCCCTGTATCCATGCCTGGCTGATTCAGGGCGATCTGGACCGCATCATGCCCTTGGTGCTGGCCGCGGTCTGTTCCTGGGGCGTGGCCTATCTGCTGGTGACGCTGTCCGTGGTGCGGCTGAGACTGACGCGGCCGGATTTTCCGCGCGCTTACCGCTCGCCGTGGTTTCCGCTGCCGCAGATCGGTTCCGCGCTGGGCATCGTGCTGGCGATCTGTTTCATCACCCCGCCGGGCATGCAGGCCCGCGACATCTACGTGCCCTTTGGCTGGATGCTGGGGTTGACCCTGGTGTACGCGCTGCTGTGGACCTTGCTGGTGCAGAAGGTCAACCCTTTCCGGCCGGTGCCGCTGGAGCAGATTTTGAACGCGCAGCCTTTGGACGAGGACGACGCTTTGCGGCGGGAGCTGGAACGTGTGGCCGCGGCTGGCTGAGGCTTGGCGCAGGCCGGGCGGCTATTGTCCGGGCGCGATGCTGACGCGGCTTAGCCTGGACTGGCCGGAGCTGGACAGTCAGGCCGCGGAGGAGGAAGGGGAGCGGTGTTTTCGGTTTCCGCATGGAGACTGGAGTTTTTCCGCGCGTGAGCGGGTGGAGGCGGGCTGGCTGGCGCATTTGGTGGCCTGCGAGTTCCGGTTGACGGTGCCCGGCGCGCCGGGCCGCGCGCGCATTCGCCTGCGCCACGGCGGCTTCTGGCGCCGCAGCGGCATTGTCGTTGATTTGCTGGACGGCGACGCCGCGGCGCTGGCACCCCTGCTGGAGCGCTTGCGCGCGGACGCGGATTTGCGCGTTGCCCTGTCGCCGCTGGACTTCAAGCGTTGCGAGCTGCATGGCGGTCAGGACGGCTGGCAGGTGCGTCTGGAGCCTTATGGCGCCAGCGAGGTGGCCTGCCGCCTGCCGCCGTTGCGGCGATACATCGGCCTGCGCGGGGTGCAGGGCCTGGCGTTGTTGGCCAGCCTGGCCGCTTGCCGCCGCGCCCTGCTGGCCGAGGAGGCGGGGCGGAGCTAGACATCAGCGAGCGTCGCTGCGTTTCATCCTCTCTATCCATGGTGACTCGCGGAGGGGCGGACCCTCGTCCGTCGCGGAAACAGGATCGTGAACAGCTTCTCATTACGGCGCGGGCAGGTTTTCCAACTCGTCCAGCAATACCAGCAAGGTCTGCAGCTTGGCAGGGGAGAAATGCGTCTCGATCCGTCGGTAGCAGTCATTGGAGAGTGGGATGACGCGTTGGGTCAGCGTCTTGGCGTGCGGTGTGGGCGTGACGATCAAGCGGCGGTTGTCGCTTCGGGCGCGGTGGCGGTACACCAGATCATCCCGTTCCATGCGCGTCAGGATGCCGCTGAGGCTGGGCGGGTGGATGCCGGCGCGCTGGGCGATCTCGCCGGCTTCCATTTCACCGCGCTCCGCCAGCAGGCGCAATACGCGCCATTGTTGTTCTGACAGCCCGTGCCGGCTCAACACCGGTCGAAAGTAGGACATCACCGCTTCGCGGGCGCGCAGCAAGCGTTGCGGCAGTTGATATTGATAGGGGCGTTGCGTGGGATCCATGGCGGCTCCTTCGATTCAAGTCTCGTGAAAAGGGCGGGGATGGCCGGACGATTAAATGAATATATTAACATAATGCCGGCGAGCCCCTCCGACGAGCTTGACGGCAAACTAGGCCAAAGGAGGCTGCGATGTCCTTGCGAGATAAAACCATTGTGATCACCGGCGCGGGTTCCGGCATCGGCGCGGCCTGCGCGCGGCGTTTCGCCGCCGAAGGCGCGTGCGTGGCCCTTGTGGGGCGGCGGGCGGGGCCTCTGTTGGCGCTGGCGGAGGAAACCGGGGGCCTGGCCTTGGCGGGCGACGCCGCCGACTCCGCGCTTTGGGAGGATTTTCTCTCGCGCATCCACGCGCGGTGGGGGCGGGTGGACGGTCTGGCGGCTTGCGCCGGCGGTCTGGGCATGGGCGCGGCGCTGGAGACCGACGACGAGGCCTGGCGCGCCGCCATGCGCGCTAATCTGGACACCGCCTTCGTCAGCGCTCGTGCCTGCCTGCCGGACCTGATGCGACAGGGCGGCGGGATGGTGCTGATGTCCTCCATCGCCGGCCTGGCGGCCGGACCGCAAGCATGCGGCTATGTCGTGGCCAAGCACGCCTTGCTGGGGCTGGCCCGGTCGCTGGCGCGCGACTACGGACCGGCGGTGCGGGTGAACGCGCTGTGTCCGGGTTGGGTGCGCACGCCGATGGCGGACGAGGAAATGCGGCCGCTGATGGCGGCCCATGGCGAAGATCTGGAGGCCGCCTACCGGCGGGTGACCGCCGACGTGCCTTTGCGGCGGCCGGCTACGCCGGAGGAGATCGCCGCGATCTGCCGCTTTCTATTGTCCGACGAGGCCGCGATGGTCAGCGGCGCTTGCCTGACGGCCGACGGGGGCGCGACGCCGGTGGATGTGCCGACGCTGGCGTATGCGCGGCTAGAAAGGGAATGAAGACCGGCGCGGGCCTTTAACCGCGAGTGTGGTTGACGACGCTGGCCCGCGCGCCCACCCGGAAGTTGCGGGTGGCGCCGAAATCCCCGTCCTGATAGCCGAAGATCTTGCCGTCGGTGCGCATTTGCTCCAGGTCGATCAAGATCACGCCCAGAGTGGGAATGATTTTTTCGCGCCAGACGAATAAATACAGCCGCTCCGCCACCTGATAGTAGTGGCAGCGGTCGACGTCGGCCAGGCCGCGCTCCACGCCCTCCAGACAGTGCCAGGCGTAGAGGCCGTCATTCAGGTAAATGTGCTCGTAGCACTCGGTGGGGCTGTAGCGGTAGCGGTTGCGCATGCCGATCAGTTCGCGGCTGGGCGCGTGCGGCGGGACCGCGGTGGCGGGCTGGTTAACGGCGCCGTGGAGGAATTCGACTTCCACCCCGGTCAGTTCCAGCTGGCGCTCCACTCGGTCGAATGCGCAAATCCGCGTCGCGGCGGCGTCGGGCAGCCGGCCCCGGACCAAGGTGAAGCGGCCGCGCGCCAAGTCCAGGATCAGGCTAAGCGACTGCGCGGCCGGGCCTTGGTGGAGGAAGTCGACGAAATAGACGCCTGGCCGCAAGGAACTGGCGTGGAAGCCGTTCATGTCCGTCAGCGACGAGGCCAGCCCCGGCTGGACAATGGCGACGCTAGCGTCGCCGTCGGACTCAAGCCGACAATCCGCTACGCTGTCGTCGTCGAAGCACAGCCGCAGGCTTTGGCCGTCGAGTTCGGCGCAGCGGGGCAGGGCCAGGCTGTCGGGCGCGAAGCCGTCGGCCAATGCGCCGACCTGGATGAATTCGGGGGTGACGTTGGACATATCGCTTCTCCTTGATGATTGAGCGCGTTCAAAACCCGCGTTGCTCGGCTTGCGCCTCCAGCAGGCGAGCCTGCAGTTCGCGCATCGGCGCGCCCGGCTGTTGAGCGACGATCAGTTCCAGCAGCGGATCTTCCACCTCGGTGCGGACGCCGGACAGCGCTTCCAGCGCGGCCAGGCCGCAAAAGGGCACATAGGCTTCGGAATAACCGCCTTCGTGCAGCAGGACCAACCGTCCGTTCGCCTCGGCGTCGGCGTAGTCGGCCAGCTGCCGCGTCATGGAGCGGAAGGTATCGCTGTGCGCTTGCATCCTGGCCAGCGGGTCGACGGCGTTGGCGTCGTAGCCGCAGGCCACGATGATCAGCTCGGGCCGGAAACGCCGCAGCGCCGGCAGGACCAGCAAGCGCATCGCGTCCAGATAGGCCTGGTGGCCGCCGCCGGGCAGCAGCGGAATATTCAGATTGGCGTCCAGGCCGTCACCCTCGCCGCGATCCTCGGCTCCGCCGGAACCGGGCGGATAGCAGCCATCCTGATGCAGGGAGAGGGTCAACACGTCGCCGCGTTGGTAAAAAATCGACTGAGTGCCGTTGCCGTGGTGCACGTCCCAGTCGACGATGGCGACGCGGCTCAGGCCGTGGCGGGCGATGGCCAGCTCCGCGGCTAGAGCGGCGTTGGCCAGAAAGCAGAAGCCCATCGCGCCGTCAGCCGAACAATGGTGGCCGGGCGGACGCGACAAGGCATAGGCCTTGTCCGCCTCTCCGGCAAGCACGGCGTTCACAGCGGCCCAGGCCAGGCCGGCGGACAACTTGGCGATTTCATAGCTGCCGGGGCCGATTGGCGCTTGCGGTCCCAACTCGCCGCCGCCGGCGTCGCTGAGCGCCTTGAAGCGTTGCAGATAGGCGGCCGAGTGCACGCGCAGCAGGTCGTCTTCGCCCAGCGGCGGCGCGCTGCGCACTTGCAGCCGGGCGCTGAGGCCGGACACGTCCATCAGGTTTTTCAGGCGGCGTTTGCTGTCCGGGGATTCCGCGTGGCCGCTGCCGGATGGCGGTTGCACCCAGCCGCCCACCGGCAGAATCTGCGCGTGAGGGCCGACGCTGTGCCACAGACAGAGCTCGTCGAAGAAAAACGCGGTGCGGGAGGTCATTGCGGGCTCCTTGCCGTTGCGGGCCGCAGCGTCAGCAACAGGGCCAGCGACAAGGCGGCGAGCCCAATGGAGACGAGCAGCAGGGTTTGCGGGTTTTGGCCGTGGGCGGCCATTAATTCGCCGGCCAGCGACGGCCCCAGCGCCAGGCCGCCGCCGATGGCCAGGTTGACGGTGTTCATCAGCCGGCCGCTGTGATCCAGTGCGGCCAGCGTGGCCAGAATAAAGGGCAAGATGAAGGTCCACGCGTATTTGAAGACGAGCGCCGCCGCCGCGAAGCGCCCGACGCGAGGCGCGCCCAGTAGCAGCGCCAGCGCCAGCAGCATCAGCCCGTAACCGGCGATCAGCAGACGGCGGCGTTGACCGCGCCCGCCAATCGCCGCGGCGCAGACGGAACCGGCGATGCCCATCAAGGTGGCGAGGGCCAGCCAGTCGCCGCTTTGTTCGGGCGTCAGCCCCGCTTGGCCGGCGATGCTGCCGATGAAGGTCCAGGTACCGCTCAGGCTGATGTAAAAGCATAAGGTGGCGGCCGCGCCGATCACCACCGGGCGCCAGGGCGGCGCTTTCGCGCCGGCTGGCCCGCCTGGCTTGGCCGCAGAGGGCGGAAACCAGCGGGCCAGGGGCAGGCACAAAGCCATCAGCGCCGCCAGGCTCAGATAACAGGCGGCGATGCCGTAGCGGGCGAACCAAGCCGGAAACAGAACCAGCCCCAAAGCGCCCAGTGCCAACTGGCCGGAGACCCACAGGCCGTAGGCGCGGTCCGGATTGGGGCTGGCCGCGGCGGTGGACAGGCATAGAATCATCAAGGAGCCGCCGGCCAGCGCGCTGAGCAGCCGCAACGGCAAAAGCTCGGCGTAAGTGGAGGCGAAACAGGAGGCGAGATTGGCGGCGATGAACAGCCCGCCGGCGCAGGCGGCGGCGCGGCGCCAGTCCACGCGTGGCAGCCATAGATAGGCCGGCAGCGTCGCCAGGCTCATCGCGCCCAGCTCCACGGAGAAAAGGCGGCCGATTCGTTCGGGCCCCAGGCCAAACTGGGTGGCCAATTGGCTGGCCAGCGCCGGGGCGGTCATTAGCACTAGCGGCGCGACGGCGGCGAAGGCGATCAGGGCGATCAGGCCGCCGCGGACGGGCTCGGCGGTATGGACGGGCAGGCGAGCGGTCATGTTTCCCCCGGCGGCGTGAGTCGTAAACCAGGCTTACGCTCGCAAGAATCGCGCGGAGGTGCAAGCGGGCGGGCGGCGCTTTGCCGATTTGGGATAGCGGAGACGCAACACGGCGGCGTCAGCGGTTGAGTTGGCGCAGCGCGTCTTGCAGGGCTTTGTGGTATTCGGGGGATTCCCGCGTGTGGGCGATGGCTTCCCAGAATTGGCGGGTCAGCTTGGGGTGGCTGTCCGCGAAGTTGTGGGAAAAAATCAGGTAGTAAGGCTTGGCGACCAGATCCGGCCCCACTTTTTCTACTCTGTCCCTATAGACAGGGTTGCTCGCCAACAGGTTGTCGCCGGTCAAGGTGGGCAGGGCCAGGGCGCCGATGCGGTGCGCCAGCAGCTTGTTCAGATTCTGCTCCGGGTTGCGCGAGCTGTCGTCAACCGGCGCGCCCAGCGCCTGAAGCTGGGCGATTACCGAGAAGCCGGTCTGCGCGCCGACGGCGCCGTCGAGATGACTGAGGCTCTGGCCGTCCCATTCCAGTTTAGAGCCTTTCAGCCTGTACAGGCTGTAACCGTCCAGATGCATGCGCAAGCTTGGGTCTGGCGCGTCGCCCTTCATCGGATAGACGCCGATGCGCAGCCGCTCCGGCTTGAAGCTGATCTCGAACACGCCGTCGATCTGATTGTTCTGCACCTCGTTCAGGCAGCGTACCCAGGCCATTTCCCGGATTTCCAGCTTGATATTGGTTTTTTGGGCGGAAGTCTTCAGCATTTGCAGGCTCAGGCTGGGGCCGTTCTGGCTGCGCCATGGCGGGGAGTCCATGTCTTCGGTGCACAGCCGCAGGCTGGCGGGGCGCTGTTCGGCCGCGGCGCTGAGCGCGAATAAGGACAGCAACAGGAAGATCAGGCGGGCACGAGGCATGCGGGGCTCCGCGACGGGAGGCGGGGTGAACGTGCTTTAGTTATTTGCGCCGCAACAAAAAAAGGCAAGCGGGAAAATAGCGGGAGAGAAATGCAAAAAGCCGATTCATCAGAATCGGCTTTCGCTATGCGTGTCGCTGTATGCGATACGTCTTGCTGTGAGGCAGTTTTGGTGGAGGTAAGCGGGATCGAACCGCTGACCTCTTGCATGCCATGCAAGCGCTCTCCCAACTGAGCTATACCCCCGCACCGGCTGCGTTTCACAGTGCTGCGCAGTATATGGCAGGGTCCCGTGCTTGTAAATAGCTATCCCCATTTTTTTTGGATATTTTTACGAGGGGCGCGCGACCGGCGGCATAGGAGGGGCCGGGGCGCTCGGTTATAATCCCGGATTCGCCAGCCATACAACAGGAAGCAAGCCAATGTCGGTGGGGCATTACGAGAATTTCCCGGTGGGCTCCATTCTGCTGCCGCGCAGGATGCGCCGCGCCGTGCATGCGATCTACCATTTCGCGCGCTACGCCGACGATGTGGCGGACGAGGGCGACGACGCACCCGAACTGAGGCTGGCCGAACTGGACCGCCTGGGCGCGGAGCTGGAGCGCATCGGCGCCGGGCACACGCCGGCCACCGCCATGATGCGCAATCTGGCGGTGGCCATCGCCGAGCACGGCCTGGACTTGCAGCCGTTTCACGACCTGTTGGCGGCTTTCCGTCAGGATGTGGAAAAAACCCGCTACCGCGATTACGCGGAACTGGCGGATTACTGCCGCCGTTCCGCCAATCCGGTGGGGAGGCTGATGCTGGCCCTCTACGGCGAGAACGACAGGCGCTCGCTGGCGATGTCGGACGGCATCTGCACCGCGCTGCAACTGATCAATTTTCTACAGGATGTGGAGCTGGACTGGCGCAAGGGCCGGGTTTATCTGCCGCAGGAGGATTTGCAGCGCTTCCGGGTGACCGAGGAGCAGATCGCCGCGCGCGACGCCGGCGGCCTGTGGCAGCCGATGATGCGCGCCCAGATCGAACGCGCGCGCAAGATGTTGCAGGCCGGCGCGCCGCTGGGCAAAGTGCTGAAGGGCAGGATGGGGCTGGAACTGAGGCTGATCATTCTGGGCGGCGAGCGCATCCTGAAAAAACTGCACGACTCCGGCGGCGACGTATTCCGCAGCCGCCCGGTGCTGAACTGGCGCGACTGGCTCTATATGTTGTGGCGCGCGGCGCGCGCCAAATAAGAACCTGTTTACGATCTACTACGCATCGTGGAGCGTTACACGGTGAGTACGGCTTCAAAATGCTCATGTACCGTGTGTACACTCGGCTTTTTCAGCCGTTTTCGCCTTGTCTCGCCCTAGCTCGCGAGATCGTAAACACATTCGTAAGAACCGCGGCGCGATGACGATGAATATTATGAGAACGGCGGCCCTCCGCGGCCGCCGCTTGAACAGGAGTGGCGCGTGACGCCTGATCAGTATTGCGAAGACAAGGCTGCCGCCAGCGGCTCCAGCTTCTATTACAGCTTCCGTTTCTTGCCGGAGCCGCGCCGCCGCGCGATTACCGCGCTGTACGCTTTCTGCCGAGAGGTGGACGACGTGGTGGACGAATGCCACGACCCCAACGTGGCCAGCGCCAAGCTGGCCTGGTGGCGCGGCGAGGTCGCCAAGCTCTATCAGGGCACGCCGGAACATCCTGTGATGCAGGCGCTGCAGCCGCACGCTCGGGCCTTCGGCCTGCCGCAGAGCGAGCTGGAGGAAATCATAGACGGCATGGCGATGGACCTGAGCATGGTGCGCTATCAACGCTTCCAGGACCTGTTGCTGTACTGCCATCGCGTGGCCGGCGTGGTGGGGCAACTGGCGGCGCGCATCTTCGGCTACAGCGACGAGAAGACGCTGGAGTACGCGCACGAGCTGGGCATCGCTTTCCAACTGACCAACATCATCCGCGACGTGGGCGAGGATGCGCGCCGAGACCGCATCTATCTGCCGATGGAGGAGCTGCAGCGCTTCAACTGCCCGGCGATGGACATCCTGCACTATGAGGAAAGCGCGGCTTTCAAGGCCTTGATGGAATTCCAGATAGAGCGCGCGCAGCAGTACTACCGGCAGGCCTGGGACATGCTGCCCGCCGCGGACCGCAAGGCGCAGCGCCCCGGCTTGCTGATGGCGGCGATTTATCGCGCCACATTGGAGGAAATCAAGCTGGACGGTCCGGCCAAGGTGCTCAATCAGCGGCTGTCGCTGACGCCCATCCGCAAACTGTGGCTGGCATGGAAAACCTGGACCTTCGGCTACCGGGCGTGAGCCGACGATGAGCAAGCCGCGCGTTGCCGTGATCGGCGCCGGTTGGGCCGGGCTTGCCGCCGCGGTGGAGCTGGCCGGCCGGGCGGAGCTGACCGTGTTCGAAGCCGGGCGCGAGCCGGGAGGCCGCGCGCGCCGCATCGGCGTGCGGGGCAGCCGGCTGGACAATGGCCAGCACATTCTGATTGGCGCGTACCGGGAATGCCTGCGGCTGATGGCCGCGGTGGGCGTGGACGAGAGCCGGGCCTTGCTGCGCCTGCCGATGAACTGGCGATGCCAGGGCGGCATCAGCCTGAGCTGCCCGCGTCTGCCGGCGCCCTTGCACCTGGCGGCGGGCCTGCTGACGGCGCGCGGCATAAGCTGGCGCGACAAGGCGAGGCTGGCGCTGGCCTTGCAGCGTTTGAAAGGACAGGGTTGGCGGGTGGCGCCGGATTGCGCGGTGGCGCAATGGCTGACGCAGCAAGGGCAGTCCGAAACGCTGATCCGAGAATTCTGGCGGCCGCTGGTGCTCTCCGGCCTCAACACGCCGCCGGAACAGGCGTCGATGCGGGTGCTGGCCGCGGTGCTGCGCGACAGCCTGGGCGCGGACCGCGCCGCCAGTGATCTTTTGCTGCCCAGAGTGGATTTGTCCGCCTTGTTCCCTGAGCCCGCCTGGCGGTGGCTGGCCGAGCGCGGCGCAGATCTGCGCGCCGGCTGGCGCGTGCGCGGCGTGGCGGCGGATTCAACGGGGGTGAGCGTGGACGGCGAGCGTTTCGACGCCGCCGTGCTGGCGGTGGCTCCGTATCACGCGGCGGAGCTGACGGCGGATCCAACGCTGCGCCAGTTGACCAATGCTTATCGTTATTGGCCCATCTACACCGTCTATCTGCAGTTTGAGGGCGCGGTCCGCTTGCCGGCGCCGATGTGCGCCTGCAGCGGCGGCGTCAGCGACTGGCTGTTCGACCGCGGCGCGCTGATGGGCGAAACCGGCTGGGTGGCCGCGGTGATGAGCGCGCCGGAGCATCTGGACGCGCTTTCGCAAGAGGAACTGGCTGCTCTGGTGGAGGCCGACGTGCGCCGGCTTGATCCGCGCGCCGGCCGGCGGCTTGATTTCCGGGTGCTGGCGGAGCGGCGGGCCACTTTTGCCAGTTTGGTCGATATGAGGCGACCGGCGCAGCCAAGCCCGGTACAATCGCTTTATTTGGCGGGAGATTGGACGCATGCTGATTATCCTGCCACTTTGGAGGGGGCCGTCCGAAGCGGCGTCGCAGCCGCCCGCGCGGTGATTGGAAAACTGTGAGCCATCCAGCGGCCGCAGAGGCGCGCCGCTGATGGCCCTGATTACAAGATAGCGAAAAAAATGACGACAGATATCGCCTCTAACGCATTCAAGGACCGCGTGGTGCTGGTCACCGGCGCCACCCAGGGCATAGGCCGCGAGGCCGCGCTCACTTTGGCGCGGCACGGCGCCACCGTGGTGTTGCTGGCTCGCAGCGTCAAAGGCCTGGAGAAGGTCTACGATGAAATAGCGGCCGCGGGAGGGCCGGACCCGGCGGCGGTGCCGCTGGACCTGCTGAAAGCGGCGGAGGGCGATTTCAACAATCTGGCGATGATGATCAAGCGCGAGTTGGGCCGCCTGGACGGCATCTTGCATTGCGCTTCCCATTTTTACGCGCTGTCGCCGCTGTCCAATCAGACCGTGGAAGAGTGGATGGACCAGTACCGGATCAATACCGTGGCGCCGTTCGCGCTGACCCGCGCTTGTCTGCCGTTGTTGAAGGATTCTCCGGACGCGGCGGTGCTGTTCGTGGGCGAAACCCACGCGCTGCACCCTGCGCCGTACTGGGGCGGTTTCGGCGCGTCCAAGGCCGGCCTCAACTATCTGACTCAGGTGGCGGCCAATGAATGGGACGTTTACCCGCAATTGCGCGTCAACCAGCTGATTCCGGGGCCGGTGAATTCGCCTCAGCGCAACCGCACCCATCCGGGCGAGGACAAGTCCGAACGCGGCAATCTGTCCGAACTGATGCCGCATTTGCTGTACTGGCTGGGGCCCGCCAGCCAGGGCCGAAGCGGTGAGATCGTGGAACTGGATTTGCGCGCCCGGCGCGCTTGAGGGGAAGGGGCGAGGCATGAGCATAGGGCGATGGCTATGGTTGCCGCTGCTGCTGCTGGCGTTGACCGGCTGCAACTGGGTGGGCAACGTCACCGGCTTGACCAAGGACGCCAATAAGGCGATAGGCGCTGCCTGCCGTCAGACCGGCCGTTCGCTGGAAGAGTGCTATTTGCGCAATCCCGAAGCCGACAAGGCGGCGATCTACGCCGGCTGGCGCGAGATGAACGAGTACATGGCCAAAAACAAGCTGGACACCATGGAACCGCCCAAGGAAGCGTCCACCCCCGCCGGCATGCCGGCGCCCACCGCCAGCAGCCACGGCGCCGCGTCCGCGCCGGTGGAGAAATCCAGCGCCAATATCTCGCCCTCCGGCCCCAGGCCGCTGAGCAACGAAGAGGCCGAACGCGCAGCGCGCACCGATCCGCAAGTGGAAGCGGTGCTGGCGGCCATTCGCAACAAGCCCGCCGGCGAAGGCGGGGAAAAATCCAAGGCGGCCTCCGGCGGGGAGCCGGAGCAGAAACGCCTGCTCAACATCATCAATGAACTCAATAAGAACAGCCCTGCGCCTGGTTCGCACGGCTGAGCCCGTCCACTTCTTTCCGTTGTCCTGATGGCAAAAATCAAAACTGTTTTCAGTTGCGCCGAGTGCGGCGGTCAAACGCCCAAATGGCAGGGCCAGTGCCCGCATTGCAACGCCTGGAACACCTTGACCGAGGCGGTGCAGGCCGCGCCGGCGGCCAACGCCCGTTTCCAGTCCTGGAGCGACAGCGCCACCCAAGTGCAGAAGCTGTCCGATGTGCAAACCGAGGAAGTGCCGCGGGACCCGTCCGGCATCGACGAGCTGGACCGGGTGCTGGGCGGCGGCGTGGTGCGCGGCGCGGTGATTCTGATCGGCGGCGATCCCGGCATCGGCAAATCCACGCTGTTGTTGCAGGCGCTGTCCGAGATTGGCGCGCGCCGCAAGGTGCTCTACGTGTCCGGCGAGGAATCGCCGCAGCAGATCGCGCTGCGCGCGACCCGGCTGGCGGTGGCCACCGAGCGCGTTAACCTGCTGGCGGAAATCCGGCTGGAAACCATCCTGGAAACGCTGAAGCGCGAGCGGCCGGAAGTGGCGGTGATCGACTCCATCCAGACCCTGTACACCGACCAAGTGACGTCGGCGCCGGGCTCGGTGTCCCAGGTGCGCGAGTGCGCGGCGCAACTGACGCGGATGGCCAAGCAGACCGGCATCACCATTTTGCTGGTGGGACACGTCACCAAGGAAGGTTCGCTGGCCGGCCCGCGCGTGCTGGAGCATATGGTGGACACCGTGCTGTATTTCGAGGGCGATTCCCACTCCAATTACCGGATGATACGCGCGATCAAAAACCGTTTCGGCGCGGTCAACGAGTTGGGCGTGTTCGTGATGACGGACCGCGGCCTCAAGGGCGTGTCCAACCCCTCCGCCATCTTTCTGTCTTCCTACCGGGACGACGTGGCCGGATCCTGCGTGCTGGTCACCCAGGAGGGCAGCCGCCCGTTGCTAGTGGAGATCCAGGCGCTGGTGGACGATTGTCACGGCTTCCAGCCCAAGCGCCTGACCGTGGGTCTGGAACAGAACCGCCTGGCCATGCTGTTGGCGGTGCTGCACCGCCACGGCGGCGTCGCCTGCTTCGACCAGGATGTGTTCCTCAACGCGGTGGGCGGGGTCAAGATCAACGAGCCGGCGGCCGACTTGGCCATCATCCTGGCCATGGTGTCCTCCTTGCGCAACCGGGCGTTGCCGGAAAAGCTGGTGGTGTTCGGCGAAGTGGGCCTGGCGGGCGAGGTGCGCCCGGTGGCGCGCGGCCAGGAGCGCTTGAAGGAAGCGGCCAAGCTCGGATTCACCCGCGCCATCGTGCCGCAGGCCAACCGCCCGCGCCAGCCGATTGAGGGGTTGCAGGTGATTGCGGTGGAGCGGCTGGATCAGGCGGTGGAGTTCTGCCGCGAGTGAGCGGCAAGAAAGCGAATGGCGAATGATAGAAGACCGAGACATAGAAGCGGAGCGGCCCTACCTGTTCCGCTACGCGCTGGCGCAATTGCGCGAAAAAGACGCCGCGGACGAGGCGGTGCAGGAAACGCTGCTGGCGGCGCTGGAATCCAGGGCCTCCTTCAGCGGCAAATCCACGCTGCGCACCTGGTTGACCTCCATCCTGCGTTTCAAACTGATTGACGCCTTGCGCCGCAAGGGCAAGGAAAAACTGTTCGAATCGCTGGAGGACGAGGCTGACGATAGCGATTTTGACGGCCTGTTCAGCCGCGATGGCCACTGGCGCGAGCCGGTCAAGGCCTGGAGCGGGCCGGAGCAATCCCTGGTCTCGCGCCAGTTCTGGGAGGTGTTCGAGCAGTGCTCGGAAGTCATGCCGCGCCGCACCGCGATGGTGTTCGTGATGCGGGAGGTGATGGGCATGGAGATTGCGGAGATTTGTAAGAATCTGGAGATCACCGCGACCAACTGTTCTGTATTGCTGTATCGCGCCCGCATGAGCTTGCGGGAGTGTTTTTCGATCCGCTGGAGCCGGGAGGCTAGCGTATGAAGTTGAGTTGTCGTCAGGCCAGCCGTTTGATCTCGGCCTCGCAGGACCGTTCCTTGAGTCAGTGGGAATACGTGCGTCTGCGCGTGCATCTGTTCATGTGCGGCAATTGCCGCAATTTCTCGCAGCAGCTCAAGCAGTTGAGCGAGGCCGCGCGCAGGGCGGGGCGCGGCGAGTAATCGTTTATTTGAAGCAAAGCGACCAACCGGCCTTCTGGCCGGTTTTTTCTTGCCCGTGGCGCGGGATAAAAAGAAGCCGGCGAAAGCCGGCTTTTAATTTCAAGGGTGGTAAGAAAAAACTCAGCGTTTGCGCTTGCCGCCGCCGCTCTTGGCCGCCGCGCATTGATGCGGGCAGGCGGCGCATTGGCTGTCGTTGAGGCCGGCTCCAGTGAGCGATTGCTTGAGCGCACAGACCGATCGGCGGCAGGCGATGAAGCGAATCTGGTTTTCCGAGGCCAGTTCGCGGAAATGGCGCATCACGTTGTGGCCGAGAAAATCGGTGAACAGGATCAAGAGGTCGGTGCCGGCCGGCAGGCGGTCCACCTTGCGTTGGTGCGAGCTGTTGCGGCCGCTGACGTGACGATGAATGTTGATGCCGAAATCGCGCAGCACATCCGGAATATTGCCGAGGGTATCGGCTCCCACAAGCATGGCATTCATTGGACATCCCTCCTGGGTGAATTTTTAGAAATGATAATCGTTATCATTTGGCTGGTCAATCACAAACTTTGAAAATGGCAATCAGGACAGGGGTGAACTGTGGCGGATCAGCTGCGCCGTTTAAGCCGCGCCGCCTGGACGGGCAGGCCGGCGGAGGGGTTTGCATGAGCGCGGCTCATACGCGGGCCGGGGTGCGGCGGCTTGTCGAACTCGGCTTTTTTGCGCTCAACCCGACGGGTGGGTCGGGTTTAGATAGCGGCATCCTAATAACTCATGGCTGGTGCAAGGTTTTTACATGTAACAAGTATTAAAAACAAAGAATAAGAAGTATTTACACTGCGCAGGTTTTAACGCAATTGCAAAAAAGCAACATGCCGATGAGATTTGAACATGCCCATTTTTTGTAGCTTCTGCTCTAGATATGCATTTGGTTTTACGGGGTGATGGATTTCGTTTTTCGGTTAGACGCTTGTTTAATAAAGATTTTGAGCCGTTAAGAAGTATTGCTTCAAACATAGTGCCTACTCGCTCTGAAGATGGAGGGGGGCGGCCGCGGAAAAGTTTATTGACGCTGGTCATGATTAATTCGCACACTCGGATCGCCTTCGGTTCAGATCAAAAAATGAGCACGACGATGCTCTCAATAGAGCCATAAACCCGACGAGGTCAGTGGCCAAATGAACTTACAAGGGATTGGAGAATCATGAATTGTCGCAAGAAGAAAATCGTGCTGGCGCTCGCCATGCTCGGTGTCGGCGCCGCGTCTTTGGCTCACGCGGACGAGAACAACGGAACCCTGGACCGTGTGGAAGTCACCGGCTCCAATATCAAGCGCTCCATCAAGCAGGAGCAGGCGATCCCGATGACCATCATCAAGACCGATGATCTGGTCAAACAGGGCATGACGTCGGTTGAGCAAGTGATCAACAGCCTGGCCTCCAACCAGTCTTCCCAGGGCGCCAACGCCGCGGTTGGCGCCTCCACCGGCGGGGCTTCCTACGCCAGCCTGCGCGGCTTGGGTCACCAGTACACGTTGATTTTGCTGGATGGTCGCCGCATCGTGAACCAGCCTATGGACGGCACCTCGGTCGACCTCAACGCCATTCCGCTGACGGTGATTGACCGCATCGAAGTCGTGCGTGACGGCGCCTCCGCCATTTACGGCACCGACGCTATCGGCGGCGTGATCAACTTCATCACCAAGAAAACCATGCAGGGCCTGTCCATCGGCGGCGAACTGCTGTCCCCGCAGCGTTCCGGCGGCCAGGAGCGCAGCGTCAACTTGTCCTACGGCTACGGCGACCTGGGCAAGGACGGCTTCAACATCTACGGCGCTTACGAGTATCACAAGACCAACAAAATCATGGCCACCCAGCGTGATTTCGCGTCCCAGATCACCAGCAGCACCAAGCGCAGCGTCAACAGCTTTCCGCCAAACTATCTGAACGCCAACGGCGACCTGGTCAATGGCTCGCCCAACTGCGCGCCGCCGTATTCGACGCCGGATGGCAGCGGCGCTTGTTCGCAGCTGTATTCGCTGTATCCGTCGATCCAGCCTGAGATCGAACAACAGACCGGCGTGCTCAAGGGCACCACCCGCATCGGCGACCACGAGTTGTCCTTGCAATACCTGGTGACCGAGACCAAGAACACCACCTGGGTGGCTCCGACCCCGTTCTCCGGCGACGTCAGCTCGCCCACGGCGCCGGGTCAGAATCCGGCGGACGGTCCGTTCCCGGTTTACGGCCGCTCGGTGCCCGCCGGCGCGCGCGTGGACAGCACCACCGCCACTACCCAGCGTCTGCAAATGAACCTGGAGGGCCTGATCGCCGGCTGGGACTACCGCGCCGGCCTCGGCCACTCGGAAAGCAAGGTCACCCACGATCTGCAAGGCGGCTACCTGAGTCAGAGCAAGCTGCAGAACGCGCTGAATAACGGTTTTGATCCGGGCAGCGCGGATCCGGCCGCCTGGAAGCCGTTCTCGTCAACCGGCCGCATCGAGCAGGCCAAGTCCAAGCTCGATCTCGCCGACTTCAAGGTGAGCAAGGAGGTACTGCAACTGCCGGCCGGCGTGTTGGCGGTGGCCATCGGTGCCGAGGCACGCCGCGAAACCATCGAGCACACCTATAACCATGCGCTGTCCTCCGACACCATGAGCACCGGCCTGACCAAGACCAACGACGGCAGCGGCCAGCGCAACGCCCAGGCGTTGTACGGCGAGCTGGACATTCCGGTGATCAAGCACTTGGACGCCAACCTGGCGGTGCGTTACGACCACTACAGCGATTCCGGCAGCTCGGTGAACCCCAAGGTTTCGCTGAAGTACCAGCCGGTGCCGCAATTGTTGCTGCGCAGCTCGGCCAGCACCGGTTTCCGCGCGCCGTCGCTGTACGACATCAACCAGCCTGCCCAGCAGCAACTGACCGCCAAGAACTACACCGACCCGGTACTGTGCCCGGGCGGCGTGGCTCAGCCTGGCGCCGGCCCCACCTCTTGCGTCAAGACTCAGCAAAACCTGCTCTCCGGCGGCAACAAGAGTCTGCAGCCGGAAAAATCCTCATCCATCTCCTTCGGCATGGTGCTGGAGCCGGTCAAGGACCTGACCACCAGCGTGGACTTCTGGTGGACCAATATCCAGAACTCCATTGGTTCGCTGAACGAGCAGACCATCTTCGCCAACCCGGGCAAATACGCCAATCTGTTCGTCCGGGATTCGAAGAACAATCTGCTGTACGTGACCGATCTCACCGACAACCTGGGCAATACCAGCGCCGCCGGCGTCGACCTGGGCTTCTCCTTCCGTCTGCCGCGCACCTCCATCGGCGACTTCACAGTGAACCTGGACGGCACCTACATCAGCAAGCACAGCTTCCAGTACGAGAAGGGCGGCGACTACCACAGCGATCTGGGCGCTTACGTCAACGGCAGTCCCACGTTCCGCTGGCAGCATAATCTGGCGCTGAACTGGGTGCGCGGGTCGTGGAGCGGCATCCTGGCTCAGGATTACAAATCGGGTTACACCGATTCCGACCCCAGCCACATGGTCAAGCCTTACTCCACCTGGAATCTGTCCGGTTCCTACGCCTGGAACAAGCAGTTGACCGTGACGGCCGGGATCAAGAACCTGTTCGACCAGCTGCCGCCGTGGAGCAATCAGGGCGAAACCACGCCCCAGGGCTATGACCCGCGCTTCACCGATGCGGTGGGCCGCGCTTATTTCGTGAAAGCCAGCTACAAGATGTAACTCCGCCATGCCGGGATGGTCTTCGCCGTCCCGGCTGGAAGGAGTACGCAGGAACCGGCCTTCACGCGAAAGCCGGAGTGGCAGATGGCGGCCGTGTCGGCCCCGGCCCGCTCACAAGGCGGGGAGGGTGCCGGCCCAGCCGCAGCAATTGTGGGTATCAAACATGACGAGCATCACAGCCAGAGGAATCGGCGGTCCCCCGCCCAAGCGCCGCATCGCGGGCTTGGTCGGCGTGGTCGTCTTCCATGCACTGTTGATCTACGCGCTGGTCTCGGGCCTGGCCCAGGGCGTGGTCAAAGTGATCCAGCAAAAAGTGGAAGTGGCGGTCATCAGCGAACCGCCGCCCCCTCCACCGCCCCCTCCGCCCAAGATCGAGAAAGTGGTGCAGCCCACCGCCGCGCCCAAGCCGCAGGCCTACGTGCCGCCGGTGGTCAATCCGCCGCCGGTCACCTCCACGGCCAACGCCATCCAGTCCACCACCTCGGACCCGGCGCCGCAGCCCGCGCCCACCCCCGCCCCGGCGGTGGAAGCGCCCAAGGGACCGGTGTCGGCCAAGGCCAACTGCAGCCAGCTGCAAGCGCCGGAGTATCCGAGCAAGGCGCAACAGGACGAAATCCAGGGCGTGGTGCGCGTGGCCTTCCAGGTGGGCGACAACGGCCGCTTCAGTCACATCGCCAATATTTCGTTCGACGGCGGCATCCCGCCGCGCTACCGCAGCGGCTTCCAGTCGGCGATCAGCGCCGCGCTGCAAGGCTACAGCTGCAAACCCAACAGCCTGTTGAGCCAGGAATTCGGCTTCAAACTCGATTCCGGCGAATGAGCGCGAGCGCGCCTCGACCGGAACAAGCAATCTCTAGGAGAACCAGAACATGAGCAAAATCACCCGCACCGCCTTCGCCGCCGTGGCCCTGTTGAGCAGCCTGAGCGCGCTGGCCGCCGAAACCGCGCACGTGACCAGCAACCCGTACGGCATCGACGCCCTGTGGGCGCAAGGCGACATCGTGGCGCGCGGCACCCTGATCATCCTGCTGATCATGTCCGCGGCCACCTGGTACGTCGGCATCGTCAAACTGCTGGAACAGCGCCGCCTGCTCAAGCAAGGCCGCGAACTGCTGGAATCGCACGGCGCGGAGCTGCAAAAGCGCGCCAGCGAACTGGCCGACGAAGGCATGTTCAGCGCGGTGGCGGTGGCCGGGATTGAAGCGGCGGCCGAGCACAAGGGCGAACTGGCCGGGCGCGTGGACCTCAACACCTGGGTGTCGATGGCCATCTCCGACGCGGTGGACTCCGCCAGCCACCACATGCAAAACGGCCTGTCGGTGGTGGCCACCGTCGGCTCGACCGCGCCGTTTGTCGGCCTGTTCGGCACGGTGTGGGGCATCTACCACGCGCTGACGGCGATCGGCATGTCGGGTCAGGCGTCGATCGACAAAGTGGCGGGCCCGGTGGGCGAAGCGCTGATCATGACGGCGATCGGCCTGGGCGTGGCGGTGCCGGCGGTGCTGGGTTACAACTGGCTGGTGCGTCGCAACAAGCTGGTGCTGGACATGGTGCGAGTGGTGGCGGGCCGCCTGCACGCCAGCCTGCTGAACGCGCGCTGAGGCGTCGACGATGAAAGGGCGCAACGCAAGATTCGGCCAAGGCCACGGCAAGGGCGACGAAGACGCGGTGATGTCCGCGATCAACACCACGCCGCTGGTGGACGTGATGCTGGTGCTGCTGATCATCTTCCTGATCACGGTGCCGGTGGTGACGCAGACGGTGAAGATGGCGCTGCCGAAGGAAAGCAACATTCCGACGCAGACCAAGCCGGAGAACATCGTGCTGGGGGTGGACACCGGGAACACCATTTACTGGAACACCACGCCGGTGAAGACGCAGGAAGAGCTGCTGGCGCGGCTGGTGAAGGAGGCGAAGAAGGACCCGCAGCCGGAAGTGCACATTCGGGGCGACCTGGGGGCTAAGTACAGCCCCATAGGCCGCATCGTGCTGGCGGTGCAGCAGGCGGGTATCGTGAAGATCGCTTTTATTACCGAACCGCCGCCGCGGAACTAGGAGGGGCAGGAAGATGGGAATGAACGTAGGCTCGTCCGACGACGACCTGATGGTGGAGATGAACACCACACCGCTGATCGACGTGATGCTGGTGCTGCTGATCATGTTGATCATCACGATTCCGATCCAGACGCACGCGGTGAAGCTGGACATGCCGGTGAGCAGTCCGGCGAAGCCGATGGAGAAGCCGGTGGTGGTGCAGATAGACATTGGGCCGGACAACGGGATCTTGTGGAACGGAGAGCGTTTGGCGAACCGGGAGGCTTTGGAGAAGAAGCTGACGGAAGCGGCGGCGCGGGTGCCGCAGCCGGAGTTTCACATCAAGCCGAACAAGGATGCGGGTTACGAGCCGGTGGCGATGGTGCTGGCGGAGTCGCAGCGTTTGGGGGTGACCAAGCTGGGCATCGTGGGGTCCGAGCAGTTTGTGCA
>NZ_JONK01000030.1 GCF_000711885.1 Chromobacterium haemolyticum DSM 19808
GGGGACGCCGCGCCGGTCTTGAATTCCAGCGTCTGCACCCGGGCGAACACCGGGTTGGCCTGCTGATGCTCGGCCAGGATCTGTTTGACGATGTCCGGCACCGACAGGTCCTGGAACACCCGCGAGCTGACGCGGTGACGCAGCAGCGCGAACGGCGGTTCGATGGTGAGCTGATAACGGCTGAAACCGCCGTCCGAGCCCAGGCTTTCCACTTTGGATACCACGCCGCAGCGCAAGGACTCGGCGCCGGCGGCGTCGAGGATGCCGATGCGGGCCGGCAGGCCGAGCAGGGTCTTGAGTTCGATGGCCCCGTCCGGCGACAGACAGGTGAGCTGATAGGCGTAAGGCCGGGACACGCCTTCTTCGCCGGCCAGGCTCAGGGGCAGCAGTTGCTCGGCCGCCACGCTGCCGTCGCCCAGGCTGAGGGTGAGCAGGCGTTGGTCTTGATTGAAGGCGGAGGCGAAGCTGGCGAGCAGGGTGCTGAGGTCCATGGGACGGTCCTTCGAACTATCCAAAATCAAAACACCCCCAAACCGGCCTTATGCAAAGCCCCCCATGGCGACGGGCTTCGACCTGGTCTGCGGATGGGGGCCGTGAGGCGTAATGGGGGTGGAGATGACAAAATTTGAGCCAAAACATTTTAGATAACCGGTACTTAGCGGGCAATCCAAGAAAATTGCCATTTTCACAAAACTGGCCAAAAGGACAGGTTTAAACTCTTAATCAATCAACTAAAGCGGCTTAAACCTTGTTTGCCGACATTAATAAAGTCAAAACAAGGAAAGTTATGGCTTGGTAAGAAAAGGTAAGAGGCGTTCAAAACCACGCTAAAGACCTGAATTAAATGTGTTTTTATCATGCCGTCTCCACCCAAGGCCCAGGCCAAGCACCTGCGCGCCGCAACCACTGGAGACCACAATGAAACAAAAGCACGCCCTCCTCACCCTGGCGGCCGTCTTTGCCGCAGCGCTGCCGCTGACGTCTCAGGCCGCCGCCGTCACCCGAACCGGCACCATCAAGTTCACTGGCAAAGTCACTGCGCCCAGTTGCTCGGTAAACGGCAGTGCGGCGATGGCGATTCCCGATATCAACGTGACTCTGGACGAGATCTCCATGGAAAAGGTGCAAGCCTTGGCGAGCAAACCCAGTCATCCCAAATCGCACTCAATAACCATTACCTGCACGGGCGCTAAGAATTTGACCGTGTCCCTCAAGGCTCTAGACAGCACCAACACGCTCACAGGCCAAACCAACATCCTGAAGAACATCGCCAGCGGCTCACCGGCGGCTGGCATTGGCATCGCGCTGTATCAGACGGGAACTGACACAAGCTACAACCTTGTGTCTGGACAACTGCTGAACAAGCCCACTCCAAGTACAAGCGAAACCATAAAGTTTGATGCCGCTTACGTTAAGGACCCGGCAGTTACCGCGATGACCGCAGGCAACGTACAAGCCGACCTCCCCTTCGAACTGAGCTACGACTAAGCCCTAGTTTCTTCCACCCACAGCGGCGGGCTTCCCGCCGTTGTCTATTTTCAGGGCCCCCATCATGAAAACCCTGCTGCACGCCGCCAGCTTGGCGGCCTGGCTGGCCATGTCCCAGGCCAGCGCCGGCATCAGCCTCAACGGCACCCGCATCATTTTCGACGGCGCGCATCCGGAAGCCTCCGTCACAGTGCGCAATCACGGCGCGGACATCCTGGTGCAATCCTGGCTGGAAGCGCAGGACGGCGACAAGGCCGAACTGCCCTTCGCCATCACTCCGCCGCTGACGCGGCTGCCGGCCGGGCAGGAGCAATTGCTGCGCATCCTCTACGCCGGCGCCGGCGCGTCCGATCAACAGGAAACCGCCTTCTGGCTCAATGTGCAGGAAATCCCTCAGGCCGCCGGAAAAGGCAATGTGCTGCAATTGGCGGTGCGCCAGCGCGTCAAGGTGTTCTACCGTCCGCCGGGCCTGGACGGCCACGCGCTGCAAGCGCCGGAACGCCTGCGTTGGCGGCTGCGGCGCGAGCGCGGCAACAGCTGGCTGCAAGCGGACAACCCCAGCCGCTACCACGTGACCGTGACCGGCCTGACCCTGCTCTCCGGCGGAAAATCCAAGGAAATCAGCCGCGCCCAAATGCTGGCACCCGGCTCCGGCGGACAATGGCCGCTGCCCGCCGACACCACAAACGATGCGCGCTTGCGCTACCAGATCATCAACGACTTTGGCGCCAGCCAGGCTTTTGAAGCCCAGCTGCAAGGCGTAGCGCCCGCTCAGCCGCGCCGGCTGGAGCCCTGAGCCGACCGTTGTACCGTGAGACGATGAGAAGCAAGCCGCTGATGCCCCATGCCCGCCGCAACGCCGCGCCTTCGCTGGCCTGCGCCTGCTGGCTGCTCGCCTGCGCGCAAGCGCTGGCGGCGGACGCACCGGCCTTCAACACCCGTTTTCTGAAGCTGGACGGACAAGCGGCGGATCTCAAAGCGGTACTGAACGCGGGCAACGACATCCTGCCCGGCAGTTATCGCGTGGACATCCTGCTCAACCATCAACTGGCCGACCGCCGCGACATCCTGTTCCGCCTGGAGCCGGACGGCAAAGTGCGCCCCTGCCTGGACCCCGCGCTGCTGCGCAAGCTGGGCGTCAAACTGCCCGCGTCCCGTGCCGGCGACGAGGTCTGCGTGGATCTGCCCCGGCGCCTGGAGCATGCGCAAGTACGCTACGACTCCACCCGGCTGCAACTTGAGCTGAGCGTGCCTCAGGCCCATCTACTGCGCCGCGCCGACGGCTATGTCGACCCGGCGCTATGGGACGCCGGCGTCAACGCCGCTTACGCCAATTATCAATTGAGCAGCCAATACAGCCGTGGCCAGGACGGCCGCGCCAGCCGTCAGTTTTATCTCGGCCTGCAAAACGGGCTCAACCTGGGCGACTGGCGCCTGCGCAACGACGCCACCCTCAGTTGGAATACGGGCCAAGCCGCAGAGATACGCAGCAACCGCACCCTGCTGCAACGCGACATCACCGCCCTGCGCAGCCAACTGACGCTGGGCGAGCAATACACCGACGCCGTTTTGTTCGACAGCGTGCGCATTCGCGGCGCGCAACTGAGCCAGGACGAGGCCATGCTGCCGGACAGCGAGCGCGGCTACCGACCGGTGGTCCGCGGCCAGGCACAGAGCCAGGCCACGGTGGAAGTGCGTCAGAACGGCTATGTGCTGCACCGCGCCGACGTGCCTCCCGGCCCGTTCGAATTCACCGACATCACCCCTTCCGGCTCCAACGGCGAACTGGAAATCACAGTGACCGAAGCCGACGGTAGCCGCCGCGTCAGCCATCAAAGCTTCTCCAGCCTGCCGCTGATGCAGGCCCGAGGCCGCTGGAAATACCACGCCGCGCTGGGCCAGTACCAGGGCGGCGAAGCGGCCCGCCCCGGGCTGGCCGCCGGCGCGCTGGTTTACGGCCTCAGCGACGACAGCACGGTGGCCGCCGGCTTCCAGCTTTCGCCGCGCTTCCAGGCAGCCAACCTGGGCTTGGGCGCCAACACGCCGCTGGGAGCGCTGTCGCTGGACCTAAGCCAATCCCTCAGCCGCGCCCAAGGCCCGCGCAGCCAGGGACAAAGCCTGCGTCTGCTGTACCACAAGGCCCTGCCCAGCACCCAGACCCAGTTCACCCTGGCGGCTTACCGCTACTCCACCGCCGGCTACCGCAGCTTCAACGACCACGCGGCGGACCTGGCCCGGCGCGCCAACCAACACCGCGCTCGCGCCCGGATAGACCTCAGCGCCCAACAAACCCTGGGCCGGGATGGCCGCCGCGGCAGCCTTTATCTCAGCCTCGGCCGCCAGAACTATTGGGGCCGGCCCGGCGCCAGCCACAGCCTCAACCTGGCTTACAGCCATCGCTGGAAACAGTTTCACTACCACCTCAGCCTCAGCCGGAGCCGCGACGGCCGCGGCCAAGGCGACAAGCAGATCATGCTGGGCTTCAGCCTGCCGCTGGACACAGGGAGACGCGCCCCGCAGCTCAGCGCCCAGCTTGGCCGCAACGCGCTGCACACCAGCCTCAGCGGCCAGTTGGGCGAGGCCGACAGCTACACCGTCTCCGTGAGCCGCGACAGCCAGGGCGGCGCCAGCCTGAGCGCCAGCGGCGTCCATCAGGGCGATGTCGCGCAGCTGAGCGCCGCTTACAGCACAGCGCGCAACCATCAATCCGCCAGCCTGGGCGCCAGCGGCGCCGTCGTCGTCCACGCCGGCGGCGTCAACCTCAGCCGCGCCGTCGGCGACACCTTCGCCCTGCTGCAAGTGGACGGCGCCGCCGGCCTGGGCGGCAACGGCTACACCGTACGCGCGGACGCCCAGCCATACCGCACCAACAGCCTGAGCCTGGACAGCCGCAAGCTGGGCGCCGCGCTGGAACTGGAAGACAGCGTCAAGCAAGTGGTGCCGCGCCGCGGCGCGGTGGTGAAGGCCGTGTTCAAGGCGCGCAGCGGACGCCGCATTCAATTCAGTCTGCGTCGCCGCGACGGCAGCGCGGTGCCGTTTGGCGCCAGCGTAGAAGATGTCACCGGCCAGCCGTTAGGCATCGCGGACCCGCAAGGCCGGACGCTGCTCTTGCTCCAGCAGCCGCAAGGCCTACTGGCCGTGAAATGGAGCGACGGCGGCTGCACCGCTCGCTATAAGCTGCCGCCCGCCAAGCCTGGGCGACATTACCAGCGGCTGGAGCTGCCCTGCCTCTAAGAAGCTGTTTACGATCTGCTGCGCGTCGGCGATACGGCGTTGGAAACCGCCTCGAAATGCTCATGTACCACGCGTACATTCCGCTTTCTCAGCTGTTTTCGCCTTGTCTCGCTCTAGCTCGCAAGATCGTAAATAGGTTCTACGCGCCGCGCTTAATCAAAGAAAGGATACCCAGATGCACACTCCGCCTACCCGCCGCCCGCTGCTGACCTGCCTCGTCTTGCTATTGACGCTGGGAAGCTGCAGCCGCCCAAGCCATGCCGATTGCATTGCAAGCTCGCAAATCATCACTTTTCCTGACCCATTACTCATTCCTTACGATGCCAAGCCCGGCTACCTCATCGCCGAGGTGACGATGCAAACCAAGGTCCAATGCAACGCCCAAAAAGCGAACAAGAAACTCAGTTGGGCCGTTTATCAAGCCTCTAGCAACACCGACCACGGCAAGGCGCCGGGAGACAATGTCAGACACAGCGGCACACAGGGCATTGGTATCCGCTGGCTCAATCGAAATGACCACAGCCACAAATCGCAGACCTTTAGCGCGACAGCCTTGAACAATGACAGCACCAATCTGCGCGGAATTAAACTCAGCGGACAGATCACCATCACGGATACGATTCAGCTCATCAAAACCGGCGACATCACCTCCAATGTATTGCTGGCTCAGCGCTACCTCATGCGCTACAAGAATGACAAACGCAATCCAACCATCGACGCCGAGTTGTTCAGCTACACCTTCAATCAGCCCGCCATCAGGGTGATCGGCTGCTCGTTCCGCAACGCCAGCCAGACTGTCCGCCTGCCCGACGTCAGCACCCTCGACTTCGCCGGCACCGGCCGCGCCGGCGATAAGCAGTTCAACATCGATCTGGACTGCGCGCCCGGCACCAGCATCAGCGCCAAATTGAGCGACGCCAACGCGCGAGGGAACACCGGCACGCTGCTGAGCATTGCCGGCGGGCGAAACAACGCCCAGGGCATTGGGCTGGAGCTGCAACGCCAGGGCGAAACCGGCGCGTATGTACTGGGCACCGAGTTCACCAGCCTGGCGGCCAGGCAACAGCACGCGCTGCCCATGGTGGTGCGCTATGCCGTCAACGGCGCCGCCATCCGGCCCGGTGAGGTCAATGCCGCCGCCACCGTGGAGCTGAGCTTTGATTGAACCGCCAGTTGACGCGACAAGGCCGGGCATGCCGCCCGGCCTTGAAACGCGACGCGGCGGCTTCAGTCCTCCACGCCCCAGCGGATGCTGCCCGGTTCCGGGCATTGCCAAGAAGCCATCAGCCGCTGCCGGATCTCCGCCAGCGATTGCCGCGCCAGCAGCTGGCCATCGCGGAACACCGGCCGCAACTCGCCGCCTTCCGCCTGCTCCGCCGTCTGTTGCTGATACAGCACGTAATGATCGCCCTCACGCTCCACCCGCAGCAGGCCCTTGGCGGATTTTTTGGTGCCGTCGTCGGTTGCCGGGTCCTTGTAGATATCCACCGCCTCACCCTCCACCTCCGCGTAAATCGCCTTCAGCGCGTAGCCGAAGGTGTCCCGCGAGTTCATGCCGTAGACAAAGCTGCCGATGCCGAACACCACATTGCCGGAGGCGAAACCCTTGGCCGCCAGCCGGCGCAGGATGGCACGGGCACGCGGCAGGGTGATGGAGTCGCCATAGATCAGACCCACGTGGCTGTCCAGCAGCCGGTAGCCGGCGGCGCTGACCGTGCCGCCGTAAATCTCCCACAAGCACTCCACCGCGCCCTTGCGCTCCGCCTCCGTCACCCGCAGGCCGCCGATCAGCGCTGTGTACGCGCCGTCCGCGTCCCGCACCGGCAGGCCGTCAACGCGGACCAGCTCGTCGTCGCGGTAGCCGGTGAGGATTTTCACCGGATCGCCGGAGTCCGGGCGGAACACCACCTTGGCGTTGCCCAGCGCGTCCGGCCGCCGCGCCAGGATATCGCCCTTCAGCTCGCGGGCAATCACCGTGACCACGTTCCAGAAATCAAAGGTGTCGCTGACAATGGACACCATGCCCTGCGGATAATCCTGGCTAACGAACTCGCGCACCACTTCCCGTTCCGCCAGCCGGCGCAGCGCTCCCTCCCCCAGCCCAGCGTGGGCCGGGTCGCGGCGTAGCCGCTGCAGCGTCAACAGGATGCGCAGCGCCATCACGCTGTGTTCCGACGCCGGGATGGAGCCGCCCACCAGTTCCCGTTCTGCGTCCGCGTCGTAAAAGTCCTCCAGATAGTCCAGCGCCGGAATGGTGTCGGTGCCGGTGAAGGACAGCAGATGGCCGGCGCCGCAGCGCATGGCGTCGTGCACCCCGCTCATGCCGCGCATGGAAAAATCGTGCCCCTGCCAATTGACGAACTCCAGGGCGCTGCCGGTGAGGCGGGCGAAGTAATCCAGCAGTTTGCGGAATTCAAACGCGATGGTGGCCACTGTGGACGGCTTCCAGGATTCGCAGCTGAACAGGGTTTCAAAATAGGTGGCCACCCAGGGGAAGTCCGGATGCGTGTTGCTGAAGATCACCGGCGGCACCTTGATATCCACCCGCGCGCCTTCCGGCAGGGAGCGAATCTCCAGCGGCAGATGACCCAGCGCGTGCAGTGCTTCCAGCCGGCTTGCTGGCACCGCGCCCGCACCCAACGCCGTGTCCATGCGGCGCTGGTATTTGCGCACCGCCTTGTCCCGCGGTTGGCGGAAGAACTCCTGGTCGAACAAGTCGATCAGGTATTGCTGAATGAAGCCCTGCAGGCCGAACCACACCACCTTGTTGTCGAACAGCTCCGGCAGCACCGGCGCGTACTTGGCCGAGCGTGGGGTGAAATTGGCCACCAGCTTGGTGGTGGCCGCCGGATACATGGATGGATGGCCGGTTTTGTAGAAGTCCGCCAGATTGAACGGCTGCAGTTGGTTCAGTTCACGGGCCAGGGGGCGAATGGGGGCGTTCATGATGTATTCCCTATCTAATGTGTAAGTCAAACCAGCTGGCAGCGGGTATCCGCAGTCCAGTTATTGCGGCTGAACACCTGCTGGTAATGCGCCAGCAGCGGTTCCAGGCCATGGCTGAAAATGCCGTGGGTCACGTACAGGTGCAGCGGCGCGTCCAGCCCCTGTTCCCGCTGGCGTTCGCGCAGCGCCTTGGCCAGCTCGGTGAAGGTGCGGCCGCCGTCGCAGATATCGTCCACCACCAATAGCGGCAGCACCGGCAAGGGGCCGGTCACCTGGGTGCCGCTGATGCGGCCGCTTTGGGTATCCCGCACCTTGTCAGCCAACACCGCCTCGCAGCCCAACTCCCGCGCCAGCTTCAGCACCCGCTTGCGCGCGCCGGCATCCGGCGCCACCAGCGCCGCCGGGCCTACCCGCTCCAGCACCCGACGTAGCGCCGGCAACGGGTCCTCCACTTCCACCCGGTCCAGCAAAGCGGTCACCACATCGCTGTGCGGATCCTGGATCACCACCCTGCTGTAGCCTTGGGCGTTGATCAACTGACAAAACACTTTGGCGCTCAACGCCTCGCCGGGATTGGCTACCCGGTCCTGACGCGCATACGGCACATAAGGCAGATGCAGCGCCAGCGGCCGGCCCGGATAAGCGCGGCGCAACGCGTCGCTCAGCATCAACAAGGTCATCACCGCTTGCGCGTCGGGCAGGTGGGCATGCAGCCGCAAGGCTTCCGCCGACGCGTCCAGTTCCACCGACACCTGAACCTCCCCACCGGGAAAGACCGTGCTTTGAAAAGCCAGCTGCTGGCTGACGCCCTGCTGCGAAACCGCGAAAACCTTGAACATGATGCCGACTCCTGCGCTGTGTTGGCTTACTTAGTTGATAATTTCAACTAACATGCGCGCAGTATAAATGCACTTAGTTGAGTTTTGCAACTATATGGCGGAAAATATCGAAAAACCAAACCGGAGACTGCATATGAGCACCTCTCGCCCCGCGCCCGCCGTCAGCGTGGACATCGTCCTGCTCACCCTGGGCGCCACCGGCCTGCAAGTGGCGCTGCACCGTCGCCGACATGCCCCCTGCCAACACCAGCTGGCGCTGCCCGGCGGCTATGTGCATGTGGACGAGGACGAAAGCTGCGAAGCCACCGCCATGCGCGTGTTGCGCGACAAGACCGGGCTGGAGCCACGCTACCTGGAACAGCTGCGCACCTTCGCCGGCCCGCGACGCGATCCGCGCGGCTGGTCGGTGGCCATCGCCCACGTGGCGCTGATCCCCTTGCAGCAGCTGCGGGACGCCGGCGACGGCGTGTTCCACTTTTACGATGTGGACCAGTTGCCGGAGCTGGCCTTCGACCACGCGGAGCAGGTGCGGGAAGCGGTACAGCGGGTACGCAACAAGGCCAGCTACTCCACCCTGCCCTGCTGGCTGCTGCCGGAGCTGTTCACCCTCACCCAGCTTCAGCGCACTTACGAGCAGATCTTTGGCGAAACCGTGTCCCGCGGCACCTTCCGCTCGCGGCTGGGCATCAAGGTGGCGGACGCCAAGCCCGGCGAATACGCGGACGAGGCCGCCATACTGGAGGCCACCGAAGAATTCCTGGGCGGCAAGCAGCGCCCGGCGCGTCTGTTCCGCATCAACCGGCTCAGCCTGTTCAAGCGAGCGCGCTGGTAAGCCGGCATCAGACGCGACAACGCCGCGGCCGAAGCCGCGGCGTTGACTCGCTTCCCTGCGCGCTTAGCGCCGGCTCACGCTCTCGCGAGCCAAGACGGCCCAAGGCGGAAACCACCGCGCAAGCGAAATCCCGCGACGCGCAGCGGATCGCAAGCAGGGCCTCAGAACGACAAAGTGCCGGACAGCAGCAAGGTCCGCGGCGCGCCCAGCCCCCCGGACAAGCCGCTGCCGTCGCCGCCGCTCCACGACCCTACCCAGTAAGCTCGGTTGGCGACGTTCTGCACCGTCGCACGCAGGGTGATTTCCTTGGCCGCCACTTTGGTGGTGTAACGCGCGCCCAGGTCAAACAGGGTGTAGGACGGCAAGGACAGTTGGTTGTTGTCGCGGACAAAGCGCTCGCCCACGTACTGGGCGTTGCCGGTGGCGGTCAGGCCCGGTAGAGCGGCGATATCGTATTCCACGCCCAACTTGGCCATCACCTTGGGCACGCCGGTGGCCTGCTTGCCCAGATGGGCCGGGTCCAGCGCCTTGGTCAGCTCGGCCTTGGTGTAAGACGCGCCGCCCATCAGGCGCAGGCCGCGGCTGGCCTCGCCCCAGAAGCTCCACTCCAAACCTCGGTTGCGCTGCTCGCCGTACACGCCAAAGACATTGCTGTCCGGGCTGGTGTAAGCGCTGGGCCGGGCGATCTGGAACAGGCTCAGGTTATGGGTGAGGCCGCCCCAATCCAGCTTGGCGCCCAGTTCATACTGCTCGGTCTGATACGGCTGCAGGCTTTCGCCGGCGTTCTTGGCCGTGTCCGGCGCCACGCCGCCCTGGTTCAGACCCTGGATGTAGTTGCCGTAAACCGAGAGCTGGTCCGATAGCTTGACCAGCAAGGCAGTGGCCGGGGACCAGCGGCTTTGGTCGTAGTTGGAGGTTTGCGCGCCGGCGGCGTTGTAGTTGCTGCTCTGCACATTCTGACGCCGCGTGCCCACTGTCCACTGCACCTTGCCGTCCATGAAGGAGAGGGTGTCCACCAGGGCGATGCTGCCCAGCTTGTCCTCAACGCTCCTGCCCATATACCGGAACGTCGGCTTGGGCCCGAAGGACGGCGCATAGTAATTGGTGGTGAAGCTTGGGCCCATTCCATCACGGTAGCTGCGCTCGGAGGTGAAGCGCGTGGCCGCCAGCGACCACTTATGCTGAATCTTGCCGGTGTCGAAATGACCGCGCACGCCGGCCTCGCCAGATTTCTGCGTGCCCTCGTTCACTAGGCGGTACACGCCCCCGCTGAGGTCGCCGGCGTTGTTGAGCAGGGTGGCGCGCGTGATCGTGGCGTCGAAGTCCGCCTTGCGATGGCCATAAGCGCCGTATAGGGTCAGCGCGTCGCTCAGCTCGTACTCCCCGCGCAGCACGGCCACCTGGGTGGTGTTGGTATTGGTGGCCCAATCCGGCGCAAACTGGTAATCGCCCTTCTTGGGCGTGGGCACTTGGGTCACTCCCGGGGCGATGGAGAAGATGCCGAAGTAGTTGATGCCGTCCATCTTCTCGCGCTGGCGGTAGAGGTCCAGCGAGACGCGGGCACGCTCTCCGCGCCAGTCCAGGCCCAGCGAGGCCAGGTTCATGCCCTGTTTCTGCTTGTCCACCGCGGTGTCGCCGTTGCGGTAAACACCGTTGAAGCGCACGCCCCATTGCTGCTTGTCGCCAAAGCGCCGGCCCACATCCACGTGCACGCCGGGCATATTGTCGGATTCATAAGTCGCGGTGATGGAAGTCAGCGGCGTGTTGCCCGCGCGCTTGGGCACGATGTTGACGCTGCCGCCCAGGCTCCCTTCAGGCGGCATGCCGTTGAGCAGGGTGGACGGCCCCTTGAGCACTTCCACCCGCGCCGCCATTTCGGTGGAGCCGCGCAGATTGGGCGCCATGCCGATCAGGCCGTTGAAGGTGATGTCGTTGGCGGAGGTGGGGAAGCCGCGGATATTGAATTTCTCGAGGATGGTGCCCTTGCTGGCCACGTGGACCGAGGGATCGGCGGCGCCGATCAGCGCGCCTATCTCGCGCGCTTGCTGATTGGCCACATAGTCCTCGGTGTAGCTGATGGTGCTGAACGGCGTGTCCATCACGTCCAGATTGCCCAGTACGCCCACTCGGCTATCGGTGGCCAATTGGCCGCCGGCGTAGACGCGGCGGCCTTGCACCACCACCGGCTCCAGCCGTTCCGGCGCGCCGTTGCCGGCTTGGGCCTTGGCCGGCGCGGCGTCCGTGCCTTGCGCCAGCGCCGCCGGCACCACGGCCATGCCGCCAAAGCCCACCAACAGGGCCAGGCGGGTGGCGGAGAGAAGTTTATTCAGCGGGAAGGCGGATTGCGGCGCGAGTCGGCGTGTAGTTGATATGGGGGAAGCCGACCGTTTCTGACTCAACATCCAAGTTCCTTTCTACGTGAGGAGATTGTTTCACTTCACTATGTATTCCGAAGCAAAGTGAGAAACCCTCAAATAGAAATGAAAATCATTTTTGATAGCACATCGTCAAGCCGCCCGCGCCGCGTCCGGTTTAGAGCCGCTAACAAAACCGCGCAGCGTACCTGAGCCAAGGCGCGCCGACGCAGAAAACGAAGTTTCTGCGAAGCTACAGTACAAGTCGTACGACAAGGAGGCGCAACGCAGGATCAGGGGTTTTGTTAGCGGGTCTTAACTACGGTAGCCCTTGATCACCTCATCCCCAATCCGGTTCAGGCAGCTCAGGCTGGCCGTGCACAGATACCAGGTTTCGGCGTCGGCAAAGATCACCTTGCCCTTGCGCCAGGCCTTGGTTTGCCGCAACAGCGGGTTGTCCAGGGTTTTCAGATTCAAGGCCGGACGCCGCTCCATTACCGCGGTGCGGTCTATCACGTAAAGGATGTCCGGGTCCGCCTGCTGGATGAATTCATTGGAGATGGGCTGGCCGTGCAAGCCGCTGCTGGTTTCGTTGCTGGCCGGCGTCACCCCCAGGGTGTCGAAGATGTAACCGTAGCGCGAACGCACGCCGTAGGAGGTAAAGGCCCCGTTGTTGTGCAGCACAATCAACGCCTTTTCCGGACGGCCGGCGGTCACCTCGCGCACCTGCTTGATCTTGGCGTCGATCTCGCCGGCTTTCTCGCGCGCCAGCGCCTCCTTGCCCAAAATCCGGCCCAGGGTCAGCAAATGCTCCTTGGCCGTGTCCAGGGTATGGCCGGGGCGGTTATTGAGGTCGATGTCGTAATGCAGCGTCGGCGCGATGCGGCTCAGCTCCGGGTAGCTTTGCGCCTGCAGCGGGGAGATCAGGATCAGGTCCGGCTTGAGGGCGTGCAGCCGCTCCAGATTGGGCTGGATGGTGGTGCCCACGTCCATCACCTTGGGGTCCTGCTCGTACTTCTTCAGGAAGCCTGCCACGTAATCTTTGGAGATGCCCGCCACCGGCGCGCCCAGCTGATCCAGCGCGTCCAGCTCGCTCATGTCGAAGGCCACCACCCGCTCCGGCCGCTTGTTGATCTGCGTGGTGCCCAGTTCGTGCTTGACGGTGACCGGGGCGTAAGCGGCCTGGGCCGTCGGCGCGGCGGCGGTTTCGGATGTCGCCTGACGGGCGTCGCAGCCCAGCAGGCCGCCGGCCACGGCCAGCGCCAGCAGGGCCGCGCGCGCGCGCGGCTTCTTATCGTTGCTCATACGGGTTCTCCAGTGGGGGTAGGGTTGAAGTAATTACAGACGAAGCCGCGCTCGCTGGGCAGGATGTCCACGGCCAGGCCGTAGAGGTCGCGCAGCCGCGCCTGGGTGACCACCTCCGCCACCGGGCCGCTGCCGTGCACCGCGCCCGCCTTCATGGCGACGATGTGGTCCGAGTAATTGGCCGCGAAGTTGATGTCGTGCACCACCAGGATCACGGTGCGGCCTTGTTCCTCGCTCAGCCGGCGTATGGCCTGCATGATGTGCACCGCGTGCTTCATGTCCAGGTTGTTGAGCGGCTCGTCCAGCAGCAGATAATCGGACTGCTGGGCGATGCACATCGCCAAAAAAGCCATCTGCCGCTGGCCGCCGCTAAGCTCGTCCAGATAACGGACGCGCAGCGGTTCCAGCTCCAGGAAGGCCAGCGCCTCGTCCACCGCGCGGCGGTCGTCCCGGCTCAGCAGGCCCTGGCTGTAGGGAAAGCGGCCGAAGCCCACCAGCTCCTCCACCGTCAGGCGCAGGCCGATATTGGGGTGCTGACGCAGCGTGGCCACGCGCTTGGCGTAACTGCGCAGCGGGATCCGCTCTATCTCCTCCCCGTCCATCAGGATGCGTCCGGCGCTGGGCTTCAACAGCCGGGCGATGGACATCAGCAGCGTGCTCTTGCCGGCCCCGTTGGGGCCGATCAGCGAGGTGACTTGCCGGGAGGGAAAACTGAGATTGACGTCGCGCAGCACCTGTTTGTCGCCATAGGCCTTGTAGACGCGCTCAAGCGTGATCATGCATGTCCTCTGCTACGCACCATCAGCGCCAGGAAATAGGCGCCGCACACCAGGTTGACCAGGATGCTGACGGTGGTTTTGTAATTGAACAGCTGCTCCACCAGCAGTTGGGCAGCAATAAAAATGGCGATGGCGATGGCGCAGGCCATGGGCAGCGTGACCCGGTGCCGGAAAGTCCGCGCCAGCGCGTAAGTGATGTTGGCCACGAAGACGCCCATGAAGGCGGTGGGCCCCACCAGGCTGGTGGACACCGCCGCCAGCACCACAATCAGCGCCAGCTGCATGCGCACATTGCCGGGGTAATCCACGCCCAGGGAGATCGCCTGCTCGCGCCCCAGCAGCAGCACGTCCAGCACCGCCAGCCGCCGGCTCACCAGCCAGGCCGCGGCCGCGGTCAGCAGCGCGGCGAACAGCAACGCCCCTGGCTGAACCCGGTTGAAGGAGGCGTAGCTGAAGCCCTGCAGAATGGCGAACTCGCCCGGGCTGGTCTTGAGCTGGATGAACTGGGTAAAGGTGCCCAGCACCATGGTCAGCACCAGGCCGGTCAGCAGCAGCAGATAGAGATCATTGCGCTCCTTGCGGAACAGCGCGCGGTGTATGGCCCAGGAATAAGCCAGCATCACCGCGATGGACAGCAGCGCGTTGCCGTGGCGGCCCAGCAGCGCCAGGCTGTGCGCGCCCAGCGCCATCACCAGCAGGGACTGCAGCAGCAGGTAGATCGCCTCGTAGCCCATGATGGCCGGGGTGAGGATGCGGTTGCCGGTCAGCGTCTGAAAGGTGAGCGCGGACACGGCGATGCAGACCCCGGCCACCACCATCGCCGCCAGGCGGATCAGCCGGTTGGGAATCACGTAATCAAAATCCAGGCCGGAGCCCAGCAGCAGGAACACGAGCGCCAGCGCCGCCGCCAGCGCCCAGACGCCGCGGCGGATCAGGGCGTCCCTCATTTGTGCTTCCATAGAATCATCATCAGGAACAGGACGCCGCCCACGCTGCCCGCGGTCAGGCCGATGGGCACTTCAAACGGGTAGATCAGCAGGCGGCCCATGATGTCGCAAACCAACATCAACAAGGCGCCGCAAGCGGCGACGATGGGCAGCGTGCGCTGCAGGTTCTCGCCCCAGCGCAGCGCCACCAGATTGGGAATGACCAGGCCGACAAAGGGAATCGCGCCCACGGTGATAACGGTGGCGGCCACCGTCACCGCCACCAGCACCAGGCCTAGCGCCGCGGTGGCCGCGTAGCTCAGGCCCAGGCTGGCGGCCATCTCCTCGCCCATGCCCAGCACGGTGAAGCGGTGGGCGTAGCAATAAGCCAGCGCGACGATGGGCAGGATCAGGTAGACGATCTCGTAATTGCCTTCGACGATCTTGGAAAAATCGCCCAGCAGCCAGCCCTGCATGCTTTGCAGGATGTTGTGGCGGTAGGCGTAGAACTCGGCCACGGCGCTGAGCACGCTGCCGTACATCAGCCCTATCACCGGCACCAGCACGGTGTTCTTGAACTGGATGCGGCGGATGATGGCGATGAAGACCAGGCTGGACGCAAAACAGAAAGCCAGCGCAAACAGCATCCGTCCCAGGTTGTCGGCCTCCGGGACCAGGCTCAGCCCCACCAGAATGCCCAGCTTGGCCGCGTCCAGCCCGCCTGAGGTGGCCGGCTCCACAAAACGGTTGCGCACGATCTGCTGCAAAATCACCCCGCACACCGACAGCCCCACCCCCACCAGCAGCAGCGCCGCCAAGCGCGGCAACCGGCTGGCGGTGAGGGTCAGCCAACTGTCGTCGGACAGGGCCAGCGGCCCGGTCCAGGCCATCTGCTTGGCCCCCACCATCAAAGACAGGCCGCTGCAAGCCAAGAGCAGCAGCGGCAAGGCAAGTCGTTTCAAGACACGGCCTCTGCGACGGGCGCCGCGGTGATGCGCCAGCCCTTGGCGCTTCTGCGCTGCTCCAGGAAATGAGCGTAGAGGCCGGAGCGCGCGCTCAGCTCGGCATGGCTGCCTTGCTCGCGCACCTTGCCGTCCTCCAACACCACGATCTGGTCCGCCATCTCCACCGTGGACAGCTGGTGGGCGATGACGATCAGAGTGCGTTTGCCGCGCAGCCGCGCCAGCGCCTGGGCGATGGCGGCCTGGTTTTCGGTGTCCAGCGCCGCCGTGGCTTCATCCACCAGCAGGATGGGCGCGTCCTTGATCAGCGCGCGCGCAATGGAGATGCGCTGGCGCTCGCCGCCGGACAAGCGCGCGCCGCCCTCGCCCACCGGGGTATCCAGGCCCTGCGGGAGCCGCTCGATGATTTCCTCCACCCCGGCCAGCCGGGCCGCCGCCAACACTTCGGCGTCGCTGGCGTCCGGCTTGCCGATGCGGATGTTGTCGCCAATGCTGCCCTGGAACAGATAGGCGTCCTGGAAGATCTGGCTGATCTGGCCGGCCAGCCGTTCGCTGGACAGATCGCGGACATCCACGCCGCCCACTTTCACCTCGCCTTGGTCCACGTCGAAGAAACGGGCGATCAAGCGCAGCAAAGTGGTTTTGCCGGAGCCGGACGCGCCCACCAGCGCGGTCATGCTGCCCGGCGCTATGCGCAGGTTGAGCCCGTTCAGCACCGGCGCCTGTTCCGGCCCGTAGCGGAAGCTCACCCGGTTCAGCTCCACCGAGGCGTCCGCCGGCGCGCCGGAACGGGCCGGTTCCGCCATGGGCGCCACCTCAAACAGCTTGGCCACCGCCTGCAACTGGCCGCGCGCGCCGCGCAATACCTCGCTGTAGCCGGCCACGTCCAGCAGCGGGTCGATGAAGCGGCTCATCAGCATCAGCGCCACCAGCGCCGGAATCACCGTGGCCGGGGTCAGGCCCAGGCCGGCGTGGTCGCCCAGCCACAAGGCGGCCACCAGCAACAGCGCGGCGAAGCTGGCCTGCACCGCCCACACATTGAGCACCGAGGACAGCGCCGACAACCGGATCAAATGCCGGCCGGATTGCTGCTGCTGGGCGATGGCCTGCTCCAGAAAACGCGTGCCGCCGCTTTCGCCGTTAAAGGCGCGCAGCACCGATTGGGCCTGCGCGAACTCCACCATGCGCTGGCTGCTCTGAGCCGTGCTTTGCTGATAAGCCTGGTCAGCGCGCTGGCTCAGCCGCGCGGTCAGCCCAAACACCAGCAGCAGGCAAGGCAGGCTGGCCAGCCCCACCCAGCCCATCAACGGATTGACGGCGAACAGCGCGCCCAGCACCACCACCGGCGTCACCACGCCGACAAACAGCGGGGTGAATACATGGGCCGGCAGCTGGGCCATTTCCATCATGCCCTGAGTGGCGATGTGGTTGAGCCGGGCGGTGTTGCTCGCGCTGAACCAACCCACCGGCAGGCTGCCAACATGCTCGGCCAGCCGGTGGCGCCCGCCTTGCAGCACGGCGATGCCAACAGCGATGCCGGCTTTTTCCACCTTGCGCCGCAGGCCCCAGCACAGCGCCACGCCCAGCGCCTGCGCTGCCAGCCACATGCCGGCCGCGCGCGCCTCGCCGGCCAGCAAATGGCTAAGCACCGGCGCCAGCAGCACAATGGTCACGCCGCACAGCAGGCTGTAAATCAAGGCCAGCCACGCGTAGCGGCGCAATTTGGCCGCATCGTCCCCCAGCAGCCGAATAAAAGTTTTCAACATTGCGGCACCCATCCTTCCTGTTCTACTTCCTCGGTCTTGCCGTAATGGCCCTGCGCCCACAACCGCGCGTAGCAGCCGCCCTGCGCCAGCAGCTCTTGATGGCGGCCGCGCTCAATCAGCCGGCCCTTGTCCACCACCAGGATCTGGTCCGCCTGCATCACCGTATCCAGCCGGTGGGCGATCACCACCAGGGTGCGGCCGCGAGCGAAGGCGGACAGCGCCTGCTGCAGCTTCACCTCGTTTTCCGCGTCGGCCGCCGCTGTTGCCTCGTCCAGCACCAGCACCGGCGGGTCCAGCAACACCGCGCGGGCAATGCTCAGCCGCTGGGCCTCGCCGCCGGAGAACTGCACGTCCTCGCCAATCACCGAGTCATAGCCGCGCGGCAGGCTGAGAATGCGTTCGTGGATATTGGCGGTGCGCGCGGCCTCTTCGATCTCCGCCTGGCTGGCCGAGGGCCGGCCCAGCGCGATGTTGTCGCGCACGCTGGCGTGGATCAGGCGCACGTCCTGCAGGACGAAGCCGATGCGCCGGTACAACTCCGCGCTGTCCAACTGCCGCAAATCCACGCCGCCCAGGGTGATGCGCCCGGCGCTGGGGTCGAAGAAGCGCAGCAGCAGCCGCGCCAGCGTGGACTTGCCGGCGCCGGAGGGGCCGACGATGGCCGTCACCGTGCCGGGAGCCAGCGTGAAATCGATGCCGGACAACACCGGCTCTTGCTCGGAATAACCGTAACTCAGCCCTTCCACGCGGATTTCGGCGTCGGCCGGCCGCGCCTTGCCGGCGGCGGTTTCCAGCACCGGGGTCTGCAGCAGCGCGTGCACGCGCTGGGCCGCGCCGGTAGCGTGGTTAAGGTCATGGGTGATGTAGCTCAGCATCAAGAGCGGCGAGCTCAGCCCCGGCGCCACCAGGGCGAAGGGCAAGACGTCCACCGGGGCGATCCAGCCCAGGCCCACCATCAGCGCGCCAAAAGCCAGCACCACGCCCAGCACCGACACCGGCGCGATGATGGCGTTGGCGTTGGCCATTGCGCTGACCAGCGGCCGGGTGAAATCCGTGAAAGCGCTGGCGAAGGCGTCTATCGCCGCGCGGTAGCTGCCGTGCGCCTTGTGCTGCGCGCCAAAAGCCTTCACCACCGGAATGCCGTTGACGAACTCCACCACCGCGTTGTTGATGCGCGCCATGCCCGCGCCAAAGCTCTCCATATTGGCCGCGCTGGCCTTGTGCGCCCGCGCGAAAAACAGGAAGAACAGCGGGAAGGGCAGCAGCGAGGCGATGGCCATGCGCCAATCCATCGCAAACATGTAGACGATTGACGCCAGCACCGCGCCCACGCTGCGCCCCAGCGTAGTGTAGAAATGGGCGGTCAGGCTGTGCAGGATGCCGATATCGTCGTGCATCGCCTGCTTGACCTCGCCCGAGGCGCGGCTGGTGAACCAGCCCAGCGGCACCTTGGCCAGCCGGCGGGTAATGGCCAGGCGCAGCAGGCCGGTGATGCGGTTGTCCGCCAGGTGGGCCACCACATCGCCGGCCAGGATCAGCGTCATGCCGGCAAACAGGCAGAGCAGGCTCAGGCCCACCACCCGCCACAAGTCATCGCCGCCCAGTGCGGCCGCGCCCTGGCCCAGCGCCAGCTGCGCGATATGGGCGACGCCGGCCAGCGGCGCCAGGCTCAGCATGGCGCCCAGCCCCGCCAGCAGGCCGGCGGCGATCAGCCGGCCGCGTATCGGCGCCAACACGCGGGCGATAGGCCCGGCGGCGGCCTCTCCCAAAACCTCTTCCTCAACACTCATGACAACTCCTCTACAACACGGATTAATGGTTGTTGCTTGCACGCGCCCGGCCCCAGGCCGGCCTCCACGCTGCGCCGGCAGGCTTGCAGGCCCAGCGCAACGTACTTCTCCACCGAAGACACCGACACCTGAAGCTCCGCGGCGATATCGCCGTAGCTCATGCCGTTGAGCCGGGACAGCAGCAGCGCCTGGCGCACCTTGAACGACTTGCCCATCAGCGCCAGGTCCACCCCCTTGATCTCCTCCTTCACCAGCGCGCGCGCCTCTTCCGACTGCGCGCGCGGCTCCGGCTGCTGGGCCTGGCTTTCCAGATAGCTGGCCTCCAAGCGGCGGCGGCGCAGCAAATCAATCACCTTGCCTTTGGCGATCTGCGCCAAGTGGCAACGGGATTCATCCGCCGGCGGAATCCGCCCTTTCTGAATGAGGTGCAGGTAAATGTCGTGAGCCAGATCCGTCGCATCGTTTGGATTGCCCAACTTGCGCTGCAGCAAACCGCACAGCCAGCCGTGGTGATCCAGGTACAAGCTCTGCAATTGCGACTGAAAAGTGATCGGGCCATTGTCCACGCCCCTCTCCTTTTCACTTGAATTTGCAAATGATAATCATTTTTATTATTATCATCGACATTGTCAATACGTCATACCCAACGCAAACACACAATGTCTTTTGCATTAATTATGCCGAAAAGCCAGTTTACGGCCGCCGGGCATGACGTATAAGCGCCCTCTCAGCCCGATGGGGCCATGACTGAAACGGCCGGAATCCCGTCGCCGTCCATGCCGTAAACATCTCATCGCAAGAACCAGCCGCACCCATTCCCAGGGCCGTCATCTCCCGACGACGCCCTAGAGAACAGGCGACCACCAAGCAACTCCAGTCGCCGCCCGCAACGATTATTGGCCGTTGAATTCCAGAAGGAGACTACCCTTGTCGCACCCCCACCCCGACATCCCGTCGCAGCGCCTGTCCCTGAGCCTTCACGAAGAACAATGCTGGCTATTGCAGCAGCAACACCCGGAACGCCTGAGCCGCCACATCGACGCCTGGCGGCTGGACCCGCAGACGGACCTCTCCCTGCTCACCCTGGCGCTGCAACAGCTGATCCAGGCCCGGCCGGAGCTGAACACCCGTTACGAGTTCAGCGACGACGGCGATCTGTGCAAATCCCACGTGGACGGCTGGCACCCTTGCATCGCCTTCCCCCGTATGAAGGAAGCCGAACTGGCCGACCGCCTGCAGGCGCTGCGCGCGGCGCCTTGGGACGCGGCAACGCAGCCGCCGTTTCAGGCCCTGATCATCCATACCGAGCACAGCGCCGTGCTGGCTTTGAGCCTGCACCCCATCCTGGACCCCGCCCAGCCGTTCAACGCCTTGGCGGACGCGCTGACCCAGGGTTATCAGCAACTGGAGCCCACGCGCCGGCCGCTGACCCTGACGCCGCTAGAGGCCGGCGAAGCCGCTGACCGCCCGCCGGCGGCCGGCCAGCCCGCAGCCGATGGCGTGGACGCGGTCGCCGCCGTCATCCTGGGCGAACTGCGCGCCGTGCTAGCCGAACCCGGCATGAAGCCGGACGACAACTTCTTCGATTTCGGCGGCCATTCCCTGCTGGCCACCCGCATCATCGGCACCCTGCAAAGCAAGCACGGCATTCAGATCCGCTTCAACGACTTCTTTGAAGCGCCCACCGCCGCCGCGCTGGCCGCCCGCGCCACCGTCAGCGAACAACGCCGCCAGGCCGCGCCGTCCGGCGAAGTCCGCCAAGCCCCGCTGGCGCTGGCGCAGGCCTCGCTGTGGCGCGCCTACGCCGCCTACGACTTCGGCACCATCTTCAACCTGCCTTTCGCGCTGGATTTCCTGGACCCGGTGGATGAAAACCTGTTCCGCCTGGCCTTCACGGACTTGCTGGAACGCCATGCCAGCCTGCGCACCACCTTCCATGAAGAAGACGGCGCCGCGCTCCAGCGCATCGTGCCGCTGACGGAAATCGGCGGGTACAAGTGGTTCTGGAGCAGCGCGGAGAGCGAAGGGCTGACGCTGGCCGACGAAGCCGCCCACCGCTTCGACCTGGGCCGCGAACTGCCGCTGCGGATACGCTTCCTGCGCCACCCGGCCACCGGCCGCCAAACCTTGTCCTTCCTGGTGCACCACATGGCAATCGACGAATGGTCGCTGAATGTGATGATGGACGAGCTGGCGCTGGCCTATCGCGCCCGCGCCGCCGGGCAGGCGCCGCGATGGACCGCCCCGGCGCCCTCCTTCCACGCCTTCGCGCTGGAACAACAGAGCCAAGGCGTCAACCCGCGCCACATGGACTACTGGACCTCGATGTTGCGCGGCGCCACGCCGGGCCTGCGCCTGCCGGACCCGGCCGCGTCGGCCGCCGCGCCCAACCAGCCCGCCGGCTTCAAAGCCAAATGGCTGGAGTTCAAGCCCGAGCCGGGCGCGCTGGAAGCCATCACCGCTTTCGCCAAGCGTCACGATTCCTCGCTGTTCAGCGTGGTCTACACCGCCATTGCGCTGGCCCTGCATAAGCTGGGCGATCTACCGGAAATCGTGATCGGCACCTCGTCCTCCGGCCGCACCGACGCGGCGTATTTCGACACCGTCGGCTACTTCACCACCATGGTGGCGCACCGGGTGCGCTTCGACCGCAGGCAGTCGCTGGGCAGCCTGCTCAAGGACGTGACCCTGACCATCAACGACTCCATGGCCTACGCCGACATTCCGCTGGAACTGGTGCAAAACGCGCTGGGCATGACGCCGGCGGACGGCCTGCTGTTCGACGTCTACATCCAGGTCCACGCCAACAACGCACTCAACGGCGCGCTGCCGGCCCCGGACGGCGGCGAGATCCGCTACCGCCAGATCGACCCGGACAAGAGCGAATCCATGTTCGGCCTGCAGTTCGAGATCATGGAAGACGCGCACGACGGCTCGCTGCGCCTGGTCATCACCTACCGCGCGGAGCGCTACTCCGCCGCCCAGCTCGAGGCCATCTGCGCCACGCTGCACCGCTTGTTCGCGCTCTTGAGCGCGGGCGACGCCAGCGAGCGGAGGCTAGAAGAGCTGCTGGGCTAAGGCCTGTTCCATGTCCGCTGCGCGCCGGTGATAAGGCGCGCAAGATCTGACGCCCCCGCCCTCAAACGAGAGCGGGGGCGTCAATTCCATTCGGCTTCAGAACCCGTTTTCGATCTTTCTTTCGCGCAGCGGATTCAAAACCCGCTAGCCAGAAACAAGCTACCCCCGCGGCAGCCCATAATGCTGGAACGCCGAACGCTGCGGCAGGCGATAACGCGGCTGGCCCAGCAACTGATTGATGATGGCCGCGTTGCGGATCGGGCCTATGCCCAGGTCCGGCGAACCCACCCCGTGCTGGAAAATCTCCGCGTTCTGCACAAAGACCCGGCCCGGCCCCTGATCGCGGCGGCGGGCGGTGAAATCCTCCTCCACGATGCAATCGCCCTGCGCGTCCACCTCCAGCACCGTCTCCTTCAGCCGCTCAAACCACTGCGGCCAAGCGTGCGCGTAGCCGGTGGCGGCCACGATGGCGTCGGTCTCCAGTTGGCAGCGCTGGCCCAGTTGCCGGTGATGGCAAGTCATGCGCAGCGCGCCGTCCGCGCCCAGTTCCTCCAGTGCTTCCACATCGCAATTGGAATACAGCTTCAGGCCCGGATCGCGGCCGCCTATCGAACGCTCGTAGAGCAAGTCGAAGATATCGCCGATGGTGGAGAAGCTGATGCCCTTGTACAGCAGGCCCTGGCCGGCCACCACCTCGCGGCGCTTCTCCCGCGGAATGCTGTGGAAGTACTGCATATAAGCCGGGGTGAAGCACTCCTGCCCCAGCTTGGAAAACTCCATCGGGTGGAAACCCGGCGCGCGCGTGATCCACTGGATGGACGCCCCGGCCGCCACCTGCTCCGGGCTTAGCTCGCGGAACAACGCCAGCACACACTCCGCCGCGCTCTGGCCGGAGCCGATCACGGTGACGCGCCGGCATTGCGACAGCGCCTGTTGATTGGGGATGAACTGGGCGGAATGAATCACCCGCGGGTGGCGGCTGGCGCGCGCCCACGCCGGCAGCCACGGCGAAGTGCCCACCCCCACCACCAGATCGCGGCCGGCATAGCGGCGCATCCCGCCGGACGCCGATTCGCTGTCCACCACAAAACGCCCCGCGCCGGCGTCGTAAGCCACATCCCGCACCTCCTCGCCAAAACGGCAGGCCGGCAACTGCTGCGCGGCCCAGCGGCAGTAATCGTCGTATTCGATGCGCGGCACCAGGGTGTTGTCGTAGTAGTAGAACTGGTAAAGCCTGTCGTGCTGGTGCAGATAGTTCAGATAGCTGAGCGGATGCGTGGGGTCCGCCAGCGTGACCAAGTCGGCCAGGAACGGCACTTGCAGCGTGGTGCCCGGCAACAACAAACCCTCATGCCAGCGGAACGCCGGTTTGCGCTCCAGAAACACTCCTTTGATGTCCGAGTGGCGCGACAACAAGGCCGCCAAGCCCAGATTGAACGGCCCGATGCCAACGCCGGCAACATCTACGTTCGCCATTTCCATATACGAAAAACTCCCAAGGTTCTATCGGTTGTCCCCAGGGCTGAGAAGCCGCCCCGGGATGAGTTTGATCAAGGCTGACCAGCCACCAGCAAGCGCTCCACATCCGCCACATTGCGGCAACGCAGCAGCTGTCCGGGCGACAGCTCCACGGCGAAGGTTTCCCGCATGCGCGCCGCAATGGCTTTCAGATGCTGGGGCAGCAAGCCCATGCTGCTGAAATCCAGCAACTCGTCGGCCAGTTCCTGATAGGAACGCCCCAGCACGCCCAGATAAATGTCCAGCACCGAGCGCCGGTGCCGTGTCGCCGGGGCCGGAGCCTCGGCAACGGCGGCAGCGGGCGCGGGCGGCGCCACAGAGTTCTGAGCCGGAACCTGGGCCGGCGCCTGCAACAGCGCGCGCGCGCTGCGGCGGTCCGGCTTGCCGTTTTGCGACAAAGGCAGCTGCTCCACCCGCAGGAAGCGCGTGGGCACATGAGATTGCGGCAGGACGCGGCGCGCGTGCTCGCGCAGATCCGCCGCGCTCGCCTCCGCGCCGGGCTTGGCCACGTAAAGCGCGCCGATGCCCAGCTCCCCCTGCCGCTCGTCGCCCACATCCACCACCAGCACATGGGCCAGCGCCGGATGCTTGATCAGCTCCATCTCGATGTCCGGCAGCGACACCCGCACGCCGCGCACCTTGATGTAGCCGTTCACCCGGCTGTCGAACATCATCACCCCGTCCGGCCGGTAGCGGCCGCAGTCGCTCGTGCGGAAGGCCCGCGCCTCCTGGCCGGTCTCGTCCCGCACCGTGACGAAGTCGTGCTGGGTCAGCTCGCCGTTTTCCAGATAGCCCAGCGCCAGATTGACGCCGGCGGTGTGGATGCGGCCGGCCACGCCGGCCGGGCAATGCTCGCCGCGCTCGTTCAGCAGCCAATAGCGGTTGCCGGGCAGAGGCCGGCCATAGGGCACCTTGGCGCAATCCTCGGCGAGGATGTCGTGCCAGATGCTCCAGATCGTGGTTTCCGTCGGCCCGCCCAAGGACAGCAGCCGCGCCGCCGGCAGGGCGGCGCGCAAATCCGCGATGATGGACGGCTTGATATAATCCCCGCCCTGGGCCACCAGCCGCAGGCTTTGCAGCCCGCCTTCCCGCCGGCAAGACAGCAACATCTCCAGCATGGCCGGCACCGTGCACCACAGCGTGACGCCGTGCTCGTCCACCAGCTGGTTCCAGCGCACCGCGTCCTTCTCCTCGCCCGCCTCCGGCAACACCAGCGTGGCGCCGGCGCTCAGGCTGCCCAGCACGTCGAACACCGACATATCGTGATGCAGCGGCGTCACCGACATGCACACATCGCGCTGGCTCACCTGCCAGTGCTCCAGCGTGGAGCCAATGACATTGGCCGTGGCCCGGTTGCACAACACCACGCACTTGGGCTTGCCGGTGGTGCCCGAGGTGTACAGGTAATACGCCGGCGTCTCGCTCAGGGACAGCGCCTGCCAGCCGCCGCGCGCGGCGAGCGGCGCGGGCTCGGCCAGCAGTTGTTCCGGCGTGGCCCGCGCATGCTCCGTCGGCAAGGGCTGGGCCGCCACCACCAGGTTTGGCCGGCAGTTATCCAGCAGATAACGCAGCCGCTCCTCCGGGGACGCCGCGTCTATCGGCACCCACACCACGCCGCTGAAGGCGCACGCCAGGGTGAGGATGGTGTGCTCCGGGCTGCGCGGCAGGCATACCGCCACCACCTGGCCCGCGCTCACGCCGCGTGCCTTCAGCGCCGCCATTGCCCGGGACACCGCCTCGCCCAGCTCGCCGTAGCGTATCCGCCGCTGGCCGCTGATCAACGCCACCCTGGCGTTGTCCGGGTCAAAGATATGGGCGGCGATGCGGCCGAGGAAATCCTCGCGCCGCGCCTCGGCTTCCACGCTGTTCAGCCGATAATGGCCGTAATCCAGCACCCGCCCGGCCGGCGCCTCGAACACGCCGCTGTCCACCACCTGCTCGATGGCCCGCTCCAGCGCGCTCAGCACCGCGCCCACCAGCGCCGGCTCCAATGCGTCGCGCGCATAGTCGATATCAAACACCAGCGCGCCGTCCGCCCGCGCGGAAAAGCGCAGATCCATCGCCACCTGCGGCGTCTGGGTCAGCCCGCCTATCTGGCGCATTGCGCCCTCCGCTGCCGCAGGCCACGACAAGCCATTGGTCACCACCACCGGCAGCGCCGGGCCGGGGCCATGACTTTCAAACAACATCCGCGCCAGGTCCACGCCGGAGAAGGCCAGGTGCTGCAAGCCCTCCATCACGTCCGCCTGCAAGCGGCGGCCGCGCTCCGCCAGGCTGTCCAGCCCCGCCTGCCACGCCACCGCGATGAAGCTGGAACGGTTGGAGAAACCGCCGGACGGCAGCGGCGCCACCGGCACCGCCACGCACAAGCCGCCCTCGTCCAGCCAGTGCGACAGCACCTCCAACACCAGCGCCATCACCGTGGTGTTCTTGAAAAAGCGTTGGCCGTTGCCCAGCTTGCTCAGCCGCTCGAAACGCTCCGCGCTCACCGTCAGGCTTTGCCGCTCATAGCGCGCCACGCCCAATTGATCCAAGGGCTTGCGCCAGGGCAGCCTCGGCGCGCCGCCGCAATCGGCCAGCTTGTTTTTCCAATACAGCGCGTCCGCCTTGCGCGCTTCCGCGGACACCTCGGCCGCCGTGGCGGTGGCCGGCCTGCTCGGCTCCACCACACCCTGGAACAGCTCCAGCATCAGCGCGGCGATGGAACGGCCGTCTACGATCAAGGCGTCAAAACGCGCAAACACCGTCAATGAGCCGTCCGGCAGCAGGAACAGCGTCAGCTCCCACGGGGAGTGCTCCAGATCAAACAGCGCGTGGGCGTAATCCTCACGCGCCGCCGCCACCCGCTCCTGGGCCGCCGCCGGCGACAAGGCGCGCAAATCCACCTCCCGCAGATTCACCCGCGGCTGCGCGCGGACCCGCTGCCGCAAGCGCGCAACGTCTATCACCGTGCGCAGGCAATCATGCCGCCGCACCATCTCGGCCAGCCGGGCGCGCAACAACGCCGGATCCATGGCGCCGTGGTATTCGCGGAATTCCTGCATCGCCACCCCGCCCAGCGGCAGCTGCGCGGTGCGGCCCAGCAGATACGCCTGCTGCAACACCGACAGCGGCGTTTCCGCCTCCGGCTGCGCCAGCGGCCGCTCCAGCGCGGCCGGGTCCGCCGCCACAGCGGTGGCCAGCGCCACGAAATCGTTGAATAGCTGCGTGACCCAGTCTTGCGGCAAGGCGTCCAGACGGATGTCCCAATTGATCAACACCCCGCCGTCCGCGCTGACGATCTGCGCGTCCAGCGCCACCTGCGGCCCTTGCGAAATCACCCAGTTCATCGCGCCGAAGGAGCGCCGCACCCGCTCCGAGAACAGCTCCCCGCCCGGTATGTCCAGCGCCGCGGTGAACACCACCGGCGCAATTTGCGGAGAACGGTGATGGCGGGACAGATCCCGCATCAGGTTGACGCCCGGATAAGCGCAATGGCCGGCGCGCTCCAGCAACTGCGCGGCCAGGCTTCGGCACAGCGCGCCCGTAGTTGGCGCCGCGTCCAAATCCACATTCAGCAACACCAGGTTGGCAAACTCCCCGATAATGCGTTCCGCGCCCTCCAGCAACGGCGGCCGCCAGAACACCGGCACATTCAGCCGGAAGCGCCGGTCCCCGGTGGCCGCGCCCAAGGCCTGGGCGAACAAGCCCAGCATCAGGCCGGACAGCGTCAGCCGCTGCGCCTTGGCCAAGCGCCGCAAAGCCTGGCGCTGCTCCGGCTCCAACCAGGCGCACAGGCGATGGCTGGACGCCGCGCCCGCCGGCGCCGCCCGGCGCGGCAAGGACGGAGCCGGCGCGATATTGGGCAATTGCTCCCGCCACCAATCGCGGTCCCGTTCCCGAGCCGCCTTGAGCCAGGGCTCGTCCCGCGCCCGGTCGCACCACTCAAAGAAAGACGGCGTGGGCGGCAGCTCCGCATCCGGGGATTCGTAAAACAGCGCCAAATCCTCCATCAGCACACGGAAGCTGGACGGGTCCACGGCGATCATGTCCGCGTCCACATGCAGCCGGCTATCCCCCGCGCCAAACAAGCTGATGGAAAAACGAACGGCTTGACCCGTTGCCAGGTCAAGCCGCTGATGTGTCCACTGCTGGCGCTTGGCTTCCAGGCGCTGCGCCAGCGCCTCGCCCTCCAGGGCGGTGAAATCCTCCATCTCCAAATGAGGCGCCTTATCCGCCGCCGCCAGCGCCTGCATGCCGTCCGCCGTTACGCAGGCGCGCAGCATCCCGTGCTCACGCCCCAGCCTGCCCAGCGCGGCCACCAAACGCGGCAGATCAATGGCTTGGCCGTCAAACTCCGCATACAAATGCGCAGAGACGCCACCCAGATCCGAATGATCGCCCCGGCCCATCCAGCAGGCCGCTTGCATTGAAGTCAGCTCTCTCATTTCACGCCCTTGAAAATTGACAAATGGATTTCTTGCATTTCTTTCATCTCCATATGGCATCTCTAAATGCGAATGATTATAATTTACACCATTAGCGTGATGCAATGATCAAGGTGAAATCGTCATGACGAATGAAAAACCAGCCAAACCATCGCCAACGGAAGCCACCAGCCCGCGCCAATGGCTGCATGACCGGCTGCGGCAACTGATAGCGGAAGACGGGGTACTGAACCCCACGGAAAACCTGATGTATTACGGCCTGGATTCCCTGCGCCTGATGACGCTGGCCGCGGAGCTCAACGCCCGCGGCATCCCCGTGCGCACGGAAGAACTGAGCCGCTCCCCCACCCTGGCGGACTGGGAAGCGCTGCTGGACGCCCGGCAAGCGGGCGCTTGAAGAGTGGCTGCGGCCGGCACGCAGAACCGGCCCTTAGAACCTGTTTACGACCTGCTGCGCTGCGGCGATACCGCGTTGAAAACGGCTTCGAAATGCTCATGTACCACTAGTACATTCCGCTTCCTCAGCCATTTTCGCCTTGTCTCGCCCTTGCTCGCGAGATCGTAAACACGCTCTAAGAACCACTAACAGAACCCCTAAAACAGACAAAACCGGGCGCCAACCCACGCCCAGTCAACAAGGAAAAACACCCGGTAATACCCACCCACTGAGGATCTATTCACGATCTTGCGAGCTAAGACGAGACAAGGCGAGAACAGCTGAGAAAGCGGAATGCGCACAGGGTGCATGAGCATTTCGAAGGTGTTCTCAACGCTCTGTCTAAACTATCCCGTCGACGCGCAGCGGATCGTGAGCAGGTTCTGAGAAACCACGGAGCTATCCCATGTCGCTGTCTTCTCTAGACCAAAACCGTATCGAATCTTTTTGGCAGTACTGCTTGCAGCATCAATATTTCAATCTTGCTTACCCGGAATCGGCCGACTTCGACTACACCCCCTTGCACCGCTTCCTGCGCTTCTCCATCAACAACTGCGGCGACTGGAACGAAAGCAGCAACTACCTGCTGAACTCCTTCGACTTCGAACGCGAAGTCATGCACTTCTTCGCCGAACTGTTCCACATCCCCTTTGACGAAAGCTGGGGCTACGTGACCAACGGCGGCACCGAAGGCAATATGTTTGGCTGCTACCTCGCCCGAGAACTGTTCCCGGACGCCACCCTGTACTACTCCAAGGACAGCCACTACTCCGTGGCCAAGATCATCAAGCTGCTGCGCATCAAATCCCGCGCGGTGGACTCCCTGCCCAGCGGCGAAATCGACTACGACGACCTGGTGGCCAAAATCCAGCAAGACCAGGAACGCCACCCCATCGTCTTCGTCAACGTGGGCACCACCATGAAAGGCGCCGTGGACGACATCGGCATCATCCAGGACAAACTGGCTAAGGCCGGCATCCCGCGGCAGGACTACTACCTGCACGCGGACGCCGCGCTCAGCGGCATGATCCTGCCCTTTGTCGACGCCCCGCAGCCCTATTCCTTCGCCGACGGTATCGACTCCATCAGCGTGTCCGGCCACAAGATGATAGGTTCGCCCATGCCATGCGGCATCGTGCTGGCCAAACGCAGCAATGTGTCGCGCATCTCCGTGGAAATCGACTACATCTCCGCCAAAGACCAGACCATCAGCGGCTCCCGCAACGGCCACACCCCCATGATGCTGTGGGCGGCCATCAAGAGCCGGCCGCTGGCGGAATGGCGTCGCAAAGTGCGCCACTGCCTGGACATGGCCCAATACGCGATAGACCGCTTCCAGGCCGCCGGCATCCAGGCCTGGCGCTGCCAGAATTCCATCACCGTGGTTTTCCCCAGCCCGTCCGAACCGGTGTGCAACAAACACGGCCTGGCCCGATCCGGCGGCGCGGCCCACCTGATCACCACGCCCCACCACCACGACAGCCAGCGGCTGGACCGCCTGATTGACGACATCATCCAGGACCTGGGCGCCGTAACGGTTCCGGCCGGCGCCGCCATGAGCGCGGCTTAGAGCCGGCTTAGATCCGCCACCTTGTGGCAATGCCACGTAAAAAGCCGCCCGGAAAGGGCGGCTTTCTGCTGTAACGCCTCCGTCGTATCGCCGACGCGAGGCAGACTTTGAACAGGTGCTTACTCCGCCTCCAACAACACCGCCTCCACCCCCTGCGGACACGCCACACGTCCCGCGGGCGATGAGGAAAGATCAGCCAGCCTCAACCGGCATTCCCCCTTTGCGTCACTGACGCAGCTGGCTCCCGTAGCAGCCGGCGCCAGCTTGCAAGCCGCCCCCGGACCAGCTGGCATGCGGATCACCACCCGCTGCAAGCTCGGCGCCAGCCGCGCCACCCACCAGCCCGCCTCCCGCATTGCCGCCTGATACTGTCGCCGCCCCTGCTCCAATTGCGACACCGACACACCATCAACGCCGTGCCGCTTGAGGCGAACCTCTACCCCAAGCTGCAAGCCCGCCTTGGCCGGCACCGTAATCCGCACGGGGGGATTCTCGTGATACAAAGCCGCGCTGATAGGTATGGCTGCCGAGCCAAAACGGTCCAAACGCATGCTGATGGGCGCGGCTGCCGTTCTAATCTCCAGCGTACTGCCCTCCAAGGGCAAAGCACGCTCCAATGGAGACAAACGCAGACGAAACGCCAGGGCCGGATACGTTTGCGGATTGACCTTGAACAGGTATTTGAGATTCACCCCGTCGGCGATGCGCCGATAGTCCAACTCGTAGACATGTTGGCCCTGAACGGCTGGCGACAAACCCAGGCCAACAACCGTCAGGTATGCCCACCGGCAGAAACACTTCAGGGACTGAGCCATCGTTTGCCCATCCGGAACAAACCATCGAGAAAAGGCCACGTCACAGCGGACACGACGGAAGCGGGCTCCACAAAACGCAGCAAAGGCGCGCCATGCCCCGCCAAACGTCCGCATTCCGCCACCGCGGAATAAAATCCGCCCACCACGTCGGCCAGCCCCAAAGCAGCGGCCTCCGTGCCATTGACCACCTGCCCGGCAGCCAAACGCTCTAACCCTTCTGGACTCAAGGCCGGCCGGCACTGCAGGATGGTCGCCATGAACTGCCGCCCGTTTTTCTGCACCAGCTCATGCAAGGTCTGCTCCGCCTCAGGCGCCAGATCGGAACAATGGCTGAACATATCTTTCAAGGCATTGCTGGCATAAGCGGTGTAGCGCAAGCCAAGCTTCGACAACAGCGCGGACGGGGACAATAAGCGCACAATCGCCCCCGCACCGCCCAAAGTGGCGCTGGGTGTGACCACGACCCGGTCCGCCGCCAGCGCGATCAACAAGCCCGCCGACAAGGCCGTCTCCATCACCAGGGCGACAATAGGCAAACCCAACTCCTCGCGGCATAGCTTTACCGCTTCGATAATGGCTTCCGCGCTGCCGGCTGCGCCCCCATTAGAAGAGACGCGCAGCAATACCGCGCAAGCCGCCGGCTTCCGTCCCGGCAGTTCTCGTAGCCGCATGGCAAACTCCAGAGCGCAAGCCTCGGTGATAGGCCCGGCAATGGAGAAAACATAAATACAAGACGGTCGACGCGGCCATATCACGGCATGATCTCCATCCGAACCATCGGAAACGCCAATACGGTTCCAATGCACATATCTGTTGTTACATGAGCGATAAAGGCGGCGGCCAATCCCCCGCTCCAGGCTCTAAGCCCTCCCAAGGCCAAGCCGTACAACAAGGTCAAGCCAACGCCTGCCAAGCCATTTGGCACGCCACCGGCGTAATGCGCGGCAGAGAAAGCCATCGCCTGAACCGTCAGAACGATAGGCAAGGACAAACCCGCTTCAATCAAACTGCTTTGTACCATGCCGCGATAAATGACTTCTTCCATCCAGCTGTTCAACAACGCAAACCCCAGAATCACCGCCAGCAAAGCCGTAGCCGGCCAAGCCGGCATCAAACCTGCCTGCACCCGCAAATCCGGAGCGAACCCACGCATCCACAGCAGCAAAACACCGCTACCAATCAAGCCCACCAGCATACCCAGCACGGCATGACACACCCTCACGCGCCCCATGCGCATGGCTTCCAGCAAGAGCGGCCGGTTCCAGCGCCAAAACATCAGAGACGTGGCTAAGATAGGCAACAGCATGATCAGCGGCCAGGTTTGCCACCCCGGCAGCAGCATGCGATTGAGCAAGTACGCCGACACCAACAGACTGACCATCCGCGCCAAGGGCTCGGCATGAGACCATGAACGCCAGACACACCAGGCAGCCAGCAACGCAGGGCCCCATAACACCGCTCCACTGCTCAACTGCGCCCCTGCCAGCGCGGCTATCACACCAAGCAGCGCAGCGCTCTCGCGGCTGCGTAGCAACGGCATACGCATATCAAGCGTTCCTCAAGATTAGGCCTGGCTTGATTATGAAAGAGGCATGGACACCCTGACTCACCCCGCTGTCGCGCTTTCCGCAAGCTTGCGCTGCAAAAGCGCCTCAAAATCCAGCAAAGTGTGCAATTGACCGGCTTCCTCATCGGAAATCTCCACCTGAAACGCTTTTTCCAACTCAAACAACACATCGGACAAAGACAGGGAATCCAACCCCAAGGTCTCCACATCCGCGGCCTCAAGAATGGCCTCCACCGGCAAATCCGCAGCCTCTGCCAAAATGGCCGCCACTTTTTCACGCAGTTCCATATTCGCCTCCATCAGAAAGAGCCTGCTCAATCTCCTGCGCCAAGCGCCAACGTTCCGCTACCGCATGCCAAGCCGTGTATTGCTCGGGATAACGAGCAATCAATGCGCCTATCGCGCCATCAATGCGGCAGGCCAGCTCCGCCAGCTCCTCACCTGAAGACTGGCTCGGCACGGAAAGACGCAAATGGCTGGCGGTACGAAACACGCCTCCCTCTCTCACTACGCTGAGCACAACCAAGTCCACCTCCAGCCTCTTGGCGATCTCCAGAATGCTCAATGGAAACATCGCGGCTTTGCCGCAGAGCCGAGACCCCACCATGCGCACCGTTTCCGTTGGCATGCTGTCCACCCTCATCGCCACGGAATAACCTTGACGCACCGCCCTGGCTATCTGCCTTGCCACCAATGGCTGGTCAGCGGCAATCCCTTCTATTTTTTGCCCGGTCATGGTGGATAAAAATGGATAAAAGCCAATATCCTGCAGGGGCTCCAAAGCGCAGCGTGGCTGCACCACCGCAATTTTCCTGGCATTGGCATATTGCTGCTTCACTGGCACCAGCATGCCAAAATAGTGCAACGCGAATGAAACAAGCAGATAAATAACCGGCTTTTCCGGAGCAGAGCCCTTTGGCACCTGGATATCCACATGCGTATGCTTTCGACCCCAACGCAATAATTGATCTCTGGGCAGCCGGCAGAGAGTGGAAAAAGTAAGAGTGTTCCTAGCGTGATTAATCTGTATTTTCCAATAGACCTGCCAGCTCCGAAAATACGATACGCTCATCACATGGGAAATGGCAGACAGCGTCAAACTCGCTTTACCTGTATTCCTTAAAGCCTTTAACGTCCATGCGGTCCCAACAAAAAAAGCCAGCACCATTTGCATAGAATAAGGCCACTTACCACCAAGCCAGGCCCAACGAGGAATGAGGCCCATCAAATCCGAGAACTTCACGGCAACAGGCATGGCATAAGCTGGCGGCGTAGACGATACCGTGTTTAGACTCTCCATTACCCTCCCCCAAAGCCCAAAAATGCCAGATAAAGTGAGCCCTTATAGCCTGTTTACCACCACATGAGCCAAGACGAGACAAGATGAAACCGCTGAGAACGCGGGGTACATATAATGCACATAAGCGTTTCAAAGGGATTTTCAACGCTGTATCGCCCACGCACAGTAGATCGTAAAAAGCTCTTACCAGCAGGGCTCACTTTATTTACCTCATGACTAGTTGGCAATAATCAAGCATGTTGCAGAGGACTGAACCGGAGTAACGGCGGACTTGGTCACCAGAACTACTTTCCCGCCAATCAACACCTTTACAACCGGAGGTTTAACCGGGCTAGCTGGTTTGTTTAATGGCATGAGTGCTCTCCAAATAAAATAGTGTTGAAATCAACAAGCCTGCTAGCAGCGCAGGCAATTAGCACTCTGCTCGCGCATTCCTCTAAGTGTCAATTCAACATCTCCCTCTCAGCCCTCCACATCGGGCAGGCAGAAATACAACCACCCACATTATTAGAAAAACTCATCCCCAAATAAAATTCCATAATTTCAACTAAAACCAAAAATACCAAAGTCATGTGAAATAAAAAATTCGACTCAGCAAAAACTGGCTATTGCATAATAGAGCTGAAGCACAGCACGTATTACGGGAATAGCCTGCCAACTTAATCTAACCACCCCCATAAAATACCAATATCATTTAAATATCTTCCGCAAGCCTATCGCCATAATCACACCCCCGCTTCATCCCTTGCATGGCTTTATCGCAAGAGCCTCCGGGAAAAATAATGATGGGAAAATGCAACATGGCAAAAGCCGGGCTTATCCATCCATACAGAAAACGCCAACACAGCCGCTTTACTCTCCTCAATCCGCACGCCCTAGCCTTGACGCCCCTGTCATCCCCCCTTACTCTGCCCATGCGCTGCGCCAAATAACGCAGCCATGGGCTGGGAGGCCCTTTCACACATTCGGACGAACCGCTTGGCCGTGGTTCGCCGTGTTCATGCGTTAGCCACAACCGGGCGGGCGCATGGCATTGAGCCCTCCGGGGCTGCCGTTAATGTGTCGGTCCTCCCACTTTGTCATGCGCCTGCCCACGCCTCCCGTGCGTGCCGCGCAGGCTTCCTTAAGCAAATGTTTGTGGAGGCCATAGTGAATATGTTTAATATCAGCCAAACCAATCCTGAGCCTAGCGCCTTGGCCGAGACCATCACCGCCAGCGCCAGCGACACACCCATCCTGCAACAGCTGCAAGACCTGCTGACAGCGCTGCGCGTCAGCGCCCAAGGCCAGCCGGAACTGGAAACACTGAGCCAACAACTGGACCGGCACTACCTGGACGTGGACGAAAGCATCACCTGCGGCACCATGCACCTCCACTACGCCAACCGAAGCCTGCACGCACTGCTGACCCTGCTGCAAAGCTGCCCGGAAGACAAAACGCTGAACTGCGACCAGATCGTGACCTTGCTGGAGCCCGTGCAGCAAGAACTACAAACCAGCCACAGACTGATTTGCTCGGTGATGTAGGTGTGGAAACGCCGCAGCGGAGCTGCGGCGTTTCCTTATTCATACCCCATGGCGGGACCAGCAAAATTTTGGAAACCACGCACAGATAATTTTTGGGTTTCAGCGGATCATGGAGCGCTGCCTAGAACAAGGATCTGTTTGTATTGGTCAGGACTCAACATACGATTTACAACCAAGACAAGCAGAATAAAGGATCAAAGTAACCTGCTCACCCGATACCAAATCAACATAAAATCATTTATTTTCAATATCTTATCAAAATTCATTCAGAGCAAACCCAACTAGGTGTTTCGACCAAGATCAATACCAATCTCATCACGCCAACCCCAATCCGCACAAGTCACTAGAAGTCTTCTACGCATTCTGTAAGTTGCAGGAGATGAAGACCTACGCAAGTCGTCGCGCCTATGTGGAAGAGCTGTACGCAGATGTCTTGTTGGACCTCAAGCGAATTCAACGTCATGCACCTACCTCAAAGAATTGGGGTAAAGCAAACGACGCACTCACCGACGAACTGAATCCAACTCGGACTCAGTGGCTGAAGGCAAAGAACTTTATCTACTCTGCAACACCTGACTTCGAGAATTCGATAAAGGAATCCATAAACGCCATCGAGTCATGCCTGATGGTGTTGCTCAACGAGCCCAATGGAACGCTGGGAAAAATAATCAAGCGAGCAAATCTCGACCCCGATATTGAGCGGCTCGTAAGTCAGGCATATGGGGCAACAAGCAATAAGGCTTTCGTTCGGCATGGCGCAGTTGCGTAATTGCATAGACTTGCACACTCAATTGCATTGCATCTGATCAGCCAGTTGCACGGTGTTGCTGCTGAATTCGGGCTATAAACCCTAATGAAATTCGTTGGGCGTTGTGATGCCCCCCGGTTCTAGGTTGGGCTTTCGGAGGGCCATCAAAATTGAAAAAGCCAACCTCTTTTCGGTAGTTGGCTTTTTTGGTGATGTTGCCATGTAAAAACATTGCGTCATCTTTTTTCCTTGCTTGTCGATACCTGCTTTGCCTCCAAGGGAAGAGTATTGATTTTGCCCTCCAGAACAGCAATGGCCGAAGAGAGTCGCAGCATTTGATCCCGGAGCAACTGATTTTCAGTCTGGATCGACGCTCCACGCTCGTTTGAAGCCTTCAACTCGCTTAGTACCGCTAACTGCCATTCGTCGCCCGACTTGTTGCTGGTTCGATCTTGAATGAATGAGGCTCCGGCTAAAATGGCGGACACAACCACAGAGCCAACAGCAATCCATAGCTGAGTCTTGGTAGTTCGCTTTGCGTCCGCATCCCGTTCATCGAGCTTTTCCAGCATCATGCTCGCAGCATCCGCAAGCTCCTGGAGAGTCTTTGCCGACTTAGCAGATGTCTCAGCCGTCAGTCTAAGCATCTCGCGGTCCTCAGCTCTTTCCCGCGCCATCCGCGCTGTGTGCTCAGCCATGTGGTTGCTGAACTCTAGCGATTTGGTATCGAAGGCTGGGGTAATACTCTTCGAGATGGTGCTTGCCTTGGTCAGTCGTTCCAGCTGCCTCCAGCTATCGCCAAGCTCTAGGCTGCTCTTTCGTACCTGATCGAAAATGCCTTGTGTCGAGCCACGCATCGACTCCATCATTTTGTGCGATTGCTTCCCCTGCTCCCCAATCTCATTCCGCAGAAGCTTGTCCAGGTAAGCCGTTGCAGCCTCTCCAGGCTCCCGAGCAACAGGGGATCGATCTTTTGACCCTTCTCGTGCCTCCCAAAATACGCTCGACGAGGCATAGACCTCTGCGAGCGCTTCAGCCTCGTCATCCGATAGCTGATCTACTTGCTCTGCAGTGATGGCCACGCGCTCTTGGTCGAGCGAGTAGTCCGCCGACAAGCTTGCAATACAAGGCAAGTAACATCGAATGCGCTCAGCGGATGGCAGGTCAGGCAGCTTTTCGAACGCGCCGATGTCAGATACCCGCAAACGGAACAGGAAAACCCGCCCAATCGATGTATCGGCTTCCGCAACATGCTTCAGGAAGATGCTGATGTCGAGCCCCTTCTGCGGGGGCTTGACCTCAGCATTCGATTCTTCTTTGCCGGTGTCGTCCGTCACTTCACCAGCTCCATCAGCTTCCCGAAGCTATTCACCACGTCGTACTTCACGTTCTCCGGCGCGTATTTCTTGTTGATCTCGTCGAAGAACTTACGGGCGCAACGGATCTTGGTTTTCTCGATCTCATTGAGAACCATCGACGACATGGAGCCCTTGGTTTCCGCCACGAAGTACACGTGCTTGACGGCCCCTTCCTTGAAGGAAATGGCCCAGTCCGGGTTGTAGTCGCCAACGGGGGTAGGAATCAGGAAGCCACGCGGCAGCTTGGCGTAAACAACCACATCGGTGCACGTGTCCAGCTCCTTCACGAACTCGCGTTCGATGTTGGAGTCGGTCAGCACGTAGTCGTAGATGTGGCGTTGGAGCTTGCCCCCGGCTTTGCTGAAGTCCTGCTTGGTCTGCCCAGCCGTGAAGATGTCCAGGTCAAACTGATCGGCGACTGGGTCGTAGGCGAGGTGCTCGATGATCACCGTCGCCTTCTGCTCGTTGATTAAACGTACCGTTTCGGCGATGAAGTTCTCGGGGTTAGTCTTGAACTGAGCAAACACGGCCACGTTGATGCCGCGCAGAATGTCTGCCACTGTACGCCGCGTGAGCTGCGTACCTTCGGCCAGTTTGCCGATGAGGTCGTACTTCACTGCGGAATGGATGGAGTGGGTGTTTTTCTCCGTCTCCGTTGCTTTCAGCACGAAGGCGTCACCGTTTTTCATGCCGTCGTACGTAACCTGCGCAGACTGCTCACCACGCTGGATGGTGTACTGCAACGGCGTCACGCGCAGATGCTCATCCAGGGCTTTGACTGCCTTGGCAACAAGCTCGCCAGAATCGAACTGCACGCTGTAGGCCGCCTTGCGGTTGATCCTGGCCCATAGCTCTTTGAATTCCTGCTTTTCGAAGTTGGCGTTGGGCTCCAGCTTCTTCGCCTTGCGGCCATCCTCCGGCTGCATGATCTGGCTTTCGCTGAACACGCTGTCGATCAGTTGGAAAACCTGCTCAGCATGCGGCAGCAGTTCGTCCGGCAACGCTTCGAGCGTGCCTTCCTTCTTGGCCTGATGGTATTTCTCGGTGATGTTGCGCTTCTTATCTACGTACCCGTTCTGGATCAGGTAGAACTCGATGTCTGTGGCTTGATCATCGGAAACCGTAACCGGGCCATCCGTGGTGTTGAGCACTTTGCCGGTGAAGTAAGCCTTATCAGCGACACGCGGACGTGCCGACAGCGATTCGCTGATATCCCTTTGCAGTGCGGCCACGAAGTCCTTGTAGCTTTCGCTCGCCACAACGGTCAGCACGTTCACATCGTGGACGATGGAAGGGTGGTCAATCCGATCACCATGCTGGTTCACCGACAAGCGTAGGCCACGGCCCACTTCCTGGCGGCGGGAAATCGTGTTGTCACTGTGCTTGAGGGCGCAGATGACAAACACGTTCGGGTTGTCCCAACCTTCACGCAGGGCCGAATGCGAGAAGATGAACCGTACCGGCTCGCTCAAGGAGAGCAGGCGCTCTTTGTCCTTCAGGATCAGGTCATAGGCATCCACATCGTCGGCTTCGGTGGACTTCTTGCCCACCTCCGGGTCCACCAGCTTCTTGGTTTTCTTGTCGATCGAGAAATAGCCGCTGTGAGTCTTCTCGACGGCAATACCCTTGAGGTGCTTGATATAAGGCGTTTCGTCCAGGTCCAGCACCTCATTCAGGTAGAGCTGGTATTCCTCTTCGAATACCCGGGCGTATTCGCCCTTTTCATCGGCAGCGCTGTAGTCACGGTACTTCGCGACTTCGTCGATGAAGAACAGGGTCAGTACCTTGATGCCCTGCTGGAACAAAGCCTGCTCCTTGTCGAAGTGGGCTTTGATTGCTTCGCGAATCTGTATGCGGCGAAGCGCGGCTTCGTTCACGTCGCCATCTGCTTCGCCTACCTGCAGCTCGACCCCGTTAGTGAAGCTCAGGGTATCGGTAATGGCATTGATATCGGACACCACATAGCCACGGTACTGATCCAGCTCGTTCGACAGCACAAAAAGGTTGTCGCCCTTGGAGAGCTTCTTCACTACGGGCTTGATGATCCCGCTCTCGAACTTACGCTCGAACTCGACACGCGCCTCGGGTGGCTTCTTGGTGGAAACGTCGATGCCTTGCAAGTAGAGATAGGCGTTGGTGCCCGCCAAACCCTTGACCGAGATGCCGCGCACGGCAATCCTCTTCACCAGCTTCTGGTTGTAGGCATCCAGGGCGTCCAAGCGGTGAATTTTGTTGTGCGTGGTCTTGTGTGTCGCCGAGTAGCGTAGCACCATCAATGGCTTGAAATTAACCAGCGAATCCAGCGTCTTTCCACCCTCCATCTTCTGGGGCTCGTCCAGGATGAGGATGGGGCGATTGGCGCTGATCACGTCGATCGGCCTACGTGACTGGAAGTCGTCCAGCTCTTCGTAGATGCGGCGGGCGTCCTTGCCCGTCGCATTGAAGGCTTGGACGTTGATCACCATCACGTTGATGCCCGCATCCGACGAAAAGCTCTCCAGATGGTGCAACGCCTTGGAGTTGTAAATGAAGAAGTGTGCCTTCTTTTTGTACGTTTCCAGGAAATGATCTGCTGTGATTTCCAGCGACTTCGCTACCCCTTCACGAATGGCGATGCTGGGCACCACGATGATGAACTTGCTCCACCCATACTGCTTGTTCAGATCGAAGATCGTCTTGATATAGCAGTAGGTTTTGCCCGTGCCGGTTTCCATCTCTATGTCGAGATGAATCCTCGAAATCGCTTTGGCATTGTCTTTGTACTGTTTTGTGGCGGGAACACGCTCCTTATTTCCATTTGTCGTGAAAAAATCGTCAAGCGAACCCGATACAGGCAGGTTTTGTAAGCGCTGCACCTGCTGGATGTTGTCCAGCAGGGCAGACTCGGACAAGGTTACGTCGGCGTTGCGGAAAGCCGCCTCTTGGTTGGCGACTGCTTCCGCTTCGAGATCGAGCGCAGATTGAGGGCTCTCCGGAGGCGCTTTTTTCACGCCGGGGTCTAGGCGATAGCGAACCCCGCCATGCTGCGGTGTTTGTCCCTTGAAGCAATCCACCACTGCCTGTACGGCAGCGGTTTGATAGGGCTGTGTCTTGAATTTCAGTTTCATCGTCAGCCCCTTAGATGCATTTCACTTCGGTGGAGGGCGAGAGCGACTTGAAAATCTGTTCGACGTTGATCTTGACGGCACTGTCCTTGAAACCTGCGTCACGGAACACCACACGCAGGGGCTGATGCTTCGCCAGTTCCTTGACGAAGCCTTCATCGATGCCTCCATGGGCATCGAAGCAGGCGACCAGTGCATTGCCATCGACGAAGAAAACGTCTTTGCCCTGGATGGCTTGCTTAGAGATAGGTAAGGCCAGATCGATGCCCCAATCCAACATTACCTGGAACAACAGGTCTTCAGGAGTGCGATCAGGCTTGATGTTGTCAACGAACATATCGAGGTTGGGCTTCTCCAATGCATCGGGTGTATAGAAGATGTCGGCCAGGTTCGATGAATCAATCTTCAACGCCCGGAAGCCAACATCCCCGGCGCCAATTGCGCCGCCAGTTGAGATCTTCTTGCCGGCCTCTCCCAGACGCTTTTTCGTGATGTCTGCAATCGTGGCATAGCCCGTACGCCCTGTTTCCTCGGGAATCTGAACCAGGATAAAGCGTCGCTTGGACCCGTGCGCCTGGTTCACTTTCATGACTGCATGCCCTGTGCTGCCTGAACCGGCAAAGAAGTCAAGAATGATGTCGTCGGGCTTGGTGACCAGCTCGATCAACTCACTCAAGACATCGGTGTTCTTCGGGAAAGGAAACCAGCCTTTGCCGACAAGTTCTTCGACTTCCAGCGTTGCTGAACGGCCATCCCGGTAGAACACGGACGAGTACGGCTCGCTGTCGATTTCAAACAAGTAGCTTTTCCGTGTCGGGATCGTCGTCTCGTCGGGCCCAAAGTGAATCCGTGGGGGGGTCTGGGCAAGGGCCCACTTGGTCTTTTCCTCGTCCCACCGCCAACCTGTTGACGGCTTCTTGCACGACTTTCCGGTGACTGGGTGCAGGATGTCGTGGCGTGGCCGAGATTCGCGGCCGTCATCTGGGCCTGCAAAGTTGTCTGCGAAGTACAAGCCGCGATCATCCGACCAGTTGTAGTGCTTGTGGGCCTTACGAGAATCGTCGTTGGGGAGTTGCTTGTACCAAGCCTGCATTTCCGACCGGATGGCCTCATGGTTGGTCCCCAGGCTAGCTCGCAACTCTGCATACTTCGCCAGCACTTGATCGGCACCTTCCTTCGGACGGCGCCAGGGTCCATTGGCGAGTACAGAGTACTTGTCCCGGACGTAGCAGAGGATGTATTCGTGGACCTTGGCAATCAGCTTCGAATCGCCCTTCTTTGACCGCTGCCAGACAATCTGACCCACGAAGTTCTCTTCCCCAAAGACTTCGTCGCAAACCTTGCGAAGGTTGTCGGCCTCGTTGTCGTCGATTGAGATCAGGATCGCTCCGTCGTCCCGCAGCAGATTGCGTGCGAGCTTCAGTCGCGGGTAGATCATGCTCAGCCAGTCAGAGTGAAAGCGACCGTTTGCCTCAGTGTTGGCGACCAATCGACCACCCTCTGAATCGGTCTGACTGGATTGCTGCAGGTAGTCGCCAACGTCGGCGCGGAAGTCGTCCTTGTAGATAAAGTCCTTTCCGGTGTTGTACGGAGGGTCGATGTAGACCAGCTTGATCTTCCCAAGGTACGTCTCTTGGAGCAGCTTCAGTGCGTCCAGGTTGTCGCCTTCGATGAAGAGGTTCCTGGTCGAGTCGAAGTCAACGCTTTCGTTGCGGCTGGGTCGCAGCGTCTTGGCAATCGGCGCATTGGCTGCTAACAGCGCTTCACGCTTGCCAGGCCAGTTCAAGTGGTAACGCTCTTGCGGCCCTTCAACAATCGACTCAGAAAGCTCTTGGCGCAGCTGATCAAAATCCACAGCCAGTCTCACGCTACCGTCACTCCCCTTGGCCTCGGTCACACAACCGGGGAACAGCTTACCAATGCGAGCGATGTTGTCTTGTGTCAGATCGGGAGAATGCATTTTCAGTTTGTCCATATTCTTTTCCTCTGGCCATCAGCTTCAGTGGCTCAGTTCCTCAAGTTCGTTGTTCAGTTGCCGCAAAGTGGCGTTGATCTCTACTTTGCGGTTGAATTGCTTTTCCTTTGCCAGCTTGGCGTGTACTTTTTCGATTTCACGCTGCTTGGCCCTCACGCCCTCCAAGCGCTCGACCAAGGCAGAAAAGCTCTCTCGGTCGCGAGGGACCAGCGGAATCAGCCTTTGTAGTAAGGCCTCGTAGAGCCCAGCCAAATCCAGTACCACGGGCATCTCCACTCGTGGGCTGTTGGCTGGCATCCATGCGGTCGAAAAATAATCGCTAACGACCCATTTGCTGGCATCGGCTTCACTGGGGCGCTTGTGGGCGGCAATAACCTTGATCTTGCCCTCGTGCTCTAGCTCGAAGACGATGGGAAACTGCACGGCACCATCGATGCACTTGAGTACATCGACGGACAGCTCTCCCGTTTTCAGAACGATGCGGAAAACCTGCACCTCCGGTACGCCCGGCTTGGCAGGCAGGTTGATGGTTTCCGGTGCAAGCTTGTACTGCCACACAATCTGCTCGACCTGTTCCACGAACAGGTCTTTCAGGCGGGTGTTGGCCCCGCTGTGCTCGTAAATCTTGTTCTTGGGCAGTACGCGCCCGAACGTGGCCTGCTTCGGGTAGTTAATCAGCGCCGGATGCTGGGCTGGAGATACGCTCATCCAGCCTCCTGTATCACAAGGAAAGTGATGAGTTCGAAGTCATCCAGACCCGAGATGGTATTGGTCAGCGCAGTGGTCTTGCCGCCGCTGAAGAGGCTGTCCAGGTCCTTATCTTCCTTCACTTCGATCATCGAGCTAATGGCCTTGCTCAGCAGCTCGGAGTAGCTTTGCATGTTCCTGCCGTCGCTTGTCTCCTTATTGAAGGATTGGCAGGCTATGGGAATGGGGTCAGCATGCCCCTTACAGCCGCTGCGCACGAGGTCCAGCAGGCGCTTTACTTCGGTGTGATCGTTAATGACCTTGCCGTCGCACCCGATGTAGATGAGGTAGTACGGGTGCAGTCGGTTGTGCTGGTTCACGTTGACCTCGGGGTTGCGGTTGCGCAAGGTAAAGATCACCCCCGGCTCCAGACCCAAGGCAGAATTCGCAGGTACTACGGCATGCATACCGTTAGGCACATGGCTGGGTTCGCCATGTGCCTTCACGTAGTTGAGCAAGTCCATGCGGAAGTCGTTGAGCCCCAGGTCGGTGATTGACACGCCGGTTTTCAGGTCTTCCAGCTCGATCACCTCCTCCTGAAGGCGGCGCAGCTGTTCTTTGCGGTAGGTAACATCGTTGGCCTGTGCGGAAAGCACGTTGTCGTCCCCGGTGGCCGTCACATCGGCAATCATCATCCGGCTCTCAACCCGCTCTTTCAGGTTGATGTATTCGTCGAGCGAGATGTCGGGCCAATAGTTCACCAACTGGATGCAGGCGTTCGGCGAGCCGATACGATCCACACGCCCGAAGCGCTGAATGATGCGGACTGGGTTCCAGTGAATGTCGTAATTGATCAAGTAGTCGCAGTCTTGCAGGTTCTGGCCTTCGGATATGCAGTCCGTCCCGATCAGCAAGTCGATCTCAGCGGGCTCTTGCGGCAGCACTTGTGCCTTCGACTTGGAACGTGGCGAGAACAGTGTCAGCAGTTCCTGGAAGTCGTAGCTCTTCTTGAGCGTGGACTTGGGCGAGCCTGTACCCGTGACTTTGGCGCTATGGAGTTGCTGCCGTGCCAGCAACTCCGGTGCAAGGTTGGCATAGAGATAATCGGCGGTATCGGCGAAAGCCGTAAAGATGATGATTTTCTTGTTGCCGGGGTTGATCGGGTTGGATATCTTGCCCAGCACTTGTGTTTTCAGGTGCTGCAACTTGGCATCGTCCTCGGGGGTGATCTTGTCCATCGAGGCCAGCAGGGCATCGATGATCTCCAGATCAACGCTCAGGTCATGCTCCCAAGAGGGCAAGTCCATGTCGGCCAAGCTGATCTTGACCTTGCCGCCGATCTCGCCTCCGTTCAGCATCGACAGATCATCGTCTTCGGCATCCAGGTTTTCTAGGACTTCGGAGAGGTCCGCGATATCGGCGGCACCGCCACCTTCGTTGAAGCGGCGGATAGTCGCCAGCGTGTTGGCGTGATTGCCACGCAGGGAGCGCAAGGTCAGCCGGAACGATTCGATGGAACTTTCCAGGCGTTTGAGCAAGTTCGTGGTCATCAGGGCCTGCAGGCCCTTCTCTCGACCATACAGGCTGAGGTTTTCCTTCTTGTCGCCCGATTGGGTGTTGTAGAGGTCGATGTACTTCTTGACCCGGCTTTGAAGGATGTAGGCCGCTGGGGTGTAAACGCAGAGCTTGAGCAACGACAGTTGCTCGAAAATCTCGTTGAAGCCCATCACGTCCGAGCGCGAAGTCAGCGGGCAATGGAAGGAAAGCGGCTTGCGGCGCTCCGGGAATTGGCCGATGTCCTTCGTGTCGTAGAAGGTCTGGATGTGCTTGCGAGAGCGTGCGATGGTTACGCTGTCCAGCAGCTCGAAGAAATCAAAGTCCAGCGAGTCCAGAATGGCGCGGGCTGTACGTTCCTCGGGGGGCAATTTCGACCAAACAGTGAATGCCGCCTGTGCGCTTCGGAAAACCTCTTCCACGCTCTTGCTGATCTTGAGTTTCTTGCTGAGGTTTTCCGACTCACCCTCATAGGCCAAGGCCAGCTGATTACGCAGGTCGGCAAAGCGGTTGTTAACCGGGGTAGCCGAGAGCATCAGTACTTTGGTCTTCACCCCCTCTCTGATGACCTTGTTCATCAGCTTCTGGTAGCGTGTCTCCTTGTCCTTGTAGGCATCGTTGTTGCGGAAATTATGCGACTCATCGATGACCACGAGGTCGTAGTTGCCCCAGTTGATGCGGTTCAGCGGTGTGCCAAACGACTCACCGCTGGTGCGGCTGAGGTCGGTATGGCACAGCACGTCGTAGTTGAAACGATCCTTCGCGAAGATGTTGGTCTTCAGGTTACGGTTGTAGTTGAGCCAGTTGTCCGCCAGCTTCTTCGGGCAAAGAACCAGCACGGAGCGGTTGCGCAGCTCGTAATACTTCACCACTGCCAGCGCAGTGAAGGTCTTGCCCAAGCCAACGCTGTCGGCCAGGATGCAACCGCTGTAGGTTTCCAGCTTGTTGATGATGCCGGTGGCGGCATCCTTCTGGTAATTGAATAGCTTCTGCCAGATCAGGGTGCTCTGGTAGCCGGTGCGATCGTTGGGCAGTACGTCCTCGTCGATATCGTCCAGAAACTCGCTGAAGATGTTGTAGAGCATCATGAAGTAGATGCTTTCGGGCGAGTTCTCCTGATAGACAGAGGCGATGTGCTCACAGATTTGCTGCGTCACATCTTCCAGCTTCTCGGGGTCGTTCCAGATTTGGTCGAACAGGCTGAGATAAGTGGCCGCAAAGGTCGGCTCGTTCATCTTGTTGACGAGGTTCGACACGGCGTTGCCTGGCTGGTAACCCAGATCGACTGCCGTAAAGCCATGCAGCGGCATGTAGGCGGTGTCGCCACTGTCGCCAGCCCGTGCCTGCACACAAGCAAATTGCTGCATTGGGGCTTTGGTCCGGTTGCTCTTGAACCGGGCTTTGCGTCGCATCCAGTCGGCGCACTCTTTGGCAATCGCGCGCTGAGTCAGCTTGTTGCGCAACTGGATTTCAAACTCACTGCCGTACAGGCTGCGCTCTCGATCCACCTTGGGGATATGGAACTCCCGTCGCTCCTTGCGGATTTTGTCGGTTACTTCATTGGCAACAAAAGTCGGGGAGGTGAAGATGAAATTCAGCTCTTCAATCTTCTCCAGTTCCGCCTTCAGGGCCTCGAAGGCATACATCGAAAAGCAGGAGGCAGCAATCTTCAATCGCGCCCCCGGTTTTAGCGTTTGCTTCAGGTCGTCCCCGAGAAGGCGACTAATATTGTCAATGAGTTCCATCGCTTCCCTTCTTCTTTTTTGTACCTTCCGTGAGCTGCTCGTCCGCCTTCAGACCGTGCTCTTTGGCGTAGTTCAGGATCAGCACTTCCATCATCGATGCGATGGAGCGGTGTTCTTTTTCAGCAGCAATGCGCAGTAGTTGCTTGATGTCTGCTGACGTGCGGATGGACAAGGTTTTGTCCTTTGGGCACTTCATGACGGAGTCCTAGATTAATTGTCCGCAAATGTACTGCGTTTTTCCGGGACTGAACAGAAGAAAAGTCCCCTTTCAGCCCAAAACAGGTGAGGGGGCAGAGGCGGCATCTCCGAAATTCTGAGTCTGCTAGCCCTTGTTCATTTCCATGTGAATAGGCAGCTTTGGCCAAGCTCCGGATATTTCCCGAATGCAGATTAAAATTGAGCCCTATCCACACTAGGGTCTAGAAATGGTCAGACTGCCACCTGCATAGGTACCAGCGTCACTGGAAGCAGCGGAAGGTGAACGGCAACTGAGAGATTGCCTTCCCACTTAGGCCGGAGGCCACTGCCCATATTCATAGATGGCACATGTGCCTGTAAAGCTTGAGGTATCTCGCAGCAATGGCCAGCCAAGACTACTGGCGCGAACTCGCTCACGATACAAATACCTTCCGGGTACTTCTGCTTCCTCTGGGGGGAACTTGCCTTGTACTCCTTTGAAAATACAATCCCATCCCCAAGCCCAGTAGCGCCGATCCGTTTCCCAAGAGGCCCACTCACTCAGGGTTGGAGGTCCAGCCTCCCATGCAGGGAGGCAAAAAGGTCGCATGGCAAACATAACGTCGAAGCCTTTGTTGCCGGCAAGTAGCTTTAGCATCTGGCCAACGTGCTCTCGCCAGCGAGGTGTTTTGATTGGATCATCGGCAGGATGGGCCATGTGGTGCAATGCCAAGAGGCTGATTTTAAAAGACTTGGCATCCACCCCAAAGTGCCCACCTGGCCATAGCGTGAGGTCGAATATTCTGGCGGTGAACAATAACAGCAGTTCGGCGCCCAAATTACGCTTATGGAAATCCAGGCCGACTATCAACAGCAGGTGGTAGATCATTCCCGCAATCTCGTGCATCTGCTCAGCATTATCTTGCCGATCCGCCTCGATCCAGTACAGCACCAGCGCAGCCAAGGCATCCAGATCGCCACGGCGTAACAGCCTATTCCCCTGACGACGATTGAAGGGGGCCAACTCACGTGGCGCACCAAAATAGTCATGCCGGGCCTGCAGCATGATGGATTGAACACCAGGATCTAACCGACCTACCCAGTCTGCCATCGATGCCGTTTTTCTCCCCATAGTCTTCAGGATTGCCCACAACGGATGATTGAGCTCACGAGCCGACCCTGCTGCGTGGACGTCAACCTTTCGAACCAGTCGAATCTGAGGGGTGTTTTCCCCGGCGCCGTAACGATTCCATTTGCTAGGGTAAACCGTACGCTGGTGCTGTCGCCGGAAATGCTCCGGCTCTAAGAGCTTCTCAAGCTGGTATGCCGTTTGGCAATCCAATGCCTTGAGAACCCCCTGAAACCAGTAGCGGACACGCAAGACATCGACTGGGTGACGGTTGGGGTTCTTCGATTCGAGGAGTGTCATGGTGGCTATGGCGTTTCGCACGCCGATGCGAAATTGGCAAATTATGAAAAAATATTATTAAAAATCAGTTATTTATAAAAAATAAGTACAGTCAGAATTGAGCGAAATTCTATGGGATAGCCACCACGCTGTCACCTGGTTAGGCTATGCACCATGAACGTAACAGGCCGTAACCCATGCTTTCCCTGAGTAACCTGACTGCTGAATTGGAAAAAGAGCTGATGGACCGATACGGTCCGATGCTGCCAAGCCGTGTGCTTTGGAAGGTGCTCGGCTACTCATCACCCGCTGCCTGGCGCCAGTCGATCAGCCGACGCACAGTACCTGTACCGATTTTCCCTTTGGAAGGCCGCAGCGGCTATTTCGCCTTGTCGCGCGACGTGGCGGCATGGATGGCAGAGCAACGAATGAAGGCGTTGGAGAAGATGGACAACAAAGGAGAGACATCATGCGGATGAAATAAGCAGGACACTTAATTCATCGCAGGCTGTTAGAAAGACAAAAGCCCGGGGTTGCCGCCCCAGGCTTCTGCTGAATCTCGTCAAGAAATGCCCCCTGACGGAATCATTGTCGATCTGACGCGCGATGGCGTCAAGCCATCCTCCTGCATTTCTTTCAATGCAATTTGCCCATCGCGACGAGCGAGGGGGTCGCTCGTCCATGGTGTCTGGATAGACAATGAAGTTACCGATAGAAACGCTGCGCCAAGTGCTCCGCTTGGCGTGTGATATGAATTACTCCAACCGGGCGGTTGGACGGTTGTCAGGCGTGGCTCCCAATACGGTGAGAGCCGTTCGTGACTTGTTACGTCTGGGGCAGTACGGCTGGGATGATCTGAAAGATCTGGACAACGACGGGTTGCGCCAAGCGCTGCTCGGCCCGGTACAGCAGCCACCATCACGAAAACCGCAACCTGACTGGCTGATGGTCCATGCGGAACTGCAAAAGCGAGACGTTACGCTGGAACTGCTCTGGGACGAGTATCGAGCCGTCACACCAGAAGGTATTTCCTACGCCCAATTTACGCGTGCATACCGGAAATGGCGCAAGACCTGCAAGCTTAGCCTGCGCTACGTGTATCACCCCGGTGAGATGCTGTTCGTGGACTTTTGTGGCAAAACCATGCCGATACGGGATCGTGACACAGGAGAAATCCGCAAGGTTCAGATCTTTGTCGGGACACTGGGCGCATCTGGCTATCTGTTTGCCACTGCGGTCGAAACACAAACTATCGAAGATTGGTTAAAGGCACATGTTCGTATGCTGGAGCACATTGGCGGTGTGCCACGCTTTATCGTGCCGGACAACCTGAAATCAGCGGTCACAAAACATACGCGTTCTACCATTGTGCTCAATCCGGCTTATCAGGAACTGGCTGAACACTATGGTTTCGTGATTCTGCCTGCACGGCCACGACAACCCAAGGATAAAGCGCTGGCCGAGGTCGGCGTTCAGATCGTTCAGCGATGGGTATTGGCTCGCTTGCGTCACCAAGTGTTCTTTAGCCTGGACGAACTGAACCATGCGCTGGATTACTGGATGCGCCAGCTGAACCACAAAACTACCCGCACCTATCCGCAAAGCCGTATATCACGCCTGGCCGAACTTGATACGCCGGCATTGGCACCACTGCGTGATGATCGCTACCCCTACAGCCAATGGCGATATCGGGTTCGTGTCGATGAGCGTTACCATGTGCGGTTTGTTGATCATTACTACTCGGTGCCGTACACCCTTGCTCACCAGTTGGTTGACCTGCGTGCCAGCAATGAGCGATTGGACATTTACAGCCAGCGCCGACGGGTGGCCAGCCATGAGATCAAACCTGGTGCCGGCATCAGTACCGATCCCGCACATCAGCCGCCACACCACCGTCATCATGTTGGCGATTCTCCTGATGCATTACGTGCTTGGGCCAAAGACATCGGCCCAGCGACACTGCAGTTGGTACAGCGCAACCTAGAGGAACGCCGTGACTTTGCCAATGGCCTCAAAGGGATACGGGCATTGCGGCGTGACGTGCGCCGTGAGGGGTGGCAGGAGCGCCTTGAACAAGCGTGTAGCTATGCGCTTGCCCGCAACATCCTGACCTATGACCGATTGCGCTCAATTCTGCGACACGAACCCTACCGGCGAGACAAAGCATCATCAGCCACCACGCCGCACCACGAAAATCTACGCGGCGCATCCTATTTCGCTGTTCAGCTAGAAGGAGGCAAAGCATGCTAAGCCTGACAACTACAACCCAAAAACTAATCGAACTTGGCTTGCATGGCATGGCTACCGCCCTGGTAAAGCAGCAAGGTGAGCCAGGAAGCACCACCATGCCATTTGAGCAGCGATTGGGCCTCCTGCTGGATGAAGAGCTGGCCAGCCGGGACAACCGCCGTATCAGCCGACTACTGAAGCAATCGAAGCTGCGCTACAACCAAGCTGTGCTTGAAGATGTGGATTACCGCAGCAGTCGTGGCTTGGACCGTTTGCAGATTCAGACCCTGGCCGGTGGCGAGTGGATGCGTCAAAAGCAGAACCTGATTCTGACCGGTCCGACCGGAACAGGGAAAAGCTGGCTGGCGTGCGCGTTTGGTCAGCAAGCCTGCCGGCAAGGCATTGCAACCTACTACACCACGGCCACACGCTTATTTGAGGATTTGAGCGTCAGCCAAGCAGATGGCACGCTCCCAAGAAAACGGCGTCAGCTTTCCCGTATGCCGCTGCTGATTATTGATGACTTGGGGATTGGAGGCATAGACGTTCAACTCGGTCCGATCCTGCTGGACATCCTGGATCAGCAGTCGATGGAAGGTGCCTTGATCATCACTAGCCAGTACCCTCCAGAGAAATGGTACGACCTATTCGGTGATCCTACCGTGGCAGATGCCATCCTTGACCGGGTCGTACATCGCGCCCACGCGATTAGCTTGAAGGGCGAGTCGATGCGTAAGCTGAAGGCCAAAAAGGTCAGTTAGTAACCATAGCTTCTTGCGCACTCCAAAACGGGTGCGCAAGTGCTGTGCAAGTTGGTGCGCAAGTCCTGTGCAACTGTCCGATCATGTTCCATGCGATTTGGTGATCAGAGAAGAGAGTTTTCGCGTCGCATCAAGCTTGACAAAGGCTGAAGCCGAGTTCTTCCTAGAGTTCGCAGCAGCGTCCATCATTTACATTACGCAAAAGCTCAGGCATCAGTAGCCCGCCCCCTCGCTTACGGCTGCTGACCTGCACATCATGGACTAAGTTGAGCCGGACTGCCAACGGCAGCAAAGGTCGAAAAGCAGCAGTTTGATCCATCGTGAAAAAACCCACCGAGACTATCCGGTGGGTTTTTTCATTATCTGTGTCAGCATTTTTTCACTAACCTGACACAAATTTCACTTTGAGTGTCACCCTACAACCTTACACGTCAATATTCCGCGCAATCAAGGCATTGCCCTCGATGAAGTTCCGGCGCGGTTCCACTTCGTCGCCCATCAGGGTGGTGAACACGTCGTCCGCGCTCATCACGTCTTCAATGCGCACCTTCAGCAGGCGGCGCACGGTGGGGTCCATCGTGGTTTCCCACAGCTGTTCCGGGTTCATCTCGCCCAGGCCTTTATAGCGCTGGATGTTCATGCCCTTCTTCACTTCCGCCAGCAGCCAGTCCAGCGCTTCGCCAAACTCCGCCACCGGTTTCACGGTTTCGCCGCGTTTGACGTGGGCGCCTTCGCGCAGCAGGCCGCTGAGCATGTCGCCGGTTTTCTTCATTTCCGCGTAGTCGCCGGATTCCAGGAAGTCCTGGTCCATCACCGTTACCATCACGTTGCCGTGCAGTTTGCGGATGATCTTGATCAGGTGGCCGTCGTTCTTTTCGTCGCGCAGCAGTTGCAGTTCGATGGCGTCCGCCGGCAGCAGCGCGCTCAGTTTGGCCAGCGCGGCGTCCGCTTCTTGCTGGCTGCTGAGGGACAGCGGGCCGGTTTTGAGCATGGCTTCCAGCACCAGCGGGTCTATCACGCGGCTTTCGCGTTCAATCACGGAGCGGGTCAGCAGGAACTGGCGGGCAATTTCGCCCAAGGTGTCGCCGGACAATGCGGCGGCGCCTTCCGCCGGGATCAGTTCGGCTTTTTCCAACGCCAGTTGCAGCAGGAACTGGTTGAGCTCGGAGTCGTCCTTGAGGTAGCGCTCTTGCTTGCCCAGTTTGGCCTTGTACAGCGGCGGCTGGGCAATGTAGATGTGGCCACGCTCCACCAGTTCGCTCATTTGGCGGTAGAAGAAGGTGAGCAGCAGGGTGCGGATGTGGGCGCCGTCCACGTCGGCATCGGTCATGATGATGATGCGGTGGTAGCGCAGTTTGTCCGGGTTGTATTCGTCTTTGCCAATGCCGCAGCCCATGGCGGTGATCAGGGTGGCCACTTCCTGGCTTTGCAGCATTTTGTCGAAGCGGGCGCGTTCCACGTTCAGGATCTTGCCCTTCAGCGGCAGGATGGCCTGGAATTTGCGGTCGCGGCCTTGTTTGGCGGAGCCGCCGGCGGAGTCACCCTCCACCAGATACAGTTCACACAGCTTGGGGTCTTTTTCCTGGCAGTCCGCCAGTTTACCGGGCAGGCCCAGGCCGTCCATGATGCCTTTGCGGCGGGTGATTTCACGGGCCTTGCGCGCGGCTTCGCGGGCGCGGGCGGCTTCCACAATCTTGCCGCAGATGATTTTGGCGTCGTTGGGGTGTTCCAGCAGATAGGTTTTCAGTGCTTCGCTGATCACTTCATTGACCACCGGGCCAATTTCGCTGGAAACCAGTTTGTCCTTGGTTTGGCTGGAGAACTTGGGGTCCGGCAGTTTGACGGAGAGCACGCAGGTCAGGCCTTCGCGCATGTCGTCGCCGGAGGTGTCCACCTTGGCCTTTTTGGCCACTTCGGATTCTTCGATGTACTGGTTCAGCGTGCGGGTCATCACCTGGCGCAGCGCGGTCATGTGGGTGCCGCCGTCGCGCTGGGGGATGTTGTTGGTGAAGCACTGGACGCTTTCCTGGTAGGAGTCGTTCCACTGCATCGCCACTTCCACGCTCATGCCGTCTTTTTCGCCAATGCCGTAGAACACTTTGGGGTGCAGCACGGTCTTGTTGCGGTTCATGTATTCCACGAAGCCGGCCACGCCGCCGGAGAAGGCGAAGTTTTCTTCCTTGCCGGTGCGCTTGTCTATCAGCTGGATGCCCACGCCCTGATTCAGGAAGGACAGTTCGCGGATGCGCTTGGCCAGGATGTCGAAGTGGAATTCCACCAGGCCGAAGGTTTCTTCGCTGGCGCGGAAGGTCACTTCCGTGCCGCGGTGGTTGGTGTGGCCGGTCACGGTGAGCGGGGCCACGGCGTCGCCGCGGCGGAATTCCATTTCATGGACTTTGCCGTCGCGCCAGATTTTCAGTTTCAGCCAATCGGACAGCGCGTTCACCACGGAGACGCCCACGCCGTGCAGGCCGCCGGAGATCTTGTAGCTGTTGCTGTCGAATTTGCCGCCGGCGTGCAGGATGGTCATGATCACTTCCGCCGCCGATCGCCCTTCTTCCGGGTGGATGTCGGTGGGGATGCCCCGGCCGTTGTCTTCCACGGTGATGGAGTTGTCGGGGTTGATGATGACCTTGATGGTGTCGGCATGGCCGGCCAGCGCTTCGTCAATGGCGTTGTCCAGCACTTCAAACACCATGTGGTGCAAGCCGGTGCCGTCCGAGGTGTCGCCAATATACATGCCGGGGCGTTTGCGTACGGCATCCAATCCTTTGAGGACTTTGATGCTATCCGCGCCGTATTCCTGTTCGCTCATCTGCTGCTTTCTGTATGGAGAGGGGCCGGGCGGGCCGGGAGTGATTCCTGGCACCGCGCGGCCGGCCTCTGCCGGTCAATCTGAAAATCCGTTTGCCGGGGCGGGGGCGGGGCCTCCGCCGCCGGCGGGCTGCCGGGTGGCGGCCGGCGTCAAATCCGCATGGGCATGACGATGTATTTGAAGTTGCTCACGTCCGGTATGGTGACCAGGGTGCTGCGGTTGGAGTCGCCAAAGGCCATTTGCAGGGTGTCCGCCGGCAGGTTGGTCAGCACGTCCATCAGGTAGTTGATGTTGAAGCCGATTTCCAGCTCGCCGCCCTGGTAGGCGATTTCCAGTTCTTCTTCCGCTTCTTCCTGCTCGCTGTTGGTGCAGAGGATGGACATGGAGCCGGGCTTGAGCACCAGGCGCACGCCGCGGAATTTCTCGTTGGCCAGGATGGCGGCGCGCTGCAAGGCGTGCAGGAATTCCAGGCGTTCGATCAGGAAGATCTTGTCGTTGTCCAGCGGGATGACGCGGTTGTAGTCCGGGAACTTGCCGTCCACCACTTTGCTGATGATGACGGTGGAGCCAAAGCTGAAACGCACCTGGTTGGCCAGCACTTCGATGTTGATCGGGTCGTCGATGTCCTGCAGCAGCTTGTACAGCTCGATGATGGTCTTGCGCGGCAGGATCACTTCGGATTTGGGCAGGTTGGCTTCCACGTCCGCGCTGGCGAAGGCCAGGCGGTGGCCATCGGTGGCCACCAGGCGCACTTGGTTGCCGTCGGTCTGCATCAGCAGGCCGTTCAGGTAGTAGCGGATGTCCTGCACCGCCATTGCGTATTGCACCTGGGAGATCAGGCGCTTGAGTTCGCGCTGGCTCAGGCTGAAGCTGGAGTCGCTGGCGCTGCCCACGGACAAGAGCGGGAAGTCGTCGGCCGGCAGGGTTTGCAGGTTGAAGCGGCTCTTGCCGGCTTTCAGGGTCAGGCGGCCGCCGTCCAGTTGTTCCAGGGTCACGGTGGCGTTGCCCGGGATGGCGCGCAGGATGTCCTGCAGCTTTTTGGCGGAGGTGGTCAGGCGGAAGTCTTCGCCCGGTAATTCATCGCTGCTGGCGGTGGTGATCTGGATTTCCAGGTCCGTGGCCAGGAAGCCCACTTGTCCGCCTTTTTTCTCTATCAGCACATTGGACAGGATGGGCAGGGTGTGACGACGCTCGACAATGCCGGTGACTGCCAGCAGTGGCTTGAGCAGGGCATCGCGTTCGGCTTGCAGGATCAGCATGGGGCGGGCTCCCGTTGGGTGTTTGTGAGTCGGTTCAAGTTAGGCTTCATGGTCTTAGTTACGCAGCATGGCCAGCAGCGTGTCGTAATCGTGAGCGATATCGGCGTCGTTGCCGCGCATTTCGGCAATGGTCTTGCAGGCGTGCAGCACGGTGGTGTGGTCGCGGCCGCCAAAGGCGTCGCCGATATTGGGCAGGGACAGCTGGGTCAGTTCCTTGGCCAGCGCCATCGCCACCTGGCGCGGCCGGGCGATGTCGCGGCTGCGCTTTTTGCTGTGCATGTCGGACAGCTTGATCTTGTAGTACTCGGCCACGGTTTTCTGGATGGCGTCCACGGTCACCTGGCGGTTGCCGGCGGCCAGGATGTCCTTGAGCGCTTCCTTGACCAGTTCCAGCGAGATGTTCTGATTGGTGAAGCGGGCGTAAGCCACCACGCGCTTGAGCGCGCCTTCCAGTTCGCGCACGTTGGAGCGCACGTTCTGGGCAATGAAGAAGGCCACGTTGTGATCCAGCTTGATGCTGTCGGCCTCGGCCTTTTTCATCAAGATGGCCACGCGCATTTCCAGCTCCGGCGGCTGGATTTCCACGGTCAGGCCCCAGGAGAAGCGGGAGATCAGCCGCTCTTCCATGCCTTCTATCTGCTTGGGGTAGCTGTCACAGGTCATGATGACCTGCTTGCCGCCCTCGATCAGCGCGTTGAAGGCGTAGAAGAATTCTTCCTGGGTGCGGTTCTTGCCGGCGAAGAACTGGATGTCGTCGATCAGCAGCAGGTCCAGCGAGTGGTAGTAGCGCTTAAATTCGTCAAAGGCCTTGTGCTGGTAGGCGCGCATGATGTCGGCCACGTAGCGTTCGGCGTGGATGTAGCGGATCTTGGCTTGCGGGTTCTTTTGGAACACGTGGTTGCCGATGGCCTGGATCAAGTGGGTCTTACCCAGGCCCACGCCGCCGTAGACAAACAGCGGGTTGTAGGCTTGGTCGCCCGGGTTTTCCGCAATTTGCATGGCCGCGGCGCGCGCCAGCTGGTTGCCCTTGCCGGTCACCAGGGTGTCGAAGGTGAACGAGGGGTTGAGCCGGGTGCTTTCGTGGCTGCCGCCAATGGCTTTGACCGCGGCCTGCTTGGCCTGGGACGGCGCGCTGGGCGCCGGCACGCTGGGTGCGGGCTTGGCTTTGGCCGGCGCCATCGCGGGCGCGGCCAGCGGCCGGCCGGCGGGCGCGCCCAGGCGCAGCTCCACCAAGCATTCGCCCACCAGTTCCACCGCCAGTTCTTCAATGCGCGCCAGGAAGCGGTCCTTGATGAACTGCATGATGAAGCGGTTGGGCGCAAACAGCGCGATGCCCTCTTCCGTGGTTTCGGCCGATAGCGGCTTGATCCAGGTATTGAACTGTTGCGAAGACAGTTCGGCCTCCAGGCGGGCCAGGCAGCCAGGCCAAAATTGATCCAGTTCGGTCATTACATATACGCAAGTAAAAGCGAAAAACCCGCTGTCGGCGTTACGGCCAAGCGGCGGGAGAAGCCGCCGCGCCCCGTACGCGGGGCGGACGACGTGTGTTCGGCATGATTCAAGGGCCGCGGGCCGCGCATCGCCGGGCCGCAAGGCGGGCGATGCATGGATGGGGCGGCCCCCGAGAACCGCTGGCAAAATTCCTGGATCGGCCCGCGCCGCGCTTGCGCGGGCGCGCGTTGCTCCAGTGGGTGGGGCTGAATTTTGGCAGTGCTTCTCTAGGGTTGGCGTTCCGCACCGGCGCGCGTTCAATAATTGCGCAGCGAACTCGGAACGGTAAGCCTTGGCATTCTAACGGTTTTTCTCAAAGTTATCCACAGGTGCTTAGAAAATTCCTCATTGACAAACCGGCGTTTATCCTGTCAAATCACGCGTTTATTTCCGTTTCGAAACAGGAATTCCAATCATGAAGCGTACTTACCAGCCCTCCAATACCCGTCGTAAACGCACTCACGGCTTTCTGGTCCGCATGAAGTCCCGCGGCGGCCGTGCTGTGATCGCAGCTCGTCGTTCCAAAGGCCGCAAGCGTCTGGCCGTATAAGCCTTTGTCGGCTTACCGCTTTCGCCGTGCGCACCGGCTATTAAAAACGGATGAGTTCTCATCCGTTTTTAGTTTGCGGATGTCGCGCAGCAACGCCACGTTTCAGGTATCGGCCCGACCCAATGAATTGGGGCACGCGCGGCTGGGCCTGGTGGTGGGCCGCAAGGTCCACAAGCGGGCCGTGCGTCGCAACTACATCAAGCGCACGGTGCGCGAATGGTTCCGCCTGAACCGGCAAACGCTGCCGGACATGGACTTCGTGGTCCGCGCCAAGGTGCCTTTTACGCGCGCCGAGCGAACTGAAGTGATCACGGCTTTGTCTTCTCTGTTTGCTAAACTGGCACGATGTCGCGCCTCTTCATCCTCCTGATCCGTTTTTACCAGCTGGCTATCAGCCCGTGGCTGGCACCGCGTTGCCGCTTCCAGCCCACCTGTTCCAGCTACGCGATCGAAGCGGTGAAAAAGCACGGCGCACTCAAGGGCGGCTGGCTGGCCGCCAGACGCATCGGACGTTGCCACCCCTGGGGCGGCAGCGGCTACGACCCAGTTCCCTGAACTTAAATCCGGTATCGAGAGATGGATTCCAAGCGCCTCATAATCTTCATCATGCTGTCCCTGGGCATCCTGCTAGGTTGGCAGGAGTTTTTCGCGCCCAAGCCGACGCCGCAGCAAGTTGCCGCGCAAAAGCAGGCCGCCACGCAGCAGCAGGCCGCCAACGGCGCGTCCCACAACGCCCAGCCGGTGGATTCCAACAAACTGACTTCCGGCCAGCGCATCACGGTGAACACCGATGTGCTGAAGGCGGAGATCGACACCGTGGGCGGCGATCTGCGCCAGCTGACGCTGTTGAAGCACGATTCCGCCGTGGACAGCAAAAAGCCGCTTGATCTGCTGACGGACCGGAACGGCCGCGTCTATGTGGCGCAAACCGGCCTGGTGGCCGCCAGCAACCCGGCGCTGCCCACCCACAAAACCGTGTTCACCGCTGAAAAGACCAGCTACGAGCTCTCCGGCGACAAGCTGGAAGTGAAGCTGACCGCGCCGGAAGCCAACGGCGTGAAGGTAAGCAAGATCTACACCTTCACCAAGGGCAGCTACAAGATTGGCGTGCGTTACGACATCGCCAACGGCGGCGCCGCGCCGCTGGCCGCCACCGCTTACTACCGCCTGCTGCGCGACAGCCAAACGCCGGAAGGCGAAGGCCGCCTGGCCCACACCTTCACCGGCCCGGCTGTTTACACCTCGGAAAACAAATTCCAGAAGGTGAGCTTCGACGACCTGGCCAAGGGCAAGGGCGATTACGCCAAGACCGGCAGCGACGGCTGGGTGGCCATGATCCAGCACTACTTCATGTCCGCGTGGATTCTGAAGCCGCTGGACGGCGCCAGCGTGTGCAAGGACGACAAGTCCTGCCGCTTTGAGCTAAAACAGAGCAACGGCCTGAACTCCGCCGCCGCGCTGGTGGATTACGCCACCATCGCCCCGGGCCAGAGCCTGAGCGTGTCCGTGCCGCTGTTCGCCGGCCCGGAAGAGTACGATGTGATCAGCAAGCTGGCCGACGGCATGGAATACGCCAAGGACTTCGGCATCTTCCACATCTTCGCCTCCCCGCTGTTCTGGCTGCTGACCAAGCTGCACCTGCTGGTGCAGAACTGGGGCTGGGCCATCGTGCTGCTGACCCTGACCGTCAAGGCCATCTTCTACCCGCTGACCGCCGCGTCCTACCGCTCCATGGCCAAGATGAAGGCGCTGGCGCCGCGTCTTGAGCGCATGAAGGAGCAGTACGGCGACGACCGCATGAAGTTCCAGCAGGCGGTGATGGAGATGTACAAGTCCGAGAAGGTGAATCCGCTGGGCGGCTGCCTGCCCATGCTGATTCAGATCCCGGTGTTCATCGGCCTGTACTGGGCGCTGCTGGCTTCGGTTGAGCTGCGCCAGGCGCCGTGGATCCTGTGGTACACCGACTTGGCCCGCCCGGACCCGTACTATGTGCTGCCGGTGATCATGGCGGCCACCATGTTCCTGCAAACTTTCCTGAATCCGCCGCCGGCGGACCCGATGCAGGCCAAGATGATGAAAATCATGCCGGTGGCCTTCTCGGTGATGTTCTTCTTCTTCCCATCCGGCCTGGTGCTGTACTACGTGGTCAACAACATCTTGTCGATGGCCCAGCAGTGGCAGATCAACAAGAGCATCGAGAAGAAAAACAAGGCCGCGCTGCAATCCTGATTGCCCCGCGCGCTCTGAACCCCAAACCCGGCCGCATGGCCGGGTTTTTTGCTGGATAATTGAAGCGTATTCGCCACGACGCCCCGCCGCGCGGGGGCCGCGGCCCAGATTCCAAGGAATGCCCATGAGCCTCAGCTACACCCCCGCCACTATCTGCGCCATCGCCACCGCTCCCGGCCGCGGCGGCGTTGGCGTAATCCGCGTGTCCGGCAAGGATTTGCTGCCCTTCGCCGCCGCCATCAGCGGCGGCAAAACGCCCAAGCCGCGCTACGCGCTCTACACAGACTTCGTCGACGCCCACGGCCAGCCGCTGGACAACGGCCTGCTGCTCTACTTCCCCGGCCCCAACAGCTTTACCGGCGAGGACGTGATCGAACTGCAAGGCCACGGCGGGCCGGTGGTGCTGAAAATGCTGCTGGCGCGCTGCGTGGAGCTGGGCGCGCGGCTGGCGGAACCGGGCGAATTCACCAAGCGCGCCTTCCTCAACGACAAACTGGACCTGGCCCAGGCGGAAAGCGTGGCGGACTTGATCGACGCCAGCAGCGAAACCGCCGCCAAGAGCGCGCTTAAATCGCTGAAAGGCGCGTTCTCCAAGGAAATCCACGTGCTGGTGGACGAGCTGATCACCCTGCGCATGCTGGTGGAGGCGACGCTGGACTTCCCGGAAGAGGAAATCGACTTCCTCAAACAGGCGGACGCGCTGGGCAAGCTTGAACGGCTGCGCGGCCGGCTGGTGCAGGTACAGGCCACCGCCAAACAGGGCGCCATCCTGCGCGAGGGCATGCACGTGGTGCTGGTGGGCCAGCCCAATGTCGGCAAATCCAGCCTGATGAACGCGCTGGCCGGCGACGACATCGCCATCGTGACGGACATCGCCGGCACCACCCGCGACACCGTGCGCGAGGAAATCGTCATCGACGGCGTGCCGGTGCACATCATCGACACCGCCGGCCTGCGCGACACCGACGACGTGGTGGAGAAGATAGGCATAGAACGCACCTGGCAGGCGGTGGAGCGCGCGGACCTGGCCCTGGTGCTGGCGGACAGCCGCGATGGCCTGACCGGCGAGGTTCAAGCCATCCTGCAACGGCTGCCGGCCGCGCTACCGCGCGTGCACGTGTTCAACAAGGTGGACCTGTCCGGCGAAGCGCCGGGCCTGGCCGATGAAGACGGCCACCCGCTGGTGCGCCTGTCCGCGCGCACCCACGCCGGCGTGGATCTGCTCAAAGCCAAGCTGCTGGAAATGATAGGTTACAGCGGCGGCGGCGAAGGCGTGTTCCTGGCGCGCCAGCGCCACCTGGACGCCATCCGCCGCGCCGCCGAACACCTGGAGCTGGCGCACGCGGACTGGGAGCAAGTGGAAATCTTCGCCGAGGAGCTACGCATGGCGCAGAACGCGCTGTCCGAGATCACCGGCGAATTCAGCGCCGACGATCTGCTGGGGGTGATCTTCAGCCGGTTCTGTATTGGCAAATAACTGGATGTCCGACGACATCCAGTAGCATCCAAAAAACCCCTCACAACCATTGCTATTGCTACATTCTCTCGTCCAGTAGCATCCAGCAACATCCATAGACAGCCGATGGCTTTAGGTACACACTTAGGCACACACTCGATAGAGTAGGTTTTTATGTGTACCTAGACCAACGCCTTTTCCTATCCTAAAGATCAAATTTTAAATACATTGTCATATCAATTTGGTACACAAATTTCAACACCAATATACGTGTACCAAACACAAAAAATTCAATACATTTCAATGACTTGCAAAGCATTTGATTTTGATTTTTATAACGAATCGACTCTATTTTTCCGGAGTTTTTTTGTCAAATTTCGCGCATAAATTTTGGAACCTACATAGAGCAAGGCTTATAGCCACTATCGTGTACCTTTGATTTCGAGCGTGTACCAAAGGGGAGACTATGCCAAGAGCTACCAAACTACTGACCGATGCCCGTATCAATGCATTGAAGCCAAAAGATGCTCGCTACCGGATCACGGACTCGGGTGGCTTGCTGCTGGAAGTGATGCCTAGCGGCACCAAGGTCTGGCGCTATCGTTATCAATTGCATGGTGTTCGGCAGCCGACTTTGACTATTGGGCCTTACCCAGAAATCAGCTTGAAAGCTGCACGTAAGCAGCGGGATGCATGGGCAGAGCTAGTAGCTCATGGAGAGTCCCCTAAGCGAGCAGTCCAAGCGGCCAAAGTGGAACGGCTCAACACGGTTGCGGCCTTCGCCGACAATTGGTTGGATGAGCAGTTGGAGGGAAAATCAGGCAGCTATCAGAAGACGATGCGCCGGATCATGGACAAGGACGTATTACCCTGGCTAGGCGGCATGCCGCTGGCGGAAGTGAAGCCGTCTGACGTTCTGGAGCTTTGCGACAGGATCAAGGCTCGCGGAGCTCCAAAGATGGCCCTTGTTACGCGCAATGCACTTAAGACCCGCTAACAAAACCTCTTGATGTCAGATGCGTATGCCCGCATTTGGCGAAGATGAAACGGAAAGTCGTCAGTCAGAAGCTCTGGAAGTCATTGCAACCACTACTTCCTCCACCACCGCGTTCCCGCCGGGGTGGGCGGCCGCGGTTGGATGATTTTGCCGCCCTCAACGGCATCTTGTTTGTTCTCACTACCGGCATTCCTTGGGAGGACCTCCCACAGGAACTCGGTTTTGGCAGCGGTATGACCTGCTGGCGAAGACTGCGCGATTGGCAAGCGCTAGGCATTTGGGACCGCCTACACCTAGCCCTGCTGAT
>NZ_JONK01000031.1 GCF_000711885.1 Chromobacterium haemolyticum DSM 19808
GCAATCAGCAGCTTGGGTTCGCAGGCGATGGCCATCGCGATCATCACCCGCTGCTGCTGGCCGCCGGATAGCTGGTGCGGGTAGCTGTCCACCTTGCTTTCCGGTTCCGGCAGGCCCACTTCGCGCAAGAGTTCGATCGCGCGCCGGCGCGCGGCCCGGCGGCCCAGCTTGGCGTGCAGCATCAGGGCTTCCATGATCTGCTCGCCCACGCTGAACACCGGGTTCAGCGAGCTCATCGGCTCCTGGAAGATCATCGCGATGTCTTTGCCCCGCAGCGCGCGCATCTCGGCGCCGCTGGCCTTGAGCAGATCCCGCCCTTGCAGCAGGATCTGGCTGTCCGGGGCGATGTGCGCGTGCTGCGGCGACAGCAGCCGCATGATGGCCATCGAGGTCACCGATTTGCCGGAGCCGGATTCGCCCACCAGCGCCACGGTGCGCTTGGCCGGGATGTCGAAGCTGACGCCCTTGAGCGCCTGGAATTCGCCGCCGTTCTCCTGGCGGAACGCCACTTTGAGGTTGCGCACCGACAGCAGGGTCTGGTTTTGGGTCATAGTCTGTTCTCCCCCACTCACTTCGCCGCCGCGCGCGGGTCCAGCGCGTCGCGCAGCGCATCGGTCAACATGCTGAAAGCGGTCACCAAGGTGGACATGAACACCACCACCATGGCCAGTTGCCACCAATAGCCTTGCAACAGCTCTTCCGGCACTTCCGCCAACATGGAGCCCCAGCTGACTTGGCGCACGTCGACGCCGAAGCCGAGGAAGGACAGGATCACTTCGTACTTGATCAGGCCCACCATCAAGAGGGAGAACTGCACCAGCAGCAGGTGGGAGACATTGGGCAGGATGTGAATGAACATGCGGCGGCTGTGGCTGGCGCCGATGGCGTCCGCCGCCTGCACGTATTCGCGCGAGCGGTTCTTGATGAACTCCGCGCGCACCAGGCGGAAGGTACCGGTCCAGCTGGTCAGCGACAGCACCAGAATGACGGTGGCGATGCCGCGCCCGGCCACGGCGGCGAAGGCGAGCAGCAAGAGCATGTCCGGCACCGAGGTGAACACGCTGTAAAACCACATCAGGAAGTCGTCCACCTTGCGGCCGAAGTAACCGGCCACCGCGCCCAGCGAGGTGCCGATCAGGATGGACAACAGCGCGCCGAAGAAGCCCACCAGCAGCGAGGTGGCGGTGCCCTTGATCACTTTGTCCAGAATATCTCGGCCGCGCTGGTCCGCGCCGAAGGGCAGCGATTCCACTTTTTTCACCTCAGGCTTGGCATATTGGGCCGCGTGGGGACGCGCGGCTTCCAGCCAATCGTGGATGGGGTCTTCCGACGGTTTCAGCCGTTCGGTGGGCACAATGGCAGTGGAAGGGCCTCCGGCGGCGGCTGTGGTGTCCTGCTGGCGGTATTGTTCCAGCAACAGTGTGGGCGGCGCGTAGGAAGCGGCGATTTCGTCGTTCCAGCCACGGCCGGCCAGGTTGAGCCAGCCGGCGGCCGCCAGCAGCATGAAAGCCACCACCACCCAGAGCGAAACGAAGCCGATACGGTCGCGCTTCAGGCGTTGCCAGCCCAGCGCCCACAGGCTGCGCGAGGGGGCGGCCGGCGCGGCGCCGGCAGTGTTTTGCAATGTTGTCATGTTTTGTGCTCCGCGCTTACTTGAGTTGCACGCGTGGATCGATCCACTTGTAGATGATGTCGGCCAGCAGGTTGAACACCATGGCGGCGGCGGCGATGGTCACGGTGATGGCTTTGATCACCGGGAAATCGCTCTTGTCCACCGCCATCAGCAGTTCATTGCCCATGCCGGGAATACCGAAAAAGCGCTCCAGCAGCATCGAACCCAGCACTAGGAAGGGCAAGGACATCATTACCGCGGTGACCACCGGGATCAGCGCGTTGCGCAGCACGTGCTTGAAGAGCACGGTTTTTTCCGACAGGCCCTTGGCGCGCGCGGTGCGCACGTAGTCGTGGCCCAGCTCTTCCACCACAAAGCTGCGGTAAAAACGCACATTGGGCGCCAGCGACACCAGCATGCCCAGGATCAGCGGCAGCGGCACGTAGATCAGCAGGCTGCGCAGCAGGCTGCCGTCGTCCCACCCCATCACCGGAAACCAGTCCAGTTTGAAAGCCAGCAAGTACTGGCCGACGATGATGTAGGCCAGCGAACTGATGGACATGGCCACGGTGCAGATCAGTGTCACCATGCGGTCGGTCAGCGTGCCGCGGTAGTAAGCCACGACGATGGCGATGGGCAGCGCGGTCAGTAGCTCAAACACCAGCAAGGTGCCGGTCAGCGTCAGCGAGGGGCCGATGCGCGAGGCCAGCGTGGCGGAGACCGATTGCTGGGTGGACCAGGAAGTGCCAAAGTCGAAAGCGGCCACTTGCTTGACGAAGAGCCAGAACTGCTCCGGCAGGCTTTTATCCAGGCCCAGCTGGGCACGGATATTCAGCAGCATTTCGGGCGTCAGGCGCTTGCCCGCCAGGATGTAGGTGGGGTCTCCGCCCACCCAGTTGAACAGCACGAACACCAGCAGCATGACGCCGAACATCGTCGGCACCATCTGCCAGATTCGGCGAATGATGAAATTGAACATCGGGAATCTCCAGCAGGTGGAACGCGCCACCTGGCGCATTTAGGTCAATCCAAGCCTCAAGGCCGCTGGCTCAGGTCAATATCGACATAGCGCCAGGAGCCGGCAACGCCATCGACCGACATAGGATGCACTTTCAAGCCTTTCACGTACCCGTGGCTGACGATGTTGTTAAAGCGCGTCACCCCCGGAATCATCGGCTGATAAGCGGCCGCTACCCGGTTCATCCGATCAAACTGCTTATCCCGCTCCGGACCATTCGGCAGGATTTGGGATGCCAGGTAGGCCCGGTCATAATCCGGGTGGCTGAAAAACGTCTTGCTGCCCTGGCCGATCAAACCGCTCCATAACGACGAAACGAAGTCATCCCCGTCCGGCGTCGCCGCCGACCCGCCTAAAGTCCACATTTGCAGTTTTCCGGCATAAGAGGCCTTGAGGTTTTCGTTCCACTTGGCCACTTTGAAGACGACGCGAAGCTTGATGCTGTCGAAAGCCTTCTGCCATATCTGGTTGAACTGCTTGTCGAAAGCACTGCCCTGAGTGGCCTGAGTGATCAACAGCGGCTGACCGTTGGGCTGGCGACGGTAGCCGTCCGGACCGATCTTGTAGCCGGCCTGATCCAGCAAAGCATTGGCCAGCGCCGGGTTGAAATCCGGCGCGCCACGGAAGTGCGGGTCATTGCCCACCATGTTCAGGGGCACCAGATTCTGCAACTGGATAGCCTGGCCGCTATACAGCAGCTTGATCACTTCCTGGCTGGGATAGGCCATGCCGATGGCGCGGCGCAAGGCGACCTTTTGCTTGCTGTAGCCGCCCACCACCGGGTCGCGCATATTGAAGAAGGCATAAGTCACATCCATGCCCAGATTGTGGTGCAAGCGGATGCCGCGCTGCGCCAGCATCGGATTGAGGCTGGCCTGGAAGGGGTTGGCCTCGCTGCTGTGCACGGTGGAGGGAATGGCGGACTTGGGCACGCCGGACACATCCAGTTGCTTGTTGAGGAAGGACAGCCAGCGCGGCTGCTCCTCTTCCAGCACCTTGATATCGATGCGTCCCACGATGGGCAGGGTCTTGCCCTGTAAATCTCGCATGATTTCGGCATTGGCCGGATCTGCGGCGGCAACGCTGCTGAACACGTCCTTGCGGTATCCCGGATTAGCCTCCAGCATGATCCGGTTGCCCGGCTTCCAGTCTTTCAACATATATGGGCCGGTGCCCACCGGATGAGAGTTGGTATCCTTGGCGTAAGCCTCGATCGCCTCCCGCGCCACCGCGCCGGCGTTTTGGGCCGCCAGGGTATTGATGAAATTGAAGTTGGGCTTTTTCAACCGCAATTGCAGTGTGTAACGGTCCAACACCTGGATGCCTTCCATTGGACCGTCGTAATTGAATTTCCCGGTTTTGCGGGCCTGCTTTCCCGCTTCCTCCAAACCGATGATGAAATCGGTAAAGCCCGCCGGGCTGGGCGAGTTCACCACCGGATCGGCAAATCGCTTGAAGCTATAGGCGTAGTCCATAGCGGTCAGTTCGCGCTTTTTGCCTTTAAAAACGGGATCGTCTGCAAAATAGATGCCGGGCCGGATCTTGATGGTGAACACCTTTCCGTCCGCGGATACCTGAGGCAAACCTTGGGCCGTGGCCGGCGTCACGACAAGCGGCCGCGCCAAATAGTCGTATCGATACAAGGTATCGAAGATATTGTCGATCACCCCCAAAGAGTAGACATCGTACACTTTGGCCGGATCGAAACCGGACTCAGGCGCGACGAAATTCACCCGCAGCGTCTTGTTCATATCGGCCGCCTGAGCGGACGCGAATAGGCCCGCCCCCGCCAGCAGCAGGGGCAGCCATTTCCAGCGATTCATCTCGCTTACTCCTTTGTGTCACGGAGCCGGGAAACCCGGCGTCTCTATTGTTATGCCTGCTCCAGCATGAGGAAATGCCATGAGCAAGTGCCGTGACTGTAAAGCGAATCCGCCGGCTAGATCAACAAGAAACTATCAAAATGGCATCAAAGAAAAAACATGTCTATGCATAGAAAAACTCATGCTAAGCCAAGGACTTGGGCCCATCTCAAGTCGCCGCGCGCAAGGCCCAGTCAAAACAACGGGTTGGCAGCAAGCGGCGCAGCCACCAATACAGTTTGGTAGGAAAGGTGACCCGGTAGCGCGCCGCCGGCTTGGCCGCCGTGATGGCGCGGTGAACCGCCTCCGCCACCGCGCTGGCCGGCAGGGTGAACGGCGCGGCATGGCCCTCTTTCTTCAGCCGCGCCAGTTGCTGCTGGTAGGCCTCTTTATGATGGCTGGCGTCGATGTCCACGTTTTTCAGGAAGCGCGCCAGCGCATTGGGGCGAAAACGGCTTTCTATCGGCCCCGGCTCCACCAGGGAGACATGGATATTGGTGCCATGCAGCTCATGGCGCAGGGTGTCGCACAGGCCTTCCATCGCGAACTTGCTGGCGTTGTAGGCGCCGCGCCAGCGCATGGCGGCGAAACCGAGGATGGAACTGTTGAACACGATGCGGCCATGGCCCTGGGCTCGCATTACTTTGAGCGCGGCGTTGGTCAGCTCCCAAGGGCCGAACAGATTGGTCTCGAACTGCTCGCGCATCGCCGCTCGGCTGATGTCCTCCACCGCGCCAGGCTGGCCGAAGCCGGCGTTGTTGAACAAGGCGTCCAGTCGCCCGCCGGCCATCTCTACCGCCTGTGCCAATCCTTCTCGAATGGAGTCGGCGTCGTCCACGTCCAGCCGGATGCAAGCCATGCCCTCGCTGCGCAAGCGCTCCACATCGGCGGCGGCGCGGCAGCTGGCGATCACGCGCCAGCCGCGCTGGGCCAGGATTACGGCCGTGTGGTAGCCGATGCCGCTGGAGCAGCCGGTAATCAGAATGGTTGGTTGCGAATGCATGCTGGCCCCTGTCGTTTTCAATTGGCGACACCCTACCTCAAATGCGGGCGCCGGGGAATTGTCCACTAGACGCGCTCGCTTTCCGCGCCACTACCATCCCAACAGCATCCTTGCTTGCCAAAAGCGCTCAATCGCCTCTGTCGCCGCACCCGGTAATTGGACTAGAATGACGGCCTTAAAGAGCCGCCTGCGCCCACGCGACACCGACGGAGCCCGCACGGAGCGGCCACCACGAAAGCACCATAAGGAAAACGCCATGGCTAAAGCCAACAAAGCGCCGGCCAGTTTCGAAACCGCACTGGCCCAACTGGAAGACATCATCCAGGCGATGGAAAGCGGCGACATGCCGCTGGAAACGGCGCTCGGCTCCTACAAGCAGGGCATAGAATTGATCAAGTTCTGCCAGGCCAAACTGGCCGACGCGGAACAGCAACTGAAAATACTCGAAAACAACGAACTCAAACCACTGGAATTGCCCAATGGCCAATAAACCTTTCATGGCCTGGATGACCGAGATCCAGCAGCAAGTGGAAGGTGCGCTGGAACGCCTGCTGCCCTCCGATCAGCACACGCCGCAAAAACTGCACGAAGCGATGCGCTACGTCTGCCTGGGCGGCGGCAAGCGGGTACGCCCGCTGCTGGTGTTCGCCGCCGGCGAATTGGTGGGCGCCTCGGCCGACAACCTGGCCCGCATCGGCGCCGCGCTGGAGATGGTCCACGTCTATTCGCTGGTGCACGACGACATGCCCTGTATGGACGACGATGTGCTGCGCCGCGGCAAGCCCACTTGTCACGTGGCTTACGACGAAGCCACCGCGCTTTTGGTGGGCGACGCGCTGCAAACCCATGCCTTCGATACGCTGAGCGCGCCGCTGCCGGGCGTGGCCCCCGCGGCTCAGCTCGCCATGGTTCACACCCTGGCCCGCGCCGCCGGCCATGCCGGCATGGCCGGCGGCCAGGCCATAGACTTGGCCAGCGTGGGCAAGGCGCTGAACCAGCCGGAACTGGAATACATGCATTTGCTGAAAACCGGCGCGCTGATCCGCTCGTCGGTATTGCTGGGCGCCATGGCCGGCCGGCCGTTGAGCGAGGAGGAAACCGCCCGTCTGGACGTGTTCGCCAAGCGCATGGGCCTGGCCTTCCAGGTGGTGGACGATGTGCTGGACTGCGAGGCGGACACCGCGACGCTGGGCAAAACCGCAGGCAAGGACGCCGCCCACGACAAACCCACCTACGTCAGCCTGATGGGGCTGTCCGAAGCCAAGCAGTTTGCCCGCGACTTGCGCGACGAGGCGTTTGCCGCGCTGGAAGGATTTGGCGATTCCGCCCAACGATTGAAGGAACTGGCCGACTACATCGTCGCGCGCTCGTTCTGAGAAGCAGAAAACTATGTATCCCTTGCTCGAGACCATTCAATGCCCTGCCGACCTGCGCAAGCTGTCGCGCCAGCAGCTTGCGCCGCTGGCCACCGAACTGCGCGACTTTCTGGTGGAAAGCGTCAGCAAGACCGGCGGCCACTTCGCCTCCAACCTGGGCAGCATTGAACTGACCATCGCCCTTCACTATGTCTTCAACACCCCGGACGACCGCCTGGTGTGGGACGTGGGCCACCAAACCTATCCGCACAAAATCCTGACCGGCCGCCGCGAACGCATGGGCAGCATGCGCCAGAAAGGCGGCTTGGCCGGCTTTCCCAAGCGCGACGAATCGGAATACGACACCTTTGGCGTCGGCCATTCCTCCACCTCCATCGGCGCGGCGCTGGGCATGGCGGTGGCGGCCAAGACTCAAGGCATAGAGCGCAAAAGCGTGGCCATCATAGGCGACGGCTCCATGACCGCCGGCCAGGCTTTTGAAGCCCTCAACAACGCCGGCGCGATGGACACCGACCTGCTGGTGGTGCTCAACGACAACGAGATGTCCATCTCACCCAATGTGGGCGCGCTCAACAACTACCTGGCCAAGCTGATGTCCGGCCGCTTCTACGCGGCGATGCGCGAAGGCTCCAGCAAGGTGCTGGGCATCGCTCCGCCGCTGAAGGAGATCGCCAGCAAGGTGGAAGAGCACGTCAAGGGCTTCTTCACCCCGGGCACCCTGTTCGAGGAGTTCGGCTTCAACTACATCGGCCCCATCGACGGCCACGATGTGGACGTGCTGGTGGACACCCTGAGCAATATCCGCAGCCTCAAGGGGCCGCAGTTCCTGCACATCGTCACCAAGAAAGGCCACGGCTACAAGCTGGCGGAGAGCGACCCGGTCAAATACCACGGCGTCACCAAGTTCGATCCCAATAACGGCCTGGCCAGCGGCAAGGGCGGCGGGAAGCCGCAGTACACCCAGGTGTTTGGCGACTGGATCTGCGACATGGCCAAGCGCGACCCGCGCCTGGTGGGCATCACTCCGGCAATGCGCGAAGGCTCCGGCCTGGTGCGCTTCGAACAAGAGCACGCGGACCGCTATTACGACGTGGCCATCGCAGAACAGCACGCGGTCACCTTCGCCGCCGGCCTGGCCTGCGACGGCGTCAAACCGGTGGTGGCCATCTACTCCACCTTCCTGCAACGCGCTTACGACCAGCTGATCCACGACGTGGCGCTGCAAAACCTGCCGGTCTTGTTCGCCATCGACCGCGCCGGCCTGGTGGGCGCGGACGGCCCCACCCATGCGGGCGCCTTCGACCTGTCCTTCCTGCGCTGCATTCCCAACCTGACGGTGATGGCGCCTTCGGACGAAAACGAATGCCGCCAGATGCTGTACACCGGCTTCCAGATGAACAGCCCGGCCGCGGTGCGCTATCCGCGCGGCACCGGCCCCGGCGCCGAGATCCAGGCGGAAATGACGGCGCTGCCGCTGGGCAAGGGCTTGGTGCGCCGCCAGGGCGAAAAAGTGGCCATCCTCGCCTTCGGCAGCATGGTAACGTCGGCGCTGGCCGCGGCCGAGGCGCTAAACGCCACCGTGGCCGACATGCGCTTCGTCAAGCCGCTGGACGCGGAACTGGTGTGCCGGCTGGCGGAAAGCCACGATCTGGTCATCACCGTGGAGGAAAACGTGGTGATGGGCGGCGCCGGTTCGGCCTGTGTGGAGGCGATGCAAGCAATGGGCATCCTTAAACCAGTGCTGCAATTGGGTCTGCCGGACGATTACGTGGAGCACGGCGATCCTTCCGGCTTGCTGGCCGACTGCGGCCTGGATGCCGCCGGCATCGAGCGCAGCGCGCGCCAACGGCTGGCCATGCTGTAAGAGCCTGTTCACGATCTCGCAAGCAAGGGCGAGACAAGGCGAAAACAAGCGAAAAAGCGGAATGTGCAAGGGGCACATGAGCATTTTGAGCGTGTTTTTAACGCTGTCTCGCCGCTGCGCAGCAGATCGTAAACAGGTTCTCAGCCCTCTCCTTGCGGCAAAACAAAGCCCGGCTTGGCCGGGCTTTGTTTTGCCTGAAACCGCCTTTGGAAACGCTCAAGACTCCAGCAGCTCCAAAATGCGCCGCGCGGTTTCCTCCGGCCGCTCCAGCGGGAACAGATGGCTGCCCTGCTGCATCTGCACCTGAATATTGAAGTGTTTGCGCATGAAGCGCAGGTCCGCCGGCTTGAGCACATCCGAACCGGCTCCCGCGATAAAGGCGGCCGGCACTTTCAATTGGCCGCGATAACGAGGAAAATCATGCGGCAGCGCGCAGTAGATCTCATGTTCTATCTGCGGACGGAATTTGAGCTTGCGCCCGCCCTGGCCGTCGTCCACGGTGCCGTGCTCGGCGTAGTCGGCCAGGCAGTCCGGATCGAAACGGGCAAACATCGGCTTGCGGGCGAAGTAGTCGTGAACCATGGCCACCGATGCCCAGTTATCGCGCCGCTTCAGGGTGTTGCCGCCCGGGGTGACGCGGTCGATGAAGCCCAGCTTCTTGGCCAGCCAAATGCCTCGCGAGCGGAACGGCCCCATCAGCGGCGAATCCAGAATCACAATGCGCTTGAACAACTCCGGCCGGCGCAATGCGGCATAGAACATCAAAAAGCCGCCCAGCGAATGGCCGACGCCGACGATGGGCCCTTGATAGTGGCTTTCGATGTGCGCAATGGTTTCCTCCACCAGATGGGGCCAGCAGTCTGTCACTGGATAGGCCGGATCGTGGCCGATGGCATCGAGGAAGCCCACTTGGTGGCGCTCGCCCAACGCGGCTAGAAACTTGCGGTAAACCGAGGCCGGAAAACTGTTGGCATGAGCAAAGTGAATCGTTTCTCGCATGATGTATGGTGTTGCGCCCTAGTTTTTATATAAATATTCTATCTTACCGTTTGCCCGGAATTTGAATTTAATGCATATTGTTTTCGCATAGCAAGACGCGGCGGCAACCCAGTCCGCCGCCCTCCGCGCCCCGCCCGGCCGCCAAGGAACCAATGCCTGAGCGCGCCGGTCATTCAAACGCTAACGACCATAAACCATAGAGTCATCCCGTGCCAATCAACTTATCGCTACTCTCATCCCGGATCGTGGGCTTGCTCGCGGTCTCGCTGGCCTGCCTGGGCTTGAGCCTGCCCGCGCACGCCGTCAACCAGGACGACCTGCTGCCGGCGGAGCAAGCCTTCGCCGCCAAGGTTGAACGCGCCGGCGAACAGCTCAAGCTGACGCTGGACGTGGCTCCCGGTTACTACCTGTACCGCGACCGCACCCAGATCAGCAGCCAGCCGGCCAAGCTGGTGGGCGCGCCGCAGTTCCCGGCCGGCAAGGAAAAGAACGACCCGTACTTCGGCAAACAAACCGTATTCACCGGCAAGAACGTGATAACGGTGCCGCTGCAAGCCAATGCGCCGGCAGAGTTTGAGTTGCAAGTACGCCTGCAAGGCTGCGCCGACGCCGGCGTGTGCTATCCGCCTTACACCCACAAGCTCAAAGTGGGCGGCACGCCGTCCGCCGGCGGCAAGCTGGGCGAATGGCTGTCGGAGGCGCCCCCTCAGGGAAAGTCCCCGGCCGGCAACAATGAGCTGGCAGCCCAGGGTTGGCTGACCACATTGGGCACCTTTTTGCTGGCGGGCATCGGCATGGCGTTCACCGCCTGCATGTACCCGCTGCTGCCCATCGTCTCCTCATTGATTGCCGGCCAGGGCGCTACCCTGACCCGCCGCCGCGGCTTCCTGTTGTCCTTCACCTATGTGCAGGGCCTGGCGCTGACTTACACCGTGGTCGGCGTCATCGCCGGCCTCACCGGCGCCTTGCTCACCGTATGGCTGCAACAGCCGGCGGTGGTGCTGAGCGCCAGCGCGCTGATGGTGGTGTTCGCGCTGTCCATGTTCGATCTGTTCACCATCCAGCTGCCGTCGGCGTTGCAATCGCGGCTGGCCGACACCTCTAATCATCTGTCCGGCGGCAAATTCGCCACCGTATTCGCGATGGGCGCGCTGTCCGCGCTGATCATCGGCCCCTGCGTCGCCCCGCCGCTGGCGCTGGCGCTGGGCTATATCGGCAGCACCGGCGACGCCGTTCTGGGCGGCGCGGCGCTGTACGCGATGGCGTTGGGCCTGGGCCTGCCGCTGATCCTGATCGGCACCTTCGGCGGCCATGTGCTGCCCCGCGCCGGCGGCTGGATGAAAACAGTCAAAGCCGGCTTCGGCGTCGTGATGCTGGGCCTGGCCATCTGGCTGGCCACGCCCTTCCTGGCGGGCGCGCTGGTCATGCTGCTGTGGGCCTTGCTGCTGATAGGCAGCGCGGTGTCCCTGGGCGCGCTGGAGGGGCTGCCGAGCAACGCCGGCGCTCCGCGCCGCTTGGGCAAGGCCGCCGGGGTGGCTCTGCTGCTGATCGGCGCGGCGCAATTGGCCGGCCTGCTGGCCGGCGCCGACAACCCGCGCTACCCCTTGCGCTGGCTGAGCCAGGGCCAGGCGGAGGCCAAGGCCGCGGCGGTGTTCCAGCCGGTGGCCAACAGCGCACAACTGGATGCGCTGCTGGCCAAGACCAAGGCGGAGGGCAAGCCGCTGTTGCTGGATTTCTACGCCGACTGGTGCGTGTCCTGCAAGGAGATGGAGGCGGAAACCTTCCCGAATCCGGCGGTCGGCCGCCAAATGCAGGGCTATGTGCTGGCCAAGGCCGACGTCACCGCCAACAGCGCGGAGCACCAGGCGTTGCTCAAGCGTTTCGGCCTGTTTGGCCCGCCGGGCATTATCTTGTTCGACAAACTGGGGCAGGAAGCGGATCGCGTGATCGGTTTCACGCAGGCGGAAGCCTTCGCCAAGACCCTGGCGACGGTGAATCCGCAATAGCGGCAAGCGCCAATTGCATTCACGCTCATTGCATTGCAGAATCAGCGGGCCGATCTTTCGATCGGCCCGTTTTCATTTTCCGAGAGCCCCATGGCCATCAATAAAGCGTTCTCCAATGTCAGCATCCTGGCGGTGTTTCAGATCGCCATCATCGCGCTGCTGGTGATGTCCTGCCTGCGCGTGATCCAACCCTTTCTCGGCGCTCTGACCTGGGCCGCCATCATTGCCATTTCCGCTTGGCCAATGCATTGCCGACTACGGCAAAAGCTGGGAGAGCGCCACAAATTGGCCGCCCTACTCATCGTGCTGGCGCTGGCCTTGGCCCTGGCCATCCCCATCGGCCTGATGGCGCTGACCCTGGCCGACACCCTGCCCCACCTGTCCGGCCTCACCCACGACCTGACCCAGTTGACGCTGCCCAACGCGCCTACCTGGCTGGCCAATATCCCGGTAGTGGGCGAAAGCCTGCAAAAGCTGTGGGGCAGCGTGCAGGCCGACCTGCCCGGCTTCTTCGAGAAAATCCGCCCGGCGGTCAACCAAGGCGCGTTGTGGCTGCTGTCCGGCGGCGCCAATCTCAGCCTGAGCCTGCTGGAAATCGTGCTGGCCATCATTGTGTCCGGCTTGCTGCTGATCAACGGCGACCGGCTGTGGGACATGGTGGAGCTGATCGTGATCAAGCTGGGCGGCGCGCCGGCCGGCGAATTGCCGGATGTGATCGCCCGCACCATACGCAGCGTTACCACCGGCGTGGTGGGCACCGCGCTGGCGCAGACCATCCTGTGCGTGATCGGCCTTTTGATCGCCGGCGTGCCAGGCGCGCTGGTGCTGGGCTTCCTCTGCTTCATTGTCGCGGTGGCGCAAATGCCCACGCTGATCGTCTGGCTGCCGGCCGCGGCCTGGGTGTTTTACACCGGCAACACCGGCCTTGGCATCTTCCTGCTGGTCTGGGGCTTCTTGCTGATCAACACCATAGACAATATTCTGAAGCCCTTGCTGATCAGCCAGGGCGCGCAGATGCCGCTGTCGCTGATCTTTCTGGGCGTAATCGGCGGCCTGATCGCCTGGGGGGTGATAGGCCTGTTCATCGGCCCCACCCTGCTAGCGGTGGCCTTGACCATGTTGCGCCATTGGCTGCGCCCGGAATGCCCGGAGCCCAAGACCGGCGAGGACGACACCTGCGAACAGGCCGGCGCTTCCGAATAACGCATCAAAAGAGGCTGTTGACGATCTGCTACGCGTCGGCGCTGCGGCATTGAAAACGGCCTCAAAATGCTCATGCACGTGTGCGCACTCGGCTTTTTCAGCCATTTTCGCTAGCGCTCGCAAAATCGTAAACGCTTTCCAAATACACAAGGGCCCGCATGCGGGCCCTTGTGTATTTGGCGCTCAAAACGCCGGACACTCCACTTCCCAGTCTTCCTCGCTCAGATGCAAATGGCAGGCCAGCCGCCAAGGCCGCGCTTCGGTCCAGCATTCGCTGGCGGCCAGGGCAGCGTCGATGGCGCCGGCGCGGAGCAACACGTTGCGCTCCTTGCGGCTGGGCCGCTGCTCCGCCTCCGGTGTCGCCAGCCTCACCTTGCAGGTGCCGCACGTGCCCTGCCCGCAACGCCAATGCAGGGGCACGTCCGCCAGCCGAGCCAGGTCCAGCAGGTTATCGCCAGCCGCCGCCTGCTGTTCGCCGAGCAGCGCGCCGTTTTCGTCGACGAAACGGATGGTGGGCACGACTCACTGCACCAGCGGCAAATAGGGCAGCATATCGCCGCGCGCCACCGCCTGACCCGGCTCCAAGCGCACCAGGCCGTCAGCCCAGGCGCAGGACATCAGCACGCCGGAACCTTGCTGCGGGTACAGCTCCAGTTGCCAGCGGCCGTCCACGCACACGCGCCGCACGCGGATGAATTCGCTGCGGCGCGCATCCGGCCGGGTCCAATCAAAAGCCGCCGGATAAGGGCCTTCCGGCGTCAGCGCCGATACCGGCAGGCCGGCGCGCCGCTCCAGGAAGCCCCTCGCCAACACCTGGAAGGTGACAAAGCCGGACACCGGGTTGCCGGGCAGACCGATGAAATCCGCCGGCCCCACCTTGCCGTAGGCCAGCGGCTTGCCCGGCTTGATTGCCAGCTTCCACAGGTCTAGCGAGCCCTCGGCCTCCACCGCGGCCTTGACGTGGTCTTCCTCACCCACCGACACCCCGCCGCAGGTCATGATCACATCGGCGGCATCCGCTGCGTCGCGCAGCGCCTCCCGCGTGGCGCCAAGAGAATCGCGGACAATGCCCAGATCAATCACCTCGCAGCCCAGGCGCATCAGCGCCGGCGCCAGCCAATAACGATTGGAGTTGTAAATCTGGCCGGCGGCCAGCGGCCGGCCCGGCTCCACCAGCTCGTCGCCGGTGAAGAATACCGCCACCCGCAACGGGCGGAACACCGTCAGCGTCTCCACGCCGATGGACGCAGCCAGACCGATGTCGGCGGGGTTCAGCACCTTGCCCGCCGGCAGGATTTCCTGACCGGCGCGGATGTCTTCGCCGCGGCGACGGATGTTCTGGCCGGCGCTGGCCGGCTGGCTGAAACTGACTGCGCCATCGTCGGCCGTTTCGGCCTGCTCCTGCATGATGACGGCGTCGGCGCCGGGCGGAATGGGCGCGCCGGTGAAAATGCGCGCCACGCTGCCGGCGGCCAGCGCTTGCGGCACGCTGCCGGCCGGCACTCGCTGCGACACCGGCATCGCCGCGGTTTGCTCCGCGGCGCGCAAGGCGTAGCCGTCCATAGCGCTATTGTCGTGCGGCGGCACATCCAGCGTGGCCAGCACCGGCTCGGCCAGCACGCGGCCGGCCGCGGCCAGCAGTTCGACTTGTTCAGTGGCGGCCAGCGGCTGGGCGCGTTGCAGCAGCCAGTCGCGGGCTTGTTCAAAGCTCAGCATGGGACAGGTCCAATCTTGAAATCAGGAAGGCGGCGACAGCGTCGGCGTCGTCGCGGTGAAACCAGGGGATGTCCAGCGCCTGCGGCAAGTCGCCGACCACGGCCAGCACTTGCGGATCGACCGGATGCAAGGCCGGCGCGGCCAAAGCGCTGTTAACCACTTCTATCTTGGGAATGGCTTCCTGTTTGAAGCCTTCGGCCAGGACCAGGTCGCAGGGGCCCAGCATGGCCAGGTGGGCGGCCAACGGCAGCTCGTTGCTGTCCGCCAGTTCCTCCACCAGCATACGGCGCCGGGCCGAGGCCAGCAGCACTTGCGCCGCGCCGGCCTGGCGGTGGCGCCAGCTATCCTTTCCCGGGGTGTCCCAGTCCACATCGTGGTGAGTGTGCTTGATCACGGCGACGCGCAGGCCGCGCGCCGTCAGCCGGGGAATCAGTTTTTCCAGCAAGGTGGTCTTGCCGCTGCCGGAATAGCCGGCGAAACCCAACACGCGCATGGCGCAGACGCCCCCATAAAGATTCAGGCGGCCATGATAGCATGGCCGCCCGCGGGCTTGACTCCTACCAAAGAGCTAGCCGCCTAGAGCGTGTTTACGATCTTGCCGGCTAGAGAGAGACAGGCGAAAACAGCTGAGAAAGCGGAATGCGCATCCAGTCCATGAGCGTTTCGAAGACGGTTTTAACGCCGTATCGCCCAAGCGCAACAGACTTTGAACAGGCTCTTAGGCCGCATGAGCTAGCTTGCTGGCGGGCTCCGGTGTTTCAAAACGTTTCCAGTCCACGATCATCACCTGGGTCAGCCCGCAGTCTACCGCCAGCTGCGCCTCGATTTCCTCCAGCACCTGATGGCAATGGATCACGCCGTTGATCACCACTTCGGCCCGGCGCATCACGCTGTCGTCCGGCGTGACAAACCATATGCAGTAATGGCCCATATTCGCTCCCCCAGGTGGTTTCATCGCGACGACAAGCGCATTTGGCCATCGTCAACTACAAATATCGTCCCAGTTGCCGCCAAACTTCAAGTTTTCTGTCAAACGACAGGGTATGCGCCGGGCTGGAGGATGGCAAGGCCAGGATGTCCAGGGCCAGCCCGTCCAGCTGTCCGGCCGCGCGCGCGGCGGTGGCGCCGTTGAAAGCGGCCGCGCGCAGCCGCGGCAGGCTTTGCGCCAGCTCGCGCAAATCGTTGGACTGCTGATCGCGGATGTCTGCGTCCAGGCTGCCCCGGCGCCGTGCGCTGGCAATCACGTCCCAGAGCGCCACGCCGGCCTGCTGCAGCGCCTCCAGGCGCTCGGCGTAGGCCAGTTCGACCAAGCGCCGGCCAGTGATGGCCTGCATCAGCGGCCAGAATTGATTGCGGGGGTGAGCGTAGTACTGGCCGGCCTGCAAGGAGGCGTCGCCGGGCAAGGAACCCAGCACCAGCACGCGGGCGTCCGGCCTCGCTACCGGCGGGAAGCAGGATTTGGCGCCCTCGCCGCTCAAAACAACTGCCCCTGCTGGCGCGCCAGCCAGGCTTTGACCGGACCAAAGCTCTTGCGGTGAGCCGTCAAGGCGCCGTGCCGTTCCAGCGCGGCCAGGTGTTCCGCGGTGGGGTAACCCTTGTGGCGAGCGAAGCCGTATTGCGGATAGAGAGCGTCCAGGGCCACCAGTTCGGCATCACGCGCGGTTTTGGCCAGAATGGAGGCCGCGGAGATGGCCGCCACCTTGGCGTCGCCCTTGACGATGGCTTCCCCCGGCACCGGCAGCCCCTTGGGCACACGGTTGCCGTCGATCAGCGCGCGCGTCGCCTGCGGCTGCAGGCCTTGCACCGCGCGTGTCATCGCCAGCATGGTGGCGTGCAGAATATTGAGCTTGTCGATTTCCTCGACACTGGCGCTGGCGATGCACCAGGCCAGCGCGTCCCGCTTGATCAACAAGGCCAGCTCGTCCCGGCGGGCCTCGCTCAGCACTTTGGAGTCCGCCAGGCCGGCGATAGGCTTGGCCGGGTCCAGAATCACCGCGGCGGCGAACACCGCGCCGGCCAGCGGGCCGCGGCCGGCTTCGTCGACGCCGGCGATCCTCTCCAGATCAAGCCCGCTCATTGCCGCCCCGCCACCTGCAACACCGCGTCCGCGGCCAGCGCGGCCGTGTCCTGACGCAGCGACTGATGCAGCTCGGTAAAGGTCTGCACCATCTCGCGGCGCGCGTCCTGATCTTCGTACAGCCTTTGCATCTCCGCCGCCAGCTTGGCCGGCGTGGCCTGTTTCTGCAGCAGTTCCGGCACCACGAAGCGCCCGCACAGGATATTGGGCAGGCCGACGTAGGGCAGACGGATTTTGCGTTTGACCAGGCGGTAAGTCAGCGCGGACAGCTTGTAGCTGATCACCATCGGCTTCTTGGTCAGCGCCACTTCCAGCGTGGCGGTGCCGCTGGTGACCAACACCGCGTCGCTGGCGATCATCGCCATCTGCGCGTGGCCGAACAGCTTGCGCAAGGGCAGATCCCAGCCCTTGTGACGGGTCAGCATGCGGTCGAACAATTCCATCGTTGGACGCGTGGCCAGCGGCACCAGGAACTGGGCGTCCGGATAGCTTTTCAGCAGCAACTTGGCGGTTTCGATGTACAGCGGCGCCATGTGCTCCAGTTCGCCGATGCGGCTGCCCGGCATCAGGGTGAACACCGGCGCGCGCTGCGGCAGCCCCAGTTGTTCGCGCATCGCGCTCTGGTCCGGCCTCAACGGGATCTCGCTGGCCAACGGGTGGCCGACATAGGTCACCGGCACCCCGGCCTGGCGGTACAAGGGAGGCTCCATCGGGAACAAGCACAGCATGTGACTGACGCTGCGGCCTATCTTCTGCACCCGCTCCGGACGCCAGGCCCAAACCGAGGGGCTGACGTAGTGAACGGTGGGAATGCCGGCGCGTTTGAGCGCGGCCTCCAGATCCAGGTTGAAGTCAGGCGCGTCAATGCCGATGAAAACATCCGGCTTCTCCGCAATCAGGCGGTCGCGCAGGGTACGGCGGATGCGCAGCAGCTCCGGCAAACGCTTGAGCACTTCGGCGTAGCCCATCACCGCCAGCCGGCTTTGCGGCGCATGGCTGACGAAGCCCCTGGCTTCCATCCGCGGGCCGCCGATGCCGGCGAACTCGATGTCGGGATAGCGCGCCAGCAGCGCATCCATCAGGTGGGCGGCAAGAAGGTCGCCAGAGGCTTCCCCAGCCACCATGGCGACCTTCAGTGCCCGCTTGCTTTTAAACAAAGTGTCGGGCATGGATCTTAGCGAATGATGCCTCTGGCGGACTGGCCAAAGAAGCGGGTGAACGGCGCCAGCTCGTCGTGGCCGACGGCGGCCTCCTCCAGGATGGCGGCCTTGGCGTCTTCGAAGGGCAGACCCTGGCGGTACAGCGTCTTATAAGCGCCACGCACGCGGCGGATCTGCTCTGCGCTGAAACCCCGGCGTCTCATGCCTTCGGCGTTGATACCGGAGGGCACAGCGCGGTTGCCGTGGGCAGTCACAAATGGCGGGATGTCCTGAGCCACGGCGCTGGCGAAAGCGGTCATCGCGTGCTCGCCAATAATGACGAATTGGTGCACGCTGGTGAAACCGCCCAGGAACACCCAGTCGCTGATATGTACGTGACCGGCCAGCGTAGCGTTATTGGCCAGGATGGTATGGCTGCCCACCTGGCAGTCATGCGCTATGTGCACATAGGCCATCACCCAGTTTTCATTGCCCACGCGGGTCACGCCACCATCCTGCACCGTACCGGTATTAAAGGTGCAAAATTCGCGGATGGTGTTGTTGTCGCCGATTTCCAGGCGGGTCGGCTCGCCAGCGTACTTCAGGTCTTGCGGTATGGCGCCCAGCGAGCAGAACTGGAAGATGCGGTTGTTCTTGCCGATGGTGGTGTACCCTTCGATCACCACATGGGGACCAACCCAGCTGCCGCTGCCGATGCTGACGTTGGGGCCGATGATGGAGTAAGGACCGATCTCGACGTCGTCGGCGATCCGGGCCTTGGGGTCGACGATGGCGGTTGGATGGATGGCCATGATCACACCTCGCGCTTGGCGCACATGATTTCGGCTTCGCAAGCCAGCTGGCCGTCCACCAGCGCGCGGGCGGAGTACTTGCCGATGCCGCGCTTGCTGGTGATCAGTTCCACTTCGAAGGTCAGTTGATCGCCCGGCACCACTTGGCGCTTGAAACGGGCGTTGTCGATGCCGACGAAGAAATACAGCTCGTTCTCGGCGCGCTCGCCCTGGCTGCGGATGGCCAGGATGCCGGCGGCCTGAGCCATCGCCTCGATGATCAGCACGCCCGGCATCACCGGATACTGCTCGAAGTGGCCAACGAAGAACGGTTCGTTGATGGTGACGTTCTTCAGCGCCTTGATGCGTTTGTTTTCCTCGAATTCGGTGACACGGTCCACCAGCAGGAAAGGATAGCGATGCGGCAGATAGCGCATGATTTCGCGGACATCAATGGTGATGGCGTGTTCAGACATTGGGGGACTCCTCCTGATTCTTCATTTCTTTGAGCTCGCGTTCGAGCTGCTTGAGCCGCTTGGCCATATCATCCAGGTGACGGACGTGCACGGCGTTGGCCAGCCACTCTTTCATCGGTTGCAATGGGTAAGACGAGGCGTAAGTGCCCGGCGTCTTGATCGACTTCGACACCAGGGTGCCGCCGCCGATATGGGTTTTATCCGCTATTTCAATATGGCCGACGAACATCGCCGCGCCGCCCACCGTGCAGTAAGCGCCGATTTTGGCGCTGCCGGCGATGCCGACGCAGCCGGCGATGGCGGAATGCTCGCCGATCTGTACGTTGTGGGCGATCTGCACCAGGTTGTCCACCTTGGCGCCTTTCCTGATGACAGTGTCCGCCATCGCGCCGCGATCCACCGTGGTGTTGGCGCCGATTTCCACATCGTCCTCAATGATGACGCGGCCGGTTTGCGGAATTTTGAACCAGTGGTCCTTATCCCAGGCCAGGCCGAAGCCGTCCGCGCCGATCACGCTGCCTGAGTGCACGCCGACGCGGTTGCCCAGCACACAGCCGTGGTACAGCGTGACGTTGGGGTACAACACCACGTCGTCGCCCAACACACAGTCGTCTCCCACTACCACGCCCGGCAGCAGACGGCAGCGCTCGCCGATGACCGCATTACGGCCGATGCTGACGTGCTCGCGCACCTCGGCGCTGGCCGCTACCCGAGCGCCCTCGCCCAGCACCGCGCTGGGGTGCACGCCGGCTTGCGGCTGCGGCTGCGGGTGGAACAAGGCCGCCAGGCGCGCGAAGTAGAGATAGGGGTCGGCGGCGACGATCCAGGAGCGCTGGCTCCAGGCCTCGCTCTGCGCCAGCTCTTCCGCCATCTTGGGCGAAACGATCACCGCGCTGGCGTCGCTGTCGTCCAGCTGCTTGCGATACTTGGGGTTGGCCAGAAAGGCGATATCGCCGGCCGCGGCCGCTTCCAGCGGCGCCAGGCGGCCGACCGTCAGGTCCGGGCCGGCCCGCTCGCCGCCCAACCTTTCGATAATAAATGAGAGGGTATAAGCCATCAAAAACGAAAGCCGACCTGGGGTCGGCTTGCTCCCGTAATTATGTGTTGGCGCACCGGCCACAGCCGCGCACATCCGGGGCGGCCGTTAGAACCTGTTCAAAGTCTGCTGCGCTGCATGGAGCGTTGCACGGTGAGTACAAGCTCAAAATGCTCATGTACCCCTCGTACACTCCGCTTTTTCGCTCGTTTTCGCCTTGTCTCGCCTTGGCTCGCGAAACTTTGAACAGGCTCTTAGGCCGCCCCGCCCTGCCTTCAGCGTTCCAGTTCCTTCAGAACCTTGGGCGTCAGGTCGTACTTGGGGTTCACATACACCACGTCTTGCAGGATCAGATCGTACTGCTCGCGCTCGGCAAGTTGCTTGAGCGCGCGGTTGGCCCGCTCCTGCACCGAAGCGAACTCCTCGTTGCGGCGCTGGTTGAAGTCCTCGGACAGCTCGCGGCCCTTGGCCCGGTAATCCCGGTCCAGCGCCGCGTACTCGCGCTCGTAGCGCTTGCGGTCGTCGGAATTCAAGCTGCTCTTGGCCAGCTGGGACTCCAGCTCCTTGGCGCGCGCCTCCATCTTCTTCAGCTCGTTGCGCCGCTCGGAGAACTCCTTGTCCAGGCGTTTCTGGATGGCGATGGCCGGCGCGGCTTCGCGATAGATGCGCTCAGTGTTGACATAGCCCATTTTGAGTTCGGCCGCCTGGGCCGACATGGCGACTGCCGATACGATGGCGGCCGCCCACAGCAATGCTTTCATATAACAACCCCGTCAATTTTAGAACACGGTACCCAGCTGGAATTGGAAGCGCTGGACTTTGTCGTTGTCCTTCTTCTTCAGCGGATTGGCGATACTGAACTTCATCGGACCGATCGGAGACAGCCAGGTCAGCGCCACGCCCGCGGAATAGCGGATGCCGTCGCCGGCGGAACTGCCCGCCACAGACGGATCCCACAAGGTGCCGGCGTCGAAGAACAAGCTGGTGCGCACCGACTTATTGTCCTTCATTCCCGGGAACGGGAACAGCACTTCTGCGTTGGCCACCGCCTTGCGGGTGCCGCCCAGGTAGTCGCCGTTGGTGTCGCGCGGACCGATACTGCTGGTGTCGTAACCGCGCACCGAGCCCAGGCCGCCCATGTAGAAGTTCTGGAAGAACGGCAGGCGCGAGGTTTTGCCGTAACCGTCGGCATAGCCCAGTTCGCCGTTCAGCATCAGGGTGAAGGTTTTGCTCAGCGGGAAGAACCAAGTCTGCTGGTGAGTCAGGCGATAGTACTGCAGATCGCCGCCCGGCAGGCCGGCGTCCGCGCCCACCTTGATCACCGCGCCGCGGGTAGGCCACAGCGCGCTGTCGCGGGTATCCCGGCCCCAGCTGATGGTGCCCAGCAAGGTATTGTTGCTGCTGCCGTACTGGTTGACGAAGTCCTTGTAGCGCTGCGGACTGTTGTTGTAGGTGCTGATCTTGGTGTTTTCCGCGCCGATGCTGAAGTTGATGCGGTCGTACTCGGTCACCGGCACCCCGAAGCGCACCGCCCCGCCTATGGTGCTGGTCTTGTACGCGGAGATATTGGTGGCGTCAGGGTTGTAGACTCGGTTGTACAAGTCGTAGCCCAGGCTGACGCCGTCCGGCGTGAAGTACGGATCGGTGAAAGACAGCGAGATATTCTTGTTCACCTTGCCGGTGGACAGGCCCAGCGACATGTATTTGCCGGAACCAAAGATATTGCTCTGCGACAGGTTGGCGGACAATTGCACGCCCTCGCCCTGCACAAAGCCGATACCGGCGGATACGCTGCCGGTGGAGCGTTCCTTCAGGCTGATGTTCATGTCCACCTGGTCGGCGGCGTCGGGCACCGCCGGAGTTTCGATATTGACGTCTTCGAAATAGCCCAACAGTTCAACGCGTTCCTTGCTGCGCTTGATCTTGTCCGCGCCGTAAGGGGCGCCTTCCAGCTGGCGCAACTCGCGTCGAATCACTTCGTCGCGGGTCTTGGTGTTGCCGGCGATATTGACGCGGCGAACATAGGTCTTGCGGCCCGGATCCACGAAGAAGGTAAAGGCCACCGTCTGTTTGTCGTGGTCGATGTCCGGCAGCACGTTGACGTTGGCGAAGGCGTAGCCGGCCTGGCCCAGACGGTCGCTCAGCGACTTCACCGATTCGGTGATGCGCTCGTTGTTGAAAGTGTCCCCGGACTTGGCCTGAATCAGCTTGCGCAGGTCCGCTTCCGGCACTTTGAGGTCGCCGGCCAGCTTGATGTCGGAGATGGTGAACTTCTTGCCTTCGTGAATATTCACCGTCAGGAACATATCCTGCTTGTCGGCGCTGATCGACACCTGGGTGGAGTCGATGTTGAACTCGAGATAACCCTGGTTCTGGTAGAAAGCTTTAAGTTTCTCCAGGTCGCCGGTCAGCTTCTGCTTGGAATATTGGTCGTCCTTGGTTACCCACGACAACCAGCCGCCGGTGGTCAGGCTGAACTGGTCGATCAGCTCGGACTGTTTGAAGGCATTGGCGCCAACGATGCGGATTTCCTTGATGCGCGCGGTCACGCCTTCGTTGATGTCCAGCGTCACCGCCACGCGGTTGCGTTCCAGCTTGGTGACCGAGGGGGTCACTTCCACGGAGTACTTGCCGCGGCTGTAATACTGGCGCTTGAGTTCCTGCACCGCGCCGTCCAGCAGCGCCTGATCGAAAATCAGCGATTCGGCGAAACCGTTGTCCTTCAGCGCCTTTTTCAGTTGGTCCTTGCTGAACTCCTTGGCGCCGTTGATGTTGAGCTGGCTGACCACCGGGCGCTCTGCCACGGCCACGATCACCACGCTGTCGCGCGATTCGATGCGCACATCGTTGAAGAAGCCGGTGGCGAACAAGGCCTTGATCGCCTCGTTGGCTTTCTGGTCGTTAAAGGTGTCGCCCACCTTGACCGGCAGATAATTGAACACGGTGCCGGGTTCGGTGCGCTGCAGGCCCTCAACCCGGATATCCTTGATGACGAAGGGATCAACAGCCCAGGCCATGGAGGCCGTAGTCAAGCCCAATACGGCTGCTGCAAGCAATTTCAATTTCATAGATCGGTTTTAACCCCCAAATAGGCGGCTGAAATCATTCAGCAAGGCAAACGCCATCAAAGACGCCAGCAAGATGAAGCCAATTTTTTGTCCGAACAATTGCGCCCGCTCACTGACGGGGCGGCCTCTGATCAACTCCGCGACATAATACATTAAGTGCCCGCCATCCAGAACTGGAATCGGCAGCAGATTCAGCACGCCGATGCTGATGCTGATCAGCGCCAGAAACTCCAGATAAGGCGTCAAACCCTCGCGCGCGGTCTGGCCGGCGACATTGGCGATGGTCAGCGGACCGGACAAATTATCCAGGGAAGCCTGACCCATCAGCATGCGCCCCATGAATTTGACGCTCATCCAGCCGGTGTCCCAAGTCTTGGCCAAGGCGGCCAGGCCGGCCTGCGCCACCGAGTAATGCTCGGTGTACAGCAGTTGGCGGCCCCAGACTGCGTCCGCTTGCGGCGCGGCGCCGATGCGCCCCACCACCTCGCCGTCCTGCTGGTGGGCCTGCGGCCGCACCTTGATGCTCAGGGTGTCCGAACCGCGCTGGATTTTCACTTCCAGATCCCTGCCGGGGCTGTTGCGCACCTCGGCGACCCATCCCTCCCAGTTGCTCAGCGGCTTACCGTTGAGCGCCAGCAGTTTGTCGCCCGGCTTGAGGCCGGCGCTTTGCGCGGCGCCGCCCTCCTCCAAAGCGCCGATCACAGGCAAAAAGCGCCCCGGCGTCAGACCGGTGCTGCCTTGCTGCATCGCGGTCACCGCCTTGTCGCCAAAACGGGCCGGGTCAATGCGACGTTCAGCCCGAGCGCCCGCCGCGGTCTCCACCTGCACCACGGTGGCGTCCGGCGACATTGCCGCCTCCACCAGAGCAAGACGGATCTGCTGCCAATTGGCCACGGGCTGACCGGCCACGCTCAGGATGCGGTCGCCGGGCGCGAAGCCGGCTGCCGCCGCCGGGGTCTGCGCCACCACGGTGCCGACCAGAGGCTTGATCTGAGTCACCCCCTGCCCCATCACCACCCAATACAGCAGCACCGCCAGCAAAAGATTGGCCAGCGGGCCGGCGGCGACAATGGCGATGCGCTTCAGCACATGCTGATTGTTGAACGCCTGCGGGCGCAACGCTTCCGTCACCGGGCCCTCGCGCTCGTCCAGCATGCGCACATAGCCGCCCAGCGGGATCGGACAGATCACCCACTCGGTGCCCTTGCGCCAATATGACCACAGCGGTTTGCCGAAGCCGATGGAAAAACGCAGCACCTTGACCCCGCACAACCGGGCCACCCAATAGTGGCCCAGCTCGTGAAACGTCACCAGCACGCCGATGGCAACCAGGAAGGCGAGCAGAGTCAGCATGCGGGCACCCGCTGCAACGCGAAGGCGCGCGCTTCCTCATCCTTGGCCAACAAGGCCTCCAACGAGTCGCTGCCTGCCAGGCTGACGCCCTCCAGAGCGGCGGACACCACCGCGGGGATGTCGACGAAACGCAGACGTCCATTCAGGAAGGCGTCCACGGCGACTTCATTCGCCGCGTTCAACACCGCCGGCGCGTCGCCGCCCAGGCGCAACACGTCGAAAGCCAGCTTCAGGCAAGGGAAACGCTCCAGATCCGGCGCTTCGAAAGTGAGGTTGGACAAGGAGGAAAAGTCCAGCGAGCCCACACCGGCCTCGACCCGCTCCGGCCAGGCCAGCGCGCAGGCGATAGGGGTGCGCATATCCGGCGCGCCCAACTGGGCCATCACCGAACCATCGCGATATTGCACCATGGAATGAATCACGCTTTGCGGATGCACCACGACTTCGATGCGTTCCGGCGGCGCGGAAAACAGCCAATGCGCCTCGATCACTTCCAACCCCTTATTCATCAAGGAAGCGGAATCGACGGAAATCTTGCGCCCCATCACCCAGTTGGGATGACGACAGGCGTCGTCCGGAGTGACGCGCAGCAAGTCCTCTGCAGAAGACTGACGGAAGGGGCCGCCGGAGGCGGTAAGGATGATCTTGCGGATGCCGGCGGCGTCCAAATTGCCGGCGTAGTCGTGCGGCAGCGACTGAAAGATGGCGCTGTGCTCGCTGTCCACCGGCAGCAGGGTCGCGCCGTGGCGGCGCGCCGCGTCCATGAACAGACGGCCGGCCACCACCAACGACTCCTTGTTGGCCAACAAAATGCGCTTGCCGGCGCGCGCCGCCGCCATCGCGGACGGCAGGCCCGCGGCGCCGACGATGGAGGCCATCACCACATCGGCCTCGGGCAGCGCCGCCACCTGGACCAAGGCGGCCGGGCCGTGCAGCACCTCGGCGTTCACGCCAGCCTCGGCCAACCGGGCGCGCAAGGTGTCCGCGGACGCGGCGTCGCCAGTCACCACGTAAGCCGGCCGGAATTGCAAGGCCTGCTCGAACAAGCGCTCAATCTGACGGTTGCCGCTTAGCGCCACCACCCGGTAACGCTCGGGGTGGCGCGCCACCACGTCCAACGTATTGGCGCCCACGCTGCCGGTGGCGCCGAGAACGACAATCCCTTGCGGTTTCGTCATTGAAAGTGTTCCTGCGGTTACATGCCGCCCAGAGCCCGCAGCGCGTTGCTGACGGCGAGGACGGCGATAAGACTGTCGATACGGTCGTACACGCCGCCGTGACCGGGCAACAAGCTGCTGCTGTCCTTGATCCCCGACGCGCGCTTGAACCAGGATTCCAGCAGATCGCCCATCACGCTGACCGCGCTCAGCGGCAGCGCCAACAGCAACAGCGCCCAAATCGGCAAGCCGATGTCTATCCAGCCCAGATGATCCACCAGCGCCACGTACAGGGCCACGCAGATCACGCCGCCGTACACCCCTTCCCAGCTCTTGCCCGGGCTGATGGACGGCGCCAGCTTGCGACGGCCGAAAGCCTTGCCGGAGAAGTAAGCGGCAATGTCCGCCACCCACACCAGGCCCATCACCGCCAGCAAGGCGAAGGCGTCCGCCGCTCCGGGATGCGGCCGCCATTCCAGAAAGGCGAACCAGGCCGGCAACATCAGCAGCCAGCCCAGCAGCCAGGCCGTCGCGCCCTGACGGATGCGCCAACGCTTGGCCAGCCAGCACGGCACCAACAACAACCAGAACGCCAGCGTCAGCGCATGCTCAACCAGGCCCAGCCGGTAATGGCCGAACCAAGCCGCCGCGGCCAGCGCGCTGCTGACGGCCAGATACAGCCATTTGCCTGCGCCCGCCATGCCGGCCATGCGGCTGAATTCCCACAAGGCCAGCACGATGATCAGCCAGGAGAAGCCGGCCCAGGCTTCAGCCGGGAATAGAAACAAGGCCGCCAGCATCAGCGGCAACAACACCAGGGCGGTCAGAACGCGTGTCAGCAGCATGGCTTAGCGCCCATCCCGGCGCAGATGCTCGGGCAATTGTTCGCTGGTGCGTCCAAAGCGGCGTTCACGGGACTGGTAAGAAGCGATGGCGGCTTCCAGCGCCGCGCGATCAAAGTCCGGCCACAGCGTTTCGGTGAAGTGCAGTTCGGAATAAGCCAACTGCCACAGCAGGAAGTTGCTGATGCGCTGCTCGCCGCCTGTGCGGATGAACAGGTCCGGCTCAGGCGCCCACGGCATCGACAGACGCTGGGTCAGCGCCTCTTCGTCGATATGAGTGACGCCCTCGGCGATCAGGCTATTGACCGCGTTGAGGATATCCCAACGGCCGCCGTAATCGGCGGCGATGTTCAAGGCCAGACCATCGTTGCCGGCGGTCTTTTCCTCGGCGCGCAGGATGCGCTCCTGCAGATCCGCGCTGAAACGCTCGCGAGAACCCAATACCCGCAAGCGGATATTGTTGTTGTGCAGTTTGCTCACCTCGTGCTCCAGCGCGCGAATGAACAGGTCCATCAGAAAGGAGACTTCTTCCTGCGGACGCCGCCAGTTCTCGGTGGAGAACGCGAACAGGGTCAGACATTCGACGCCCAACTCCTTGCAGGCTCCGACGATCTCGCGCACGGTGTCCAGGCCGCGCTTATGGCCGGCCACGCGCGGCAAAAAACGCTTCTTGGCCCAACGACCGTTGCCATCCATGATGATGGCGATATGCCGCGGCACGGAACGCACCTCCGGCACATCCTTGGTAGAGCTTGCAAACAAAACGCGGGGCTCCTTAGACGGCCATCAGGTCGGCTTCCTTGGCTGCCAGGACCTTATCGATTTCGACGGTGTATTTGTCGGTCAGCTTCTGGATGTCATCCTGGCCGCGACGCTCGTCGTCTTCGGTGATGGCCTTGTCTTTGAGCAGGTTTTTGAACTCGTTGTTGGCGTCGCGGCGGATGTTGCGAACGGCTACGCGCGCGCCCTCGGCTTCACCGCGCACCACCTTAATCAGGTCTTTGCGGCGCTCTTCGGTCAGCATCGGCATCGGCACGCGGATGATCTCGCCCATGGAGGCCGGGTTCAGGCCCAGGTCGGAGTCGCGGATCGCTTTTTCGATCTTGGCCAGCATCGGTTTTTCCCAGGGCTGCACACCGATCGTACGCGCGTCCACCAGCGTCACGTTGGCCACCTGGCTGATGGGCACGTCGCTGCCATAGTAGTCCACCATGACATGATCAAGAATGCCGGTATGGGCGCGACCGGTGCGTACTTTGCTCAGGTCGGTCTTAAACGCTTCCAGCGACTTCTGCATTTTCTGCTCGGCAGATTTCTTGATGTCGTTAATCATGTCTACTCCAAATCGAAACTTAAAAAGACAAGGCGAAAACGGCCATTGCCGCTTTCGCCTTCAGCAATTTTCAAACTCAGCAGTGTACCAGCGTGCCTTCGTCTTCGCCAAGCACGACCCGGGTCAGCGCGCCGCTCTTGAAGATGCTGAACACCTTGATGTTCAGGTTTTGGTCGCGGCACAGCGCGAAGGCGGTGGCGTCCATCACCTTGAGATTGCGCGAGATCGCCTCGTCGAAGGTCAAGGTCTGGTAACGTATCGCGTCCGGGTTCTTTTTCGGGTCATCCGTGTACACGCCATCCACTTTGGTGGCTTTCAGCATGATGTCCACGTTCATTTCCATGCCGCGCAACGCCGCGGCGGTGTCGGTGGTGAAGAAGGGGTTGCCGGTGCCGGCGGCGAAGATCACCACCTTGCCCTCCTCCAGGTACTGCATGGCCTTGCCGCGCACATAAGGCTCCGCGATCTGCTGCATGGTCAGCGCCGACTGCACGCGCGCGATCAACCCAGCCTTGGTCATCGCGTCCTTCAGCGCCAGCGCGTTCATTACCGTCGCCATCATGCCCATATAGTCCGCGGTGGCCCGGTCCATGCCCGCAGCAGCCGGCGCCACGCCGCGGAAGATATTGCCGCCGCCGATCACCACGCCCACTTGCACGCCAAGCTCCACCACCTCCTTGATCTGCCCCACGATCTGCTCGATCGTGGTGCGGTTGATGCCATAGTTGTCATCGCCCATCAGGGCTTCGCCGGACAGTTTCAGCAGGATGCGTTTATAGGCAGGAACTTGGCTCATGGTAACCTCGGTTTGGCTGGATATTCGGTTTTTAGTTTGCAAAACGGCACCCTGCAGGCAGGGTGCCGTCAATACGTCTCGCGACTGAGATCTTACAGCTTGGCGGCTGCAGCCACTTCAGCGGCGTAGTCTACTACTTTCTTCTCAATGCCTTCGCCCACTACGAACATGGCGAACGCCTTGACGGAGGACTTCTTCTCGGCCAGCAGCTTTTCAACGGTCACGTCCGGGTTCTTGACGAAGGGTTGGCCCATCAGGGTCACTTCGGCCAGGAACTTGTTGACGCGGCCTTCCACCATCTTGGCGACGATGTCGGCCGGCTTGCCGGATTCGGCGGCCTGCGCGGTGTAGATCTTGCGCTCTTGTTCCAGAGTTTCGGCCGGAACCTGATCCTTGGACACGCAGATCGGCTTGGAAGCGGCGATGTGCATGGCCACGTCCTTGCCCACTTGCTCTTCGCCGGCGAAGTCGACGATCACGCCGATCTTGGCGCCGTGCAGGTAGGTGGCGATAGCGCCTTCGGTCTGGTAGCGAACGAAACGACGGATGGTCATGTTCTCGCCCAGCTTGGCGATGGCGGCCTTGCGGATGTCTTCAACGGACTGGCCGTCGATTTCCACAGCGGACAGTGCTTCCACGTCAGCCGGGTTGGCGATCACAACAGCCTTGGCGGCAGCGGCGGCCAGAGCCAGGAAGGTCGGGTCCTTGGCAACAAAGTCGGTTTCGCAGTTGACTTCCACCAGGGCGCCAACACCGCCTTCAACGAAGGAACCGATGATGCCTTCAGCAGCCACGCGGCCAGCCATCTTGGAAGCCTTGTTGCCGGACTTGATGCGCAGGATTTCTTCAGCTTTGGCAGCGTCGCCTTCGGCTTCCACCAGAGCTTTTTTACATTCCATCATGCCGAGGCCGGTAGCCGCGCGCAGATCCGAAACCATTTTTGCGGTAATTTCCGCCATACTTCGCACTCCTAATGATTTTGATTACGTGGGTCTAAAAAAAGGGGCTTGCGCCCCCTTTTCGTCTGCTTACTCGGCTTGAGCCGATTCAGCAGCCACGATCTCTTGCAGAGACTGGGCGCGGCCTTCCAGCACCGCGTCGGCCATGCCGCGAGCGTACAGGCGGATGGCGCGGCTGGAGTCGTCGTTGCCCGGGATCACGTAATCGATGCCGTCCGGGGTGTTGTTGGTGTCAACAACGCCGATAACCGGGATACCCAGTTTCTTGGCTTCGACGATGGTGCCCTTCTGGTAGCCAGTGTCGATAACGAAGATGGCGTCCGGCAGGCCCTTCATATCCTTGATGCCGCCCAGCGAACGCTCCAGCTTGTCGACTTCGCGTTGCAGGTCCAGCAGTTCTTTCTTGTTGTAACCGGTATCGCCAGCGGATTCCAGAATGGCGCGCTTCTCTTCAAGACGCTTGATCGACTGCTTCACGGTCTTGTAGTTGGTCAGCATGCCGCCCAGCCAGCGGTGGTCAACAAACGGCATGCCGCAACGGGCAGCTTCTTCACGTACGATCTCACGAGCCTGACGCTTGGTGCCCACGAACATGATGGAACCTTTGTTGGCGGCCAGACGACGCACATAATCCTGGGCTTCCACGAACAGCGGCAGAGTCTTTTCCAGGTTGATGATGTGAATCTTGTTGCGGCTGCCAAAGATGTACTTAGCCATCTTCGGGTTCCAGAAGCGGGTTTGGTGGCCGAAGTGAACGCCGGCCTCAAGCATTTGACGCATGGTAACGTTGGTGGACATGCAAAAACTCCTTAAAGGGTTAAGCCTCCATCCGCGCAGACAACCTCGAAACGAGGCACCCTTTGGCGCGGATGTGCGTAATAGATGATTTTCCCCCGCCAGTATGGCAAGGGACGCGGGATTCTAGCACCGGACGGCGATCCGCTCAAGCCTCGTCGCGCGCCTCGCGCGCTTTTTCACGCTGACGGCGCAGTTTGCGCCGCGTCATCCGTGCCACAAAAAAGGTGGGCAGCACGCCCAGAAAGAACAAGATGGACAGCGAAGCCAGCACGCTGTGCTGCGCCACCGCCAGCATCAGCACCACGTAAAGCCAGCCCAGCAACACGATCAGCAGCATATTTAAACAATCGTTTGAATTTTCCGGCAAAGCCGACAACAATGACAGCGCCGGGTCCAGCCCATTGCGCCCGCCAACCCTCGACCGACCGATATTGTAAAGCGAGCCCCGCCCCATGCAAACCGCCATTACCCGACTGCTCGACATCCAGCGCCCGCTAATCTGCCCCGGCATGAGCTACATCGCCACCCCGGAACTGGTGGCCGCCGTCGGCAACGCCGGCGGCCTGGGCATACTCGCCACCGGCCCGCTGACACCAGAACTGACGCGACAAGCCATCCGCCGCGTGCGCGAACTGAGCGACCGGCCCTTTGGCGTCGGCTGCACGCTCATGATGCCAGGCGCCAAGGAAAACGCCATGGTCGCCCTGGAAGAACGCGTGCCTGTGATCAATTTTTCGCTGGGCAAGGGCGATTGGCTGATTGAACGCGCTCACGCCTACGGCGGCAAGACCATCGCCACCGTGGTGACGGAAAAGCACGCGCGCTCGGCGGAAGCCTCCGGCGCCGACGCCCTGCTGGTCACCGGCCACGAGGCCGCCGCCCACGGCGGCGCCGTCACCTCGCTGGCACTGATCCCGGCCATCCGCAAGGCCAGCGCCTTGCCCATCATCGCAGCCGGGGGCTTTGCCGACGGCCAGGGCCTGATTGCCGCGCTGGCGCTGGGCGCCGATGCCGTGGCAATGGGCACGCGACTGGCCATGAGCAAGGAAAGCCCTGTGCACCAGCGCACCAAGGAGATGATTCGGCAACGCGGCGTGGCCGACACCTTGTACTCCAAGAACTTCGACGGCCTGTGGTGCCGAGTGATGGACACCCCCGCCGCTCGCCAAGCCACGCGCAAGCCGCTTAGCCTGCTGGCCGCCGCCTGGCGCGCCAGCGCCGCCGCGCGCAAGCTGGGCATGCCCATCGCCAAAGTCGTGCTGGGCGGCCTGCTGAGCCAACCCCAAGCACTGCGGCAACTGGCGCAGTTCGGCGCCGCCACAGAATCCATCCGGCTGGCGATAGAGGACGGCGACCACGACAAAGGCGTGCAGCTGATTGGCCAGGCCCAGGGCCTGATCGACGATGTGCCCGGCGTTGCCGAGTTGTTCGAGCGCATCCTGACCGAAGCGCACGCCTGCCGGCAAAGACTCGCCGCCCTGGACCTCTGACAAATAAAAAACCGCCGCCCCCATTAAGGGAACGGCGGTTTTTGCAAGGCCAGCGTGAATCAGGACGCGGCGTTGGCTTTGGCCATCTTGCGACGATCCGATTCGTTCAGATAACGCTTGCGGATGCGGATGGACTTCGGCGTGATTTCCACCAACTCGTCGTCGTCGATGAACTCCACCGCGGACTCCAAGGTCAACTTGATCGGCGTGGTCAAACGCACGGCTTCGTCGGTGCCGGAGGCGCGCACGTTGGTCAACTGCTTGCCCTTGACCGGGTTCACCACCAGATCGTTGTCGCGGCTATGAATACCGATGATCATGCCTTCGTACAGCTTCTCGCCCGGGGCCACGAACATGCGGCCGCGGTCTTCCAGCTTCCACAGCGCGTAAGCCACCGCTTCGCCGTTCTCTTGCGAGATCAGCACGCCGTTGTGACGACCCGGCATATCCGGCTTGACCGGCGCGTAGTCGTCGAACACGTGGCTCATCAAGCCGGTGCCGCGAGTCATGGTCATGAAGTCGGACTGGAAGCCGATCAGACCGCGCGCCGGAATATGGTATTCCAGGCGAGTGCGGCCGTTGCCGTCGGATTCCATATTGGTCAGTTCGCCGCGGCGACGACCGATTTCTTCCATCACGCCGCCCTGGTGATCGTCTTCCAGGTCGATGGTCAGGTTTTCGTACGGCTCGCACTTCTGGCCGTCGATCTCCTTGAACACCACGCGCGGCTTGGCCACGGCCATTTCAAAGCCTTCGCGACGCATGTTTTCCAGCAGAATGGTCAGGTGCAGCTCGCCACGACCGGACACGCGGAACACGTCGGAGTCGCCGGTGTCTTCCACGCGCAGCGCCACATTGGTCAGCAGTTCCTTGGTCAGACGATCGCGGATTTGACGCGAGGTCACGAACTTGCCTTCGGTGCCGGCCAGCGGCGAGGAGTTCACCATGAAGTCCATGGTCAGCGTCGGCTCATCCACGGACAGCATCGGCAGGCCTACCGGCTGCTCTTTGTCGCAAATGGTCACGCCGATGCCGATATCCTCGATGCCGGAGATGATGATGATGTCGCCCGCCTCGGCTTCTTCAACCGGAACGCGGTCCAGGCCCTGATAACCCAGAACTTGGTTGATGCGGCCGGAAGCCACTTGATCGTCATGGTTCATCACCACCACTTGCTGACCCGGCTTGATGCGGCCGTTCAGCACGCGGCCCACGCCCAGGCGGCCAGTGTAAGTGGAGTAGTCCAGCGCGGAAATCTGCAGTTGCAGCGGCGCGTCGGCGCTGCCCGGCGGGGTCGGCACGTGCTTGAGCACGGTGTCGAACAGCGGGCGCATATTGTCGGACTCTTCTTCCAGCTCCAGCTTGGCGAAACCGTTCAGGCCGGAAGCGTAGATAATGGGGAAGTCCAGCTGTTCGTCAGTCGCGCCCAGCTTGTCGAACAGGTCGAAAGTCTGATCCACCACCCAGTCCGGACGCGCGCCCGGACGATCCACCTTGTTGATCACCACGATCGGGCGCAGACCCAGCGCCAGCGCTTTCTTGGTGACGAAACGGGTTTGCGGCATCGGGCCTTCTACGGCGTCAACCAACAGCAGCACGCCGTCCACCATGCCCAACACGCGCTCAACTTCGCCGCCGAAGTCGGCGTGTCCCGGAGTGTCGACGATATTGATGTGCACGCCTTCGTATTCGATGGCGGTGTTTTTGGCCAGAATGGTGATGCCGCGTTCTTTTTCAAGATCGTTGCTGTCCATTACACGCTCGTCCACCTGCTGGTTCTCGCGGAAGGTACCGGATTGACGCAGCAGTTGGTCTACAAGCGTGGTCTTGCCATGGTCGACGTGGGCGATGATGGCGATATTGCGAATTTGTCGGGTCATTTTTGGAGGAGGATGGATACAGAAAAATCGCTGGATAATAGCACAAAAAACAGTCCCTACCAAAAATTCCGGCGGGCGACAAGCGTTGGGCTTTTGCGTACACTGCGCGGCAAACCGATTTTCGACGAGGAAACGCGCTATGTACGACTGGAACGCCTTATGGAAGGAACACGAGGCCTACCGCACCGGCTACGCCGTCCAGCACAACGACGCCAACCAGTTGGCAGACGCCTTGTCCGCCACGCTGATCAAGCCGGCCGCGGACATAGAAGACGTGGCCGTCTACGACAATGGCGACCGCTACCTGCTGGCCGGCCACAAAGACGGCCTGCAACTGCTGGAGATCGCCAAGCACAGCCTGTTCGACATCACACTGCGCTTCGTCACCGAGGACGAGGAGCAGGACATCGCCCCGCCCTACATCGAAATCCATGTCGACAACCTGGCCACTGAAGAGCAGGCGGTCTGGCGCGCCGCGGTCAGCCGCGACGAAGAAGGCCGGATCTGGGTAGGCAAGCGCGCGCTGGACGAAGGCGTGGTGCCGGCCATGCCCTTCGACGAACTGTCCTTCACCGACAACGCCCGCTTCCGCGAAGCATTGACCCGCGTTTGGCACGAAGACCTGCCGCAACTGAAACCCGCCCTGGACGCTTGGTTCCAGCACGGCGCGCTGAGCGCTCCGGCCGACGAGCCCGCCCACTACGGCGACGCCGCGCGGGTGCGGCAGATTTGCGACCGCTACGCCGAGATCGTACGTCGCGAACAGGCGCTGCTGTCGCGCCAGTTCAGCGACCCGGAACTGCACCTGATCGCCCAAGTACTGAAAGGCGTGCATTTCGACGACGCCGCCGCCTGCCGCGGCGTGTGGCTGGCGGTGGAGGCGCGCATCATCGAGGAAGAACTGGATCAGCAGTGGAAAGTGGACGGGGAAAAGCTCCTAACCAAGATGAAGGCGCTCAGCTATGCGCAGGAAGTGGCGCTGATAGAAGCGCTGTCGCCGTTGCCGTCCAACTGAACACCTGAAACCGGAACGCGGGTAAAATGCCCCCGATCCGAGCAATCACTCCAATATATCCAAGCGACCGGCCCCGCCAGCACGCGCCGCGCCGGCCCTCATCGAGAAAGACTGAAAGATATGGCTCAAACAAGCGCCCTGAGACAACTTCCGCAAAGCAACTTGTTCCGCCCCGGCGACGTTTTCGTCTTGTTCGGCGAACTGTTCGGCCGCGGCTACGCCAACGGCCTGATCAATGAAGCGCGCAAGGCCGGCATGGACATCATCGGCATGACCGTGGGCCGCCGCGACGAAAACAACCAACTACGCCCGCTGAACGAGGAAGAATTGGCCGCGGCCGAAGCCAATCTGGGCGGCCGCGTGATCAATGTGCCGCTGATGGCCGGCTTTGACCAGGATGGCTCGCCGACGCCAACCGAGCTGCTGGCCTCCCTGACCCTGAAAAGCTGGCAGGACGACAAACTGGACTGGGCTCACATCGAACAATGCCGCCAAATCGGCGTGCAGCGCTTCAAGGATGGGGTTGCCAAGGCGATGGCCCAGCTGGACGCCATGATCGACGACGGCCGCAACGTGTTCTTCGCCCACACCATGGCCGGCGGCATTCCCAAAGCCAAGGTCTTCCTGGCCATCGCCAACCGCGTCTACAAGGGCCGCGGCGAGCGCTTCCTGTCCACCCAGGCGCTGCTGGACAGCGATCTGGGCAAGCTGATCCTGCAAAACTTCGACGAAGTCACCGCCAACACCTTCCAGCACCTGATAGACGGCAGCGCGGCGCTGCGCAGCCGGCTGGAAGCCGCAGGCGGTCAGGTGCGCTACACCGCCTACGGCTACCACGGCACCGAGATCCTGATCGACGGCGATTACCAGTGGCAGACCTATACCAACTACACCCAGGGCTACGCCAAGATGCGCCTGGAAAACATCGCCCGCGCCGCCTGGGAACAGGGCGTCAAGGCCACGGTGTTCAACTGCCCGGAAATCCGCACCAACTCCTCGGACATCTTCGTCGGCGTGGAGCTGCCGCTGCTGGCGTTGCTGCGCGCCTTGAAACGCGAGGACGGCGGCGCTTGGGCCGACGCGCAATGGCAAGCCTGCGCCGCCCTGCTGCAGGACGGCCACACGCTGGAAGAAGTACTGGAGAAGATAGACGCGCTCAATAGCGGCGAGGTGATGTGCGGCTTCCGCAATTTCGACGCCTGGCCGATGCCGAACAGCCCGGAGCTGGCCGAGGTGATGATAGGCACGTCCGACGCCATCGTGGATATGCACCAGGACAAGAAGGCCTTGATCACCGACCACCTGAGCAGCCTGGTGATCGACGCCACCGGCCCGCTGATGTTCCACGAAGCCGCCGCGCCCGCCGGCCCGGTGCTGTGGCTGAACCACGACATCATCGCGCGCCATCTGAACCGGATGCACGGCTAAGCCCGCTCCGCCCGAGGCCACACACAAACCGGCGCGCCCATCTGGGCGCGCTTTTTCATTCAACGCACCTCTCAGAACGTGTAGACGATCTCGCAAGCAAGAGCGAGACAAGGCGAGAACCGCCGAGAAAGCGGAATGGTCATACGGCACATGAGCATTTCGAATGCGGCACTCACCGGGCCGCGCCTCACGACGCGCAGCAGATCGTAAACAGCTTCTCAGCCCGCCAACACCGGAAACAAGGTCAACACCACCTTCCCCAGATTGCGGTTGGCCTCCACGTAGGCGTGCGCATCGGCTACCTGAGTCAAGGGGTAGCTGGAATCCAGCGTCAGGCGCAGCTTGCCCTGCTCCAGCGCCGGCAAAATCCGAGCTTCCACCGCCCGCGCCAAGCGCGCCTTCACTTCCAAGGGCTGCGGCCGCAGCGTGGAACCGATCAGCGCGATGCGCTTCATCAGCAGTGCTCCAAGATTCAGCTCCGCCTTGGCGCCGCCGAGCAGGCCGATATTGACCAACCGCCCATCCGGCTTCAAGGTCGACAGATTATCGTTCAGATAGCTGGCGCCCACCGGGTCCAGCACCACGTCGACGCCTCCCCAGTCCTTGACCATGGGCCCGAAGGCCGGCGTCTGCCGGTAGTTGAACGCCTGGACCGCGCCCAACTCGCGGCAAAACGCCGCCTTCTCCTCGCTGCCCGCGCTGGCGTAGGCCTGCGCGCCCAATAGACCAGCCAACTGGATTGCCGCCGCGCCCACGCCGCTGGCGCCGGCGTGCACCAGCACAGTCTCTCCGGCCTGCAAGCTGGCTTTTTCCACCAGATTGAACCAGGCCGTCATCCAGGCCTCGGGCAGGCTGGCCGCCTCCACCCAGGACAGCCAGTCCGGCTTGGCGATGGCCAGGGCTTCTTCCAGCACCGCGTATTCCGCGTAGCCGCCACCGCTGATCAGGCCGAACACCGCATCTCCAGGCTGAAAACGCGAACCCGCGTCCACCTCTTCCACCACCCCGGCCACCTCCAGACCCAGAATGGGGCTGGCGCCCGGCGGGGGCGGATAATGTCCGGCGCGCTGCGCCAGATCGGCGCGATTGACGCCCGCGGCCATGACCCGCACCAATAGCTGCCCGGCGCCCCGAAGCGGCGGCGCGATTTCGTCCACCTGCAAGGTGTCGACTCCGCCTGGAGCCGACTGCACAACTGCCAACATACGTCCCCCTTCCACTGACAAACAACTGATTAGCAATACAAAAATTTTGCCAAGCCGGGCTTGGACGAGTATGATTTCGGCCCTTGCCTGGATACCGCGCGTCGGACCGAGGCAGGACTACCGTCTCGCAACACTGGGTTCCCTCACCCCAATCCAAACAAAAAGGCCGACATCATGTTTAGCTTTACCCGCCAACAGCGGCTGTCCGCGCTGCTGTGGCTGTCCCTGTTCCACATCGCCATCATCGCGTCCAGCAATTATCTGGTCCAACTGCCCATCACCGTGTTCGGCTTCCACACCACCTGGGGCGCGTTCACCTTTCCGTTCATCTTCCTGGCCACCGACCTGACCGTGCGCGTGTTCGGCGCACAGCTTGCCCGTCGCATCATTTTCGCGGCAATGTTGCCGGCACTGGCGATCTCTTACCTGATCTCCACCTTGTTCTACCAAGGCGCCTGGCAAGGCGTCGCCGCGCTGGCCAGCTTCAACCTTTTCGTCGCCCGCATCGCCGTCGCCAGCTTCGCCGCCTACGCGCTGGGCCAAATCCTGGACGTGCAGGTGTTCAACCGCTTGCGACAGTTGAAAACCTGGTGGATCGCTCCGGCCTCGGCCATGTTGTTCGGCAATATCAGCGACACGCTGGCCTTCTTCTTCATTGCCTTCTACCAGAGCAGCGACCCGTTCATGGCCGCCAACTGGGTGGAAATAGCGCTAGTGGACTACAGCTTCAAACTACTGATCTGCCTGCTGTTCTTCCTGCCCATGTACGGCGTGATCCTGAACCGCATCCTGAAGCAACTGAGCTTGCGCGGCGTGGAGCCGCAGCTGCGCGCGGCCTGAGAACGTGTCCATGATCTGAGCCGCCCCGCCTTCAGATCAAACGCCCCCAGCAGATGGGGGCCGACACGGCCTTTTCCAACGCGCCGACACAAGCCAAACACGGCCGGATTGATTACAATCGGCCATCATGAGTGAAAACTGCTTCCATTGCGGCCTGCCGGTGCCGCCCGACGTCCAGTTCCCGGTCAAATACCGCGAAGTCGATCAGCCCACCTGTTGCGCCGGCTGCCAAGCGGTGGCGGTCACCATCATCCAGTCCGGCCTGTCCGATTACTACCAGCACCGCACCGAAGGGGCACGCCAGGCCGAGCCGGTGCCGCGCGAGTTGCTGGAGCAGATCAAACTCTACGATTCCGACGAGCTGCAGCGCAGCTTTGTGCGCTTTGAAGCGGAAAACCTGCGAGAAGCCTCCCTCATGCTGGAAGGCATCACCTGCGCCGCCTGTGTTTGGCTCAACGAGCAGCACATCCGCCAGTTGCCCGGCATTGTCAGCGTCGACATCAATTACAGCAACCATCGCGCTCGCGTGCGCTGGGACAATAGCCGGGTCCAATTGTCCGCCATCCTGGAGGCGGTCAGCGCCATCGGCTACCGCGCCCACCCCTACGACGCCGAGCGCCAGGAAGCGCTGAACCAGAAAGAACGCAAGCAGGCGATCAACCGCCTGTGGGCCGCCGGCCTGTCCATGATGCAGGTGATGATGTACGCGGTGCCTATTTACCTGGCGCCGGACGGCGAGATCACGCCGGACTTTCTATGGCTGTTGCACTGGTCCAGCTTCATCCTGACTCTGCCGGTGGTGCTCTACTCCGCCGTGCCCTTCTACCGCGCCACCTGGCGCGACCTCAAAACCCGGCGCGTGGGCATGGACACCCCGGTGACCATCGGCATCCTCACCGCCTTCCTGTCCAGCTTCTGGGCGCTGATCAACAAAGTGGAACACGGCGTCTACTTCGACTCGGTGTCGATGTTCGTGTTCCTGCTGCTGGGCGGCCGCTACCTGGAGGGCATCGCCCGGCGCAAAGCCGGCGAGGCCACGGAAAGCCTGGTCAAGCTGATCCCCGCCTTCGCTCATCGCCTGACCGGCTGGCCGGATAACCGCCAAAGCGAGGAAACCACCGTGGCGCAGTTGCGCCCCGGCGACGTGATTCTGGTCAAACCCGGCGAGACCATTCCCGCCGACGGCCTGGTGCTGGACGGCCATAGCGCCAGCAATGAAGCGCTGTTGACCGGCGAAAGCCGCCCGGTGACCAAGGACGCCGGCGCAGCGGTGATCGCCGGCAGCGTCAATGCCGCCAGCCCATTGGTGGTGCGGGTGGAACAGACCGGCCAGGACACCCGGCTGGCCGGCATCGTGCGGCTGCTGGACCAGGCGCTGGCGGAAAAACCGCGGCTGGCGGTGATCGCCGACCGCTTCGCCAGTTGGTTCGTCGCGCTGCTGCTGCTGGCCGCGGCCGGCACCTACCTGGGCTGGCACTACATCGAACCGGACCGCGCGCTATGGATCATGGTGGCGGTGCTGGTGATTTCCTGTCCCTGCGCGCTGTCTCTGGCCACCCCGGCGGCCTTGACCGCCGCCTCCGGCCACCTGGCGGCCCTGGGGGTGCTGACCACCCGCGGCCACGCGCTGGAGACCCTGCCCAAGATCAGCGACGTGGTCTTCGACAAAACCGGCACCCTGACCCATGGCGACATGCGGCTGCTGGACAGCTGGACCGCCCCCGGCCGCGACGCGGCGGCGGCGCTGGCCACGGCGGCGGCGCTGGAGCAGGGCTCGGAGCATCCGGTGGCGCGCGCGCTGCTGGCCGCCGCCGGCGACGGCCCGCACCAGGCGGCGGAAGCGCTGCGCAACCATCCGGGTCAAGGCGTGAGCGGCCGGCTGAACGGCCGCGACTGGCGCATAGGCTCGCCGGAATTCATCGCCGCTCAGTTGGGCGGCTGCCCTCTTCCTTCCGCAGACTGGCACGGCGACAAAACCCTGATCGCGCTGGCTGACGAAACGGAACTGGTCGCCTTGTTCGCCATCGGCGACGCCGTGCGCGCCGACGCCGCGCCGCTGCTGCGCCAGTTGAAACAGCGCGGCCTGCGCGTGCATCTGCTCAGCGGCGACGGCGCCGGCCCTGTCTCCAATTTGGCGCGCCAGCTGGACATGGACGCGCATATCGCCCGCGCCGCGCCGGAGGATAAATTGGCCTACGTCGGCCGGCTGCAAGCCGCCGGCAAGCGCGTGCTGATGGTGGGCGACGGCATCAACGACGCGCCGGTGCTGGCCAAGGCCGACGTGTCCATCGCCATGGGCGGCGGCACCGACGTGGCGCGCGCCAGCGGCGACATGGTACTGATTGGCGACCGGCTGGGGCTGATCGCCAACGCGTTCGAACTGTCTCGCAAGACCTTGTCTGTGATACGTCAAAACTTGTGGTGGGCCGCCGCTTACAATATCGTGGCGCTGCCCTTGGCCATCACCGGCCACGTTACGCCGTGGATCGCCAGCCTGGGCATGGCGTCCAGCTCTCTCATCGTAGTCGGCAACGCCCTCCGACTGGTCAAACGGAAATCCTGATGGAAAGCCTGTATCTGCTCATTCCGCTCAGCCTGGTGCTGGCCTTCGTCATCGGCGGCATTTTCTGGTGGGCCACCCGCAACGGCCAGTTCGACGATATGGAAGGCCCGGCGCATCGCATTCTGATGGACGACGACAAGCCCAAGGACGGCGGCGGCGGTGGCGATGCTCCGCGCGGCGATTAAAGCGCCGTCCACCCGTCCAAACCACTCCCGGCGCCGTCCGTGCGCCGGTTTTTCCCGACCCGCCGCGGTGCGCCCCATTGTCCCGCAGCGGACCGAACCCTCACCCAAATCGAATAAAATCAAGGACAAAGCGCTTCAATCGCTTTCGTTCTCCGATTTTTGCTGTAAAATCGCGCCCCTTGAGCAATATTAGCTAATCATCATCTAATAATCGTTGGATCCGCCTGGCCCGGCGCCATGCGCCAGCCGGTCAGCTTCCGCACCTTCATCTCAGGGTTGTTCGTGAATACCTTACAAGCTCTCGTCGGCATGTTGTTCCTGCTGGGCACCGCCTATGCGCTGTCCACCAATCGCAAAGCCATCAACTGGCGCATCGTGCTGATCGGCCTGATCATGCAAAGCACGCTGTTCTTGGTCATCAACTACGTACCGGCCGCGCGCGCGGTGTTCGAAGCCTTCGGCTCCGGCTTCGCCAAAGTACTGACCTTCTCCGGCGAAGGCGCCACCTTCGTGTTCGGCGACCTGGCCAAACCCAACGGCAGCATGGGCTTCTTGTTCGCCTTCATGGTCTTGCCCGTGATCATCTTCTTCTCCGCCTTCAGCGCCCTGCTCTACCATCTGGGCATCCTGCAACGCGTGGTGGCCGGCATGGCCTGGGTGATGAAACGCAGCATGAAGCTGTCCGGCCCGGAAAGTCTGACCGTGGCGGGCAATATCTTTCTCGGCCAGACCGAGGCCCCGCTGCTGATCCGCCCCTATATCAAGCACATGACCCGCTCCGAGCTGGCCTGCGTGATGATTGCCGGCATGTCCACGCTGGCCGGCGGCGTACTGGCCGCCTATGTCGCCTTCCTCGGCGGCAGCAATCCGGCGGAACAAGCCAAGTTCGCCACCTATCTGCTGATGGCTTCCTTCATGAACGCGCCGGCCGCCGCGGTATTCGCCAAAATCATCTACCCGGAAACCGATCGCGGCCATACCTCCAGCGACAAGCTGGACTACAGCCAGGAAGACGATCAGGGCAGCTTCATCAACGCCATCGTCAACGGCGCGATGTCCGGCATGAAGATGGCCGCCGCGGTGGCCACCATCATCCTGGCGATTGTGTCCATGATCGCGCTGGCCAACTTCGTCGTGAAGGACGGCATCGGCGCGGCGCTGGGCGTCAACGAGATGATCAAGGCCTCCACCAACGGCGTGTTCGACGGGCTGACATTGCAATACCTGTTTGGCCAGGCCTTCCGCGTGTTCGCCTTCATGATGGGCGTGAGCTGGCACGAAACCCTGGAAGTGGGCAGCCTGCTGGGCCAAAAGATCGTGGTCAATGAGTTCATTTCTTACCTGGACCTGGCCAAGATGAAGGCCGCCGGCACCCTGTCGCCTCAAGCCATCCTGATTTCCACCTTCGCACTGTCCAGCTTCTCCAACTTCAGCTCGGTGGGCATTTGCGTAGCCGGCATCGGCGCGCTGGCCCCGTCGCGACAGAAGGAACTGGCCCAGATCGGCATGCGCGCGCTGGCCGCCGCGGTGATGGCGGGCTTCATGACCGCGACCACCGCCGGCCTGTGGATGTCCATTTTCTAAGCACCTGTTTACGATCTGCTGGGCGTCGGCGATACGGCGTTGAAAGCGGCTTCAAAATGCTCATGTACCACGCGTACATTCCGCTTTCTCAGCCGTTTTCGCCTTGTCTCGGGAGATCGTAAACCGGTTCTAAAAACAATCACCGCGTTTTGATCTAGTTGTAGCGTGGGCAAGCCCAAAGGACTTGCCCACGCTACGAACTCAGGCCTTTGTGCGCGGCGTCTTAATCTTTATGCAACCCCGCGCTCCGTCGCGGGGTTTTTCATTAATCCGCGGCGGCGTGCTAAGCTGCCGCCATTTTCACGCGCGGCACCGCTAATGGAACGCAAACACTGGGATATCTTCTGCGCCGTGGTCGACAACTATGGCGACATCGGTGTCGCCTGGCGGCTGGCGCGCCGGCTGGCCCACGACTTCGGGCTGGAGGTGCGGCTTTGGGTGGACGACCTGGCCAGCTTCGCCCGTATCGCACCCGATCTGGACCCGGCCCTGCCGGCCCAACGCCTGGCCGACATCGACATCCGTCACTGGCCGGCGGACGGTCCGCCGGCCGACACCATGCCTGCCGACGTGGTGATCGAGGCCTTCGGCTGCCGCTTGCCGGAAGGCTTTGAACAGGCAATGGCGGCCAAGGCGATCAAGCCCGTGTGGATCAATCTGGAATACCTGTCGGCGGAAGACTGGACGCGTGGCTGCCACCGCCAACCCTCTCCCCACCCGCGCTTGCCGCTGACCAAGCACTTCTTTTTTCCCGGCTTCGGTGCGGATACCGGCGGCCTGATTTGCGAGCAGGGCCTGCTAGACGTCCGCCGCCAATGGCAGGACGACACGCTAGCGCGCCGCGCCTACTGGCAGCTACTGGAGCTGCCGGAACCGGCCGCGGACGAATGGCGAGTCAGCCTGTTCGCCTATGAAAACCCGGCCATCACCAGCCTCCTGGCCGCCTGGGCGTTGGGCGAACGCCGGGTGACCTGCCTATTGCCGGAAGGCAAGGCGCTGCCGGACGCGGCCCGCGTCTTCGGCTACCCATTGCGCGCCGGCATGCTGGCGCGCCAGGGCTCGTTGACGGTCAAAGTGTTGCCGATGACCGACCAGGACAGCTACGACCTGCTGCTGTGGTCCTGCGACCTTAATCTGGTGCGAGGCGAAGATAGCTTCGTGCGGGCGCAATGGGCGGGCAGGCCGTTTCTCTGGCACATCTACCCGCAGGACGACGACGCCCATCTGGCCAAGCTTGATGCCTTTTTGTCACAGTACGGCGCGGCGCTGCCCGCCGGAGCGGCGCAAGCGCTGACCGCCGCCAGCCATGCCTGGAACCACGGCGCCGATATGGCCGCCGCATGGACGGAATTGGCCGCATGGCTGCCCGCATGGCGCGAACACGCCGCCATCTGGCCGGAAAAATTGCTGGCGGACGGTGATCTGGGCGACAGACTACTGCACTTTGTCCGGGAAATCGGCTAAAATACGCCGTTTTTCGGAAACCTTTTTTCCGACTTCAATCAAGAGTTTGGGACTTTTAGTAATGAAAACCGCACAAGAACTCCGCGCCGGCAACGTATTCATGGTAGGCAGCGACCCGATGGTCGTGCAGAAGGCTGAATTCAGCAAATCCGGCCGCAACGCCTCCGTTGTGAAAATGAAGATGAAGAACCTGTTGACCGGCGCCGGCAGCGAAGCCGTATATCGCGCAGACGACAAGTTCGACGTCATCGTGCTGGACCGCAAGGACTGCACCTACTCCTACTTCGCCGATCCGATGTACGTGTTCATGGACACCGAATTCAACCAGTACGAAGTGGAAGCCGACAATCTGGGCGACACGCTGAACTACATCGTCGACGGCATGGAAGAAGTGTGCCAAGTGACCTTCTACGACGGCAAGGCCATCTCCGTTGAACTGCCGACCACCGTGATCCGCGAAGTGGAATACACCGAACCGGCCGTACGCGGCGACACCTCCGGCAAAGTGCTGAAGCCGGCTCGCCTGGTGGGCACCACCTTCGAAGTTCAGGTTCCGGCCTTCGTCAACACCGGCGAAAAGATCGAAATCGACACCCGCACCAACGAATTCAAGAAGCGCGCCTAAGCGCCCTCTTGCTTCGCAGTGCCCAAAGCCGCCTCGCGCCAATGCGCCGGGCGGCTTTTGTTTTGAGCGATGTCGGACCGCGCCTCAGCACCCGATCGCAATCGAGGCCAGCACTTAGCCCTGCCCTGCCTGCAAGACCCGCCTCCGCGCAAAATCCAGCCACAGCTCCGCTACCTGGCGCGGCTGTTCCATCATCGGCAGATGACCCACCCGCTCCAACACCTGCTTTTCGCTGCCGGCGATGGCGGCGGCGAAGCAATCCGCGTCCTCCACATGCAGGATGCGGTCCTCGCGGCCCCAGACGATCAAAGTCGGCGCCTGGATGCTCGCCAGCAAGGGCCGCTGGTCCACACTGTCTAACAGGTCGTCGAAAATCTTGCGCTCCACCTCAACGCGTTCCGCCTTGCGCGCCGCCGTCACCTCGATGGCGAAGCCGGGCACCGGCGGCGGCCGGTACATCGCCCAGTGCAGCATCGCCCGCACTCCGTCCGCGCTGCTCATGTCCAGCAGCGGGTTCTCGCCGCTGCTCTGCCACAGCCCAGCCATTTCACTAGCGTTGTCGCCGTTGCCGGAACCGGCGCCGGCAGCGTTGAGCAGGGTCAGGCTGGCCACGTGCCGCGGATAACGCGCGGCGAAGTTGGCGGCGATGGCGCCGCCCATGGAATTGCCGATCAAGTGGACATGCTCCACGCCCCAAACCTCCAGAAACGCGCGCAGCCGATCCGCTTGCGCCTCCACTCGGTAGCTGATGTCCAGGTTGGACATGCTGTCGCCGTGGCCTGGCAAGTCTGGTGCTATCAGCCGGAATGACTTGGGCAGGCGACGCGCCAGCATCGCCCAGTGGTCTTTTTCCGCGCCAAAGCCATGCAGCAGCACCAGCACCGGCGCGCCCGCCGGCGCGGCGCGCTCCAACCAGCTCAATTCACCCTGCTCCAGCCTGCGCCGTCGCGGCTTCAGCCCGGCCCAGCGCCGCTGCTGACGCACTCCCCAGTCAAACAATCGTTGCTTGCCATTCCAGATCCAACGTCGCCACATTGCAACCTCCTTGGAAATCCATCGATGGTGAATAGTGCTTAGAGCCTGTTCTCAGTCTCGCGAGCAGGAGCGAGACAAGGCGAAAACAGCTGAGAAAGCGGAATGTACACGTGGTATATGAGCATTTCGAAGTTGCACTCACCGAGCCACGTTTCACAGCGCGCAGCAGATCGTAAACCGGTTCTCAGCCGCGCTCCAGCACCTCTGCCACCCTCTGCCGCAAAGCCGGCAGCAGTTCGGCCTCGAACCAGGGATGGCGGCGCAGCCACAGTTGATTGCGCGGGCTGGGGTGCGGCAAGGGCAACAGCGCCGGCCAGTGCTCGCGCCAGCGCTCCACCGCCTCGGTCAGCCGCGGATAACGGCCAGGCAGGTGATACCGCTGGGCGTACTGACCCAGCAAAATCGTCGATTGCAGATGAGGCAGACCGGCCAGCAAAGGCTGACGCCAGGCGGCCGCGCATTGCGGAGGCGGAGGCAGATCCCCGGACTTGCCGGTACCGGGGTAACAGAAAGCCATCGGCAGAATGGCGATGCGGGTCTCATCGTAAAACACCGTTTTGTCCACACCCAGCCAATCGCGCAAACGCTCGCCGCTGGGGTCGTCGAACGGCAGGCCGGACGCATGCACGCGCCGCCCCGGCGCTTGGCCGGCAATCAGGATGCGCGCATCCGGATGCCACTGCAGCACCGGGCGCGGACCATGCGGCAGCTTGTCCGCGCACAGCCGGCAAGCTCTCACTTCTTGCAGCAGGCCGCCGGCGTTCATGCGCGTCGCCGTTTACAGCACCACGCCGGCCGGCGGCTGGTCGTGAGTCTGGCCGACGGACTGGTGCGGCAGCTCCAGATAGCTGCGTGACTGCATTTCGGTCAGCCGGCTGGCGGTGCGGAAGAATTCGCCGGCCTGCACCCCTTCGGTGTACAGCTGCTCCGGCTCGGCGGCGGCGGAGGCCACCAGCTTGACGCGGTTGTCGTAGAACACGTCCACCAGCCAGGTGAAGCGGCGGGCGATGGACGCCTCGCGCGCGGTGATCTTGGGAATGCCGCTAACAAAGACGGTATGGTATTCGGTGGCGATTTCCAGGTAGTCGGTTTGCGCGCGCGGGCCGTCGCACAGGGCCAGGAAATCGAACCAGATCACCCCGGCGGCCAGACGCTTGACCGGAATCTCGCGGCCCAGCACCTGGATGGAGCGTTTCTTCTGCTCCACGCCGTGGCTCAGGCGCTGGAACAGCTGCTCCATTTTCTCCTCACTGGCCGCGTTCGCCGGCACCATGAACAGCGGCTCGCGCGTCAACTCTCGCAACCGGTAGTCGTTGCCGCCGTCCACGTTCAGCACTTTCAGCTCGCGCTTGATCAACTCGATGGTGGGCAGGAAGTTCTGCCGTTGCAGGCCGTTGGGATAGAGGCCGTCCGGCGCGTAGTTGGAGGTGGTGACCAGCACCACGCCGCGCTCGAACAGCGCCGACAGCAGCCGGCCCAGCATCATCGCGTCGGCGATGTCGCTGACGTGGAACTCGTCGAAGCACAGCAGGCGGGTGTCGCGGGCGATCTTGTCGGCATAAGCCAGCAGCGGGTCCTTGCTGCCGGCCAGCGCGCGCAGCTCGCGGTGCACCTCGGCCATGAAGTTGTGGAAATGAATGCGACGCTTGCGGCGGTACGGCACGCAGGCGTAGAAGGCGTCCATCAGAAAGCTCTTGCCGCGCCCCACCCCACCCCAGAAATACAGGCCCTTGGGCACATCCGGGCTGCGCAGGCTGCGTCCAAGGAAGCGGTTGCGCTTGTTCTTGAACTCCACCAGTTGGTGCCACAGCAAGTCCAGCTCCTCAATCGCCGCGGCCTGGGCCTCGTCGTGGATGAAACCGGGTTTTTCGCTGGCGGCCTGATACCAGGCCTTGGGGCTGAGATGGGCGTTCCCATCCGGGGAGAAAGTGTGCTGAGACATGGGCGGCGGAGTGTGCAAGCACAATAAACGTACGGCCTGACATCATACCCCGTTTGCGCACGGGGGCAAAAACGATGCCGCCGCCCGAAAGGGGCGGCGTTCTTTAGAACAGACTCAGAACCTGTTCAAAGTCTCGCGAGCTAGGGCGAGACAAGGCGAAAACAAGCGAAAAAGCGGAATGGTCACGTGGTACATGAGCATTTTGAGCTTGTACTCACCGTGCGACGCTTCACGAAGCGCAGCAGACTATGAACAGGTTCTCAGACTAAACCGCCTCTTTGCGCCCGCACCTTGCTCAGCAAGGCGTCCAGCACCTCCCGCGTACGCTCCGGCGGGGCCGCGGCAATCGCGTACTTGCCGTCCACCACCAGCATGGGCGTGCTGAAGATACGGTAATCCTTGGTGAACTGGGCGATAGCCTCCACTTGAGCCTTCACCGCGAAGGATCGATACACCGCCATGGTCTTGGCAACGTCCACGCCCGGCTGGCGGCGCAACCACTTCTCAAACTCCGCCTCCTTGCTCAGATCGACCTTGTCATGCTGCACCGCGCGGAAGGCCGCGCCATGCAAACGGTCCGAGAGGCCGGACACGTTCAAGGTGGCGAACACCCGCGCATACCCTTCCATCGGTTTACCCCACACCACATGCTTGCGCACCACCCGCACGTCCGCTGGCTGGGTCTTCAGCCAGGCGGATATCGCGGCGTCTTGAGAGTAGCAATGTCGACATGGGTAGGAGAAAAACTCCGCCACCTCAATCTGCTCGCCGCTGGACACCGGATGCGGCTTGGGCAACACCAGGTAATCCTTCCCCACCACGATCTGCGCTTGCGCCGCGCCCAGCGCCAGAACAAACCAACACAACAACAGTAACGCTCTCATTCACTACACTCCATTGATTCCGCCGTCGGGCTCCGTCTCAGTACATGCCTCGCGTTCAAGGGCGGGGTTAACTCTCAGGCCGTGGCCAACAAAGTCGGCACCTCAACCGGCTTGTCCACCTTGTTCAGCTTGATTTCGGATTTGGCCGGCCCACGCAGGCGCTGCAACTCCTCTTTCAGCAGCTTGATTTCCTCTTGCAACCTATGCCGCATGTCCGCCTCCGCCTTGCGCACGTCCAGGCTCAGTTTTTTCTCCATTTCCGTTGTCAGTTTCTCATCGAGAAACGACTCGTACTTCTTGAACAGCTCATCGCGGTAAACATCCAGCTGCAAGCGCAGCATGAGGTTTTCCTCCTCCATTTCGGCCAATTTGTGCTGGAACTGGGCGGCATTCATATTGAAGTTCATGCGTTCTCCTGGCAGATGGCTCGCAAACGGCGCGATCAGCGCATGCCGACAGGCCGGAGCGGGGTTCCGGTTAAAAAAATATCCCTCTCCACGCAGGGAGAGGGAGGCAAACATGATGGGTTTGCAATAGACACTAGGCAGCTCAACACCGGGGGATCGGCGTGAGACCCTATGCAAAGAACGCCGCATAAGATGGGCAAAGTATGCGCAAACGCTCCGCGAAAAAATATCTGACCAGTACGAAAAGCCGGCTCAGCCACGCTTTATTGCGGGCGCGGAAGCAAGGCTCAAACCAGGCGGTTAAGACCGTTCAAGCCGTGATACAGACGCTGTTGCACCGGTTCCAGCAAAGCCACCGCCTCCTCGCTGCTAAACAGCAAGGGCTCGTCGCGGCGTTGCAGCAAGGTCAGGATGGCTTGCAAGCCGACATGAGCCGAACGAATCTCCATCAAGCCTTGCAACAGGCAAGCGTCCATTTCCGCGCACTGCTCGGCCATCTGCCGGCCAAGCTGAGACAACGCGGTCTGATCCGGCCGGGCCTCGAGCAAGTCCTGATTCAGTTGTTTCAGTTGCTCCATCACGGGCAATTGGTCTTTCATCGCCGCTCTCCTTATGGGTGAGCCAGCGCGTATTCAACGCCGGCGGCGATTTTCAAAATATGGGAGTCGCGGCCATGCAGCCCGCACACGCTCAAACCAATCTGATCCGTCAGCGGCAAGCTCACCGCGCAGCCATCCAACAGATTGACGACGGCACTGTTGCGCAGAACCAGCCGGTTCAGCCGAGCGTAAACGTCCTCGTTCTCCAGCTCCGCCAGCTTGGGCGGCAAAATCGCCACCGTGGGCATCAGCCAGGCGTCGGCCATGGACAAGCGATACGCGGCAGCGGCTTGCAACTCGCGGCGTTGCTCCATCAGTTCCTGATACCTGACCGCGCTCAGGCCGGCCCCTTGTCGCAGGTCTCGGACAATGCGCCGGTCATAGCAAGCGCAGCCCTCTCCCTCCAGCAACGGGCCGTGGCACCGCCAAGCCTCCGCCGCCGCCAACCCACCTTGAGCCTCCATGTCCGCAATCCGCCCCAACTCGGGAAAATCGAAACGGATAATGCGAGCGCCAGCCTGAGACAGGCGTGCCAGGGCGTCGTCAAAGGCCTGCGCCACGGCGGAGTCCACGTGCTCGGAAAGATAATCGTCAGTCACGTAGAAACGGCGTTTTTTCACATCGGGCGGCTGGCCGCGCGCGTGGGAGGGCGTCCAGCCGCCGCTGAGCACCGCGTCCAGGATGGCGCAGCAAGAAACCGAACGCGCCAGCGTTCCAACGGAGTCCAGCGACGGCGATAAAGGAAGGCAGCCCTGCATCGGCACCCGCCGCGCGGTGGGTTTAAAGCCAACCAGGCCGCAAAAGGCGGCGGGGATGCGCGCGGAGCCGCCAGTATCGATGCCCAGCCCGGCCGCGCTCATGCCCAGGGCCACGCTGACCGCCGCGCCGGAACTGGAGCCGCCCGCCACGCGCTCCGGATCTCCGGGATTAAGCGGCGTGCCGTAGTGCGAATTCAGCCCCAGGCCGGAGCATGCGAGCTCGCTCATATTAGTACGCCCCAGCAACACCGCGCCGGCGGCGCGCAGCGTCGCCACCACGGCAGCATCCCGGGACGCCGGCGGGTTGTGCGTGAACACGAGGGAAGCGGCGGTGGTGACCTGGCCCTGGATATCGAATAGATCCTTGACCGATACGGGAATGCCCGCCAGCGGAGTGGGATAGACCCCGGCGGCGTCCACCTGCCGGGCCGTGGCCAGCGCGGCTTTGGCGTCCACCAGGGTGAAAGCCCGCTCGCCGGCCTCCTGGTGGCTGGCGATGGCGGCCAGCGCCTGCTCCGTCAGCGCCACGCTGCTGGTATTGCCTGACAGCAAGTCCCTGTGCAATTGCATCACGGTGGACTTCATGACAAACGCCTTGCTGTGACACGTGGCAAACTCATGGCATTGCGACATAAGGCTCTCCTAAAAACGGCAGCGGATTGAACGCCTAGATTGAGCGCTTGAGGCCGCGAACGGACGCCGCGGCCGTAGCTTTGGCGCGCGCGCCTCCGCCGACGCTTGTCTGGAAAGGCAATGACGCCGCTCCCTGCCGCTCATCTTGAGCGGTGGAACTGAGTTGTCGCAGGCGAGCGGCGTAATCATCCAGCACTTCGATGGATAAACGCGTCAATACATATTGATGGGAGCCGGGAATGGACTTGGCCTGGAGTGCAGCCAAGGTGGAGCGCAATAGAGAGAAGCCGTTCAAGGCCAGCGCACAAGCGTCCAAGGTTTGGGTCCGCAGGCGCAGTTGATCTTGTCCGTTGCCCGGAGGCGGTTTGGCTAAAGGAAGGAGGGAAAACAGTGGAGTCATTGCAGTCTCCAAGTCAGCTTTGGAAGCCTGCTCGGATAAGAGCAGGAGCGTGACAAGGTGGCAAGACCGGCTCCATTGTTAAGACCGGCAGCTCCAAAGGAGCTCCCTGCCACGCCCTGCTCAGATGCAGATGCGTGGCAACAGACGCGCGGGGTCCTAGCGGACTTTGCTTGTCTGCGAACAATGGAATTAATAGGCTTGCCTGCCCGGCGCGGCGTTATTTGGCGCAGCGCGAGGCAAAGAGTACTGAGACGGGGGCGGAGCGTCAAGCCGATGACACCCGCCCGGACAGGCTGCAAGCGGAATGGAGAGACTGTCAGAGCAGGTCTGAGCTTCTACAGCTTAGAACCTGTTTACGATCCGCTGCGCGTCGTGGAGCGTTACACGGTGAGTACGGCTTCGAAATGCTCATGTACCACCTGTACATTCCGCTTTCTCAGCTATTTTCGCCTTAGCTCGCGAGATCGTAAACTCATTCTTAGGACTCCCCCTTCTCCAACAGCAAGCGCCCGCCACAGCTCAAATGCTCCACATCGCGCGCGCGCAGCGCATTGGCCGCCACTTGCGCGTCCACCCAGATTTGCGCTGTGAACAGCTTGCCGCGCGCCGGCTTGCCGTCCGCCACCGCCCATATTGTATGTTCGGCGTCCACCCCCACCTCCGCCGCGGCCTGCTCCAGCGCCGTCGGTTCGGTGCGCGCGGCGGCCAGCAACACCGGCTGGCCGTCCAGCTGCGCCGCGCCCATGGTCATCCGGTAATGGCCCTTGCCGCTCCATAACGCCATGCCCTTGGCGGCCGGCTCCGCCTCCAGCCGCAACCGGATGGCGCTTGGCGCCTCGCATTGGATGCTCAGCGTCATCCGCCGCTTGCCCAAGGCCAGCATCCCGGCGGAGGAACGCGCGGTCTGGCCCTTGTTCAACACACCGTAATCCACTTGCTCGCCGCTCAAGCGCATCACGCAGTTGCCCGCCAAGACAGCCTGGCACAAGAGCAGGCCGGCCAGACCGGCCGTTGCCCGCTTAATCATCGACTTCATTCCATGCTCCTCGCTCACGCTTCCGCCCGACATACCGCGTCCAATTGCTCGTAAAACACCTGCTCGTCCACCGTTTCCGGCAGCGTGAAATCCAGCTGGCAACGGTTGCCGTTGGTCGTGGTCACGGTCAGCAGCTGTCCTGGCTCGGCATTGTCGAGAAACACCTTGCCGCCCTCCACCACGGAAGTGACGAAGCGATTGTCCGCCGTCAGCACCGATCCGCCGGCGCTCAGCGGCTGGCCCAAGCTATCCTTGACCTCCAACAACACGCGGCGAGTCTGGAACACGTCGAACTCCACATGACGCACCGCGCCGCGGCTGACTTTCAACTCCTTGTAGCCGTTTTTCAGCTCCACCGTGCGCGGCAGACTTTTCACATCCACTTCCAGCCGGCTGACGTCGTAAGCCGTCAAGCTGGGGATCACCGCGCGGCCGCCGGCATCGGTCCATACCGCGCCGCCCGGCGTGTTGACCCGTACCCCGGACACCTTGCCGGTGGACAATACGCCAAAGCTGTCCTGGATCTGCGCTGGGGAGGCGGTGACGCCGTCGCGGTGGAAGGCCAGGCCGCCGCTCAGCCCGGCGGAAAAATGGCGGCCGGCGTTGTTCTGTCCCATGGCCAGCCGGGCGCTGGCGTAACGCGGTTGCACGTTGACATTGGCGCTCACCCCGGTGCCGCGGCGGCTCTGTTCCGCGCTCAGCTGATAGCCCCAATACTCATTGACGGTTTCGCTGACCGAGGTATTCAGGCTGGCGTCGCCGCCGCTGCTGCGCACGGTGCTGTTGATGCGGCGCTTTTCCAACGGCAGGCTGAAGTTCAGATACCAGGCTTGATAACGGCGACCGTCAAAGGAGTTGCGGCCGTTCTCCACGTTCAGATTCAGCGACATCCACTTGAAAGACTTGCCCCAGCTGCCCAGCCAGCGGCTGGTGACATGTCCGTCAAAGCTGCGGCGGGTGGAATAGGACAGCCGGAAGCTGCCGGCGCGCTGATGGCTCCAGCCCAGGGAGGCCGAATACTGGGCGCGGGTGCGGCGCTTGCGCGCTTCGCCGGCCTGTTCTCGACCATAAGCCGTCGTCGCCTCGCCCAGATCGCGGTAGCCTTCGGACTGAAACGAGGCGGACAAAGACGCACTCATCGCCTCGCTCATCCGCGTGCTCATCGCCCAGTTGGATTGATGGCCAAACACGCCCTCTTCCCGCGCCAGGGAAGCCACCCCGCGCGCGCTCAAGGTAGTGTCCGCGCCCAGGCCGACATCCGCCCCCAGGCCCAGGGCCTGGTATTGCGGCGTGCTCAGCGCACCCAACGTCCCTTGCGCCCGTTGCCCCAGCGCCCAACTGCCGGAACCGGTCAGCAGCAAGGGTTCCACGCCGTCGTCGGCAACATCGCGCAAACGCCCCATGGCCAGCGAATAGCCCAGCGGCGCGGCCGCATCCAGCGCCAAGCTTGCCGCCGGCACGATGAAACGCCGCTCGCCGCCGTCGCTTTCCACCACCGTCACTTCCAGATCGACATGGCGGTTGTTGAGGCGGATATGGTCAAAAGAGAAGGGCCCGGCCGGCACTTGCGCAATATGGATCAACACTCCCGCCTGCCGCACCTCCACCCGCGCCACGCTATTGGCGATGCCCTCCACCCGCGGGCCGGGGCCGCCCTGCTCCAGTCCGCTCTCCGGCGTCCATTGCGCGCCCAGCAACTGGCCAGCGGCAAACAGCGGACTGTCGACATTGATCACGCCCAACTGCAGACGCGCGCGCTGGGAAACGAAGGAGCGTTGGGCGTAAGCGCCCAAGTCGCTGAACTGCCCTTGGCCGTTATTGGAGTAATAGAACTGGCGGCTGCGTACAATCCAGTCGCCAACGTTGAGGCCAGCCTCGGTGTCCAGCGACAAACTGCGACTGCCGCTGCCCAGTCCCTGATAGCTGCTCGCGCTGAGGTCATAGTTCAGCATGCCGCCGACGCCGCCGCTTTCCAGCTGAATCTCTTCTTGCGGCTGCGGCAGGATGGCCGCGGTGGGTACCAACAGCGCCACCCGGTTCAGGTTGGGGTTCAGTTGCACCTGGGTCTGCGGCCAAGCGCCGACAAAGTCGTAGCAGGCCGGCGCCACGGAGACGACCTCCGTCTCATCCGGCGGCGGCGCTTGCAAACGCGCCTGTTCCAGCAAAGCTGGGCTGAAGCAAAGCTGGCCCTGCGCGTCGAACTCCGCCTCCACCTCGCCCAATGCCTCGCCATTGAGCGACAAACTCACTGGCTGATGCCCTTCGGCAAAGCGCGGCTTGCCGCGAAAGTACTCGGCCAAGGCCGGGTCCAGACCGCGCGCGCGCAAGACATCGGCGTCGAACATCGCCTCTTCTGCCGCTTCCCCACCCAGCGCCAGCGGTGGCGTCGCGCCCAAGGCCAGCAACAGGGCCGCCGCCAGCGGCCGGCGTTTCCAAGGCCTCGTCGGCAGCCGGGCACCCACCCACGCCTCACCACGCCCACAGTAGGCCGGGAGCTCTTGCCAAACCGCCAATTTAGCCGGCCTTGGCCGTCAAAGGCGCGTCGTAACTGTCCACGCTGAAGCCGTACAGAGTTGCCGGGTACAGCCTGACTGCCTCGGCTCCGGTATCCGTAACCGGGAACGACAGCTCCTGCCCCGGCAACACATAGCTGCGCTCCAACTGCACGGCAGTGCCCTGCGGCTGGAGGTTCACCACTTGCGCCATCCTCACCACATAAGGGCTGTTATTTGCCAATATCAGCTGGCCGTCATTCAAGGACCACTTTAATAATTTCCATGGTTCTCGGTTTACCGGCAAGCCCTTGGGGTGAATCACCAACGGAAGGTTTTGCCGTACGGCAATCGCCACTTGCACACTATCCGAACTTGATTTTTGTGGTATCCCTTCAAAAATCACACGTTTCAAACGCTGCGTTTGCAAAGGTTTTTTAAGCTGCAAAATAAAGCGCACTTGCTGCCACTCCCCTGCCTCAACCCGAGCCACTGGCGGTGTCAACATCACCAACGGTTTTTCACCCTCATCCTCCGGCAGGTTTTCAATTTTTGAGTACAAAAGCAAAGGCTGCTTATCGGTATTTTGCAACAACATGGCACCAGCAACATCGGCTTCATTTAGCAACAAGACCGAAGTCGCTGGCTGCATACCTCCCGCCATACAGTTAGCGGCGACTCCCAATATGGCAATACACCAACCCACCACTACTCTTTTTCTCAACCCACTCATATACACGCTCTTAAAAACAACACCCCCATATAAATCTTTGCAGCCGGGGGTGCCAAACCAGTCAATGCAAAAGCATCCATTCATCGCAAATTAGATACTTACGCACCAATCAATAAAATTGATCAACCAGCATTAAAGATAATGCAACTCCAATGTCGCCACTCCCTCGAACTCTGCCTTATCCGTTACCACCAACTTTCTATCAATAAAAATAGTAGGCTTCACAGCAGAGTGCCATTCCTTAAACCCAAGAGGGGTTGCTGTGGCATCATTCACCGCCATAGGGGTATAATAATATCCGGAGAAAACCTTATCTGCATTAGGCTCCCTCTTCCAAGAACCTGCCTCCTTGGTCTCAGATCTAGCATAATCAGCCTTAACCGAACCTTCCTCTTCATCGATTATCACCTTATTATGATCATTCGAAACAGTAAAACGAAAATACCCTACTTTAGCATCCCCAATAAAACCTAAACCAAACCTATCTTTATGCCCATCACCATGAACAGAGCCCGGATTATTATCGACAAACCTGACTGACATCTGCTGCACAGCATCGCACCTGACTTTAAAAGGCATAACATCACCCTTTCTTTCCAGGAAATCACCGTTCCCCTCTTGCAGGATCTTCGAATCAAACACTCCAAAATCCTGAATCTCCTTACCATAAAAATCCACCACACAAGCCGCCGGCTCAATGGCACCTTTTAAAATAAATTGTCCATGCGCCAACGAACCTTCCGATTTAGCCAAACCCGCACAAAAAATAGTGAACGTAGTCGCGGCGCAAACCACTCCTTTTGAACTCAACATAACAATCTCAATCCAAAAAATAACAGGCGCAATAACTGTACGCTTTTATTTCAATACAAAACATATGACCAGTACTAAATCAACAAAAACCATTCACCTCCACGCAAGACGCCACAGAAGCGCCCTATTCAAGACTCACAAGATTCAGCATTTCTTAAAAATCTTTAATTGCACCACCCCACTCAGCGCCACCACGCCGATAACAACCATCATGATCACCCCCTTGCATAAACAACTTGGCTTTAGGCTGCGGACTGAGTTGATATAGACGCTCACCCAACTCGATCGGCACCACCTCGTCGCCGGAGCAATGAATGAATAGTTTTGGCGCGGCAATGACCGGCAGTTTGGAATAGGAGGAGAAGTTATGGCGGATCAGCGCGTCAAACGGCAGCCATGAAGCGGTATAGGATTTGGCGATGTCCGCGATGGACAAGAAACCGCCGTCGATAATCACCCCGTCCACGCCCAGCGATACCGCGGCAAGGTCCATGGCGATGGCGCCACCCAGGGAATGGCCGTACACCAGATGCTTGGACGCCTCCGGCGACAGCTTCTTGAACGCTTGCCAAGCGGCCCGGGCGTCGGCGTAAACCGAGCGCTCCGACGGCAAGTACCAGGCGCCGCCGCCGTAGCCGCGGTAATCGATCGCCATCACCGCCAGGCCCAGCCGGCGCAGGCTGAGGATCAAATCAATATCGGTGTACAGCGTGCTGTCGTTGCCGTGCAGAAACAAGACCGCCGGCGCGGCGGGCGATTCGGCCGGCAACCACCACGCATGCACCAGGCCGCCACCTTCCGTCTTGGCAACCGGCAACCAGGTCTCCTGGTACGTCACGCCGTAATCTTGCGGGGTTTTGCCAGTTTGATACGAGGGACTAAGGATGAAGCAACGCTGCGCCAGCTCCCATAAGCTCAGCGTCAGCAAAACGGCGGCCAACAAGACCAGGATTTTTTTAAGCGTGCCCATGCGCACCGCCAGACTTTAAAACGCCACCCGCCATCAACAGAGCACCCAGTTCAATATAAACGCCATGCTCGCCTGCTGGCCGTCTTTCAGGCCCAGGCGAAATCCAAGCCGGCAGCATAGCCATGCTCAGCGCGCGGGGATATTTGACCAGTACGAAATACGCGCCGCACGGCGGGGATCAAGCGTTGAAGCGACGATACTTTGCCACCCATGCGTTGAAGACAGACAGGAATCCAGGGAACCCGCGGCGGGAAAGCGGCACCAAGGAAGGGCCGCCGGGAGAAAAACAAATGTCAGGACTTGAACAGCAGCAAGAGGTCGGCGTCGCGCTCCGCGCCCAGTTTGCGCATGGCGCTGGCTTTCTGGGTGCTGATGGTCTGCTTGCTGCGCTTGAGTTTGGCGGCGATGTCGTTGACGGTGAGCCCGGCGACAAAGAGCCGTACCACCTCGGCTTCGCGCGCGGTCAAGGCACGCTTGTCGGCGGGTTGGGCTGGCCCGTCCGCCTCCAGCAGACGCTCCACCGCGGGAGAGTAGTACGACGTTTTAGTCCTGGCGGCGTACAAGGCCGGCAGCAGATGTTCGATGGCGTCGGACTTGCTCAGGATGCAATGAATGCCCAAGCCGCGAAGCGAGCGCACCACCAGGGCGTTGTCCATCATGGTGAGCACCACAATGCCCAGTTCCGGGTAAAGCCGGCGCAGGCGTTCGAACATGGTCGCGCCGTCGCCGGACTCGCAGCCCGGCATGGAATAATCGGACACCAGCACGTCGCAAGGCTGGCTGGCCAGCATGTCCCACAGAGCGGTGGCGCTATTGGCCTTGCCCGCCACGCGGATGGCGCGCCGGCTCTGCAGCACATGCTCCAGGCCGCTGAGCACGGTGGGATGGTCGTCCGCCAGCAATACCTTGATTTCCTCTGTCTCCATGTCGCTCACTTAAAAAATGCTTATTTATTGTCAAGAAAATCTATTTTTATAGATAAGCAAACATCCTAACCTCGGTCAACCATTCCCCCCGGCCATTTCTCCACCATCACGCCCACACATGCGAAACACACGCTCCAATCCATCCATCCTTCGTCCACTCAGCCGCCTGCGCCGTATCCAACGCGCCACGCTGTTTGGCGGCGGCATAGCCATTTCTCTGACTCTGCTGGCTCTGACCACGTTGTCGCTCTGGCTGTCCGGCAAGGAAATGCTGGCGGATCGGCACAGGATGTTCGATGCGGAAAATACGGCGCTGAAGGTGGTACTAGGAGGACATGCGATCGACCTCTACCATCAGGTCAGCCAGGCCGAAGAGGCATGGAAAACGCTGCCCAAAGCCTCCTTGCCGCTGCTGCGCCAATTCACATCGCATAACGGTGAAGTGTGGCTGCAATCCTCTCCGGTCCACCCTCCGGTTCTGGCCTTGGGCAAGCTTTCCGCCCAGTACCCGGTACCCCGTTTCGAACCCTACCTGGCACTGGCAGAACACGCCGCCAGCGCAATGTGCGGCGGCGATTGCGAACTGAGAAAGTCGGTAAACGCCTATCTGTACAGCCCGGACCAACAGTTTCTGGCGATTGTTTCCCCCAGCTTGTCCTCATTAGCCTCAACCAAGCCGGAGGTCAGAGAAGCTCTTCGGCAGCAGGTGTTCACCAATATGCCCAATCCGGTGGATGCCAACGGTCTAATCAGCCGTCAACCGGTCTGGCTGGCCACCAGCGCGGCGCCGTTGTCCGGCCGCCCCGCCATCCGTCTGGCGCAAGCTGTCGTGGTCGATGGCAGACCTGTCGCCGTATTCGCCAGAGATATCCGCATCGATACCTTTCTGAATACCTGGCGGCCGGACATCAGCGATGAAACCACCTTGCTCGCCAGTCCGATGGGGCCGCTACATATCAGCTTTGGCTGGCAAGCCCAGCACGGCGCTCAACTGATCGCAACACTCCGCGACATGGCCCTGCCCACCATAGACGACACCGTATCCGATCTCCAATACCGCGATGGTCTATTCATCTTGCGCGCCCGCTTGCCCACACCGGGTTGGGTTCATATCCAAGTGTTTCCCTGGCATGGCTTGCTCAATGACGTGAGGCTGCCGCTGATCATCAATCTCAGCGCGTTGCTGTTCGCCCTGATCTGCCTGTGGACCTTCATCCTGTTGCTGGACCGGAGAATCTTCAAACCCGCTTTTAGCAACGCTCAACGCATTTACGAAAGCGAGAATCTGAATCGCATCATGGTGGACACCTCGCCTTCAGGCCTGACACTGCTGTCCATCGCCGATGGCTCCGTGCTGCTGGAAAACGAAGTGATGCGGCAGTGGACGCGGCAAGGAGCCATCTCCCGCCCGCCCCTGCACCTGCAGCTGCTGGACGCTCACCTGGCCGCGTCGCCGCTCGGCACCACGCCTTGCCACCGGGATATCCAGTTTGCGCTGGCAGACGGCAGCGCCATGGCCTTGCACAGCACCACGATGGCCACGCGCTATCAGGGCATCCGGGTCCTGCTGTGCAATGTAGTGGACATCACCGCGCGCAAGGCGCTGGAACGCCAGCTGGAAGCCGCGCGCCAAACGGCGGAAGCGGCCAACCAGGCCAAGTCCTCTTTCGTGGCCATGGTCAGCCATGAGATCCGCACTCCGCTGCACGCCATCGTCAGCAGCCTGGACCTGCTAGGCCGGGCCGGTTTGGCCGCGCCGCAGCAAGAGCGCTTGTCCGTAGCCAAGCACTCGTCGCAGGCGCTGCTGGCCATCATCAACGACATTCTGGACCTGTCCAAGGTGGAAGCCGGGCTGATGAGCGTGGAGAGCATCCCCTTTGATCTGGCCGCGCTCGGTCGCGAAGCCGCGGCCGTCATGGAGCCGCTGGCCCGTGCCAAGGGCCTGGAATTCTCCTGCATGATAGACGCGCACCTGGCGCCGGCTTATCTGGGCGACCCCGGCCGCGTCCGGCAGATCATGCTGAACCTGCTTGGCAATGCCATCAAGTTCACGCTCAGCGGCGAGGTGCAGCTGGAAGTCTACCTGCAGGACGACAGCCGCTCGGATTCGCCGGTGGTCATTGGGGTGAGTGACAGCGGCGTGGGCATTCCCGCCGAATATCACGATCAAGTCTTCACCGAGTTCTCTCAGGCGGACCCCTCCATCACCCGCCGCTTCGGCGGCACCGGCCTGGGCCTGTCACTCTGCAAAAAGCTGGCGGAATTGCTGGCGGGGACGATTGAATTCACCTCCACCCCCGGGGTGGGCAGCACCTTCGTCGCCACCCTGCCCTTGCCGCCTTGCGCCGCCGCGCCAACCGTTAAGCCGCCCGCCGTCACACCGATCCCGGCAGCGCCCGCGGCCCGTGTCCTGGTGGTGGACGACCACCCGGCAATCAGGTCGCTGATTCAGGACCAGCTTTGTGAACTGGGCCACCAGGCGGACATCGCCGCCAACGGCGCCGCCGCGCTGGCGCTAGCCGCCCGCCAGGATTACGCCTTGGTGCTGACCGATCTGAGCATGCCGGACATCAGCGGCTACCACCTGGCCCAGGCCCTGCGCGACAACGGCTTTTCCGCCCCCATCGTCGCCATCACCGCACAGGCCGGCAACGCGGAACAACCGCTCTGCGCTCAGGCCGGCATCGACGAACTCATGCTCAAGCCCTTTACCCTGGAAGAGCTGGATCAGGTGATCCGCAAACATCTGGCGCTGAGCCACCCCAGCGCCCAGCGTCCCACAGCCCCCGCGCCTTTATCCGCTGTCCGGCGCGCCGAACTGCTGAACGCGCTGAACCATTCGCTCCTGCTGATGCGGCGGGCGCTTGAGCCGATGGACAAGCCACTGTTGATGCAGCAGTTACACGCCACCAAGGGCGCTTTCGCCATGGCGAGGCTGGCGCCTGTGGCGGAGTTGTGCGCGAAGATTGAACAAGCGCTAGAAGCCGACCGACGCGAGGAAGCCGGCACGCTGCTGGATCAATTGGAGGCGTTGGCACGCGCGCGCCTGGCTCAAACGTGAAACGACTATCTTTGTCCGGGCGGCATAGGCGACAATGACCAAGCGCTTAGAACCTGTTTACGATCTTTTTGTGAGCGATAATGGGCTGGTGAAGAGAAAATCCTACCCAAGCGACATTAGTCGAGAAAAGTTTGCCCAGATAGAGCCGCTACTACGTGGCGTACGGCGTAACACCAAACCGGTACAGCTGGATCTGTATGAAGTGTTCTGCGCAGTGCTCTATGTTCTACGCACAGGTTGTCAGTGGCGCTATCTACCGCCTGACTTTCCCAAGTGGCAGAACGTCTATGCGTATTGGCGCAAATGGACCGAACCTGACTTGCACGGCGTAAGCGTGTTGGAGCTGGCATTAAAAAAATCAG
>NZ_JONK01000032.1 GCF_000711885.1 Chromobacterium haemolyticum DSM 19808
GCCAACCTGATTTTTTTAATGCCAGCTCCAACACGCTTACGCCGTGCAAGTCAGGTTCGGTCCATTTGCGCCAATACGCATAGACGTTCTGCCACTTGGGAAAGTCAGGCGGTAGATAGCGCCACTGACAACCTGTGCGTAGAACATAGAGCACTGCGCAGAACACTTCATACAGATCCAGCTGTACCGGTTTGGTGTTACGCCGTACGCCACGTAGTAGCGGCTCTATCTGGGCAAACTTTTCTCGACTAATGTCGCTTGGGTAGGATTTTCTCTTCACCAGCCCATTATCGCTCACAAAAAGATCGTAAACAGGTTCTTAGTCGCGCAGCGCCACCACCACCCGCTTGTTGCGCGCGCCTTTGCTTTCAATCTTTTTCACCACGACCGGGCCAATCTCGCCTGTGCTGCGCACATGAGTGCCGCCGCAGGGCTGTAGATCGATGCCGTCGATATTGATCAAGCGGATTTCAGGCAGGTGCAGCGGCGGCGTCACCGACATGGTCTTTATCAACTCCGGTTGCCGCTGCAGCGCCTCGCCGCTGCTCATTTCGATGCGCACCGCGCGGTCTTCCGCCACTAGCCGGTTCAACTCGTTTTCGATGTGCTCGCGGTCCAACTCCATGCCCTCGGGCAGGTCGAAATCCAGGCGGCCGGATTCCGCGCTCAGATTGCCGCCGGTGACGCCCGCCTTGATCACCACGGACAATAAGTGCAGACAGGTGTGAATGCGCATGTGGCGATGGCGGCGCGCCCAGTCGAGTTCCAGGGTGACCGCCGTGCCGGCGGCGAGCCGCGGCGCATCGGGGGGCACCAAGTGGACGATGGCGCGTGTTTCGCGGTCTCGTCGGGTATCGCTTATCGCACAGCCGCCGCCGTCCCAGCTTAGCGTGGCGGTATCGCCCGGCTGGCCGCCGCCAAGCGGGTAGCAAAGCGTGTCCTCCAGGACCAGACCGGCGTCGTCGTGCCGCGCCACGCGGGTTTCCAGCCGAGTTTGATAGGGGTCGATGTAAAAGCGTTCTGCCATGCGGCGGTTCCTTTTCAGGCTATGCTGGGAAGACCGGCGGCGCTTGCGGCCGCCGGAGGCGATGATGTTGAGAATGCTGCCGCCGGCTGTGTATTTCAAGAGACAGCGCTGGCGAAAAATCATGGCAACAGCTTGTCGCAGCAGCGTTTAGCGCAGATAATCGCCGCCTTTTTCCGCTTTCCTTTCCATTGCCCCATGACCATTCGCCATAATCTGGAACATTACAATCCGCCGCCGGACACAGGCCTAGACGTGATCTACGCCGACGAGGCGATCCTGGTGTTGAACAAGCCTTCCGGCTTGCTGTCGGTGCCGGGCCGCGGCGAGGACAAGGCGGACTGCTTGATCAGCCGCGCTCAGCGGCTTTATCCGGACGCGCTGACCGTGCATAGGCTCGATATGGCGACATCGGGCCTGGTGCTGATGGGACGCGGCGCCAACATGCAGCGCGAGTTATCCATCGCCTTCATGGATCGCAAGGTGGACAAGCGCTATGTGGCGGTGGTGGACGGCATCGTCGAACAGAACAGCGGCACCGTGGACCTGCCGCTGATCATTGACTGGCCGAACCGCCCGCGTCAGAAGGTGGATTTCGAGAACGGCAAGCAGGCCGTCACTCATTACCGGGTGGTGTTGCGCGATGGCTTGCGCCAGACCAGCCGAGTGGAGCTAGAACCCTTGACCGGCCGCGCTCATCAGCTGCGCATGCATATGCTGCATCTGGGCCATCCCATTCTGGGCGACGACATCTACGCGCCGGAGGCGGTGTTGGCGAAAGCCGAGCGTTTGCTGCTGCACGCGGAGCGGCTGACTTTGCGTCACCCGATCACGCGCGAGGAAATGGAATTTGTCGCCAAGGCGTCTTTTTGAGTACTCGTTGAAAGCTTCGCCGGGCCAAGCTGCGCGCCGCGTCTTGACCCTGCCGGCTGTGTTCCGGCTGCGAAGCCGCGGATGAATTAGCCTTGTGGTTGGCCGAGAATACGGATTGTGTGCTGGGCTTGCTTAGAGCCTGTTCAAAGTCTCGCGAGCTAGGGCGATACAAGGCGAAACGGCTGAGAAAGTGGAATGTACGCGTGGTACAGAGCCGCCCCCGCGGACGCCTTCATTTTCCGCAACACTTACCCGGCCCGGTTTCCATGGCGAAAACCGGGCCGGTTTCGTATTGGGCGGCGGGCTTCGCCGCTGTCCCCTCCGTCATGCCTTCGGTTTTTTCTGCTGTGTAATCTTGGCTTGTCTTGCCAGCCTGTGCATACTTCTTCCTTGATCTGAAGCAAGAACTCCCTAAACAAGCGTGTTGCCGCCAGAACGTTTGTTTAGTGATTTCTACCTTGTAAGGATCTGTCATGTTAAGTCGCAATTCCGCATTGCCCAGCATTGTCGTCGTTGGCGGCGGCGCCGGCGGCCTGGAGCTCGCCACTCGGCTGGGGCGCACCCTGGGCGCGCAGCACAAGGCCCGCGTCGTGTTGGTCGACGGCTCGCCCACCCACATCTGGAAGCCGCTGTTGCACGAGGTGGCCACCGGCGCGCTCAACACTGGCGAGGACGAGGTCAATTACTTTGCCCATGGCTATCGCAACGGCTACGAGTTCGAGTTCGGCTATATGCAGTCGCTGGACACTGAACGGCGCAGCATCCAGCTTGCCGAAGTGCGCGATGCCGGCGGAGCGCAACTGAGCCCGCCGCGGGAAGTGTCCTACGACTGGCTAGTGCTGGCGGTGGGCGCGGAGGCGAACGACTTCGGCACGCCCGGCGTTGGCGAGCACGCGATGTTCCTGAACACCCCGGACGATGCGGAGAAGCTGCGCCACCGGGTGCTGGAACTGGCCTTCCGCTGCAGCAGCGGCCTGCAACCGCTGGCCAAGCTGGGGATCGCCATCGTCGGCGGCGGCGCCACGGGAGTGGAACTGGCGGCGGAACTGAACCACACCTTGTGTGAGCTGCATCATTACGGCGCGCGCCTGCAGCCGGAGCGCGTGGAAATCAGCGTGATCGAAGGCGCGGACCGCATCCTGGCCGCCGCGCCGCCGTCTTTGTCCGCTTATGCTCAGGAGCAATTGGCCGCGCGCAACATCAAGGTGCTGACCGGCAGCCGGGTGGCGGCCGTGCACGCCGACGGCGTGGAACTGCAGGGCGGCGACAAGGTGGCGGCCGACATCACGGTTTGGGCCGCCGGGGTCAAGGCGCCGGGTTGGCTGGCCGGTTTGGGGGGCTTGCAGACCAACCGCATCAACCAATTGCAGGTGGACAAGTGGCTGCGCTGCCAGGGGGCCGCCTGCGTCTATGCGCTGGGCGATTGCGCCGAAGCGCCGGACGGCGACAGCGGCCGCAATCTGCCGGCCACCGCCCAGGTGGCGCACCAGCAGGCGCGCTGGCTGGCGGATGAACTGAGCCGGCGCGTGGCCGGCCGCCAGGGCAAGCCCTTCGTCTTCAAACCACAGGGTATGCTGGTGTCGCTGGGCAAGCACAGCGCGGTGGGCAGCTTGGCGGCGGTGGTCGGCCCCAAGCGCGACTACTATGTGGAGGGCCGCGGCGCCAAGCTGATCTACAGCTCTCTGTACCGCATGCACCAAGCGGCTGTGCACGGCTGGGTGCTGGCGGGCCTGCTCTATGTCGGAGACAAGTTGCGCCGCGCCGCGAGGCCGTCTTTGAAGCTGCACTGACCCGCTTCAGACCGACGACAAGCCCATCCTCAAGATGGGCTTTTTTTTGGCGCGGCTTGACCGGGCGGCGCTTTGCGGACATCTTGTTTGCCGTTGGCATAATGGAGCGCGGAGATGGCGCAAGCTTCAAGTTTGGAGATCGACACCTGGCTGGATCAGCGGCCGCTGGGCGGGTTTCAGCGTCGGCTGCTGCTGCTTTGCGGCTTGCTGATGATTCTGGATGGATTCGATGTTCAGGCCATGGCCTATGTCGCGCCGGCGCTGCTGGCGGATTGGGGCTTGGCCAAACCGTCCTTGGGGCCGGTGTTCAGCGCCGGCTTGCTTGGTTTGCTACTGGGCGCTTTACTGTTCAGTCCGCTGGCGGACCGCTTCGGCCGCCGTGCCTTGCTGCTGTTGTGCACTTTGTGGTTCGGCCTGGGCATGCTGGCCACCGCCTTCGCCGCCACACTGGAGCACCTGCTGTGGCTGCGCTTCCTTACCGGCCTGGGGCTGGGCGGCATCATGCCGAACGCGATGGCGCTGGCCGGGGAGTACAGCCCGCTCCGGCGCAGGGTCAGCATGATGATGCTGATTTCCTGCGGCTTCACCGTCGGCGCGCTATTGGGCGGCTTGCTGGCGGCTTGGCTGGTTCCTGCCCACGGTTGGCGCGCGGTGTTTGCGGTTGGCGGGGCCGCGCCGCTGCTGTTGGCGCTGTGGATGTGGCGGCAGTTGCCGGAGTCGTTGCAGTTTCTGTTGTCGCGGCAACGGCGCGAACAGGCGCTGCTCTGGTTGCGGCGTCTGGACCCGGCGATGAGCGGGACGACGGCGTCTTGCCTGACGCTGCGGGAGCCCGCCGCCGCCGCGTCGTTGCCGCATTTGTTCCGGGCCGGCCGCGCACGGCTGACGCTGACCCTGTGGACGCTCAGCTTTTTGAATCTGCTTCTGCTCTATTTCCTGTCCAACTGGATGCCGGCCCTGGCGCGGGACGCCGGGTTGGACACGCAAAGCGCCATTCTCGCCGGCGCCGCGCTGCAACTGGGCGGCGTGGCCGGCACTTTGCTGTTGGGGATCTGGATAGACCGGCTGGGTTTTTTGCGGGTGATGCTGCCAAGCTTCGCGCTGGCGGCGGCGGCCGTTGCCATGCTGGGGCAATTGGGCGCGCAGCAGGCCGGCTTGTTTGGCCTGTTGTTCGCCGCCGGTTTTTGCGTGGTGGGCGGCCAGCCGGCGATCAACGCCCTGGCGGCCAACGCCTATCCCACCTCCTTGCGCGCCACCGGCGTGGGCTGGAGCCTGGGCGTCGGCAGGGTGGGGTCGGTGTTGGGGCCATGGCTGGGCGGCGAGTTGCTGCGTCAGGACTGGAGCCTGGCCAGCCTGTTCATGCTGGCCGCGACGCCGGCCATATTGGCGGCCTGGCTGGTGTGGATGTGTCCGCAGGCGGAGCGGCCGGTCGCCGGTTGAGTCAGATCGCCAGCAGCGCGGCGACGACGCGGCGGTCTTCCGCCAGCAGGATGTTGAAGGTGCGGCAGGCGGCCTGGGTGTCCATGGTTTCCACGCCAATGCCGGCGTTGGCCAGCGCGGCGGACAGGCGCGGGTGGCAAAAGCGCAGGCTTTTGCCGGTGCCGAACAGCACCACTTCCGGCTGCAGCGCCAGCAGCGCGCTGAAATGGCTTTCTTGCAAATCCTCGAAAGCGGTTACCGGCCAAGGCGCCACGCTGTCCGCGGTCACGATCAGATTGCCTTCGTGACGCTGGGCGTTGATCAGAACATGGCCTTCGCCATAGCCGGTGAACAAGTTGCGGCCCTGTCCAAGCGATTGCTGCATTTTCATGTGAGTGGATTCCCGATTGCGAGCGCTGCGGCGGACGACCCTTTTCGGGGGCGAAGAACCTGCTGCAGTGCATCAGAGATTGGGATAGGATTATAACTCGACCCCGCCGCTGATTGCCGCCACAACGTCAACGTGGTCATCGCTTCAGCGGGGACATCCAAAGAGATCAGATGAAAGAACACAAACCGCGCCGCCAGGGCAAGACCGCCGTCTCCGGCGGGCGGCAAGCCACGGAAAACATTGTCGTCATGCAGCCAGTCCATAAATCGCAAAAACTCGCCAACGTCTGTTACGACATCCGCGGTCCGGTGCTTGAGCACGCCAAGAAGATGGAAGACGAAGGGCATCGCATCATCAAGCTGAACATCGGCAACCCCGCGCCGTTCGGTTTCTTCGCGCCGGACGAAATCATCGAGGACGTGATCGTCAACCTGCCGTCCGCCTCCGGCTATTCCGACTCCAAGGGCCTGTTCGCCGCGCGCAAGGCGATCATGCATTACGCCCAGCAAAAACAGCTGCCTAATGTGGGCATGGACGACATCATCGTCGGCAACGGCGTGTCCGAACTGATTGTTATGGCGATGCAGGCGCTGCTGGACAACGGCGACGAAGTGCTGGTGCCGGCGCCGGACTACCCGCTCTGGACCGCAGGCGTCAGCCTGGCAGGCGGCAAGGCGGTGCATTATCTGTGTGACGAAGAGCAGGGCTGGTTCCCCAGCATCGACGACATCCGCGCCAAGATCACGCCCTCCACCCGCGCCATCGTGGTAATCAATCCCAACAATCCCACCGGCGCGGTTTACCCGCCGGCGCTGCTCAAGCAGATCGTAGAGGTGGCTCGTCAGCATCAGCTGATCATCTACGCCGATGAAATCTACGACAAGGTGCTGTACGACGAGGTCAAGCACACCTCCATCGCGTCCCTGGCGCCGGACCTGTTCGTGGTCACTTTCAATGGTCTGTCCAAAAACTACCGCGCTTGCGGCTACCGCGCGGGCTGGATGATTCTGTCCGGGGAAAAGAAACACGCGAAGGACTATATCGAGGGCCTGAACATGTTGGCCTCGATGCGTTTGTGCGCCAACGTGCCGGCGCAGTTCGCAATCCAGACGGCGCTGGGCGGCTACCAGAGCATAGACGACCTGGTGGCGCCGGGCGGCCGCCTCGCGCGCCAGCGCGATCTGGCGCACAAGCTGCTGACCGACATCCCCGGCGTCAGTTGCGTCAAGCCGCAGGGCGCGCTCTACCTGTTCCCCAAGCTGGACCCCAAGGTCTACCCGATAGGCGACGATCAGCAGTTCATCCTGGAGCTGTTGCAAGAGGAGAAGGTGTTGCTGGTTCAGGGCTCAGGGTTTAACTGGATTGCGCCCGATCACTTCCGCGTGGTATTCCTTCCCAACTCGGACGATTTGGTCGAGGCCATCGGCCGCATTGCGCGTTTCCTGGAAAACTATCGCAAGCGCCACGGCGGCGAAGCCTGAAACCGCGGTTGCTTGAGGCTTGAGCGGAGGGACGGGGGCTGCGGCTCCCGTCTTGCCATCAGGCTTTCCTTGTCAGCGGATACGGTCCGCTGACAAGGAAAACTTGGGACACGCGCCCGCTGCGCCGGCAATGGCTTGGCGGCACGGCTCTTGATCAGGGCTGGCCGTCGCGGGCAGGGACAAAATACTAGAGACAGGGAGCAGATAATGAAACCGATCAATATCGGCCTATTGGGCGTGGGGACTGTAGGTGGCGGTACCGCCACCGTTCTCAAACGCAACGCCGAGGAAATCAGCCGCCGCGCTGGCCGTCAGATCCGCCTGCTGCAAGCGGCCAACCGCAACCAGGCCCGCGCGCAATCCTTGCTGGGTCCGGACGTGGACGTGGTGGCCGACGCGATGCAGGTGGTGAACAACCCCGACGTCGACATCGTGGTGGAATTGATCGGCGGCGACACCGTGGCCAAGGAGCTGGTGCTCAAGGCCATCGCCAACGGCAAGCACGTGGTCACCGCCAACAAGAAGCTGCTGGCGCTGCACGGCACCGAGATTTTCGCCCGCGCGCAGGAACAGGGCGTGATGGTGGCCTTCGAGGCCGCGGTGGCCGGTGGCATTCCCATCATCAAGGCGTTGCGCGAAGGCTTGTCCGCCAACCGCATCGAGTGGATTGCCGGCATCATCAACGGCACTTCCAACTTTATCCTGACCGAGATGCGCGAGAAGGGGGCGAGCTTCGCCGAAGTGCTGGCCGAGGCGCAGCAGCTGGGCTACGCGGAAGCCGACCCCACCTTCGACATTGAAGGCCATGACGCCGGCCACAAGCTCACCATCATGGCGGCACTGGCCTTCGGCATTCCGATGCAGTTCGACCGCTGTTATCTGGAAGGCATCAGCAAGCTGGAAGGGCGCGACATCAAATACGCCGAGGAACTGGGCTACCGCGTCAAGCTGTTGGGCCTGACCCGCCGCACCCCCGCCGGCGTGGAATTGCGCGTGCACCCGACGCTGATTCCTGCGCGCCAGTTGATCGCCAACGTCAACGGCGTGATGAACGCCGTGCTGGCCAAGGGCGACGCGGTGGGGCCCACCTTGTACTACGGCGCCGGCGCCGGCGCGCTGCCCACCGCCTCCGCGGTGGTGGCCGACATCGTCGACGTGACTCGCTTGCTGACGGCGGACCCGGAGCACCGCGTGCCGCATCTGGCCTTCCAGCCGGACCAGTTGCAGGACCTGCCCATCCTGCCGATTTCCGACGTGGTCAGCTCCTACTATCTGCGCATCGGCGCCGCTGACCGCGCCGGGGTGCTGGCCAACATCACCCGTCTGCTGGCGGAGAACGGCATCTCGATAGAGGCGGTCATCCAGAAAGGTTCGGTGTCCGACGGCACCGCCGAAGTGGTGATCCTGACCCATCGCGTGCAGGAACAGGCGATTGACCGCGCCATCTCCGGCATCGAGGCGCTGGAAAGCATCACCGGCAAAGTGGTGCGCCTGCGCATGGAAGAACTGAATGATTAAACGCTGGCTGACCGGCCTCGGCGCCGGTCTGATCCTGGCAAGCGCCGGGGCGACGCCCTTGTCCCCCGGCCAGCACAGCCTGTTGCAGGGCTTTTTGATGCGTGGCTGCGTCAAACGCACTCCGGCCTCGGATGGCGTTGGCCAGCACTCGTCAGAACAAGTGCAAAAATATTGCCAGTGCGCCAGCCAGCATCTGGCCGGCCGCTTTTCCTCGGAAGAGGTGATGGGCGTGCTGACCGGCCAGATCAAGAAAGACGACCCGCGCGGTAAACAGCGGATGAAGGACGCCTCCGCCGCCTGCGCCCAATATCTGGAAACTCCCTGATGCGTTATATCAGCACCCGCGGGGGCATGGCCCCGCAATCGTTCAGCGACATCCTGCTGATGGGCCTGGCGCCCGACGGCGGCCTGGTGTTGCCGGAGAGCTATCCGCGGATTGATCGCGAGCGGCTGGACGCCTGGCGCGGCCTGTCCTATGCCGAATTGGCCTTTGAAGTCATCCGTCTGTTCGCCACCGATATCCCGGAAGACGATCTCAAATCCATTGTCGAGCGTACCTATACCCGCGCGGCCTTCGGCAGCGAGGCGATCACGCCGCTCAAGCGGCTGCACGACGGCCTGGCCATCCTGGAACTGTCCAACGGCCCGACGCTGGCCTTCAAGGACATGGCGATGCAGTTGCTGGGCAATCTGTTCGAATACGTGCTGGCCAGGAAGGGCGAGCGTCTGAACATCCTGGGCGCCACCTCGGGCGACACCGGCAGCGCCGCCGAGTACGCGATGCGGGGCAAGGCCGGCATCCAAGTATTCATGTTGAGCCCGGACGGACTGATGAGCCCGTTCCAGCGCGCGCAAATGTATAGCCTGCACGACGCCAATATCCACAATATTGCGATCCAGGGCATGTTCGACGACTGCCAGGACATCGTGAAGGCGGTGCAGAACGACCATGCCTTCAAAGCGCGTCACAAGATAGGCACCGTCAATTCGATCAACTGGGCGCGAGTGGTGGCCCAGGTGGTGTATTACTTCAAGGGCTATTTCAACGCCACGACGAGTAATGAGGAAAAGGTCAGCTTCTGCGTGCCGTCCGGCAACTTCGGCAATGTCTGTGCCGGCCATATCGCGCGTCAGATGGGCTTGCCGGTCGAACGGCTGCTGGTGGCCACCAACGAGAACGACGTGCTGGACGAGTTCTTTCGCACCGGCGCCTACCGCCCGCGCGGCACGGCCAACACCTACGTTACCTCCAGTCCGTCGATGGATATTTCCAAGGCCTCCAACTTCGAGCGCTTCGTGTTCGATCTGCTGGGACGGGACCCGGAAGCGCTGAAAGCGCTGTGGCGCCAGGTGGACGCCGGAATCGGCTTCACCTTGTCCGAGGAACAGACCACCGCCGCCGCAGAGGTCTTCGGCTTCGTTTCCGGCAAGAGCAGCCATGCCGACCGCCTGGCCACTATCCGCCAGCTGGACCGCGAAGACGGCGTGGTGGTGGATACCCATACCGCCGACGGGATCAAGGTGGCGCGCGAGTTGCGCCGCCCCGGCGAAACCGTGGTTTGCCTGGAAACCGCTTTGCCCGCCAAGTTCGCCGCCACCATCCGCGAAGCGCTGGACCGCGATCCGCCGCGGCCGGACGGTTTCGACGGCCTGGAGGATCTGCCGCAGAAAGTGTCGGTGTTTCCGGCGGACGCCGAGGAGGTCAAAGCCTTCATCGAACGCAGTTTGAGCTGAAGCGCTTCGGACGCGAAAACGGCCCCATGGGGGCCGTTTTTTTGCGTCTGCCGCGGCGTTAGGGCTTATTCAAAGTCTTGCTCTAGCTTGCGAGACTTTGAACAGGCTCTTAGAACCTGTTCAAAGTCTGCTGCGCTTCAGCGATACGGCGTTGAAAACGAGCTCAAAATGCTCATGTACCACTCGTACATTCCGCTTTTTCGCTCGTTTTCGCCTTGTCTCGCCCTTGCTCGCGAGACTTTGAACAGGCTCTTAGAACGTCAGCGCCACGCCGACATTGCCGGCGGTCTGGCTGCTGCCGCTGCGACCGCTGGCGGCGCTGAGCTGGCCGAACATCGACACGCTCTTGCTCAACTGGGCGCTGAGGCCGGCGGTCCATTCCAGCCAATCCGCCTTGGGCTTGCCCAACTTGACGCTGTAATCGCCCAGCGTGGTGGCCAGGCCGGCGGTGACTATGCGGTCGTCGCGCTTGAACTCGTGCGCGTAGCTGAGTTTGGCGTAAGGGCTGAAACGGCCGATGTCGGCTTCCAACTGCCAGCCGACGCGCGCCACCAGTGAGGTGCCGTTTTGCGCGTTGAAGGCCATGCTGCTGCTGTTGCCGCCTTGCTCTGTGAAGCCGTTCACCTTGACGTGGGCGTAGTCCAGGCCAGCGATGGGGCCGGTGCGGTAAGCGCCCAGCGGGATAAGGTAACCGCCGCCGACGCGCAAGCCGTATTGACTCTGGCGAGCCGTGCCGTTCAGCGCGATTTGGGCGGCGCCCAGCGATACTTGGCGGCGGGTGTCGATATCGCCGGCGCCGATGTGGGCGTCGCCGTCCAGCCAGAACCGTTCCTGCTTGTAGCTGAACAACGCGCTCATCAAGGTGCTGCGGTCATCTACGCTGCCTGGCGTGGCAATGCCGTTGATGTCGGTTTTGCCGTTCTGGCGCGACATCGCCAGCCCCAGGCTAAGCGCTGGGCTGGCCTGGAAGTCCAGGCCCACGGTGTACAGACGGCCTTGCGGCTTGGCGGACAGGCTGTCATAGCCGATCTTGTCGTCGTTGAAGGCGCCGCTGACGAAGGCGCTGACCGCGCCAACCTCGCGTTTCTGCGCGCGGATGGCCTGATAGCGGCTGTCCAGCGTTCCGCCCAGTTGGCGGGCGTTGTTCAGCGCGGATTCCGGCAGCGCCCCAGCGAAATAGGGCGCTTGCAACAGGCCGTAGATGTAGTCGCCTATCAATTGATAGGCTGCCGGTGTGGGATGCAAGGCATCGGTGAACAGATAGTTTTGCCCCGGAATAACGGAGGCCAGGCAGTATAGGGCGGACTGCGAGCAAGCCGCGCCGGAGGTATTGCTGAAACCATAGGCTCGCGGATTGGCCAGAAGCTCAGAAAACAGGCCCGATATATTGGCTCTGACGACGCCATGCTGCAGATTGCCTGCGCTAAGCGCCATATCCACCAGCTGGTTGTAACCGCTAGCGCCTTTTTGAAGGTTGGGTTGTACCGCGGCGTAAGCGCTGGTCAGCGTGCCTTCGCTCAGGCCGGCGGTGGTTTCAGCCTTGCTTAGCGCCTGGTTGATGAGGGCCGGCGAATTGCTGGTCTGGCCGGCGCTCAGCACCTCCCAGGCGGCGCCCCAGGCGGTAAGGACCTTGCCGGCATTGCCAGCGCCGGGCAGCGCTGTCTGAATGGCGGCGAGTACGGATAGCGGCGCCGCGGAGATGTCGGGCAGATTGGGCAGGATGATGGTGTTTGCCCCGGCAGCCTTGAGCGCTGCCACCGCCTGCGCGGTGTAGCCTGCGGAGGCGCCTAGATAGGCGGTTGGGTTGCTCTGGCTGCCGGCGGCGATGACGTCGTTGCCGCCGATCCAGATGGCGTAGGCGGCGTTGGGGTCGGCCTTTTGGCCTTTCTGGCCCAGATAAGCGTTGATCTGGCCCGGCAAGTCGGTGACCGGGATCGCGTCGGCGGCAGGGCTCTGGCTGGGCGTCTCTGGATTGGTGTTGGGCGGGCTGGCGGGCTGCGCGCGAGCGTCGCCCTGAGCATAATTATTGCCTGCGGTATTGGCAATGTGGGTGTTTAGGCCGTTGTTGGGCGATACGCTTTGGCCGTAGTGATTGGCCAAGACTTCGGCCCAACCCGTTCCGTAGCCCAGAGTCCAGCGGGCGGTTGACGGCAGGCCGCCCAGCCCGCCGAAAGCGCCGGTGTCGGTCAGACTGTCGCCGAAGAAATAAAAATGACTATAGGCGTTGGCGGCGGCGGGCAGGGCCAGCAGAGTGGCCACGGCCAGCGTGTTCAGGCGCTTGCGCATTTGGAATGTCCCCTTCCGGATAAATTTTTGGTTTTATTTGATTTAGGTTTAAGAGTCTAAGCTCTATTCGAACGATTATTTTAATTTCTCCATGGCATTGTCAATAGGAGGGCGCAGGCTGCAGCCCTGGCCTTGCTTGCGCTAGAATGTGGGTATGCGACGTTTACTACTTTGGATGATGTGCTGCGTCTGGGCCGTGGCGGCATCGGCCGCGGGCATGCAGGACCTGGGACGCTTGGAGGCTTTGGCCGGAGACTTCCTCAAGCACGAATTGTCGATGCGTCCCGCCACTTGGACCTTGGGGCAGTTGGACCGTAAGCTGGCGGTGCCGGCCTGCGCGCAGCCCAAGGCGGATTGGGCGACGCCAGGCGTGACCATCGGCGCCACCTTCGTCGCGGTGTCGTGCCCGGAGCTGGGTTGGGCGCTGCGGATTCCCGTGCGGATCAATGAAAAGAAAATGGGCGTGGCCCTGAGCCGGGCCGTGGCGGCCGGCGAGGTGCTGAGCGCCGCCGACGTGCGCTTAGTCGACGTGGCCAATCCCAGCCTAGCGCGGAATGTGTTGGACGACCTGCAGCAAGCCATAGGCAAGACCATGCGCTCCGGTGCGCCGGCCGGCGCCTGGTTGCGCAGCTTCATGGTGCGTGCGCCCTATCTGGTGAACAGCAACCAGCGGGTGAAGGTGGTGGCGTCGGGGGAAGGTTTCGCCGCGGCGGCCGACGGGCTGGCGATAGGCAATGCCGCCGAAGGCGAGCAAGTGTCGGTGCGCATGGCTTCCGGCCGGGTGATACGCGGGCAAGTGCAGGCGGACGGCAGCGTGATGGTGATATATTGAGACGGCTCGCCGGCAAGCCGATGTGGCGGCCGCGGCGCGCGGGGACGGATAATTAGGAGAAAGTCTTCAAGATATTGTTTTTCCGTCCGATAATAGAGGTAATCCAGGTTCCCTTTGGGAAGGCCATGCCATGAAAGTAGATAACTCGGGTAAGCTGTCAGCAAGCTACAGCACCCAGAACAAGGCCGCGCCGCGAGATGCGGCCGCCAACGCCAACCCTGCCGCCAGTGGATCCGACAGCGTGACGATTAATCCTTTGGCCAGCCGTCTGAGCGCGGTGGAAAGCAAGGTCAGCGGCGACTCTGGCTTTGATGCCGGTAAGGTGGCCGCGATCAAGTCGGCCATTGCCGCGGGCACATTCAGCGTCAATCCGGAGAAGATCGCCGATGGCTTGATCGCCTCCACCAAGGAATTGTTGGCGCGTTAAGCGCGCGCAGTTGAGAGTCAGGCATGAACGTTGTTGAAGAATTCTGTCAGCTGTGCCGGGCCGAGAGCGATCTCGTTGCCCGGCTGATTGCGTTGCTGGAGCAGGAACAAAAGGTATTGGTGCAGGGTTTTGACGTTCAGCTGGACGCTCTGGCCGAGGGCAAGAGCGCAGTGCTGGACCAACTGGCCGTCAGCGCCGCTCAGCGCGGCGAACTGATGCGTCGGATCGGCGTGCAGGACAGCGAGACGGTTTACATCTGGCTGGCGGACAAGCCGGAAGCCAGTCTGGCCTGGACCGGGCTGGAAGAGGCGATTCAGCGGGCGCAGAGCATCAATCAGCTCAACGGCAGCTTCATCGACCAGCGCTTGTCGTTGGTGGAGGGCGCGCTGAACACCTTGCGCGACGCCGCAGCCTCCACCATGGGCTACGACAAGGCCGGGCAGCTGCCGGAACTGGCGACCGGGCGGCGCTTTCTCGGCTCCGCCTGAGGTTTGTTCAAAGTCCGCCGCGCGTGGGCGGGATGGCTGGAAAAGGGGAGTGAAAACGCCCCCGGCAAGCTCAATATACGAAGAGAGCGCCTTTGCGGCGCTCTTGGCTTTTTCACCGCGTCGCGGCCGGTTTTAGAGTCTATTCTCAAGGAGCAGTGGGAATGCCCTGGCCTTTATGGTATCTTCCTCTCCGGGCCTGAGAAAACCACTATCCGGAACCAATGACCCTGATTTCCTTGATTATCGCTCTGGCACTGGAGCAGTTGCGGCCGTTAGGCAATCGCAATCGCGTCTGGCTGCTGTTCACTCGCTACGCCAATCATTTGGAACGCAATCTGAATGCCGGCTCCAACCGTCATGGCGTGTTGGCGTGGTCCTTGGCGATCGTGCCGGCGGTCTTGCTCAGCTTGCTGATCTACTACGCGCTGCACGCCTTGAGCCCGATCCTGGCGATGTTGTGGAATGTCCTGATCTTGTATCTGACCATGGGTTTCCGCCATTTCTCCAGTGCGTTCTCCGAAATCTCCCAGGCCTTGGCCGAAGGGCGGGATCTGGACGCGCGCACCGCGCTGGCGAATTGGACTGGCCAGGGCACCGCTGAATTGTCTGTCGAGGAAATTTCCCGGCTGGCGATTGAGCAGGGGGTGGTGGACAGCTACCGCCATGTGTTCGGCACCATGTTCTGGTTTGTGTTGTTGCCGGGCCCGGCCGGCGCGCTGTTGTACCGACTCTGTTCTATGCTGAATCAGAAGTGGGGCAACCGCGACGCGGACGAAGACCCGTTCGGTCGTTTCTCGGCTAGCGCCGCTGCCTGGCTGGACTGGATTCCGGTGCGTTTGACCGCCGCCAGCTTCGCCATTATGGGCGATTTCGAAGATGCGGTGTATTGCTGGCGCTCCCAGGCCAAAACATGGGGGAACTACGCTAATGGCATTCTTCTGGCTTCGGCCGCGGGTGCGATCGGCGTGAAATTGGGCGATCCGCTCAGACAGGATTACTCCATACGCTTCCGGCCCGAACTGGGCTTGGGCGACGAAGCCGATCCCAACTACCTGAAAAGCGCGGTTGGTCTGGTCTGGCGTTCCGCCTTGCTATGGTTGGCCGTAATCCTGCTGCTCAGCGTCGCAAGCCACATGGGCTGACGACCCAACGCCGCCGTTAGGGCGGCGTTGTCTTGTCCGTTTGTGTCATTTGAATACGGGGGCATGTTGGCGCGTGCGCGCAACAGGCCCCGCGAGTTTTGCAGGAGTTTTGTCCATGCTGTTTTCCGAACTCGGGCTGTCGCCCGAGATTCTGCGCGCCATTGAAGAACAGGGCTATTCCCAGCCCACCCCGATTCAGGAAAAGGCGATTCCTCTGGTTTTGTCCAGCCGCGATTTGCTGGCCGCCGCCCAAACCGGCACCGGCAAGACCGCGGCCTTCATGCTGCCCATTCTGGAGCGCCTGAAGAAATACGCCAATACCAGCGTGTCCCCGGCGATGCATCCGCTGCGCGCCCTGGTGTTGTCTCCTACCCGCGAATTGGCGGATCAGATCGGCGTCAACGTCAAGAGCTACACCAAATACCTGCCTCTGCGCTCCACCACGGTGTTCGGCGGCGTCAATATGGACCCGCAAACTCAGGAACTGCGCCGCGGCGTGGAAATCCTGATCGCCACGCCGGGACGCCTGCTAGACCACATCCAGCAAAAAACCGTTCAATTGAACAAGGTGGAAGTGCTGGTGCTGGATGAAGGCGACCGCATGCTGGATATGGGTTTCATTCAGGACATCCGCAAGATCATGGGCATGCTGCCCAAAGAGCGTCAGACTCTATTGTTCTCCGCCACTTTTGCGCCGGAGATCAAACGGCTGGCCGCTGATTTCATGAAGTCGCCGCAAACGGTGGAGGTCGCGCGTCAAAACGCCACCAACGACCAGGTCGAGCAGATTGTTTACTCGGTGGACGCCTTCAAAAAGCGCCATCTGTTGACGCATCTGATCAAATCTCGCGAGATGAGCCAGGTCATCGTGTTTTGCAAGACCAAGCTCAGCGCCGACCGTCTGGCGCGTGAACTGCAGCGCGATGGCCTGCAAGCCGAAGCCATTCACGGCGATAAGGCTCAGGGCGCGCGTCTGGAAACGCTGGCGGGGTTCAAGGAAGGCAAACTGCGCATATTGGTGGCCACCGATGTCGCCGCTCGCGGCCTGGATGTGACGGAGTTGCCCTATGTGGTCAACTTCGAGCTGCCGAACGCCCCGGAAGATTATGTGCACCGGATTGGCCGTACCGGCCGCGCCGGCGCCAAGGGCGTGGCGATTTCGTTAATGTCCCCGGAAGAAACCCGTCAGCACGAGTCTATCGAGAAGCTGACCAAGCAGACGTTGACGCCGCAGATCGTCGATGGTTTCCGCCCTTCCTGGCTGACGCGTCCCAGTGAGCGCGAACGGGAGCGTGAGCGCTTGCCGGCGCCGCCCAAGCCGGAAGCTTCGGTTCTGGCCGGTTTGACCGAGGGCGTGAAGAGACCTTTGAGCGGCCGTCGCAGCCGGAAGGCAAAGCGCGAGGTGCCGGCTCTGCTGCTGCCGCCGCGCTATAAGGTGGAAATCATTCGCTGATTGGGCGAATAGACAAGAAACGGCCCTGATGGGGCCGTTTTTTTATGCGCATCGTCGGCACTTCCTATCAGCGATAGAGTCGGACATCTGTGCGAACCGTTCTGGGATAGGGAGAGGGCGATGGGGGTGAAGTGGCTGCATATCGGCGCGGGTGGAGTGATGTTGGGCGCAGGCGCGGCAGCGGGAGCGGCGGCGACAACGACGCTTCCATCCGCTTTGGGGAAGACCGAGGCCAAGCCCGTGGCGGCATCTGTGATGCTGGCGGAGGCGCAGCGGCTGGAACGCCTGCGCGCGCTGGTGAAACAGCATGCGATCCAATGCCATTGCCCGCTATGCCTGGGGCGGGATGTTGGCGGAGCGAACGGCGGAAGAGAACAGGAGTCGAACCTGCCCGGGACCGCTGGCGGCCCCATCTGATTTTGAAGACCAGCCGCCCCACCGGGGACGAGTCTCTTCCTGCGTGCGAACGGACTGTTGGCCCGCTGGCGTCAAGCCGACGCCAGCGGGCATTATATCGCGGAATCGCGATAAGCCAATTTTATGCCTTATAAATAAAATGAATTTCTAGACAGAGCCTCATGCCATTAGAATAGATGGCCCGCTGCAATGCGCCGCAAGAGCGCGCGGGTCATTCCGTCTACTGAGAATAAAGGAAATCAGCATGAAGCACCTTCTGTCTTTGTTTACCCAGCTTTGCCATGTCGCGGGACGTCCGGGGCTGCGCCGCGGCAAATGAGCCTATCGCCGGCGAGGCCGGCGGAGCGAAGCGAAAGCGGCCCTTTTCAGGGCCGCTTTCGCATTGAGCGCCGCGAGCGACGGCTACTGTCCCATGGTACTGGTCCGGATAGGGGCGGATGGTTTTTTGTCGGGCAGCTTGATATATTGGCCAGAAATATTTTAATGGCATTTTTGTTCTAATTAGATTTAATTGTTTTGCTTGTGAAATCAAAGTTCAAATGTCATGAGCCCGGCGCCGGAAGACGTCGGACGACGGGCACGGGATGAGCAGGGTTGGGAGCGTGGCATGGGGAAGAGCTGGAAGGCGGTCTTGGGCGGAATGGCGCTGGCGTGTTGCATGGCCGCGCTGCATGCCGAACCGGGGCCAGTGGTGTTGACGGTGTCGGGCAAGATCAGCCAGTTCACTAATAAAGAAAAGAATGTGTACGAGTTCCGCGAGCAGGATTTGCAGAACTTCAAGCAGCATTCGGTGGTGACCAAGACCAGCTGGACGCCGCAATCGGTGTTCAGCGGACCGCTGATGCGGGACATCCTGGCCAAGGTGGGCGCCAGCGGCCAGAAAGTGAAACTGCGCGCGCTGAACGACTACGTGTACTGGATAGACCGCCGCGAATTCTACGACTTCGACGTCGTGCTGGCGCGCTCGGTCAACAACAAGCCTTTGGACATCACCAACCGCGGGCCGCTTTGGCTGATGTATCCACTGGACCAAATGCCGGAGGATAAGAAAGGGCCGGTGATGGACGCCAAACTGGTATGGCAGATCAATCGCCTGGTGGTGTTTTGATGCCGGCCGGTCAGGAGGGCTCGGGACGAGCGATGAACAAATCGATGCTGTCCGGCTGGAAGGGGATTCCGGCGCTGGCCTTGCTTGGCTTTTTGTTGCTCGCCATCGGCGTTTACATGGCGATCGAGCGTTATGTGCCGGCGCGCAGCTTTGAGGGGCGCAGCGAAGATTTGTACTGGTCGGTGGCGCAGATGCAGCTTGAGCTTGAGAAAGCCCGCGCGGACCTGTTGAGGTTGAAGGCGGGGGAAGTCTCTGAGTCGCAAGTGCAATTTCGCTTGGCGGTGGCCAACAGCCGTTTCCTCGATTTCGTCACTCCATCCAAGATGCAGGAGATGCTGAGCCGCGTGGACGGCTTCAAGGGCACCGCCAGCCTGCTGCAGGATTTCTTCGAAGACGAGAATATTCTGCATCCCAGCCTAAGGACCGCGCAGCAGAATATAGACCGCATCGACAGCATCAGGCCTTCGCTGGCGGAGTTCGCGGTTCAGGCGCGCGTGGCCGAGGTGTCGTCCCGCGACGCGCGCAATAAGGATTTGCGGCACAACCAGCAGTTGGTCGCTTCGCTGTGGTTCGCGCTGGGCGGCATTTGCATGGTGATTTTCGTGCTCTTGTACCGCTATCAGGGCGCGCGCCGCGACGCCGCCGCCCGTCAGCAACTATTGGAACAAGAGCGTGAGGCGCATAAGGCCACGGTGAACGCGGAACTGGACCGCACCACCTTCCTCGCCACGCTGAGCCACGAGATCCGCTCGCCGCTGCAGACCATGCAGGTATGCGTGGAGCTGATCGAGCCCGACATTGATCCGGCAGGAAAGGCGGCCAAGGCGGTGGGGCGCTTGAAAACCTGCATGACGCATCTGATGACCCAGGTGCGGGACATCATGGACATCTCCGCGATCAAAAACATGCAGTTCCGCTTGCATATCAGCGATGTGGATGTGGCGGCGGCGTTGAACGAGGTGATCGACGTGCATCGCGCTCAGCTGGATGGCAAGGGTCTGGGCCTGTATGTGCGGCTGGGCGAGTTGCCGCCGAAGGTAAGGTTGGACGGAGACCGTTTGCGGCAGATAGTCGGGAATCTGCTGACCAACGCCATTCGTTACACGGATCACGGGACGGTTACTGTTGAGGCCGGTGTGGACGCCGCCGATGGCCGCAATATTTTGGATATCCGGGTGATAGATACCGGCATCGGCGTGCCTGAGGAGTTTCAATCTCGCATTTTCCAGCCGTTTTTCCAGGGGCATGCGCGTCGAGTGGGCAGCAGCGGGCTGGGTTTGGCGGTGGTCAAGGAGCTGGTGTCGCTGCTGGGCGGCGAGCTGGAGCTGAAGAGCGTGGTAGGCGTCGGCTCCGAATTCATCGTCCGTTTGCCGATTGTGGTGCCCGACCAACTGCCGGGGCCGGAGCGCTCGGTGTTGGTGGTGGACGACGACAAGAATATCCGAGAACCATTTTCAGATTGTCTGCAGATGAACGGTTACGCGGTGTCCACCGCCAGCTCGGTGGCGGAAGCTTGTCAAAAGCTGCAGCAGGCGAGCTTCAACGTGGTGTTGTTGGACATGCAGCTGGGTAATGAGAGCGGTTATTCAGTGGCGGAAGCGCTGAAGCGCAGCGTGCGCCACCGTGGCGTGAAAATCATCGCGATGACGGCGTATCCGGAAGAGTACGCCGACCCGCGCGCCGCTTGGTTCGCCGCGCGTCTGGAGAAGCCGTTTGACATCAGCCGGCTGCGCGCGGTGCTGGGCCGGGCCTTGGAGTCGCCGCCAGGCCCCGGGCATGCCGGCTAGTCGAACAGCCGGGCTTCGCGCAGAAGGTGTTTGTCGCCCAAGCGACGGGTAAAACCGCAGCGGTCGAAGTATTCCAGGATCTGAATCGCCAGTTTGCGGCCGCAGCCCAACTGATCGCGGAAGTTGGCGGCGTCGGCGTAGCCGACGTCTTGGTTCAGGTTTCGAACGATGGCCGCCATGCCGCGTATGGTCGCGCTGGAGCAATAGCGGTCCCGCACCACGGCGTGGACATGGCCTAGTCGTGCGGCTTTGCGCAGCAAGGCGCGCGCCTGTTCTTCTTCCAAGCCGGCAGCCGTTGCCAGATCCCGTACCCAGTGCGCTTGGTTCTCCTCAGCGAAAGCCGGTTCCAATCGCCGCCACTGCGCGGTCTCTTCTGCGTTGAAAGCCAGCACGTGCTCGGGCAGGTGCAGCCAGCCGCGGGTGTTGGCCAGCCTCCCTTCCGCCAGTAACTGATCAATCATCAAGTTGACGGCCGCCTCGCTTTCCTGCGGCAGCGCCAGCCGGCGCGCGCGGCCGCGGCTGGCGCCCAGTTGATCCGGTTGCTGAAGATGCAGCGCCGCCAGCCGTTGCAGCAGTTGTTCTAGCAAACTTGCCCAGTGTTCCGGCGCATAAGCATGTTGGCCGGCGATGTGTAGCGGCGCGGCGCGCAGCAGTTCCGCCAGGCCGGTTTCGTTTAATTGCCGGTCCCAGGCCAGATCGGGCAGGGAAACCGCTTGCCGGCTGAGGCGGAGCCGCAGATTCTCGACATCCTCCATTCCCGCCGCGGCCAGGGCGCGCAGATAGGCCAGCCGTTCGTCGTGTCGCTTGCCGCGGGTGGGCGGTTGCCGCTCCAACACCGTGGCGCAGGCCAGCGTGTGCTGCGCGCCGGCGTCTCGCAGGATTATCCGGTCGCCGTCGGCCAGGTGGAGCGGACGGTCCAGGCTCAGTTCCGCCAACCCCTCGTCGCCGGAATGGAGCTGCGAGCGTTCCAGTAGCGCCACCCGGCCGGTGCAGTGGCTGGCCGCGTGATGGATATGTACGGCCTGCCAATGGCGCAGCGCGGCGTGAAGCCCCGGAGCCAGGCGCAAGCGGACGCTGACGCGGGTGCTCGGTGCCGGGGCCGCTTGCGCCAGCAGCCAGTCGCCGCGCTGAATCTGTTGTTTTTCGATGTCGCCTGCCAGGTTGAGCGCGATGCGCTGCCCCGCCTGGCCTTGCCGCGCCGGCTGGTTTTGCACGTGCAGGCCGCGTACGCGGACCGGAACGTCCTTGCCGCTCAGCCATAGCGTGTCGCCTATGCTGACGCGGCCGCCCCAAGCCGTGCCGGTTACCACAAGGCCGGCGCCGCCTATGGTGAAGGCGCGGTCTATCGCCAGACGGAAGCGCCGTTCCGTTCCCGTCGCGTCGCCGCGCTGTTGCAGCAGTTGCCGCCGTAAATCATCGACGCCGACGCCGGTGCGCGCGGAAACCGGGAGCAGCGCTGTCGCTTGCAGGCCGTGCTCCGTCAGCGTCTGTCGCGCTTCGCTCATGACGCGTTCCAGTGCTTCCGGGCCGACCAGATCGCTTTTGCTGACTGCCACGGTCAGGCTGTCCAGCTGCAGCAATTGCAGAATGGCAAGGTGCTCGCGGGTTTGCGGCATCACGCCGTCGTCGGCGGCGATGACCAGCAGCGCGTGGCGCACGCCGCCTACGCCGGCCAGCATGTTGCCGAGGAAGCGTTCATGGCCGGGCACGTCGATGAAACCGATCGCGCCGCCGTCCGGCGTGGGCAAATAGGCATAGCCCAGATCTATGGTCATGCCGCGTTTTTTTTCTTCCGGCAGACGGTCGGCGTCGGTGCCGGTCAGGGCGTGCAGCAGGGCGGTTTTGCCGTGGTCTACGTGTCCGGCGGTGGCGATAATCATGGCGGGCGAAGCTGAAGGGGTAAAAGGCCAAGTATCGCCAGAAACGGCGGGCTTGGCCATGGGGCCGCACTCAGCTAGTGGGCGCGGCGTCCGGAAGGTAGTGCTCGACGGGATCGATATGGATCAGCACGTCCAGCACCGGGTGCCGTTCCAGCACATGGTGGCGCGCGGCTTCTGAGATGGCGTGGGCCTGCTCCACGCTGATTGAGCCGTCTACTTCCAGATGCACATCCACTTGGATCAGATCGCCCATCTTGCGAGTGCGCAGGTCATGAACGCCGTGGATGCCGGGGGTGGCCAGCAGGGTTTGGCGGATGGCGGCGACGGCCTCGTCGTCGGCGGCGCGGTCCATCAGGTCATGCATCGCATCCCAGCCGAAGCGCCAGCCCATGCGGGCGACCAGCAGCCCCACCAGCAGCGCGGCCACCGGGTCCAGCAGCGGGTAGCCCATCAGGTTGCCGATAATGCCCAGCGCCACCACGAGCGAGGAGGCCGCGTCGGAGCGCGCGTGCCAGGCATTGGCCACCAGCATGCTGGAGCGCACGCGTTTAGCCACCGCCAGCATGTAGCGGAATAGCGCCTCTTTGACCACCAGGGCCAGCAGCGCCACCCACAAGGCGACGACATGGACGGTGGGGATGGAGGCGGGGTCGTGGAATTTAGCGGCGGCGCTGTACAGCATGCCCAGGCCGACGCCCAGCAACAGCAGGCCCAGAACCAGCGAGGCGGCGTTCTCGTAGCGGTGGTGGCCGTAGTGGTGATCGTTGTCCGGCGCTTTGTGGCTGTGTTTGCCGGCCAGCAAGACGACGAAGTCGGCGATCAGGTCGGACAGCGAGTGCAGGCCGTCGGCGATCAAGGCGGAGGAGTGCGCCAGGGCGCCCACCACGATCTGGGTGGTGGAGAGAATCAGGTTGACCGCGACGCTGACGAGCGTGCTGATGCGGCCGGCGCGGCGTTTTTCTACGCTGTCGCCGTCGATGGCGTGATGAGTGTGGGCCATGGCAGTGCAGTCCGGCAGTGGGTGGGATATCGCTATTATCGCATATTGGCTATTAATTTTAAAAAATTGATTGTTTTTATTAATGAGAATGAGAACAAGAATGAACCTCAGCCGTTGGCTGGACGGCTTGTGACACAATCGTGGTTTTCCGCGGGCGGGTAAGGAAATGGCTTTATTGTTGAAAAGCGCCTTGGGCGCGCTGGCGGTCTTGTTGATCAGCGTGTTGGCCAGGTCCAGAAATTACTATATCGCCGGCCTGGTGCCGCTGTTTCCCACCTTCGCGCTGATCGCGCATTATATTGTGGGCAGCGAGCGCGGCGTGGCCGAGCTGAAAACCACCTTGCTGTTCGGCATGGCTTCGCTGCTGCCTTATTTTATTTATTTGTTGGCTTTGTATTGGCTGATCGACCGTTGGCGCTTGGGCGCGGCCTTGCTGGGCGCGGCGGCATGCTGGACCATGGCCGCCGGCGTTTTGGTGTGGCTATGGACGCGCCAATGAGCCCAGGTTGTCGATAAAGCCGGTTTCATCCTCCAAGCAGCGCAGGTCCAGCCATAACCGGCCGTCGGCCAAGCGGCCGATTACCGGCCGCGGCAGCGCGCGCAGCGCTTCGGCCAGCCGTTCCAGCGTACCGCCTCGGCCGTCGGCGGGCGAAACCGCCAGCGCCCAGCTGGGCAAGCGGTCCACCGGCAGCGAGCCGCTGCCGATCTGGGACAGGCAGGCGGCGTCCTCTACCAGATAGTCCGTTCCCAGCGCGGCGGCCAGCGGGGCGCGCAGGCGCTCGGCGCTGGCGCGCATCGTTGTTTGCGGGCGGGTCAGCAGGCGCAGCGTCGGCAGGGTTTCGGGCAGCCGGTCCGGTTCCAGATATAGCCGCAGCGTGGCTTCCAACGCCGCGAGGGTCATTTTGTCGCAGCGCAGCGCGCGTTTGAGCGGGTGTTGCTGAATCTTGTCTATCCATTCGCGCTTGCCGATGATCAGGCCGGCCTGCGGCCCGCCCAGCAGCTTGTCGCCGGAGAAGCTGACCAAGTCTACGCCGGCGGCGATCATCTGCTGTGGCATCGGCTCGTGAGGCAGGCCGTGGGCGGCCAGGTCGATCAGCGCGCCGGAGCCCAGGTCGGTGGCCACCGGCAGGCCGCGTTCGCGCGCCAGTTCGGCCAGTTCCGCCTCCGCCACGCTGCTGGCGAAGCCCTGAATCGCGTAATTGCTGGTGTGGACCTTGAGCAGGAGGCCGGTTTCCGCCGTGATCGCGTTGCGATAGTCCTTCAGGTGAGTGCGGTTGGTAGCGCCCACTTCCACCAGCCGGCAGCCGGCCTGGCGCATCACGTCCGGCATGCGGAAGGCGCCGCCGATCTCCACCATCTCGCCGCGGGACAGAATGACCTCGCGGCCGGCGGCCACGGTGGACAGCATGATGAGCACCGCCGCCGCGTTATTGTTGACCACGCAGGCGGCTTCAGCGCCGGTGAGTTCGCGCAATAGTTCGCTGACCGCCTGGTCGCGGTGGCCGCGGCCGGCGCCTTTCAGGTCGAATTCCAGCGTGGCGGCTTCGCGCATCGCCGCGGTCACCGCGTCCACCGCGGCCTCGGCCATCGGCGCGCGGCCCAGATTGGTGTGCAAGACGGTGCCGGACAGGTTGAACACCGGGCGCATCCGCATGCGCTGGCGCTCGGCGACTCGGTCGCCTACCGCGGCGGCCAGGCTGTCGTCGCTGGCGGCCCAGGGCGGCAGCGCGTGCTGTTCGCGTATGGTCCGGCGCGCCTGCTCCAGCGTCTGGCGCACGGCTTCGGCCAGCGCGGCGTTGCCGTGGCGGCCCAGCAGGCGGGACAGACGGTCGTGGCTCAGCAGGCGGTCTACGGAGGGCAGGCGGGTATACAGGTTTTTCAGATCCATGGGGGCTTCCGGCGCGGCGTCAGATTCCTTCATTTTACCCGCTTACGCTCGAGAGCTGCCGGCTGCGTATAATGCCTGGATGCAGACACATCAAACGCCACCCTTCGCCGGTCTCACGCCGGACGCCATTCTCGACGCAGTGGACAGCCTGGGCCTTTTCAGCTCCGGCAGCCTGCTGGCGCTGAACAGCTATGAGAACCGGGTTTATCAGATCGGCATCGACGACGCCGCGCCGCTGGTGGCCAAGTTTTACCGGCCGGAGCGCTGGAGCGACGAGCAGATACTGGAGGAGCACGCGTTTTCGCTGGAGCTGGCGGAACGCGAGATCCCGGTGGTGCCGCCGTTGGCTTTCAACGGCGCGACGCTGCACCATCACGGCGGTTTCCGCTTCGCCTTGTTTCCTCGCCGCGGAGGCCGGGTGCCTGAGCTGGGAGACGCGCGAACCTTGGAGTGGATCGGCCGTTTCCTTGGGCGCATTCACGCCTTGGGCCGAGTGGAGGGCTACGCGAGGCGGCCGGCGCTGGACCCGGACAGTTTTGGCCGCGAGCCGGCCGAATACCTGCTGCGGCACGCGGACTTGCCGCCGGAATTGCGCGAGGTGTTTCGCGGCGTGCTGGAGCAAGCCTTGGCCGGCGTCGAGCGCGCTTACCAGCGAGCAGGCGCGGTAAGCACGCTGCGGCTGCACGGCGATTGCCATGTCGGGAATATGCTGTGGACCGACGACGGCCCGCATTTCGTCGACTTTGACGACAGCCGCATGGGGCCGGCGGTACAGGATTTGTGGATGTTGCTGTCCGGCAGCCGCGAGGAGCAATCGGCGCAGTTGGCCGAGGTGCTGGCCGGCTACGAGGACTTCTGCGAATTCGACCTGCGCGAACTGCATCTGCTGGAGGCCTTGCGCACCCTGCGTCTGATCCATTACAGCGCCTGGCTGGCTCGGCGTTGGCACGATCCGGCCTTTCCGGCCGCCTTCCCCTGGTTCAACAGCCAGCGTTATTGGGAGGAGCAGATTCTGACCTTGCGCGAGCAGATTGCGCTGTTGGACGAGCCGCCGTTGTGGTCGGTGTAAGCGCGATTTTACGATCTTGCGAACCAGAGCGAGACAAGGCGAAAACGAGCGAAAAAGCGGAGTGTACGAGGGGTACATGAGCATTTTGAGTTTGTACTCGCCGTGCAAGGCTCCACGAAGCGCGGCAGACTTTGAACAGGCTTTAAGCGCCGGTTCAAAGTCCGGGGTCAGCCGGTGCTGGCCTCCTTATGCTGCTGCATTCTTTCCTTGACCCAGCTTTCAAAGTGGGGCGCGTCCATCGGCTTGGCGATGAAATAGCCCTGGCCCATCAAGCAGCCGCGGTTGCCCATGAAGTCCAGGTCGGTGGTGGTTTCTATGCCCTCGGCCACGGTAGTCAGTTGCATGCGCTGGGCCAGTTCGATCACGCTGTTGAGCACGGCTTCCAGGTGCGGCTTGGTGGACACCGAGGTGACCAGCGATTGATCGATTTTCAGTTCGGTGAACGGGAAACGGGTCAGTTGCTGCAAGGTGGCGAAGCCGGTGCCGAAGTCGTCGATGGACAGGCCCAGGCCGCCCAGCCGCAGCCGGGCGGCGATGCCGATGGCCTCGGCCAGGTTGTCGGCGATCGCGGTCTCGGTCACTTCGAAGATGATGAAGCGCGGCGGCACATGGGTGCTAAGCAGCCGCTGCTCGATTTGCTGTGTCAGATCGTCGCCCTTCAGCGACAGCGCCGACAGATTGACCGATAGCGGCAGCCGCAGCCCGCGACGCGCCCATTCCTGCCATTGCTTCAGGCCTTGGTCCAGCATGCTGAGCGTCAGTTCGGTGGCCCAGCCGCTGGCTTCCACCACCGGGATGAAGCGGGCGGGCGAGACGATGCCGAGCTCCGGGTGCTGCCAGCGCGCCAGCATTTCCGCGCCTTTGAGCAAGCCGCCGTTGAGGGTGACCTTGGGCTGGTAGTAGGGAATGATCTCGCCCTTGTCCAGGGCCTCGCGCACCTCCACCTCGCTGAACAGTTCGGCATGGTGTTCGTCGCTGCCCTTGGGCGTCCAGACCCGTTTGAGCAGGTCCAGCAGCTCGGGCTGGCGCAGCGGCTTCTTTAAGCCGCCCAGCACCGGCAGCCCAAGCTCCCGCCCCATCAGTTCCACGGTGGAGATCAACAGATAGTCTTTGCTGGAAGTGACCACCAGCGGCGCGGTCAGCCCCTCTTTGGCCATGTGTTGCATCACTTGCACGCCGTCCAGTTTGGGCATTTCCAAATCCAGCAGGATCAGACTGGGCAGTTGCTCGCGCATCCGCTCCAGACCTTCCTCGCCGTTGGCGGCCTGGCGGATCTGCTGCGCGCCCAGGCCTTGGCAGATCTCGCAGCCGTGCTGGCGCTGCAAGGTGCTGTCGTCAATGATCAGGACGTCCTGGATATCCAGTTGCATGGTGTTTCCTCGTTCAGCGGCAAATCGCCTTGGCGATGGTGTCCAGCGACATCACTTCGTCGGCCGCGCCCAGGCGGATCGCTTCCTTGGGCATGCCGAACACGACACAGCTTTCCTCGTCTTGGGCGATGGTCTTGGCGCCGCAGTCGTGCATTTCCTTCAAGCCCTTGGCGCCGTCGTCTCCCATGCCGGTCATGATGATGCCCAGCGCGTTTTTGCCGGCGAACTTGGCGGCGGAGCGGAACAGCACGTCCACCGACGGCTTGTGGCGGCTGACCAGCGGTCCATCCACCACTTCCACCAGATAGAAGGCGCCGCTGCGTTTGATCATCATGTGCTTGCCGCCGGGGGCGATCAGCGCGCGGCCCGGCAGGATGCGGTCGCCGTTGCTGGCTTCCTTGACTTCAATCTGGGACAGGCTGTCCAGCCGCTCGGCGAAAGAGCGGGTGAATTTTTCCGGCATGTGCTGGACGATGGCGAGGCCGGGGCAGGTGCGCGGCAAAGCGGTGAGGACGGTTTCCAAGGCCTGGGTGCCGCCAGTGGAGGTGCCCACGGCAATGATGCGTTCCGTGGTGGCGAACATATTGCCGCCGGTGGGCGCGGACAGGATGGCGTCGGCGGACAGCTTGGGCCGGGTTTCCAGCGGGTTGGGTGTTGGCGCCGCGCCGCCAGAGGGCGCTCCACCGCCGGCGGAGGGCATCACCCGCACTCGGTTCATTCGGGCGGCGGCGGCGCTGCGCACCGCATGTACCAGTTGGCTGGCGCTCTCTTCGAGAAAGCCCTTGACCCCGGCCATGGGTTTGGCGATTACCTCCACCGCGCCGGCGGCCATCGCCTGCATGCTGATGTCGGTGCCTTTTTGCGTCAGCGATGAGCAGATCACCACCGGCGTCGGCCGGCTAGCCATCAACTGCTTGAGAAAGGTGATGCCGTCCATGCGGGGCATCTCGATGTCCAGCACGATGACGTCCGGCCATTGCTGTTTCATTTTTTCCATCGCGGCGATGGGGTCGGTGGCCACATCCATCACCGTCATGCCGGTTGCCTGGCTGAAAACCTGGCTCAGCACTTGGCGAACCACTGCAGAGTCGTCCACGATCAGCACTTTGATAGTCATGCCCGAGTCCTTGCCTTATGGTGTGCGGAAATCTTGTTCATGTCCGCGTCTTGCGTTTGTTTTACCCACACATCGCCCGTGGCCAGATCGAACATCACCAACCGCGGGCTGTTGCCGCCCAAATCCTCCGCATGCACGGATAGCCCGAGTTGTTTCACCAACTGGTAGGCCATGTCGATATTGCGCGACGGCACGTCGTGCGGTTGATCGCGTTCGATGCCGGCCAGCACCGCGGCTCCACCCACCAGCTTGGCGTGGAATTCCTGCAAGGGCAGTCCGGAGTTCAGCACCTCGTGCAGCATCAACAGCATGGCTTCGTCGCCGTAGCGGCCCGACAATGTCGATGCCCTGCGGTCGGTGCGCCGAGCCAGCAGGTAGTGGCACATCCCTCCGATTTTGGCTTTGGGATGCCATAGCGTGATCGAGACGCAGGAACCTAGCAGCGTGCGGACCTTGTGGTGCTTGTCGCCGAAGTACCAATCGCCGGGATGCAGGAAAATATCGACGTCTTGTTTTGTCATTACCAGGGCCTTTGTGCCGAAGGTGGCCAAGCGACCGGTTCATTCGTTTTAATGTAGATCAGTTGCCGCGCCGTTTCAGGGTGGATTCGACGCGCTCTCCGTCTCCGCGCTTGTCTCCTGAATCAGAAAGTAAGCGATTTGCTGTTGCAGACGCGCTGCCTGTTTGTGCACTTCGGCGGCGGTGGCCGCCAGCGCTTCGCTGTTGGAGGTGTTGCGCTGGGACACCTCGCCCAGGTGCTCCATCGCGTCGCGGACTTGGGATATGCCGCGCGCCTCTTCCCGGCTGGCGGCGCTGATGCCGCCCACCAGTTCCGCGGTGGCCGCGCTGCGTTCCAGAATGCCGGACAGCGCGCGCGCGGCCTGACGCGCTTCATGGCGGCTGTGCCGGGCCAGTTCGCTGATTTCCCGGGCGGCGTGATGGCTGCGTTCGGCCAGCTTGCGCACGTCGCCGGCCACCACGGCGAAACCATGGCCGTGCCGGCCGGCGGTGGCGGCCTCTATGGCGGCGTTGAGCGCCAGCAAATTGGTTTGGTAGGCGATGTCTTCGACGGTTGCGATGCGTTCCGCAATCTGTTCCAGCGCGTTTTCCGCGGTCTGCACCGCTTGTTTGCCGTCAGCCACCTGGCGCGCGGCGTCGTGCGCGGCGGCGTTGGTCAGTTCGGCCTGAGCCAGGTTGCCTTGGCTGACGTCGTGCATTTGAGCGCAGGATTGGGCGGTGGCGCTCACGCTGAGCGCGGCGGCCCAGCTGTTTTGCGCCAGCGCCTCGGCGGTGGCTCGGATTTCGCGGGCGCTGTCGGCCAGTTGGTCGGCGTTGTGACGCACGTCTTGGATGATGTCGCTCAGGTGGCGGCTGCTGTATTCCAAGGTGGAGTGCACGCTGCGGCGCGTTCCCGCGGGCAGCTTGCCGCCGCGCCATAGCCGGCCGGCGGCCATTTCGCGCATGCGTTCGGCCAGCTCGTCTGGCTCCGCGCCCAAGATGCGCCACAGGTTGCGGTGAATGGCCCAAGCCAACAGCAGGCCGGCCAGCGCGCTGCCTCCGGCCAGCGTCAGCAACAGCGTTTTCAATTCCCGGCCGCGGCTCTCCGCTTGCAGGGCGGCTTGTTGCTGCAAGGCGTGGGTTTCGGTCCGCAGCTTCCGCAAGGCGGCCAGGAAATTGGGCGTAGCGTGGCCCAGGACTTTGCGCGCTTCGTATTTTTGGTTGGCGGCGGCCTGGCGCATCGCCTGGTCCAACTGGATGAAGGCCTCTATGCGGCGATTTTGCAGTTGCCGCAGGGCCTGTTGCAGGCTGGCCCGGCCCGGCGCTTGTTGCCGGGCGATGCCGTCGGCCAGGCGCTGCTCCAGCTCCAGGTAGCGGTTGCGCGCGCTCAAATAGCGTTCGCGCCAGGTGTCGATGTCGCGGCGGGAGGAGACGATGATCAGCGAGCGGTAGTCGATGCGCATTTCCTGGATCTGGACCTGCATGCGGTCGCTGAGCCGGGCGTGGCGGCCATAGACTTGGGTGATCTCCTCCAATTGAACGTGGAATTGCTCCAGGCCGTACAGCCCAGCGCCGATCAAGGCCAGCAGCAGAAACAGCAGCGCGCCGAAGCCCAGTTTCAACTGCCGGGAGACGGACAGAAAACTTGGGCCGGGCGCGGAGGCGAAGTGGGCCGGCATGGCCGCTCAGGCCTTTTCCGTTTGGGTTTCCGCTGCGGTTTCCTGCTGGCCCAGGCTGGAGATCAGGGCCATTTCATCGACCGACAGCACTTTGTTGACATTGAGCAGCACGATGAAGTGGCCGTCCAGCTTGGCCATGCCGGCAATGAAGTCGACGCGGATCTTGCTGCCGAACTGGGGCGGAGGCTCGATGTCTGCGTCGGGAATGGCCAGCACTTCGTGCACTGCGTCCACCAGAATGCCGATCAACTGCAGCTGGTCCTCTCCTTCAACCTCGATGATGACGACGCAGGTGCGGCGATTGATTTCGGTTTCGCCTCGGGCGAAGCGCAACGACAGGTCTATTACCGGCACCACCGAGCCGCGCAAATTCATCACGCCGCGAATGAAGGGCGGCATCAGCGGCACATGGGTGGGTTTCAAATATTCCAGGATTTCACGTATTGCCAGGATGCCGATGGCGAAGACGTCGCCGCCCAGCTGGAAGGTCAGGTATTGACGTGCGTCGGTCTGCCCTTCGGCGGAGACGGCGTTGTCGTGTTTGCGCTGCAGATGGAGCGGTTTCATGGCGCTAGTCCGGTTAGAAACGGATGAAGTCGGACTCTTCCGCCAGCGGCGGGTGCAGCGGTTTGTGCTGCAGCACGGACTCGCGCCGCGCGCGCGGCGCGGGGTGGAAGGATTCGGCGGCGCCCAGCTTGAAGTAGCCCATCAGTTCGTGAAGATGTTCGGCCTGGTCGTTCATTTCCTCGGCGGTGGAGGCCAGTTCTTCGCTGGCGGACGCGTTCTGCTGCGTGGTCAGGCTCAGTTGTTGGATGGCGGAGTTGATCTGGCTGACGCCGCTGGCCTGTTCATTGGAGGCGGCGGCGATTTCCTGCACCAGATCGGCGGTGCGGCTGCTGGAGCGGACAATTTCCTCCAGGAACTGGCCGGCCTGCTCGGCCAGCTTGACGCTGCTGCCGGCCACGCCGCTGATTTCCTGAGCGGCGATCTGGCTGCGCTCGGCCAGCTTGCGCACTTCGGCGGCCACCACGGCGAAGCCCTTGCCGTGCTCGCCGGCGCGCGCGGCTTCGATGGCGGCGTTGAGCGCCAGCAGATTGGTTTGGTAGGCGATGTCGTCGACGATGCCGATCTTATCTGCGATCTGACGCATCGCCTCTACGGTGCGGCGTACCGCCTCGCCGCCCTCGGCCGCCTCGCGCGAGGCCTTGGTGGCGATGCTCTCGGTGACGCGGGCGTTGTCGTTGGTCTGGCTGATGGACGAGGACATCTCTTCCACGGAGGCCGATGTCTCCTCAATGCCGGCGGCCTGTTCGCTGGCGGCCTGGGACAGCGCCTGGGAGGTGGAGTTGATCTGCTGCGCGGCGCTGGACAGCGCCTCGGAGCCGCTCTTGACCTCGGCGATGATGTTGCGCATCCGCTCTATGGTGACGGCGATGGCGGCGCACAGGCTGCTTTGGTCTCCCTGCCGCAGCCGGATTTCCGCGTCCAGATTGCCGTCGGCCACCTGACGCATCACTTCGGACACGTAGTGCGGTTCGCCGCCCAGAGTGCGCAGCAGGTTGCGGGTGATCAGCGTGGCGAGGCCGGCGCTGATCAAGGTGGCCAGCAAGGACAGCGCTATCATCACCCAGTGGGCTTGCTGATAGCTGGCGTCGGCCTGATTGGCCAGTTGGTCGTTGAGTTTGTCTTCCAGGTCCGCCAGCGCGGTCAGTTGCTGGTTGAAGGCGATCATTTGCGGAGCGATCTCGTTCTGCATCAATTTCTTGGCCTCATCCTGGCGGCCCTGGTTGGCTAGATCCACCGCCTTGTCCACCAGGGCCAGCGTGGCGGGGCGCATATTCTGGATGCGGCTCATCTGCTCCAATTCTTGTGGGGTGTTGTTGCTGGCTTGCCGGAATACTTCGGCCAGCTTCTTTTCCCTGTCCGTATAGATGATTTTTGCCGCCTGATAGGCTTGCAGCGCGTTGTTGATGTCGGCAGGCCCCTCGGCCAGCATCACGTTGCGGTAGGCAATCCGGATGTCCTGATTGTCGCTGATCAATTGGCGCGCCAGCCGGCTTTCCGTGTTGTTGACCTGGGTGATGTCGCGCAAGGCGATATTGCTGACTTCCAGCCCGTACAGCGCTGCGCTGACGCAGATCAGCATCAGCGCGATGATCAGGCCGAAACCCAGCCCGAGCTTCTGCGCGATGGACATGCCGTGTTTGTATTGGCTCATTGGGCGCTCCTATCCGTTTTCGCCGCGGTGTTTGTTGTGCCAGCGTCCCATTCCCGGGCGGGAAGCAGCGCGTACCGCTCCGCCTCTTTTTGGGTGGCATGGTGGATCAGGGCGGGCACGTCGAGAATCAAGGCGACTTCGCCGGTGCCCAAGATGGTGGAGCCGCTGATGGCCTTGAGATGGCGGAACAGATTGCCCAGTGGCTTGATCACGGTCTGGAATTCACCCAGCAGGGCATCCACCACCAGACCAGCCTTGCGATCGCCGTAGTGGACCACCACCACGTTGCGGCGTTTGGCCGCGACCGACGGCAAATCCAGGAAGCTGTCCAGGCGCAGCAGCGGCAGCAACTCGCCGCGCAGATTCAGGCAGTCGTGAACGCTGTCTTTGTCCAGGGCTGCGGGTAGTTCTATGCATTCGATCACCGCTTCCAGCGGCACCACGAAGGTGGCGGCGGCCACTTCCACCAGGAAGCCGTCGATGATGGCCAGCGTCAGCGGCAGCCGGATACGGAAGGTAGTGCCGAGCCCGAGTTCTGATTCGATGTCTATGGTGCCGCGCAGCTGCTCTATGCTTTTTCTCACCACGTCCATGCCGACGCCTCGGCCGGAGATGTTGGTGACTTGGTCCGCGGTGGAGAAGCCTGCCTCGAAGATCAGCCGGAACACGTCCTGCTCCGGCAGCGCGGAGTCGGCGGGAACCAGGCCGCGTTCCACCGCCTTGGCCAGGATGCGCTCTTGGTTGAGGCCGCCGCCGTCGTCGGCCACTTCGATCACGATGCTGCCGGACTCATGGTAGGCGTTGAGCCAGACATGTCCTTCGGCCGGCTTGCCGCTGGCGAGCCGGCGCTCCGTGGTTTCGATGCCGTGGTCTATGGCGTTGCGCACGATGTGCATCAGCGGGTCGCCCAGTTTTTCCACCATGGATTTGTCCAGCTCGGTTTCCGCGCCGGAGATGTGCAGCTGGATGTCCTTGCCCAGTTCGCGGGAGACATCGCGCGCCACGCGCGGGAAGCGGCTGAAGATTTCGCCGATCTGGATCATGCGCATGGACAGCGTGCCGGCGCGGATCTGTTCGATCAGGTTGGCGATGGTTTGAGTGGCTTCCACCAGCGCGCTTTGCTGAGAACGGCGCGCCACCAGGTTGGCGGCGGCGCCGGCGATCACCAGTTCGCCTATCAGGTTGATCAGGCTGTCCAGCTTGCCAGCCTCCACCTTGATGAATTTGCTTTCAGCCTGCTTGCCGCTTTTGGCGTCGCCGGAGGTCTTGACGCCGGCGCGGGCTGCCGGGGCCTCCTGGGCCGCGTCGACGAGCAGAACAGGATCGAGGTCCGCGGTGGAATGTTCCTCCTGCGCCAATTCCACGACTTCCGCCTGCGGCGTTTCCACCTCCGTCGCGAAGGACTCGTCGGGCGCGGCTTCCGGCTCGGCGGTCTCGGGTTCCAGGCCAAAGCGCAGCCATACCGCCAGCACCGCCTCGGCCTCCTCCGGCGCGGCGCTGGCCAGCGTCTGCGCTTGTTGTCGCGAAGTGGGCGGCCACGGCCAGATATGGACCTCGCTGTCTTCGCGGGCGAATTCGAAGACATCCAGCAGCGTCTGCTGTTCTTCCGGGCTGCGGTACAGCGCCTCCAGGCGCAGATAATTGGTTTCCGGATTGAAGGCGTCGCCGGCCGGCAGTTGGGTGGTGACGGCTTCGATCCGATCGATCTCGCCGATGGTGGCGAGATAGCGGATGAAGGAGGACGGATCCATGCCGTTGCGCAACATGTCCGGGCCAAAGCGCAGCGACAGCAGCCACTGCTCCGGCTTTTGCGCGTCGGGCGCGGCCGGAGGTTCGGATGGGGCCGCTGCGGGCGGCGCTTCCGGGGGCGGGGTTGTTTCCGTCGCATCCTGAGCCGAGGCGCCGCCGGCCGCGCGGTTGTAGGCGATCAGCTCGTCCAGCAGTTCGGTGTCGGCGAAGCGCTCCAGGCTGTCCTTGGCCGCCAGCACGGTGAGCATCTCCTTGACGTGGTCGTGGCAGCGCAGCAGCAGGCCGGTCAGCATATCGTCCAGCCGCAGGGCGCCGTCGCGCAGCAGGTCCAGCACGTTTTCCACCTCATGGGTGAAGCCGACGACGATGTCCAGACCAAACAGCCCGGCGGAACCCTTGATGGTGTGCATGGAGCGGAACAGGGCGTTCAGCTGTTCCGTGGTGGTGGAGTCGGCCTCCGCGTCCAGCAGGATGCTTTCCATCTCCCCCAGCAGATCGTTGGACTCTTCGAAGAAGGTTTGCAGCGCCAGTTCAAGATCCATGCGCGGCCTCTTCCAATGAGAGCTCGCCTTGCAGGCCGACGAGTCGTATGAAGTCCTGAGAGGCCGGGCTGGGGGCGATGAAGCGCAACGCGACGCCCTTGCGCAGGCTTTCCCGGCGCAGCCACAGCAGCACCTGGGCGATGGCGCAGTCCAGTTCTCCGACACAGGACATATCCAGCTCGATGGCGGCGTGGCCGGCCAGGGCGGCGTGAAGCTGCTGATGCAGTTCCGCCGCCTGGTAAATGGTTTGTTCTCCGCTGAGCGTCAGTTGGAAAACGTCGGCGGACGGTGTGGCGGGCGCGCCGTCTCGGGCGTCTGATTTTTTGCGGGTGCGCGGCATGTCGGGCTCCCGTTCAGGGCAGGATCAATTTGGAAACGGCGGTTAACAGCACCGGCGGCTGAAATGGTTTGACCACCCAGGCTTTGGCGCCGGCGGCCTTGCCCTCCTGCTTCTTTTCCTCGGAGGATTCCGTGGTCAGCATGATGACCGGAGTGAATTTGTAATTGGGATGGACCTTGATATTGCGCAGCAAGGCGATGCCGTCCATCAGCGGCATGTTCACGTCGGAGACGATCAGATGGACTTTGCGTCCGTCCAGCACATCCAGCGCCTCCTGGCCGTTGCCGGCCTCCAGCACCTCATAGCCCGCGCCGGCAAGCGTCATGCGCACCACCTGTCGCAGGCTGGCCGAATCATCGACGATGAGTATGGTTTTGGCCATCGGAAGCGTTCCCCGGATCAAAAAAAGGTAATGTTGTTTTGGTTATTGCCCGATTCAGTCTTGTCGCTGCTGTGCAGGACGCGCTGCTCATGGGTGGTATAGCTGTTTTTCAAGGCCTCTAGCCAGGCTGCCGTGTCCGGCGGCGTCGGCCGCTGTTTGGTATCGATCAGCGCCTGGCTGAAGACGCTTTCCAGCCTGCGCATGTCGTTTTGCACTCCGCTGAGGATTTGATCGACCCTATCCTGGAATTGCAGTTGCACCAGGATGTCTTCCAGCGCCTGCTGCAAGGATTGAGACTGAGCGGCCTCTTCGTCCAGAACGGCTTCTTTATCTTGCGCGGCCGGGTCGGAGGGGTTTAGCAGCGTGTGCGGCCGCAGCGGCTCGTGCGCCATCTGCGCCAGGCTGCCCATTGCCTTGTCGATCTGGTTTTGCAAACGGGACAGCTGTTCCAGCGTGTCGCTGCCCAGTTGTTCGATGCTTTGCTCGCCGTCCAACTGGCGGCCGCTGATCAGGCTGCGCACCAGGTTTTGCAGGGTATTGGCCGATTGGCCCAAAGTGTGCAGATGGATGGCGAGATCGGTTTGTTGTCGGGTGGCGTTTTGCAAGAGCTGCAGCATGTGCTTGAGCCGGCTTTCCGCCTGCGCCAGCGCCGCTTGGTCGGTGTGCTCGCCGGGTTTGGGCACCGCGCCGCCGACTTGGCGCAAGATGCCGTCGAAGCGCAGGGTCAGCCGGTTGGCGGCGTCGTCCATTTGTTCCTTGCCCAAGGAGATGTGGCCGGCCCACAGCGGGAGCAAGGCGCAAACATGGCTGGCGAAGCCCTGCCAGTAGGCATCCGGGTTGGGCGTCTCTTCCGCGGCGTCGACCGGAGAGGGCCAGCTCAGCGCCAGCGCCAGCGCGACGGAGCTGAGCGCCAGCCCGGCCCAGAGCAGGGCATGCCCCCAAAACAGCCAGCACAAGGCGCCGCCATTGATGGCCAGGCCCAGCAGCAGGCGGTTTCTTGGCGTCAGAGGCGGGAGCAGAGCCATGTCGATTAACCGGAATAGAAAAAAGTCATACCTTTTTTGTAGTTGTTGGTTTTTTCTTATGCAAACGGCCGGCGCGGCCAAGCCGCTTGCCTAGGCAATAAAAAAGCCTCCGTGACGGAGGCTGGCAGGGTGGAAACAGAAGCGCTTCTCAGCCGGGGAACAGCAGAGGATTCATCCCGCTGCGGGCAAAGCCGCGCTGCTCCAGCTGCTGATCCAGCGCCAGCGAGGCCAGGTCATCGGCTGCCGGCTCGGCGTTCAGGTCCTTGTCCAGCGCCAGGATCTTCAGGTAGCTGCCGCAGTCGCCGCAGCTTTCGCCTCGCACCGCGGCCTGCTGGCTGTCGCCTTGCTCCAGCGACCAGTAGCCGATGTCGCGCGTGGCTTCGCAATTGCTGCACTTGGCGCGCACCAGATGCCATTCGCTTTCGCACAGACTGCAATGCAGGTAGCGCAGGCCGGACTCGTTGCCCAGACGCACCACGCTGGCCACTGGCGGCATTGCGCATACCGGGCACAGGCGGCGGGCGTCGTCGGGTTCGGCCACCGCGGCAACTTGCAATTGCGAGGCCAGCTGGCTGAAGTAAACCGACAGCGCCGCCCACAGCAAGGGCGCTCGCGCCGAGCCGACGGCGGCGAAGTCCCCGTCCAGCAGCGCGCGCGCGGCGCTTTCCAGCGCGTCGTCGCTCGCCTGTCCCAGCTCGCGCGCCACTTCGCCGGCGGGGCCGGGCAGGGCGGAGAGTTCCGCGCATAGCGCGCGCAGCAGGCCGCGCCAGACAGGATCGCGCGGCCAGGCGGCTGCGCCCAAGGGCGGCAGGCCGTGTTCGGCGCAATGATGGAAGTAATCGCCGCGCTGCGGCAGCGCCACCGGCTGTTCGCGCACCAGCCGGTGCTGAGCCGCGGCGATGCGGGCGGCGAACGCCAGATAGGCCGCCATCGGGTGGCCGTCGGCCAGCGCCGTCAGGCGCTGGCTGCGGGCCAGGTAGCGTTCGGCGGGCTGGGGCAGCAACAACGGCGGGATCTCTCCCGCCGCGGTTTGCAGCCGGCCAGCCTCGTCCAGGGGGACGATGCGTATGCTCATGGCTTGTTCTTGTCTCCGGTCATTTCACGATACCAACGCGGATGATGCTTCTTGGCCCAGGCGTGGGTGACCACGCCTTCCACCATTGCCCGTATCGTGCCGCGCACCCAGATGGCGGCGTAGACGTGGACGATGATGCCGGCGATCAGGATCAGCGCGCTCCAGGCGTGCAGGAGCAGCGCCACGCGTATCACCGGGATGGGGAAGTACATCGCAAAGTACGGCCGCCACATGATGAAGCCGGTGCACACCAGCACCAGCATGCAGCCGGTCATCAGCCAGAACATGCCTTTCTGGCCGCCGTTGTACTTGCCGATGTCGCCGACCTCATGGCCGGACAGCACTGACTTCACCGCCATCATCCACTTCACGTCTTCCTTATCCAGAAAGTTGTGATGCCAGTAACGCAGGAACTGGCGCGCGAAGCCGAGGAACATCAGCACCCCGACGAAGGGGTGGATGATGCGCGCCAGCTGCGGGGTGCCGAATACGCCGGTCAGCCAGAAGAAGGCCGGGTAGAAGAAGGCCAGGCCGGAAATCGCCAACAGCACGAAGCACACCGCCACGATCCAGTGGTTGACGCGTTCCGCCGCGCTGTAGCGCTTGATCAGCTTTTCCTTGCTCATGCCTGTTCCTCCTCTTCCTCTTCCGCCTTATTGGGGCCGACGCCGATGTAGTGGAAGAAGCCGAACAACACCGAAGCCGCCAGGCCGATGGTGGACAGCGGCTTGAGGATGCCCTTCCACAGGCTGACCACCGGGCTGATCTTGGGATCCTTGGCCAGGCCGGAATACAGCTCCGGCTTGTCGGCGTGGTGCAGCACGTACATCACGTGAGTGCCGCCCACGCCTTCCGGATCGTACAGCCCGGCGTTGGCGTAGCCGCGGGTTTTCAGTTCTTCCACCCGCTCGTGGGCGTAGGCCTGCATATCGGACTTGGTGCCGAAGCGGATGGCTCCGGTGGGACAGGTCTTCACGCAGGCCGGCTCCTGACCCACCATCACCCGATCGGAGCACAAGGTGCATTTATACGCCTTGTTGTCCTTCTGGTTGATGCGCGGGACGTTGAACGGACAGCCTGAGATGCAATAGCCGCAGCCGATGCAGTGCTCGGACTGGAAGTCCACGATGCCGTTGGCGTACTGGATGATGGCCCCCGGCGACGGACAGGCCTTCAGACAGCCCGGGTCGGCGCAGTGCATGCAGCCGTCCTTGCGGATCAGCCACTCCAGCTTGCCGCTTTCCTCCACCTCGCTGTAGCGCATCACTGTCCAGCTGTGCGCGGTGAGATCGGCCGGGTTGTCGTAGACGCCGACGTTGCTGCCCACTTCGTCGCGGATGTCGTTCCACTCCGAGCAGGCCACCTGACAAGCCTTGCAGCCGATGCAGGTGGACACGTCGATCAGCTTGGCCACTTCGGCCTTGTAATCGCGCACCACCGGCGGCTGGGTGGGGCTGGCGGAGCGGCGCAGGATATCTTGCGATTGCAGTGATGACATGGTCGCTCCTTATACTTTCTCGACGTTGACCAGGAAGGATTTGAATTCCGGGGTCTGGGTGTTGGCGTCGCCGACAAACGGCGTCAGCGTGTTGGCGCTGAAGCCCTTCTTGGCCACCCCTTCATAACCCCAGTGAATCGGAATCCCGATCTGGTGCACCGTCTTGCCGCCCGCCTGCAGCGCGCGGATGCGCTTGGTCACTACCGCCTTGGCCTTGATGTAGCCGCGCTTGGACGACACTTTCACTGTGTCGCCGTGAGCGATGCCTTTCTCCTTGGCCAGCGCCTCGCCGATTTCCACGAACTGCTCCGGCTGGGCGATCGCGTTCAGCCGCGCGTGCTTGGTCCAGCCGTGGAAGTGCTCGGTCAGCCGGTAAGTGGTGGCCGCGTACGGGAAGGCGTCGTGCTTGCCCATCTGTTCGCGGTCCGCGGCGAATACCCGCGCTGCCGGATTGGACACCACCTTGGGATGCAGCGGATTGGTGCCCAGCGGCGTTTCGAACGGCTCGTAGTGCTCGGGGAAGGGGCCTTCCGCCATCTTGTCGAGCGCGAACAGCCGCCCCAGGCCCTCGGCCTGCATGATGAAGGGGCCCATGGCGCTGCCGGGCGGCTCGTCGGCCTTGAAGTCAGGCACGTCCACGCCCACCCATTTTTCGCCGTTCCACTTGATCAGCGTCCGCTTTTTGTCCCACGGCGTGCCATCCGGCTTACAGGAAGCGCGGTTGTACAGCACGCGGCGGTTGGCCGGCCACGCCCAGGCCCAGCCCAGAGTGTTGCCCAGCCCGGACGGGTCGCTATTGTCGCGGCGCGCCATCTGGTTGCCGGCCTGGGTCCAGCTGCCGGCGAAGATCCAACAGCCGGACGCGGTGCTGCCGTCGGCCTGCATCAGCGCGAAGCCGGACAGCAGCTCGCCTTTCTTGGCCAGGAATTGTCCAGGGTTCTTTGGATCCGGGATGTCCGCCAGCGCCTTGCCGTTGAGCTCCTTGGCCAGTTCTTCCGGCTTGGGCTCGTGCGGGTTGCCGTAAGCCCAGGACAGGCTCATGATGGCCTCGGCGTTCTTGCCGCCGTCCTTGGCGTACTGCGCCTTCAGGCGGGTGAAGATGCCGGCCAGGATTTCCGCGTCGGTGATGGCTTCGCCCGGCGCGTCCGCGCCTTTCCAGTGCCATTGCAGCCAGCGGCCGGAGTTGACCACCGCGCCGTCTTCCTCGGCGAAACAGGTGGTGGGCAGGCGGAACACCTCGGTCTGGATCTCCGCGGTCTTCACATCGTTCTGCTCGCCGTGGTTTTTCCAGAAGGTGGAGGTGTCGGTGGCCAGCGGGTCCATGATCACCAAGTACTTCAGTTTGGAGAGCGAAGACACCACCTTGTTCTTGTCCGGGAAAGCCAGTACCGGGTTGAAGCCCTGACAGAAGTAGCCGTTGATCTTGCCCTGGTGCATCAGCTCGAAGTACTGCAGCACGTCGTAGCTCTTGTCCCACTTGGGCAGCCAGTCATAGCCCCACTGGTTGTCGGCGGTGGCCTTGTCGCCCCACATCGCCTTCATCAGCGAGATGAAGAACTTGGGATAGTTCTGCCAGTAGTTCATCTGCCCGTCGGCCAGCGGCTTGCTGGTGTACTTGGCCAGATAGGCCTCCAGCGTGGGCTCTTTCTCCGAGGGCATGTTCAGATAGCCCGGCAAGCTGGTGGACAGCAGGCCGATATCGGTCAGACCCTGGATGTTGGAGTGGCCGCGCAAGGCGTTGACCCCGCCGCCGGCCATGCCCATATTGCCCAGCAGCAGCTGGATCATCGCCATGGTGCGGATGTTCTGCGAACCGATGGAGTGCTGCGTCCAGCCCAGCGCGTACAGGAAGGACGTGGTCTTGTCGTGGGCGCCGGTTTCCGCCAGGTATTCGCATACCTTGAGGAAAGCTTCCTTGGGCGTGCCGCAGAGGGTTTCCACCATTTCCGGCGTATAGCGGGCCACGTGGTCGCGCATCAGATTGATTACGCAGCGCGGGTCGGACAGGGTGTCGTCGCGCTTGGCCATGCCCTTGTCGTCCAGCTGGTAAGTCCAGGTGGATTTATCGTAGCTACGCTTCTCCGCGTTGTAGCCGGAGAACAGGCCGTCGTCGAACTTGAAGTCCGGGTTCACCAAGAGCGCGGCATTGGTGTAGGCCAGCGTGTATTCCTTATTGTACTTGCCGGTTTGCAGCAGGTAGCGGATCACGCCGGACAGGAACGCAATGTCCGTGCCGGTGCGGATGGGGGCGTAATAATCCGCCACCGAGGCCGTGCGGGTGAAGCGCGGATCAATGACGATCAGCTTCGCCTTGTTGCGGGTCTTGGCTTCAATCGCCCAGCGGAAACCCACCGGGTGCGCCTCGGCCGCATTGCCGCCCATGACGACAATGAGGTTGGCGTTCTTGATGTCGACCCAATGGTTTGTCATGGCACCGCGACCAAATGTTGGGGCAAGACTTGCCACCGTTGGTCCGTGTCATACACGCGCCTGGTTGTCGACCGCCAGCAGCCCCAGGCTGCGGGTGAATTTGTGGGTGAGCCAGCCGGCCTCGTTGCTGGACGCGGATGCGGCCAGGAAGCCTGTGGTCAGCCAACGGTTGACGGTGACGCCATCGGCGTTTTTCTCGACAAAGTTGGCGTCGCGGTCGCGCTTCATGTGGGCGGCGATGCGCTCGAAGGCTTCGTCCCAACTGATGCGTTTGAATTCGTTGGAGCCCGCTTCGCGCACTTCGGGGTAGCGCAGGCGGTTGGGGCTGTGGATGAAGTCGATCAGGCCGGCGCCCTTGGGACAGAGCGCGCCGCGATTGACCGGGTGGTCCGGATCGCCTTCAATGTGGAAAATATCGGCTTTGGCGTTTTTGGCGCCGTCGCCCAGGCTGTACATCAAGATGCCACAGCCCACCGAACAGTATGGACAGGTATTCCGGGTTTCCGTCGCGCGCATCAATTTATAGCTGCGCGTGTCGGCCAGCGCGGTTTCGGGCATGAAGCCCAGGGTCGCGATGGTGGTGCCTGCCATGCCGCCGGCGCAGAGCTTGAAAAACTGCCGTCTGCTGACTTGCATGGGTTTGTCTCCTTGGTATGAACCTGGCGCCCTTGACCCACCAAGGGCGCATTGCTCACTCACAGCGGAAAATCTATTATCGCCCTAGGTATCAATTAGTACAAACTATTGCAGCGGATGGCGGGCCAAATTCTATGAAAAAAAATGAAGCGCTGGAGCATGCGGCGCTTGAGCTGGGCATTCTAGATTGCCGCGATGGCGGCGCTCAGGCCAGGCAAGACTGGGTGGCGGTGGAAACCCCGGTGGCGCTGGTGTACAACGGCCTGTCCCACGTGGTGATGATGGCCAGCCCGATGGCGCTGGAAGACTTCGCGCTCGGCTTTAGCCTGGCGGAAGGCATCATCGCCCATTCGGGTGAAATCTACGGTATCGACATCCTTCCGGGCGAGCGCGGGGTGGAGGTCCATATCGAGCTGGCTTCGGCCCGGTTCATGGCCCTGAAAGAACGCCGCCGCCAACTGGCCGGGCGCACCGGCTGCGGCCTGTGCGGCGTGGAGCAGTTGGCCGAAATCCATAGGCCGCTGCCGCCGCTGCCGGTTACTCAAAGCTTTAGCCTGGACGCGCTGGCGCGCGCCTTGCCGGCCTTGCAGCAGGCGCAAAGCCTATCTCAAGCCACCGCCTGTGCCCACGCCGCCGGCTGGGTGACGCCTCAGGGCGAACTCCTGCATCTTAGCGAGGACGTGGGCCGTCATGTGGCGCTGGACAAGCTGATCGGCGCGCGCGCGCGCCAAGGCTGGCGCGATGGCGCAGCCGTCGTCACCAGCCGCGCCAGTTATGAAATGGCGCAGAAGGCCGCCGCCGCCGGCATCGAAATCCTGATAGCGATGTCCGCGCCCACTTCGCTGGCGGTGGAGATGGCCGCGCGCTACGGCCTGACCTTGATCGGCTTCGCCGGCCGCGGCCGCGCCAATCTCTATAGTTGTCCCGAACGTTTGCGCATGTAATCCAACAGAAATAATCTGCCAGTAAACGGCATGGCTGCCGTGGATTGATGCCGGCAAGCACGGCAGCGCCGGCAGCTTGCGCCGCGATGCTCCGGCAGGGGCCGGCAGCTGGTTTTGCAATGCAATATCGGTGGTGAATTCCGTCTTGCAATTCTTGGCAAGTTAGGGTCAGAATCGAAGCTCGACATTTCAACCCTTTCGAATATAAGAAACAAGAATGGCACTCATCGTACAAAAGTACGGCGGCACTTCGGTTGGAACCACCGAACGGATCAAGAACGTTGCCCGCCGTGTCGCCAAGTGGAAGTCGCAGGGACATGATGTCGTGGTGGTGGTGTCCGCCATGAGCGGCGAAACCAACCGCCTCATCGCCCTGGCAAAGGAGATTCAGGACTATCCGGACCCGCGCGAGCTGGATGTGGTGGTATCCACCGGCGAGCAAGTCACCATCGGCCTGCTGGCCATGGCGCTGAAGGAAATCGGCGTGCCGGCCAAGAGCTACTGCGGCTGGCAAGTGAAACTGGTCACCGATAACGCCCACACCAAGGCCCGCATTCAGGATATCGACGACGCCGCGATGCGCTCCGACCTCAATGAAGGCCGCGTCGTCATCGTCGCCGGCTTCCAGGGCGTGAACGAAGACGGCGATATCACCACGCTGGGCCGCGGTGGTTCGGACACCTCCGCCGTGGCGTTGGCCGCCGCGTTGAAGGCCGACGAATGCCAGATCTACACCGACGTGGACGGCGTATACACCACCGATCCGCGCGTGGTGCCGGAAGCGCGCCGCCTGAAGACCGTCACTTTCGAGGAAATGATCGAAATGGCGTCCTTGGGCTCCAAGGTGCTGCAGATCCGCTCGGTGGAGTTCGCCGGCAAGTACAAGGTTCGTTTGCGCGTGCTCTCCAGCTTCGAAGACGAAGGCGAAGGCACCCTGATTACGTATGAGGAAGATGAAAGCATGGAAAAGGCCGTTGTCGCAGGCATCGCATTTGACCGTAACGAAGCGCGCATCAACGTCAAGGGCGTGCCGGACAAGCCTGGCATCGCCTACCAGATTCTGGGGCCGATCGCTGATGCCAATATCGAAGTGGACATGATCATCCAGAACGTGGGCGAAAACGGCGCGACCGATTTCTCCTTCACCGTGCCGCGCGGCGAATTCCAGCGCGCGCTGACCATCCTGCGCGAGGTGCAGACCCATATCGGCGCCGCCAAGATCGACGCCGACGACAAGGTGGCCAAAATTTCCATTGTGGGCGTGGGCATGCGTTCGCACTGCGGCATCGCCTCCACCATGTTCCGCACCCTGGCGGAAGAGGGCATCAACATCCAGATGATCTCCACCTCGGAAATCAAGGTATCGGTGCTGCTGGACGAGAAGTATCTGGAGCTGGCGGTTCGCGTTTTGCATAAAGTTTTTGGGCTGGACCAGCCGGCGTAAATAATTTCGGATACACGCTTGACAGAGGGCGCAGCGCTAATTAATATGGCGCTCTCTGAACGGAGAAATGGCCGAGTGGTCGAAGGCACTTCCCTGCTAAGGAAGCATACGGGCTTAAACCTGTATCGAGGGTTCGAATCCCTCTTTCTCCGCCAGTCAGCGCACCCGTAGCTCAGTTGGATAGAGTATCTGGCTACGAACCAGAGGGTCGGGCGTTCGAATCGCTCCGGGTGCGCCACAATTTAAGTCCCTATAGTTTAGCGGTTAGAACACCGCCCTTTCACGGCGGTAGCCGGGGTTCGATTCCCCGTGGGGACGCCAGATTCAGAAAAGCCCATCGCGTAAGCGATAGGCTTTTTGCATTGCGCCGTTGCTTTGAGCGCAGGCGGCGGCAGGCCGCCCGCGCGGATCGGCGCAGGCCGTTTGGCTCAGAACTTGTGGTTCAACTCAACCCACCACTGGCGGCCATAGGGCAGATAACTGCCCACCGGGTAGTAAGGCCAGCCGCTGGTGTCGTCGCGCTTGATGGTGTCCAGCACATTGTTGACGATAAGCCCCACCGACGTCCGCTTGTTCCACTGGTACTGAGTGCTGAAATTGGCCAAGACCGTGGGCGTGAGATTGCCGTTGCCGCTGGCCTTGGGAATCTTGCCGTAGCGGGTCAGCAGCACGGTGGACGACCACGGGCCAATGTCCCAGGTCAGGCTGGTATCCAGCTTGTCCGGCCAATCGGTGTTTTCCGGATCGTTCAACATATTCTTTTCCGCATCGCCGGCAAACTGCTGGTAAGTGTGCTTCAACACCTTGGTGTAATTGGCTTTCAGCAGGAAGCCGCCCCAGTTGGCGGTTTTCCAGCGCAGCTTGCCTGCGATGTCGAAACCGCTGGTGCGCTCGCTGGCCGCGTTGATAGGGTTGACGACGATCTGCTTGATCGCGCCCGGATTGATCAAGGCATTGGCTGGATTGCGCTGCACCCGGCGCAATGTGTCCTGGCACAGCTGGGATGACGCGTCCAGCATGCCGGCGCGGCACAGCGCCTCGTCGCGCAGCAGTTTGTCGCCGCTCAGGTCGGTGACCAGATCGTTGATGGCGATATCCCAGTAATCCACCGAAATATCCGCGCTGCTGCTGGGCGACCACACAAAGCCGAAACCGTAGGACTTGCCGTTTTCCGGCTTCAACGTCGCGTTGCCGTTCTTCACGTAATCCGCGCCGGGCGACATGCTTTTGTAGTCGCAGCTGGCCAGCGGTTGGCCGGCCTGGGCGCAGCGCCAGTAATCGGTGCTGGACGAGTAATAACCGCGGCTCTGGGTCAGGAACAGGTAATTCATGTCCGGCGCGCGGAAGCTGGTGGCGTAACTGCCGCGCAGCAGCAGCGTGTTCAGGGGCCGGAATTCCAGGCCGGCGCCGTAAGTGAACTTGCCCGCGCTGCTGTCCGGCAGTTGGTAGCGGTCGTAGCGGCCGGACAGGGTCAGGTTCAACTGCTTGAACACCGGGATGTACAGTTCGCTGCCCGCCGCCTGACGCGAGCGGGTGCCGCCGGCGTGCACGGCCGGCGAGGTGTTGTAGAAGGCGCCCTGGTTGATCAATGGGTCCGGATCGTTGCTGAAGCCCTGGCTGCCCCATTCCAGCGTGCCGGCCAGCTTCACCGCGCCGGCTGGCAGCTTGAACAACTCGCCGCTGCCGCTCAGGCTCAGCGCCTGCAGCCAGGACTTGTTCTGGCTCACCGAGCGCCCGGCGATGCTGTCGAACTCCGCCTGCGTCAGCCGGCGGTTGAACGGCCCGGCCGACGGCGCGTAAATCGGCACGCCCTTGGCGTCCACGCCCTGCTGCTGGCCCAGGAAGAAGCTGTCCGCATTGGCCAGCAGCCGCGGCGCGATGTTCTGACTGGTGTAGATCGACGCGTTGTAAGCGGCTTCATAACTCCAGCTGCTGTCCGGCACCGCGCCGCGCAGGCCGAACGTCAGGTTGGCCGCCACATCGTCCCACTTGCGGTTGTAACGGCTGGCGCCGCCCATCTCCTCCGGCGACAGCAGCCGGGTCCAGGCCTCGTAGCGGCCGTTGTTCTGGTTCAGGAAATAGCCGCCGTTGCCGCCGGCGGAGGTCCAACTGGGGCCGCGGGTGTTGTTCTCGCTGTGATTGAAGGCCAGCAGCGCGTCGCCAAAGAGTTCAAGGTGATCGTTGAGCGCGTAGTTCAGGCTCAGATAACCGTTTTGGCTTTGGTTGGCGGTCTGCACCGTCCAGTACGAGGCCTTGGCCAGCGGGCTGGCGCAGACATTGGTCTTGCTGGTGCGGTAAGCGCGCACGCTGCCGGCGTACAGGCCGCCCAGGTCGCCGCAAGTCGAGCCGGGATCGATGAATTTGCCGGTCTTCACATCTTTCTGAGACCACACCGTGGTGGGGGCCGCGCCGTTGACGGTATTGTCCGCCATGAAGCCGCGCTGGCGCGACCAGATCGGGTTGCGCTGGCTTAACTCCAGCGCGTAGACCAGGTTCAGCTTGTCCCAGCTCTTGCCGCCGCTCAGCTGCAGGCGCAGGTTTTCGCCGCCGTGATGCTCGCTGCCGCCGGCCTTGACGTTGACCGTGGTGCCGTCGGCCTTCTTCTTCAGGATCACATTGACCACGCCGGCAATGGCGTCGGAGCCGTAAATCGCCGACGCGCCGCCATTGAGCACCTCGATGCGCTCAATCATCGCCGCCGGGATATTGGCCAGATTGACGAAGTTGACCGAACCCTCGTAAGCCACCGGGTAATCGGCGATGCGGCGGCCGTTGAGCAAGGTCAGCGTATGGTTGGGGCCCAGTCCGCGCAGGCTGATGGCGTTGGCGGCCGGGGTGAAGGTATTCCCGAAATCCGCGCCCTGGGTGAAGCCGGTGTTCTGCGCCAGATTGTTCAGCGCGTCGTAAACATTGGTATAACCCTGTTTTTCGATATCGGCCCCGGTCAACACCGTGACCCCGGTGGCGCCTTCCTTGCCGGCGCGCGCAATGCGCGAACCGGTGATAGTGACGCTGTCCAGCGTGTTGCCGTCGCTGGCCAGCACCGGCAAGGCTTGCCCTGCCAAGGCCAGCGCCAGCGCGGAGAGAGTGAAATGTGGATATGCCATCGTGGAACGCCGGCTGGGCCGGCCCTTTCTTGATTTTGGAAAACAAAATCTAGCACAATTGCATATATGTTAAAAATCTGGAAAATTAGATTGTTATTCAAATTGAGAATAATGTGATTGGAAGGATTGCGGGGAGGGATTGGGGAGCCTTTCTAGGCTGCCTGTCCGGCAGAGAACAGTCCACGCCATAGCCTGTTGTGCCCCAATACTTTCTAAGCTGCCTATCCGGCAGAGAACATGGACGACTACCATTGCATCCGCGTCGCCCATTTCTAAGCTGCCTATCCGGCAGAGAACGCAAGGGCCACGGTAGGGCTTTCACTCAGCAATTTCTAAGCTGCCTATCCGGCAGAGAACCCATAGAAGCGCACAGACCCAGTGGCTGGTTCTTTCTAAGCTACCTATCCGGCAGAGAACGGCGGGCACAAAACGCCCGCATGGGGCCCCTATTTCTAAGCTGCCTATCCGGCAGAGAACGGCGGGCGTTTCGCAACAGCCGCAGATTCTAATTTCTAAGCTGCCTGTCCGGCAGAGAACACCGCACCCACGCACAAGGCGGCTCGCGTGATTTTCTAAGCTGCCTGTCCGGCAGAGAACCTGTTGATACCGGAGCCGTTAGGATTGTTGTTTTTCTAAGCTGCCTGTCCGGCAGAGAACTGCTTGGCCATCACGCGAGCCGCCTTGTGCGTTTTCTAAGCTGCCTGTCCGGCAGAGAACTACAACATCGAGCAGGCATTGCGCGCGCCATCTTTCTAAGCTGCCTGTCCGGCAGAGAACCTAGTGGCGGATGGCTCGCTCGTGGGGCGGCGTTTCTAAGCTGCCTGTCCGGCAGAGAACACGGATCACTACAACGGACACTTTGAACTTTTTTTTCTAAGCTGCCTGTCCGGCAGAGAACCGCTAGCGGGACTTGCGGAGCGCCCTCCTCTTTTTCTAAGCTGCCTGTCCGGCAGAGAACACGGGTAGGGGGCGTCAGCCTGTGTGGGTCAATTTCTAAGCTGCCTGTCCGGCAGAGAACCGTATCGTTCTATTAATCGAAAGATGCACCATTTTCTAAGCTGCCTGTCCGGCAGAGAACAGATGTGATCACCGTCCTTTTCATGCGTTTGATTTCTAAGCTGCCTGTCCGGCAGAGAACCTCAACGTCCAGCCGGCTCAGGCTCCCCAGTCTTTCTAAGCTGCCTGTCCGGCAGAGAACGTTGGGTAATAAATACGATATCAACGCCTTTGTTTTCTAAGCTGCCTGTCCGGCAGAGAACTCCGCATGAGTGTTCATTGACCTGGACGGGCATTTCTAAGCTGCCTGTCCGGCAGAGAACATCGATTACATCTCGATCTCGCAGCTGCATCCGTTTCTAAGCTGCCTGTCCGGCAGAGAACGCTGGCGACAGTAGAAACTTGAAGCGGCCACTTTTCTAAGCTGCCTGTCCGGCAGAGAACTAGACCCTTTCTCCCGCAAACCCGCGCCAGCCGGGGAAAGCATCGCTTTCCCCAATAAAAACCCTTTTATCCCGCCCCGCGCCAAGCCATTGATTTAAAAGGCTTGGCGGTGGGGCTGGAAAAAAAGGGTTAGAACCACGGCACGGTGGCGTCGGGGCTGAGGCCGAAGGTGTTGAAGCGGCCGCTGTGGGTGGCTGGGGCCGGGCGTTGTTCGATGTGCAACTGATAGCGCTGGCCGGTGCTGGCGCTGTTGAGGGTGAGGAAGGGCAGGGTTAGCCGGCGGGCGGCGCTGTCCGGGAAGCGCTGCGCGGCTTCTTCCGCGCTGATGCCCAGCCGCCGCACCAGCCGGCGGCGTTCCTTGTCCGGATTGGTCTTGGCCTGTTTGCGCCGCACCTGCCAGGCTTCCGCCTGAGGCGGCACCGGCTGGATGGCGGCCAGCGCGATGTGGTCGCGCATGCCGCTGAGCCAGTCGCCGGCCATCAGCCGCTGCAAGGCGGCGTGGCCGCCGTGCAGGCGCAGGGTGTCGCCCAGCGCGGCGGCCGGGGCCGCGCGCGGGAAACTGACGCCGATGTCGTCGCGGTCTTGCTCGCTCAGCGCGCGGTGCAGCTTGGCGAACAGCGCGTTCATCAGCAGCGTGGGCGCAAACTCCGGGTCCGGGCGCAGCCGGATGTCCAGGTAATGATCCATGGCTTACTCCGCCGCGCCGAACACGCCGCCGCGGATCAGCGTGGCCAGCACAAAGTGCTGGTCATGCTGCGACGGAGCCTGGTCTTTCAGTACCCAGTTGTCCAGCAGGGTGTAGAAGTCGGACTTGGCCTTGGGCTGGCGGCAGGCCTTGCCCAGCGTGGTGACCGAGCCGTAGGGCTCCACCGCGATGGGGCCGAGTTGCTCGGCTTCCGGGTGCCAGTCGTCTATGGTGCGGATGGCGTTGCCCAGTTTCTGCGAGTGGATGGCGGCAATCTTCAGCGCCCCTTGCTCAATGGCGTACAGGGTCTTGCTCTTGTCGCCGCGGCCGCGCTCCAGTACCAGTTCCTGCGAGGGGAACACTTCCTGGCCGGCGCCCAGCCGCGCAAAGGCGGTGATTTGCAACAGCAGATGGCGCTGACCGGCCAGGCCGGCGGCGATGGCGGCGGCCAGCTGTTCCAGCGCGGCGGCCTGGCTGCCGGGGTCGAAGTGGCGCAGGGACAGCGCCAGCGCGTCGAATTGCCATTGCTGCGCCGGCTGGCCTTGCTCCAGCAGCGCCACCCGCACCTCCACCTGCTCCGCGCCCACGCGGTTGCGCCACAGGAAGCGGCCGTTGGCCAGGTTGCAGGCATAGCGGCGCGCCAGCTCGGCAAAGCCGTGGGCTTGCACATAGCCGGCCACGGTGGCGCGCAGCTTGGCCTGGTAGGCGCTGTCGTTGCAGGCGGACGGCGCGCCGACATTGCCCAATACCCGCAGCGTGAAGCTGACTTTCAAGGTGTCCGCATGGTGCGGCAGCGCGGCCACGTCCACGGTTTGCAGATTGGGGTTTTCAATCTGCGCGTCCAGCTTGGCCGGGTCCTGATCCTTGGTTTTCAGGCGGTTGGAAATGGTGCCGCGCACGGATTTTTCGATGACCCTGACCGGCTCCCAGCCGGCGTGCTGCTCGCGCTGTTGCCAGTCGCCGGCGTGGAACAAGGCGTCGGACGGGTCCAGCTTGCGTTCAAAGGCCAATACGGTAGCGGTTTTCAGCGGTGCGGTGCTCATGAGGCTTCCTTTCTAGTCTTCTATTTCCAAGGTGGCGGCGTAATCATTGCGGCAGCGGTACAAGCCGCTGGCGGTGTCGTCGTCGGCGTACCACAGCAACTGGGCGACATCGTGCAGCCGGTGCGGGCTGACCCATTCGCCCAGCGAATACAGGCTTTCCACAAAGCGGAACGGCGTATGCGCGTCGCGGGCGTTGGCCACGCTGCCGGCCGGGTAGAGCGGGGACAGCGCGCCGTAGCCCACTGGCATCGGCACCGTCCAGCCCTGGCTGTGGCCGCGTTGGCTGCGCCATTCCAGCGTGCGGCGCGGCTCGCCGCCGGCCGGGTCGGCTTGTTCCTGCCAGTGCGGCGCGTGGTTGATGCGGGACAAGTCCAGCCAGGCGTCGAAGAGGTCTGTCTGCGGCTGGCTGGCGCGCAGGGCGGCCAGGTGGCTTTGCAGCAGGTCGTCGCGGGATACCAGCGCAAAGCCGGGCAGCAGGCTGCGTCGCAATTGGCGGAATTGTTCGCGTCGTTCCGTCTCGTTCTCGCTCAAGGTCATCAACTGCGGCGCGGGACGGCGGCGGCCGGGCAGCGGCGGTGTCACGCTGCCGCCGGCAATGCGCATGCCGTGCAGGGTGTCCGCCACCTGCCGCGCCAGTTCCGGCAGCTGTTCCTTGGGCGCGGCCAGCGCTTCGCCGGTGAGACCGAACAGCAGGCTGATGTCCAGATGAATGCGGCCTTCCTCCACGATGGCGGCGGTGGCGCCGTCCTTGTCCACCGGGTTGCGGCTGAGGTGGAAACCCTGGGTGTACGCGCCGCTGGTCTGCGGCTGGTAATGGTGGCAGACCACGCCCACCGCCTCGAACTGCAAATCCAGGCTGCCGGCCAGCTTGCGCTCCAGCGCCTGGGCCAGGCCGGTGAAGGCGGTAATGGCCGGAAAGCCCCAAGTGAAGGGGCTGGAGATGGCGTTGGCGTTTTGCACCCGCAGCCGGGGCACGCTCAGCAGGCCGGTGATCACGGGCAGGGTGCTCATGCTTGCTCCTTGGCCATGGCCGCCAGCTGGCGGCGGGTTTGATCGTGCTGGGCCTGCCAGCCCAGGTCTCCGGCCAACTCGCGCGCCCAGTGGCGGAATTCCGCGTCGCCCATCTCCAGCGGGCTGGCGTCGAATTGCTGGTTCAGCCAGCGACCGAAGCGCTTGGCCACTTCCAGCGGCCAGTCCTCGCCGTGCCAGCGCGCGGCAAAGTCCGCGTCGGCATCGGCGCGCCAAGGGTCCAGCCACAGCTGTTGGCATTCCGGCAGCCGGCAACGCGTGTCCGCGCTCCAGCCGGGCGGCAGGCCTTCGTGCATTTCCTTGCCGAACAGCAGCAGTTCCTCCAGCAGCGCGTCGCTTAGCTCGTCGCGGCGGTCGCGGGTGTCCATGATCTTGCGCGGTTGGCTTTCCAGGAAGGCGCGCAGTTGGCGGACCAGCCGGCGCACATCGTTGCGGCGGCCAAAGCGCAGCAGCGCGTCCTCGCTATTGAGCGGCGGTTTCAGGCCCAGGCTCCGCCACTGCGGCGGCAAGGAAGCCAGTAGATAGTTATTGCCCTTGCGTTCGCTATTGAGCTGGGAAATATTCTGCGGCTTGGTGCCGCCCAGCTTCTGCACCGCCAGCTGCGGATAATCGCAATAGCCGTGCGGGTGATCGCGCTGTTCGCGGCGGGCCTGGCGCGCGGCCTTGGCGGCTTCTCCGAAGCGGTGCTCCTGGATGGTTTGGTACAGCCGTTGCGCCAGCGCGCTGGGGTAAAGCGGAGCCAGCAGGTGGTAGTGCTCGTCCTTGGCCGGCTCGTAACCCACCAGCCAATACACTTGCTTGGCGCGGCTGTGGCTGGCGGCCGCCGCGCCGGCGTCGGTTAGCGCGGCGAAGGCGGCGATCCAGGCTTGCGCCTGCTCGGGGTTGTCGCTGAGCGCGGCGGCCAAGTCGGCGTCCTGAGCCAAGGCCAGCGCCAGCAGGCTTTGGCCGTCGTGCTGTTGCTTCAGAAACTTGTACACATCCAGCGCGGCGGCGTTGCCCACCACGTCGTCGGCAAAATCCGCGCCCAGGCAGTGGCTGCCCACTTCGCGGCGCGGCGGCAGGGTGGAGGGCGGCGCGTACAGATTGCTGCCGCGGGCGTCTGGGTGGATGGCTTTAAGGGTATGGGTGGCGGCTTGCAGTTGGCCGGCGCGGCGGGCCGCGTCCGCCAGCCAGGCGGCGGGCTGGTGTTGGGCCAGCAGCGCTTCGCGCTTGGCGTCGTCGTCGGGTGCAAGCTTGTCCAGCTTGTCGTCGCGCCGTTGCCGGATGAAGTCGGCCATCAAGGCGCGTAGTGCGGTGGCGCGGGGCGTGAGGGTAGGGGGCATGGCTGTCCTTGGATCACAAAGTCAGAAACAAACAGCTACGCGGCCCCGGCGCGATTGGGCTGCCGGGGCCTTGGCTTGGTGTTTCATTGCATACTCATCCTCCTGTTATGCAAGGGATTGGGATGGGGGCGTTTTTTAGGCCCATTCGATTGGTATGACGTCTACTAGTGTGCCTGCGGCGAGATCGTATTGGAATGGACTGTGGTCTTGATTTACTTGATTTGCATCATGCGGTGGAGGGGCTCAGTTTAGAAGGAGGCATGCCGTTGGGGAGACGGCGTGGGCTGTGTGGCGGCTTGACGCAGACAGCCACGCAAGGTTTGATTCCGCCCCTTGCCCATGGAATGAAACGAACCGTAGATGAATGCCATCCTAGTAGAGCACTCCCCCGGCGAACTGGCGCTGGCTTGCGCGCCGGCCGCCACCTTGCTGTTGAACCAAGGTTTCCAAGCGGTGGATTTGCCCTGGTCCTCGGCTGCGGCGGTATTGGCGGTGGCCAGCCTGGGGCTGGGCGTGGCGCGTGCGCGCAAGCAGGCGGCGCTGGCCTGGGTGGAGAATGGCGAGCTATACGTGCCGCGGCGCTTTGGCGCGGCCAGGCATTGCGCCTTGGGCCAGGTGCGTTCGGCGCGGCTGTATTACCACCACAGCGCGCGGCCCACCGCGTTGGCGTTTGAAACCGAGCAGGGACTCTGGCTGAGCGTGCGTCTGTCCGGTCTGAGCGTGGGCGATGCGGCGCGGAAGCGTTTGGGGCCGGCGCTTCGCGCGTTCTGCGCCTGCCACGGCATCGCCTTTGTAGAGAAGGCTTGAACAGACGGGTCATCAAGTCAATATTGATAATCATTCCCATTTATGGTGTAAGATTGCGGCTCTCATTGATCTGCCCGCACTGCATAGCGCAGGCATGGAACCGCAACGGCACGCCTTTTTATGACTTTGACCGCTTCTCGCCTCCCCGTCAGCGCCGCACAGCACGGCATCTGGATGGGGCAGCAGCTTTCCCCTGACAACCCGAGCTACCTCACCGCCGAAGCCACCGAACTGCGCGGCGCGCTAGATCTGGACGCCTTGCGCGATAGCGCCGCCGAGGTGCTGGCCAATTGCGCGGCGCTTAACATGCGCTTCGAGTTTGACGGCAGCCAGCTGTGGCAGCAGCCGGTGGCCGCGCAGGCGGAGATACCCTGCCTGGACTTCAGCGCGGAAGCGGAACCGGAAGCGGCGGCGCGGGCCTGGGTGGTCCAGTCATTGGCGCGGCCGTGCGATCCGTCGCGGGACGCGCTCTATCTTGGCGCGGTGTTGAAGCTGGGACCGGAGCGGCACTGGTGGTATCTGCAGACCCACCATATCGCGCTGGACGGCTTCGCCTACGGCCTGCTGAGCCAAGCGCTGGCGGCGCGCTACAGCGCCCGCGTCAAGCAGCAGGCCCTGCCGCCGCTGGCGGATTGGTCGCTGGACAAGATCATCGCCGCCGATCACGCCTACCAGGCCAGCGAGGCCTGCGCGCAAGACCGCGCCTTCTGGCTGCAACGCCAAGGCCGGCAGCCGGCGGCCAGCACGCTGGCGCCCGCCGCCTTGCTGGCGGACGGGGTGAACAAGGCCGAGCAATGGCTGAGCCCGGCGCAGATCGCCGCCTGGCAGACCTCCGCCAAACAACACGGCGTGGACTGGGGCGCTTGGCTGCTGGCGGCGGTGGGTGCCTGGCTGACCAAGCACAGCGGCCGCCGAGCGCTGACCCTGGGCCTGCCGGTGATGAATCGCCTGGGCACGCCGGCGCTGGCGGTGCCGTGCATGGCGATGAATATCGCGCCGCTAAGCCTGCGGCTGGATGAAGACCTGAGCGCGGCGGACTTGAGCCGCCAACTGGCGGACAGCCTGCGCGATATCCGGCCGCATCAGCGCTATCGCTACGAGCAACTGCGCGGCGATTTGGCGCGCGTGGGCGGCCAGCAGCGCTTGTTCGGCGCGGTGGTGAACCTGATGCCTTTCGACCGCCGCGCGCCGTTTGCCGGCCTGGACAGCCGGGTGCTGCCGCTGGGCTCCGGCCCGGTGGAAGATGTGTCGATCAATTTCAGCCTGCTGAACACCGAATGGCGGCTGTGCCTGGAAGCCAACCCCAACGCCTACCCGCAGGCGGAGCTGGACGGCTTGCGCGATGATTTGCTGGCCTGGCTGGACGCCTGGGCCGGCCGTGCGCCGGACGTCGTTCTGAGAGAGCTGTTGCCGGAGCTCCCGCCGCTGAGCGTGCTGGACGGCGCGACGCTGGAACGCGAGCCGCGGGAGGTGCTGAGCCTGATCCGCGCCGCCGCCGCCGCGCGGCCGGATGCGATCGCCCTGGAGCAAGACGGCGAGCGCCTGTCCTACCGCGCGCTGTTGCAGCGCGTGCTGCAACTGGCCGGCCGCTTGCAAGCCGCCGGCCTGCAGGCGGAAGAACGGGTGGCCATCGTGCTGCCGCGCAGCCCGGAAGCCATCGTCGCCATCCTGGCCACGCTGTGGGCCGGCGGCTGCTATGTGCCGCTGGACCCGCACGGCCCGCCCACACGGCTGGCCATGGTGCTGGACGACGCGCAGCCTCGGCTGGCCGTCACCCTGAGCGCCTGGCGTCCGCTACTGGGCGAAGTGCCGGCGCTGTGCCTGGACCTGCCGCCGCAACAGGACGCGCTGGCCGCCGCGGACCCGGCGCCGGCAGCCGAGCAAGCCGCCTATCTGCTCTACACCTCCGGCTCCACCGGCAAGCCCAACGGCGTGCTGGTCAGCCACGGTGCGCTGGCCCAGTTCGTCAGCAGCGCCGGCCAGCTGTATCGCATCGGCGCCGACGAACGCATCCTGCAATTCGCGCCGCTGCATTTTGACGCCAGCATCGAAGAAATCTTCCTGGCGCTGTGCCATGGCGGCACCCTGGTGCTGCGCACCGACGCGATGCTGGAATCCATGCCGGCCTTCGCCGCCGCGGTGGCGTGCCAGCGCATCAGCGTGCTGGACCTGCCCACCGCCTTCTGGCACGAACTGGCCTTTGCCTTGCAGCCGGAACTGGCCGCGCAGCTGGCCAGCGTGCGGCTGACCATCATCGGCGGCGAAGCCGCGCTGCTGGAACGCGCCGGCCGCTGGCAAGCGCTATTGCCGGACAGCGTGCTGCTCAACAGCTACGGCCCCACCGAAACCTCCATCATCGCCACCAGCGCCATCCTGTCCGGCCCCGGCGCGGTGTGGGACGGCAGCGACAGCGTGCCCATCGGCCTGCCGCGCCCCGGCGTGCGCGCCGTCATCGTGGACGATCGCCTGCAGCCTGTGGCGCAGGGCGAGGACGGCGAACTGTGCCTGCTGGGCGAGGCGCTGGCCATCGGCTACCTGGGCCGCGAAGAACTCACCGCGCGCCGTTTCGTCACCATGGACGCCCTGCCCGGCGCGCCGCGCGCCTACCGCACCGGCGACCGCGCGTGCCTGAGCGACGGCCAACTGCGCTTCCTGGGCCGGCTGGATCATGAAATGAAAATCAGCGGTCTGCGCATCGACCCCGCCGAAATCGAAAACGCGCTGCTGGCCTGCCCGGACGTGCGCGAGGCCGCGGTGGTGGGCCTGCCGCTGGCCGGCGGCGGCTATACCCTGGCCGCCTTCCTCAGCGGCGGCGATACCGATCCGGCGACGATGCGCTCGCGCCTGGCCGATGTGCTGCCGGCGGCGGCCATCCCGGACCACTGGCGCTGGCTGGACAGCCTGCCGCGCAACGTCAACGGCAAGATAGACCGCAAGCAGCTGGCCGCCGGCATGGAAGCGCAAGCGCCGGCCGCGGCGGAGGACGCCAGCCCGCTGGAGCGCCAGGTGATGGAGGTGTGGCAGCAAGTGTTGGGCGTCACCCCGCCCAGCCGGCACGCCAACTTCTTCGAACTCGGCGGCAAATCGCTGCAAGCCATCCAGGTGGCCAACCGGCTGGCGCAGCGCCTGAACCGCGAAGTGGCGGTGTCCGCGCTATTCAGCCACAGCACGGTGGCGGCGCTGGCGCAGGCGCTGAGCGCGCCCGCCGCGCACCGGCCCCCGTCCGCCAGCGAAGGCCAGGAATTCGCGCCGCTGCTGACCATCCAGCCCGGTGCGCTGCCGGCGCTGTTCTGTCTGCACCCGGCGGAAGGCCTGTCCTGGTGCTACCTGGGCCTGGCCAAACACCTGCCCGGCGTCGCAATTTACGGCCTGCAGGCCACCGGCATCACCGGCGAGAAGCCGGCCAGCTTCGACGCGATGGTGGCGGACTACGTGGCCCGCGTGCGCGAAGTCCAGCCGCAAGGGCCGTACCGGCTGCTGGGCTGGTCCCTGGGCGGCGGGCTGGTGCAGGCGATGGCGGCGCAGCTGCGCGCCGCCGGCGAAACCGTGGAACTGGCGGCGCTGATGGACAGCTATCCAACCGCCAGCTGGCAAGGCCGGCCGCAACCGACACTGCACGACGCGCTGGTGACAGTGCTTAGCGTCAACGGCGAAGTGGACGCCGACGAAAACGGCCAGCCGCTGGACAACGAGGCGATCTACCAACGCCTGCTGCGCCCCGGCAGCCCGCTGGCGCCGTTGGGCCGCGCCGCGCTGGAGCGGCTGGGCGAGGCCTCGCTGTACGGCATGCAATTGTTTCGCGACAGCCAAACCCCGCGCTACGACGGCGACGTGCTGCTGTTCCGCGCCGGCGTCCACCCGGAAGACGCGCCCAAGCCGGAAGACTGGCAGCCCTTCCTCGGCGGCAAGCTGGAGTGCGTGGAACTGGACTGCGATCACTTCGGCATGAGCGACCCGGAGCCGATGCGGCGGATAGGCGAGGAGTTGGCCCGGCGCTTGGCTTGAGCCGCGCCGGTTTGATGAAAAACGCCGCTCACCTTGGGTGAGCGGCGTTTTTGCTTTTTGAGCGCGGATTGTTCCGTAAGAGGCTGTTCAAAGTCTCGGGAGCAAGGGCGAGACAAGGCGAAAATGAGTGAAAAAGCAGAATGGTCGAGGGCTACATCAGCATTTTGAGTTTGTACACACCGTGTAACGCTTCACGAAGCGCAGCAGGCCTTGAACAGGTTTTAAGGGCTGATTTTCAGATGGCCGATCACGCATAGCATGGGTTCTATTTCATTCGCTCCGGTTCAGTCGCAGCGCATAGCAACCATGGGCGGGGAAACGCAGCATAGCGAAAGCGATCTCTGGCCTTGTCTCCCAGTGCGCCAGTATCGCCTCCACCTCATGTGTTGGCAGCAATGTGGCTTCCAACATGGTCTGTTCTTTGCCGTAAGCGCGCAGCGCCACGCTGTCGCCAAGGTAGGCATTCCCACCGACGCGGAGCAGTAGCGACGACAGCTCGGGCAGAGGTTCTGGCTGTGATTCAGCCGCCAGGAAAACCGGACCATACTCGCGGTATGGCCCGGCTTGGTGGAATGGGCTGTAGCTCGCCAGAATCAGCCCCTCTCCCGGAGTGGCGCGGCGCAGCGCGTCGCGGAAGGGTTCGCCGCCAGCGGCCGTCATCCGTTGGATGGTTTGGCCGAGCGCATCAATTCCTTTGTGTCGTGCCCGCTCGACGAAAGCCGGGTCCAGGGTTTCCAGTTGGCAAGCCATGCCGCTCTCCTTCGTATCATTGAAATGCTCGAAGTCTATGGCGGCGCGCCCTTGTGGACGACCCGATTCTTGCTGTGCTCGTCTTCAAATACATAGCAGCTTGAATGACCCCGCCTCGGTTTTCTAAGCGGCTTATTCGGCCGTGAGCCATGCCCGACAATACGGCTAGCTTGCTGTCTTTTCTAAGCTGCCTATCCGGCAGTGAACGACGAGTGCGCAACCCTTGCCGAGTTTTTGCATTTCTAAGCTGCCTATCCGGCAGTGAACCGGAGAACAGACTTGAGCACCAAGCTTTTCTGTTTCTAAGCTGCCTATCCGGCAGTGAACCATTTCGTCCGCCGCGTTCTGCTCGACGCTCATTTCTAAGCTGCCTGTCCGGCAGTGAACCCACAGTTCGACCCCCATCCCTGTAACACGGGTTTCTAAGCTGCCTATCCGGCAGTGAACCGGTAGACGCCTCTCGCGGTCTCGTCTGCGATTTTCTAAGCTGCCTATCCGGCAGTGAACCCAGGACATGGGCGGCAGATAACGAACGGAGTTTTCTAAGCTGCCTATCCGGCAGTGAACTTGTCACGGCTGCGCCTGATTTCGTTCGCGAGTTTCTAAGCTGCCTATCCGGCAGTGAACGAATGACGGCATTCTCCCGTCTTTCCCGATCTTTTCTAAGCTGCCTATCCGGCAGTGAACCCCCCGCTCCGTACTGGTCTTTGCATTGCCCGTTTTCTAAGCTGCCTATCCGGCAGTGAACCGAGCGCGCGTCGCGGCGGACTCTGCGCTGACTTTCTAAGCTGCCTATCCGGCAGTGAACGGCGGGCGCTTCGATCATCTGTGGCGGGAGGATTTCTAAGCTGCCTATCCGGCAGTGAACGCTGGCGGCCTAGTCCCCCTACCCCCTTCTGTTTTCTAAGCTGCCTATCCGGCAGTGAACGAACTCACCATCGTTGACGCTCACTTTTTCCATTTCTAAGCTGCCTATCCGGCAGTGAACCCGTTGCAGGATACGTGATAGCGGACGTACTATTTCTAAGCTGCCTATCCGGCAGTGAACGGACGATGGGACTTATTGCATGTTGCCGGAATTTTCTAAGCTGCCTATCCGGCAGTGAACATTATGCAAATCATGCTTTTCGCTTACTTTACTTTCTAAGCTGCCTATCCGGCAGTGAACGGCTCGCGCGCCACGCCGGCGCAGGCTGCTGATTTCTAAGCTGCCTATCCGGCAGTGAACGTTGGGGCCGCGCACGCACGGCTTTCCCTCGTTTTCTAAGCTGCCTATCCGGCAGTGAACGCCAGATGACGACGATGACG
>NZ_JONK01000033.1 GCF_000711885.1 Chromobacterium haemolyticum DSM 19808
CAGCCCTTCGCGCAGGGAGTGCGGGAGATTCTGGGCGGGTATGTGACGGTACAGATCGCGAAGAGAAGCGAGCTGCATACGTTCAAGGTGATGCCAAAACGATGGATTGTGGAGCGCAGCTTCGCTTGGTTGGAAAAGAGCAGAAGGCTGTGGAAGAACTGTGAGCGGAAACTCAATACCAGCTTGCAGTTCATCCACTTGGCTTTCCTGGCTCTATTGCTCCGGAGATCGTAAACAGGTTCTTAGAGCCAGTTCAAAGTCTCGCGAGCCAGAGCGAGACAAGGCGAAAACGAGCGAAAAAGCAGAGTGTACGAGGGGTACATGAGCATTTTGATGCTTGTACTCACCGTGCAACGCTCCACGAAGCGCAGCAGACTTTGAACAGGCTCTTACTGCACCGCGGCGAAAGCCTTGGCCACATAAGGCGCGTTGGCGCGGGTCAAGCCGGCCACGCACATCCGGCCGGTACCCACCAGGTAAACGCCGAAACGCTCGCGCAGTGCATCCACCTGCGCCTGGCTGAATCCGGTGTAACTGAACATGCCGCGCTGATGGACCAGATAGGCGAAGTCCTGCTCCGGCAGCGCCTGCTTCAGCACTTCCACCAGAATGCCGCGCATTTCCAGAATGCGACCGCGCATCTCGTTCACCTCGGATACCCACAGCGCTTTCAGCTCGGCATCGCCCAATACCGTGGCGATCAAGCGCGCGCCAGTGGTGGGTGGGTTGGAGTAGTTGCGGCGCACCGTGGCCTTTAGCTGGCCCAACACCAGCTCCGCCTCGGCTTGGTTCGGACACACCACCGACAAGCCGCCGCAGCGCTCGCCGTACAGCGAGAAGATCTTGGAGAAGGAGTTGCTGACCAGGAAGGACACGCCGGCGTCGGCCATCGCGCGGATGGCGTAAGCGTCCTCATCCAAGCCGGCGCCAAAGCCCTGGTAGGCAATGTCCATGAAGGGAATCAGCTGCTTGCGCTTGGCCAGCGCCACCACCTGGTCCCACTGCGCATTGTCCAGGTCCGAGCCGGTGGGGTTATGGCAACACGGATGCAGCAGCAGGATGCTCCCGGCCGGCAGGGTTTCCAGCGTGTCCAGCATCGCCGCGAAGTTCACGCCGCGGGTTTGCGCGTCGAAATAGGGATAGCGGTTCACCGCGATGCCGGCGCCTTCGAAGATGGCCACGTGGTTATCCCAGGTGGGATCGCTAACCCACACTTGGGCGTCGGGAAAATACCGTTTGAGGAAGTCCGCGCCCACTTTCAGCGCGCCGGAGCCGCCCAGGGTCTGGATGGTGGCGACGCGGCCGGCGGCCAGCGCCGGGTGTCCCTCGCCGAACAACAATTCCTGCACCGCCTTGCGGTAGGCCGGCAGACCATCCATCGGCAGATAAGTGCAGGGCGGCGTCGGCTGAGCCGCCAGTTTGGCCTCGGCCTGCTGCACCGCGTTCAGACGCGGAATGCGGCCCTGCTCATCGTAATACAGGCCGATGCTGAGGTTGACCTTGTCGCCGCGCGGGTCCTTGCCGAAAGCGTCGACCAGCGACAGGATGGGATCGCCGGCGTAGGCGTCGACGTGCTGGAACATGCGTTTCTCCTTGAGTAGTGTGGTATCGCCTCGTGCAATCATTCAGAACCGGTTCATAGTCTGCTGCGCTTCGTGAACAGGTTCTTACGCCGCCCTCTGAACGGGGCGGTAATAACACGCTATTGTGCCAGACGGATTCAGGATCCGGCCGCCAGATCGTCACGCTTGAGCGCCAGCATCATCGCCGCGATCCAGGGCAGGATCAGCCAACCGCCCAGCACGTTAAGCGCCGCCACCAGCTTAAGCCTTGGGCTGCCCACCAGCGCCGCGGTCAGGGTAGGCACCAGGTAGGCGCCGCCCAGGGCCAGCGCATTGCCCAGATACATCGCCCATTGCTGCCATTGCGGCTCGCCGCTGTAAGCGCCGTAAGCCCACAGCGCCAAGGCCGCGGCCAGCACCGTGAAGAACAGCTTGCGCGCCATCGTCAGTATTTTCATATTCCTTCCGTTCCCGCCGCGGCGGAACACGCCGCCACAATGAAATGCCAAGCTTAATAAGACTTCCGTCCGGATGGCAAAATCAATTGCATAAATCAGACACTTTGCGCCACATTTTAATGAAACAGCGCAAGATTGATATGCATCAGGCAAGCATGGGATTCTCATTTCAACTAACGCGAACCATCTGCCTACAATCTGCTTGCCCTCACCGCCAAACCGCCGCACGCAAAGCGCGCGGCCGCCACGAGCCGTCACCCCCCGCGACTGACCGCTCCATAAGAGGAATGCATCATGACGCCGCGCCCTACCCTGCTTGCCCTGGCCACCGCCCTTGCGCTGGCCGCTCCGCTCGCCGACGCCTGCTCATCGCTGATCGTCGGCAAACAGGCCTCCGCCGATGGCTCCATCATCATCGCCCGCAACGAGGATTATTACATCAATAACTGGAACAAGCGCCTGGTGCTTCACCCGGCGCGCGCGGCGGCCAAGGAGGAAACGCTGAGCTTCAAAAACGGCCTGAAAGTGCCGGCTCCGGCACAGTTCTACCGCTACAGCGGACTGATGGACTGGAACGGCGACACCGCAGGCGGCGACGGGCTGTACGAGGAACGCGGCGTCAATGAATTCAATGTGGCGGTATCCGCCACCAATAGCGCGGAAATCAACGCCCGCGCCAAAAAAGCGGACCCCTTGCTGGACAACGGCGTGGTGGAAGCGGTGATTCCCTCGCTGATCCTGCCGCAGGCCAAGACCGCGCGCGAAGGCGTGGAGCTGCTGGGCCGCTATCTCAACCAATATGGCGCCGGCGAAGGCAACGGCGTGCTGATCGCCGATCCGAACGAAGCCTGGTACATGGAGATCGGCTCCAGCCACCACTGGCTGGCCTACCGCGTGCCTCAGGATAGTTACTTGATGGTGGCCAACGGCCTGCGCCTGCACGACATCGACCTCGCCGACCGCGCCAATGTGATCGCCAGCCCCGGCCTGGCCGAGTTCACCGCCAAACACCAGCTGCTGGCCAAAGTAGACGCCAAGCGCTTCAACTTCGCCCAGGCCTTCGGCGTCGTCGGCGACAAATACAATGTGGACCGCGAATGGCTGGGCCAGCACCTGCTGAACCCGGGGCTGCGCCAAGCCACGCGGCAGACTCAATACCCGCTGACGCTGAAGCCTGAGCGCAAAATAGCGGTGGCCGACGTGGCCAAGGTGCTGCGCGCCACCTTCCACGGCACCGCGCTGGCCAAACTGAAGGACGCGGACCGGCCGATGGGCGTGGACCGCACCATAGAAACCCACGTCATCCAGCTGCGCGCCGGCCTGCCCAAGGAGCTGGCGGCGCTGACCTGGCAATCCTTCGGCAGCCCGGCCGGCGCGGTGCTGGTGCCGATGTACGAAAACGCGATGAAGGACATCCCCGCGCCGCTGCGCGCCGGCGTGGCCACTTACGAAAGCAGCTCCGCCTACTGGGCCTTCCGCGCCAACGCCACGCTGGCCCAGGCCAAGCCGGACAAGTATCTGCCGGTGCTGGCGCAATGGCAGACGCGGCTGGAACAGCAGTTCCAGGGCCAGCAGCCGGCGGTGGACGCGATGCTGACCAGCCTCTACGCCAGCCAGCCGCAAACCGCCATCGGCTTCGCCGGCCAATGGAGCGGCGGCAATATGCTGAGCGCGGTGCAATCGGCGCGCGACGTCCAGGCCGGCCTGCTCACCGACCTGACCAAGGCCAGCGAGAAGAAGTACAGCCCGGAGGAGCTGGAAAAAATCAAAAATCTATAAGAGCCTGTTCAAAATCTAGCGAGCAAGAGCGAGACAAGGCGAAAACGGCTGAGAAAGCGGAATGGTCAAGTGGTACATGAGCATTTCGAAGCGGTACTCACCGTGTCACGCCTCACGAAGCGCAGCAGATTATGAACAGACTCTAAGCGACTAACAGCAGGGAGCGGCGCCGGCAAGCCGGTCCGCTCCCGCCAGCCCGAGCGTGTTATCTTTATGGCATTCCCCTCGCCCGGCTGGCTGCGCCATGATCCTCCACATCGACACCGACCCCGCGCGGCTGGACTGCGAGCGTATCTACCGCTACCTGTCTGAACAGTCCTACTGGGCGCGCCAACTGCCCCGCGACATCTTCGAGCGCTCGCTCGCCCATTCGCTATGCTTCGGCGCCTACGCCGCCGACGGCGAACAGATAGGCTTCGCCCGCGTGATCACCGACTACGCTACCTTCGGCTATCTGGCCGACGTGTTCGTGGTCGAAGCCTGGCGCGGCCAGGGCGTGTCCAAGCAATTGATGGCGGCGGTCAATGCCCACCCCGGCCTGCAGAACCTGCGCCGTATGCTGCTGGCCACCGCCGATGCCCACGGCCTGTACGCTCAGTTCGGTTTTGGCGCGCTGTCGCGGCCGGAGCGGCTAATGGAGCGGCTGGACGCCGAGGTTTACCAACGGCTGGCGGCGGACGCCGGAAGCGCGGCATGAGCGTGCGCAAACAGTTCTGGGCCGATCCCTACCAGACCGAGCTGCACACCACGGTGGCGCGGGTGGACGGCCCTCAGGTCTGGCTGGACGCCACCGTCTTCTACGCCTTCTCCGGCGGCCAGGAAAGCGACGCCGGCAGCATCGCCGGGCTGCCGGTGCTGCGCGCGGAGAAACAGGGCCTGGACATCGCCTACACCCTGCCGGACGGCCATGACCTGAGCGCCGGCGACGCGGTGACGGTGGCGATAGACTGGCCGCGCCGCTACCGGCTGATGCGGCTGCACTTCGCCGCCGAACTGGTACTGGAAACCATTTGCCGCGAGCTGCCCGACGCCGAGAAGATTGGCGCCCACATCGCCGAGAACAAGGCACGCATCGATTTTGCGCTGGCGCAGCCCATCACCCCTCTATTGCCCGCCATCGCCGCCAAGGTGCAGGCGTTGATAGACGCCGATCTCGCCATCGTCAGCGCCTATTCCAACGAAGCCGAGCAGCGCCGCTACTGGGAACTGCCCGGCCTTTACCGCGTGCCCTGCGGCGGCACCCATTTGCGGCGCAGCGGCGAAGTGGGAGAACTAAAGCTCAAACGCAAAAACGTGGGCCAGGGCAAGGAAAGAGTGGAAATCACGCTGGCACGGCCATGAAAAATCGGCGCGGGTGGTTTCACGTGGAACGGCGCTTTACTTCAAATCCTCAGGCCGGCAGCCTCGGCCAGTCTGCCTCGCTCAACCGCGGCCAAGCGGCCCGCTGCGGCAGGCGCGACAGCTCAACGCAGTAACGCTTCCATGCGCTCAGCAAGCCTTGCTCCTGCGCCGTCGCCAGCCCCAGCTCCTGCGCGTCCTCCAAGGGCCGGCGCTGCGCGTAAGCAGTAGCCAAGCGCTGCTGCAGCTCCTGCTGCGCCTGCGCCGTCAGCGCCGCGCGCTCTGCGTCGGCATCCACTTCCCAGGCTTTCTTGTTCCATACCGCGAAGGCCGGCGGCTCTAGCTCGGTAGCTTGCAGACTATCCGGCGTATCGCCGATTTGCACCGTCACCGGCTGCGCGCTGGCCTTGCTCCACAGCTTGAGGGCGCGGAAATCCACCGCCAGCTGCCAGCCGCCATCACGGTAGACCGCTACCTGCCGCTCCCCCGCCTGTGGCGGCTCCTGCTCGGTGGCGTTGGCCGGAATCAACCAGGTTTCCTCAACATCCAGCGGCGACAAGTCCGCCGTGGTGGTGCCCAGATACTCGCCGGTTTCCGGATGGTAGGCGTAGACGGTTTTCTGTTTGCGTTCTTGCATGGCGGTTTCCTTAGTATTTGATGCAGGCGAGCAGGGCGATGTTGCGGGGGCGGGTTTCTAATGCACCGGTACGCTCAGAGAAATAACGCCCTATTCGCAAATTGCTTATCCCAGGCCCGGAATTGTCTGCCGAAACAATGCCGTCTCCAGAGTTGTCATTGATGGTAAATGCAGCCATGTTGAACACCTCTATCGTGGTGATTCCATGCCCATGGGCCTCTATGCTTTGGGATTGAAATGAACCGAGCGCTCGCGCATTATCCACCCGCCGCCCATCATCAAAACCTCGTATAAACTCTCCACGTAAATCCGGAAGACTGAACGTCGTCGAGCCATCCCCTGCCCCATACGTTGTCCCAATCGCGGCGAACAAGGCCGGATAAGTACTACGACTGACCGGTGAGCCATCGCACTTCAACCAGCCAGGCGGCGCGTAAGGCATCGCAAAATGAGCTACCAGGCCCGGCGCACCGGACATGGTCAGCAAATTGGTGGTCGGACCGTCCTCGCATTGGGTCAGGTCCACGTAAAAACCGCGGGCCTTGACGCCATCGTTGTTAAATACACGGAACTGGTTGCCCCAGACGTCGATATTCACGTCGTTGAGCTTGGTGTCGCTTTGTGGCGCTTGCAGTTGCAGTTGGCCACCCTCCTTGCCGCCCTCGGCCAGGAAGCGAGAGTTAGGCTGAAAATCCACCCGGCCATCCATCTTGCCGCCACTCAACGGCAAGGCGTCGGTGATGCCGTAACCGGCCAACGTATTGGGCTTGCTGTTGCCTCCCCAAGCCAGCTTCTTCAGCGCTTGCAGCAACTGGTCCTTGCGCGCCGGGTCCGCGCTCTGGCCGCTGTCGCGGATCACCGTCAACAACTCGTCCTGGCTGGACTGGGCGGCGGACTGGACATTGTTCAGCCATTCCGAGGTCACCACCGTGCCCAGTTCGCCGGTGTAGGGGTTGCCGTCATGAAACAGCCCGTCCGGGCTGTTGATCGGCTTCATCGTATTTTGCATCGCGCTCTCGCTCCATTTACAGGGTTGGCCCGCTGGCCGGGCTGGCGGCTTGGGGCGGACTCCGGGCCGGGCGGGTGATTAGCAAACTACCCGCTGACCTGCTTCGCTAGTGAATCAATACAGTGATTTTGCCGGGAAGCGACGCGCGTCAGCAGTGGACGGATGTCAGTGGTGCGCGGGCAAAAAAAATGGCAATCCCGTGGGATTGCCATCACTGAAAGCGAAAGTGGTTTACGGCGCGATCGGCGCTTTGTGCACATAGCCAAGATGGTTGCCGGATACGGCCGACGGCAAGGCCAGTTGGAAGATCGAGTTATTCTCGGCATAAACATGGCTGATGCTGTAGCCGCCGCCCCACTCCGCCACCCCGGCCATGTGCACCCAGCCATCACTTGGCGTGATGCGCCTGTTCTCCATGGGCTTGCCATTACGATATTGGCCGTAATCATAGTAGATAGACCCACTGATGCAACGCAGCCAGTTCATAAAAGTGACCGGCCCTTCAGTGCCAACCCCATACGCCATCGCCACCGCCATATTCTTGCCATCAATCAGCACTGGCGAATAAGTCAATGCGGCGCACCGCAACTCGGCAATATGAAACTCGTAACCATAGCGCTTTTGATCACGTCCCATGCCATTCAGCAAGTCCAAAACTGGCTGCGCCAACTTCGGACCCGCGCCCTCATACGAGCCATTATCGTGAATGAAACGCCCCACCGAACCAACACTCTGGCTATAGGAAACAGCATGCATGGTCGTGGCAAACGGTGCGGTAATCTGGTTGGTTCGTGCCTGCACGATGCCCTCGGGCGTGAACGGATCAAAGAAACGGCCGCCATCCGCCAGCAGGTTGCGACGTGGCAGCATGGCCACGGTAATGCCATCCCGAATGCCGTAACCCGCCAGGGTGCTGGCCTTGTCGGCCTTGACCGACACCTCGGCCTTGGTGGCGCCGTCGCTAATGCCGTAGCCCGCCAGCGTGGTGGGCTTGCTATTGCCACCCCAAGCCAATTGCTTCACCGCCTGTAGCAGCTGATCCCTGCGGCTGGCGTCCAGTGTCTGGCCGCTGTCCTTGATCAGCGAGATCAGCTCTTCTTGGGCTGAGCGCGTCGCTAGTTGCAGGTTGTTCAACCAGTCGGCGCTGACAATGGTGCCCAGCTCGCCAGTGGTGGGGTTGCCGTCATGAAACAAAGCGTCCGGCGTGTTGATGGGCTTGAGTGCTTCTTGCATGGAATCGCCTCCCGCGGAAATGAAGAATCGGCCATGGCCGATGACAGGTGTCGTTACTGAAAGGATTGGAGGGGATTTTGCGGGAAGCGTGCATGGGCCGGCAGCCGACGAATGTCAGTGCGTGATGACAAAACGCCGCGGCTGTAACCACGGCGCTCTGCCTTATATCACATCGGAAATCTGTACAAAGCCGGCTTGCAACTCTTGGCGGATAGGCTCCAGCAGCGCCGCCATTTGATCGCAATTGACTTGCTTATTCTCCTGGCTGTCCTGCAGCAGCGTCATCAGTGCGTGCAGGCCCTGGTTGGCGGCGTGAACGTGGAGGATGCCATGGATCAGGCCTTCATCGGCCTGCAAGTAGCGCTGCTCCAAAAGCTTGACCAGGTCATAGACTTCGTCCTGACCAGCGGTGATGATGCGCAGTTGCTTGATCTGCTCATGCAGCTGCTGCAAGCGCGACAGTTCCAGCTTGGCGATGGGGGCCCTCATGGCTGGGCCTCTGTTGCTACGGACCGGGGATGACGAGGGTGTTGTCGGCAGAAAATAAATATATTCATTGTGGCCTCCACAAACATCTGCATAAGGATGCCTGCGCGGCACGCGCGGAAGGCGTGGGCAGGCTCATGACAAAGTGGGAGGACCGCAACAGGAACGGCAGCCCCCTTGCGGGGACTCAGTGCCATGGCCTGCCCTGCTTGCGGCAGACGCATGGACGTAGCCAGCCGCTTACCCAGCGACCGACTACCCTGTTGAAAATAGGACCTCCCAGTCCCGCGGCTGTGGATTGTCACAGCGCAAGGGCGAGAGTAAGGGGGGATGGCGGGAGCGTCAAGGCGGCGACGGGCCGGGGGCGGAGAGTACCGTAAAAACCGCTATACCCTGTGCAAAATCTGGCGAATCGCCTTTAGCAAGACATATATGGTGCGTGAGCTATAAGCGGAGCTCGTACTTGGTCCCTCCTGTTTCTGAAACGTAGCAAGGTTCTATCCCTCCTGCCCCAATGGATCAGACAACACTCCACAGTGGCTTAAGACCCGCTAACAAAACCCCTGATCCTGCGTTGCGCCTCCTTGTCGTACCACTTGTACTGCCTGCGTCGGCGCGCCTTGGCTCAGGTACGCTGCGAGGTTTTGTTAGCGGCTCTAAACAAAAAACGGCAGCGCGCGGCTACCGTTTTGATTCTTTAACTCTGGGTCAGGCTGGCTGCTTCGGCCAGTCCGCCTCCACCAGCCGTGGCCACATCGCCAACTCCGGCAAACGTGACAGCTCAACGCAGTAACGCTTCCACCCCAGCAGCCGCGCCAACTCCGCTTCCGTCGCCATGCCGATTTCCGCCGCATCCTCCAAGGGACGGCGGCTGGCATAGGCCTCGGCCATACGCTGCTTCAACTGTGCTTGAGTTTGCGCCGCCAGAGCCGCTGCCTGGGCCGCCTTGTTGATGATCCAGCCTTTGCCATCCCAAGCCGCAAACTCGCAGGGCTCCAGCAAGGTGGCACGCAAGCTGTCCGGGGTCTCGCCCAGCTTGGCCTGGACCGGTTGCGCGGTCTGCTGGCTCCACAGTTTGGTACTACGCCAATCCGGCATGACCTCCCAGCCGCCATCGCGGAATACTGCGGTCTGACGTTCCGCAACAACCGGCGGCTGTTGTTCGGTGCTATGAGCCGGCAGCAGCCAGACATCCTTTTCCAACGGAGACAGGTCCGCCTGTGTGCCCCCCAAATATTCCCCGGTTTGCGGGTGGTAAGCGTAGACGGTTTTGTTTTTGATTTCTTGCATGAGGGTCTCCTTAGAACTTGATGCAGGCAAGCAGAGCGACGTTGCGGGGACGTGTGGAAAAAGCCCCATTATCTCCACCGCCAGGGACAGCAGAGGCAGCTGCAACGTAGAAAGTGGTATTGCTCAGATCCGTGGGTGTTTTGTTGCCCTCGACATTGGTGGACCACCCCTCCGTATTCCAAGCCCCGATGGCGGAAGTACCTACCGGATAACTTCCACTCAACTTGTCGATCAAATTGCGAATGTAGGTAGGATTCTGAGATGCCCCCAGATTACGTCCCGCATCGACCCCTCTCCCATCATCCCAACCACGGATGAATTCCCCTCGCAAGTCAGGCAGATTAAACGTAGTCGCCCCATCCCCAACGCCGAACCTGGTGCCTATCGCCGCGAATAAAGCGGCGTATTCGGTTCGGCTTACCGCGGTGCCGTTGGCCTTCAGCCAGCCCTCCGGCGCATCGCCCGTGGCAAAGTAGGCGACTTGCCCGGTCAGATGGCCGTCATGTATCAAGGTATGCCAGGGGTTCCAGCGCTTGGCGTCGTCGTTGCGGGTACGAAAACGCATGGTGCTTCCCCGCTGATAGTCGGCAGTCAGTTGGCAGGAGTAGTCAATCTGGCCTCCCAGCCCACCAAAGGCAATGAACGGGCCGGTAACGCCGCTGGAGGTGCCATAGTTGAATCCCATTTCCCCGCCGGTGATAGAGGTATCCAGAGAGGTCCCATCCTGCGGATCAATACGGAAACGGCGCTTTTTGAGAAACTGTCCATCGTTCCCGGCATGCCATACCCGGAACTCATTCCCCGTAGCTTCCTTCAACACCAGTGTGTCATCGCCATAGTTCATGTGTACCAAGGCCACCGCGCTATATCCCGGCCGATGCAGGCCTAAAGATGGGAAATCCACGCCGGCGGAGCGCAGTTCCATCGTGCCGCTGCTGAATATATTTGCGTCGTAGTTATTCGGTGTGGTCTTTTGAACATGCACGGTCTGCGGGGTAGACAACGCCAAAGTATTGATACCGTAACCCGCCAGCGAATCGGCCTTATCCGCCTTGCCGGCCAGCTTGTTGGTGATGGTGGCGGCGAAGTCCTTGTCATTGCCCAGCGCCGCAGCCAACTCCTGCAAGGTATCCAGCGCGCCCGGCGCGCCGTTGACCACGCCATCCACCGCGGCCTTCAACTCGGCCTTGGTCGCGCCATCGGTAATGCCGTAACCGGCCAACGTGGAAGCGGCGTCGGCCTGTTTCTGCCACTGCGCCCAATTACCCAAGTAACAACAGCGGTACCAGATGCCAGCATTGTTATAAGCCTGATAGCTCTGATACACCATCTCCTCATCGGCATAGACTTGCAACTTGCCCGCATAGGGCATTGGATAGTTCTTGCCGCTGGTAGCTTTGGCGTTTTCACGCTGATTATAGATGCCGGGAGCGATCATATCGTTCAGATCCACCACACCCAACGCCGGTTTCAACGGCAAAGCGTCAGTGATGCCATAGCCTGCCAACGTAGTTGGTTTGTTGTTGCCGCCCCAGGCAATCTGCTTGACCGCCTGCAGCAGTTGGTCCTTGCGCTTGGGATCGGCGCTCTGGCCGCTGTCCTTGATCACGGCCAGCACTTCGTCCTGAGTGGCCTGCGCGGCGGACTGCATGCCATTCAGCCATTCAGCGCTGACGATGGTGCCAAGTTCGCCACTGACCGGGTTGCCGTCGTGAAACAACTTGTCAGGCGTGGGAATGGGCTTGATGGTTTCTTGCATGAGGCGCTCCTGAGGAAAAGGATAAAGAGCACAGGCTCCCGCCCGCTGAGGACGGGGCTGTGAGGGGAAGGGGGATACGGCGGGAGGGGCCGCGCGGGAGCGCGGTTTAAGGCTGGTAGGCGAAGTAAACGTGGGTGTGGGCCGGCTTGAGGTCCTTGAACAGGTCTTCCAGCCGCGGATCGCCGAAGGTGGTGAGACGCTCCCCCGCCAGCGACTGGCCGGCGCGGAAGAAGTACGGCCGGGTCTTGGCGCCGAACACGGTGACTTGCCACACCCAGGGGATGTCAGCCGTCCACAGCTGCTGACCGGCGCGGTTGATGCCGGCGCGGAAGGGCTGCGGCTCGCTGATGGCGATGCGGTAGCCCATGCCAGCCGCCAGCCGGGTGAAGTACGGGATGGACAGGCCGCCGGTTTCCGCCAGCTTGGCCAACACCGCCTGCTGGCGCTGCTGGTAGGGCGCGTCCGTCGGCGGGGTCAGCCCGCAAACCCGCTCCCAGTCCGGCAGCAGGCCTTCGGCCAGCAGCGGCGTGGTGGCGCCCACCAACTGCCGGGCGCTGTTCTGCGCCCGGTCCAGCGCCGCGCCTTCGCTGCCCAGTTCGGCTTGCAGCCGCGGCCCGTCAGGACTGTAGCTGACCGGCGGCAGCAAGCGCGTCAGTAGTTCGCTATGCGGGGTTTGCGGGCTCATTGCATCCCCTTCACCGTGAGTTTGCCCAGGCGCAGCCATTCCACCGTTGTTTCGTTTACCGTCGGCTCGATATTGACGCCAGGCGACAGCAGTTGGCGGTCCACCACGCCGGGCAGGTCGGAGATCAAAGCCTCCAGCCTGCTCTTGTACAGCTTGCTGCCGGGGGCCAGGCTGGAGAAGTGGGCGGCCAACACCTGGCGCAGCGGTTCGGTAAGCGCCTGGAGCGTGGTGCCGTCCACCGCCAGCCCCACTTCAATGTCCACCGGCCGCGGTGTGGGCGCCAGCACCAGGCAGTTTTTGGCGGTGACGGGGCGCAGGTCTTCAATATGGGCTTGCACCGCGGCCAGGGTGTCGGCCGAAGGCAGGCTGTTCTGGGCTGTGATCACCACGTCCACGGTGCCTAGGCCTCGGCGCAGCGGGTAGACGTAGGCGGCGGACACGCCCGGCACTTCCAGCGCCCAGCGGCGGTAATCGTGGCGGTTGCCGCCCGCCGGCGGACGACGGATCAGTTCCAACAGCCGCGCCAGCAGGGCGGCGTCGTCCTCTTCGTCCACGCCGCCGTCCATGTTGACGAAGCTGACGCGGCTAGCCAGGCCGCTGGGCGCGGCCATCAGTTCGGCAACCGTGCCGGCCGGCACGTTGCCGGCCAGGCCGGGCAGATCGGCAGCCACCGCCACGCGGGCCTGGCCATCCACATCCAGCTGGCCGCCGGCCTGAGTGGTGTAGAGCTGCTCGCCCAGCCGTACTTTCAGGCCGGCGGCGAAACCCGCGCCGGGATTGCCGCTCAGTTGCAACAGGCCCTTGGCCGCCACCGGAGGCTTGCGGCTGAGGCCCCGCACACGGGCGTGCTGTTCCAGATAGTCGCGGTCGGCGCTGTCCGGAAAGATCTGGCGGGCGATCCAGCTTTGATGCTGGTACAAGCCTTCCACCGCGCTGGCGACCGAACTGGCGCGCACGTAGAAATCGCTGTCGGGGCCGACGTCGGCGTCGGCGCGCAGGTTTTGCAGATCGCGCAGCAGCGCGCCGCGTATGGTTTCAAAATCCGGGGTGGACAGGGGCATCAGGCTATCCTCACGTGGTGTTGGAAATGTCGGGTCTGGCCGCCGGCCTCTTCCACTTCGACCAACAGCAGCAAACGGCCGCTGCCGGGACGCTGCGCCTCAACGCCGACACGGCGAGCGCGGCCGTCGCGCAATAGCGGCTGCAAGGCTTGCTCGGCGTATTGGCAGGCCAGCAGGTCGATCTGGCTGCTGTCCTTGCTGCGGGACAACAGGTGCAGGCGGGAACCGAGTTCGGGATCGGCCCACCAACCACCCAGCGGGGTCATCAACCTCAGGTAGACGGCGTTGGCCAGGGTGTCGGTGGCGCCGCCGGCGTAATCGCCGGTAATGGGGTCCAATAGAGGGTCCATGGCGTTATTTTCCGGGTTTGAAAGGATTGGGGATAAGGGACGCGGGTCAGTGCCGGCAGGCGTTCCACCAAGCGATATCAACGGCGCTCTTGGCGAAAACGGCAGAAGAAACTGAATGCATGTAGGGTAAGTTTTCAACGCTGTATCGCTGACGCGCAGCAGATCGTAAACAGGTTCTTACAACGGCGGACTGGTCGTACCATGCACGCCGTTATGCTGGTGGCCCACCAGACTCTTGCCTCCGGCCACCACGTCGCCGCTCACGGTGACGCTGCCCTTGACGCTGGCGCCGTTGCCGCCCTGAATGGCCATCCCGCCGTTGCCGTTGATCTGGCCTTGGGCCACCAGCTGCGCGCTGGTGCTGAGCGTGGGGGTGGTGAAGCTGGCTTGTTCACTGGCGTTGACCTGCCAGTTCTTGCAACGCAGGCTGAAGGTGTCGCACTCCACCTCAATCAAGCGGCCACGCTTGAGCACGATCTTGCTGCCTTCGTCGCTGTACAGCGCCACTTCGCCGGGTTTGAGCTGTTTCAGCCGGTAGCTGCCGTGCTCGGTGGCGATCACCACGCCGTGACTGCTGCGCCCGCCCAAGGGCAGCACTACCGCCATGCTGCCCGGCGGCGGATTGGCGCTGTAGCCGTAGTGTTGAAACAGTTCTGCGTCCTGCAACTGCTCGCCGGCCAAGGCGTCGGCCTGCACGGTTTGCACATCGCCGGCGCTGTCCACGCGGGTCAGCACCGCGCGAAAGCCTTGCCTCACATTGCTGAAGGCGCGGCGGATTCTTTGGTCTACGTCATTCCACATCGTTTCAACCTTTCTATCGTCAGCGTTTGTGCATCGCCGGCAGCCAGCGGCCGTCCTCTTTCAGCGTCAGCCGGGTGGTGCAGCCCTGCCCGCGCCCGCCGCTGAAGGTGCGCGCCATCAGGAAATAAGTGCAGCCCTTGATGCCGTGCGGCTCGCTTTCCACCTGGATGCGCTGCCCGGGGGTCCACAACTCGCCGGCGCTGTTGCGGTGGCCGGCCACGGTGGCGCTGAGGGTGTAGCCGGCCAGCCGCGCGTCGGCCAGCATTTTGTCCGCGCGCGCCGCCAGTTCCGCCGGGTTGGCGGCGTCCGGCTCCACCACGATGCGCGGTTTGTGATAGCGGACATCCGGGTCCGCGGACTGGTGCTTGAGATCGTGTCTGCCCGGGGTCAAGGCCTGACGGTGGCCCTGGCCCAGCAGGGTTAGCTGCGAGTAGCGCGGCGCGTGGGAGCGGGTTTCCATCAGGCTGAGCACATTGTTGCCCTTGCCGTCGCGGCGCAAGATCAGCTTGGCCTTGGCCGGCGCGCTGTAATCCGGGCCGCCCACCACCAGAGTGCCGTCCGGATCGAACCAGGCGACGAGGCCGTTGGCCGCCGCGGCGCGGGTGAGCACGTCCCAGGCGCTGTTGCCCGGATCCACGCTGATTTTCTCGATCTGGCCATTGCCCTTGGCGTCCACGCGCAGGCGGCTGACGCCCAGCGGCTTGATCACGTTCTCCAGCACATCGCTCAACGTCATGCCCTTGCCGGTAAGCAACGGCGCGCTGCAGTCCAGCAACATGCCGGCCAGGTCCCGGCCCGACAGCGTCAGCTGATGGCTGCCGGCGCTTATGCTGTGGCTGATGTCGTCCACGCGCCCCAGCAGCACGACGTCCGCGCCCACCAGCACTTTGACCTCGGCACCAGGCTCCACCGCCGGCGGCACCTCGCCGCCGGGCAGGCCCAGCGACACCTGCCAGGCGTCGGCGGCCACGGTCAGATCGGAATCGATGCTGTACTGGGTCCAGTAACGATGGGTCTTGCCGGCGATCTGCAGACTGACCTCGTTTTTGTCCGACGCGGGCTTAGCGGGCGTAGCCATGGATCAGCTCTCCTGCTTGCAGATGGTTGGGATGCGCCAGCTGCGGATTCAAGCGCAGCAGTTCGGCGGCGCGGCCGCTGTCGCCGTACCACAGGTGGGCCAGCTGACGCAGATTGGCGGCGGACTCCACTTTACGGGTAACGATGGGCGGTTTGGCGGCCACCAGGCCGGCGGCGCTGCGTTGCACCTGCAGGCCCAAATCCCGCAGGCTTTCAATCACCTGGCGCGCGTCCTCGCCCGGCAGCGCCTTGCGCCATTGCTCTATGGTTTGTTGCAGCGTGGCGCGCACGTCGCCCGCCACTTGCTCCAGCGCCGGCGGCGTCAACGTGGGTTGTGCGGCTTCCGAACGGAACAGGTCGGCGGCGGCGTTCGCCATTGAGGTGGATACCGTCAGTTTGAGCAAGGCGTCGATGCGAATCTCGTCCTCGGTCCATACTTCCAGCGCCTTACCGGCTTGGTTCAAGGTATCGGACGCGCGGCCGATTTTCTTGGACACGCCGTTGAGCCTGTCCTTCATCGCGTTCCAATCAGCCAGAGTGGCCTGCGGCAGCTTGGCTTCCGCCTCCCACTTCAGGCCCGGCCAGATATCCAGTTTGACGCCAAAACGCCAATTGGCGACCTCGTCCACCAAGGACGTCACCTGGCCGATGAAGGCTTGCGGGTAGGCCAACAAGTCCACCACCTGGGCAATGCCTTGCTGCGCCATGCCGGCAAGCTGCCGCACGGTGTCGCTCAAGCGCACGCGCAGCGCGCCCAGGCGAGTCAGCGCCGTATTGGCGTTTTGCAACAGGCCCTGAGCCTTGGCGAAGGCCTCGCCGCCCAAACTGCGCGCCTTGGCCGCCAAGGCGCTGATGGCCTCGACCTGCTGCAGGGGATGCTGGCTGGCGAAAAAGGGATTGCCCGGCGTGGCCTCCACCCAGTTCACTTCCACCGTGCAGGAGTCCGGCGCGTCGGCCTCGTGACTGATCTGGTAATCCAGCACCTGAGCCTTGGGCATGCTGCCAAATACCGGGTGAATCAATTCGCCCGGCCCGGCCTGGTCCAGCGCGGCGACAAAGTCACGTAGCCGCTGCTGATAATCGCGGCCCCAGAAGAAGACGCTAAGCGATACCTTGCGCGCCTTGCGGCCCAGGTCTTCTACGTCGGCGCCGTCCAGATAAGGGTATTCGTGCATCGCCTGGTCTCGCTGGGCGCTGTCCACGCTGCGCAGGCATTCAAAGCGCACACCACGAAAACTGGCGTCCACCAGCGCGCCGGCGGCGGAGCCGGTAAACAGACCGAGATTGAACATCAGCTTCTCCTTTGTTGTTGGCTATTGGCGGCGTTGACGGCGGCGACGATATTGCCGTTTTGGACGTCGACGGTGACTTGGATGGGTTGGGACAGCACACTGCTGAGCTGAGCCAGGGTAGATTGGAGCTGGCTAAGAAGCGCTTGTAATGCAGGGACCTCTTGATCTACCTTTGCCGCCATTGCCGTGGGATTGCCTCCCTTAACAGCATTTACAGCCTCTGAGCTTGGGGTCGCCCTTTTATTTGCTGCAATGGCTTTGCCGGCTGCAGGTTTGTTCCCCGCAGGCTTGGGTGTCACAGCCTTAGCTGGCTTGCCAACTGAAGCCGGTGGCTTAACGATTTCAGCAGGCTGTTTCGATGGCTTTTGCTCTATCGATTTATGGCCGTTAGAAGAAACTTCGATTCTTCCTTGTTTAAAGCCTTCCACCTTTTTCATGCCATCTAGCAAAGCTTCAAACTCGTTGGGCTTCAGATCCTTAATCTTTTTCCCATGTAAATCCAAGTTCCGACTTGCAGCCAACTTATGAATATTTTTTGCATAAGCAGCCACATCTGCCGTTCCTGAGTAATCGGAAATTGCATATTTTGGCAACATTTGCTCAATGGTTTTATTGCCATGTTGTCTAGTCAACAATTGAGACTTCGCTGCACGTCCAGCAGCCTCTGTTTCAAAGATGGCATTCCCCCACTGATCAAGGTCTATTACACCCTGATAGCGTTTACTTGCATCAGAGAGGGCTTGTTTTTTACTGCGCTTACTCTTATCTGTTTTATCAGCACTTCCGGCATAACCGAATTTCAGGTTACCGGGGTTATTATTACGCCATGAGACAGTGCCATCACTTCTGGTTTGCACTGAGCCATCTTTCATTTGATAAGTTCGAGTCTTACCAACGCTGGAAAGCAAGCCGACAATAGTTTGAGACTCACGACTATTTCCTGACCTTGTCACGCCAGCTTTAGGTGAGGTATCAGCTTCTTTTTTTATTGCAGCAATAGGTTTTTTTTCTTTCCCAGCCAAAATATTAAGCTGTTCTGACACATGATCAGAAGAGTGTCTGTTCTCAACTTGGTCAATAGCTGCACTTAGCAGTTGACCTGTCACCCCCCCTACAATAGCGCCTGGTATTTTTTGCTTCCACGTCATCTCTGCTTTCGGCAACGTAGTTTTTGACCCTAGATGCGGCCCAGTCAAACCAGAAACGGCACTACCATCAACCACATAGTTTTTAAACGTCTTCGGCATGCCTTTCCCTACTGCAGGCAAGCCCAAACTCTTATTCTTTTCTTTATACTGCGGAGTTTTAACCACAGCACCTGCAGCAGCAGGATCTATCGTTGCTCCATCAAAGCCAAAAGATTGGGATACTGCTTGTGCAATTGCGCCACCTAAAGAGTGTCCTGTTACTAGAATATTTGCATTTTCCCCAGCTTCTTTTTTTATCTGCCGTGCAAAATCCATCCCCTGGCGAAACTGTTCATCATAACGTCCACGTGCAATGTTTAAATCAGCTCCTGACACATCTCCTAAATCATCTGTTCCACGGTATGCAATCACTATTTGACCATCATTTTTATTACGAAACGAGACAGCGGCGAAGGAACCCTCTACTTTAGGCCATAGATTTAGCTCCCAATCTTTAAACTTCGGATCGCTTGCTAGCGCTTTAACAATGGTTTCTTCATCCTTGTAGGCTAGTTTAGAAAACTCTCCGAGCAATGCATCGTTTCTAACAGATGAAGTCATTTAACCCCCAAGCATAGCCATGGCAAGCCCATGTTTGGACTTGATATTTAGAAGTATTGAAGCGCGTAGAATAAGCCGGCTCGGTGGAAAAAATTCCACCGGCCAAGCTAAACAGTTACTTCATTTAATTACTCAATGATTTTACGCAGCGACAACAGCTTGATATCGCGACGCGCTTCGCTTTCCACGCCGTATTTTTCGCCCACTTCCAGCGTGAAGCAGTCCAGGTAACTGGTGCGCTTGCCGCCTGGCGCTGCGGGGAACTCGGTCAGCTTGGCGCCTTCGATCGCTTCCCAGTCCAGCTCGCCGGACAGCGGGATGGAGACGGTGACGGACAGCTCGTATTCCGAGATGCCGCGCGCGAAGCCGCGGGCGCGGCCGCTGCTGTTCATGGTTTTCACCAGCTTGCGGCCGGTCTTGCTGCTGACGTTCAGATCAATGACGTCGATTTCCTGGCCGTTGACTTCCAGTACGATCGAACCTGCGTATTCTTTCAAAGCCATGTGAATGTCCTTTTCGGTTTCATGTGGGCGGCCCGGCCGGTTTGGCGGCGGGCAGCCGGATCAAGCGTTAACGGGGAAAACTTGGTCCGCTCGGGTAAAAGCGCAGGGGTCAGCCGCGCCGCCGCGGACCGTGGGTTTGCTACGGCAAGGCGACGCAGAGCACCCGGCGCGTTTACCCCGCGCCGCTTACAGCAGCAGATCGATGCGGCCGGCGAACACATGCAGGCCGTTGACCACGTCCACCGGGATCTTGGCGTCCAGACGGTTCACGTCTTGCGCGTCGCGCTCGACGATCAGGCCGTCCTTGTTCGCTTCCACCGCCTCGATGATTTCCAGCTCTTCCAGCTTGTAGAGCACGTCCAGCAGCTCAGAGCGGACCTTGGACGGGGTGCGGTCGGACAGCTTCTCGCGCGGGAAACGCAAGGCCACGCGTTCGCGGCAGGCGCGGCGCACGTAGTCCAGGGTGCGGATCGTGGTCAGATCCAGCAGCGACACATCGTCCACGCCCTGGGCGTCCTTGGTGTAAGTGCTGATGGAGCGCACGATCTGCACGCGTTCGCCCGGGCCTACTTCCAGCGGAGTCACGCCGTTGTAGAGCGCGTTTTCCTGCTCGGTGCGGCTGGTGCGGGCGGCCAGTTCCACTACGTCCAGGCCTTTGAGTTCCAGGGTATTCAGCGGACGGGCCGGATCTTCCTCGCTGGCGATCACCGCGGCGTAAGCGGCGGCCAATTCGCCCGGCAGCTTGGAGGAACCGCGATACCAGGCGGCGCTCACGCGGCCGCAGGCCAGTTTGGACGCGACGGCGCTGACTTCCGACAGCGCGCCGACGGCGCCGACCACGCCGATGGCGCCGCGTTGCTCCATAGGGCCGGACACGAAGTCCAGATGGGTGCGCAGCGCGGTGAAAGCGGCGTCGTTATTGAACGGGTTGACCACAATGTGGTGGCCGCCGCTCACCACGGCAGCCAGCGCCGGAGCAATGTCCGGATCGGCTGCGCCGCCCTTCATCGCGCCCACGGTGATGCCAAGACCGGCAATCTGTTCCTGCGCTTTCAGCGTGATGGCGTTGCCTGCGGCGCCCTTGTGACGGGCGGTGAGGGTCAGCACTTCCTTGGCGACCGCGGCGGTCACCGGCAAATCCGCCAACTTATCTACAGCGGCCTTGGCGGCGGCGGCGATTTTGGCGGCGTCGTCGCCGGCGGCCACGGCCACGTCGATACGGCGGCCGCCGATAAACAGGCTGGCCACGCCGGCGCCGGTGGCCGGGCCGGTAAAGGTGAAGGAGCCGACGGCGGCGGCGGCGCTGTCCGCGTCGTCAACCGAGATCACGCTCAGTTGCAGATAGGGGTTGGCGTTGATGGCGGCGCGGGCCAGCAGGTGGGCGTAGGAGCCGCGGCCGAAAGCCTGGGCGGCCTGCTCGTCGCTGAACACGTCCAGCGCGGCCAGAGCCGGCTGAGCGGCGTCGGCGAAACGCTGGCCGATCACCAGTACGCGTTGCGGGTTGCCCGGCAGGGTGCGCACCGCCAGCTTGGTGTTGAACTCAAAGTATTTGCCCGGCTTGCGGATGGACGCCGGAATCTGGTCGAAGCTGATGTTGGGGCTGGCCATAAAGTATGGGCTCCTGATTGATGCGGTTGGGGAAAAGTCGCCGCGCCGGACGGCGCGACGGGATGCTGCGAAAAATCAACTAACGGGCGGCTTGGGCTGCAGCACGACATCCTGGGCTTTGACGCCCGGCTTGCCGTCCAAGCGATAATCCAGCCGGGTGCTGCGCCATTCGGCGGCGGTGCCTTCCAGCCGACCGCCAAAGCGGGCGAACAACTGGTCCGGATCGGCCTCGCCCTGAGGCGACGGCCAATGGCCGTTGTCCAGCGCTTCGTCCAGCCAGTGAGTGGCGAAATCGCAGGCCACTAGGCTCCACGGTTCGCCGTCGCGCTGCGCCTGGCCCAGAGGGCGCACTTGCTCGGGCATCAAGGGCGACACCGCCAGGCCGAAATCCTGAGCCGCCAGCAAGCGGCGCACCGCGTAAACCAGCTGCCAGACGCCGGCGCCGGCGTAGCCGCGATCCGCCTGCAGCCGATCTCCGACAATGACGGTGAAACGGGCCTGCGTCTTGTAGCGCTGGCGTTGGCTGGCCGAGGGCTGGCAGGCGGTGACGCCGCCGGCTACGGTCCACAAGGCCGGCAAGCGCGCCAGCGCCTGCGGATTCAGGCCCGGACTGCCCGCCGCCGGCGTCAGCCGGCTTTGGTGACGGCCTTGCGCCAGATCCAGCCCGCAGAGCCCGGTTTCGTCCAAGTCGGCCGCCACTTCGCGCACCATGCGGCCCAGACCCTGGCGCAGGCGGTCGGCGATGGCGTCTTGCAGTTGGATCAGCTGGGACATGATTTCCTCAATGATTCATCGGTTTATCGATAAGGCTATTGTCTCGCGCCCGCGGTTGTGGGCTTAGCTGAGCGATGTCAGTGGAATGGGCTAGCCGCGGGCGCGGCCGGGGAGGATCAGGCCTTGATGCAGGCCAAGAGGGCTATGTTGCGCGGGCGAGCTGCGCCGACCGAGCTGACGTAGTTGCTCAGCGCGCCCTTGACGCCGGTTACGTAGTGCATTTCCAGGCCTGGGTAGCCCGCCAGGTCTGGAACATCCGCGCCGAAGGCGGCGGTGCCGGCGGCGGCCTGCCCTGTGCCCACATTGGTGCTGATGTTGTAGAGCTCGTTGTCGCTGAAGTACTCGTTGACGGCGACCAGAGTGCCTTTCTGCGCACTGCCGAGCTTGCGAGCCAGATCCACGCCGCGCCCATCATCCCAGCCGCGGATGAACTCGCCACGCAGGTCGGGCAGTTGAAACAGCTCCGTGTGTTCAGGGCGAGAGGAGCCGGTCTGCTCGCTAGGCGGAGTGAACTCGACCAGATAGCGGCATTTCTTGGAGATCATCCAATCCTGAAAGTAGCCGCCGGCAGAGTCGGCGTAAACCGGGTCGTGACCATCTACTGAAAACACAATGGTGTTGTCCGGAATATTGACCTTCAGCTCAGTCTTCAAGCTCCACACCAGCTTGCCGTCGACAAAGAGTCGATAGGTCGCGCCGTCGTAACACAGCGCGATGTGGTACCAGCGGGTCTCGGGAAAAGTATTGGCCAGGCCCTGCACGCCTTCACAGATGAAACCGGAGCCTGGGCCGGCCAGCCAAACCATTGGTGCCTTGGTCTGCGAGTGGATACCTAGGCCGATCTCGCCCCAAGGCGCCGAAGCGTTCATGCCGAAGACCCAATTGGGATGACCGGTGAACATCGGGTAATGCCAGCCTTCAATGGTGAAAGCATCCGGGTTGAACTTGCTTTGTACAGTGAAACGGGCGTAATTGCCCTTGGCCTTGGTTTGCAGACTGGTTTTACCGAATTTGCTTTGTTCGGAGCTCTGGCTCGCGGAGCCTACCAGCACTGCCTCTTTACCGCTGACCAGATCGATCAGTTTGTTGCGATCGTCAAACTTGAGCAGCGCTTGGATATCCGCGTCCATTTCCTTATTAGCGAACATGTCGCCAATGGCTTGGTACAAGGACGCGTACTGCTGTTTGGACACCAGCGTGCCATCCGCCTTGAGCCAGCCTGCCGGCGCTTCCTTTCGGGCGAAATACTGGATGGCGCCGCTCGGAACCGAAGCGCCCGAGTTTGCGCCGTCGTTGCAGCAGCCCTGATTCATTTCGATACGCACGGGGTTGGTTTCAGCTTGCCCCAGGACATTGACCTGGAATTGCGGTTTGATACAGACAGTCGTGTTCGACATCTGATTCTCCTTCTCTGGGTTAATTGAATACGTTGAAGAATCGGCATCGCGCCTTGGCGTTGTTACCGACTTGAAGCGCGTGGATGAGGATAGGAAAATGGCTTGGAATCGGCGTCGAAATGCTCGTGCCGCATTTGCGCCAAAGCTGTTTGCAAGCTCAGTGGATCAAGCGCTTGAGAAATTCCCCCAGCAGCGTCACCGCCAACGCGGACAAAGCGCCGGACATGGCGCCGCTGCGCGCGGCCTGGACTTCGACGTCTCGCAGGCGGCCATCCAGTTCTTCCAGTTTTTTGTCTTGTTTGGCGAGGTGCGCCACGATCATGTCGAGCTTGCCTTCTATGCGGCCCAGGGCCATCAGATTGTCATGTTCCACGTGAAACCCACCTTTCAGCCTTCGGCCAGTTGTTGGCAAATCACGCAGCGGGTGCAACTGGGCATGATTGCCCTGCGCGCGGACGAGATGGGGTCGCCGCAATCCTCGCAGTGGCTGTAGCCGGCCTGATCAAACTGTTGGTAATGACGGGCAATGGCTTGCTCGCGGAACTCGGTCTCCAGCTCGCTGGCCCGATCGAAAAAATCGCTCATGGTTATGGTCCTTCGGAAGTAAACAGCCCGCCGAGCGCCGTCAGCCTTTGTTCCAGCTGTTGGCACCAGGCGCCGTAGTCGGCGGCATGAGCCAGGAGGTCTGCTGCCGGTAGCCCGGCGCCGGCGGCGGCGGCTTGATTGGGATTTGCAATAGAAACGGAGTCGGTTGCGGACATTGAGGGGGCGGAATAACCGAGGACTTGCCGGTAGAGGCGCAGGCTGTCAGGGCCAAGGCCGCCATAGCGGCCGCCATCCTGTTGCACGACATATTCGATCCTTTGTTTCTGGTCTTGCAGCCGCTGCTGCAGATCCTGTTGTTGACTCAGCAAGCGCGCTTCTTGCCGGCCCAGCAGTTCGCGCAAGCGTTGCTGCTGTTGCAAAGCGGCCTGCAATTGCCGTTGGGCGCGCTCGGCCTCGGCGGCCTGACGGCCTTGATCCGCCGCCCGCTGTTCGGCCAAGCGCGCGCGCCAGCCCTCCGCGCCGTGGCGCAGCCCCAGCGGATAGGCCAGGCACGCCGCCAACAACGGCGGCAGCAGCCAGCTTCCCAGCTTCAACCATGCGGGCACCGGGCCCATCAGCGGCCGCCTCGATCCCGCCAGGCGGCGATCAGACGCAAACCCGCGGAGTAGCCGCCGACAATGCCGAGATAAATCAGCCAGATATCCGCGCCCAAGGTGCCGCGCAGCCCTTCCACCACGAACAACAGCGTGGCGGCCGCGCAGGCGATGTTCGCCCACAGCCGAGAATGGCTCAGCCGGCGGCCGCCGGGCCGGGTCAGCAAATCGGACAGACGCATCATTTCTTCTCCTTGTCGAGGCTGGTCGAATTCAACTCAAAGTGGGGAAACTCGCGGAACGGCGCGTCGGCCCTGCCGTACCAGTTCAGGCCCAGCGCGGCGCCGATCTCGCCCATCACCTGCCAGTGCGGATGGTGGGCGTCCCAGACCGGCTTGCCGCCGATCAGCGGGACTACGTCGAAAGCTCGCGCCGCCGGACTGCCGTGCAACATGGCGTTGTGCGCGGACTGGCCCGCGCGGGCGTTGGTCACCTTCGGCCCAGGCCGGGAACGGCCCTGAGCGAACAAGGCGTCCTGTTCCGCGCCGGAACGCCAGGTGCAGGTGATCAAGGCCTCAACGCCGGCGTCGCGGCAGCGCCGTACAAACGCCTCGGCCAAGGGTTGCAACTGCGGATGCAGGTCGGAAATAGCTCTGCTGGCCATGAAGACTCCTTGTTGTTGACGAAACGTGGCACATTGGCCGGCCGTCATGCGCGGCGCGCGCGCAGCCCTGCCAGGCATGGACGGAACCGGCTAGAAACAAACAGGAGAAATCGGAAGAGAGGGGGAGGCGGCGTATAGCCTTAATGCAGATCTTGGCTGGGCGTTTTCAGCACGCGCCACACCATGCGGTCGCTCAGTTGGAAGCGGATGGCCAGCACGCTGACCGCCTCGTTGGCGCCCAGGCCTTGCTCCAGCAGTTGGTCGAAGTCATTCAACAACTGCTGATTGCGCGCCAGACGCAAGGCCTGGCTGCAACGCGGCACGTACAGGATGTCGCCGCCAAAGTGATGAGTCAGGCTGGCGGCGGCGTCTTCGCCTATCACTTCCACTAAAGCGGCAAAACGCAACTGACCCGCCTTGCTTTGGTTTTTGGAAATGGGCAAGGTAGTGCCGCCCAAGGCCTGCACCAGTTGCAAGGTGCGCGGCAAGCCGATCAGCTCAGCCACCAGGCGCATGGTTTCGGGCAGGGCCGGGGCGATATTGGCTACGGTCATCGCGGAGATCTCCTAGGAATCACGGGACAAAGACGATAAGTTCTAAATGAGTTATAATTAATCAAGGCCAAGCACGCCATTTGCATTTAGAACTGCTGTTCTAAACACGGGCAAGCCCATGAATTATATTGAAATCGGATGTGTTGGCAGCCCCTGAGACACATGACTGGCTGAACCCCGGTTACTTTTGAACTTTTCTCGAATTCATAAGTGCTATTTTAGTTCAAAACATAAAACTGATCAATTAGTACGATGTCACTCCCTGTCCTTTTGTACAGGGCATTTGACCGGGCCGTGGCGCCGGCCTAGCACGCCAAATGGAGTTCTACATGGAAAAAAACTTGGAACAGAGTGACTTCAAACAGCGGCTGGAACTGCTGATTGGGGCGGAGAAGCCCTACGCCTGGGCTACCCGCATTGGAATCAACAAAGGTTCGTTCACCAATATGTGGTATCACGGCGGCGTGCCGCGCGCAGCCACCGCCAGCAAGATCGCGGAGGCTAGCGGGTGCAGGCTAGAGTGGCTTTTGCACGGTAGCGGCCCGCAGTACGACGCAGCCCCTCCGCCCGGCGCGTCCATCCGACTAGAACGAGATCCGGATTGTTTTGTACCGGACAACGTTCATGAAGAGTTCTGTTTTATCCCGCGCTATAACCTGAAAGCCTCGGCCGGCTTCGGTTCCAATGCCAGCGAAGAAGCGCCGATGTTCTATATGGCGTTCCGAAAATACTGGATCAAGAACCACCTGAACGCCTCCGCCCGGGATCTGGCGGTAATCAGCGTCAAGGGCGACAGCATGAGCGGCGTGCTGGAGGACCGCGATACCATCTTGGTCAACACCGCCGAACACTCTCCCGGCGAAGGGCTTTACGTGATCCGCATGGGCGACGACATCTTCGTCAAGCAGTTGCAACGTTTGCCAGGCGGCGCGGTGCAGGTTCGCAGCGCCAACCCCTTGTACGAGACCTTTACCGTGGACTTGCAGCGCAATACCGGCGAGTTCGAAGTCATCGGCCGCGTGGTCTGGTTTGGGCGGCAGATTGGCTAAGAGCCGGTTTGCGCTTCGCTTAGCGTCACACGGTGAGCGCCGCTCCGAAATACGCGTGGGTTCCGCTGTCTCAATCGTTTTCGCCTGGTCCCGCTCTTGTTCGCGAGAGCGCAAACAGGTTCTGAGCCCGACGTTGCGGGTGTAAACTGCGGTTTTGCCGCACCGCATGAAACGGACACCACCATGATTCAACACATCGAAGCCAGCCTGGTCGAAGCTCAAACCGCCTTGGCCAATCTGCTGGCCAACCCGGAAGCGCTGGCCAGCATCGACGCGGCGGCGCAAACCCTCATCACCAGCCTTGCCGCCGGCGGACGCATTTTTTCCTGCGGCAACGGCGGGTCGATGTGCGACGCCATGCATTTCGCCGAAGAGTTGACCGGCCGCTACCGCAAGAACCGCCGCGGCATGGCCGCCGTCGCGATTTCCGACCCCAGCCACATGACTTGCGTGGCTAACGACTACGGCTACGAGTTCGTGTTTTCGCGCTATCTGGAAAGCCACGCTCGCGCCGGCGACGTGCTGATCGGCATCAGCACCAGCGGCAACAGCCAGACCATCGTCAACGCCGCGCAGGTGGCGCGCGAAATGGGCGTCAAGGTGATTATCCTCACCGGCCGCGCCGGCACGCGGCTGGAGCCGCTGGCCGATGTTTACGTCAACACGCCAGGCGGCCAGTTTGCTGACCGGGTGCAGGAGTTGCACATCAAGGTGCTGCATATTCTGATCGAACTGGTGGAACGCCACTTCTGCCCGGAAAACTATTGAGTTTCCCCGCTCCGTCACGCTTGCCATTATGCTGACGGCACGCCCCGCACCCTAAGCGACGCCTGTCAGTACAAAGGCATGCGCCGGCCGCAAAAAAACCGCCGCCCGGACTCTCCGGCGGCGGTTCCGCGTTACAACTGCCCACCGCGCTCCGCAAAGCGCGGCAAACATTGAATAGCTCAACGGTTGAGGAAGGCGCCGATGCGCTGATACACCTCGCGGCAAACCTCCGGCACGATGGCCTCCAGATTGAGAAAGGCGTGCACCATGCCTTCCAGGTGCAGGTGCTCCACCTCCACTTCCGCCGCGCGCAGCTTGTCCGCGTAGAAAAACGCCTCGTCGCGCAGCGGGTCGAAGCTGGCCGACACCAGCAAGGTTGACGGCAGCTTGCGGCTGAACCCGCCATGCAGCGGCGAGGCCTGCAAGCGGTTCTCCGCGTGCTGGAAGTAGTTATCGAAATACCAGGCCACCCGCGCCTTGGTCAGCAAATAGCCTTCGCCGTTCTCGTCCACCGACGGCTGGCTCAAGGTGTAGTCGACGCTGGGATAGATCAACACTTGGCGCTTGATCCGCAAGGATGCGTCGTACTGGCCCAAAGCGCTGAGGCTGGACGTCAGCGCGCCGCCGGCGGAGTCTCCGGCCAGGGACAGCTCGCGCGCATAGGGCAGACCGCGCGCGTCCAGCGCCTGCCACAAGCCCTTGGCCACGACGGCGGCGTCCTGCAAACCGGCCGGGTACGGGCTTTCCGGCGCCAAACGGTAGTCGGCGGCCACCACCACGTGCTGGCTGGCGGCGGCGAGCCGCCGGCAAATCGGATCGTAAACGCTGACGCTGCCCACCATGTGTCCGCCGCCATGGAAAAACGCCAGCACCGGCAGCGCGCGCTGCGGGTTCGGGTGGTAGATGCGCACCGGCACGGTGAAATCGCGCCCAGGCACCAGGTCGTCGTTGACCCAAGCGATGTCCGGTCCCGACGTCACCATCTGTCTCGTCAGATTGGCCAGCGCTTCGCGCGCGCCGATCGGGGTCGCCTTGTAACCTTTGGCCACCAGTTCGGCCAGTTCTCGATTGTATGCTTCCAGCCAGACGGCCAGAGCGGGATCAAGCTGATGCATGCAAACTCCTATCGGCCCAGCCGTGACGGACGGCGCGCGGGCGCAAGCGAAAGAAAGAGGAATGCCCGGCATGGGCCGTTGCCGCGCCCGGCGCAGGCGATCGGTCCGTCTGGGGACTTGAGCAGCTTATACCATTGGTATTGCCGTGCAAGCGCGCCAGGAGGCTTGCCATGGCACTTGCGCCGGCCGGGCCGCGCCGGCGCCCCTTCAGCCGAACAAACGCTCCAGCAGGCTGGGTTTGCGTATTTGCAACAACTGCTCGGCGCCCAACAGCAAATCGTCTATCAGCCCTGGGTCGCTACGCGGCTGGCGAGCCAGCGCCGGGTTGGAATGGCCTGACGGGGCCAGTTCCAGCAGCGGGCCGCGCCGCGTCAGCCTGTAGCCGCCGGCGCAGCTGGGGCAGAAGATCTCCTCGCCGTCGGCTGCCGCTCGCGGCACGGCGATGATGGGGCCGCAGCCCGCGCAGGATTGCAAGGGAATGCCCGGCTCGCTATGGCCTATGACGTGATCGAACCGGCCAGTCTCGCCCAACTGGATGAAACGTTCGCCCAGTTCGCGGTCGAATTGGGTGCCCAGATTCTCCCGTATGATGGCCAGCGCGCGTTCCTTGGGCATGCCCCGCCGATACGGCCGGGTGCTGGTCATCGCGTCGAAGGCGTCGGCGATGCCGACGATGCGCGCCGCCAGCGGTATCTCCTTGTCTCTCAATCCCTGCGGGTAACCGCGGCCGTCCGGCATTTCGTGGTGGCTCAGCACCGCGTCCAGCGCCAACTCAGCCAAAGGATGATCGCTCAGCAAGTCGGCGCCCACTCGAGGATGGGTCTTGATGACCTCGTATTCGGCGTCGCTCAACTTGTCCGGCTTGTTCAACACCGCGTCAGGGACGCCCACCTTGCCCAGGTCGTGCAAAAAGCCGCCCAGCGCAATGCGCTCCACCTCGGACTGCGGCAGGCCCAGCTTGTCGGCCAGCGCATAGCACAAGCGCGACACCCGCCATAAATGCCCGCCGGTATAAGCATCGCGCGCCTCCACCATCATCGCCATCGTGTACAGCGTTTTCAGAAGCTCCCGCGCTTGTCGCATCTTTCATCCCCGCATGCCAATGGAACCCGGCCGCTAGAGCGATATCTGCAAGCGCTCCCGCGGCGACTCAGGCCGAATGATTTCAATATGGCATATCAATGCGGCTTTGCTGCGCTGGCAGCAATACGACAGTCGAGCGCCCGGAAATAGAGCAATCATTCCATTTGCATGAAATTTTCATTTTTCTTGGCTAGCCTAGACGGCACGCGGATCGCGCGCCGCCAACGGCGCGGTCCATGCGTTCGCGCCGTCGCCTGACGGCGCCCCACACGAGGAGACAACAATGAAATCGCTGCTATTGCTGGGCCTTGCCCTGAGCCCGCTGAGCCACTCCGCCGCCGCCGAACCGGTTCAGCCCGACCCTCGCTACAGTCACGTGCTGTCTTCGTCCGGCCCGCTCAGCCGCGAACAGCTTTTGAGAACGGCCCCGCCGGCGCCCATGAGCCGCGCCGCGCGCGGCGACGCCAATATCGAGCTGATGTCGGTGCCCGGCCCCTCCACCTATACCTATCTGCGCTGCTATTACCGCACCGGCGACGCCGCCAGACCCACCACCGACTACGTGTGGGGCCTGGACCCCAGCAGCGGCGACTACTACCGCTTGAACGGCTATTGGTGGTCCAGCAGCGCGCTGGACTGGAAGAACATGTACTACACCGACGTGGCGCAAAGCACGCTGCAGTCGGTTTGCCGCAACACCTTGCAGAAAAAGGGCATTCAGCAGAACCCGGCGATGGTGTTCGCCGCGGACAACCAACTGTCGTTCAACTACACGGTATGGACCAACGACAAGGCCGGCCAGGGTTCCGGCATCAACAAGATCGTCGCCTTCGGCGATAGCCTGTCGGACAACCAAAACGTCTACAACGCCTCCATGTGGACGCTGCCCAACCGCAACAGCTGGTTCCTTGGCCACTTCAGCAACGGCCAGGTGTGGGTGGAATACCTGGCCGGCCGTCTGCAGTTGCCGGTGTACAACTGGGCGATAGGCGGCGCTGGCGTGGACACGCAAAAACTGGTGATTCCCGGCGTGCAACAGCAGGTGCAGTCGTGGAAAGACTACATGAAGCAGGCTCGAGACTACGATCCGGCCACGACGCTGTTCACCATGCTGATCGGCGGCAACGACTTCGTGAACTACAACAACTCGGTGGATAAAGTGATCAGCGGCCAGAGCCAGGCGCTGACCAGCCTGATAGACGCCGGCGCGCGCAACATTCTGGTGCTCAACCTGCCCGACGTATCACGGGCGCCAGTGTTCCAGTTCAAGTCCGGCGCGGCCCAGGTGGCCGTCCAGGTGCGCGACTACAACCAGCGTCTCAACGCCTTGGCCGCTCAGTTGCGTCTCAAATACGGCAGCGGCCTCAAGCTAAACGTGTTCGACAGCTACGCGCTGTTCAACAAGGTGCTGGGCAACCCCTCCGCCTATCAGTTCAACAACACCACCCAGTCTTGCCTCAACATCAACGTGGACTCCAGCACCAACTATCTGAGTTCGCAGAGCCCGCGGGCCAACTGCGTGAATCCCGACAGCTTTGTGTTCTGGGATACCCTGCACCCCACCACTCGCACGCATAAGGTGCTGGCGGACGAGGTGTACGGCTTCATGAACGGCTCCGCCGGCTTGGCCGCCCTGCCGCGACGCTGAGACCGTTCAGTGCCTGCCGCGCTTTGTGAACCACCATACGGCCACCATCGCTGCGCGATGCGCCCTATGCGTATTCCGCTTTCCCTGCGGTTTCCGCCTTGTCTCGCTGTGGTTCGCGAAGCTTTGAGCAGGTACTAAAACCGCTTGAATCGAGCAGCGGCCAAGCCGCGCCACCAGACAGGCCGCCTGCGGGCGGCCTGTTGTTTTGCAAGGGCTTTTCCGGACACGCATTTGAGCGCGACGACGGCAGCGCATACAATGAAGGATTTTCCGGCGCGCCCGCCTCCGCGCAGCGAGCCGGCCCGGAACCGCAAGCGAAGGCCCCCGATGTCCTCCCTGACCCCATTGCTGCAAAGCGCCGAAGCCGCGCGCGCAGAACTGATCGCCCGGCTGCAAGCCGAAGACACCAATTGTTATCGTCTATTCCACGGCAGCGTGGAAGGCATGCCCGGCCTGACCGTAGACCGCTACGGCGAACAGTTGCTAGCCCAGACCTTCCACCAGCCGCTGAGCGAAGACGAGCTGGCGGCGGTCCGCGCCCATTACCAGGCCAGCCACCCCGGCTTGCCGCTGGTCTACAACGACCGCAGCGCCGGCAACTCCCGCATCGGCAACGCGCTGACGCTGGAACAGCAAGCCGAGGCCGAAGCCGACCACACCATTCGCGAACTAAGCGTCAACTACCACTACCGCGCTCGCCATAAAGGCCAGGACCCGTGGCTGTTCCTGGATTTGCGCGCCGCGCGCCGCCGCGTGATGGAGCTGGCGGCCGGCAAAAGCGTGCTGAATCTGTTCGCTTACACCTGCGGCGTCGGCGTAGCCGCGGCCAAGGCCGGCGCCAGCTTCGTGATGAACGTGGACTTCGCCGAATCCAGCCTCAGCGTGGGCCGCGCCAACGCCAAGCTCAATCTGCTGACCACCCGCCCGCGCTGCGTGCAGAGCGATGTGTTCGCCGCCATCCGCCAGCTGTCCGGCATCGGCCAGCCCGAGCGCGTGCGCGGCAAGAAAATGCCGCCCTTCCCCAAACTGGAAGCGCGTCAGTTCGATCTGGTGTTTCTGGACCCGCCGCGCTACTCCAAGAGCCCCTTCGGCGTGGTGGACCTGATCAACGATTACCAGGCGCTGTTCAAACCGGCGCTGCTGACCACCGCGCCGGGCGGCACGCTGATTTGCTGCAACAACGTCGCGCAGGTGGACGGCGACGCCTGGCTGGATGCGCTCAAGCGCAGCGCGGCCAAGGCCGGCCGCGAAGTGCGCGCGGCGGAATGGATCATCCCGGACGCGGACTTTCCCAGCCCGGACGGCAAGCATCCCTTGAAGATTGTCGCGCTCAGCGTCTGATCTGTGCTCTTGACGGCTGCCGGTCCCGGCCGGATTGCCGCGGCCAGATCCAATCTCGCCAAACGCCCGCCTTGCGCGGGCGTTTTCGCATAAAAAGCCACAGCATTTAAGCTATATGGCATTTTTACTCACATCTTAAAATTACCGTTTATTTTCACCTGTAAATACTTAAAGATCCCGATACGGCGCCACGCCGAAACAGCCGCGCTAGACGGCATGCAACAGACAGCTTGACTCAAATCACGTATCGGGAAAGTCACTATGAAACTTCAACTGCTACGCGGCCTGCTGGCCGCCGCAGGCCTGTTCACCGCCTGCCAGGCTCACGCCCAGCTGGACCCGCAATTGGACTATCTGTCCCCAGGCGGGCCGCTCAGCGAAGCCCAGGTCAAGGCCGCTGCGGCCAAACCGGCCGTGGCACTGGGAGCCGCCACCTATACCTATCTGCGCTGCTATTACCGGCTGGACATGAGCCCCGCCAAGCCGCAAACCAGCTACCACTGGGCGCTGGACCCCAGCAGCGGCGACTACTACCGCGTCAACGGTTACTGGTGGTCCGGCAGCATCGTCGCGCTGAAGAATATGTTCTATGGCGATGTGGCTCAGGACACCCTGGCCGCCGTCTGCCAGAAAACGCTGGCGGCCAAGGGAATCAACCGTCCGGTGGCGCTCTACGCCGCCGCCAACAACCAGATGTCCTACAACCACACTATCTGGAGCCAGGACAGCGCCAGCCAGCCGGCGCGCGTCAACAAGCTGATCGTGTTCGGCGACAGCCTGTCCGACACTCAGAACATGTACGGCGCGTCCCAATGGCGGCTGCCCAACGCCAAAAGCTGGTTCATCGGCCGCTTCAGCAATGATCGGGTGTGGGTGGAATATCTGGCCGAGCAGTTGAAGCTGCCGATCTACAATTGGGCGATCGGCGGCTCCGCCGGCGATCAGCATCTGGTGGTGCCAGGCCTGCTGCAGCAGGTGGAGTCGTGGTCGCAATACATGCAGAAAGCCGCCAATTACCGGCCGGAGAACACTCTGTTCACCATGTTGATCGGCGGCAACGACCTGCTCAACTACGGCCGCACCGTGGACCAGGTGATCGCGGACCAAGGCAAGGCGCTGGAACGCATCATCACCGCCGGCGCGCGCCACATCGTGGTGCTGAACCTGCCCAACCTGGCCCGCACCCCGGCGGCCCAGGCCAGCGGCAAGGCCGCCGCGCTGGCGCCGCAGGTGCGCGACTACAACGCCAAACTGGCGCTGCTGGTGGCGCAATTGCAACAGAAATACGGCAGCACGCTGAAGCTGAACCTGTTCGACAGCAACGCCCTGTTCGACGACCTGCTCGACAACCCGGCCAAGTATCAGGTCGGCAATGCCACTCAGTCCTGCCTGGACATCGCCGCCAACGCCAGCCTGCCCTATATCTGGGAACAGAAACCGCGCGCGGAATGCGGCAATCCGGACGCCTTCGTGTTTTGGGACGTGCTGCACCCTACCACTCACACCCATAAGCTGTTGGGCGCCTACATCGCCAACTTCGTCAAGGCGGCGGATCCAGCGGTCTCCGCCACGGCGGCGCTGAAGACGCGCCGCTAGGCGAATGAGCTCCCAGGCTGCCGCCATCGCGCGGCGGCTTGGGGTAAGATGCCGGTTTTAGCCGGACATCCCGCCATGAACCAAGCTCCGCAAACTGTCCTCAAACCCTGCCCCAAATGCGGCGCGCCCGCACTGCTGGTCAAGGCGGGCTCCCGTCGCTTCTGGGTGCAATGCAGCCGCTACCCGGACAACGGCAATTGCAGCGCCATCGGCGCTCAGGCCGACAACAAAAAAGAAGCCGTCGCCAACTGGAACGCCTCCCGCTGAGCACGCATCATGAATCTCTCGCCCTATCTTCTGACGCCGCTGCTGCTGGTGTTGTCCAATGTGTTCATGACCTTCGCCTGGTACGCCCACTTGAAGGACATGTCGTCCAAACCCTGGTGGCTGGCGGCGCTGGCAAGTTGGGGTATCGCCTTGTTCGAGTATTTGCTGCAGGTGCCGGCCAACCGCGCCGGCTACGGCGTGATGACGCTGTCGCAGCTGAAGATCATTCAGGAAGTGATATCGCTGTCGGTATTCATACCGTTCGCGGTCTTTTACATGAACCAGCCTTTCCGCTGGGACTACGTATGGGCTGGGCTGTGTCTGGTGGGCGCGGTCTACTTCATGTTCCGCGGCTGAGCGCTTGTTCAAGGCGCTGCTGCGCTTGGTAAGGCGTTGTACGGCGAGAACACGCTCGAAATGCCCGTATACCACTCAACCATTCCGCTTTTTCGCTCGTTTTCGCCTTGTCTCGCCCTTGCTCGCGAGACTTTGGAGCTGGCGCTAAAACCTGGCTACTGGTTGGCGCGCACCCAGCGGTGCCATTGGGAAAACAGCTCCGGATTCAGCGCGGCGATGGCGGAGCGCTTCCAGATCACATCGCTCCAGTAGTCGTCGCTGTTGAGGCTGGCGATCTGGCCGCCGGCCTCCTCCAGAATCACCGCTCCGGCGGCGTAATCCCACAAGCGCTGGCCGCCGTGCAGGTAAAGATCGTAGCGGCCAGCCGCCAGATAACACCAGTCAAGCGTGCTGGAGCCCAGATTGCGCAAGCTGCCGCACGGGCAGGTGCTGCCGATGCGCGCGGCCAGCTTGCCGGAGCGCAGATATTTGACCTCCACGCTGGCAATGGCGTCGCACATGGTGTTGACCACGGTTTTCAAGGGCAGCCGCTGGCCGTTCAGAAAGGCGCCCTCGCCGCGGCTGGCGTAAAACATTTCCTGGGACACCGGGTTGTAGATCACGCCCAGCCGGCTTTTGCCGCCCACCATCAGGCCGACGGAAATAGCGAAATACGGCAGTCCGTTGACGAAGTTGGTGGTGCCGTCTATCGGGTCCACCACCCACAAGCCGTCCTGATTCTCCGCCCACAACCGGTCTTGCTCGGCCAATTCCATCTCCTCGCCCAATACCGGGTGAGGCAGAATGCGGGGCAAAGCGGCCTGCAAGGCTTGCTGGCAAGCCATATCGGCTTCGGTGAACAGCGTGCCGTCGTCCTTGCGGCTTTTGCCCACGTGCAAAAAGCGCGGCATCACCTCGTCGCGCGCCACTTCCCTGAGCACCTGCATCACCTGTTCCAGCACCTGCATTCGTTTTCCCCCAAGGCCGCTGCAATCCTATTTGCTGCAATCGCAGCAAACAAAGCAAAATACCGGTATCAACAGCGACTTTCAATACGTCATGCCCAGGTTTTACATTGACGCCGACCTCTGCGTCGGCCAAACGCTGGCCCTGCCAGACACGGTGGTGCGCCATGTACAGGTGCTGCGGCTCAACGCCGGCGACGCCGTCACCCTGTTCAACGGCCGCGGCGGCGAGTACTCCGCCGTGCTGGACGCGGTGATGAAGCGCGACGCCCATTGCCGCATCGAAGGCTTCGACGACGTTTCACGTGAAACGCCGATTTGGCTGGGCCTGGCCCAAGCCATTTCCGGCGGCGACAAAATGGAGTTTACCTTGCAAAAGGGCGTGGAAATGGGCGTGTCCGCGTTTCAGCCCATCGCCGCGGAGCGCTCCATCGTCAAACTGTCCGGCGAGCGCGCCGACAAGCGCGTGGCGCGCTGGCAGGAAATCGTGATTTCCGCCTGCGAGCAAAGCGGTCGCAACGCCATTCCTGAAGTATTGCCCATTCTGTCGCTGGAGCAATGGCTGAAACAGGCGCCGAGCGCCGACGCGCGGCTGATCCTGTCCCCGGTGGGCAGTCAGCGCCTGGCCGACATCGCCGCCGAGCCTAAACGCGCCTGGCTGATGGCCGGCCCGGAGGGCGGTTACTCCGCCCGCGAAGAGGCCGCGGCGCTGGACGCTGGCTGGACACCGCTGAAACTGGGGCCGCGCATCCTGCGCACCGAAACCGCGGCGCTGGCCGCGGTGGCGGCGATACAAACGGTGTGGGGGGATTACCGCTAGCCGGAGCGGCGCGGGGGCTAGGCCCGCTATAGAAAGCGCAGCGGATCAATCTTCCACTTGTCCGGCGACTCGTGTTTGACAATGCGGTCGCCGCCGCCAAACCCCATGCCGCGAGACAAATCCACCATCTCCGGCGGAATGTAGACATTGCTCTTGGTGCTGAAAAACACCTTCACCTTGGGCGAGATCAGGTTGCTTTCGTTCTGCTCCACCACCACGCCCAGGCGGCCGCTCTCCAGCCGCACCAGGGTGCCGATAGGATAAATGCCTATGCTGCGCATGAACGCCTGCACCAACTGCGGATTGAAGTGGAACTTGGACCACTCGTAGATCTTGCGCAGGGCGTCGGTGGGCGCCATGCCCTTGTGGTAGCAGCGGTCCGAAGTCAGCGCGTCGTATACGTCGACGATGGCCGCCATCTGTCCCAGCTGTGAAATCTCCTCTCCCTTGAGGCCCGCCGGATAGCCGCTGCCGTCGTGACGCTCATGGTGCTGCGCCGCCACCAGCACCGCGGTTTCGGAAATACCGGTGGTTTGCAGCAGAATCTGCTTGCTCTCCACCACATGGCACTTCATCACCACGAACTCCTGCTCGGTCAGTTTGCCCGGCTTGTTGAGAATGCGGTCCGGAATCTTCATCTTGCCGATATCGTGCAGCATGCCGCCAATGCCGGCGTGATGAATCACCTCCTTGCTCATTCCCATTGCATTGCAAAAACTGACCATCAACGCGCCAACGCTGACCGAATGCTGGAAAGTGTAATTGTCCTTGTCCTTGATGCGGCACAGCGACAGCAGCGCGCCGCCGTTGCGGAGAATGGACGAAGTCATCTTGGTCACCGACGGCTCCACCATTTCCAATTCCACCTGTTTGCCCAGACGCACGTCTTTGAGAATGCCCTGGATGATCTGATTGGCTTCGCTGTGGATCAGTTGAGCGCGGCCAAACTCGGAGCCAGCCTCCACCTGCGGCTCCAGAATGGTCTCGTTGCTGCCGAATTCGCGGATCTGCTCCTCCAACAGCTTTTTCACTTCGGTGGCGCTGGGCGCGGAGGGCAAATCCATTCCCTTGCGCGTGTCGATGTACACCTCGTGAATGCCGGAATCGGCAATCTTGCGGATTTCTTCCTCATCCTTGATCAGGAAACGCTTAAGCAAAAAGGGGTGCGACATCCAATCGCAGTTCAGATCGTGGATGTACATGCCCACCTTGAGATCGGCCACTTCTATGCACTTGATCATTCTGTGCTCTTTATCCCGCCGCGCGTCTGTGCCGCCGGCCGCGCGCATGCGTCTCCGCCACCCTGTCACCGGGACCCCGCCGGCCGCAATCGCCGGCGCAAATGGACCTGCGCGCCCAGTGCCGCCCGGGCGCGCCTTCTTTCAGCATCAACTCCGCTATCGGCATTTGCAAGGTATTCCATTAGCCCGGCGGCTAAATAAGCGGCGCACAATGACATGCGAATTCGACGTCAAACTCGCGCAAAGCCTGCTAGATAACGCAATGCGCCGCCGCTTGTCACGCTGCTGTAAATATTGCCGCCGCGGCCGTTGTGGCGCGGTTTCCACGTTCCGCCGAGCAACGTCCGCCTTTTAGCGCGTCGGCATGGACCGGTGCGGGCTTATCGCTTTAATGTCTATAAATAAGGGCAAGACACCGAACCTCGCCTCCGCTCGCGCGCGGCCGCGGCAAGCCGCCATATAACAAGCTTCGCAAGCTACTGGGGAAAGAAGAATGGAACAGCAGAAATGGGGCCGCCTGAGCACCCGCATCATTCTGGTGGCCGCCGCCGCCATCGCCGTCGGCTTCGCCGTCATGATCGGCCTGATCGCCTGGCAAAGCTACCGCTCGGCGGTGGAGCAAGGCTACAAACTGGCCTCTGAGCAGGCCAGCAGCTACGCCAAGGACGCGGAAAGCGATTTTGCCCGCAACTTCACTCTGCCGCGCCACCTGGCCGACGCGGTATTGGGCATACAACGCGTCGCGCATCCGGACCGCAAACACACCGACAACACCATCCAGCAGATGCTGGACAACGCGCCTCAGTCGGTGGGCCTGTGGATGCTATGGGAGCCGAACGCCTTCGACGGCAACGACAACAGCTTCCGCATGGACTGGCCTCGCCACGACCCCACCGGCCGCTATCAGCCCTACATCACCAAGAACGACAAGGGCAAAGCGCAAATGGACGTGATGATGTCGGCGGACCGCGTCAAGGAATTCCCCAAGTTCAAGGATCACCCGGAAAGCTATCAGCCCGACTACGAAAAACCGGGCTGGGGCGATTTCTACTACGTGCCCAAGCAACGCGGCCGCGACACCATCACCGAGCCCTACCCCTACGAGGTGCAGAACCGCAAGATCCTGGAAAGCTCGCTGGCCGTGGTGATCAAAGACGCCGCGGGCAAAATGCTGGGGGTCTCCGCCACCGACATCGCGCTGGACGACCTGCAAAAGAAATTCGGCCAGATCCGGTTATATGAAACCGGCTATGTCAGCATGCTGTCCGAAGGCGGCCTCTACGTGGTCAATCCAGAGGCCAGCCTGCTGGGCAAACCCGCGCCCAAGGACAGCCCGCTGACGCCCTATCTGGGCAAGATCAAGCAAGGCGAGGACTTCGTTTACGAAGCAGGCGGCTTCACCCACTTCTTCCACCCTGTGAAAGTCGCCAATACCGGCCAGTTCTGGACGCTGGGCGTCAGCATACCCACCGCGGCCATCACCGCCGACGCCAAGCGGCAAAGCCTGACCGCGGTGCTAATAGGCGCGGTGGCGCTGGCGCTGATTCTGCTGGTGCTGGCCGGCGTGGTGCGCGCGCTGACCCGGCCGCTGAACCATCTGGCCGCCACCATGGAGCAACTGGCCTCCGGCAAAGGCGACCTGACCATCCGCATCCCGATCAGCAACCGCGACGAAATCGGCCGCACCGCGGACGCCTTCAACCGATTTATCGCCAGCCTTCGCGATATGTTCGTGGAGGTGCGCGAACAGAGCCAGGCGGTCACCGCGGCGGCGGTCTCCTTGCAAGAGTCCGCTCGCCAGGTGGAAAGCGCCTCCGCTTCGCAATCGGACGCCGCCAGCGCCACCGCCGCCGGCGTGGAGGAAGTCACCGTCAGCGTGCAGCACATCGCCAACACCGCGCAGCTGGCGGAGAGCACCGCGAGGGAAACCGGCAGACTGACCGAGCAGAGCGTTTCCACCGTCAACCAGGTCACCGCCGAAATCCGCCGCATGACCGACAATATGCACGCGCTGGCGGATCGGGTGAATGTCCTGGGCGCGCGCTCAACCGAGGTCAGCACCATCGTCAACGTGATCAAGGACATCGCGGACCAAACCAATCTGCTGGCGCTGAACGCGGCGATCGAAGCCGCGCGCGCCGGCGAGATGGGCCGCGGTTTCGCCGTGGTGGCGGACGAGGTGCGCAACCTGGCCGGCCGGACCGCCGAGGCCACGGTGGAGATCAGCCGCATCGTCAACGCCATCGGCCAGGAAACCCGCGACGCCGTCAGCGACGTGCAAAAGAGCAGCCAGTTGGTGGGCAACAGCGTCGCCATCGCCGAAGACGCCAACCAGGCGATGCAAACCGTGCTGGATCGCAGCCACGGCCTGGTGGGCAGCATCGTCGACATCGCCTCCTCCACTCGCGAGCAGTCCGCGGCCAGCCTGGAGATCGCTCAGAACGTGGAGCGCATCAGCAGCATGGCGCAGAGCAATAGCGACGTGGTGCGCCAAGTGGCCGCCTCGGTCAGCCATCTGCGCGAACTGTCGGCGCGGCTGGAAGCGCTGGTGGGCGATTTCCGTACCTGAACCGCCAAACAATGAAAGGACAGCCCTGATGACGGCAATCGACTGGTGGCCGTTTGTCGCCGCCTCGCTGCTGCTGGTGGTCACGCCGGGCGCCGGCACGCTGTCCATCCTCGGCGCGCTCAGCGGCGGCGGGCTGCGCGCCGGCTACGCGGCCCAGGCCGGTTTGCTGGCCGGCGATCTGATCCTGATCGCGCTGGCCGGCGGCGGCGTGGCGGCGCTGCTGGCCGCTCACCCCGGCTGGTTTGAACTGCTGCGCTACGCCGGCGCGTTCTATCTGGCCTGGCTGGGCGCGCGCTTGCTGTTCCGCCGCGACGGCGGAGCCGCGGCCGTGACCGCGCCGGCGCAACACAGCGCCGGCGCCTGCTTCCGCCGCTCGCTGTTGATCACCCTGGCCAACCCCAAGGCCATCCTGTTTTTCATGGCCTTCTTCCCGCAATTCCTGGAAGCCGGCCGCGCCGGCCCGGCCGGCTTCGCGCAGCTGGCCGCGGTATTCTGCCTGATCAATATGCTCTACTTGGCGCTGCTGGTATGGCTTGCCGGCCGCCTGCGCCGCCGCGCCTTCGCTCCCGGCGCCCGCCTGCTGCTCAACCGCCTGCTGGGCGTCTGCTTTCTCAGCCTGGGGATCAAATACGCGCTGCGCTGAGGAACTGTTCATAGTCTGCTGCGCAGGTGGAAGTGTCCTTTTTCTGCCATCAATTTTGATAAATGCGACACGGGTCTTACCGTCGTGCAGGAATTGGGATTACAATCCCGCAATTTTGTTCGGACCACAGGCAATGACCCACGCAAAAACGCTTCCCGCACGACGCACCGCCCGCCACGGCGGCGACCTGGCGTTGGCGCGAGCCGTTGCCGTTCCCGAACCCCGACGCAGTAATAAAACAAGCTCCTGATTCCAGGGGCTTTTTTTTTACCCGCGACTCATAAAGCCAATATTGAAAGGACGCGACCATGGCCAACCCCCTCTACCGCAAACACATCATTTCCATACCGGACTTCAGCCGCGAGGAACTGGAGCTGGTGGTGGCCACGGCAGCCCGCCTGAAACAACAGCCTCGCAACGACCTGCTGAAAGACAAGCTGGTGGGGAGCTGTTTCTTCGAGCCCTCCACCCGCACCCGTCTGTCCTTCGAGACCGCGGTGCAGCGGCTGGGCGGCAGCATCATCGGCTTCGCCGACGGGGGCAACACCAGCGCCAAGAAAGGCGAAACCCTGGCGGACTCCATCAAGATCATCGGCTCCTACACCGACGCGGTGGTGATGCGTCATCCCAAGGAAGGCGCGGCGCGCCTGGCCAGCGAGTTCTCCGCCGTGCCCATCATCAACGGCGGCGACGGCTCCAACCAGCACCCAACCCAGACCCTGCTGGACCTGTTCACCATTCGGGAAACCCAGGGCACGCTGGAAAACCTGACCGTGGCCTTCGTCGGCGACCTCAAGTACGGCCGTACCGTGCACTCGCTGACCCAGGCGCTGTCGTTGTTCGGCGCCCGTTTCTACTTTGTGGCGCCGGAGCAACTGGCGATGCCGGACTACATCTGCGAGGAGCTGGACGAAAAAGGCATCCAGTACACCGTGGTCGGCAGCTTGGACGACGTGATTCCGCAAGTGGATGTGCTGTACATGACCCGCGTGCAACGCGAGCGTTTCGACGAGGCCGAGTTCAAGAAGATTCAGGGCAAGTTCGTGCTGCGCGCGGACATGCTGCACAACGCCCGCAGCAATATGAAGATTCTGCACCCGCTGCCGCGCGTCGACGAGATCGAAACCAGCGTGGACGCCACGCCGCACGCTTATTACTTCGAACAAGCCAAGAACGGGGTCTATGCGCGCCAGGCGCTGCTGTCGCTGGTGTTGAACGAGACCGTCTGATTCAGGAAAAGGAAACCATCATGCAATATACCCGCACCGTAGAAGCGCTGAAGCAAGGCACCGTCATCGACCACATCCCGGCCGGCCAGGGGCTGGTCATCCTGCGTCTGTTCAAACTCAGCGAAACCGGAGAGCGCGTCACCGTGGGGCTGAACCTTTCCAGCCGTCACATGGGCGCCAAGGACATCATCAAGGTGGAGAACATCGCGCTGTCGGAGGAACAGGCCAACGAACTGGCGCTGTTCGCGCCGCAGGCCACCGTTAACGTGATCGACAACTTCGAGGTGGTCAAAAAACACAAGCTGGCGCTGCCGGACACCATCGAAGGCATCTTCTCCTGCCCCAACTCCAACTGCATCTCGCACAACGAGCCGGTGACCAGCTTTTTCTACGTTAAACCCCAGGCGCGCGACACAAAAATGAAATGCAAGTATTGCGAAAAGGTGTTCAGTAGGGATATCGTTGCAGAGGTGCGCTAAGTCGTACAAGGGTGAATAGAGAAATATCAAGAAAACACTGCGTTCGACAGTGGTAAAAAGCACGAGCAAGCGCCGCAGTCATCTGCGGCGCTTCTCATTTCAGGCTCACGACGCAGACGGCCCCTCGCTGGCGCCGTCGATAAAGCGCTGCAGAAACACCAGGTCCAGCCAGCGGCCAAACTTGAATCCCACCTGCGGCAACATGCCCACCTGCTGGAAACCCAATTTCTCATGGAAGCGGATAGAACCCGCGTTGGCGGCGTCCACCGCGCCTATCATGGTGTGCTTGCCCAGCGCCTTGGCGCGCGGAAACAAGGCTTGCACCAAGGCGGTGCCAATACCCTTGCCGCGCGCGTCGGCGGACAGGTGCACGCTGTGCTCCACGGTGAAGCGGTAGCCCGGCTTGACGCGGAAATCGCCAAAGCTGGAGAAACCCAGGATCTTGCCGTCCTCCTCCGCCAGCAGCACCGGATAGCCGGCCGCGGCGCGGTCCTGGAACCAGACGGCAAACTCGCCGGCGGACAGGGGATCGTCGTTGTAGATGGCGGTGGTGGTGGCGATAACCTCGTTGTAGATGTCGAGTATCGCCGCCAGGTCTTCCAGCGTGGCGTCGCGGATAATCATGTTCTGTCCCTTGCTGATGTGGCTTGTTGTGTGGATCGCGGGCGAGGACGCCGGCGCGTATCCTTAGAGTCTGTTCATCATCTGCTGCGCTTCATGAGGCGTGACACGATGAGTACCGCTTCGAAATGCTCATGTACCACTTGACCATTCCGCTTGCTCAGCGGTTTTCGCCTTGTCTCGCTCTTGCTCGCTAGATTTTGAACAGGCTCTTAAATGCAAACAGTGTACCAGCCGTCGGTTCAGCCGGCAGCCGTCGGCTTTTTGCGCGGGCTGCGCTTCTTGCGCGCCGGCGTCTCCGGCGGCGGATCCGCCGCGGGCGGCGTTGCCGTGGGCGCCGCCAAGGGGGATTCGCCGTCGTGCTTGAGCCGGATTTCGCAATGCAGTTTGGAGCCGTTTCGGCTTTCCTGCACCGTCAGGAAGTCCAGCTTCTTCACCATCTGCGACAACCGGGAATGGCCGTAGACCCTCGGGTCGAACGAGGGATCGTTCTTGGCCAGATAGGTGCCCACCACCGACAGCTCCGCCCAGCCGCTGTCGCGGGACACGGCCTCGATCGCATTGGTGAACATGTCCTGCAGCGGGTGGCGCTCCTTCTCCGGCTGCGGCTTGGCTCGGCTGCGCGCGCTGCGCGTCTTGGGCTTGTCAGCCGCGATCTTGGCCACCGCCGGTTCCGGCCGCAAAATCTCGGTGAACACGAATTTGTCGCAAGCGGCGATGAAGGGCCGCGGCGTCTTGGATTGCTCGCCCAGGCCGATCACCATCAACCCGGATTCACGCAGCCGGGTCGCCAGGCGGGTAAAGTCGCTGTCCGAGGACACCAGGCAGAAACCGTCGAAATTACCGGTGTAGAGCAGGTCCATCGCGTCGATGATCAGCGCGGAGTCGGTGGAATTCTTGCCCTTGGTGTAGGCGAACTGCTGAATCGGCGAAATCGCGTACTGGTGCAGCACTTCCTTCCAGCCCTTCAATTGGCTGGTGGTCCAGTCGCCGTAAGCGCGCTTGACCACGGCGGTGCCGTACTTGGCCACCTCGGCCAGCAACTCGGCGATCAGCGCCGACTGCGCGTTGTCCGCATCGATCAATACTGCCAGTTTGCGATTTTCCATGCTTGGTTTCCGTAAAACGATTGAGTCATGCTAAAACCGGCCGCCGCGGCTGTCAAAACCGGCGGCCGGGCGCCGCTACGGCGGCGGGGCGCGCAATGTCTGCTCCACGATGGCGGCAATCCGCCCCTCGCGTTTCATCTGCTCCAAGACGGCGTTCAGTTGCCGGATGAAATCGTCCAGATAGGGAAAATGCTGTTGACCGCGCTTGGCGAAACCGACATAGGCCTGCTCGCCGTTCAGACTGGCCGCCGCCGCCAATCCGCCGCGTTGCTCCGCGCTGATCACGCCTCGCCGCTGAAGCCGATCCAGCACGTAGAGAATGGACAGCTTGTCGTTCAAATAGCAATCAATGCGGCCATTGACCAGCTTCAGCAGATTGCCCTGAGTGTCCGGCGCCTCGTCCAAATGAATCTCGCCGCGCTGCACCGCCAGCCAGAATGCCTTGCCGCCGGGGCGGAAACCCGCGTTGTTGCCAAAGCGCAGGCCCAGGAAATCCGCCGGCCAATGCGGCCGCGGCGCCCGCATGATGTCCGCCCGGCAATACACCGCCAGTTGCTCCTGCCAGAACGGCGCCGAATAGCCCATGTAGTCGCGCTCCGGACGGTAGTACGGCGGAGACAACGCCGGCGCGCGGCCGGCCTCCAGTTCGGAGAGGCCGCGCTTCCACGGCACAGGCCGCAGCTCGATGCGATAGCCGGACAAGCGCTGCGACGCCTCGCGCAACACTTCGTTGTAAACGCCCTCTGCCCGTCCGTCCTTCTCATAGGAATACGGCGGATAACCGTTGTCGACCAAAACCACCACCTGGCGCGGCGGCGCTGCCGCAATGCCCTGCGCCAGCCCGGCCAACAGCAGCCACAACAAGCCCGATCTGATCATTTGAATGACATAATCCGTGTCGATAAACACGTTATAGCCGCTACGCGCGCCAAGGAGATGGGCTGGCCGCTAAACGAACCCGTAAACGCGCGCGGCAAACAAAAAGCCGCCCAGCGGGCGGCTTTGACGGCGAAGCGCGGATGCGCTTACTTTTTGGCGATGCTCTTGCCGAAGCTTTCCGCGGCGGCGCGCATCTTGGGCAACAGCACCGGCTCGGCGGCCTTCAAGGTGTCGCCGGCGATGGTGTTGATGATCTGCGGCTGCTGTTTCAGCAGTTTCTGACCCGCTGCGGTCTTGTAGAAAGCATTGATCTGCTTGAGTTCGTCGGCGCTGAACTGGGCGCTGTAAGCCTTGGCTACAGTCTGCTCGAACTGCTGCTTGGCAGTGCTGGAGCCAAAGTAATCGCTGGCCAGCTTGTGCACGTTCTCGCCGTAGGTCTTGAAGCCTTCCTGCGCCTTCTTCTGCTGAGCTTCGCTCAGCTTGATCTTGTTCTTGACGAAGTATTCCTGCAGCAGCGGCATCGCGCTGGCGGTGGTGCGCTGCGCCAGTTCCGGCAGCATATTGTTCAGGTTCAGCGTGGCGGACAACTCTTTGACGGCGGCGTCCTGGGCGGCGTCGGCGTGCGCCAGCAGCGGCAAAGTCAGCGCCAGGGCGGCCAGGCCGGCTTTGAGCGGGCGTGATGCGAACATGTGGAATCCTTTGGCTTTGAGTTGGAAACAGCTGGCGTCGGCCAGGCCGACGCGAAAACACCGGCAGTGTGACACCGCCGCCGCCGCAGGTCAAAAAAGACGGGGGGCCTGCGCCTAGCGTGCCGCGGCGGGGGCCGGCGGCAACTGGCTCTGCCAGCCCTGGTAAGCGCCGATATTGGCGCGAGTGATCAGCTGCACCGGCACTAACACCAAGCTTGGCTTGGCGTTGGGCTTATCCAGCAATTGGCGGCCCAGCTTCACCGCCTCCGCGCCGATGGCGTACGGAGCTTGGCTGACGGAGGCCACAATCTGATTCTGCGCTCGCAACGCCTTTTCGATATCCGGCGAGCCGTCCACCCCAGCCACCATCACCTCCTTGCGGCCGGCTTCCCGCGCGGCCTGCTCCGCCCCCAGCGCCTGGCGGTCGTTGCAGGAGAACACGCCGTTGATCATAGGGTAGCGCCGCAGATGCCGCTCCATCAGCCGCTTGCCGCCCCAGCTGGACGCCATGCCGCTCTCTTGATGGCTGAGCAAGCGGATTTTGGGAAATGCGGCCAAGCTACGGCGGCAACCGGCCACCCGGTCCCAGACAGACGACACCGGCGGACCGTTCTGAATCACCATCGTCCCATGGCCGTGCATCTGCTCCGCCAGATAACGGCAGGCCAGCGCGCCAGCCTGAACATTGTCCGATTTGACCGTGCCGTCGACGCCGGGCGCATCCACGTCCACCGCCACCACTCGCACCCCGGCCTGGTGCGCGATACGCACCAGCGGCGCCACCGCCTTGCTGTCCGCGGCCACCAGCAGAATCAGCTCCACCTGCTGACGCAGCAGTTGCCGCACCTGTTCCTCCTGCCGCTCCAGGCTGAAATTGGCGGACAGGGTGGTGACTTGCGCATTGGGATTGGCCGCGCGCGCCTCGTTCAGCGCGCCGCGCGCCACGAGCTGATAGAAGGGGTTGTCCAGCGCTCCCACGGACACGCCGATGCGGCTCAAGGGGGCGGCGTAAACGGCTCCAGCCAGCGACAGCCAACAACAGGCGAAGAATCGGCTCGGCATCATGGCCACTCAAGAGAGGGTTGAAATACATGCCATCCCAGTTTAGACCACCTGGCTTGAAGCGAAACTACGCCGAACAATGGCTTGGGAGCCACAATGCCCCCGGCGACACCAGCGGCCTGCGGGCCTGCTCAAGACCCGCCGCGCCGCGTGGCGCAACGCGCGGCAGATGGAGACTCAGGCCGCCTGGCTCAAGCTGGCCCGCACCCTTTGCGCCAGCAGCTCCAGTTGCAGCCAGCCGTCTTCCCATTGGCAGTGGCCGGACTCCACATTGATGTGGCCGGCCTGCCGCAGCCAAGCGATGGGCGTGCGCCAGTAGCCCGCCAGCCGAGCCGCGCGCGGGGTCTTGCAGAACGGATCGTTGCTGCTCGCCACCATCCTGGCCGGAAACGGCAAGGGCTGCCGCGGCGTCGGCGCGAACCCCATGAGCTCGCGCGGCACAAAGGGCCGCTCCACATCCGCCGGCGCCACCAATAAAGCGCCAGCGATTCGCCGCGGATGGCGCTGCGCGTAATGCGCCACCGCTACGCAGCCCAGGCTGTGGGCAACGACGATGGCTGGCTTTCGCGTCCTCTCAAGCGCCTGATCCAGGCCCTGCAGCCAGTCGTCCAGCCGCGGCGCGTCCCAATCGCTTACCTCCACCCGCTCGGCTTTCAAACGCCGCTGCCAGTGGCTTTGCCAATGCCGCGGGCCGGAGTTGTGCCAGCCAGGCTGAATGATCAAGTCGAAATCCGCCAGCGAAGGTTCCATCGCTCAGCTCCTCAAAGGTTGATCTCGCACTGTAGAATGACTTTTATATTCTTGGAAATGATATTGAACGAAAAACTTATTCCCCATACCTCTAAAGCAGTACTGTCATCGCATAGATTTATTTGGAATTTAAAGATAAAAAACAATCACTTCTGGCTCTAAAACATTTCTGATTAGATGCAATCATCGCTTGCACTCTCAGGAAATCGCCATGCCACGACTCACCTTCCGCCATGCCCTGCTGTCCCTCGCCTTGTTCAGCGGCGCCGCGCCGCTGCTGGCCTCGGAGCTGCTCAACGTCTCGTACGACCCCACCCGCGAGCTATACCAAGACGTCAACAAGGCCTTTGCCGAGCAATGGAAAAAACAGGGCGGCGACGTCGTCATCAAGCAATCGCACGGCGGCTCGGGCAAACAATCGCTGGCCATCCAGCATGGCCTGGAGGCCGATGTGGCCACGCTGGCGCTGGCCTACGACATCGATGTGCTGGCGGATCAGGGCCTGCTGCCCAAGAACTGGCAAAGCCGCTTGCCGGACAATAGCTCGCCCTATACCTCCACCATCGTGTTCCTGGTGCGCAAGGGCAACCCCAAGGGCATCCGCGATTGGGGCGACCTGATCAAGCCCGGCGTCCAGGTCATCACTCCCAACCCCAAAACCTCCGGCGGCGCGCGCTGGAACTATCTGGCGGCCTGGGGCTACGCGCTGAAACAGCCCGGCGGCAACGAGGCCAAGGCCCGCGCCTACGTCGGCGAACTATACAAGCACGTGCCGGTGCTGGACACTGGAGCGCGCGGCGCGACGCTGACCTTCGCACAACGCGGACAGGGCGATGTGCTGCTGGCTTGGGAGAACGAGGCGGTGCTGGCGGTGAAAGAGCTGGGACCGGATAAGTTCGACATTGTCACCCCCTCATTGTCCATCCTGGCGGAACCGCCGGTGGCGGTGGTGGATAAGGTGGCCGACAAGAAGGGCAACCGCAAGCTGGCCGAGGCTTATCTGAAGTTCCTGTATACCCCTCAGGGCCAGACCATCGCGGCGCAGAACTACTACCGCCCGCGTGACGCCAAGATTGCGGCGCAATACGCCGGCCAATTCCCCAAGGTCAAGCTGTTCACGCTGCAAGAGACTTTCGGCGACTGGCGCAGCACCCAGCGCAAGCACTTCGCCGACGGCGGCGTGTTCGATCAACTAGTAGCCAAGAAATAAACACCGCCCCGTAGAACCTGCTCAAGGCCTCGCGCGTCAGAGCGAGACAAGGCGAAAACGGCTGATGAAGCGAAATGTGCATTCGGTACATGGGCATTTCGAAGCCGTACTCACCGTGTAACGCCCCACAACGCGCAGTAGATCGTAAACAGGTTCTGACATGCGAACAGCCCGGCTAGCCGGGCTGTTGTTCATCCCGCGACAAGAACTCAGGCCTGCTGACTTTCGCGCCAGGTCAACCACACCCGCATGTCGAACTCCAACTGGTGGTAGTCCGGCTCCATATGACAACACAGCTGATAGAAAGCCTTGTTGTGATCCTTCTCCTTCAGATGGGCCAGCTCGTGCACCACAATCATGCGCAGGAACGGCAAGGGCGCGTCGCGAAACAGCGCGGCGATGCGGATCTCGTTCTTGGTCTTCAGCTTGCCGCCCTGCACCCGCGACACGAAGGTATTGGTGCCCAGCGTGCCCTTGACCGGGTGCTGCTGACTGTCGTAGCTCACCTTGGCCGGCAAGGCGGCGTTTTTCAGATAACGCTGCTTGATCTCGGACACATACTGGTACAACGCCTTGTCCGTCTGCACATCGTGGCTGTCCGGGTACTTGCGCGCCAACCAGACGCCAAGCTGCCCGGCGTCCAGCAGCGCCTGAACCTGGCCTAGCAAAGCGGAGGGATAGTGTTGCAAATAGTTGAGAGTAGACATCGCCACATTGTAAAACGACTGCGCGGCCCGGTGTTGTCGCGACGCAAACCGTTACAGCAACAAACAGGACGGATCATCCCACTGATAGCTGAGCGCCAGCACGCGCCGGCCCCCGGCGGTGTCCACCTCGCAGGGTGCGGACTCCACGCCGCCCAGTGCCTGGTAAAAGGCGCGGCCGTCCCGATTTGCTTGGTAAGCCCACAGGAACAAGGGCCGGCCCGGCGCAACGCGCAAGGCTTCCGCCGCCGCCGCCGCCATCAAGGCGCGCCCGATGCCGCGCCCCTGCTGCCCGGCCTGCACATGCAGATTGTCCAGATAAACGCCCCGCTCCGGCGCCTCGTCCGGCAATAGGCAAACGAAGCCCACCGGCTCTCCCTGCCACAGCGCCAGCTGTACCCAGGGCGGACGCGCGGCGGCGAAACGCCGCTGCCACACAAGCAGGCGCTCGTCCCAAGCGCGCAGGTCCAGATACTCATCCGGCAGGATGCCGCGGTAATGCCGCCGCCAGCTGGCGACGTGCAGCGCGGTGATCCGCTCCACATCCCCAGCATCCGCCGCGCGCAGCAATAGGTTATTGGTCATCTTCGCTCCTCCTAGTCGCGGTGGTTCCACGCCAGCGGCCAAACTGGTTCTGGCCAAGGCCGCCGGCAATCAAGACAATGCCGATTCCCCCACCTTACTCCAGGAAGGTCTTGCATGCATGTCGTGATTTTCCGCGCGGCCACGCGGCAACTGGATGACGAGTACTTCGCCGTGGCGCGGCAAATGCGCCAGCTGGCGCTGGAACGCTTCGGCTGTCTTGCCTTTGTTTCCGCCTCTGAGGACGGCCAAGAGATCGCTCTATCCTACTGGCCTGACGCCGAGAGCATCCGCGCGTGGAAAGCCCACGCCGACCATATGCTGGCGCAGCAGCTGGGGCGCGAACGTTGGTATCGCCAGTATCAGGTGGAAGTGGCGCACATCGAACGCAGCTATGAATGGGAGCCGACGCCATGATGTATACGCCAGACGCTTTCTCGGGCCGCCCGGCCGCGCTGGCGGAACTGCTGGCCGCCCACCCCTTCGCCACCCTGATCACGCCTCAGACCAACGGCGAGCCCTGGATCAGCCATCTGATCTTGCTGGCCGATCCTGAACAGCCAGACTGCCTGCTCGGCCATCTGGCGCGCGCCAACCCGCACACTCAAGCGTTGCTGCGCGGCAGCAGCAGCGTGGCATTGTTTCACGGGGAACATGGTTATGTGTCGCCGGCCTGGTACGCTGCCGGCGGCGCCCAGGTGCCTACCTGGAACTACCGGGCAGCGCATGCGCACGGCGTGGCGGAGGAAATGGAAGGCGCGGCCTTGTTGAGCCAGCTGGAGCGGCAGGTACGCTTTTTCGAAGGCGAATCCGGCTGGCGGCTACCCAGCGAAAACCCGGCCATCCAGGCCATGCAGCGCGCAGTCGTCGGCTTCCGGCTACGAGTGAAGCGTTGGGATATCAAGGAAAAGCTGAGCCAGAACCGCAGCGCGGCGGACCGGAACGGCGTGATCGCGGCGCTGGAGCGCATGGGAGGGGAAAACGACGCCTTGGCGCGCGCGGTGCGCGACGCGCGGCGCGACTAGCCGCTTTTTATCGGAGACCGCAGCTTCTTTAGCCTCTTTTTACGCGTCGGAGCCTAGCATTCAGCCAAGTGTTCCACCTGGAAACCTTTGGCCATGACATCAAACAAACCTGTCCGTCGCGCCTTGCCGACGCGCGGCATTCCGGACTACCTGCCGGACGAGGACCCGACGCCGCTGGCGCTGCGCCGCTACATACTCGAAACCCGTTTTCCGGCAACACGCGGCCGGGCCGAGCCGAAACTCGGCTGGCGCGCGTCCTTGCTCGCCTGGTGGCGGCTGGTGAGCGCGCGGCGATGAAACGCGGCGATCTGGCGCTGCGCCACCGCCGGCTATTGAATGCCTACGCGGCCCGTCATCAACGCATGCCCTGGCTCAAACGCAAAGCGCGGCTGCCGCGCACGGTACACTCAGGCTGGCTGGCGCGTCTGCGCGCCTGGCTGCGCGGCTGAGCGCCTTATTTGAGCCGCAGCGGCTCCACCAGCACATTGCTTGATTCGTCGGCCAGCCACAGCTGGCCATCCTGGATGGTGGCGCTCAACTGCATGCTGCGCTGGCAGATGGCGACCAATTCCGCCAACGTGGCCGGCTCAACGCGGAACACGCTGAGCTTGTCCAGCCGGGACAGCTTGTTCTCGATCTGCGGCCACCACACCTCGCTGGCGCGGCCGCCATAGCTGTACAGCACCACTTGCTCGGCGCGGCTGCACGCTTTCTTCAGCCGTTTTTCATCCGGCTCGCCCAGTTCTACCCACAGTTCGATATCGTCGGCATAACTTTTCTGCCACAACTCCGGCTCGTCGTCTGCGCTCAGGCCACGGCTGAATTGCAGGGTTTCACTGGCGTTGAGCGCAAAGGCGACCAGGCGCAGCATCATGCGCTCGACGGTTTCGGACGGGTGCTGGGCCAGCGTGAGCTGATGACTGGCGTAATAGCCGCGATCCATGTCGGACACGGCAAGATTGGCTTTATAAATGGTGGCGGACAGGGCCATGGACGGTGCGCGGCTTTGCAGAATAAAGACGCTATTGTACGGGGCCGGCGCCGGTTGCGCCCGCTCAAAGTTGCGCGGGCAAAGGAAAGACCAGCGGAAACGGCAGAAAAAGCGGCTTTGCTCGCACGGCGCGCAACACGCGGAGGACGTTTTCGCCGCGGCGCGCTTTGAACGGCTGATTAGAGCCTGTTCACGATCTCGCGAGCAAGAGCAAGACAAGGCGAAAACGAGCGAAAAAGCGGAATGGTCGAGGGGCACATGAGCATTTTGAGCTTGTTTTTAACGCCGTATCGCCGCAGCGCAACAGATCGTGAACAGGTTCTTAGGGCGAAGGCTGGCTGGAACAATCCAAAGGTTCGCCGCGCCAGGTAATGCTGGCCTCGCGGCCCCTGATCCACAGCTCCAGTCCCGGCGCCGTGTAGCGCGCGCCGTTGCCGCTCAGGCCCTGGTGCAAGATGGCGGTGGAACCGTTGTACTCCAGCTTCACCGTGGGGGGGTGAGTACGGTAAAAGGTAGCCAACACGGTGCGGGTGGCGTTGCCCTTGCAGACATAGCGCAAGGGCGTCAGCGACGGCGCCAATCCCCAAGCCGCCTGCAACTGGGTGATGCGCATGATGTAGACATCGCCCAGGCACATATGCATGTCCTCGGTCTTGACGCAGTCCTTCAGGCTTTTTACCCAGCGGCGCTGCTCGGCGATCAGTTTGGCCTCGGCACCCGGACGCCCCTGCTGGGCCTGCTCCAGCGCCTGGGCGTAGACTTTCTCCAGCCGATTGTCCTGCCGGGTCAGGCTCTCGTCCTGGCACACCATGGCCTCCACCGGATTGCCCGGCTTGTCGCAGTTGAAATCGGTTGCCACCTGCGCGTTGGCTTCCACCGCTTCCTCGGCGGCCTTGCCGCTCGCCGCCGCACGGCCATGACCACCCTCCGAGCCGCCTTTGCCGGCGGCCAGCGCCAACGCCGGACACAAAATGATCAAGCCGACCAGCCTACGGGCGGATCCAGGCATACCGATTTCCTCTGAACTGCGTTATTCGCCGCCCATCCCGGGCGGACACATCAAAACAGGGCATCTTGCCGCCTCGGCCGCAGCGCTCCGCTGCACCGGCGACGTGACAACATGATACCAGTTCACCCATTCGCATTTATTAATAATATCAGCCGTCAAAACGGCTTTGCGCGGGTTTGGATTCCGCTGAAATGGATATGACAATGCGGCGACAAGTTCCCAAACCGCCGATTTGAAGGTAAACTCCGGCCTCCCGCGTGCAATTCCAATCTTTGCGCGCCGCGCGCGCTTCATCCCGAAGCGCCCATCGCATCCCTAACTTTTTCCCGTCAGCCTGGATTGGTTCGCACATACTGCGATAGGCCGTCGCAGGAGCAAACATGTCCACACTCACCTTTGCCGACCTCGGTCTGGCCGAACCCCTGTTGCGCGCCGTCAGCGAAACCGGCTATACCACCCCCACCCCGATTCAAGCCCAGGCCATCCCGCAAGTGCTGCAAGGCGGCGACCTGTTGGCCGCGGCCCAAACCGGCACCGGCAAGACCGCCGGCTTCACCCTCCCGCTGCTGCACATCCTGATGGGCAAGCCGGCCACCCAGCCGGGCCGCCCGCGCGCGCTGGTGCTGACCCCCACTCGCGAACTGGCCGCCCAGGTGGAAGAATCGGTGCAGACCTACGGCAAGCACCTGCCGCTAACCTCCATGGTGATGTTCGGCGGCGTCAACATCAATCCGCAAACCCGCGCGCTGCGCAAGCCGCTGGACATCCTGGTGGCCACGCCGGGCCGTCTGCTGGACCATGCCGGTCAACGCAATATCGACCTGTCCGGCGTTGAGATTCTGGTGCTGGACGAAGCGGACCGCATGCTGGACATGGGCTTCATTCACGACATCCGCAAAGTGCTGGCCCTGCTGCCGGCCAAGCGTCAGAACCTGCTGTTCTCCGCCACCTTCTCCGACGAGATCAAGAGCCTGGCCGACCGCCTGCTGGACAACCCCAAGCTGGTGGAAGTGGCGCGCCGCAATACCACCAACGAACTGGTGGACCAAAAGATCCACCTGGTGGACCGCGACCGCAAAACCGACTTGCTGATCCACCTGATCAAGGAGCACAACTGGTTCCAGGCGCTGGTGTTCACCCGCACCAAGCACGGCGCCAACCGCCTGGCGGAAAAACTGGACAAGACCGGCATCCCCGCCGCCGCGATTCACGGCAACAAGAGCCAGAACGCACGTACGCGCGCGTTGGCCGACTTCAAGAGCGGCGAATTGCAAGTGCTGGTCGCCACCGACATCGCCGCGCGCGGCCTGGACATCGACCAACTGCCGCAAGTGGTCAACTTCGAATTGCCCAATGTGCCGGAAGACTACGTGCACCGCATCGGCCGCACCGGCCGCGCCGGCAGCAAAGGCGAAGCGGTATCGCTGGTCTGCGTCGATGAGTTCAACTTCCTGAAGGATATCGAGAAGCTCACTAAGCAATCGATCGAGCGCTTCTCGGTACCCGGCTTCGAGGCCGATCTGTCGGTGAAACCCGAGCCCATTCCGATGGGCGGCGGCAATCGCCGCGGCCAGCCGCAGCGCCAGGGCGGCGGCGGCAAGCCGCGCCACCAGCCGGACAGCAAGCCCACCGGCCACGGCCATCGCTCCCCGGCGTCCAAGCCGCGCCAGGGACAGGGTCAGGCCAAAAACGCCACAAACGGCCAGCCTGGTCAGCGCTCATCGCAAGGTCAGGGTCAGGGCCAGCGCAGCAAGCCCGCCGCCTCGCGTCCGAGCTCGGCCTTGTTCAGCCCGCCGAAAGGCCGCTAAGAACCTGTTCATAGTCTGCTGTGCTTCGGCGATACGGCGTTGAAAACATCCTCAAAATGCTCAGGTACCACTTGACCATTCTGATTTTTCGCTCGTTTTCGCCTTGTCTCGCCCTTGCTCGCGAGGCTTTGAACAGGCTCTAAGAACCTGTTTACGATCTTTTTGTGAGCGATAATGGGCTGGTGAAGAGAAAATCCTACCCAAGCGACATTAGTCGAGAAAAGTTTGCCCAGATAGAGCCGCTACTACGTGGCGTACGGCGTAACACCAAACCGGTACAGCTGGATCTGTATGAAGTGTTCTGCGCAGTGCTCTATGTTCTACGCACAGGTTGTCAGTGGCGCTATCTACCGCCTGACTTTCCCAAGTGGCAGAACGTCTATGCGTATTGGCGCAAATGGACCGAACCTGACTTGCACGGCGTAAGCGTGTTGGAGCTGGCATTAAAAAAATCAGGTTGGCGCGGCCC
>NZ_JONK01000034.1 GCF_000711885.1 Chromobacterium haemolyticum DSM 19808
AAAGCCTGCTGTGCGACAGCGGTTACGTGGGCCAGCCCTTCGCGCAGGGAGTGCGGGAGATTCTGGGCGGGTATGTGACGGTACAGATCGCGAAGAGAAGCGAGCTGCATACGTTCAAGGTGATGCCAAAACGATGGATTGTGGAGCGCAGCTTCGCTTGGTTGGAAAAGAGCAGAAGGCTGTGGAAGAACTGTGAGCGGAAACTCAATACCAGCTTGCAGTTCATCCACTTGGCTTTCCTGGCTCTATTGCTCCGGAGATCGTAAACAGGTTCTAAGCCCGCGCAAGCGGCGCCGTGTCTTCGCGGCGCGGCCGCCGCAACGCCTCTTTGCCGACCCCGCGGCAATGGAAGCGCTTTACGCCGGACGCCAAACCTGCCTACGATTCAGCAATAGGCCCTCGAGGCCCACAACAATATCGAGCGGAGACGCGGCGCACGCCGCGCTCCGTACGGGCAGCACGCATGCCGCGCGCACAGATTGAGCAAGGATTCGGGGAAATGATGAGACTTCGCAGCTGGCTGCTGGGCAGCCTGGCTGTAGTCCTGCTGGCGGCAGCTCAGCCGCAGGCCGCGCCACGTCTGAAAATCACCCTGTCCAACCAGGAGTGGCCGCCCTATATGGGCAAGGAACTGCCGTATGACGGCATTTTGTCGCGTCTGGTCAAAGAGGCGTTCGCCCGCGCCAACGTCGACGTCGCCTTCCGTTACTACCCCAACAACCGCACGCTGCAATCGGCGCGCAACGGCACCGTGGACGGGAGCTTCGGCTGGGCGCCGACGCCGGAACGCAAGCAGGATCTACTATTCACCCAACCCATGCTGCATGCGCGCATGGTATTTTTCCAGCGCCGCAACGCCACCTTCCCCTGGAACGACTTGTCCAATCTGCGCCACGCGCGGGTGGGCGTCACAGTCGGCAATTTCTATTCAGACGAATTCAATCAGCAGGTCAAGTCCGGCCACTTAGTGCCGGATATGGCGCCGGACGACGTCACCAATCTGCGCAAACTGCTGGCCGGCCGCATCGACTTGTTCCCCATCGACGCGGAAGTGGGTCAATACCTTATCGCCCGCAACTTCCCGCCCCGGCTGGCTCAGCAATTGGAGCCGCAAAGCAAATCGTTCTGGGTGGCGCCGCTGCATGTGGTGATCTGGCGCAAACACCGCCAGGGCCCGGAATTGGTGGAGCGTTTCAATCGCGGCTTGAAGGCCTTGCAGGACAGCGGGGAGTTTGATCGCATTGTGGCGGAGACCCGAGCCGCCAGCCTGGCCTACCACAAACCGATCAAGGCCCCGTGAACAGGGCCGGTGGAGAGGATGTGGCGCTACGGCGCGTCCGTGCTGCTCAACACCACCGGCCGGCCGTGGAAATAGCCCTGGAACCAGCGGAAACCCAAATCCCGGCAGCGTTCGAACTGTTCGCGGCTATCCACCTTTTCCGCCAGCAAAATGCCGTCGAAATCGCTCAACTGCGCCATCAGCGCCGGCAGGCGCTCTGTTTCCACCGCAGCCACGTCCACTTTGACAATGTCCACCAGCGGCAGCATCGCGGTCTGGTCCGGCCCCAAGTGGATCACATCGTCCAACGCCAGGCGGAAGCCGCGCTGGCGCAACAGCGCCATCCGTTGCAGCAAGGCCTCGGTGACGGTGACCGTTTCCAGTATTTCCAGCACCAGCCGTTCCGCCGGCAATTGGTCCAGGATGGCGTCTTGCAACAAATCCGCGCTAGCGTTGATGAAACCGGGAAACTGACCCAACACATCCACGTTGCCCAGTTCACCGAAGGCGTTGCGCAACACCTCGGCGCTGGCGAGCAGATCGTCGCGCACCAAGGCGAAATTGGCCGGGCTGGAACGGAACAATAGTTCATAGGCCACCAGTTGCTGCTGGCGATCAACGATTGCCTGCCGGCCAAGATAACGTGAAGAATTAGGCATGCCGACGATACTACAGGATATTTCCACCGTTGTTGGGCATCTCCTGCTGGGACCGTCAAAAAATATGACAGCTTATGCCTGACCACCGCCATTAAATGCGGTAAGGTTGCAAATTACCCTCAAGTCAGCGAGACCGCCATGTTGCCAACCCGACAAATTCCTCGTGAGGAGATCAAAGCGCTGCCGCTGTTCGCCGGCTTGACCCCGGAGCAGGTGCGGCTGGCCGCCACGCCGGAACTGGCCGCCGCCGCGTTGCGGGAGCTGGGCGGCTGCGCGGTGCTGGGCTTCGACACCGAATCCCGCCCCACTTTCCACAAAGGCGAAAAACCAACCGGCCCTCACCTGATACAGTTGGCCTGCGACGACGGCGCCTGGCTGTTCCCGGTGCAGGACGGCCAGTGCGCGCCGGAGTTGAAAACCCTGCTGGAAGACCCTCAGCGGCTCTTGGTGGGCTTCGAACTCAGTTCGGATCAGTCGCTGCTGAAGCAGCGCTTGGGCATACGTTGCGGCCGAGTGCTGGACTTGGTGTCTTGCTTCGACAGCGACGACCCGCGCATCACCGTCGGCGCGGTGCAGGCGGTGGCGCGGCTGTTCGGCCAGTACTTCCGCAAATCCAAGAAACTGTCCACCACCAACTGGTCCAAACTACCGCTGACGCCGGCGCAACAAGCTTACGCCGGCAACGACGCCTGGGTGGCGCTGCGGGTGTTCCGCGCGCTGGAAGCGCGCGGACGGCTGCCCCCAACGCCCTAACTCAAGGCAGACGCGTGATCCGGTTCAGCGCCGGCACCGCCACCGGCGACGCGCCGGCGAAATAACTCTCCAGCACGTCCACGTCCACGCCGCCGCCCACCCGGTTGCCGCCCTGAGTCAACACAGTGAAACCATCGCCGCCGCCGGCGATGAAGTTATTGACCTGCACCCGGTAGCTGGCCAAGGGATCAATGGCGATGCCGTTGATCTTGATGCTGGCGATGTCCACTTTGTTGCCCACCGGCGCCGCCTGGCTCCAGCTATAACTGAAGCCCTTGGATACTTGCAGAATCTTGACCTTTGACGGATCGCTCCATTGCTGCTCCAGCAGCTGATCAATCTGCGCGCCGGTCAGAGTCAAGGTGGTCATCACGTTGCCGAACGGCTGAGTGGTGAACAATTGGCTGTACGTCACATTGCCGCCGGCGCCGGGGATAATGTCGGCTCGCACTCCGCCCGGATTCATGAAAGCCACTACCGCGCCTTGAGCGGCGCCCGCCGCCAATTGCGCGTCGGCCACCACGTCGCCCAACGCGGTTTCGCCGGCCGCCGACGGGGTGCGATCCAAAATGCCCGCGGCCTGGCCCACTACTCGATTGGCCACCGGAGCCACCAGATCCTTATACAGCTTGACCAGATTGCTGACCGAGGCCAGCGGCGCGATTTCGCGGGCCACCACCCGGTTCTGCGCCTGAATCGAACCGGGCTTGACGTCACGGGTGGCCGGATCCAGCACAAAGTCGATTTCGGTGAACAACTGCCCGTAATTCTTGGCGCTGGTCACCCGGCGGCCATCGATCACGCAGTTGTAGGCCTGGTGGGTGTGGCCGGTGACCACGAGCTTCACAGCCGGATCCAGTTTTTTGACGATGTCGACGATGGGGCCGGACACGCCGTTGCACTCGTTGAAATTGCCGCTCTGATAGCCGCCCTCGTGCACCACCACCACCACGGCGGAGACGCCCTGTCGCTTCAGTTGCGGAATCAGTTGGTTCACCGTGGCCGCCTCGTCCTGGAAGCTCAGGCCCTTGATGCCGTCCGGCGACACGATTTCCGGCGTGCCTTTCAAAGTCATGCCGATGAAAGCCACCGGAATGCCGCCGAACTTCTTGATTTCATAGGCAGGGAACAAGGTGCCGCCATCGCTTTTCTTGACGTTGGCCGCCAGAAATTTGAACTTGGCGCCGGCGAATTTGCCGTTCAGACAGGAAGTCGTGGGCGCGTCCGTCTTGCAGCCGCCGTTCTGCATGCGCAGCAGTTCCTGCTGGCCGTCGTCGAACTCGTGGTTGCCCACGGCATTGAGGTCCAGGCCCAGTAAATTCATTGCCTCGATGGTGGGCTCGTCGTGGAACAAGCCGGACACCAGCGGGCTGGCGCCGATCAGATCGCCGGCCGACACCACCACGGTATTGGGCGATTTGGCGCGCAGCGACTGCACCCAGGCCGCCAGATAGTCGACGCCGCCGGCGTTGATCTTGACAGTCTTGCTTGGATCGGCCGGATCCGGCACCGTCAGTTGGCCCGGCATCTCCAGATTGCCGTGGAAATCGTTGAAGGCGATCATCTTCACCGCCACCGGCTGGCGCGAAACGCCGGTGGTCTGATCGCCCGGCCCCCAGCTGCCGGAGCCGGAGGAACAGCCGAACAACGCCAGGCTCGCCGCCAGACACAGGCTCATGGTTTTCAGTTTCACGAAACGCATCCTTGTCTTGTTTGTTGTCGCTCGCGCCGACGCCGCCGGCCGCGACCGAAATGAGGAGACGCCCGTCCACTGCCATGGACCGCGATAGACGCTCCGATCGCGCGCACTATAGCAAAACAAAATGACAAAGAGTTAAAACTTTCGTGATGCGAAACAAATCGCCATGCGGCCTCAGTTTTCGCCCGGCTTGGCCTCAAGCGCCGCCAGCGCGTCCGCGGTGTTGAGATTGGGGAAGAGATGGTCGAACGCGACTTCGACATGGTCCAGTCCGGCCAGCCAGCCGCGGATGGAACGGCCTCCGCCGGCCAGATAGGCGGTCAGACCGGCTCGCAGACCAGGCCCCAGGGCCAGCAGGCTGGGATGCCAGCCTTCGCGGTCCCTCGCGCTGGCCGCTTGGCGGCCAGCCGCCACTTCCGCCAGCAAACGACGCGAGAAATCCGCCGGCAGCCGCACCGCGTCGCAAGGCATCACCAACCAGACCGCGCCGTCGTCGCGCTCCAAGGCCGCCAGCACTCCGGCCAACGGTCCCGGGTAGTCCGGCAGGCTATCCGGCAGCAGTGGACAGCCGAAACCTGCGTACGCGTCCAGATTGCGGTTGGCCGAGATCCACACCCGTTGCGCCAGCGGCGTCTGCGCGGCCAGCGCCGCCAAGGCGTGCGCCAGCAGCGGCCGCCCGGACAACATCGCCAGGCCCTTGTCGACGCCGCCCATGCGCGTGGCGCGGCCGCCGGCCAGAATCAGCGCCTGGTGGCTCATTGCCAGCGTTCCGCCGCTTGAGCGTCGCTGTGTTTGGCCTCCACCCAGCGCGCGCTGCCATCGGCCAGAATTTCCTTTTTCCAGAACGGCGCGTCCTGCTTCAGGTAGTCCATCAGGAATTCCGCGGCGGCGAAAGCGTCGCGGCGGTGGCTGCTGGCCACCACCACCAGCACGATGGGCTCGCCCAGACTCAGCCGCCCAACGCGGTGGATGACGGTGGCCGCCTGCAACGGCCAGCGCCGGCGCGCCTCCGCCACAATGGCTTCCAACGCTTTTTCGGTCATGCCCGGATAGTGTTCCAGTTCAAGCGCTGTCACATCGCGACTGTCGCCGTAATCCCGCACCAGCCCGCTGAAGCTCACCACCGCGCCGCAAGCCGGGTTGCCGGACAGCGCGTCGATTTCCGCGCCGGCGCTGAAACGCTGCGGCTGCACCCGCACCGTGAACGGCCCCATGCTCATCCCCCGGTCACCGGCGGAAACACCGCCACCTCGTCGCCGTCGCTCAAAGCGGAGTCCAAGCGCGCCATCTGCTGGTTCACCGCCACGCGGAACACCCGGTCAGCGGCCAGCTCCCGCGCCCAGACCTCGCCGCGCAGCCGCAACTCCACCAGCAGCTCCTCCACCGTGGCCGCGTCGCTGTCCAAGTGTTCGCTCTCCAGACCGAACTCGTCCCGCAAGCGGGCAAAATACAAAAGATTCAGTTTCATCGCCTGCCTCTGTGCGCATTAAGCGGATACCGCAGTGTAAGCAATCCGGGCCGGGCCTCCAATACGTCAAGGTGGCTAGACGCCCGCCCGCAAAAAAGCCCGCTCGCGGCGGGCTGGTCCGGGCAAAAAGGCAGATCCTTACTTGACGATCTGCGCCAGTTCGCCCTTCAGGTATTTATTGGCCATGGTGTCCAGGTTGATCGCCTTGATCTTGCTGGCCTGGCCGGCGGAGCCGAAGGCCTCGTAGCGGGCGATACAGATGTCGCGCATCGCATCCGTGGACACTTTCAGGTATTTGCGCGGATCGAACTCGGCCGGGTGCTGGGCCAGGAAGCGACGGATGGCGCCGGTGGAGGCCAGGCGCAGGTCGGTGTCGATGTTGACCTTGCGCACGCCGTGCTTGATGCCTTCCACAATCTCTTCCACCGGCACGCCGTAGGTTTCGCCCAAATCGCCGCCAAACTCGTTGATGATCTGCAGCCATTCCTGCGGCACGCTGGAGGAACCGTGCATCACCAGGTGAGTGTTGGGGATGCGGGCGTGGATTTCCTTGATGCGGTCGATGCGCAGCACGTCGCCGGTGGGCTTCTTGCTGAACTTGTAAGCGCCGTGGCTGGTGCCGATGGCGATGGCCAATGCGTCCACGCCGGTATCCTTGACGAACTGGGCCGCTTCTTCCGGATCGGTCAGCAACTGGCTGTGATCCAGCACGCCCTCGGCGCCCACGCCGTCCTCTTCGCCGGCCATGCCGGTTTCCAGGCTGCCCAGGCAGCCGATCTCGCCCTCCACCGACACGCCGCAAGCGTGGGCGAAGTTGACCACGGTGCGGGTGACGTCGACGTTGTAGTCATAGTCGGCCGGGGTCTTGCCGTCGCTCTTCAGCGAACCGTCCATCATCACCGAGGAGAAACCAAGCTGGATCGAGCGTTGGCACACGTCCGGGCTGGTGCCGTGATCCTGATGCATCACGACCGGGATGTGCGGGAATTCTTCCACCGCGGCCAGGATCATGTGGCGCAGGAAGGGCGCGCCGGCGTATTTGCGCGCGCCGGCGGAGGCCTGCACGATCACCGGAGCGTTCACCTTGTCGGCGGCCTCCATGATGGCGCGCATCTGCTCCAGGTTGTTGACGTTGAAGGCCGGCAGGCCGTAGCCGAATTCCGCTGCGTGGTCCAGCAGCTGACGCATGGAAACGAGAGCCATGGTGTTCAATCTCCGCAAACTGCTCCGCCTGAGCGGAGCATGGTTGGCGCCCGGACCGCGCCGCGGCCCGAGGCGAATTCATCAATTCAGTGTCTGGACACGCTGGACAACAATACGCCGGCGCCGACAAAAGCGCCGCCGGATACCTTGTTGACCAGCTTGAGACGCCGCGCGCTATTCAGCCAGCCGGCCAAACGCGCGCCGCCGCCGGCGTAAGCCAGCTGCCAGGACGCCTCGATCACGTAAAACGTCGCCGCCAGGATCGCCAGCTGCGGCCCCTGCGGCTGTTGCGCGTTCATAAACTGGGGGAACAACGCGGTAAAGAAAATAAAGGCCTTGGGATTGCTCATCGCCACCAGGAAGCCCGTGCGGAACATGCCCCAGGGCGTGTGCTTCCCGGTCGCCGCCTCCCGGATTTCCTCCACCGGCTGCGGCTGGCTGCGCCAAGTCTTGATTCCCAGATAGATCAGATAGGCGGCGCCGGCGTATTTTACCAAGGAAAACAGCAGTTCGGAGGTGGCCAGCACCGCGCCCAGGCCAGCGGCGGAGCCGAACATGATCAAACCCAGCGCCGTCATCAGGCCAAAACACGTCATCAGCGTGCGCCGCACCCCGTAGTGGATGCCGTGGGTCATCGCCAGCAGCATATTGGGCCCGGGCGTGGCCGAGACGAAAAACACGGTGGTGACGAACAGCAACCAAGTATTGAGCGACATGAGTATCTCCGGCGGGTGGGCCATCAGAATGAAACGGCGAGGAATAAAACAGTGTAACGCAAGCCATTCATCCTGATAGCCTTTTTCCCTGGCCTCAGCTAGCGCGCTCGGCCAGGATAGCTACCGCCGGCAGCTCCTTGCCTTCCAGGAACTCCAGGAAAGCGCCGCCGCCGGTGGAGATATAGCTGATGTCGTCGGTGATGCCGTACTTGGCGATCGCCGCCAGCGTATCGCCGCCGCCGGCGATGGAGAAGGCCGGCGAGGCCGCGATGGCCTGAGCCAGGGTCTTGGTGCCGCCGCCGAACTGTTCGAACTCGAACACGCCCACCGGGCCGTTCCATACCACGGTGCCGGCCTTGGCGATGATGGCGGCCAGTTCGCGCGCCGAATCCGGGCCGATGTCCAGAATCATGTCGTCGGCGCTCACCTCGGCCGCGCTCTTGGTCACGGCGGCGGCGGTTTCGGCGAACTCCTTGGCGCAGACCACGTCGGCCGGCAGCGGCACGTCGCCGCCGCGGGCGCGGATCTTGGCGATCACCTTTTTGGCTTCCTCCACCAGTTCGGCCTCGGCCAGCGATTTGCCGATGGCCTTGCCTTCGGCCAGCAAGAAGGTGTTGGCGATGCCGCCCCCCACGATCAGCTGGTCAACCTTGTCGGCCAGCGATTCCAGAATGGTCAGCTTGGTGGACACCTTGGAGCCGGCGACGATGGCCACCAGCGGCCGCGCCGGCGCTTGCAGCGCCTTGCCCAGCGCTTCCAGCTCAGCGGAGAGCAGCACGCCGGCGCAGGCGGCCGGCGCGAACTGGGCCACCGCGTGGGTGGAGGCTTCCGCGCGGTGAGCGGTGCCGAAGGCGTCGTTGACGAAAACGTCGCACAAGGCGGCGTAGGCGCGGCCCAGATCGGCGTTGTTCTTTTTTTCGCCCTTGTTCAGGCGCACGTTCTCCAGCATCGCCACTTCGCCCGGCGCCACGCTGAAGCCGGACTGCCAGTCCGCCACCAGGCGCACCGGCTTGCCCAAGAGGCCGGACAAGCGCTCCACCACCGGCGCCAGGCTGTCTTCCGGCTTGGGCTCGCCTTCAGTGGGGCGGCCCAAATGGGTCATCAGGATGACGCCGGCGCCGGCCTTCAGGCACAGCTCGATGGACGGCAGGCTGGCGCGGATGCGGGTATCGTCGCCGATGACGCCGTTTTTCACCGGCACGTTCATGTCCACGCGGATCAGCACGCGCTTGCCGGCCAGGGCCTGTTCGGAAAGTTTATTGAATTTCATCGTTCGCTCGCTCGGGTTTGGATTCGCTTGTCGATTGATTCATCGGCGCAGACTCCGGCTTGGCGCCGGGGCGGCCGCATTTTTTGCAGTACGGAAAAAAGGCGAAATTGCGCGCGCCGCAGCCGCAGCTGCGGAACAGCTGCAGGCCGCAATGCACGCAGTAGTCGGCGTCGTCGCCGGCAATATTGTATTGATGGTCGCAGGATGGGCAAGTTTTCTTCTGGTAGGCGCCCAAGGCCTGGGCGTAAGCCACATGGCGCGCGCGCTCGCTTTGGCTTTGCTGCAGCTCGGCGCGCTTCTTCTCCGCGTAGCGCTGGAAGGCCTGAATCATGCGCAGTCCTGCAAACACCGTCAGCGCAATGCCCACCGCCAGCCTCACGTAGCCGCCGAAATTAGGCAGATAGGGCAACAGCTCGACAAAGAAGGCGAACAAGGCGAACAGCCCAAAGCCATAAACGAAGAACCAGTAGCGATGGGTCCGGTAACGGCTGAACAGCCATACCGCCAGCAATAGCAGCGGCAGAATAACCGCCAGCCGCAGCAGGAACACTTTCAACTCAAAACGCTGGTAGGCCTGCTGATAACGATCCTGGGCGACGGCCTCGGCCTTGTCGATCTGGCGCTGCAGGGCCTGCCGACTGTGCTCCAGCGCACGCAGGCCGTCGCTCGCCCGGTCTTCCTTCTGCTGCCATTGCAGGATTTGCGCCTGAAGGGCGTCCAGTTCCCGAGTACGGCGGCTGACTTCGGCGCTTTGCCGCGGATCGGTGCTGGCGGCGCGGCTGGCCAGCCAATTGGCCAGGCCCTTGCGCTGGGTCTGGTAATTGCGCTCCAGCTGTTCTCGGGTGGCGCCGAGGTTTTCCAGCTGGACGCGCTGGGCGTCGTTCTGACGCTGCAGCGCCTGCTGCCGTTGCCGCAACGGCGCAACGCCGGCTTGCTGTTGCAGCGCTTCCAGCTGCGGCGGGCCGCCGTCCGGCACGTAGAAAAGGTCGCGGATCACCAGCTCGCCCAGGTTGGACAAAAAGCCGGCGAACACCAAAGCCACCAGCCAGGAGACCAGCCGGACCCATTTCTCAGGGCGGGACAATGCTTGGTTCTGTCGCATGCTGCTTTCCTGTGACGGCGAGTTCAGCGGAAGCGATATTCATGATCGCCAGGCAAGTGTATGCCAAAAAAACGGCCCTACCTTAACACCAATCAAATGCCGGTGGATGTAGCGCCGGCGCTAGCAGACGCAAAAAATCCGGGCCGGCATGGCGCGCCGGCCCGGATTTTCCGAATCACATCATCATCAGCAAGCGAACATCGCACGCGCTGTGCGCAGCATCTGGCAGCTGAAACCCCATTCATTGTCGTACCAGGCCAGCACTTTCACCATATTGCCGCCGGTGACTTTGGTCAGCGTGGAGTCAAAGGTGGAGGCTTCCTCGGTGTGGTTGAAGTCCCCGGACACCAGCGGCAAGGTGTTGTAGCCCAGAATGCCTTTCATCGCGCCGTTGGCGGCTTCCTTCAGGATGTCGTTGACTTCGTCCTTGGTGGTGTCGCGCGCGGCGCTGAAAGTCAGGTCCACCAGCGACACGTTGATGGTGGGCACGCGCACCGAGAAGCCGTCCAGCTTGCCTTTCAGCTCCGGCAGCACCAGGCCCACGGCCTTGGCCGCGCCGGTCTTGGTCGGGATCATATTGTCGGTGGCGGAGCGGGCGCGGCGCAGGTCCTTGTGCTTGACGTCGGTCAGCACCTGGTCGTTGGTGAAGGCGTGGATGGTGGTCATCAGGCCCTTCTTGATGCCGATGGCCTGGTGCAGCGCCTTGGCCACCGGAGCCAGACAGTTGGTGGTGCAGCTCGCGTTGGACACCACGGTCATTTCCGGCTTCAACACGTCGTGGTTGACGCCGTAAACGATGGTGGCGTCGACATCATCGCCGCCCGGCGCGGAGATCAGCACCTTCTTGGCGCCGGCGTCCAGGTGGGCCTGGCACTTGTCTTTGCTGGTGAAGGCGCCGGTGCACTCCAGCACCAGATCCACATCCAGTTCCTTCCAAGGCAGTTCCGCCGGGTTGCGGGTGCTGAAAAACGGGATCTTGTCGCCGTTCAGGATCAGGTGCGCGTCGTCTTGCTCGACCTCGCCGGGGAAACGGCCGTGCACGGTGTCGAACTTGGTCAGGTGGGCATTGATGTTGAGATCGCCGGTGGCGTTGACGGCCACTACTTTGAAATCGTCGTGCAGCTGGTTTTCGTAGATGGCGCGCAGTACCTGGCGGCCGATGCGGCCGTAACCATTGATGGCGATGCGGATAGTCATGCTTCTAAATCTCCTGGGGGACGATCCGGAGCGCCCGGCTTCCCGGCCGGCGCTCCGCGTGTTGTGTAGTGCGTCCACTACATGAAACGGCGAACAAAAGGCCATTGCTTTCGCAATGGCCTGTCTTTACATCACAGCAGGGCTTTGGTCTTGGCCACTACATTGTCGACGGTGAAACCGAAGGCCTGGAACAACTGCGGGGCCGGAGCGGATTCGCCGAAGTGGTCAATGCCGACCACATCGCCGTCCAGACCCACGTATTTGCGCCAGAAGTCCGGATGACCGGCTTCGATCGCCAGTCGCGGCAAACCGGCCGGCAGCACGCTATCGCGCCAGGCCTTGTCTTGCCGGTCGAACACATTGGTGCAGGGCATGGACACCACGCGCACGGGGATGCCTTCGGCCGCCAGCGCGTCCTGCGCTTTCAGCGCCAGTTCCACTTCGGAACCGGTGGCGATCAGCACCGCGCGGGCGCCGGCGGCGTCGCGCAGCACGTAGCCGCCCTTCTGGATGGCGGCCAGTTGCGCCGCGTCGCGGGCGACGAAGGGCAGGTTCTGACGGCTCAGCACCATGCTGCTCGGCGTGGTCTTCTGCTCGACGGCGTGGGCCCAGGCCGCCGCGGTTTCGACGGTGTCGCACGGACGCCAAGTATGATGGTTGGGGATGTAGCGCAGCGTGGCCACTTGTTCCACCGGCTGGTGGGTGGGGCCGTCTTCGCCAAGGCCGATGGAATCGTGCGTGAACACGAAGATCGGGTTGATCTTCATCAGCGAAGCCATGCGCAGGGCATTGCGGGCGTATTCGCTGAACATCAGGAAGGTGCCGCCGTACGGGCGCAGGCCGCCGTGCAGGGTCATGCCGTTCATGATGGCGGCCATGCCGAACTCCCGCACGCCGTAGCTGATGTAGTTGCCCTGGCCGTCGTGGTCTATCCACTTGGAGCCGGACCAGTTGGTCAGGTTGGACCCCGTCAGGTCGGCGGAGCCGCCGACGAATTCCGGCAACGCCGGCGACAGCGCTTCCAGCGCGATCTGGCTGGCCTTGCGGGTGGCCACGGTCTGCGCGGCGTCGGCGATCTTGGCCAAGGCGGCGGCCTTGGTCTCTTCCCAACCGGCCGGCAGCTCGCCCTGCATGCGGCGGCTGAATTCGGCGGCCAGTTCAGGATAAGCGGCGCGGTAGGCGTCGAAGCGCTTGTTCCATTCGATTTCGGCCAGCGCGCCCTTGTCGCGCGCGCTCCACTCGGCGTAGATCTCGGCCGGAATCTCGAACGGCGCGTGCGGCCAGTTCAAGCCTTCGCGCGCGGCGGCGATTTCGGCCGCGCCCAGCGGTGAGCCGTGGCAATCGTGGCTGCCCTGCTTGGTGGGCGCGCCGAAGCCGATGGTGGTCTTGCAGCAGATCAGCGTCGGACGCGCGCCTTCCTTCTTCGCGGTGGCGATGGCGGTAGCCACTTCCACCGGATCGTGGCCATTGACGTTCTTGATTACCTGCCAACCGTAGGCTTCGAAGCGAGCCGGCGTGTCGTCGGTGAACCAGCCTTCCACGTGGCCGTCGATGGAGATGCCGTTGTCGTCCCAGAAGGCGATCAGCTTGTTGAGGCCCCAAGTGCCGGCCAGCGAGCAGGCTTCGTGGCTGATGCCTTCCATCAGGCAGCCGTCGCCCAGGAAAGCGTACGTGTGGTGGTCTACGATCTGATGGCCGTCGCGGTTGAACTGCGCCGCCAGCATTTTCTCGGCCAGCGCCATGCCCACCGCGTTGGTGATGCCCTGACCCAGCGGGCCGGTGGTGGTTTCAATGCCGGGAGCGTAGCCGTATTCGGGATGGCCGGGAGTTTTGGAGTGGAGCTGACGGAACTGCTTGAGGTCTTCGATGGAGAGGTCGTAACCGGAGAGGTGCAACAGGCTGTAGATCAACATGGAACCGTGACCGTTGGACAGCACAAAGCGGTCGCGGTCTGGCCAATTGGGGTTGGCCGGGTTGTGTTTCAGGTGATCGCGCCACAATACTTCCGCGATGTCTGCCATCCCCATCGGGGCGCCGGGGTGACCGGATTTGGCTTTTTCAACGGCATCCATGGACAGGAAACGGATGGCGTTGGCAAGCTCGGTACGGGTGACCATTTCGGGAAAACCTCAAGACTTGTGTGGAAACCGGGACGACGGCCGCGCCACCCGAACATGCCTCCGGCATGGACCAACCGTCGCAAAATCATGGAATTATCGCCGATTTTCACCATAGGCGGCAACCGCTGCGCCACGCGGAATACCGCGGCGGCATGAAGGGATGCGAAAAATAGCCGGATGCGGCCGTTTTGCAAGATAATGCCGATGTAGCCGCAAAATGCATTTTGAATCAAAAGCCTGCGAATAATTCCGCTTTCGATTCCATCAATGACAAATGGGCATAATGCGGATAAAAGGCGCAAGCGGGGAAACCCGCGTCGCAAATCGCGGTCAGTCTGGCTCTGTCTTTTTGCCGCGCAAACGACGCAACGACGCGAGCAGGCAGGCGCCGCCAAGCGCCGCCGGCTTGTTTGGCACAACCTTTTTGGAGATTTAGATGCAATCATTCGATGCCCTACCCGCTCCGCGCAAAGTCGCTTTCGGGCGCGGCTGGCGCTGGATCGTGGAGGCCTTCTACATTGTCCGCCAGCAGCCGCTGACCTGGATTTTGCTGGCGCTGGCCTATTTGGTGATCAATTTCATCGTCAGCATGATCCCCTTGCTGGGCGGCCCGCTGTCCTTCTTCCTGGCGCCGGTGTTCGCCGCCGGCTTCATCCTGGCGGCGAAGAAATGCGAGCAGGGATCGGAGCTGGAGTTGGGTGATTTGTTCGCCGGCTTCAAGACCGCGCTGCGCCCGCTGATCAATGTGGGCATGCTGTACCTGGCCATCCTGATCGTCATCGGCATCGCGCTGGGCCTGTTGATGGGCGCGATGGGGGTAAGCGTGGCCAAGAGCGACCCCAACGCGATCCCGGTGATCGCCGGTCCTATCGCGCTGGCCGCCTTCATCGGCGGCGTGGCCGTGTTCCTGGTCAGCCTGGCTTACTGGTTCGCGCCGGCGCTGGTGACGCTGAACCAGGCCGGCCCGTGGCAGGCGATCCGCGCCAGCCTGCAAGCCGGCCTCGCCAACTGGGGCGCGGTATTAGTGAGCGGCCTGATGCTGGCGGTACTGGCCTTCATCGCGATGATTCCGCTGGGCCTTGGCCTCTTGCTGTGGTTCCCGGTGCTGTACGTGACCGCATACACCGGCTGGAAGGATATTTTCGGCCAGTCGGCGGCGCCGGCGCGGCCGGACGAGCCGGTGGTGTTTTAAGAACCTGTTCAAAGTCTGCTGCGCGTCGTGAGACGTGGCACGGTGAGCACAGCTTCGAAATGTTCATGTACCACTTGACCATTCCGCTTCCTCAGCCGTTTTCGCCTTGTCTCGCCCTAGCTCGCGGGACTTTGAGCTGGCTCTAAACGCGGCTCGCCTCTTCAATCAAGCCCCGCTCAGCGGGGCTTTTTCATGCCCTCACGGCAGTATCGCGGCGATCCAGCCAAAGCCCAGCAAAGGCGGGTTGAAGTACAGGAAAGTCGGCAGCGCCGGGCTCGCCCCGACACGCATCAGGGTCTGATGGCTCATGATTATCGGCATCGCCGCCGGCTTGCCGGAAGCAAGCGCGCCGGCCCAGGCAAAACCTGGAGCCGGCGTTTTACAAGCTCCGCTTTCCGTTTACGCGGTTGGCGGCTGAACCTGTTCAAGGTCTACTGCGCATCGGCGAGACGGCGTTGAAAACACTTCGCTTTCTCAGCTGTTTCCGCCTTGTCTCGTCCTTGCTCGCGAGACTGTGAACAAGTTATTACAGCGACGGCAGCAGGCCGGGCTCGACGAAGCGGTTGTAGGAACCGCTGGCCACCAGCGCGGCGGCTTTCTCGATGTCAGGCGCGAAGTAGCGGTCCTTGTCGTAGAAGCTCACTTGCTCGCGCAACTCCGCCTTGGCCGCTTCCAGCTTGGCCGAGGTCTTGTGCGGCGCGCGGAAGTCCACGCCCTGGCAAGCGGCCAGCAGTTCCACCGCCAGGATGCCGGCGGTGTTGCCGGCCATGTCGCGCAGACGGCGGCCGGCGAAAGTGGCCATGGACACGTGGTCCTCCTGGTTGGCCGAGGTAGGCAGGCTGTCCACCGAGGCAGGATGCGCCAGCGATTTGTTTTCCGAAGCCAAGGCCGCGCCGGTGACCTGGGCGATCATGAAGCCGGAGTTGACCCCGCCGTTGTTAACCAGGAAGGGCGGCAGCTTGGACAGATTGCTGTCGATCAGCAGCGCCATCCGGCGTTCGGACAGCGAGCCGATTTCGGCCAGCGCCAAGGCCAGGTTGTCGGCGGCGAAGGCCACCGGCTCGGCGTGGAAGTTGCCGCCGGACAGGATGTCGTTGTCCGCGGCGAACACCAGCGGGTTATCGGACACCGAGTTGGCTTCCACCGTCAGCACCGCGGCGGCTTGGCGAATCTGGGTCAGGCAGGCGCCCATCACTTGCGGCTGGCAGCGCAGTGAATACGGATCCTGCACCTTGCCGCAGTTCTCATGCGAACGCTCGATCTCGCTATGCTCCAGCAGGCTGCGGTAAATGCGGGCGGCGTCGATCTGGCCGGCGTGGCCGCGCACCGCGTGGATGCGCTCGTCGAACGGCGTGCGGCTGCCCAGCGCGGCTTCCACTGACAGCGCGCCGGCCACCGAGGCCGAGGCGTACAGGTCTTCCGCGGCGAACAGGCCTTCCAGCGCGAAGGCGGTGGATGCCTGAGTGCCGTTCAGCAAAGCCAGGCCTTCCTTGGGCGCCAGAGTAATCGGCTCCAGGCCGGCGGAACGCATTGCCACCGCGCCCGGCACGCGGGTGCCGTTGACGAAGGCTTCACCCTCGCCGATCAGCACCGCGCTCATATGCGACAGCGGCGCCAAATCGCCGGACGCGCCCACTGAACCCTTCTGCGGAATCACCGGGTAGATGCGTTGGTTAAACAGGGTGATCAGCGCTTCGATCACCAACCGGCGGATGCCGGAAAAGCCGCGCGCCAGCGAGTTGATCTTCAAAGCCATCACCAGCCGCACGGTGGATTCGTCCATCGGCGCGCCGATGCCGGCGGCGTGGGAGAGCACGATGGAGCGCTGAAGCAACTCCAGCTCTTCCGGCGCGATGCGGGTGTTGGCCAGCAAACCGAAACCAGTGTTGATGCCGTAAGCGGTGCGGCCTTCGGACAGCACCCGCGCCACGGTGGCGGCGGAGGCGTCGATGGCGGCGTGGCTGGACGGATCCAGTTGCAGTTGCAAACCGGTTTCACGTGAAACGCGACGCAGCTCGGCCAGGCTGAGCGTGCCGGGAACAATGTTCAATACCATCTTGAGATTCTCCTTCTAAAACGTTTGCAGCGCCGCTCGCCGCGGTGAGCGCTGTTTTGGTGTTATCGCGCTCTGCCGGCAAGCGGCTTGAATGTTCCGGCGAGCCCGCGCCCGCCGGATAAAAACCTTGCGCCTAGCCTTTATGCGGCGTCGCGCTGAGCCTGCGCCTCCACGCCGGGCGCCAGCACTCGGCTCCACAGGAAATGTCCAGCCACCACCAGCGCCACCCACACCATGCCCACCAACAGCGCGGAGCGGGTATCCTCGAAGTAACCAAGCACGCCGATCACGAACAGCATGAAGCCAATCGCCGCCAGCGGGGCGTACGGCCAGAACGGCACCGGGAATTTCAGTTCCGCGGCCTGCTCCTTGCTCATCTGGCGGCGCATCGCCACCTGAGACAACAAGATCATCAGCCACACCCACACCGTGGCGAAGGTGGCGATGGAGGCGATCAACAAGAACACATCCTTGGGCATCAGGTAGTTGAGCACCACGCCTGCCAGCAAGGCGGCGGCCATGACCAGCACCGTCATCCACGGCACGCCGTTGGCCGACAGCTTGGCGAAGCTCTGCGGCGCCTGGCCCTGACGCGCCATGCCGTACAGCATGCGGCCAGCGCCGAAAATGTCGCTGTTGATCGCCGAAATCGCCGCCGAGATCACCACCGCGTTGAGAATGTGCGCGGCGGCGGGAATGCCCAGGCTTTCGAAAATCTGCACGAAGGGGCTGCCCTGGCTGCCGATCTGCGGCCATGGGAAGATGGACATCAGCACAGTCAGCGTCAGCACGTAGAACAACAGAATGCGGACCGGCACCGCATTGATCGCGCGCGGAATGGTGCGCTGCGGGTCCTGCGCCTCGCCGGCGGAAATGCCGATGATTTCGATGCCGCCAAAGGCGAACATCACCACCGCCAGCGAGGCGACCACCCCGCCCCAGCCATTGGGCATGAAGCCGCCGTGCGACCACAAATTGTGCAGACCGCTGGCCTCGGCGCTGCCAAAGCCAAACAGAATGATGGCCACGCCGCCGATGATCATCGCAACAATGGCCCCCACCTTGACGATGGACAGCCAGAACTCCATTTCGCCGAACACCTTGACGCTGCATAGGTTCAATGCGCCAATGAAGAAGATGATGCTCAGCACCCAGATCCAACGGTCCACTTCCGGAAACCACAAACTCATATAGATGCCGAAGGCGGTCACGTCGGCCAGGCAGACGATGATCATCTCGAAAGCGTAGGTCCAACCCGTGATCACCCCGGCCAAGGGGCCAAGGTAGCTAGTGGCGTAATGGCCGAAGGAGCCCGCCACCGGGTTATGCACCGCCATCTCGCCCAGCGCGCGCATCACCATGTAGACAGCCGCGCCGCCGATCAAATAAGCCAGCAATACCGCCGGACCGGCCATCTGTATCGCCGCCGCCGAACCGTAGAACAAGCCGGTGCCGATGGCCGACCCCAGCGCCATGAAACGGATGTGACGGGCGGTCAGACCGCGCGTCAGTGTTTGTGTCTGCATCTCTCTCCTCCTGGGCATGGCTGCGCTTGCCGGCCGAACGCGGATGCGCCCGCTACGCCGCATTCCGCGGCCCGACATGTTTCGTTGCGCAACCCAGCGCCGGCAAACTGTAGAGCCAGCGTGGACGGATCACAAGACCAAGACGCGGAATCAGCGCCAGGGCATGACGAAACCATGTGGACTGCGGACGCGAGCGCGCCGGCGCGTCTCTAACGAACGCGCAAGAACAACATGACCGTTTTTTTCCTTTGCAAGACGATTGCCTGCCCCGCCGCTTATTTGTACAAGCTTGTCGTGCGGAGCCACGGCTGCCGGGCCTTCCCGGCTGCCGTCAGCCGCCGCCTGCGTGAGCGCGGCGGCGGCATCCCTACCTTCAGAACATAAGTTCTCAGCGCTTCAGCATCGGCAGGTCCAATCCCTGCTCTCTCGCGCAGTTCTCGGCGATCTCATAGCCGGCGTCAGCGTGACGCATCACGCCGGTGCCCGGGTCGTTGCGCAGCACGCGGCCCACCCGCTTGGCGGCGGCGTCGCTGCCGTCGCAAACAATGACCACGCCGGAGTGCTGGGAGAAGCCCATGCCCACGCCGCCGCCGTGATGCAGCGACACCCAGGTGGCGCCGCCGGCGGTGTTGAGCAAGGCGTTCAGCAAAGGCCAATCCGACACGGCGTCGGAACCGTCCTTCATGCTTTCGGTCTCGCGGTTGGGCGAGGCCACCGAACCGGAGTCAAGGTGGTCGCGGCCAATCACGATGGGCGCTTTGAGCTCGCCGTTCTTGACCATCTCGTTGAAGGCCAGGCCCAGGCGGGCGCGGTCCTTCAGGCCCACCCAGCAAATGCGCGCCGGCAAGCCCTGGAAGCTGATGCGCTCCTTGGCCATATCCAGCCAGTTATGCAGGTGCGGATCGTCCGGAATCAATTCCTTGACCTTCTGGTCGGTCTTGTAGATGTCTTCCGGATCGCCGGACAGCGCCACCCAGCGGAAGGGGCCGATGCCTTCGCAGAACAGCGGGCGCACATAGGCCGGCACGAAGCCGGGGAAGTCGAACGCATTGGCCACGCCTTCTTCCAGCGCCATCTGGCGGATGTTGTTGCCGTAGTCCAGCGTGGCGGCGCCGCGTTGCTGCAGAGTCAGCATCGCGCGCACTTGCACCGCCATCGACTGCTTGGCGGCGGCGGTGATTTCGGCGGCGGACGTTTTCTGCTTGGCGCGCCATTGCTCCACCGTCCAACCCTGCGGCAGATAGCCGTGCACCGGGTCGTGGGCCGAGGTCTGGTCGGTGACCACGTCCGGAGTGATGCCGCGTTCAACCAGCTCCGTGAACACGTCGGCGGCGTTGCCCAACAGGCCCACAGACACCGCCTTGCCGCTGTGCTTGGCCTCGTCAAGGATGGCCAGCGCCTCGTCCAGGGTCTTGGCCTTGCGGTCCACATAACGGGTTTTCAGACGGAAATCGATGCGGGTCTCGTCGCATTCGACGGCGATTATGCTGAAGCCGGCCATGGTGGCGGCCAGCGGCTGGGCGCCGCCCATGCCACCCAGGCCGCCGGTCAGGATCCAGCGGCCTTGCGGCTTGCCGTCGAAGTGCTGGTTAGCCACGGAGAAGAAGGTTTCGTAGGTCCCCTGCACAATGCCTTGCGAACCGATGTAGATCCACGAGCCGGCAGTCATCTGGCCGTACATCATCAGGCCCTTCTTATCCAGCTCGTTGAAGTGCTCCCAATTGGCCCAGTGCGGCACCAGATTGGAGTTGGCGATCAAAACGCGCGGCGCGTCGGCGTGAGTCTTGAACACGCCCACCGGCTTGCCGGATTGCACCAGCAGGGTTTCGTCGTCCTCCAGACGCTTGAGCACGTCCAGGATGGTGTCGTAGCACTTCCAGTCGCGGGCGGCGCGGCCAATGCCGCCGTACACCACCAGGCTTTGCGGGTGCTCGGCCACTTCCGCGTCCAGATTGTTCTGGATCATGCGGTAGGCGGCTTCGGTCAGCCAGCTCTTGCAAGTCAATTCGGCTCCGCGCGGCGCGCGGATGTGGCGGGTCGGATCAAAACGCGGGTCGGACATCGGTATTCTCCTTTGTAAGCCCGCCGCCGGTTATGACCCGGCGGGCGGGGAATGACGCTATCGCTACTATCGGGTTCAGGCTTGTTTCAGATGCCGGCCTATGCTCCATGTCAACCGGGCGGCGGTCTTGGCGCCGTGGCTGTCGATGTCGAAGGCCGGGTTCAATTCCACCAGGTCGGCGGCCGCCAATTTGCCGCTTTCGGCCAGGCGCCGGACCAGGGCCTCAACCACTGGCAGCGCCACCCCCATGGCGGCGGGGGCGGAAACCGCCGGCATCACGCTGGCGGGCAATACATCCAGATCTATGGTCAGGTAGACGATGTCCACCTGATCGACGAAGGCCATCATCGCGCCGCGCACCGTGGACAAGGTATCCAGCGTCATGTCGCTGTCCAAGGTCCATTGCACGCCCAGCGCGCGGGCCCGGGCGAACAGCGCTTGGGTGTTGGACGGCTCGGCCACGCCCAGGCACAGATAGTGGAAAGGCCGGCCGGCTTGCGCGCAGTCGGCGGCGATTTGGGCGAACGGCGTGCCGGAAGTGGCTTCGGCCGCTTCGCGGAGGTCAAAATGGGCATCGAAATTGACAATGCCGATCACCTTGCCCGGATGCGCCGCCGCCAAGCCGCGCCAAGTGCCGTAGGCGGTTTCGTGACCGCCACCCAGCACCAGCGGAAAATGACCGTCGACGCGCAGCCGGCGCACTTGTTCGCCCAGCCGCGCCTGCGCGGCGTCCAGGTCGCCGTCGGCGCAGGCCACGTCGCCGGCGTCGCACAAAGGCAGCGCCTGGTGCCAGGCCAGATTGGCCAGCGCCTTGCGGATCGCCGTCGGCCCGGCGGCCGCGCCGACGCGGCCCTGGTTGCGGCGCACGCCCTCGTCGCAGGCAAAGCCGACGATGCCGACGCCCGGCTCCAGTCCGGCGGCGTAGGGCTGCGCCACTTGATGCCAGCGCCGCGCCAGATCGCCCTCGCCGGCGTCGATCCGGCCGCTCCAAACAGTCATGTCCACGCTCATGCTTCAACAGCCTTTCATATGCTGCGCCACGCCGCGGAACACGCGCTGACGCAAAGGATTGTCGCCCAGGCCGTAAACGATCTCGGCCGGCGAATCGATGTCCCACACCAACAAGTCGGCTACATGGCCGGCGGCCAGCCGGCCGTGGCTGCCGCCGCGGCCCAGCGCCTGCGCCGCGTGACGGGTAACGCCGGCCAGCGACTCTTCCGGCGTCAGGCCGAATAGGACGCAGGCCTGGTTCATCGCCAGCCGGATGGAGGCGAACGGGCTGGTGCCGGGATTGAGGTCGGTGGACACCGCCATCGGCACGCCGGCGGCGCGCAGCAGTTCCACCGGCGGTTTCCGGGTCTCGCGCAGGAAATAGAAGGCGCCCGGCAGCAGCACCGCCACGGTGCCGGCGGCCTTCAACGCGGCCACGCCGGCGGCGTCCAGGTATTCAACGTGATCGGCGGACCAGCCGCCGAACTCGGCCACCAGTTCGGCGCCGTGCAGATTGGACAGCTGCTCGACATGACCTTTGATCTTGAGGCCGTGGGCGCGCGCCGCCTCGAACACGCGGCGGGTCTGCGCCGGGCTGAATCCCACGCTTTCGCAGAAAGCGTCCACCGCCTCGGCCAAGCCGGCGCTGGCTGCGGCAGGCAGGATGGCGTCGACGATGTGGTCGATGTAGGCGTCAGCGCGGCCGGCGAACTCCGGCGGCAAGGCGTGGGCGGCCAGCAGGGTGGCGGACACCTCCACCGGCAGTTCGTCCCGCAAACGCCGCGCCGCGCGCAACTGCTTGAGTTCGTCTTCCAGACTCAAGCCGTAGCCGGACTTGATTTCCACCGTGGTCACGCCCTCGGCCATCAGCGCGCGCAGCCGCGGCTTGGCGGCGGCGGCCAGGCCGGCTTCGTCCAACGCCCGAGTGGCGCGCACGGTGGAGACAATGCCGCCGCCCTCGGCGGCGATCTGTTGGTAAGGCACGCCGTTGAGGCGCTTTTCCCATTCGGCGGCGCGGTTGCCGCCGTAAACCAAGTGGGTGTGACAATCGATGAAGCCTGGGGTGATCCAAGCGCCCTTGGCGTCGATCACCGCGCCGTCGAAGTCCGCGGGGTCAATGTCGGCGGCCGCCGGCAACGCGACGATGCGGCCGGCTTCCAGCAAAAGCGCATGGCCTTCCAACGCGCCGTAAGGCGCCGGGAGGCTGGGGTCCATCGTCGCCAGCCTGGCGTTGATCCACAGGCTGCGGCGATCCGTTTCGGCTTGACTCATGGTGGGCTCGCTGCGGGTTATTTGTATATACAATTAATCCTATCCAAACCCCCTGTCAAGTTTGGAGCCGTGATTTTTGTAAATAGCCAAATTGGCAGATTTTGCTTATAGGACAATCATTTGATGCTGCATGGCAACAAAAAAGCCGCCCAAAGGCGGCTTGTACGAACGCGAAAACTCAACGCTTATTTGTATATACATTGCAACACGACGCGCCAGCAGGCGCTACGGCGCGAGCGCTTAGCGCTTGACCCGAGTTTGCGAACGCAGCTTGTAGCGCGAGCCAGGATGGGTCAGCCGCGCAAAGCTGACCAGCTTCTTGTGCGACCAGGTGCGGCGTAAAACCAACAGGCAGGGTTCGCGCGCCGTCATGTCCAGCATTGCCTGCTCCGCCGCGCTGGGCAGCACCGCTTCCACGCTGTGCTCGATATCGGTCAGCGGACAATTTTTCATCAGGTAGTCGTTGGGCGTGCGGCTGCTGAAATCCTGTTCCAGGTAATCCGGCGCGAAGGCCGGGTTGACGTAGCGGTCTTCCAACTGAATGGCGACGTCGTCCTCTCGGTGCACGATCAAGGAGCGGAATACCGTGCTGCCTTCCTTCACTCCCAGGCGCAAAGCCACGTCCTCGGTGGCGAGCACGGCCTTGAGTTCGTAAACGTCGGCGCTGTGGCGGTGGCCGCGCGCCTCGATTTCCTCGGAGATATTATTGATGTCCAGCAAAGGCGATTCGGCTTTGCGCTCGGCCACATAAGTGCCGTCGCCGGCGAAGCGCAGCAGAATGCCGGCTTCGGCCAGATCGCGCACCGCCTTGTTGACGGTCATGCGCGACACTTGGAACTGGCGCGCCAACTCCAGCTCGGGCGGAATCTTGCCGCCGGGCAGAAACTGGCGGGAACGGATGCCTTCAAGGATGTATTCCTTGATGCGCAGATAACGCGGTTGTGCTGTGGATGACACCTTGGGAACCCAGAAGATTGAACGGTTGGCAAAAGGATTGTAGCCCAAGGCGGCTCGCAAGCCCCTGATCCAGCGCAGACAAAACCGGCCGCGAGCATTGCCGCCGTCCCGCGTCTGCGCCAAGATGGAAGTCCGTCGCCCGTTAGCGAGGCCTGACATGACGCTTGAGCAATGGTTGCAAGAGTATGATCTCAGTCACCGCCATCCCGTCAATATCCGCATCCACAAAATCTGCGTGCCCGCCATCGTGTTCGCACTGTTGGGTTTGCTCTCCAGCGTCCCGGCGCCGCTGAATCCGGCCTGGCTGGCGGTGGCCGCCGGCCTGGCCTTCTATTGGCGGCTGGGCCGAACCCCTGCGCTGGCCATGGCGGCGATGTGCCTGCCCATGCTGCTGGCGCTGGAAGCCGCGGCGCGCGCGGGCCTGCCGCTGGCCCTCCTCTCTCTGGCGCTGTTCGTCGTCGCCTGGATCGGCCAGTTCGTCGGCCACGCGATCGAAGGCAAGAAGCCCTCCTTCCTTCGCGACCTGCAATTCCTGCTGATAGGCCCGTTGTGGACGCTGCGCCGCTGGCTATAGCGCGCTATCATCGGTTTTTTTGCCCGGAAACCCGTATGTCCGTCGTCCTGCCTCCCGCCGCCTCGCTGTCCAACCGCGCGCCCGGCGTCGATATTCTCGTGATTGCCACAGCGGATTTCCACGCGGAAATATCCTTGCTGGGCGGCCAACTGCTCAGCTTCCGCGCCGCCGGCGAGCAGCCCTTGCTGTATTTGTCGCCGCAGGCGCGCTACCAGCCGGGCAAGGCCATACGCGGCGGCGTGCCGCTGTGCTGGCCCTGGTTCGGCCCGCATCCGGACGACCCGACGCAGCCGGCCCACGGCGTGGCGCGCACGCAAGCCTGGCGTCTGGACGAGGTGCGGGAAGACGCCGGCGCGTTCCACGTGAAACTCTCCGGCCCCGAACACGACGGCCTGACGGCGGAAATAGAATACCGGCTGAGCACGGCGGTGGAGGCGGCGCTAAGCACCCGCAATCACGGGGATCGTCCCCTGCGGCTGAGCGCCGCGCTGCACAGCTATCTGGCGGTGGGCGACGCGCGTCTGGCCACATTGTCCGGCCTGGACGGCGCACGCTGTCACGACAAGGTGGCAGGCCGCGAAAGCCGCTGGCCAGACGGCGAATTCCGCTTTCACGGCGAAGTGGACAGCATTGTTTACAGCGAGCGGCCCGCCTTGCTCCGCGACCCGGTCTGGCAGCGTTGCATTCGCGTCACAGCGGAAGGCGCCGGCAGCGTGGTGGTATGGAACCCGGCAGCGGAGAAGACGGCCTTGCTGGGCGACTTGCCGACAACCGCCTGGCTTGATTTCGTCTGCGTGGAAACCGCCAACGCCGGCGACGATGCCCGAGAGCTGGCTCCCGGAGCCAGCCATCGCATGGCGTGCCGTTTGACGCTGGAGCCCTTCCATGCCGAGGCCGGGGTATAATGAGGGCCGAAACCGCCGCGGCCGCCTAGCCCGGCGGACCGCGTTTTTCAGTTCCGGAACCCCTAGCGATGGCCAGACCCGACAAGATTTCCCGTTTCCTGCCGATTTCCTTTGCCAACGGCAACAGCGTGCGCCGTTTCGGTAAACACTGCCCCAACTGCCGTGCGATGGTGAGCTCGGAGCATATGGAAGGCATCGCCAGCAAGCAGCAGGACAAGATCTTCCTCGCGGCCCAGGCGCGCTGCCCGTCCTGCGGCGCCGGCTTTCCGGTGCGTTGCGTGATTACCGACGACAAACGCGTTCACCGCGTGCTTCTCCCGCACTGGGCCTTCCGCATGTGGCTGCAAATGGCCACCCGCAACGATCCTCAACCGCCCGGCGACGACAACTGGGCGCTGGAAGACGCCCCGGCGGAAACCGCGCAGCAAGGCTTCGTGCTGCCCGACAACGCCTTCGTCACCCGTTCAGAGGAAGTGTTGGGCCGTTTTCAGGGCGAGCCGATCAACGCCTGGATCGAATATCAGGGCCAGCGCTTCGTGTTCGAGCGCGCCGCGCCGCCCAGCGGCGACGCCCGGCTGGACGCCAGCGAACTACTGTTTGAGGGCCGGCTGATTTACCGCCAGGCTTGAGCGAAGACAAAGACAACGGCAGCCCGCGGGCTGCCGTTTTTGCGTTCTTATAGAGCCTGTTTACGATCTCGCCAGCTAAGGCGAGACAAGGCGAAAACTAGTGAAAAGCGGAATGCACATACAGTACATGAGCATTTCGAAGCGGGTTTCAACGCCGTACCGCCGCAGCGCAGCAGATTATGAACAGGCTCTTAGTGCGCCGCGGCTGGGTAACGCTCCCCCACCCACGCCTCGAAACGACGGCACATTTCAGCCTCCCCCGCGGTGTTGTCGGCGATCAGCTCGGCGCCATGCACCAGCCGTATCGTCGCGTCCAGCCGCTCCGGGTAATCCCGCGCGTAGTTCCGTTCCGCGGCGGCGGCGATCAGCCGCTCCGCTTCGCGCCAGGCCTCGTCCACGCTGAGGTCGCAGGCCTCCGCCAGGTATCGAGCGTTGAAATGCTCGCCGGTCAGGCTCAGCAAAGTGGCGTCGTGATCCAGGCTGTTGCCCGGGGCCCAGTAATGTTCGGCCAGCAGCGGGCCGATCGCCGGGTTGTCGGTCAGGTAGCCGTATTCGCGCAGGAAGTAGGCTCGGGTCTGATACACCGCCATATGCGCCAGCAAATAGCCGTGATAAGACGCCGCCGACTCCTGGTTCAACAAATGCGGAATCGCCAACAGTGGCCGCGGGCCGCATTCGACGCCCAGGATCTCGCGCTCGCAGCGGCGCGCCAGCGCCAACACCGTCTCCGGCGTCAGTTCCGCTTCCGGCAGCCGGTACAGCTCGCGCTCGAAGTAAGCGACCACGGCGATGGACCGCTCGGAGAAGGCGAAGAAAGGCTGGGTCGCCTCGATGCGCGCGCGGATCAGCGCGTCCGGCATCGCCTCGCCCGCGGCGTTGCGGGCGTAGCGCTTCAGCCAATCGGCGTCGTTCAGCAGGCTGTCGCAGAACATGCTCTGAGTTTCGGCGTAAGCCATCGAGGTGGGCGCGAACTCCTGTGAGAAGCACGGCGCGTTCTGGATCACATTGGCGAAGTGAGCGGCATGGCCGCCTTCGTGGAACAAGGTATTGATCGCCCGCGCGCCGCTGCCCACCTGATCCGGCGTGGCGTCGGCGGTGAAATTGATCCGGCCCGGCACCCAGCGGCCGTCGTCGTAGTAGCTGGGCACCGGCCCGTGGCAGAAGCCGTTCTGATACTTGCCTTTGCGCTCCACCAGGTCCAGCTGCATGGTGGCCTGCCGATACTGCACGCCCAGCCGGCGAAAACTCAGCACCCAGCGTTCCACCGCCTTGGAGAACGGCAGATAGGGATCCATCTGCCGGGTCACGTCGCCGCTCATGTGAAAGCGCAGATTGTACGGCAGCAGCGCGTCCGCGCCTTTGTCGTCGGCCAAGCGCCGCAGCGCCCGCTGATTGGCATCGCGGGTGCGCGCTTCGAAATCGTCGAGCACGGCGAACAGCTCATCCGACGTCATCTGCTCGTTCTTGCGCACCTTGTGCTCAAAATAATCGGCGCTGCCCAGGCTGCGCGCCAGCGCATTGCGCTGTTTGACGATGTCGAGAAAGCCGTTGTCCAGCACCCAGCGCTCCAGGTCGAGCAAGGCGTCGTGCGAGCTTTTACGTGCGGCGAGATCCGGGTTGGTGGCCATATTGATGGCCAGCATGGTGAGCGTCGCCTCTTCGCGCTCGCCACGCTCGTTGATGTGGCTGAGCGCAAGGTCGCGGCGCTTGGCGAACAACCCGGCCTCCATCTCGATCAGCCGGCGCATCTGTTCCTGCGCCGCCGCGCTGTCGATGATGTTGCTTTCAAACAGCGCCAGCCAGCCCTGATAGCCGTGCAGCAAGGCGTCGCGCTCCGCGCCGGCCGGCTGCGCCTGCAAACGATCCAAGGCCGCGCGCACCGCCGCCAGCCGCTCCGGGCTGGAGATAAAGGCCTTGTAGTCGGCTTCGGCGCGGGCGAAACCGTCGTGGTCGTCGGACACCGCCATATAGGTGTCCCAGAACAGGTCTTCCTTGGTTTTGTGCACCGCCAGGTAATCGCGGTTGAGCTGGTCGAACTCCGCGCGCAGTTCGGCAATCGCTGTCATCTTACTACTCTCCTTTGCGCTGTCCATCAGCCGCTTGCGGCAGGCCGGGACAGTCTGTTTATGAAATTTGCATTGAGTGTGCGCGAGCGTTCCACATGGGTCAAGCGCCGGCCGCGCCCATCGTTAAGGGCCTGTTCACGATCTGCTGCGCGTTGTGGAGTTTTACATGGCGAGTACCCCTTCGAAATGCTCATGTACCGAACGCACACTCCGCCTTCTCAACGGTTTTCACCTTGTCTCGCCCTTGCTCGCGAGACTTTGAACAGGCTCTAAAAGCCGCTTACAAAACTCAGTTTTATGGCTGAGGCCAGGCGCGCCGACGCAGACAGTACAATGAGTGCGACAAGTCGGCGCAACGCAGCGTCAGGGGTTTTTTAGCGGGCCTAACAACTGGCGGCGGCCCATTGCAGCACTTCGCGCCGAGGACCCGAGAACGGAGGCGGCACCGCCGACAACAGCAAGCTCAGCCGCGGCTCCGCGCCCAGCGGCTGCACCACAAAACCCAGCCGTCGCGCCAATTGCAACATGGCGATGTTGCCCGGCGCGCAATCGGCCCAGATCCGGTGCCAGCCCAGCTGACGGTAGCCGAAGTCCAGCATCATCCGCGCCGCTTCCAGCGCGTAGCCCTGGCCCCAGGCCGATTCCGCCAGCTCGATGCCGAAGCTGGCTTCGCCGCCGCGCTCCAGCCCGCGCAAGCCCACCGAGCCCAGCAGCGCCTTGTCTTCGCCGCGCACAATGGCCAGCTGCCAGCCACGGCGGGGGGTGTCGCGCTGCTGTTCCAAAAAGCGCAACAACAATTGCCCGCTGCGCGCCGGCGTCACTTCTTCAGGCGGGTAATGACGAGCGAACTCGCGGCCGCTGCGCGCCATCGTGTAGGCCGAGTGATCGTCCGGGCGGAAATCGCGCAGCATCAGGCGCCGACTGTAGAGCAAGGGGCTCAACATAAGCCGCCCTTCTCCAGCCTCAGCCGGTGAATGCGCTGTTCCAGCTCCTGGCGCTGGTGTTGCATTTGTTGATCTTGGTGCTGAGCCTGGCTTTCTTGCCATGCCTTATCGGCCGACGCCGCGTGGTCGTTGCCGAGGATGTTGCGCAGCAAGTGACGCGACAGGGGAATAAAGAACAATGCCATGATGGCGTAACCTGTAAAGAACGATAAAGATCATGGACGGCTGGCCCGCGGGGAGCGGAAAGACGTCCGGCATGCGCCGTCAAGCTTGTGGGGCCTGGCGACGCTGCGCAGTCTGCTACCGGGCCGGCATGACGTCAAGCATAATCTGCGTGAAACATTCTAATGGCATGACGCGAAAACAGCAGCGGCCACGCCCTCCGACGCGGCCGTCCAGCCTCGTCGCTCAGCGCCACCAGCCCAGATAACGGGCAAGGCTCGTGGAAATGGCCGCGTCGGTCAGCCCCAGTTGCAGGCCCACCAGCGCCGCGTAAATCTGCATGCCGTGCTCGTCCGGCATATAGGGCAAGGCCCAATCGCTCAGCATCGGATACAGCATGCAAGCCAGCAACAAACCCGCCGCCAAGGCCGCGCCCACCCAGGCGCGGGAACGCGCGCGCAGGGCCAAGCGGATCAAAAGGTCCGAACCAAAGAAAACCACGCTAACCAGATAGAGCGCCATGACGCGCCTCCTTGCAAAATATTGACCATGTCACTCCGCCGCCGGCAGCACGAAGGCGGCTCGGAGCGAATGCTTGTTTTTGGGGCAATCAGGGCGGCAACGGCATCATAACGATGCATCGGCGGCGCGGTGCGGCCGCGCTCGGAGCTATGGAACTGCGGACACGGGCCGGATTCGGCTCGGCAATGGGCCGGAACCGGAAGTGCCCGGCGACGGCCCATTGAGTGGTTTATAGCAAACTCTCCTAATGAAAACAGCCCGCGTTTCTTGCGAAACGCGGGCTGCTCTGGCGGGGGAAAACTCAGGCCGCTGCGGCGCGCCGCCCCTGCCACATTTGCAGTAATCCGGCGATGGAGTACAACAGCAATGCCGCCCAGATCAGGCCGAAGCCGATGGCACGACCGCTGTCGAACGCTTCACCGAACAACAACACGCCCAACGCCAATTGGATGCTGGGGCCGATGTACTGAATCACTCCCACCGTAGCCAGCTTGAGCCGGCGCGCGCCGGCGGCGAACAGCAACAAAGGCACCGCGGTCACCACGCCTGCGCCGATCAGCAAGCTGGTCTGCACGGCGGAACCATGACCGAAAGCCCCCTGTCCCTGCCATTCGAACCAGACTAAGGCACCCGCCGCCAGCGGCGTCATCAGGAAGGTTTCCAACGCCAGCCCCTCCAGCGAAGCCAGCGGCGCTTTCTTACGCAATAGACCGTACAGGCCGAAGGTGGCCGCCAGCGACAGCGCGATCCACGGCAACGCCCCGGCGCTGTAGGTGATCCAGGCCACGCCGCCCGCCGCCAGCAGCAAGGCGGTGTTCTGCAAACCGCTCAGACGCTCGGACAGAAAGAGCCTGCCCAGCAGCACGTTGAACAGCGGATTAATGAAGTAACCCAGGCTGCCCTCCACCACGTGGCCGGCGTTCACCGCCCAGATGTAGATCAGCCAGTTCAACGACAGCAGCAAGGAAGACAGGCCGAAAATGCCCAGCTTGCGGGGTTCGCGCACCGCCGCCGGCAGCCAGCCCCAATGATTGCGCACGGTCAGCACCGCAGCGACGAACACCGCCGACCAAACAATGCGGTGGCACAGAATTTGCAAAGCCGGGACATCGTGCAGCGGCTTCCAATACAGCGGAAACAGACCCCAACAGATGAAGGCGGCAACGGTGAAAACGACGCCGCGGCCGCTTTCGGAAGTAGAAGAATTTGAACTCATGGAATTTCACACAGCAAGGGAGGGGTCAGGATGACAGCTTAACCAAATTGCCACAGCGGAAAAACCGCTATTCAATCAACAGATTGTTCATTATTTAAAACAATGACTTTCCAGATGACAAGCATGCTGCGCTGGCACAATCGCCGCAGTCGACGTCCACATCAGTCAATCTCTTTGACGTTGACGTAAACGTAACTTATAGTCCGATCAAATAGAGAAAAGACTCTAGAATCCAGCCCCGGACCTGGGACCGCGCCGACATGCCAAGCAGCCGGCGATCAAAAACAACACCGGCTGGAGATAGAGCTCAACCGCTGACAACAAAGGAGAAGCCGTCGGCGCCGCATAGACCGCAACCATGCGGCGGGCGCAGACACACCGAGCCGCCGCCCTGGGTAGAGGCTGTTTACGATCGTAAATATGTTCTTAGGGGCGGTGGCGTCGGGCCAGCGGGTCTAAAACTTAAGGAGAAGGCCGGCCGCACGCGCCCACAAGGCGCAGGCCGGCCCCATCGCCACAAGCGATGGGACGTCCACAGCGCGGCGCAAGCGCCCGCGGGACGCGCCCGAGAATGACAGGAGGAGAAACCATGTCGATCCGCCACGCAGACCTGGAAGAAAAATACACGGCCCCCACCGGCCAGGTGCTGATGACCGGGATTCAGGCGCTGGTGCGCCTGCCCATGCTGCAACAACAACTCGACCGCGCCGCCGGGCTCAATACCGCCGGCTACGTCACCGGCTACCGCGGCTCGCCGCTAGGCAACGTAGACCAAACCATGCAGAAGGCCGGCAAATACCTGCAGGAGCACAATGTCGTGTTCCATCCCGGCCTTAACGAGGACCTGGCCGCCACCGCGGTCTGGGGCACTCAGCAGGTGAATATGTTCGATGGCGCCAAATACGACGGCGTCTATTCCCTGTGGTACGGCAAGGGCCCGGGCGTGGACCGCTCCGGCGACGTGCTCAAGCACGGCAACGCCGCCGGCACCAGCCGTTACGGCGGGGGGCTGCTGGTGGCCGGCGACGACCACGCGGCCAAATCCTCCACCTTTCCGCACCAATCCGACCACATCCTGGCCGCCAGCATGATTCCGGTGCTAAGCCCGTCCGGGGTGCAGGAAATCATAGATTACGGCCTGCACGGCTGGGCGATGAGCCGCTATTCCGGTTGCTGGGTCTCCATCAAGGCGATCTCGGACACCATTGAAAGCTCGGCCATCGTCGACATCTCGCCGGAACGGTTGCAGTTCAAGATTCCTCAAGACTTCCCCTTGCCCGAGGACGGCCTCAACATCCGTTGGCCGGACGCGCCGCTGGCGCAGGAAAAACGCGTGCTGCACCACCGTCTGTACGCGGCGCTGGCTTACGCGCGCGAAAACAATCTGAACCACATCACTCTGGATTCGCCCAAGCCGCGGCTGGGCATCATCACCTGTGGCAAGAGTTATCTGGACGTGATGCAGGCGCTGGATGATCTGGGCATAGACGAGGCGTTGGCCGCCGACATCGGCCTGCGCATCTTCAAGGTGGGCATGGTGTGGCCGCTGGAACCGGAAGGCGTGCGCCAGTTCGCCGAAGGACTGGAAGAAATCCTGGTGGTGGAGGAAAAACGCCAGATCATCGAATACCAGCTGAAAGAGCAGCTGTACAACTGGCGCGACGACGTGCGGCCGCGCGTGGTGGGCAAGTTCGCCGAAAAAGGCGAATGGGCGCTGCCCCACGGCGACTGGCTGCTGCCGGCCGCCGGCGAACTGACCCCGGCGATGATAGCGCGCGCCATCGCCGGCCGGCTGGCCTTGATCTTCGACAGCCCCATCATCCACGACCGGCTGAAGTTCTACGACGACAAGGAAGCCCAACTGGTCAAACCGCGCGAATCCATCGCCCGCGTTCCGCACTACTGCTCCGGCTGTCCGCACAACACCAGCACCAAGGTGCCGGAAGGCAGCCGCGCCGTCGCCGGCATCGGCTGCCACTACATGGCGCACTGGATCCAGGCCGACAGCACCAAGACCTTCACCCAGATGGGCGGCGAAGGCATCACCTGGGTGGGCCAGGCGCCGTTCACTCACACCAAACACATCTTCACCAATCTGGGCGACGGCACCTATTTCCACTCCGGTCTGCTGGCCATACGCGCCGCCGTGGCCGCCAAGGTCAACATCACTTACAAGATCCTGTACAACGACGCGGTGGCGATGACCGGCGGCCAGCATGTGGACGGTTATCTGGACGTGCCGATGATCACCCGCCAACTGGCGGCGGAAGGCATCAAGCGCATCGTGATCACCAGCGACGATCCGGACAAATACCAGAACGTCCAGGGCTTGGCGGCCGGCGTGGAAGTATTCCACCGCCGCGAGCTGGACCGGCTGCAAAAAGAACTGCGCGAAGTCGAGGGCACCAGCATCCTGATCCACGATCAGACCTGCGCCGCCGAGAAGCGTCGCCGCCGCAAACGCGGCGATTTCCCCGACCCCGCCAAGCGCGCCTTCATCAACCAGCAGGTATGCGAAGGCTGCGGCGACTGCGGCCAGAAATCCGGCTGTCTGTCGGTGCTGCCGGTGGAAACCCCGCTGGGCCGCAAGCGCAAGATCGACCAGTCCAGCTGCAATAAGGACTACTCCTGCGTAGAAGGCTTCTGTCCCAGCTTCGTCACCGTGGAAGGCGGCCAGCTGAAGAAATCCGCCGGCAGCAGCGCCAGCCTGAGCGCGATGCCCACACTGCCGGAACCGACGATCCCGCAACTCCACGAACCGTTCAGCATCATGGTCACCGGCGTGGGCGGCACCGGCGTGGTCACCATAGGCCAGGTGCTGGGCATGGCGGCCTATCTGGACCGCAAAGGCGTCACCGTGCTGGACATGGCCGGCCTGGCGCAAAAAGGCGGCTCGGTGTGGTCGCATGTGCGCATCGCCGACAGCCAGGACAAGCTGCACGCCGTGCGCATCGCAGCCGGCGACGCCAACCTGGTGCTGGGCTGCGACCTGGTGGTGACCGCCGCCGAGGAGGCGCTGGCCAAAATGCGCGACGGCTTCAGCCACGCCATCGTCAACAACTACGAATCGCCAACCAGCGCCTTCCTTAAGAACCCGGATGTGCGCTTCCCCAGCAAGGCGATGAAGGACGCCATCGTCGAATCTGTCGGCGCCGGCCGCTATAGCGAGGTCAACGCCACCCGGCTGGCCACCTCCCTGCTGGGCGACGCCATCGCCAGCAATATGTTCATGCTTGGCTACGCTTGGCAAAAGGGCTTGGTGCCGGTGACGCTGGAAGCAATCATGGAAGCGGTGCGTCTGAACGGCGCCGCGGTCAAGTTCAACCAGGACGCCTTCAGCTGGGGCCGTCACGCCGCCCACGATCCGGCGCGAATCGAAGCGCTAGTCAGCCCGTCGGCGGTGGTGGCCTTCGTTCCACGTGAAACCCCTGACGCCGTGCTGCACCATCGCGCCACCGCGCTGACCGCCTATCAGAACGCGGCGCTGGCCGAACGCTACAAGGCGCTGGTGGCGCGGGTGCGTCAGACCGAGGAAGCGTTGAACCCGGCAAGCAGCGCGCTGACGCTGGCGGTGGCCAAGAATTACTACCATGTGCTGGCGTACAAGGACGAGTACGAAGTGGCCCGGCTCTACACAGACGGCGGCTTCCAGCGCGAGCTGGCGCAGCAGTTTGACGGCGATTACCAGCTACGCTTCCACATCGGCGCCGGCTGGATTACCGGCGGGCAGCCGCGCAAAGTGGCATTCGGCCCCTGGCTGCTGACCGGCATGAAGTGGCTGGCCAAGCTGCGCTTCCTGCGCGGCACCCTGCTGGACCCGTTTGCCCGGCAGGCCGACCGCAAGCTGGAGCGTCGGCTGATCGGCGAGTTTGAGCGGCAGGTGGAAGACTTGCTGAGCGGACTGACGCTGGATGCGCTGCCGCGCGCGGTGGAGCTGGTGAAAACCTGGGAAGGCGTGCGCGGCTTCGGCCACATCAAGGAGCGCAACTACCAGCAAGCCAAGAGCAAACAGGCGCAGTTGCTGAGCGAACTGAAGCCGGGAGGCAAGAACCGCCAGGTGGCCTAAGAGCCTCTAACAAAACTCAGTTTTACGGCTGAGGCAAGGCGCGCCGACGCAGGCAATACCAGTCGTACGGCAAGGGGGGCGCAATGCAGTATCAGGGGTTTTGTTAGCAGGTCTAAGTTGAACGGATTGAAGTTGCTGTAAACGTAGTACCCGAGTGTTCCTACAGCTTGCGGGCGTCGACCATGGTCGACGCCCTCTTTTTTTCCTGCCCGTTCTTTCTGCCGGCTATGCCTGTTTCAAATTGAAAATGCCAATCGCATTTTCTAATATTAAAAATGGTGTTCTGCCGCCAACCCAAAAACTCGAACGATCCAATAAGGAGACCCTCCATGCCCCTGACTCCTCGCCACTGGCTGCTCGCTTCCGCCTGCGCGCTCCTGCTCGGCTGCGCGGCCACGCCCGGCAACGACCGCTGTGTCGGCCAGATCCAGCCGGCCTTGCCCGGCATGGCCGCGGTGGACAATCCCGATCTGCTGAACAGCGCATTGGGACAGCCCGGCAAAGGCGGCTTGTGCACCGGCCAAGTGCGACGCCAGGAGCCGGCGGATCAAACCGTGACGGTCTACCGCGTGTACGACAACAATAAGGTCAATTCGCGGCTGGGCCGCTGGTGGTCTTTCAGCCAGCCGCAAGGCTCGGTGGCCGCCTACCGCGCCGCCAACGCCATCTGCCCAAGCTGGAGCCAGCTCAATCGCATGGTGCGCTGCCAACTCAAAGTGGGGGCGCAAGTGGCGGTGGGCACCGGCCAAAGCGCCGATTGCGCGCCGGACGCCAATTACCCGCCGTCGCCGGTCAATCAGGTGTACATCCCCAACTCCGGACCAGACACCTTGTGGGTGGAGCAATGCCAGGATATGGGCGATTTCCCGCCGGCCTCCTGAAAACATGTTTAACATCTCGCACGCTAGAGCGAGACAAGGCGAAAACGAGCGAAAAAGCGGAATGTACACGTGGTACATGAGCATTTTGAGCTTGTACTCACCGTGCAACGCTTCACGCAGCGCAGCAGATCGTGAACAGGTTCTGAGACGAACCGCCCGGTTGACGCTGCTCACCCAAGCCATCAGCATGGCCGTTTCATCCAAGATGAGGAAACGGCCATGCGCCTTCGCCCCCTTCTCGCCGCCGGCCTGAGCGCCGTCCTGCTTCACTCCTCCCCCTTGCTCGCCGCCGAAGACAGTGTCGTCGCCGCCAAAGCATTGCTGCAAACCATGCGCTACGACGAGATGATCGTGCAGACGATGCAGCAGATGGAGGCCACCATGCAGCAGCAGATGGAGCAACAGCTGTGGCAAAACCTGCCGGACTGCGCGCAAACGCCTGGCTGCAAAAGCAAGGTCGGCGCCTTCCTGCAGCAGGTTCTGAAAATCCAGCAGGCCTATTTCCGCTCCCCAGAAACGCGCAAATTGATGAATGAAGTACAGGTCCAGGCCTTGAGCAGAAATTTCAACGTCGCTGAGATCCGCGAAATGAACGCCTTCTACCAAACCCCGACCGGCAGCAAGATGTTACGGCTGATGCCCAAAATCCTGGCGGAGACCGGTCCCGTGCTGATGGAGGACATCAGCAAGCGCTTGCTGCCCGAACTGAAGCGGCAGACAGACGAATTCGCGCGCCAGAACGGCGCCGGCTAAACCGGCAAGCACGCAGCAAAACGGGGCCGTCGGCCCCGTTGTCGCATTACTCCCGCAGCGCTCAGCTCTGACGCACCACCATCGCCTGTTCCGGCGCCGGGAAACCGCCGGCGACCAGGGTTTCGCGAATCGCGCGATTGCTGTCGAAATACACCTGCCAATAGTCCTGCGGCTTGCAATAAGGCCGCACCGCCAGCACTGGCCCCAAGGGAGTGAACTCCAGCAGGCCCACGTCCGGCGCCGGACTGGCCAGCACATTGGGCACCTTGGCCACCGTTTCCCGCAACAAGCTTATCGCCGCGGCGTGGTCCGCGCTGGCGGCCAACTGGGCTTTCAGATCTACCCGACGCTGCTCGGTGACACTGAAGTTCTGGATGGTATCGGAGAAGATTTTGTTGTTGCCGATCAAGGTCAGCACCCCGTCCGGCGTATCCACCGCGGTGGCGAACAGACCGATGTGCTTGACCGTGCCGACGACGCCGGCCACCCCCACCAAGTCGCCCACTTTGAACGGCCGCAATACCACCAGGAAGATGCCTGCGGCGAAGTTGGCCAGCAAGCCGCTCCAGGCCATGCCAACCGCCACGCCGGCGGCGGCGATCACTGCGGCGAAGGTCGTGGTCTGCACCCCGAAGAAACCGAGGATGCCGATCACCAGCACAATGGTTAGCGTCACATCCAGGAAAGACTTCACATACTGACGAATAGTGTGGTCCAGCGACTTGCTGGCCAGCTTGGCGTCCAGCATCCGGGTAGCGAAATTGATCAGCCAGCGGCCCACCAGCCACAGCAAGATGGCCGACAAAATGTTGAGGCCGATTTTCACCGCCAGATCGGCCCAGTGACTCCAGTTAATGGCATCCATTTGTAAATTCCCCTTTTCAACGGTTTTGCAACATGTTTAAAGATAGGAGCTTGCCACAGAAATACCAAATGAATTTTAATGCGAAGATTCGCCGCCCTTATTCCGCCGCCCGCGCACTCCGCGTCTGGCCAAATCCCGCAAGCCGGAGCGAACAGCTCTTCAGAGCCAGTTCAACGCCTCGCGAGCAAGAGCGGGACAAGGCGAAAACAGTTGAGAAAGCGGAATGGTCGAGCGGTACATGAGCATTTCGAAGGAGCGCTCACCGTGCGGCGTTCCACTCAGCGCAGCGGACTTTGAACAGATTCTCAGGCCCCGGCCAAGGCGCGGCAGGTCTCCCCAATGCCGCCCATGATGCGCAGGTCGAAAACGTGGTCCATGCGCGTGGGCGTGTAATTGATCAAGGCGGTGGCCACGCCGGCCTGCGCGGCTTCCAAAGGAATCAAGTTGACCGGCGACACCTCCAGCGACGAACCCATCACCAACAGCAGGTCTGCCTTCAAGGCGGCGTCGAACGCTAATTCGATCAAGGGCACCGCCTCGCCGTAAAGCACCACGTCCGGCTTGAGCACATCGTGGCAGAACCGGCAGACCGGCAAAGGATGGTGCAACACGTAATCCAGCGCGTGGGTGGTGTCGCAACTGGGACAACTAGCGGTCAACAAGCTGCCGTGCAGCTCCAATACTTCGCCGCTGCCGGCGCGAGCGTGCAGACCGTCAATGTTCTGGGTCAGCACCGTCACCCGCTTGCCCTGTTGCTCCAGTTCCGCCAGAAATTGGTGCCCGGCGTTGGGCTGGTAATCGCCAATCAACTTGATGCGGAAGATTTCGCGGAAGGCCTGCCAGAACGACTCCGGATCGCGGCGGAAATAATCGATGGACACCACCTCGGCCAGGCTCATGCTGCGCGACCATAGGCCGTTGGCGGAACGGAAGTCGGGGATGCCGGACTCGGTGCTCATGCCGGCGCCTGTCAGCGCCACAATGGTTTCCGCCTGCTCCAGCATCTGGCGCAGGCGGTTGATTTGCTCGGACATTTATGCATTCCAGCTATTGATTGAATCCACTATAGAAGCTGGCCGCGTCGCGCACTCGCGTACCGTGGCTTCAGCTTAGCCGTTTTCATCACCTAGACTCAGCCGGCCGTTGGCACAGGGTATTTAATGGCGTTCTTGGCCATCTTGTCGCGGACCGCCGCGTCCAGATCCACGCCCGTCACCATCGCCAGCCGCGTCAGATAGAGCAACACATCGGCAATCTCCTCTTGCAGATGGGTGAAGCGCGCCGGGTCCTCGCGCAGCGAGGCGGCCTCCTCGTCGCTCAGCCACTGGAAGATTTCCGCCAGTTCGCCCACCTCTCCCACCAAGGCCAGCATCAGGCCGCGCGGCGTATGGTAGCGATTCCAGTCGCGTTCATCGGCGAAACGCTGCAATGCGGCGGTGAGTTTTTCAGTAGAGATCAGGGTTTCGCTCATCGTTCTATCCGGGTTTCACGTGGAACATCAGGCGCTTGCAGCCTCAGAGCCGGTTCAAAGGACTCGCAAACAAGAGCGAGACGCGACCTTGCGGCTGAGAAAGCGGAATGATCAGTGGTATATGAGCATTTCGAATGCGGTTCCCGCCGTGTCACGTCTCTCGAAGCGCAGCTGCGTTGAACAGGCTCTCATGCGCCAAGCACCTTCAAGGCCGCCTGCTCCCCCCACCACGCGGCTTCTTCGAACAGCGACAGGCCGCTGAGATCGGAATGGGCGAACAGCAACGGGCCGTCGGCCGCGCGCAAGGCTTGCAAGCCAGGGTTGGACAAAAAACCCGGCGCCGGGCTGGCCATCGCATGACCTCGAGCGGTCAGCTCCACCTGCAGCAGCGACTGACGGAAACGCCAGCCGTAGACGGTCTGCAGATCGGCGGCGGCGGTGGCAAACAAATCCTCGGCGCTGGCGGCTTCCAGCATTTTACGCGCATCCGCCGGCGCCAGGTCGGCGAAGGCGTGGTAGCTGGTGAACACGCTGCGCTCCGGCTTGGCGGCGCGGATCAGCTGGTGGGTGGATACCACATAGCCCAGCCCGCGGCTGCCGTACACCACATTGTCCCAGGCCAGCGGCGCGGCGGCCGGCTCCGCCGGAAAACGGTCGATCAGGAAATTGCCTATCAACCACGGCGCGCGCGGCGGCAGGTGGCGGCGCTCGAAGCCCAACTCCGGCAATTGACCGCTCAGGTGCAGGCTGACATGCAAGGGCGTCGCCAGGATGACCCGCTCGGCCAGCAGGCGCCGGCTGTCGCCGGCCGCGTCCAGATAATCCACCGCCATGCCGGCCCCCGCCGGCGCCGTCCGCCAAGCCACGCCCGGCCATTGCCGCTCAGCGCCGATGCGGGCGCGCAGATGGCGTATCAGCGGATTCAGTCCGTCCGGCCAGGTCAGCACCGCCCCTTCTTCCGCATTGGCCCCCAGCCCGCCGCGGCTGCAGAAATAATGCAGGCCGGCCCAGGCCGAGGTGGCGGCCAGCGCGCTGCCGTAATCGTCGCGGCAGCAGTAATCCAGATACCAGAGCAGGCCCGGCGCGGTGTAGCCGTTGGCGCGCAGCCAGTCCGCGAAGCTCAGCCGGTCCAGCGCGGTCCAGGCCGGGTCTTGCGAGGACAAAGCCACCGGCACGCAGAACACGCGGCGGCCGTCGCGGCCGCGCTGTTCGCGCCAGGCGGCGGTTTGGGCGAGAAAACGCCGCTGCTGCGCCAGTTCGTCCGCGCCCATGCCCAGCCGCGGCAGCAGGCCTTCCTGCCAGTGGCCGTTTACCCACAGCCGCTCGTCCGGCGCGTGCACGGTCACGCGTTCGTCGAAACGCGGCCGCGCGCCGAAGGGATCGGACTCGATCACCCCCATCTCTGCCAGCAGCTCGCGCACATGGCGCGACTCCATCGAGGGCAGCGGCAAATAGTGGGCGCCGGTTGGGTAGCGATAGCCGCCGAAGGCGCCGGCGGCGGCGTTGCCGTCCGGCTCCGGTCCGTCCAGCACCACCACATCGTCGAAGCCCTCCTTGCGCAGCCGCCAGGCGGCGAACAGGCCGGCCACGCCGCTGCCGACGATGGCGACGCGGCAGCGGCGCTCGTCGCGGGGGGGCGGCGGCGTCATGCCGCCGCGCAGCCGGTGGCCGGCCGCCATGCCCGGCCAGTTCAAGCGCAAGGGCACGCCCAGCCACAACACGCGTTCGCAACCGGACAACAGGGGCAGGCCGGCCAGCGCCGCCGCCAGCCGCAAGACCTCGCGCCGCCGCATCAGCGCAGCACCTGCGACCAGTCCTGCTCGAAGTAGTGCACCAATTGCTGATTGTTCAGTTCATTGGGCAAGACTTTCCAGCGCGGCATGTCGGGCGGGAAGAAGAACATCTGGCGCGTGGCCTCCTTGTCCAGAAAGCGCAGCGGCACCGAGTAGCGCTCCGGCGGGGTATAGCCCGGCTTCTTGGCGGCGATAATGAAGCCCCATTCGCCGAAGGAAGGCACGTAGGCGTGGTAAGGCGTGGTATGCAGGCCGGCGGCGCGCAAGGTGGCGTCCACGCTCCAGAACGAACGCGGGGCGTGCATCGGGGAGGTGGACTGCACCACCGCCAGGCCGTTTTCCGCCAGGTGGCGCGCCAGCAGCCGGTACAGCGGCACCGAATACAGTTTGCCCAGCGCGAAATTGGACGGATCGGGGAAATCGACGATGACGGCGTCGAAGCTGCCGTGGTCCTGCTCCAGCCAGCGCGCGGCGTCGTCGTTGACCACGGTGACGCGTGGATCGGTCAAGGACCCCTGGTTCAGCGCGCGCAGCGGTTCGGAACGGCTGAACAGCCGGGTCATCGCCGGGTCCAGGTCCACCAGAGTGATGCGCTGGATATTGCGGTATTTCAGCATCTCGCGCACCGCCAGGCCATCGCCGCCGCCCAGCACCAGCACATTACGCGCCCATGGCAGCTTGGCCAGCACCGGATGCACCAGCGCCTCGTGGTAGCGGTGTTCGTCGCGGCTGGAGAATTGCAGATTGCCGTTGATGTAAAGCCGCAAATCGCTCTTCCACTTGGTGATCACTAAACGCTGGTAGGGCGTGGTCTCGGCGTGGATGATCTCGTCTCCGTACACGGCTTTCTCGCTCCAGCGCGTCAGGTGATCGGAGGCCAGGAAGCCGCCGGCCAGCAGCAGCAAAACCACGCCGCTGCGCGCCAGCTGCAGGCCGGGCTGACGCAACTCATGGCGGAAAGCGCGACAGGCCCACAGCGCCACGCCTGCGTTGAGCAAGCCAAACAACAGTGCGCTGCGCGACAGGCCCAGCTTGGGCGCCAGCACCAGCGGAAACAGCAGCGATACCGCCAGCGCGCCCAGGTAGTCGAAGGTCAAGACCTGGCTGACCAGTTCGGAAAAGCTCGCCTGGCGCTGGTTCATCGCCCGCATCACCAGCGGGATCTCCATGCCCACCAGCACCCCGATCACGAAGACCAGGCCGTAAAGCACCAGCCGGAACGGTTCGCCGGCCCAGGCGAACACCAAGAACAACACGGCGGCGGACATGCCGCCGATCAGGCCGACCAACAGCTCGATTTCAATGAAGGCATCCAGCACCCGCTCGTCCTTCACATACTTGGACAAGTGGGAGCCCACGCCCATGGCGAACAGGTAACAACCTATGATGGAAGAGAACTGCAACACCGAGTCGCCCAGCAAGTAACTGGCCAGCGCGCCGGTGATCAGCTCGTAGGCCAAGCCGCAGGAGGCCACGATAAACACTGATACTATCAGCAAGCGATTTCGCATTGGATTGTCATTGTGGGTAAAATAGCCGCCATTATGCCCCAGCCCGCGGCCAACCGCCGCCCGCACACCGCATCGACAAAGGACGCCTGACCATGATTGCCGCCTTCCTGCCCGCCCTGCTCGCCTACCTGACCTATATGGGCAGCGGCCTCGCGCTGCTGGCGCTATTCGCGGTGCTCTATTGCTGGATCACGCCGATAGACGAATTGAAGCTGATCCGCGACAACGGCCACGCCGCCGCCGTCTCCTTCGCCGGCGCGCTGCTGGGTTTCTCGCTGACGCTGGCCTCCAGCGCCTGGCACCTGAACAACTGGAACAGCTTCATGCTGTGGGCGCTGCTGGCCATGCTGGTGCAGATCGTCGTCCACATGGTGGTGGCGCGCTGCCTGAAAGATCTGAGCCGCGCGCTGATAGACAACAATCTGGCGATGGGCATCCTGGCCGGTTCCATCCACCTCGCCGTGGGCCTGATCAACGCCGGCAGCCTGTCCTGAACCCGGCCGCGCCTCTTCAACTGGAGCAAACACTATGAGCCTGATGTCTTTCATCAAGAAGCAGTTCATCGACATTCTGGAATGGCAGGAGCAGGAAGACGGCGTGCTGGCCTGGCGTTATCCGATGCAGGACAACGAGATTCAGTACGGCGGCAGCCTGACGGTGCGCGAGTCGCAGGCGGCGGTGTTCATCAACGAAGGCAAGATCGCCGACGTGTTCGAACCCGGCATGTACAAGCTGACCACCCAGACCCTGCCGGTGCTGACGTATCTGAAGAACTGGGACAAGCTGTTCGAATCCCCCTTCAAATCCGACGTGCACTTCTTCAGCACCCGGCTGCAACTGGGCCGCAAATGGGGCACCGCCCAGCCGGTGACCATACGCGATCAGGACTTCGGCATGGTTCGGCTGCGCGCCTTCGGCGTTTATTCCTACCGCGTCGCGGATCCGCGCCTGTTCTTCACCGAGGTCAGCGGCACCCGCGACAGCTACACCCGCGATGATCTGGAGCTGCAGCTGCGCAATCAGGTGGTGGCCACCATGAGCAGCGTGCTGGGCGGCAGCGGCGTGCCCTTCCTCGACATGGCCGGCAATCAGGGCCTGATGGCGGACAAGATCCGCGAGGCGCTGGTCCCGGCCTTCCAGCGCCTGGGCCTGGCGCTGGACAGCTTCGCGGTGGAAAACATCTCCTTGCCGGAAGAGCTGCAAAAAGCCATAGACAAGCGCATTGCCATGGGCATGGCCGGCGACCTCAATCAGTACACCCGCTACCAGGCGGCGGAAAGCATTCCGCTGGCGGCGCAGAACGAGGGCGGCATCGCCGGCCTTGGCGCCGGGCTGGCGGCCGGCGTAGGCGTCGGCCAGTTAATGGGTCAGGCCATGCAACAAGTTGTGCAGCCGGAGGCCACGCCCGCCGCGCAGACAGCCCAGGCCGCCGCGCCGCAGACTCCGGCCGCCGCCCCGGCGGCGGACAATCCGCAAGCCAAGCTGGCTCAGCTCAAGGGCCTGCTGGACCAGGGGCTGATTACACAGGCGGATTACGACGCGGCCAAGGCCGACGTGCTGAAAAAACTGGTGGGTTAAGCTAGCGCATGTACCGTATTGCCTGCCCCTCCTGCGGCGCCGATGTCGAGTTCAAGTCCGAAGCCTCCGCCATGGCGGTGTGCGCTTACTGCCAAAGCACGCTGCTCCGCGACGCGGACAGCGTGCGCGACATCGGCAAGATGGCGGCGCTGCTCAATGATTATTCGCCGCTGCAAATCACCAGCTGCGGCCAGTACTTGGGCCGCGGCTTCAACGTCGTCGGCCGCATCCAGCTGCGCTACGACGCCGGCCTGTGGAACGAATGGTATTTGCTGTTCGACGACGGCGGCGACGGCTGGCTGTCGGAAAGCGTCGGCCAATACACGCTGACGCTGGCCGGCGGCGCGACACAGGAAGCCGGCGGCTTCGATAGCCAGCGTCCCGGCGCCGTCTTCCGCCACGGCGACGCCGACTTCGTGATTTCCGATGTGCGCACCGCCGAATGCACCGCCGGCGAAGGCGAACTGCCGTTCCAGGTGGGCGCCGGCTGGCAAGCCAAGGTGGTGGACGCGCGCCGCCAGGCGCAATTCCTGACGCTGGACTACTCCGACGACCCGCAAAAGCCTCAGCTTTTCCTTGGCAACGCCGTTACGCTGCCGCAGCTGCACATGGAGCGGCTGCGCGACACGCGGATGATAGAAGAAGCCACCGGCAAGCTGAAAGGCAGCGTCGCCTCGCTGGAATGCCCCTCCTGCGCCGCGCCGCTGAGCTACCGCGCCGGCACCGCCACCCAACTGGTGTGCGGCCACTGCCACACCCAGGTGGACGCCAGCGGCGACCGCGCATTGGCGCTGGGCGCCGCACAACAGCAGTTGGACACGCCGCTGACGCTGGAACTGGGCAAAACCGCCACCATAGACAAGCTGCCATGGACGCTGACCGGCGCGCTGGTGTGGGCGGAGGAGGAAGACCCGGACAGCCGCTGGTGCGAATACCTGCTCTACAACGTGGACAAGGGCTTCCGCTGGCTGGTGGAGAGCGGCGACGGCTGGTTTATCGGCGAGTTGATGGATGTGTGGGTGGACAGCCTGCGCGCCGATTACGCGATGCTGGGCAACAAAGCCTATCAGCGCGCTTATCCCGACTACGCGGCCCGCATCGTCTACGCCGCCGGCGCCTTTCCCTGGCGCGCCAAGCTGGGCGACAAGGTTGAGCTCAGCGAATACCAGATCTCCGGCGGCCAAAAGCGCTTGTCGCGCGAGCTGTCGGCGCACGAGCTGACCTGGAGCTGCAGCAGCCTGGCCACCTCGGTCGAGGTGGGCCGCTGGTTTGGCAGCGCGACGCCGATAGAATCGGGATTCTCCGCCACGGAGGGCGAGGGCGAAGACTTGAAGGCCATCGCCGTCAAGTTCGGCCTGGTGCTGTTATTGATCAACCTGCCGCTGGCCTTGCTGAGCCAGGATATCGGCGATGGACTGCTGATCTGCTTCTTCGCCTGCTGCGTGCTGGCGATCCCGCTCAAGCAGAAGGAATGAAAGCCGATGTCGCCAGGACTCTATAAAGCCTTTTGCCTGCTGGTGATCGCAATCACCACCATGATCAATTTCTCCAATATGGACAACACTAACCGCGGCACCGGCTCGCGCAGCTGGAGCAGCGGTAGCGGCGGCGGCGGCTCCTCCGGCTGGGGCAGCGGCGGCGGCGGCCATAAATGAAAGCGGCGATTGGCCGGCACCTGCTGGCGGATTTTCACGGCTGTCCGCCGCAGCGCCTCAGCGACCCGGCCCAGGTGGAGCACGCGCTGCGCCAGGCGGCGCAGGCCGCCGGCGCCACCGTGCTGGCCGGCCACGTCCACCACTTCGGCGAGGCTCAGGGCGTCACCGGCATCCTGTTGCTGATGGAGTCCCACCTCAGCATCCACACCTGGCCGGAACACGGCTACGCCGCGCTGGACCTGTTCATGTGCGGTCAAGCCCGCATCGACGCCGCGCTGGCGCGGCTGCGGGAGGCGCTGCAGCCGGCCGAGGTCCGCAGCCAGCTGCATCGACGCGGGGAACTGACGGTATCGCCCATTCCCGATATTGCCAACGGCACGACTCGGGAACAGGCTTAGAGCCTGTTCAAAGTCTCGCGATCCAAGGCGAGACCGGGCGAAAACGGCTGAGACAGCAGAGTGCGCATACGGTTGAGCATTTCGAAACCGCACTCGCCGTGTCGCGGCTCACGAAGCGCAGCAGACTAAGAACAGGTTCTTGACCCTTTCTCTTATTCCACCAATTCTAGGCTAACCGAACCATCGCCATGCTCCGCGGCCAGGCGGAACTGCGGCTGGCGCGCCAGATAGCGCAGCGCGCCTGCGCCGGTGTCAAAGCGCATCGCGACGCCGGCCACGGGCTGAATGCGCCAGGCAGGTTTGGCCGCCGGGTCCACCACTTTGCGCTCGGCCAGATAAGCCGCCACCGCCGCGCGGTTTTCGTCCGGCGAATCCACCACCACGCGGCTGGCGTCTATACCGGGGAAATGGCCGCCCCCGGAGGCGCGGTAATTGTTGGTGGCCACCAAAAAGCTGGCGTCCTCGTCTATCGGTTTGCCCTGATAGCTCAGCTTGACGATGCGGCGGCTGTTCGGCGCAACCAGCTTGCCGTCGGCGTCGTAGCGCGCCGGCTGGCTGACGTCGATCTCATAGCTGACACCGGCGATGCTGTCGAAGTTGTAGGAGCGGAATTCCGGATTCAACAGCGGCTGGGTCTTGGGGCCCTTGGGATCGATGCGCAGAAACTGCCCCGCCGACATTTCCAGCCATTCGCGCACTTCGCGGCCGCTGACCTTCACCGCCTTCAGCGTGTTGGGGTAGATGTAGAGATCGGCCAGATTGCGGATCGCCAGCGGGCCGGCCGGGATATCGGTGTAGTAATTCCAGCCCTGACGGCCGCCGGCCTTGAACGGCGCGGCCGCGGACAACACCGGCAAACCTTCGTACTCGGTGCCCTTGACCGCGTTCTTCACATACCAGGCCTGAGCTTCGGCCACGATCTGCACCGACGGGTCGTCCACCGCCTGGGCGAAGTAGCTGTAAATCGGCGCGCGGGTTTCCGCCACCTTGCCGCGCACATAGTCCAGCGTCTGGCGGTGTTCGGCGGCGATCAACTCGGCCACCTTGGGCTCGGCGGCCGCCAGCGGCCGCTTGGCTTTCTTGTCGTAGATGGCCCGCAGGGCGGCCTGCTTGCCGCTCACCTTCCAGCCGGCGTCGCCACGCTCCAGCACCAGATCCACCACGCCGATATGGTCGCCCCAGCGTCCCGGCATCACCGCCGGCACGCCGTTGATGGTGCCGGCGGCCAGGTCCACCTTGGGGTAGCCGGCGAAGGCGGCGGACGGGAACTCCGCGTGGGCGTGGCCAAACAGAATGGCGTCGATGCCGGCCACCTCGGCCAGACCAGCCACCGAGTTCTCGGCAAAGCGCGCGCTCTCGCCTTTTTCAAAACCGGAATGCGGCACCGCGATCACGATGTCGGCGCCCTTGCGCTTGAGTTCAGGCAGATAGCGGCGCGCGGTGTCGACGATGTCCCGCACTTCCACCTTGCCCTGCAAATTGGCCTTGTCCCACTGCATGATCTGCGGCGGCACAAAGCCGATCACCCCGATGTTCAGCGTCTGCGGCTGGCCGTCCTCGTCCTTGAACTCCCGCTTGAGCAATACATAGGGCTGGAAATACGGCTGGCCGGTCTTGGCGTCCACCACATTCGCGTTAACGTAGGGGAAAGCCGCCGTCTTCAGCGCCTGACCCAGAAAGGGCAAACCGTAATTGAATTCGTGATTGCCGATATTGCCGGCGTCGTAGCGCAGCCAGTTGAGCACTTTATAGGCGGGATGAACCTCTCCGGCGCGCAGCGGCTGGATCTTGGCCACCAAGTCTCCCAACGGATTGCCCTGCAGCAGATCGCCGTTGTCTATCAGCAGACTGTTGGGCGCCTCTTGCCGCGCCGCGCGGATCAATGTCGCGGCGCGCGCCAGGCCGAAGTCCTGCGTCGGCTTGTCCTGGTAGTAGTCGTAATCCAGCAAGTTCATGTGCACGTCGGAGGTTTCCAGCACCCGCAGCTTCAGCGGAGCGGCCCAAACGTTGACGGCCGTCGCGGCCAGCAGGGAGGTGACGAGGAGAGGCGCAAGTTTCACGGGACAGCCCTTTTCTGGTTTTATCGCGCCCGCATTATACGCCCGCCGCCGGCCGCTCCAGGTAGAAAGCGCCCCAGGCGCACATCGCGTCTATCACTGGCCGCAGCGTGTCGCCCAGCTCGGTCAAGCGGTATTCCACCCGCGGCGGCACTTCCGCGTAAACCGTGCGCGCGATCAGGCCGTCGCGCTCCAGTTCGCGCAGCTGCTCGGTCAGCACCTTCTGCGACACTCCCCCCAGCAAACGGCGTAGTTCGCCGGTGCGCCGGCTGTCTTCGGACAAGTGGCACAGTATCGCGCACTTCCATTTGCCGCCCACCAGCCGCACGGTGGCGTCGATGGGAAAATTCAGTTCGCTCATGCGGACACAGTTACCTTTTGGTGCTTATGAAACAAAAAAGTACATACTTATCAACAACTTGATCCATTGATAGCATGGCCGTTCCCATTTTACAGGAAGCTCCATGAAAACCCTGATCATCGTTGCCCATCCCGATCTTGAGCAATCCCGAATCAACCGCCGCTGGATGGCCGCGCTGCGCCGGCATCCGGAACACTACACCGTGCATGCGCTATACCAGGCTTATCCGGACGGGAAGATCGACGTGGCGCGCGAACAGGCGCTGCTGAGCAGCCACCAACGCATCGTCTTGCAGTTTCCGCTGTACTGGTTCAGTTCGCCGCCGCTGTTGAAAACCTGGCAGGACCAGGTGCTGGACGAGGGCTTCGCCATCGGCGCGCGGCCGGAAGATTGGCGCATGCGGGACAAGCGCATCAGCGTGGCGGTGTCCACCGGCATACGCGAGCGGGACTTCGCGGCGGACGGCCGCTATCTGTACCGGATGGAGGAAGTGTTGCGGCCGTTCGAACTGACCTGCCGCTACATCCGCGCCGAATGGCTACCCGGCTTCGCGTTGCACGGCGCCGAGCACGATCTGAGCGACGCCGAGATCGAGGCCAGCGCGGATGCTTATCTGCGGCACCTGCAGGCCGAGGCAGTATAAATCCACTCGCCATGAAAAATGCCCGGCCGGAGCCGGGCATGATCTTGTCTGGAACGGAGAACGTATTCCCGTTCCAGTGGAATTATTCCAGCAAGCCTTCCGCCTTCAGCGCTTGTTGCACGAAGGGCAAGGCCGCCACGCGTTTCTGGAAGTCGATCAACGCCGGGAAATCGCCCAGCGAACGCTGTACGAACTGCGCCCAGTTCAGGCAGGTGAACAGATAGGCGTCGGCCACGCTGAAACGCTCGCCCAGCAGATAGGGCGTTTTCGCCAGTTGCTCTTCCGCCAGCGCCAGCCGACGGGTCAGCTTGTCCCAAGTCTGCTGCTTGACTTCGTCGCTATTGGGATAGAACAGCGGCGAGAAACCCTTGTGCACCTCGGTGGCGATATAGTTCAGCCATTCTTGCAGCCGGTAGCGCTCCAACGTGCCGTTGGCCGGCGCCAGTTGCTTGGCCGGCGCCTGATCCGCCAGGTATTGCACAATGGCCACGCCCTCGGTCAGCAGCTCGCCGTTATCCAGCTGCAAGGCCGGCACATAGCCGCGCGGATTGATGGTGGAGAAGTCCACCCCGCCCGCGGTCAGATGCGGCTGGACCTTGAGATTGACCTTCTCGGTGTCGAACGGCAAGCCGCTGGCGAACAGTACGATATGCGGGGACAGCGAGCAGGCGCCGGGGGAAAAATACAGTTTCATCGCTTTTCTCCAGTTCAGAATGTCTCGGGACAAAACGCAGGAATGCGGAAAACCCGGACAGCCTGAGCCAAATCGATGACAGTTGCAACCCTGCCGCCGATAGGGCCGCTCCCGCGCCCCTCAGCCCAACAAAGAAACGATCCAGCCCGGATGAATATTCCAGCCGGCAAAACCCGCCAGCCAGAAAAACACGCCCACCGCGCCAAAAGCCCAAGCGCACAGCAAAGGAATGAAATTGGCGGCCAGCGCCGCCACCGCGGCGCAGGCCACGGCGATGGACAGGCCGGCGTCGCTGACGTCGAACAGCTCATGGCGAGCGTTCAACTCTTCAAACCCCTGCTCCTTGGCCTTGGCCTTCAGCTGCAAAGCCTGCGCCTCCGCGGCGTAGCGAGCGATGTCGCGTTGGATCGCCGCCTGCTCCGGCCGCAAGGCCGCCGCCGCCGCAGGATTGGCCAACTCCAACAAGCGCGCCTGACGCTGGCTGCTTTCCGCCAGATGCTGCTTGATCTTCTTGGACTGGTATTCGGACCAACTGTCCACCGCGTCGGTCTTCAATAGCTGACGCGCCTGCACGATATTGTCGTCCTTCAGCTTGCCCAGGCCCATGAACACCGATAGCAGCACCACGGTCAGCGCCACCAGGCTGTTCAGGTACTTCTTCTCCGCTTCCACGCTGATTTCCAATTCCATATTCCCGCTCCACAGTGAGAACATCATCGCCGCCGGCCCGGCGGACGGGCAGGTTTTAAGGCCTGTTCAAAACCTAGCGAGCAGGAGCGAGACAAATCGAAAACCGCTGAGAAAGCGGAATGTACGAGCGGTACATGAGCATTTCGCAGGAATTTTCAACGCTGTATGCCGACGCGCAGCGGATCGTAAACAGGTGCTTAAGCCTTAACGCAAGGCTGCCTGCTTCCGTGGCCAATGGCAATGGCCATCAGGATGACTTCTTGGCGAACAACCGCGGGCGGGAGTCCACTCCGGAACCAGCCGGCGTCTGCGGCCGGGTCTTCAACGCCACGAACAAGTCTTCCACCTGCTGACGCGCCCACGGGGTGCGCCGCAAGAAAGCCAGGCTGGATTTGACGCTGGGGTCATGATTGAAGCAGCGAATCTGGATGCGCCGCCCCAGCTCGGGCCAGCCGTAATGGCCGACCAACTGGTTCAGCATCTGTTCCAGCGTGACGCCGTGGGTGGGATTCTTGGGTTGCGGTGCGCTCATGGTCGTGTTTTCTGGCTTGGGCGGGCGCAGTGTACCTTGCGCCCGCCGCGCCGCAAAGCCGTGCTCACGCGGCCGGCTTGGGCTTGCGTTGCCGCGGCGCGCGTTTGGGCGCGGGCTTGACCGGCGCCGGAGCCTCCGGAGGCGAGCTGTTCCGCTGGGCCAAGCCCATCGCCAGCGCCAGCCGGCCCAGGCGCTGCTGCTTCTCGCCGCTGATGGGCCCCGCCGCTTGCAGCAGCAGAATCGCCAGCTCCAGCGCGAACTGGCGCTGTTGCTCGGTGGGCAACAAATGTTCCAGCGTCGCCAGCGCGCGCTTCTCGTCGTTGCGCACCAGCCAAGTCTGGCGCCGCACCGCCTGCTTGAACTGCTCCAGCGTCAAATCCTCGCCCAAGGCGGTTTCCTGCATCACCCGGCGAATAGCGTTGAACGGCCTCACGTCCACCACGCCGTTGCCGATGGCGACATAGATCAACAACCGCAAAAAGCCGTCCACCGGCCCGCCTTCGGCGTAATGGGCCTCCAGCTCCTGGCGCTTGAGCCGCAGCATCTCACTGCGCTCCCAACTGCCGTCCGCCTTGCGCACTCCGTATTCGCGCTGCGGTTTCAAACCAGTCAGCGCCGCGCTCCACGGCGATTCGAACAAAGTTCGGAAGCTCAGCTCCTGCCAGGCGTCGCGACCGTCGCGCCAACCGTTCAGCGCCGTCTCCATCCACTGCGCGTAGCTTTGCTGCCATTGCCAGAACGGATTGTCCTCCGCCGCCGGCCGCCGTTCGTCGCGTACCTTCTCCGCCCATTGCCGCAGCCCGGCCAGCCAGGGGTTGCGGCTGGAAAACCAGCGTCGCTCCAATCGCGACGGATGCATTTCGCGCCACCAGCGCGCGGTATGCTCGTTGCCGTATAAGCGCAGCCAGGGAGAGACGAAGGTATCGTACAGCTGCTGGTTGACCTCTCCCACCCGGCGCACCACTTCGAAGGCGGCCTCGCCCTGGCGGCCGTCGCCCAAAGCCAGAATATCGTCGATGTCGCGCGGCTCGAAGCGGATCACGTAGCGGCCTTGCAAGTATTCCAGCCCGGCCATTTCCGGGTGGGTATCGGTGATGATGGCTTCGTACAAGCCGGGCGGCAGCACATCGATCAAGTCCAGCGCGCTGGCCAGCTCGCTGTGTTCCTTGTTGGCCACGCCGGCGGACACGAAAATGCCCAGGTGGCCCACCTGCTCGTGCAGGCAATAGACGATGGTCTGCTCATTGACGCGGATGTCCTCCACGCTGTGGTACAGGTCCGCGATCCAGAACAGCGCCTGCTGTGGCGGGGTGATGTTGTCGCCCCAGGAGGCGAACACCACGATGGGCGAGCGGATGTTGCGCAAGTCCACCGCCTGCCGTCCCTGCTCCAGCGTCACTTCGCCATGGCTCAGCCGGTTGCCGACGAACAGGTTTTGGGTAATCCATTCCATCTCGGCCTTGTTGAGCAGATAGTGGCCGCCCCACCAGCGCTCGAACTCCAGGAAGCGCTCACGCTCGGTGTCCACCTTGGCGTACAAAGAGTAAGGCTTTTTCCAGTAGGTGTTGGCTGGGTCCAGCTGTTCGAAATTGCTGACCAGATGAGCCCCGTCGAACTGGCCGTGGCCCAGGTCGCCCACCAGCGAGGCCATCCAGGTGCCGCCGTACAAACCGCCGGAATAACGCATCGGATTCTTGCCGGCCACGCCGGCCCAGTAAGACAACGGCGAGCCGGCCAGCAGGATGGGGCCCACCAGCTCCGGCGCGGTGGCCGCCAGCATCGCCAGCGCCCAGCCGCCCTGGCAATTGCCGATGACGAAGGGTTTGCCGGCGCTGTGCGGATGCAGCTGGTTCACCTTTTGCAGGAAGATCTTCTCGGCGCGCCACACGCATTCAATCGTCTGCTTGGGCTCCGGCACCGGGAAAAACATCACGAAATAACAAGGATGGCCTTGGCGCAGCGCGATGCCGATCTCGCTATCCATCTTGAAGCCGCCGATGCCGGGGCCGTGGCCGGCGCGCGGGTCTATCACCACGAAGGGCCGTTTGGCCGGGTCAGGTTTCGGACAACCGTCCGGCGGGCGGATCGCCGACAGCGCGTAATTGACCGGCTGCTCCAGTTCACGGCCATCCACGATGATGTCGTAGTCGAAAACCAACACCGGCGGATGGCCGGAGGCGGCGTGCTCCAGATAGGTGTCCCCGCGCTGGCGCAGAATGTCGCAATACAGCACCGAACGCTGCCAGGCGTCGATCCAATACTCCACCAAGGCGCCGTTCAAACCCCCGGCGCCCAGCGCGGAGAACCAAGGAAATGAAGAATCAGGCAGGCTCATGCGAAACGCTCCGGCGACGATAAGGGAATGCCGCAATTCACTCTAGTCCAAATCCCCGCCCCGGTCGGGAAAAAGCCCATCGGCAAAACGCTTGCCGGCGGGCTTTACATTTGGTAACAATTGACCCCGGCCAACTCACACTTAATTGACAGTCGCCATCCAGAATAATGGAGTGATCCTGCCGATGTCGTCCGCCCGCATCACAGCCATCAATGGAATGGCCCGCCTATGAAACCGCAGATACCCTTTATATTCGCCAGCCTCGCCGCCGGCGCCGCTCTGGCCGCGCCGCCGGAACCCGCATGCCCCCCGATGGGCAATTTCGCCGGCCGCCCGTGGAAGATAGACCCGGCCAAGCGCGACGCTTTCATCGCCCAACATCAGAAAGCGCTGCACGACAAGCTCAAGATCCAGCCAGCCCAGGAAGCCGCGTGGCTCGCCTTTGCCAGCGCCACCCGCCCCGGTCCGATGCCGCCCTGCGAAAACGCGTCCACCGCGCCGGAACGCATGGAACAGCGCGTGCTGATGGCGCAGCGCCACCTGCTGAATCTGCAAAAGCGTTTGGAAGCGCTCAAATCCTTCTACGGCCAGCTCACGCCAGAGCAGCAAAAAATCATGGACCAGGACAGCCCGCCGCTGATGGGCGGCCGGGGCCAGGGGCCAATGCGCAAACTGCAGGCAGGCCAAGGCAACGAGCCTCACAACTAAAACCCGTTACGATCTGCGACGATTCGTGAGCCGTGGCGCGGCGAGCCCCGCGCATTGTTGCAAACTGCTAAGACCCGCTAACAAAACCTCTTGATGTCAGATGCGTATGCCCGCATTTGGCGAAGATGAAACGGAAAGTCGTCAGTCAGAAGCTCTGGAAGTCATTGCAACCACTACTTCCTCCACCACCGCGTTCCCGCCGGGGTGGGCGGCCGCGGTTGGATGATTTTGCCGCCCTCAACGGCATCTTGTTTGTTCTCACTACCGGCATTCCTTGGGAGGACCTCCCACAGGAACTCGGTTTTGGCAGCGGTATGACCTGCTGGCGAAGACTGCGCGATTGGCAAGCGCTAGGCATTTGGGACCGCCTACACCTAGCCCTGCTGATACAACTGCGCCAACACGAT
>NZ_JONK01000035.1 GCF_000711885.1 Chromobacterium haemolyticum DSM 19808
CTCGCTACTGGCTTGCTCGCTACTGGCTTGCTCGCTACTGGCTTGCTTGCTACTGGCTTGCTTGCTACGGGCTGACTCACCACTGGCTTCGGCGCCGGCGATTGGACAGTCCCCCGGCTTCGTCCCTTGGGCGCAGCCGGCAATGCAGAAGGCTTCGCTTCCACGGGCTTGGACTCGGAGCCCCTACGCGGACCAGCTGGGCGCGCCCCAACACTACGTGCGGGAACCGGCCTAGGAACCTGCAGGTCCCCCTCCTTGACCAGAGCGAAGTCGACTTGGGCACTTTCCAGGTTAGCGCTCATCACCTTCACAGTCAGAGTATCGCCCAAGCGGTATTGCATGCCGCTTTTCTCCCCTACGATCGCCTGGACGTCCTTCTTGAAGTGGAAGTAGTCCTTGCCCAACTCCGAGATATGCACCAAACCCTCGACATACACATCATCCAACAACACGAATACGCCAAAGCTGGTCACCGCACAGATCTTGCCCTTGAAGATCTCACCCACCTTGTCTCGCATATAGTAGGTTTTCAGCCAGGACTCCACATCACGGCTGGCATCGTCGGCCCGGCGTTCGGTCATTGAACAATGCACGCCCAGTTGCGCCCACTTGCCAGGCTTGTATTTACCGCCTTTAAGCACAGCCTTGATCGAGCGATGCACCAACAGGTCCGGGTAGCGGCGAATCGGAGAAGTGAAATGAGCGTAGGCCTCGTAAGCCAGACCAAAGTGGCCGTTATTGTCCGGGGTATAAACCGCTTGCTGCATGGAGCGCAGCAACATGGTCTGCAGCACCGGCGCGTCGGGCCGTCCATGAATCTGCTCGGCCAATTTGGCATAGTCTTTAGCGGTGGGTTTTTCACCGCCGCCCAAGCTCAAGCCGACCAGGCGCAGATAGTTGCGCAGATTCTCCAGCTTCTCTTCAGTCGGCCCTTCATGCACCCGATACAAGGCTTTGTGCCCGTTCTTCTCCAGGAAATCAGCGGCACAAACGTTGGCCGCCAGCATGCACTCTTCAATCAGGCGGTGCGCGTCGTTGCGCACAACGGGCACGATGCGTTCGATCTTGCCCGCGTCATTGAAGATCATCTGGGTTTCCACCGAGTCGAACTCGATCGCCCCGCGCTGACTGCGCGCCGCAAGCAACACCTTGAACAACGAGTACAAGGTCTGGATCTGCGGCAACACCGGGCTGTCGCTTCCCTTCTGAATCCACTCCCAAACCTGGTTGTAGGTCAACCTCGCCTTGGACAGCATCACCGCCGGATAGAACTGATAGCGTTTGACCACGCCCTTGGCGTTGATCTGCATATCGCAGACCATACACATCCGCTCCACATCCGGATTCAGCGAGCAGATCCCGTTGGACAGGGCTTCCGGCAGCATCGGAATGACGCGGCGCGGAAAATAGACCGAAGTGCCACGGTTAAGCGCTTCCTGATCCAAAGCGTCACCGGGCTCTACGTAAAAGCTGACGTCGGCAATCGCCACGATCAAACGGAAGCCCTTGCCCTGCTTCTCGGCATATACGGCATCATCAAAGTCGCGCGCGGTTTCGCCGTCTATCGTCACCAAGGGCAGATCACGCAGGTCGACTCGATCCTTGGTCCAATCTTTCTTGCGCACCTTTTTCGGTGTCGCCTTTGCTTGCGCCAGCGCTGCCTCAGGGAATTGATGAGGCAGATCGTGCTTGCGCAGCGCAATTTCGATTTCCATGCCTGGGTCGGCGTAGTTGCCCAGCACTTCCACTACTTGGCCAACAGGCTGACGGTAGGCATCCGGGTATTGAAGGATTTCCACCATGACAACCTGGCCATCCTTGGCGCCCGCCTCTCCGCCCGGCTCAATCAGAATGTCGTGGTTGATGCGGCGGTCTTCCGCCGTCACCACCCACACGCCCCGGACGCGGTTGATGCGGCCGACCAGCCGCGTCACCACATGATCCAACACCTCGACGATCTTGCCTTCCTGCCGGCCTCGGCGATCAAGGCCCGACGGGCGGACCATCACCCGATCGCCATGCATCGCTTTTTTCATTTCCCGCTCGGGCAGGAAAATATCTCCGCCCTGGCCTTCGCTTTCATCCGGGATGGCAAAACCGTAGCCATCGCGGTGACCGGACACTTTGCACTTGATCAAGTCCAGCTTTTGAGCGACGCAGACTGCGCCTTTGCGATTGATGATGACTTCGCCGTCTCGCTCCATTGCCCGCAAGCGGCGTTCGAAATAAATAGATTCGGCTCGCGTAATCGACAACATGCGCGCCAATTCATCAGGAAATAGCGGCACCCCCTGCTCGGCCAAAATTTTTAAAACGAACTCTCGGCTCGGCAAGGGATTGGAATATTTAAGTTTTTCCCGTTCCAGGAAGGGGTCCTGTTCGCGGAGGGACAGGGTCTTTTGTTTTTTTTGTGTTCTAGCCATTGACACCCTCAAGAATATGTCTATAATTCGCATCTCGTTGCAGAGATGCAGCGAAATAATACAGCAAAGCGAAGCCCAGGTGGCGGAATTGGTAGACGCACTAGGTTCAGGTCCTAGCGCCCGCAAGGGTGTGGAAGTTCGAGTCTTCTCCTGGGCACCAAATAAAGCCCCGTTGATCTATGATCAACGGGGCTTTTGCATTTCTCTCCTCAGCGCGAGGCCAACTCTTCCCCGGCTCGCGGATCCAGCGTGGCAAACATCAGGCTGGACAACATGGTCAAGGCGCCCATAATGGCGAAAGTCCAGGCAAAATCGACCACGGTCAAGACCGCATGCCCCTGCATTCCGCTCACTCCCTGCAAGACAAAAGCCCCTGCCGTCACCCCGCAACCCGCAGCCAACTGCTGCGCCACCCCTGAAAGACTGGTGGCATGACTCATGCGTCCCGACTCAACCTCGGCAAAAGAAATCGCGTTCAGGCTGGTGAACTGCAAAGAGCGGAGACAACCTCCCAATACGAAGACCAGCAACATCCAAACATAACTCGGCGCCTCGTAGAACAAGGCGTACGCCGCGATGGAAAGGCCCGCCAGCATGCTATTAACCATCAATACCCTGCGGAAGCCGTAACGCCGCAGTATGCGCATCACCAGCGTCTTCATGAAAATGGCGCCCACCGCGGTAGAACAGGTCAACAAACCAGAGACAAAAGGATTGAGACCCAGGCCCAGTTGCAACATCAGCGGCAACAAGAAGGGCGTGACTCCAATGCCGACTCGGAACACGAAGCCGCCCACCACGCCTGCATGAAAAGTGGGCAAGCGCAACAAGGACAAGTCCAGCAAGGGATGAGCCGCGCGACGATAATGCAGCAGATAAAGCCACAGCAAGCCGGCGCCAATCACCGCTAGCAGCGCCGACCATTGCACCGAGATCAAATGCTTGCCTTCGGAAGCCAGACCCAGCATCAACAAGGACAAACCAACTCCGCTCAAGGCAAAGCCCAACCAGTCCAGCGGCGGCACTTGTTCGTCCTTCAAGTCTTCGATGTGACGCTTGGCAAGCACCCAGCCCAGCACGCCAATAGGAATATTGATCAAGAATATCCAGCGCCAATGCAGATAGGTGCTGATGAAACCGCCCAAGGGCGGCCCGATGACCGGCCCCAGCAAAGCGGGAACCGTCAAATAACTGAGCGCCCGCACCAAATCCGCTTTCGCCGTGGTGCGTAAAATCACTAAACGCCCCACCGGCACCATCATTGCGCCGCCGATACCTTGCACAAAGCGCGCCAGCACAAAGCCGCCCAATGTATTGCCAAGCGCGCACAACACCGAACCCAATACAAAAACGCCGATGGCAGCGCGGAAAATACGCCGCGAGCCAAACCGGTCCGCCATCCAGCCGCTAATGGGGATAAACACGGCCAAGCTGACCAGATAAGACGTCAGCGCCAACTTCAAACCAATCGGCTCCACCAACAGGTCGCGCGCGATAGCCGGCAAAGAGGTGGAGATCACTGTGGCGTCCATGTTCTCCATGAACAAGGCGGTGGCCACGATCAACGGGGTCACCATGCCGGCGGCGAGCTTAAGCTGCATGACGATAAAATTTCAGGAAAGGAAACGCCAGTGTAGCACCGGCTGCCGCTGGGACAAGGAGACAGGGCGGCGCAAATGATGTCGAAACGTAAAGCGAAAGCCGGGGCCTCTCTCAAGCGACCGAGAGGCAAAACAGGCGTCGCCCTTCCCGCGCGCTCCGCTCTCCTTGTTCCAACAAGGCTATCACCCTCCACGCGTCCCTCGCCGTCACCGGATTAGGCCCCAAGCCTTGCGCGGCGCGAGCCACCTCACAGTAGAAATCGCGATAATCCCCCAAAGGCGATGGCCGGGGCTCCCGTATTTCTCCGTCGTCCCGCAGACGGAACAAGATGCCCGGCTCAAGGTCCACGCCCCAGCCCGCTTCGCCAGGGCGGCCGCCACGCTTCAAATAGTCTTCCTGGCTATCCAGGCCGAACTTGACGTAACTGGCGAGCGCGCCGTGCAAACTAAAGCGCGGAACGCCGCCGCTGACCAAGCAGGAACCGTGCAGCACCGCCTGATACTCCGCATAGCCCAGCTGTACGTGAAAGTAGTCCGTCGCCTGCGCCCCTGCCCTTTGTTTGAACAAGCTTGCATAAATCGTCTGCGGCCAGCCCAGCAACTGCAAGGCCTGATCGAGCAAGTGCGGTCCCAGGTCGTACCACAGCCCTGCTCCCGGTTGGTCCTGCTCGCGCCAACGCGCGCGGACCTGCGGCCGATAACGGTTGAAATGGGACTCGAAATGGCTGAGCGCCCCCAGCTCACCGCCAGCCAACAAGGCCTTGAGCGCCAGAAAATCAGCATCCCAACGTCGATTGTGAAACACCGATAACAGCGGGCTGCCCGGCCGCTCAGCCATCAAGCACAGCTCCCGCGCCTCCGCCTGCGTCACTGTGAACGGCTTGTCCACCACCACGTGCTTACCTGACATCAAACCCGAGCGCGCCTGCGGATAATGCAATCGGTTGGGGCTGGCGATAACAAGCATATCGATGGCGGGGTCAAGCAAGGCCTGCTCTAAACCGGCCAGCACCGGCACCTGCGGCCAATCCGCCCTCACCCCGTCCGGCCGGCTGCTGACCACGGCGGCCAGCTTCAGCTCGGGCGTGGCGGAGATCAAGGGCGCGTGAAAAGTCTTGCCTGCATAGCCGTAGCCCACCAAGGCGACATTCAATGGCTGCATGTGTTTTGCTTTCGGAAACCAGAATCCAAACAGTCTACGCCCGCCGCGAGCATGAAAAAACCCGCCTGGCAGGCGGGTTTCCGGCGATGAGCCAAATCGGACTTACAGACCGAAGGGATGACGCATCACGATGGTTTCTTCACGGTCAGGACCAGTGGAGATGATGTCCACCGGCGCGCCGCACACTTCGGCGATACGGGTCAGGTAAGCCTGGGCGTTGGCCGGCAGATCTTCCCAGCGCTTGGCGCCGAAGGTGCTTTCGCTCCAGCCGGGCATGGTTTCATATACCGGCACGCACTTGCTGACCGCGTCGGAGCCAAACGGCAGGATATCCACCTTTTCACCGTCCAGGGTGTAACCCACGCACAGTTTGATCTCTTCCAGACCATCCATCACATCCAGCTTAGTCACGCACAAGCCGGACACACCGTTGATCTGGATAGAACGCTTGAGCGCGGCGGCGTCGAACCAGCCACAGCGGCGCGGGCGGCCGGTGACCGAACCGAATTCATTGCCGCGCTTGGCCAGGAACATGCCGATATCGTTCTCTTGCTCGGTCGGGAACGGACCAGAACCCACGCGGGTGGTGTAGCCCTTCACGATGCCCAGCACATAGTTGAGCATTTGCGGTGCCACGCCGGCGCCCGGCGCTGCGGCGCCGGCCACGCAGTTGGACGAGGTCACGTACGGATAGGTGCCGTGGTCGATGTCCAGCAGGGTGCCTTGCGCGCCTTCGAACAGCAGCGGGATATCCGCCTGGTTCATGTCGTACAGGGTGCGGGATACATCGGCCACCATCGGCTTGATGCGCTCGGCCAGTTTCAAGGTGTCGGCCAGGATGGCGTCGAAGCTCACCGGCTCAGCCTGGAACAGCTTGGTCAGCATGAAGTTGTAGTATTCGACGTTTTCCTTCAACTTCTCGGCAAAGCGGGCGGTGTCGAACAGGTCGATCACCTTCAAGGCGCGGCGCGCCACCTTGTCTTCATAGCAGGGGCCGATGCCGCGGCCGGTGGTGCCGATCTTGCCGGCGCCCTTGGCGGCTTCGCGAGCCTGATCCAAAGCGACGTGGTACGGCAGGATCAGCGGGCAGCCTTCGGAAATTTTCAGGCGAGCGGCGACGTTAACGCCGGCGGTTTCCAGCTCGTCGATCTCCTTGAGCAAGGCTTCAGGGGACAACACCACGCCATTGCCGATAAAGCACTCGACATCATCACGCAGAATGCCGGACGGAATCAGGCGCAGCACAGTTTTCTTGCCGCCCACCACCAGAGTGTGGCCCGCGTTGTGGCCGCCTTGGAAGCGAACCACGGCACGCGCGTGGTCGGTCAGCCAGTCAACGATCTTGCCCTTGCCTTCATCACCCCACTGGGTACCGATCACGACAACGTTCTTGGACATTGGAAAAAACCTCTTCTTCAGTCAGATTCAAAAATCAGTTAAATGAAACCACATGCCAATCCGAGCCGTCCGGGGTCAGCTCGCGATCACAATTCAAAGCCTGGGCGGACTCGCCCAGATAATCAATCACCACCATCTCGCCCGCCTCGCGCAGGCGAGCCACTTCGGCCCGCGCCTGGGGCCAGTACTTGCCGGCCAGGCGAATCCCCCTGACCGAGCCTTGCTCGGGCAGGATGCGGATCAAGTCGCGCAAATCCAGACTGAAGCCTGTCGCTGGTCGGGCGCGGCCAAAACGGCGGCCGACATTATCGTAGCGCCCGCCGCGCGCCAGCTCCTCGGCCCAGCCCTCAGCATAGGCTGCGAACAGCAGACCGTTGTGATACTGAGTGCCGCGCAATTCGGTCAGGTCGAAACTCAGGGCCACCCGGCCCTCCAGCGCCTTGGCTACCGCGGACAGCTGCATCAAGCCAAGTTCCACCTCGGGCAAGGACGGTAGACGGGAGCGCGCCCGGTCCAGCTCTTCGATCGGACCATACAATTCCGGCAAGGCCAGAAAAGCGCTGCGGTACGGTTCGGCGACATCGCGGACCAACTCGCGAATGCTGGCTAAGTCCTTGCTCTGCAGCTTGGCGAACAGCGCCCGGCTGGTCTCCCCCGACAAACCGGCGGTGGCGGCAATGCCGCGATAAATCGCCATATGCCCGATGTCCAGCCGCAGGCCGGACACGCCGGCGCGCTCCAAGGTGCCCAGCATCAATTCGATGATTTCCAGGTCAGCCTCGATGCCGGCGTAGCCGTACAACTCCGCCCCCACTTGCAGCGGCTCGCGGGAGCTGGCCAGGCCGTCCGGCCGGGTATGCACCACGCTGCCGGCGTAGCACAGCCGAGTGACGCCGGTGCGCTCGCCAAGCAGATGCGCATCAATGCGCGACACTTGGGGCGTGATGTCGGCGCGCAAGCCCATTTGCCGGCCGGACAACTGATCGTCCAGCTTGAAGGTTTTGAGCTCGAGCGAAGCGTCTTCCTCGCTGACCAGTGAATCGATGTACTCGATCAGCGGCGGCAGCACCAACTCGTAGCCCGCCACGCGAAAGCCTTCCAGCATCGCCGCCTTGGCGGACTCCACCTGGCGCGCGGTGGCGGGCAGAATATCCGCGATGTATTCCGGTAACAGCCAATTACGCATGATTCTTTTCAACAGAATAAAAGGCGGGAAGCCCCCGCCTTGTTATCAGCAAACTGGCCAGGTCGCCCCGGCCAGTGTTCCATACTCCGATTGTTTTGCGCGGCGTCTTTCGCCAGCCTTGACCGTTTACTTGGCCTTGGCCGCTCCAGACTGCGGGTTCTTGAAATACTTGAAGAACTCGCTGCTCGGCTCCAGCACCAACACGTCGCTCTTGTTCTTGAACGACTCCTTGTAGGCGTCCATGCTGCGCCAGAAGGCGTAGAAGTCCGGGTTCCTGCCGTAAGCCTCGGCGTAGATCGCCGCCGCCTTGGCATCGCCCTTGCCCTTCAAGTCCTGAGCTTGGCGATACGCTTCGGCCAGAACCACTTCGCGCTGCTTATCCGCTTCAGCCCGGATACGCTCTGCGTCCGCGGCGCCCTCGCTGCGCAACTGGCTGGCTACGGTGCGGCGCTCGGACTGCATGCGATCGAAAACCGAACTGCTTATTTTATCCGGAAAATCGACTCGTTTTAAGCGCACGTCGAGAATTTGTACGCCTATTTTACGCGCATCCGCGTCAGCGCGCTTGCGAACCGTATCCATCACCTGGTCGCGCTTGCCGGAAATGACGTCGGCAACCATCTTTTGGCCGAATTCCGCGCGCAGGCCGTCATTGATGGTCTGTTTCAAACGCGCCACAGCGGCCGCCTCGGAGCCCACGCTCTTATAGAACTGCTCAACGTCCACCACGCGCCATTTGACGAAACTGTCCACCAACACGTTCTTTTTCTCGCGGGTATTGAACAATTCCGGCGCCTCGGCGTCGATGGTCTGCACGCGGCGGTCGAAATAACGCACGTTCTGCAACAGCGGCACCTTGAACTGGATGCCCGGCTCCTTGATGATGCGCACCACTTCGCCAAACTGGAAAACCAACGCGTACTGGCGCTGATCCACGGTGAACAGCGACAGGCTGGCAACAAATAGCACACCGGCTATGGCAACTACAGTCGGAATCAGTCTATCCATTGCTTATCGCTCCGCCCCAAAAAAATCACGACCGCGGGTCACGTCCCGCCCCCCTTTGCCACTGCCGGCCTGAGCGGCCGGCGGCGTAGGCTCCGGCGGCTGTGGCGCCGTGCCGGCGGCGGGGGCCGCGGCGCCGGAGGCTCCCGGACTGCTTTGCTGAATCAGTTTGTCCAAGGGCAAGTACAACAGATTATTGCCGCCCTTCTGATCCACCACCACCTTGGTGGTGCTGCTCATGATCTGCTGCATCATGTCCAGATACAGGCGATCGCGCATGACTTTGGGCGCCTTGTTGTATTCAGACAACACTTGCTTGAAGCGCGATGCGTCGCCTTCCGCGCGGGAGACGACTTTCTGCTCGTAGGCCTCGGCCTCCTGCTGCAGACGCGCGGCCAGGCCCTGGGCCTTGGGCAGCACCTCGTTGGCGTAAGCCAAGCCTTCGTTGCGCAGCTTGTCCTTGTCCTGACCCGCCTTCACCGCGTCGTCGAAGGCCGCCAACACTTGCTCGGGAGGCTGCACCGCATTGATGTTGACTTTGGCGATGCGCACGCCCAGAGAGTAGCGATCCAGCACTTCCTGAATCAACTTCTGAGTTTCCACCGCGATCTGGGTTCGCCCTTCGTTCAGCACGAAATCGACCTTGTTGCGTCCCACCACTTCACGGATCGCGGTTTCGGTCGCTTGCTTGACGATGTCCTTCGCGTCGCGCTCGCGCGAGGCGTTGTTGAACAGGAAGGCGCGCGCGTCCTTGATGTCGTATTGCACCGACAGTTGGACATCGATGATGTTCTGGTCCGAGGTCAGCATCAGCGACTCTTCCGCAACCCGCGTTTGGGCGGTATTGCGGTAGCCGACTTCCACGCTGCGCACTTCGGTCAGGTTAACGATCTCCACCTTTTCAATCGGGAACGGCGCGTGCCATTGCAGCCCCGGCTCTGTTACCCGGTTGAAGCTGCCCAGACGCAGCACCACGCCTTGCTCGCGCGCGTCCACCACGTAGAAACCGCTGGCCAGCCACAGCGCGGCCAATACACCGACCACGGCGACAGCGCCGCCTTTGAACGGCGGCTTGGCGCTGGACGCCGGGCCTCCGCCGGCGCCGCTGCCCTTGGCGCCCAGCAGCCTCGACAGCTTCTGATTTAGGTTGCGGAATACTTCATCGAGGTCCGGCGGCCCTTCATTGCCTCGGCGGCCTCGGTTAGGGTCATTCTGCGACATGCTCGTAATAGTCTTTATGGTTGTTTTGGGAAGGATGCACGCATTCGGCAACCGCCGCGCGCAAGAGTTCCAGGCCGGCGCCGGTCAGGGCCGAAACCCGCACAGAAACCGGACGGCCCGTCGCGTCGCGCTCAATCTCCGGCTCCATTTCGCGCAGATCGCACTTGTTCCAGACCAGCAATTGCGGAATGCCGTCCGCGCCGATCTCCGTCAACACTTTGTTGACTTCCTCGATCTGCACATCGCGCATATCGCTGGAGCAATCCACCACATGCAACAAGAGGTCCGCACGCACGGTTTCTTCCAGGGTCGCGCGGAACGCGGCCACCAGAGTGTGGGGCAGATCGCGGATAAAGCCCACCGTATCGGAAATCACGATGGATGTCTCGTGGTTAAGAAACAGCTTGCGACTGGTGGTGTCCAGCGTAGCGAACAGCTGGTCCGCGGCATAGATCCGCGCCTTGGTCAGCGCATTGAACAAAGTGGACTTGCCGGCGTTGGTGTAGCCGACGATGGACACCGAAGCAATGCCGGCTCGTCCGCGTCCTTTGCGCTGAGTATTGCGTTGTTTTTGCACTTGGGCCAGACGCTCTTTCAGCGCCTTGACGCGGATGCCCAGCAGCCGACGGTCGGTTTCAAGCTGGGTTTCACCGGGGCCGCGCAGGCCGATGCCGCCCTTTTGCCGCTCCAAGTGGGTCCAGCCGCGCACCAGGCGGGTAGACATATGGGACAGCTGGGCCAATTCGACTTGCAGCTTGCCCTCATGGCTGCGCGCGCGCTGCGCGAAAATATCCAGAATCAGACTGTTGCGGTCGATAACGCGACACTGCAGCGCCCGCTCCAGATTGCGCTCCTGACCAGGCGCCAAGGCATGGTTGAATATCACTACATTGGCATCAGTGGCGCGCACCAGCAGGCCGATTTCCTCAACCTTGCCCTTGCCCGCGAACAACGCGGCGTCCGGGCGCTGCCGCTTGCCCTGCACCACGCCCATCACCTCGACGCCGGCGCTCTTGACCAGCTCGGCGCACTCGGCGATGTTTTCCTGGTAATCGGCATCTCCAAAATCCAGGCAGACCAGAACCGCCTGGTCGCCTAAGTCGGGACGATCAAACACTATTCGGAAACCATAGTTGGGGCGCAAAAGATAAAAGGCCGACAAGCCGCGCCTGATTGGCGCGGCCGATCGGCCCGGTTACAAGCACAGCAACGCTTTAGGCGTCTTGCTGCTCCTGCTTTTGCACCGGGTGTTCATGGGGAAGATTGACCGGACGGGCGGGCACAACGGTGGAAATGGCGTGTTTGTACACCATCTGGGTCACCGTGTTTTTCAACAGCACCACGTACTGGTCAAAGGATTCTACCTGACCCTGAAGTTTAATGCCGTTCACCAGGTAGATGGACACCGGCACATGTTCCTTACGCAGGATGTTCAGGAACGGGTCTTGTAACATTTGCCCTTTAGAGCTCATTCGTTATTCTCCGAATCGTTGATTGTTGTATTAACTGAACCTTACAGCCCGGTTGTCTGCTTATTATTAGCAGAAAACATCCCGGCGTACTATTTTTTACTGCTGCTGCCCTTGCCGTTCTTGCCGTAACGCACTTCTTTTTCGCGTCCGCGCATTTTGGACATCGGCTTGGGCTTGGCTCGGGACTTCTCCTTGCCGTCGTCGGTGTCGAACGGATTTTCCGAAGACTTGTACTGCACGCGCAACGGCGTGCCCTGCAGCTTGAACACTTTCCGGAAAGTATGTTCCAGATAGCGGGTATAACTGTTCGGCACCGCATCCAGCGCATTGCCGTGCACAACAATAATGGGCGGATTCTGCCCCCCCTGGTGCGCATAGCGCATCTTCGGGCGAATCAGGCCTGAGCGCGGAGGCTGCTGACGTTCCAGCGCCACTTGCAGCACTCGGGTCAGCTTGGGCGTGGCCAGTTTGGCCATGGCCGCCTTGTAGGCCTCGTCGATGGACTTGAACAAGTCTGCCACGCCGCGGCCTTCAATGGCGGAGATGTAATGGAACTTTGCAAAATCCAGGAAGTTCAGTTTGCGCGCGATCTCGCGGCGCACTGTTTCCTTTTGCTCCCCGTCCAGGTTGTCCCATTTGTTCACCGCCACCACCAGTGCCCGGCCCGCTTCCAACGCAAAACCGGCGATGGTGGCATCCTGCTCGGAGATATCCAGTTGGGCATCCAGCACCAGCACCGCCACGTTGGCGTCTTCGATCGCCTTCATGGTCTTGATCACCGAGAACTTCTCCAGCATCTCGCTGACCTTGGCCCGACGACGCACGCCGGCGGTGTCAATGACGGTGTAGGTATGGCCATCTCGCTCAAAATCAATATATATACTGTCGCGAGTGGTGCCCGCCTGGTCAAAGGCGATGACGCGCTCTTCGCCCAAGATGGCGTTGACCAGGGTGGACTTGCCGACATTGGGCCGGCCGATCACCGCGAATTTGGGGTGGCGCGAGGCTTCTTCTTCCACTTCTTCGGGGAAGTCCGCCAGCACCAATTCCATCAATTCGCGCACGCCGTCGCCATGAGCGGCGGAGATCACCAACGGCTCGCCCAGCGCGAGCTCGTGGAATTCCGCGCCGGCGATGGCGTGGCGCATCCCTTCCGCCTTGTTGACGGCGAGGAAAACCGGACGCTGCAACTGGCGCAAACGGTTGGCGATGATTTTATCTTGCGGCGTCAGGCCGTTTCGACCATCCACCAGGAACACCACGGCATCGGCTTCGTCCACGGCCTGCAGCGTCTGCTTGGCCATCTCAAACAAGATGCCTTCGTCCACCACCGGCTCGAAGCCGCCGGTATCGACCACCAGATACGGCTTCTCGCCCACGCGGCCATGGCCATAGTGGCGATCGCGCGTCAGGCCGGGCTGGTCGGCGACCAGGGCGTCGCGGCTGCGGGTCAGCCGGTTGAATAAGGTCGACTTGCCCACATTGGGGCGGCCGACCAGAGCTACGGTAGGTTTCATGAATACTGCTTTATTATCCCAAAGTCAGCATCGCCAGACGCCCGTCCTTGCCTTGCATCAAGGCGGACGAACCCAGCGACACCGGTTGATTGGCCAGGGCGGACCCGACCTTGACTCGGCCTACGATGCTGCCGCTCTCATTGGATAGCAGATGGGCGTAACCTTCGCCATCGCCAACCAACACGAAGCGGCCCAACAACGCGGGGCCGGTGACGTCCCGATATTTCAGGTCGTCGGTTTTCCAAATATTGCGGCCGGTGCCGCGGTCAAACGCCCAGACAGAGCCGTCTTCCGCGGTCACGTAGACATTGCGTCCATCCACGGCCAGGCCACGGCTGGAGGAAATTTCACGCGCCCACAGCAAATTGCCGGAACGCGCCTCGAAGCAGGCCACTCGTCCCTGATAGGCCACCGCGCACACCTGGCCGGCGTCGAACACCGGCCGCGAAGTCACGTCGGTCATCCGTTCCAGTTCGGTGGCGCCGCGCGGATTGGCCACCGCGCCCTGCCACAAGGCGTTGCCGGTCTGCGGGTTGATGATGTCCAGGCGGCCGCCGGCTTGCCCCACCATCACCGCTTCCTTGCCCACCGCCTGCATCGAGCCGTTGTTGCGCACGGTCAGCTGCGGCAGCACATTGCCGCTGGACCACAGCTGCTTGCCGCCGTCGCTCAGGGAGAACCCGGTCAGGCGCGCGTCGTTGGTGCGCACCAGCACCATGTCTCCGGCCACCTGCGGAGCCTCCAGCATCAAGCTGGTCAGTGGCTGTTGCCACAGCACTTTGCCGCTGGCGCGCTCCACCGCCAACAACTTGGCGTCCTGAGTGCCCACCAGCACCATATCGCCAGCCACGGCGACTCCTGCGCTCAGCTTGCGCTTCAGGTCCACGTCCGCGCTAACGCGGCCGCTAAGGGCGTCGATGCTGCGCACGCGGCCGTCAGCGTCGGCGCTCACCACCAGGCCGTTGGCGTATACCGGCAGGAAGCCGGCAGCCGGCGCGGCCTGAGTCGCTGTCCATTTAACGTCCAAACCCTGCAAGGGTTTGATCGCGGCAAGCGGAGTGGGCTTGAACTGGGTATTGCCTTCAAACCAGCTGGCGCAACCGGCCAGCAGCGAGGAGGACAGCACAGCGGTCAGCAACAATTGGCGGCGCATGCGATCAGCCTCCCAGCGCATCAAGTTTGGTCTGGATGAACTGGCGGTTGGGCGAATCGCCCACCAACTTGGCCAGCGCCGATTTGTAGGCGTCGCGCGCGGCTGCGGCGTCGCCCTTGGCGACCAGCACATCGCCCTTCAAATCCAGGAACAACGCGTCGAAACCGGCGGGGTGTTCCTTGTTCAGTTCGGCGATCGCGGCGTCGTAAGTTTTCAGATCCAGCAGTAAGGAAGCCAGGCGCAGGCGGGCGATGGCGCTTACCGATTCGTCCTTGCTATTGGCCAGCACCCACTCCAACTGACTCTTGGCCAACGCAAGGTCGCTCTTGTCGAAAGCGGCCTTGGCCAGAATCAGCGAGCCCCGCGTGGCATAGGCCGAGGAGCCGAAGTCGTTCTGCAACAGGGTTACCGCCGACTTCAACTTGGCGATGTCCTTGGCGGCTACCGCCGCGTCGATGTTCTCGTACGCGGCCGCCGCTTTTTGCGCCTGCTGCTCCTGATGATAGCGGTAGCCTTTGAAACCCAGATAGGCAATGGCGGACGCCGCCAGCACGCCGGCGATCAGCTTGCCCCACTGCTGCCAGAAGGCCTTGATCGAATCAATCTGTTCTTGTTCCTGCAAGTCGAACGCCATTGCGCCCCTCTCCCTTAAGCTTTCAGTGAGATCAGCGTGGCGGCCACCGCTTCCGCCGCCACAGTTTGTTGGTCCATCTCGGCGCGCAGCGCCTTGATCACCGCCTGACCCGTCTTGATTTCATTTTCGCCGACGATGACGGCGAACTGCGCGCCGCTGCCGTCGGCTTTTTTCATTTGCGACTTGAAACTGCCTTCGCCCAAGTGCTGCACCACCGAAAGGCCGGCTGCGCGAAGGCTTTGCGCCAGCTTCATCGCATACAGCGCCGCGCCTTCGCCTTGGTTCACCAGATAAATGTCGACGCTGCGTTGCGCCGGCAGCAGTTGCTTGTCCTGCAGCAACAGCACCACGCGCTCCAAGCCCATGCCGAAACCAATGCCGGCGGCGGGCTTGCCGCCCAGTTGTTCGATCAGGCCGTCATAGCGGCCGCCGGCGCAAATCGTGCCTTGCGCGCCAAGCTCGCTGGTCACCCACTCAAACACCGACTGGTTGTAGTAATCCAGCCCACGCACCAGTCGCGGGTTTTCCACGAAGTCGACGCCCAGCTCGCGGATCATCGCCTTCCAGCCTTCGTAATGCGCGCGGGACGCCTCGCCCAGATAGTCGGACAGCTTGGGAGCCTCGTTGGCCATCTGCTGCAAGGCAGGGTTTTTGGTGTCAAGCACGCGCAGGGGGTTGCTGTACATGCGACGCTTGCCGTCTTCGTCCAGAATATCCACGTGCTTTTCCAGATAGGCGATCAGCGCCTGACGATGCGCGGCGCGTTCCTCCTGGTTGCCCAGCGAATTGATTTCCAGGCGCACATACTGGGACAGGCCCAGGCGACGCCACAAATCGGCAGTCATCGCGATGATTTCGGCATCAATGTCCGGACCGCCAAAGCCCAACGCCTCCACGCCCATCTGGTGGAACTGGCGATAACGGCCTTTCTGCGGGCGTTCATGACGGAACATCGGCCCCATGTACCACAGCTTCTGGGTGGCATTGTACAGAAGGTTGTGCTCGACCACCGCGCGCAGGGTGCCCGCGGTGCCTTCGGGACGCAGCGTCAGGCTGTCGCCGTTCAGGCTGTCGATGAAGGTGTACATCTCCTTCTCCACCACGTCGGTGACTTCGCCGATGGCGCGAACAAACAGCGGCGTGGTTTCGACGATGGGGGTGCGGATATTCTGGTAACCGTAGTCGGCCAGCAGCTCGCGGAGTTTGCCTTCAAAAAATTCCCACTGGTAGGACTCGGCCGGCAGCACGTCATTCATGCCTTTGACCGCTTGATATTTTTGAGCCATTGCTTGTTTTCTTGTATATCGCTTGAATCAATGCCCGGTCATTGCGCCAAACGCGCTCAAACGCCTACCGGACGAATCGGAATGGTGCGGCTGCCGCCCTCGCGGCGCTTAGCGCCGCCTTCGCCATAACGGCTTTGCACGTAGCGATCAACCAAGGCGGTGAACTCGGCGGCGATGTTGTCGCCCTTGAGGGTAACATCCTTTTGACCGTCGACGTAAACCGGCGCCACCGGCACCTCGCCGGTGCCGGGCAGCGAGATGCCGATATCGGCCAACTTGCTCTCTCCCGGGCCGTTGACAACGCAGCCCATCACCGCCACCTTCATGTCCTCTACGCCCGGGTACTGCAAACGCCATACCGGCATCTGGGTGCGCAGATAATTCTGGATCTGGTCCGCCAGCTCCTGGAAAAAGGTACTGGTGGTGCGGCCGCAACCCGGACAAGCGGTCACCAACGGGGTGAAGCTGCGCAGACCCATGGTTTGCAGCAACTCTTGCGCCACCACCACTTCCTTGGTGCGCGCCTCGCCCGGCTGCGGCGTCAGCGAGATGCGAATAGTGTCGCCGATGCCTTGCTGCAGCAAGATCGCCAGCGCCGCGCTGGATGCGACGATGCCCTTGGAACCCATGCCGGCCTCGGTCAGCCCCAGGTGCAAGGGGAAGTTGCAGCGGCTGCCCAGATCGCGGTACACGGTGATCAGATCCTGAACATTGCTGACCTTGCAGGACAGCAGGATTTGCTCGGCCGGCAACCCCAGTTCCATCGCTTTGTCGGCGGACTCCAGCGCGGAAACGATCAACGCTTCGCGCATCAGTTGCTCCAGGGGCAGCGGCTGGGCGACGCGGTTGTTGGCGTCCATCATTCTGGCCAGCAAAGCCTGATCCAGGCTGCCCCAGTTGACGCCGATGCGCACGGGCTTGCCGTACTCGATGGCGGTGCGGATCATGAAGGCGAACTTGTCATCGCCCTTGGCGCCCTTGCCCACATTGCCCGGATTGATCCGGTACTTGGCCAAGGCCTGCGCGCAGTCGGGATATTCCCTAAGCAGGCGATCGCCATTGAAATGAAAATCGCCAACCAAGGGGACGGCACAGCCGGCGTCGTCCAGGCGCTGGCGGATTTCCGCCACCTTGGCCGCCGCCTCCGGGGAGTTGACGGTGATGCGCACCAGCTCGGATCCGGCTTCCGCCAGTTCCAGCACTTGCCGCACCGTGGCCGCGGCGTCGGCGGTATCGGTATTGGTCATGGACTGCACCACCACCGGAGCATCCGACCCTACAATGACATGCCCCACCCGAGCCTGCAGGGTGGGGCGTCGCGCGATGTTCACGCTATCCATTCGCTACCTTGAATTACTTGAGTTCCAGCTTTGCCGTGGTGCCGCGGATCTTGTCCGAGAGGTCCACCGCTTGGCCATTGAAATTCACTGCCACTTGCGAGGCGTTGCCGATCACCAGCTTGAACGGCGGCGTGCCGACCGCTTCCTGGGTACTGCCCGGCTGCAAGGTCTGGAATACCAGCTTCTTGCCCGTGGCGTCCACCACGGACACCCAGGCTTCAGCCTCCTTGACCGTCAACACCAGCTTGCCGCTGGCGGCCGCCGCCGCGGCGGCGCTGGCCTGCGGCTTGGCAAGCGGCGGCGCCGACGGAAGCGGCGCGCTGGCCACGCTGGCCGCCTTGACCGGCTGCGGCGCGGAAGCCGGAGAAGGCGCGACGATGGCTGCCGGCGCCGAAGCCGGCGTCTCCACGGAGAATGCGGCGGGAGCGGAGGCTTCGTCCATCGGCGCTGAAGACAGCTCAGTCGCGATGGCGGAAGAAGCGTCTGCAGCCGGCCGGCTGTCGCCGCCGTGGTTGCTGGCCAGCCATGCGACGCCGCCGCCCAGGGCCGCCACCACCAGCAGGCCTACAATCCACTTGCCGGAAGAGCCGCCCTCCTCCAACGCCGCTGGCTCGCCGACATGCCCCGGAGCCTCATGCGCGCCGTCGCGCACCAGATTGGCGACGTCGTTGACGGCGGAAGGAAACTGCCTGTCCAGCGCATGCATCAACGGTTCGGGATCAATCTGCAAAAACCGGGCGTAATTACGCACAAAGCCGCGCACGAAGGTCGCGCCCGGCAAGATCGTGAAATCGTCGCGCTCTATCGCTTCCAACTGCCGCATCGACAGTTTCAGCCTATCCGCGACTTCCCCCAAACCCATGCCGGCCGCTTCGCGAGCGGCCTTCAGCCGGGCGCCGACGCTGGATTCCGTCGGTTGTCCCTGTTGTTCGAATTGTTGCTCCATCCTCAGCTTCCACTCAACAGCAGTTGTGTTTCTTTGGAATCCGGATAACGGTTCTTGAGCGCGGCGGAACATTCGCTTTCCAACGTCCTGTTGCCGCTCTTGCGCCCAATCTGCACGCCAAGCCACAGGTCGTCGGCTTGCAGCGCCGCGCTCTTGCCTATCCGTTCGAAATAGAAAGCAGCCAATTTGGCATTACCCAGCCCAAGATGCAACTGTGCTAATTCCCGCAGCGCGGGCGCGAAATTGGGCGCGGCGCGCAGCGCCGCCAGCAAGTAATCGTTGGCCTGCTCTTGATTGCCGGCCTTGGCGCTGCAATGCCCCAGGTTCAAATAAGCCGTCTGAGGCGAATCATACAGCGGGTTGGCCAGCGCTTTCTGAAAATAGGACAAAGAATCCTGCAGCCGGTTTCGATCGCACAAAAACAAACCGTAATTATTGTTGGCCTCGGGGTTGCTTGGATCCAGTTGCAGGGCCTTGCGGTAATTGGCTTCGGCGGGCCCGTCCTCGCGCAACTGGGTCAAAACATAAGCTCGGGACACATAGGCCGGGACATAGGCCGGGTCCGCGGCGACGGCCTGATCCGCCGTTTCGAGCGCCACTTTGTAATTGCCGATCTTGGCGTATTCAATCGCCAGCTGGCTGCGTATCGTCGCCAACTCGCGCGACACCTCGGCATCGGCGGCAAATGCGGTTGAACTCACAGCCATCCATAAACAGGCCATCAACCCCATTTGCCGTATCGTCATTGCTTATTGTCCTCTACGAGCTGCATCCATTTGGCTTGACGGCGGGTTTTGTCCATCACTTGGCCTGCCAGCTGGCCACAGGCGGCGTCGATGTCGTCGCCGCGCGTTTTCCGCACCGTCACCACGTAACCGCGTTCCTGCAGAATTTCACGGAACGCGCGAATCGCATTGTTGCTGGAACGCTCATAACCCGAGTTCGGGAACGGATTGAACGGTATCAGATTGAACTTGCACGGCACGTCCCGCACCAGTTCCAGCAGTTGGCGAGCATGTTCCGGTCTATCGTTGACACCGTCAAGCATCACGTACTCGAAAGTGATGAAGTCGCGCGGCGCCTTTTCCAGATAGCGCTGACAGGCCGCCATCAACTGCGCCAACGGGTATTTCTTGTTTATAGGCACAATCACGTCGCGAATGGCGTCGTTGGGCGCGTGCAGCGACACCGCCAGCGCCACGGGGCACTCTTCGCGCAACCGGTCCATCTGCGGCACCAGGCCGGAAGTGGACAAGGTCACTCGCCTGCGGGACAGGCCGTAGCCATGATCGTCCAGCATGATCTGCATCGCGCTGACCACATTATCGAAATTGGCCAGCGGCTCGCCCATGCCCATCATCACCACATTGGACACGACTCGCTCGTTCTTGGGCGTCACGCCCATCGCCTTATTGGCCCACCACAGCTGGCCGATGATCTCGGCGGTGGACAGATTGCGATTGAAGCCCTGGCGGCCGGTGGAGCAAAAAGTGCACTCCAGCGCGCAGCCCACTTGGGATGACACGCACAAGGTGCCGCGTTCATCCTCGGGGATGAAGACGGTTTCGACGCCGTTGCCGGTACCGACGTCGAGCAGCCACTTGCGGGTGCCATCACTGGACGCCTGCCCGGTCATCAGCGAGGGAACCTTTACTTCGGCGCGTTCATGCAGCTTGGCGCGCAAGCTTTTGGCCAGGTCTGTCATCGCGTCGAAGTCGGCTTCCGCCATCTGGTGCATCCAGCGCATCACTTGCTTGGCGCGAAACGGCTTCTCGCCCATTTCGGCGAAATGCCGGGTCAGCTGGTCCAGATTGAAGTCGAGCAGGTTGGTTTTCATGCATTCCTCGGGATAAAGCAAAGGCGGTGTGGACGACCGCCTTTTCGACGGAGCCCGTCCATGACGACAGGCTCCGCAAACAACGGAGTACTATGAGATTAGCGGGCGCTGATCTCGGATGCAGCAAAGAAATAAGCCACTTCGATCGCGGCGTTTTCCACGCTGTCGGAACCATGAACGGCGTTGGCGTCGATGGAGTCGGCGAAATCGGCGCGGATGGTGCCGGCTTCAGCCTTCTTCGGATCGGTCGCGCCCATCAGTTCGCGGTTTTTCAGCACGGCGTTTTCGCCTTGCAGCGCCTGGATCATCACCGGGCCGGACACCATGAAATCAACCAGATCCTTGAAGAACGGACGGTCTTTGTGCACGGCGTAGAAGCCTTCGGCTTCGGCGCGGGACAGTTGCTTCATCTTGGCGGCCACGATTTTCAGGCCGGCGGATTCGAAACGATCGTAGATTTTGCCGATGACGTTTTTACCAACGGCGTCCGGCTTAACGATGGACAAGGTGCGTTCAATTGCCATATAAATTCTCCCAAACATCAAGACAAGTGGCTAAACTTGAGTATTATGCAGCCACTCGGGTTACCCAATTTTGACGAACCCGATATTTTAGCAGTGTTTTCAACCATGTGCTGCACATTTCTCAGTCTCACGGACCATGCGCGAACAAAATCAACAAGACCCCGATAAGACCGGCGGCGAGGCCGACCTCAACAGCAAGCTGAAAAAGCGGTTGATGATCGCCGGCGGCCTGGTCGCCGTGGCGCTGGCCGCCATTCCGCTGACCGACAGCCTCAATAAACCCAAGGTGGAAATGACCGCCAGCAGTCAGAGCCCCAGCTCCGGCAAAATCATCAAGCCCGCCTCCGCCCCGGCGGAAGCGGCGCCGGCGCCCGCTCCAGCCAGCGCGCCGGCAGCGGAAAGCAGCGCGCCCGCGACGGAAGCCGCCGGCGCGCCGCAAGCGCCCAGCGCCGCCAGCCCGGCCAGCCCGGCCAGCCCCGATCTAGACAAGACCCCTGCCGTGGTCAACAGCCGCCCGCCCGTCCACGCTGCGGCCCCAGCGCCGGCCCATGAGCGCGCGGCGGCGAAAGCGCCTCCCGCCCCTAGCCCGGCAGCGGCTCCGCCGCAGACGGCAGCCGCCAAAGCCTCGCCGGCCGAACCCGTCAAAGCCCCCCCGCCCGCCGCCGCCATCGCGACGGACAAGCCTGTTGCTCCAGCCAGGGAGGCCGCTGTCAAAGCCAAGCCGGCAGGCAGCTCTATCGGCTATCAAGTCCAGCTGGGCCTGTTCTCCAGCATCGGCAACGCCGAAAAACTGGTGAAGGAGCTGAAACAGCACGGCATCCCAGCCCATACCGTGACCCGCGTGCAGGTCGGCCCGTTCAAGAGCCGCGCCGAAGCAGACGAAACCATGGAGAAGTTGCGCGGCCTGGGTTATGCGCCGCTGCTGGCTCCCTCCGGACAATAAGAACCTGTTTACGATCTGCCGCGCATCGTGCGCCGCACGGGAGCACAACTCCGGAATGCTCATTGACAATGTATAGGCTCCGCTTTACTCAGCGGTTGTCGCTTTGTCTCGCATTCTCTCGCGAGAGCGAGAACGCATTGGACATATAAAAAACCCTCTTCGCCAGCGAAGAGGGTTTTTTCGTCAGGCCATTCCCTGCCATCAGCTCCAGTCCAGAATCACCTTGCCGCTCTGGCCCGACAACATGGCTTCAAAACCTTGCTGGAATTCCGCCACGGGGAAATGATGAGTGATGATGGGGGTGATGTCCAAGCCTGACTGGATCAGCGCCACCATCTTGTACCAGGTCTCGAACATCTCCCGGCCGTAGATGCCCTTGATTTCCAGGCCCTTGAAAATGACATGGTTCCAATCGATGGCGGTATCGGCCGGCGGGATACCCAGCAGCGCCACTTTGCCGCCATGATTCATGGTATCCAGCATCTGGCGGAAGGCCTGTGGATTGCCCGACATTTCCAGGCCGACATCAAAGCCCTCGGTCATATGCAGCTCGGCCATCACCTGCTTGAGGTCCTGCTTGGCCACGTTCACCGCGCGGGTGGCGCCCATCTTGCGCGCCAGCTCCAAACGGTATTCGTTCACGTCGGTGATCACCACATGACGAGCGCCGACATGGCGCGCGATAGCCACCGCCATGATGCCGATCGGACCCGCGCCGGTGATCAGCACATCCTCGCCCACCAGGTTGAAGCTGAGCGCGGTGTGCACCGCATTGCCGAAGGGATCGAAGATGGACGCCAAGTCATCGGAGATGTCGTCCGGAATCGGGAAGGCGTTGAAGGCCGGGATCACCAGATACTCGGCGAACGCGCCCTCGCGGTTGACGCCCACGCCGAAGGTGTTGCGGCATAGGTGACGGCGGCCGGCTCGACAGTTGCGACAGTGGCCACAGGTGATATGCCCTTCGCCCGATACACGCTGGCCGACGCTGAAGCCCTGCACTTCCGAGCCGATCGCTTCCACCACGCCGACGTATTCGTGGCCAACGTGCATGGGCACCGGGATGGTCTTCTGAGCCCAGTCGTCCCAGTTCCAGATATGAATATCGGTACCGCAGATCGCGGTCTTGCGAATCCGGATCAATAGATCGTTATGGCCGATTTCCGGCTTGGCCACATCGGTCATCCACAGGCCGCGCTCAGCCTTCAGTTTGGATAATGCTTTCATTGCTGTTCCTATCCGCCGCGGCGCCCTCATGGGCGCGCGGCGCTACGCCTCAGATCACGCCGAGTTCGCGGCCCACTTTGATGAAAGCCGCCACCGCCAGGCGAACCTGTTCTTCGCTGTGGCGCGCCGACATCTGAGTACGAATGCGCGCCTTGCCCTTGGGCACCACCGGGAAGGAGAAGCCGATCACGTACACGCCCTCCTCCAGCAGCTTGGCCGCCATCTCGCCCGCCAGCTTGGCATCGCCCAGCATCACAGGAACGATGGGGTGCTGACCCGGCACCAGGGTGAAGCCGGCCGCGCTCATTTCCTGACGAAACAGTTCGGCGTTGCGGCGCACTTTGGCGCGCAGTTCCGCGCCCTCTCCGCCCTTGAGGATGTTCAGCACTTCCAGGCTGGCGGCGGCGATGGCCGGAGCCAGAGTGTTGGAGAACAGGTACGGGCGCGAGCGCTGACGCAGCAGATCGATGATGGCTTTGCGGCCGGACACATAGCCGCCGGACGCGCCGCCCAGGGCTTTGCCCAAGGTGCCGGTGTAGATGTCGACGCGATCGGCAACCCCGCACAATTCCGGCGTGCCCGCGCCGCTATCGCCGATGAAGCCTACGGCGTGGGAATCATCCACCATCACCAGCGCGCCATGACGTTCCGCCACTTCGCACAGAGTTTTCAGATCGGCGATGATGCCATCCATGGAGAACACGCCGTCGGTAACGATCAGCTTGAACCGCGCGCCGGCCTGTTCCGCGGCTATCAACTGCGCCTCCAGATCGGCCATATCGTTGTTCTTGTAACGGAAACGCTTGGCCTTGGACAAGCGCACGCCGTCTATGATGGAGGCGTGATTCAGCTCGTCGGAAATCACCGCGTCCTCTTCGCCCAGCAAGGTTTCGAACACGCCGCCGTTGGCGTCGAAGCAGCTGGAATACAAAATAGTGTCATCAGTGCCCAAAAAGCCGGAAATCGCCTGCTCCAAATCCTTGTGCACTTGCTGGGTGCCGCAGATGAAGCGAACCGAGGCGCAGCCGTAGCCGAAGTCGTCCATGCCCTTCTTCGCCGCCTCGATCAAACGCGGGTCGTCGGCCAGGCCCAGGTAATTGTTGGCGCAAAAATTCAGCACATTGCTGCCGTTGCTCAAGGCGATGTCGGCGCGCTGCGGCGTGGCGATCACGCGCTCGGGCTTTTCAAAACCATCGGCGCGAATCTGCGCCAGCGTGGCTTCAAGATGGGCTAAGTAGGTTCGGTTCATGACTGTCCTTGTCCAGGGATGACAAAAGAATCACCATTGCGCCGCCAGATGCGTGGCGACCCAAAAACTGGCACCATTCTAGCCCAGTCATTTCGCAGCCATCAGTGACAGTTCAACTTGTTTTTCCAAGATACTGTACCCTTGAAAAATTAATACGAGTAGACACTGTCACCATAAAATACTGCGTGCCGACAATCGTTACTTCATATATTTGGCGACAATTTTCTCCAGCTTTCCGCTTTCGCGCAGTTGTTGAAACGCTCTGCTCAACTTCAACGCGGTCGCATCCGACATTTTCGGGCTGCAGGCCATATAGATGCTGGTGGTTTGGACCTGCAAGGCCTCACGGATATTATCGGTTGGCGTACCCACTTGTTTGATGGTGTAGTTGGCCACCACGTCATGCACCGCCCACACATCCGCCACGCCGGCAGCCAGTTCGCGCTCGGCTTCCTCTGGAGTGGGCCTGACGGAATAGGCGATATTGTTCTTTTTCAAATAATCCGCCATCGACGACCCCAGCAACACCACAACACGCTTGCCCTTGGCGTCGTCCAGCGAATTCAAGACGACCGGGTGATGGCTGTTGATGAACAAGGATTGATTGCTTTCCATCACCAAGCCCACCCAGCGGTACATCTTCTCTCTCTCAAAGGAACGCGTAAAAGGCACCAAGCAACTGTCCGCGTCTTGCTGCACCTGCATTTGAGCCCGCTTCCAGGGGATCTCCGGCATGCGCACGCCCATGCCGGCCAATTGCACCGCCTGAGCCACCGCCTCCGCGGCGATGCCGCTCAATTTTCCGCCCTCCCCCTTCAACACCAGCGGCGGGTACTCCACGCTGTAGATGGAAAGCGTCGACGGTTCCGCCGCCAGCGCCGCCAGGCTCCACAAGCCAATCATCATCCACCCCAGTTTCATCCCGTTGCCTCCGCCCAATGCCTATCACAGTCCTTAACATGATTTTTAGTCCAGCCGCCGGCGTTTGCGCATAGAAACCGCGCAGCCGCCGGCGGCGATGCTAGAATCTGCGCCATGTCCTTGTCCGCCCGTCTTATTTCCGTTTCCCTGCCCCTGCTGCTTGCCGCCTGCGCCAGCACCTCGCAACCCGCCGCGGTGGAGTCCGCCGGCTTTTACCGCGTCAAGCCGGGAGACACCTTGTTCCGCATTGCCCAGAACCACCGGGTCAGCGTGGCGAACCTGGTGCGCTGGAACGGACTGAAAGACCCCGGCAGCATCAACGCCGGTCAGTTGCTGCGCGTCTCCCCGCCCGCCGGCGCCGCTCAAGCCCCCGCCAAGCGCCCACAGCCCAGCCGGCCCGCAACCAAGCCTTCCGCTTCGGAACCCAGCAAGCCCGCGGCTCGCCCGGTGGCCAACATCAAGCTGGTCTGGCCGGCCAAAGGTCCCATCATTGCTAAATTCAACGGCCAGGGCAGCAAGGGCATAGACATCGCCGGCGAAGCTGGCTCCCCCGTCCGCGCGGCGGCCAACGGCAAGGTTACCTACGCCGGCAAGGGCATCCGCAGCTACGGCAATCTGTTGATCATCCAGCATGACAACGCCCACCTCACCGTCTATGCTCACAATCAGTCATTGCTGGTCAAAGAGGGGCAGGCGGTCAAAGCCGGCGACGCCATCGCCACCATGGGCAGCTCCGGCACCACTCGGGTCAAGCTCCACTTTGAACTGCGCGTCCGCTCCTCGGCGGTCGACCCCATGCCTTATCTGACGGACTAAGCCGCACGGCCGCTTGTCAGCGCCGGCGACGAACGCGCAAAATACATTTCATGCATCATGCGCAACTCTATCGCCCGGACAGCATGGTTTCCGCTGCGCGGGCCAGAAGCGAGGAAGTTGAAAAGGCAAGCCAATGGGGAGATTACTGTTACTAGGCAGCTTGCTGCTGGCCCTCGGCGCCAACGCTCACGCACACAAGCTCGTCAAGGTGGCGTTTGGCGAATCGCTGGAGCCTTATGTGATGGAGAGCGGCCAAAACGGGCTGGAGCTTGAGATCGTGCGCGCAGCCCTGCAAGAACGCGGCTACCGGATTGAGCCGGTCTTCTTTTCCCAGCCCCGCCTGCCGATGGCGTTGAAGAACAAGGATATCGACGCGGTGGCCACCGTCGGCGAACAGGCCGGATTGCAAGCCGAGTATTCCGACATCTACATCAGTTACGAGGATGTGGCCATCACCCTCAGCAGCCGTCGGATCCAATTGCACCAAACCAAGGAACTGGGCGCTTACCGGGTGCTGGCTTTTTCCCTGGCCAAGCAATATCTGGGCGAAGCTTTCAAGGACATGGCCAAAAACAACCCCAACTACGCCGAAACCGCCAACCAGGTGGATCAAAACCGGCTGCTGTTCCGCGGCTCCGTGGACGTGGTGGTGGCCGATCGCAACATCTTCGCTTGGATGAACCACAAGCTCGCCACCCAATTCAAGGAAAAAACCGCGCCGGTGGACATCCACCGGTTGTTCCCGCCCACCGTTTACCGGATGGCTTTCCGCAGCGCCCCTTTGAGGGACGAATTCAACCAGGGCCTGCGCGCGATTCAAAAAAGCGGGGTCTACAAACAAATCGTGAATCGTTACCAGAACCTCTGAGCGCGATTGCCGATGACAGCAAGATAGCCTAACCTTCACGGTTTGATTCCGCATCCTCCCGCGCACCGTGAAACCGTCCCGCTTGCTGTTTGCCCTATTGCCCGCGCTGCTGAGCGCCTGCGCCAACGTCAGCCCCCCCGCGCCTGTCGCCGCGCCCGTTGTCGCCCCCGTCCCCGCCGAACCGGAAACCCAGCCGCCGGCGGTCGAAACGCCGCCCTCGCCCCCTCCCGTGACCGCGCCGCCGCTCAGGCCCGCCTACAACGACCCTCAAGCCGGCCGCCTGCTGCTCAACCGTCTGCTGCCGGCAAAAATCCGCGACCGCCAGGGCTGGAGCAACGACATGCTCGCAGCCTTCACTCACCTGAAGATTCCCTATACCGCGGAGAATTTCTGCGCGCTGGCGGCGGTGATCGAGCAAGAGTCCAGTTGGCAAGCCGACCCCACCGTGCCCAATCTGCCCGCCATCGTCTGGGACAAAATCGCCGAGCGGGCTCACGGCTACCTGATCCCGCTGCCGGTGGTCAAAGCCGGGTTGATGAAGACGTCGCCCAACGGAAAAAGCTATAAGGCGCGCATCGACAGCCTGCGCACTGAACGGGAAATGAACGATCTGTTCGAAGACATGGCCCGTGAAGCCGGCAAGCTGGGGCTGCCGATGAGCATGAAGAACCCGATACGCACCGGCGGACCGATGCAAGTCAGCGTCGAATTCGCCGAAGGGCATGTCAAAGTCTGGCCCTACCCCTACCCGCGCAGCGGCAGCATCCGCCAGGAAGTGTTCACCCGCCGCGGCGGCGTCTACTTCGGCGCGGCCATCCTGCTGCAATATCCTGCGCCATACAGCCAGATGCTGTACCGCTTCGCCGACTTCAACGCCGGCCGCTACAGCAGCCGCAACGCGGCTTTTCAAGCCGTCATGGAAAAACTCAGCGGCAAGGATTTGACGCTGGACGGCGACCTGCTCAGCTACAAGGACGGCAAGGCCTACGCCAGCGCCACCCAAAGCGCGGTCCTTAGCCAGGGCGGTAAATTGGGCATGGGCCAGGGCGAGATTCTGCGCGACCTGAAACTGGAGAAAAGCGCGGCGTTCGGCCAAAGCGAGCTCTACCGCAAAACCTACGCTCTGGCGGACCAGCGCTTCGGCAAACCCGCGGCGCGCGAGCTGCTGCCGCAAATCGACCTGAAAAGCCCCAAGATCACCCGCAAGCTGACCACAGAATGGTTCGCCAAGCGCGTCGACGGCCGCTATCAGAGTTGCCTGGCCCGCGCGCGTTGATCCAGCGGGCGGCGCTTCGCCAAAGCGCCGCGCTTATAATTCCACGTCATTCACCGCTCGCACTTCCGATGCGAGCGGCGGGCGGGCTAGGGCCCTCCGCACAATAAGGCAAATCCATTCATGCGCACCACGCTCTCCTACTTTACCGGTTCGCTGCTGTTCAGCGCCGTCGTGCTGGCCGCCGCCGGCTGGTACGGCTTCCAACTGGGCGGCCCCGCCATGGCCGGCTCTTTTCTGGTCACCGCCCTGGCGCTGGCGATTCTGGAAACCAGCGTGTCCTTCGACAACGCGGTCGTCAACGCCAGCGTGCTGCAGGCGATGAGCTCGCTGTGGCGCAAGCTTTTCATGACGGTGGGCGTCGCCGTCGCGGTGTTCGGCATGCGCATACTATTCCCGCTGCTCATCGTCGCCGTCGCCGGCGACACGCCCTTGCTTGAGGCCTTCTCCATCGCCACCCGCGAACCGCAGCGCTACCAGCGGATCATGCATGACTCGCACCTGATGATCATGGGCTTCGGGGCCACCTTCCTGCTGATGGTGGTGGTGGAATACTTCGTCAAAAAGGAAAAGGACGAACACTGGCTGCCGGCCATTGAGCCGCTGCTGGCCCGATTGGGCTCGGTTGAAAACGCCCAGTCGCTGATCGCCATCCTGCTGATTGCGCTGGTGGCCGCCGCCATTCCCGCCGGGCAAAAGATGGAGTTTCTCAGCAGTTGCTTCTGGGGTTACGTGGTATTCATGACGCTGCACGTGTTCAAGCAGCTGTTCGGCGGCATGGACATTCAAACCGCCGCCGCCAAGAACGGCCTGATCGGTTTCGTCTATTTGGAAACGCTGGACGCCAGCTTCTCCATGGACGGCGTGATCGCCGCCTTCGCCATCACCAACAATTTCTGGCTGATCGCCGCCGGGCTCGGCATCGGCGCAATGTTCGTCCGCTCGATGACCATCCTGCTGGTGGAGCGCAACATCATCGGCCAATTCAAATACCTGGAAACGTCCGCGTTCTGGGCCATCGGCGCCCTGGTGGCCATCATGTTCGCCGCAGCGCTCCACATCGAACTCGGAGAAGTGCTCACAGGCCTGATCAGCGTCGCCATCATCGGCTTGGGCATTGTCACCAGCTTGCCGGGGCGCAAACGCCATCGCGACTAAACCTGTTTTAGGAGCCGTTTCGCTTAGAACCTGTTTACGATCTGCTGCGCGTCGGCGATGCGGCGTTAAAAACAAGCTCAAAATGCTCATGCACCACGCGTACATTTCGCTTTTTCAGCCGCTTTCGCCTTGTCTCGCTCTTGCTCGCTAGATCGTAATCAGGTTCCAAGAGGCCCGCGCCGAAATGCGAACAGGCCTGAAGTCCAGGCCTGTTCTTTTTTAAAGACCGCTCTGTCAAAGCCGGTAGCTGGCGCCCGTCATCACCTTGGCGGACAACTTCATCACGCCCTTCACCGGGGCCGGCAATTGCGCGGCGCCCAGGCCATGGGCCATGTCCGCATGCTTCAACTCGTCGTCACGCATCTGCTGGACAATCGCGCGGCTCTTGACATCCGCCGCCGGCAAACGGCTCAGATGGCTGTCCAGATGCGCGCCCACCTGCTGCTCGGTTTCCTCCAGAAAACCCAGGTTCCATTTGTCGCCCAGCACCCCGGCGGCCACGCCTATCGCCAGCGAGCCGGTATACCACAGCGGATTGAACACGCTGGGCCGGCCGCCCAATTCGCGGATGCGCCTCTCGGTCCAGGCCAGATGCTCCACCTCTTCCTGCGCCGCCTGGCGCAAGGCCTCGCGCGCCTGAGGCGTGCGCGCCGTCAGCGCCTGCCCCTGGTACAAAGCCTGAGCGCACACCTCGCCGCAATGGTTCACCCGCATCAGCCCCAGCGCGTGTTTCTTTTCCTCCGCCGCCAGCTCCGCCTCGTCCAGCGCCGCGTCCGGATGCGGCCTCAGGCTTTGCGCGGAAGCGAACAGGGTGCGCAGCCCCTTGTCGAACTCGACGATCCATTTGTCCAGCATCAATCCATTCTTTCTCGCGCTAACACAATCGCCGGCGATTATACCCGCCTGATACGCAGCGCGGCAGCTACTGCTATAATTGCGCGGTTTATCGAAACATTGTGTTCAACACGTTCAACAAGGATTCCCTGATGGATCTCGCTAGCATCGGCCCGGGCAAAGACATGCCGGGCGACTTCAACGTCGTCATCGAAATCTCCGCCAACGCCGCCCCGATCAAGTACGAATTCGACAAAGACTGGAACGCGCTGGTGGTTGACCGCTTCATGGGCACGTCCATGATGTATCCGGCCAACTACGGTTTCGTGCCGCAAACCCTGGCCGGCGACGGCGACCCGGTTGACGTGCTGGTGGTAACGCCGTTCCCGCTGCCGCCGGGCGTGGTGGTGCGCTGTCGCGCGCTGGGCCTGATCAAGATGGAAGACGAATCCGGCGTTGACGCCAAGCTGGTGGCCGTACCGGTGGAAAAACTGTGCCCGATGTACAAGTCCATCCAGAAGCTGGAAGACCTGCCGGAACTGCTGCGCAACCAGATGGTTCACTTCTTCGAGCACTACAAAGACCTGGAAAAAGGCAAGTGGGTCAAGGTGCAAGGCTGGGGCACGCTGGACGACGCCAAGGCCGAACTGGTCGACGGCATCGCCCGCTTCGAAAAATAAGCGCGCGACGCTTGCCCTGAAAGACAACCGGCGCGGGTCGCCGGTTTTTTCATGCCCGTTCTTCCCATCCGCGCACATTCGCCTACGCTGATATTGCAACGCAATATGCCATTATTATTTGCTACAATCGCTCAAGCTTGGACGCCTTTTCCGCATCCGGTTAGTAAAGCAAGTGATTGTTACTAAATACCATAAATAATTCTTTTACCCATCGCCGCATTGCAGGTATCGTTCAATGAGGAGCGCCGGGGCGCGCTCAGGACGGCGATGCCGCAGTCGCTCGCCCAACACCCCGCCGCCCGCCGTCATCGCGTCGGGCAGCCCAACCGGAACCATAGTGACCTATATCGCCCAAGGCTCAGCACCGCAACTCCACTGGCTCCAGCAACGCCTGGCCAGCCGAGGAGTGTCCGCGACCGCGGACGCAAGCGGACTGCCGTCTTGGCTGCCTTCCGACTGGCAAGGGTTTTACCTGTCCTCCGGCTGCTGGATCAATATCGACCCCCTGCATCAAGCTCCCTTGCCATCCCGGCTGCGGCTCTGTTTCGAACAAGGCATCTCCTTGCTGGAGCTGGATGGCGCCTGGCAGCCCCTGGGCGCCGACTTCGGCTTCATGCTTTTGCTGGGGGCCGAACCCGCTCCGCCGCCCGCCGCCCTGACCTTGCTGGACGCGCTGGCTCCGCTGCCGGCCGCCTGGCTGCGTTGTGGCCCGGCGGGCAGCGCGCGCTATACCCGTCAAGTCTGGGAGGCCTTGCTGTTCATGCTGAGACGACATGCACCGCCCAGCCCGGTGACTCAGCCCGTGCCGGACTGGGAAGCCTCGCTGCGAGAACAGTGGCAGCTATGGGAACAGCTGGTGCGCCTGTCTCAGCGCTATCTGACGGAACAAAACCTGACCGCGGACAGCGCGACGGCGCGTCAGGACTTCGCCGAGCCTCCTCGGCAGCAAAACCACTACGCCGCCAGCCTTGCCTCGCTGATTCTCCAGGCAAACGGCTGCCGACACGCCTGGGAGCGGCTGTGGAGCGACTTTGCGACCCAGTCGCCTCTGGCTCCCGAAAACTAAAAAAGCCCGCACGAATGCGGGCTTTTTTTAACGACAAGGGCCGGAATCAGGCGGCGCTGGTCGCCTTCTTGCCGCGGGCAACAGCGGCGCTGGCGGCCTTGGCGGAGTTGGTGGCGGCTTCAACGCTGGCTTCGGCGATTTCCGCGCTGACTTTCTTGGCGGTCTTGGACACGCTTTCAAAAGCGGCGTTGGAAGTGTTCACCAGGCTTTTCAGAGCCGTCACCGCGGCATCGGAACCCGCCGGCGCGTTCTTGGACAAACGATCCAGATTGCTCAGCAGGGTTTGGTTGCCTTCGGCGATCTGCTCTTCGACAAAAGCGGCCAGTTCATTCTGAGTGGCCAGCGCGGCGTCGTACACATTGCGCGCCACGGAGAAAGCCTGGTCGATGGACGGCTGTGCCAGGCTGCTCTGCACTTCCGCGAAAGCCTTGGGATCCTTGGCTTCGCTCAGCGCCTTGATTGCCTGGGCGTTGTCTGCCAGCAGCTTGCGCGACAGATCCAGTTGCAGCGCGGCCAAACGCTCAGCGCCGGCCAGCACGATGGAGGAGAAACGCACGGCCTTGTCGAACTGCGACTGGCCGAGAGCGGAGAATTCTTGAGTAGTGGTAAACATGACGACTCCTAAAAAATATCCAAAATTGACAGCTCAGCAACGACAGCGAACTTAACCTGCGCTCTTGATGTTGCATCGCAACAATTGCCATTGTGGCGACTCGTCTTTCTCGAGTCAAGAAAATGTTGCAACGCACAAGCCGCTAAACCACTATTTTTCATGGATTTTTACAACACAAACATTCCAGGGACATGACAGCAAGGCCCTTCCCTCCCGCTTCTAGCAATGTTTCCCGCAATTGCAACACTTGCCCGCGCCCAAGCCCGTTACGCTAGCCGATTTCCACCTTTTGGCCCCAAGCCGAGCAACGCCATTGAAAGCCCGTCAGCAACCCAGTACACTCGCCCCATAGAATAAATCTATCTACATAAAGCCAAGTACAATGAGCCCTGCGGCCAACGCATTCGACATAAAATCCGCCAGCCTGGATCTGCTGGCGCTCTTGCTGCGCACCGACGACCTGGATGAGCTGAGCCAGGCGCTGGATGCGCGCTTCGGCACCGGCCACGACGCGCCGGTAGAAGCCTTCGTCCTCGACGTGGAAGCCTTGCCCGCCCCGGCCGAACTGGATTACGGCCGCCTGCTGCCCATGCTGAGCCGCCGCGGCATCCGCGCGGTGGCCCTGCGCCACCCCAGCACCGCGCTGGCCGGCGTCGCCAGCCAGTTCGGCCTCGGCTACACCAGCAGCGCCACGCCGCCGCGCTCGGCGCAGAACGCGCCGGAGCCTGCCGACAAACCCGCCGCGCCGGAACCCGCCCAGGCGACCGGCGCCATGATCGTGGACCGTCCCGTGCGCGCCGGTCAGCAGATTTACGCCAAGGGCTGCGACCTGATCGTGCTGGCCATGGTCAGCGCCGGCGCTGAAGTCATCGCCGACGGCAACATCCATATCTACGCGCCCTTGCGCGGTCGCGCTCTCGCCGGCGCCCGCGGCAACGCCGGCGCCCGCATTTTCGCCCGCAGCATGGAAGCCGAACTGGTGTCCATCGCCGGGGTCTATCGAACTATCGAACAAGCCTTGCCCGACAGCATTCTGGGCAAGCCGACTCAAATCTATCTCGAGAACGAGCGCCTGGTCATGTCCGCGCTCGGCGAGTAACAAGCCATTATTCAAAGGGATCGACTGTGGCAAAAATCATCGTTGTGACGTCCGGCAAGGGTGGCGTCGGTAAAACCACTACCAGTGCCAGCTTCTCCTCCGGCCTGGCGTTGCGCGGTCACAAAACCGTCGTCATCGACTTCGACGTCGGCCTGCGCAACCTGGACCTGATCATGGGTTGCGAACGCCGCGTGGTCTATGACCTGATCAATGTCGTCAACGGCGAAGCCAGCCTGAACCAGGCGCTGATCAAGGACAAGAACTGCGACAACCTTTACATCATCCCCGCCTCGCAAACCCGCGACAAAGACGCGCTGACGCTGGACGGCGTGGAGAAGGTATTGAAGGACCTGGCCGAAGCCGGCTTCGAATACATCGTCTGCGACTCTCCGGCCGGCATCGAAAAAGGCGCGCTGATGGCGCTGTACTTCGCCGACGAAGCGCTGATCGTCACCAATCCGGAAGTCTCCTCTGTGCGCGACTCCGACCGCATCCTGGGCATTCTGTCCTCCAAGTCCAAGCGCGCGGAAGAAAGCCGCGAGCCGGTCAAGGAACACCTGCTCATCACCCGCTACTCCGCCGGCCGCGTCGACAAGGGCGAAATGCTGTCTGTGGACGATGTGAAGGAGATTCTGCGCGTGCCGCTGCTGGGCGTGATTCCGGAGTCGCAGACCGTTCTGCAAGCCTCCAACTCCGGCACCCCGGCCATCCACCTGAAAGGCTCGGACGTTGCCGACGCCTATTCCGACGTGGTGGCCCGTTTCCTGGGCGAAGAGCGCCCGATGCGTTTCCTCGATGCCCCCAAGGTGGGCATTCTGAAACGCCTCTTTGGAGGTTAAGTCATGTCCCTGATCGAAATGATCTTTGGCAAGCGCCAGAAAACCGCGGCCATTGCCAGAGAACGGCTGCAAATCATCCTGGCCCACGAACGCAACGGCCGCAGCGCGCCCGACTATCTGCCGGCGCTGCAGCGCGAGCTGATGGAAGTGATCTCCAAATACGTCGCGGTCAATCTGGACGACATCAAAGTACAGGTGGAGCGTCAGGACGATTTTGAAGTGCTGGAAGTCAATATCGTGCTGCCGGAGCACCAGCGCTGAGCCATGACGCTGACCGAACTTCGCTATATCGTCGCGGTGGCGCGGGAGCGCCACTTCGGCCGCGCCGCGCAAAGCTGCTTCGTCAGCCAGCCGACGTTGTCCATCGCCATCAAGAAGCTGGAGGACGAACTGGGCGTCACGCTGTTTGAGCGCGGCGGCCAGGAAGTCAGCGTCACCGAGATCGGCGAGCGCATCATCGAGCAATCGCAGCGCGTGCTGGAAGAAGCCGAAACCGTCAAACGCCTGGCCGGCGAGCATCAGAACGAGCTGGTGGGCCCGCTGAAGCTGGGGGTGATTTTCACCATCAGCCCCTATCTGCTTCCGCGCCTGATCCCGGCCTTGCGCATCCTGGCGCCTGACATGCCCTTGATCCTGGAGGAGAACTACACCTCACGGCTCTCGGAAATGCTCAAGCGGGGCGAGGTGGACGCCATCATCGTCGCCGATCCCTTCGACGAAGCCGGCACCGTGGCGAGCCCGTTGTACGACGAGCCCTTCGTCGTGGCCACGCCCAAGGGCCACCCCTGGGAAAAGCTGGGCGCCATCGCCGCCAATCAACTGGCAGACGAGAGCGTCTTGCTGCTGACCCAGGGCAATTGCTTCCGCGACCAGGTGCTGCAAGCCTGCAGCGACCTCGCCAGCCGGCAAAGCCATGGCGGCACGCTGGCGGCCAATCTGCAAGGCAGCTCGCTCAACACCATCCGCCACATGGTGGCCAGCGGCATGGGCGTCACGGTGATGCCGTCGACCTCGATAGGCCCGACCGATGAGTCGCTGCTGTCGGTGGTGCCGTTCAAGACGCCGGCGCCGCAGCGCCGCGTGCTGTTGGTGACTCGCAAGCAGTTCTTCCGCAAGAAGGCGATCGACACCCTGCAACAGGCGGTGTTCCGCTCCGGGCTGGAAGGCGTTTCCATGCTGGAAGGCGCAACGCCAACGCCCTGAGCCGGTGCCCAAACCGCCCCAACCGCTGCGCCCCGTGCCTCAGCGGTTTTTTTCCGCCCAGCCACTGGTCACAAAAATCGGCCAAGCTCCTCGTTCAGTATCGCGAACAAACTGTCCGGCCTCCCATTCAGAAAGAAGTGATCGCCGGGAAGGATCTCGCTGCGGAAGCCGCCGGTGGTGTAGCCTCGCCATGAAGCCGCCGCCTCCGCGCCCCGGACCTCTTCGCTGCCGCCAAGGGCAAGGATGCGGCAGCTCAGCGGAGGACGCGGCTCGGGATGGTAGGTCTCTATCGCCTCGAAATCGGCATGCAGCACCGGCAGAATGATCTGAACCAGCTCCGGGTGCTCCAGCACTTCCGCCGGCGTGCCGTTCATCCTCATCACCTCGTCCAGAAACTGCTCGTCCGGCAAAGCGTGGATCGGCCGATCCCTCGCGGGCAAGTGCGGCGCTGCGCGACCGGAAACGATCAAACACGACGGCGACGGCAGGCCTCGCGCCAGCGCCCGTTGAGCCACTTCAAACGCCAGGCTCGCGCCCATGCTGTGCCCGAACAAGGCGTAAGGCCGGTCCAGAAACGGCGCAATCGCGTCCGTCGCCTCGTCGGCCAGCTGATCCAGCCGGTAGCGCAGCGCATCGTGAAACCGCCGCCCCCGCCCCGGCGGATGCATCGGACGGACATCCACCTCGGCCGGAAGCCGCTCCTCCCAGCCCCGGAACACCGCCGCGCCGCCGCCCGCATACGGAAAGCAAAACAGGCGCAGCGCCGCATGCCGGCCCGCCGGCGCGGCGTCCACCCACGCGCCGCCCGGCGCCGGCTTCCATTCGCGGTTCATGGCGCCACCTTGCGAACGAAACCGCCGGCCTCTTTGATCGCCGCCCTCGCCTCCGGCAGCATGGGCGCCAAGGTGGCCCATGCGTGCGGCAGCCGCCGCCACACCTTGAAGTCCACCGCGACGCCGGCCGCGCTCGCCTTGCGAGCCACGCGCGCGGCGTCGTCCAGCAGCACCTCGGTGTCGCTGGCCTGGATGAACAAATCGGGCAGGCCAGCGTAATCGCCGTAGAGCGGCGAGGCGATGGGATGATCGGCCGCGGCGTCGCCAAGGTAGTAACGCGAGAAATTCCTCACCGCAACCGCGCTCAGCATCACGTCGGACGCATCGTTCGCTTCCAGTGACGCTCCGGTCGCCGCCAAATCCGTCCACGGCGAGAACAGCACCGCCCCGGCCGGCAAGGGCGCGCCCGCGTCGCGCAGCGACAGCAGCAAGGCGAGCGCCAGCCCGCCCCCCGACGAATCGCCGGCGATCACGATCCGGTCCGCCGCCACGCCCTCGTCCAGCAGCGCCTGATACGCCGCCAGCGCGTCGTCGACGGCGGCGGGGAACGGATGTTCCGGCGCAAGCCGGTAATCCAGCGAAAACGCCCGTGCGTCCGCTTCCCGCGCCAGCGCGGCGGCCACGCCCCGGTGCGTGACCGGGGAGCAGAAGCAATAGCCGCCGCCGTGCAGATACAGAATGACCCGCCCGGTCGCCTCGCGCCGCTCGGCGGCCTCCGGCTCTATCCACTCGCCTCGCAACGCCTGCGCGTCCAGCTTGCGCACCCGCCATCCGCGCGGCGGCTTTGCTTCGCCGCGAGCCCATTTCGCGCTGCGCTCGCGCATTTCCTGAGCGGTCAGGCCGGGTTTGCGGGTCAGAGATTTGGCCGTTCTGCGCAACAGCCACGAAAAACATAGGTTTTGCCAACTCATTGATCTATTTCCGGTAGCTAGAAAGAGAAACGCGCCGCCACGCCCCGCGCGCGCCTCACCCGAACACCAACTTGCGATGCGCGGCGATGCCCGCCAGCGCGCCGTTGCCGATGGCCAGCGCCACGGTGCCGCCCCGATGCGTGATGTCGCCGCAAGCGAACACGCCCGGCGTGGAAGTCTCCATTGCGTCGTCGGTCCGCACATACGGCCCCAGCGGCCCCTCCTCTATCGCGCAGCCCAGTTGTTCCGCGACGGGGCTGGACAGGCGCATGCGGTTCATCGTGAACAGCCCGTCGAACGCGATCCGGCGCCCATCGGCAAGTTCGACGGTGGCGCGGTCGACAATGCGCGCGATCCGGTCGCGCACGATCTCAACGCCCCGCCGCGCCAGCGCCTCGCGCTGCTCCTCGTCCGGCTCGAAGCTAGCGTCGGTCAGAAAAACGGTCTGCCCCCACTCCGGCATCAACATCGCCGACAAATAGGACAAGGGCCCGCCGCCGAGCACGCCGATGCGGCCCCCATCCAGTTCGTAGCCATGGCAGTAGGGGCAGTGGAACACGCTTTTCCCCCAGCGTTCCTCCAGGCCCTCCAGTTCCGGCAGCTCGTCCACCACGCCGAAGGCGAGCACCAGCTGGCGCGCTCTGTAGTGTTGCCCGGATGCGCAGATGAGCGTATAGCCGGCGTCGCTCCGCTCCGCCCGGACCACGCTGTCCTCCCGCCATTGCGCGTTAGGGTAAGCAAGTAGTTGCGCCTTGCCGTCCGCGGCGATCGCGTCCGGCGAACGTCCGTCCTGGCCGATCACGCCGTGAGATTGAGAGGCGAAGCGGTTGCGGCGCGCGCCGGCATCAATCACCAGCACGCGGCGGCGCGCGCGCGCGATCTGCAGCGCGGCGGATTGTCCGGCGTGACTGCCGCCGATCACGACGACGTCGAACAACATTGGGGAGGTTTCGGAATTCATGGGTCGAGTGTCCTTGATTGGAAATGAATGGGATGGCGCGCGGGCGGCCTTCATAGGCGGCCGCCGCCGCATGCTTCCGCCGCGCGGTCCAGCAGCCAGCGCACGATCAGCTTGGCGCGCGGCACCCGCTGGCCTTCGTCCCGGCGCCGCAGCGCCAGTTGCTGCGTGATTACCGCCAAGCGCAGCAGGCCGTAGGCATACCAATAGGCGGGAGCCGTCACCTCGCGTCCGGCCGCCGCCGCGTACAAATCGACCAGCGCCTCGCGCGTCGGCGCGCCCGGCGCGCAGCTCGGCCCGGGCGCGTCCAGCCGCAACAGCGACGAGTCCCGGCTCTCTATCCAGTAAGCGAGCGCGGCGCCAAGGTCGGCCAGCGGATGGCCGACTGCGGCCAGCTCCCAGTCGACGACGCCCACCACCCGCGCGGGGTCGCCCGGATCGACGAGGATGTTGTCCAGCTTGTAGTCGTTGTGCAGCCAGGCCGCGGGCGCGGTCTCGGGCATACTCTCGGTCAGCCAGTCGGCCACGGCGCTGAAGTCGGCGTCTATCGCCCCGCCCGCCTCCTCCGCGTTCCAGCGCCGCCGCCACTCGCTCAGAATGCGACGCAGATAGTCGGGGGGCCGATCGGCGGGCGCGACCTCCAGCGCATGCAGGCTCGCCAGCGTCCCGATGAAGTTTTCCGCGAGCCGGCGCACCGTGTCGGGAGCGAGCGGCCCGCAAGCCGCCGGCGCGACGCCCTCCAGTTTTTCGACCAGCAACAAGGCGGCGTCGCCGTCCTCATCAACCGCCAGCGGCCTGGGCGCGAGCCGGAACTGGCCAGCCATCCGCTCAAGGAGCGCGAAACGACGCCGCGCTTCCCGCGCGCCGCCCTCCGGCAGCCAGTAGGCGATGAGCTCGCTGTCGCCCCCCTGCACCAAAAACACTTCGCTGGCCCGGCCGCCGCCGACGTGCGTCGCGCGCGCGCCCATGCCGGAGCGGCCCAATGCCGCCATCGCCCGCTCCGCTATTCGCGCGCTCATGTCAGCTCCCGGCGGAAGCCGGCCAGCGCATGGCGCGCCACCAGCGCTTTGTGGACTTCGTCCGGGCCGTCGTAAATCCGCCCCGCTCGTTCATGCCGCCACAACACGTTGAGAATCGTGTCGCCGCTGACGCCCAGCGCGCCTTGCACCTGCAGCGCGTGATCGAGCACGGTCTGCGTTGCGCCGGCCACGAAAAATTTCGCGATCGAGATGTCGATCTGCGCGCGCTCATGACGGTTTTGCAACCGCGTGGCCGCCTGAGTCACCAGCAGCCGCGCGGCGTCTATCGACGCGCGGCTCTCGGCGATCCAGTTCTGCACGGTCTGGCGCGAGGACAACAGCTCTCCCGCCGCCAGCTCCCGACGGCATGCGCGCCTGCACATGATGGCGAACGCGCGCTCGCACACGCCAATCCAGCGCGCGCAATGATGCAGCCGCCCGGTGGCGAGCCGGGCCTGCAACACGACGAAGCCCTCTCCCGGCTTGCCCAGCATCGCATCCTCACCCACCCGGCAATCGTCCAGCTCCAGTTCGCCGTGGCTGGCCCAGCCGCAGCCTTCGTCGCCCATCACGCGCAGATTGCGGACATGGTGGAAGCCCGGCGCGTCGGTCGGCACAATGAAGGTGCTGGTGCGCGCGTGCAGCGGCGCGGCCTCGTCGGTGACGGCCAGCACGATGGCGAAGCCCGCGCCGTCGGCGCCGGACGCGAACCATTTGCGGCCGCTCAAGTGCCAGCCGCCGTCCTTGTACACCGCCGTCGTTTTCAGCGAGGAGGGGTTGGATCCGGCGGACTCGGGCTCCGTCGCCGCGAAGCAGCTGCGCAGCTCGCCGCGCAGCAGCGGCTCCAGCCAGCGCCGGCGCTGCGCGGGAGTCGCGTACTCCAGCAGCACGTCGATATTGCCGGCGTCGGGCGCCTGGTAGTTGACCGCGTAATGGCCCAGCGGCGAGGCGCCCAGCAGTTCGCCTACTTCCACCAGCTCAAGCAGGCTCAAGCCCAGGCCGCCGTCCGCGCGCGGCACCTGCGGCAGCCAGACGCCTTTCATCCGGTTGCTCTCGCGGATGCCGCTCATCAGCCGTTCAAGGGTTTCGAAATCGCCGTTGGCGAGCGCCGCCTCCGGTTCCGCCAGCGCCGCTTCAACGGCGGCGAATGCCTTCACTCGTGTATTCATTGTTCTTCCTCGGTTTGCTTCACGGAAACGGATCGGCGCGCGGCGGCTTCCGCGGCGCGCAAAGCGGCGGCTAGCCCGTTGACGAACGGGCGGCGCATGATGCCGATATGGTCGCCGGCCAGGCGAACCACCGTCGCCGCGCCCGAAGCCGCCTGACGCCAGCCGTTGATGAGCGCTTCACCATCCCCGTCGGCGGCCACGATCACGTGCAAGGCTCCCGCATAAGGCGTCGCCGGTGTGTAATCGGTCAGCGAATGCACAATGAAGGCGCGCACGCGCGCCGCGAATTCGGGCAGGCCGAGCGCCTCCGGCACCGCGCCCGCCTCGACCAAGCGCTCGCGCAAATGTTCGACTCTCCGCGCATCGTCCAGCGCGTCGAATTCGCCTTCGTCGAACACCAGTTCGGCGTCGGCCAGGCGCGCGAAGCTGTTGCCGATCTCCGCGACCCAACGGCCGCCTTGCCAATCCTGTTTCCGCGACTGCGCCGCCGGCCCCGGCGGCAAACTGTCCACCACCGCGACCCAGTCCACCGCCTCGCCCTGTCCGGCCAATTGCCGGGCAACCTCAAAAGCGACCCAACCTCCAAAGGAATGACCGCCGAGACGATACGGGCCGTAAGGCTGCACCCGCCGGATGTCCGCGATCAGCGCCGTCGCCATCGCTTCCACGCTGCCGGCGTCGCCGGGCAGCGTCATGCCCCACACCGAGAAGGCATTCGGCAACTCGGCCGCGAGCGCGCGCAGATACGGCACATGGCCGCCCGCGCCAGGCGCGAAGAACAGCGGCGGCGCGTCGCCCTGCGAGGACAAGGCGACGAGCGAGCCGACCCGGGCGCCGTCTTCGCCCGCGCCGTCTGTCTCAATGACGCGGGCTTGCTCGGCCACCGTCTGTGCCGTCAGCAAGCGAGCCACCACCGCTGAGTTCAGCCCAAACGCCCGGCCGGCGCGGGAGCAGATCCGCAACATCAGCAGCGAGTCTCCGCCCAACGCCACAAAATCGCTGTCGTCGGACGGCGGTTCGCGCTTGAGCACGGCTGCCCATAGCGCCCTCAGCTCGCGTCGCAGGGCCGCGCCGCTAGGCCGCGCCGCCGCGGCCCTCCCGGCGGCGGCCGGCGTCGCGGCGGTAGAGGCCCCGCTCCGGCGCTCTCCGCCGTCCGCCCTTATCGCGCCGACGGCGCCTGCGCCCTCTGCCGCGGGCTCGCCTAGCAGCGTTCGCAAGGCGTCCGCGTAGAGAGCCGCGAAGCGGTTGACGGTCGCCGTAGAGAAATACCCGCGCGACGGGACCAGCGTGATCCGCAGTGCGCGCTGCCGGCCGTCGAAGCTGCTCTGCACCACCAGCGGCACATTAGTCATATCGCTCGCATAGCCGTCGGAAACCTCGATGTCGCGCACCGCTTCCTCCAGAGCGCGGAAATGCGTGAAGTTGAACAGCGCGTCGAACACCGTGCCGGCCTGTCGATGCAATTCGATCAAGGGATAGCGCCGGCGACTGAAGACTTCCAGCTCGGCCGACTGCACCGCGCGCACCAACGCGACGGCGTCGAAGGCGCCGGCCGGAAAGTCGAAACCCAGCGGCAGACTGTTCAGGAACAGGCCCAGCACCCGATCGCCGTCAACACCCTCGCTGCGGCCGTTGAACACCACGCCGCTGGTCACCGAGGATGCGCCTGCGATGCGCGACAAGGCGAGCAGATGGGCTGTCAGCAGCACGCTTTTCACTGATGCGCCCGCGCTCGCGGCAAGCGCTTCCAGGCCAGCCGACTGGGCCGCCGAAATGGGCACTTCGACCGGCTCCGCGTCGCCGCCCGGCTCCCGCGCCAGCCGTGTGACCGGCAAGGATTGCAGACGCGCGCGCCACCAATCGCGCAGCGATTCCGAACGCGCCGCCTCGCGCTCCCGCTCGACGAAATCGCGGAACCGGCTCGCGGGCGCAGCCAGCGTCAGCGGCCGGCCGGCCAGCCGCGCCGAATAGTCGGAGATCAGCTCGGAGAGCAGCAGGTTGAAACTCCAGCCGTCCAGAATCGCGTGGTGCTTGGTCACGCCGATGTGCATCGCCTCTTCGCTCAAGCGGTACACGGCGAAGCGGATCAGCGGCGGACGCTCGACGTCGAAGCGCCGGCCCCGCTCGGCTTCGCGCCAATCTCGAATCCGCGCGTCCTGCCGCTCCGGGTCCAGGCCTCGCCAATCGCAGACCGTCAGCGGCAAAGGCACTTGACGATGCACGTACTGCAGCGGCTCCTCGTCGGCCGCGAGGTCGAAAGCGGTGCGCAGCGCCGGATGGCGTTCAAAGGCGCCGCGGAGCGCCGCCTCTAGCGCGGCAGCGTCGAATGGCAGAGCCAGACGCTGGCCGTTGACGTTGTGGTAAGCCGAGTCCTGGCCGTGCCGCATCTCGTTGGCGAGCATCGCCATCTGCATTGCGCTGAGCGGATAGGCGTCCTCGTGGACGGCATCTAGCGGCGGTGCGCTCGCGGCCGGCGGCGCCGAGTCCGCCTGCCGGACGCGCGGCGCGAGCCGCTCTATGGTCAGCGAGCGCATCAAATCGTCCAGCGAAAAATCGATGTTGACCTTGTGCGCGGCGGACAGGATCTGAATGCTCAGGATGGAGTCGCCGCCCAGCTCGAAAAAGTTGTCGGTAACGCCGATAGGCGAGCGTTTGAGCACGGACTCGAACACACCGACCAGCGCCTGCTCCACCGCGTTGCGCGGCGCTATGCGCGGACGCGCCGCGTCGGCGTCCGCCGCCAGCGCGCCGGCCAGCCTGCGGCGATCCAGCTTGCCGTTGCTCGTCAGCGGAATCGCGTCCATCTCGACCACACGCGCCGGCACCGCGTGCGGCGGCAGGCGCTGGGCAAGCCAGTCCCGCAGCGCGGAACCGGACACGCGCGCCGAACCGCGCGCCACCACAAAACCCGCCAATTGGGCGTGGCCGTCTATGGTCGCGTCGTCGACCATGACCGCCGCCGCGGCGACATCCGGATGCCCGGCCAGCGTCGCCTCCACTTCGCCCAGCTCGATGCGGAAACCGCGGATCTTGACCTGGTCGTCGATGCGGCCCAGATAGTCCAGCTCGCCGCGCGCGTCGAAGCGCCCTAGGTCTCCGCTGCGATAAAGCCGCTCGCCGGGCAGGAACGGGTCCGCGATGAAACGCTCGCGGTCGAGCTCGGGGCGATTGTGGTAACCGCGCGCCACGCCCTCCCCGCCCACGTGAATTTCGCCCGGCACGCCCGGCGGCACCGGATGCCCGGCGGCGTCAAGCAGGTAGACGCGGTAGCCCGGCAAGGGCCGGCCCACAGGGCTGCGCGACGACTGCGCGTCGCCCGGGCCCAATACGCGCTCGGTGACATGCACCGTGGTCTCGGTGATGCCGTAGAGATTGACCAGCGCCACCCCGCCCGCATCGTTCAGGCAGGCGGCGAACTGGCTGGGAATCGTCGCCTCGCCGCCAAAGAACACATAGCGCAAGCCGGCCGGCAAAGGCCGCCGCGCGTCGTCCAGCGCGCGCAGCAGTTGCTTGAAAGCGCTGGGGGTCTGGCTCAGCATCGTGACGCCCTCGCGTTCCAGCAGCGCGAGAAATTCGTCCGGCGTGCGCGAGCAGCGGTAAGGCACGATTTCCAGCCGTCCGCCATGCAGCAAGGCGCCCCAGATTTCCCATACCGAGAAATCGAAGGCATAGGAATGGAACAAGGTCCATACGTCCGACGGTCCAATGCCGTAGCTCCGGCGCGTGGCCGCGAACAAATGGTCCGCGTTGCGGTGCTCCACGCACACGCCTTTAGGCTGCCCGGTCGAACCCGAGGTGTAGATCACATAGCATAGGTCCGCGGGCGAAGTGTCTCGCGGCGGCGGCGCGTCTTCGCGCTCGTCGGGCGCCGCCGCATCCCCCATCCCGATCAGAACCCCGCCGAAGTCCCCGAAGCGATCTCGCGCCTCCTCGCCGCAGATCAGCGCGCCGGCGCCGATATCGTCCAGCATCCATGCGAGGCGTTCCGAGGGATGGTCGAGATCCAGCGGCACGTAAAAGGCGCCCGCCTTCAGCACGGCCAGAATCGCGACGACGCTGTCCATGCCGCGCCCAAACGCCAGCGCGACAGGCGCGTTGCCGCGCACCCCGGCCGCGTCCAGCCGCCAGGCCAGCCGGTTGGCGCGGCGATCCAGTTCCGCGTAAGTGAGCGTCTCGCCGTCGCATTTCAGCGCGACGGCGTCCGGCCGCGAGCGCGCTTGCGCCTCAAAACGGCGATGCAGGCACTGGCGCTCCGCATCGTCCGCGCGACGGGCCGCCGCGTTCCAGCGCGCGGCCAGCGCGCCGCCAGCTTCGTCGCCCAACAGCGACACCCGCGCGACGCTCAGCGCCGGGCCGCCGCGTTCGAACTGGCCCAACACCCCCGCCAGCATCTCGACGACCCGCTCCGCCGACGCCGCCGAAATCCGCTGGCGGTCGAAATGCAGACGCAGGCTCAAACGCTCGCCGGGAATCGCCACCACGGTCAGCGGGTAATTGGTCTGCTCGACCACCTCGACATCGCTCACGCCCAGTTGCTCGCGATAGCGTTTCGCATCCGCCCGCGCCGGGTAGTTCTCAAACACCACCAGGCTCTCGAACAAGGGCGCGCCGGGAGCGACTCCGCTCCAGCCCGGAATCGCGTGCAGCGGGGTATACGCATAGGCTTCGGTGTCGACGTGCTGGCGATGCAGCCGCCGCAGCCAGTCGCCCAGCGTCAGTTCAAGGTCGACGGACGCGCGCGTCGGCAGCGCGTTGACAAAGAGCCCCACCATCTGCTCGACGCCGCGCAGCGCCGCCGGCCGGCCGGACACGGTGGTGCCGAACACCACGTCGTCGCGGCCGCTCGCGCGCGCCAACAACAAGGCCCAGGCGGCCTGGATCACCGTGCTCTGCGTGAGCTCGCACTCTCGCGCCAAACGCTGCAAACCCTCGCTCGTGCGCGCGTCGAGCTCGCGTTCTATCAGACCGTGGCCGGGCGCGCGGTCCGGACGCGCGTCGTCGGCGAACGGCAGGGGCGTGGCCGAGCACACATCGCCCAGCCGCGCTCGCCAGAAAGCCTCGGCCTCGGCGCCGTCCTGTTCGTCCAACCAGCGCAGGAAGGCGCTGTACGGCTGGGGCGGCGGCATAGCCGGAACGGCGCTGCGCCGGTAAGTGTCGTAAAAGGCGAGCGCCTCCCCCAGCACGATCTGCACCGACCAACCATCCAGCAGCAGATGGTGATAGCTCCACACGAACTCGTAGCGCTCCTCTCCGGTGCGGAATAAGGCGCAACGCATCAGCGGCGCGCGGCTCAGGTGAAAACCGGGACGCCGGTCCGCGTCCCGATAGGCGGCGAGACGGCGCTGCTGCTCCTCTTGGTCAAACGCCCGCCAGTCCTCCTCCACCCACGGCAGTTCGACGTCGCGGAAGACCACTTGCACCGGCTTGGACGGGCCGTCCCACAAAAAGCCGGTGCGCAGCACGCCGTGCCGCGCGACCACCGCCTCCAGCGCGCGCCGGTAATCGGCGGCGTTGAGCGCGGCGTGGAAGGAGCAAGCCACCTGTTCGTAATAGACTCCGGACTCCGGCGCCTTCAGCGTATGAAACAGCAGGCCCTGTTGCGTCGGCGTCAACGGCAGCATGGTCTCGACTTTCGAGCGGGCTTGCTGTGCGGTATTCGATAATGTTTGGTTCATAACTGTTCGTTCAGTAGCTGTAACACTTCGTCGATATCGTTCTGGTCCAGATGAGCAAGCGGCAGGTCCGACGGCGTCAGCCCTCCGGACTCCGGCGACTGGCAATGCGCCAGCACCGCGTCCAGTTCCGCGCGGAAACCCTCGGCCAGCGCCTTGATCGCGTCTTCCCGCTGTCGCGCCGCGCTATACAGCCAGTCCACCCGCAAGCGCCCTTCGTGCACCTGCGCCACCACGTCCAGCCCGTAGCGCCGCGTCATCCCCGCCCCGCGCGTCCCGCCCGGCGGCTCGCCCAACCACGTGGAGCGCGGCTCGCCGCCCTCCTCCAGCCGCCATTGGCCCAGGTAGTTGAAACACACCGTGCGCGCGTGACCGCCCAGCTCCGACCCGCGGCCGCCGTAACGCAGCGCGTGGTAAGCCAGGCCGCCGTCCGGCACGCTCCGCATCCGCTCCTTCACCCGTTTCAGGTCTCCTGACAGCTCCCCGCTCAGCGGCAGCCGCAGCGGATACAGGCTGGTGAACCAGCCCACGGTGCGCGACAC
>NZ_JONK01000036.1 GCF_000711885.1 Chromobacterium haemolyticum DSM 19808
ATTCCTGCCGTTCCTGGTTTGCCAGGGCGGCCCAGGCAAAAGCCTTACAAGCTGCATGCAGACAAAGGCTATGACTACCGCCGTTGCCGTGAACACCTGAACCGACGCGGAATCTTGGTGCGAATCGCGCGTCGCGGGGTGGAAAGCAGCGAGAGACTAGGTCGCCACCGCTGGGTGGTAGAACGAACCCATTCTTGGCTAGCTGGCTTCGGGAAATTGCGCATCCGCTTCGAACGGCGGCTGGATACGCATTACGCCTTACTCAAGCTGGCTTTCTCATTGATCTGTCTGCGATTTATCGACAGGTTTTGTTAGCGGGTCTAAATAAGAACTGAACTTTCCCAAGTTTAGGCCGCTTACCAATAGGTAAAAGGCCACAGTTCATCTTGGATTTGAATGTCAGCTAAGGCTGAATAGCAGCCCATCTACACCGCCCCTTTCGACAAGGAAGCACAAGCGAAAAGAGGCCCTTCCGGGCCTCTTTGTTTAGCATTATTGGCAAAGAGCTGATCACGTCATCGTCGTGAAAGGCTCCATTACCTCGTTACAGACTTTATTCTTACTGATCAAAGCCCGTGGGTGATCTGACGAAATAAAGTCTGTCGAATAACCACCAATTAACTCATTGATTTTATTAAATTTTAGTTTTTAAGGAAATGCAAGTAAAGTCTGCCCATGCTGGGCGCACCCAAAAAAGCCCACTGCACAAATACACAGAGGGCTTTTTCCTTCGGCAGGATTTATGCCACTTGAGACTGTTTCATGAGCTCTGCCACAAAATGCTCAAGGAGCAACTGCACATCCTTTTCATTCAGGAAAACCTTGCGTTTCGGGAAAGCTGCCTCTATCGACAACAGGGTGCGCGCTGCCTGACGGCTGATCTTGTCCGGCCTCTTTTGCTCCGGAACATCAATCAGGTCCTCAACGAGGAATTGTGCCTCCTGGGCGATCAGCGAGCGGATTTTCTCTATCTCAAGGATCATATCCAATGCTCTAATCCACTCGTCAAAGCGCCTCACTAGCGAGTCCCTTGTGAAGTCACTGAACTTGACTATTTTCTCCTTCCGGGTTTCGCCATTCGTATCTGCCTGGATCGCCTCGAACTGCTTGCTGCATTGCACGCGATCGCGGCGGACCGCCTCCAGTTCGTCCTTGTCCTCGTCGGTAATGTAGACGGCATCTGCTTCAAATTGATCAAAGGTGTCATCGACAAACTTCAAGCAATCGGCCAGATTCTTGTTGTAGTCGGTCAACAGACCGTCGACACCGAGTTGCAGCTCTTCGAAGTTCTTCTGATCATCCGTAAGATCGTAATGCTTCAGCAGGGCCTTGAGCTCATCTTGGTTTTTGGCGCCACGCACGAAAATTTCCAGGTAGCGGATATTGTCCTTCATGAGGTCAACTTGCTCGCGCAAGTAGTCGGTTTGCTTCGCCACTCTCCTCGCCTTGTCGATGATCAGGAACAGGTTCAGTCCCAAAGAGCATGCCAGTGCCCCTGCTTGCATCCCGGCGTAAAGCCGCGGGTTTCTGATCCGGAACATCGTCCAGCGGTATTGCAGCCGTGCGATGCGTCCGGTCGGTGCCACAATCGCATTAGCTCTCGGACGCGTCGGCACAGTACCAGTATGACGTCTGTAGGCATCAAGCCCCATGGACACCAAAGACTTGATCCGGAGTCCCGTAGTTATCGCGCCGAAGGTGATGAACCCTGCATTCAAGACAATATCGAGGGTCGATGGATTATCCCGGGTGGCAATATGTTTGTATTGTTGCGGGTCCAGATTGTGTTTGCGAATCCATGCCTCATTGAACCAGTTGCGCAAGGTCGGGAATTTCAGATCGAACGACTCCCGATGCTGGGCCAACTTGTCGTAGCGCTCAAAGATTTCCACACCCTTGTCATCCATCAACTGCACCGTACCATTCAGCGTGTACAAGCCATTGGAAAGGTTGGTCAGGCTATTGGACTTGACGATTAGGCTGTCGAGCTTTTCGTCGTACTCCTTACCGACCTTCAACAACTGCTCCATCAAATCCCGCAACTCTGGGTAGCGAGAGTCAGGGTCGATCATCGTCCAGGCTTCGTCCGTAACCTGATAAAGGCTCAGGCCTGCATCGGCGATCCTGGCTGCAGTGAAAAGGCCCTTACCGAGAGCGGAAAGAATCGACATAGCTTAATATCTCCGGAAAAAATTAGGGCACACCGAACTCAATGTGCGGCCGTAACGGGCGGCCGCTGCAGAACACGCTCAATCACAGCCTGTACCGCTTCCTTGGGGAGCGAGGGCTCGGAAGCAAGCACCAACTGGAACAATCGCTCGCGGTTGTAATCACGGTTTGCCTCGATCAACTTCTCAGCCCGCTCGATGGCGCCCGCAAGGGTGACCAGCTTGTTGTTGATCGCACGAATACGCGTTAACTCAGCCTGATACCACTCGGCCCAGCCTTGCTCGTTCGATAGGCCAGCGGTAGCAATCAGCCTCTGGATTAACTCGTTGACCTGGCCGAGCTTGGCTTTCAGTCCGTCGATCTCCTTACCTGCGCGCCCGATTTCCTCGTCGACATCACGCAGATACGATTCGAGACGGTCTTTTCTATCCTCGAGCTCAAGCACGGACAAGCCGATATCCAACCCAACCGAAGCGATCGTCAAAACCAGCGACGCCTTGCCCGCCACACTGGCGAACTTTGTGAACTTGGCCGCCTGCACAACCTTCGTAGCTTTCACCAGTTGAGCCGCTCGGGCCGCCGCCGCCATGCCGCTCAGGCCAGCAACCGCAGTCGCACCGTCATTGACGAGCGAAGTCACCACCATCCATTTCGCCGCCTCCTGCCAGTTGTTCTTATAATTGTCGATCTCCGATAAAGAAATGATCTTGATACCGCTGCTCTGGAGGTAGTTGACCCACTCGGGATAGACAACCAGTTTCTTGCACAGCGCCTCGTACTCACTCCACTCCCGCCCGAGAATATCCAGATCGTCGACTAGGGCCGAAAATTGGCTGGTCCGGCTATTCACATGGAAGACCAGCTCGTCACCCTGTCGGTATAACTCCGTCAGTTTTTCATTCTTGTTCTTGGCCTCAGTCTCCAGGTCCTTCAAAAAACCATAATGGTTTTTCTGGATCGCATCCGCCGCACTGTAAACCCCAGCGTCGCTCATCGCTTTTTTGGCGCTTCGCATTTCATCATCAAACTGGAAACCGGTTGTGACATTGGCCAGATCGATGGCTGTATCCGTGACGATGCGCGTGGCCGATGTGCCAACGTCTCTCACAACGCTTATAAAGTCGTCGAAAAAGCTCACAAAATCCTCCTCCTTGTTATTGCCGGATCACTCGCTTACCACAGCGGACGGTCGTAGAGCGGAACAGGCACAACCCCATCCGGCCATATCCACGAGTCCGCCCAGCCGCCACAACGATACAAATAGCATTTATATTTTCACATTTTAATGGCATATTAATATTTATCAACAAGGGACTTTTGATGACATGACGGCGTTGTTGCACAAATCCTCCCCCGCCGCAGCTTGGTAAGATAGTGGCATGACCAAGCCTGCTCCAAAACGCTACCGAACAACCAACTGGAACGCCTACAACCAAGCCCTGATCCAACGCGGCTCTCTGTCCGTCTATGTCATGGCAGGTGGCTCCTCAGGGCAAACGCGGACGGACGCAGACCTATAGCGATGCCGCCATTCAATTCTGCCTGACCATCAAAAACCTGTTTGGACTCGCGTTGCGGCAAACCATCGGTTTCATCCAAAGTCTGCTCAAGCTGGCGGGCTTGGGCTGGGGCGTTCCCGACTACAGCACGCTATCCAGGCGGCAGCAGACGCTGCAGGTCAAGATTCCCTACCAGAAAAGCTCAGGCGCGCTGCATCTGCTGGTGGATAGCACAGGCATCAAGATGTTGGGCGAAGGCGAGTGGAAAACCAAGAAGCATGGCGCGGAATATCGCCGGCAATGGCGCAAAGTGCATCTGGGCATCGATGCGGAAACCCTACAGATCCGCGCCATCGAGGTGACGGATAACCGCCAGGGCGATGCGCAAATGTTGCCTTCGCTATTGACGCAAATTCCGGCCGACGAGCCGATAGGCTGCGTGAGCGGCGATGGTGCTTTCGATACCAAGACGTGCCATGAGGCGATTGCCGCACGGGGCGCGATCGGGTGCATCCCGACCCGCAAGAATGCGAGACCGTGGAAAGGCAATTCGCTGGGGGTGCTGGCTCGGAACGAAATTCTGCGGGCCACCAAGCGACTAGGCCGGGCGATCTGGAAACGTTGGAGCGGCTGGTAGAAACCAAAATGGGTTGCTTTAAACGGCTGGGTGAATCGCCCCTGCTTCTCTAGATTCTTTACGACTGCAATCCATACAGAAGCGGACGTCGAACATCTGGCTGTAACTGATCACCTCAGTCGAAAAGCGAGCATCTGAAGAATTCGCGCAACATACAAAGAAGAAAGGGCCAGCGGCCCCTTCTCTGTTGTCAGGCTCCGACGAACTTTATTCGGATCCGACGGACTTTATTCGCTCTAGTCATGGGCCAAACCCCGCCTTACTCCACCGTCACGCTCTTGGCCAGGTTCCGTGGCTTATCAACGTCGGTGCCGCGCGCCAGCGCCACGTGGTAGGCCAGCATCTGCACCGGGATGGCGTGCACCACCGGGCTGAGCACGCCGACATGGCGCGGGGTGCGGATCACGTGCACGCCGTCGGATTCGCTGAAATGGCTGTCCAGATCGGCGAACACGAACAACTCTCCGCCGCGCGCGCGCACTTCCTGCATATTGGATTTCACTTTTTCCAGCAGCGCGTCGTTGGGGGCGATCACCACCACCGGCATATCCTCGTCCACCAGCGCCAGCGGGCCGTGCTTGAGCTCGCCGGCCGGGTAGGCTTCGGCGTGGATGTAGGAGATTTCCTTCAGCTTGAGCGCGCCTTCCAGCGCAATCGGGAAATGCAGGCCGCGGCCCAGGAACAGCGCGTTGTCCTTGGCGGCGAACTTGTCGGCCCAGGCCTTGATCTGCGGCTCCAAGTTCAGCGCGTGCTGCACGCTGCCCGGCAGGTGGCGCAGTTCGTCCAGGTAGCGCGCCTCGTCGGCCGCGCTGACTTTGCCGCGCACCTTGCCCAGCGTCACCGCCAGCGCAAACAAGCCCACCAATTGGGTGGTGAATGCCTTGGTGGAGGCCACGCCAATCTCCGCGCCGGCGCGGGTGAAGAACACCAGTTCGCTGGCGCGCGGGATCGCGGATTCGCGCACATTGCAGATTGACAGCGCGTAGCTGTGGCCCAGTTCCTTGGCGTATTTCAGCGCTTCCATGGTGTCCAGCGTCTCGCCGGATTGGGAGATGGTGGTCACCAGGTAATTAGGGTTGGCCCAGGCATCGCGGTAGCGGTATTCACTGGCGATTTCCACATCGCACTGCACGCCGGCGATGGTTTCGATCCAGTATTTGGCGGTCAGGCCGGCGTAGTAGCTGGTGCCGCAGGCCAGGATCTTGACGCCTTCCAGCTGCGGCAGCACCTCTCCGGCGCGCTCGCCGAACAGCTCGGGATTGAAGCCGTAGTCCTGCACCGCGTCTATGGTGTCGGACAGCGCCTTCGGCTGTTCGTGGATTTCCTTCTGCATGAAGTGGCTGTACGGGCCCAGTTCCAGCGAGGCCAGCGATACGTCGGACACATGCACCGGACGCTGCGCCGGCTGGTCGTCCTTGTCCAGCAGCTCTACGCCGTCGCGGGTCAGCCGGCCAATATCGCCCTCTTCCAGGAAAATTACGCGGCGGGTGGCGGACACGATGGCGGAAACATCGGAAGCGATGAAGTTTTCCCCGTCTCCCAGGCCCACCAACAACGGGCAGCCCATGCGCGCGCACACCAGTTCGTCCGGGCGGTCCACGGCGATCACACCGATGGCGTAAGCGCCGGTCAGTTCGCGGCTGGCGCGCTTGACGGCGTCGAACAGGCTGTCGCCGGCCTGGTAGTAGTGATGCACCAGGTGGGCGATGACTTCGGTGTCCGTCTGCGATTCAAAGGCGTAGCCCAGGCCTTTCAGGCGCTCGCGCTGCTCTTCGTGGTTTTCGATGATGCCGTTGTGCACCACGGCGATCTTGCCGAAGGACACGTGCGGGTGGGCGTTGGGCTCGGTAACGCCGCCGTGGGTGGCCCAGCGGGTGTGGCCGATGCCCACCTGCCCTTGCAGGCTTTCTTCCGCCGCGGCGTTTTCCATCTCCGCGACGCGGCCGACGCGGCGCACGCGACGGATGGCGTCCCCGGCCAATACCGCCACGCCGGCGGAGTCGTAGCCGCGATATTCCAGCCGCTTCAGGCCGTCCACCAGTACCGGAACCACATTACGCGCCGCGATGGCGCCGACAATGCCGCACATTACTTTCTCCTTGAACTATCAGTGGGCGAGGACGCGCAGATCAGCGCAATGCCCTTCGCCTGAATTTGGGTTCTGGCTTCCATCGACAAGGCGTCGTCGGTTACCAGGGTATGAATGCGCTCCCACGGCAATTCCAGATTGGGGATGCGCCGGCCTATCTTTTCCGACTCCACCATCACGATGACTTCGCGCGCCACTTCGGCCATCACGCGCGACAGGCCCACTAGTTCGTTGAAGGTGGTGGTGCCGCGTTCAAGATCGATGCCATCGGCGCCGATGAACAGCTGATCAAAATCATAGGAACGCAAGACCTGTTCCGCCACCTGACCCTGGAAGGATTCGGAATGCGGGTCCCAGGTGCCGCCGGTCATCAGCAGCGTGGGTTCGTTCTCCAGCTCGCGCAGCGCGCCGGCCACGTTCAGGGAGTTGGTCATCACCACCAGGCCGCGCTTATTGCCCAATAGCGGAATCATCGCGCTGGTGGTGGTGCCGCTGTCTATGATCACGCGGTTATGGTCGCGCAGCCGTTCCGCCGCGGCGCGGGCGATGGCGATCTTTCGTTTTGAAACCTGCTCCGCGTCTTCCTCGACCACCATCTCCGACGGCAAGGATACCGCGCCGCCGTAACGGCGCAGCAGCAGCCCGCCGGTTTCCAGCAGGGCTAGGTCTTTGCGTATGGTCACTTCGGAGGTTGAGAAACGCTTGGTCAGCTCGTCCACGCTGACTTCGCCGCGTTCCTGCACCAGGGCGGCAATGGCGTGACGGCGTTGCTGAGTATTTCGTTTGGTCATCACAAGTTTCGTTTCGAAAGTTTCGAGATCATAGCAGCGCACCTTCGGCGCTGACAAGCCTTTCGCGCGGAACCGTCGCGCAGCGGCAAGGGGCTGTCGCAAGAATGCCGCCATGAAAAACGGCGCCCATCCTCCAAATCAGGAGAATGGGCGCCGCTTGGCCGGAAAATGGAATCAGTCGGTCTTTTTCTGAGGCCGCTTCCAGCCCGGCACCGTGACCTGACGCGCGCGCGCCACTGTCAGCTCTCCGGCCGGCGCGGTTCGGCTGATCACCGAGCCGGCGCCTATGGTGCTGTAGGATTCCAGCGTCACCGGCGCCACCATCAGGGTGCCGGAGCCGACGAAGACGTTGTCGCCAATCACGGTCTTGAATTTATTGACGCCGTCGTAATTGCAGGTTACCGAGCCGGCGCCCACATTCACTTTGCCGCCAATCTCGGCATCGCCGATATAGCTCAGGTGATTGACCTTGGAGCCTTCGCCGATCACGCTCTTCTTTACTTCGACGAAGTTGCCGATATGCACGTGGCCGGCCAGTTGGGCACCGGGGCGCAGCCGGGCGTAAGGCCCGATCCGGCACCCCTCGCCCACCACCGCGTCTTCCAGATGCGAGAACGGCGCGATCTTGGTGCCGGCGGCTACTTTGACGTTCTTCAACACGCAATGCGCGCCGATTTCCACCTGGTCGCCCAACTCCACCACGCCTTCGAACACACAGCCGATGTCGATGCTGACATCCATGCCGTGGGTGAGCTCGCCGCGGATATCGATGCGCGCCGGGTCCGCCAGCGTGACGCCGGCCTCCAGCAAAGCGTGCGCCTGGTTGCGCTGCAGAATGCGCTCCAGCTCGGCCAATTGCACCTTGTTGTTGACGCCTGCCGCCTCCCAGCTGGCGTCGACGCTGGCGCTGTCCACGCTCACGCCGTCCGCCACCGCCAGAGCCAGCACGTCGGTCAGATAATATTCGCCCTGCGCGTTGCCATTGTTGAGCGCGGCGAGCCAGCCGGCCAGCCGCGCGTTGGGCAGCGCCATCATGCCGGTGTTGATTTCACGGATAGCCAATTGCTCCGGCGTGCAGTCCTTGTGCTCGACGATGGCTTGGAGCTTGCCGTCCGCGCCGCGCACCATGCGGCCGTAGCCGCTGGCGTCGTCCAGCACGTCGGTCAGCACCGCCATACCCGCGCCGGCGGCATCGGACAAGCGGCGCAGCGTATCCGCCTTGGTCAGCGGCACGTCGCCGTACAGCACCATGGTCTTGCCGTCCGCCGGCAGATGCGGCAAAGCCATCTTCAGCGCGTGGCCGGTGCCCAGTTGTTCGGCCTGCTCCGCCCAGATCAAGTCCGCGTCCGGGATGGCCGCTCGCACCTGTTCCCCGCCGTGGCCGTACACCACGATCAGGCGCGCCGGCTTCAGCGCGCGCGCGGTGCGGATCACCCGCGCCAACATCGGCTCCCCGCCGATGGGGTGCAGCACTTTGGGTTTGGAGGAATACATGCGCTTGCCTTTGCCGGCAGCGAGAATGACGATGCTGAGACTATCCATGGTTTTTCACGAGTCGAAAACGGAAAAAGGCTGCCACTTGCGTGGCAGCCTACTATACACGATTACATCTCTTATCAGTGGGCGCGCTTCTTGAGGAAATCCAGCGCCTTCAACTCCGCGATGGCCACTGCCAGAGCAGCGTGCGCCTTCGCGGTGGAAAGGTCGTCGGTGGCGTGCTTGAGGGAATCCTCCGCAGCGCGTTTTGCCTCATTGGCGCGGGCCTCGTCGAGATCCTCGCCGCGAATCGCCGTATCCGCCAGCACGGTGATCAGGCTGGGCTGCACTTCCATCATGCCGCCAGACACTGCCACCAGAACTTCTTCGCTGCTGCCCGGCACTTTCAGACGCAGCACGCCGGGCTTGATACGGGTCAGGAGCGGCACGTGTTGGGGATACACACCGATCTCGCCTTCGGTAGCCGGCGCAACCACGAATTCAGCTTCGCCGGAGAAGATCATTTGCTCGGTGCTGACCACTTCCACACGCATCTTGGACATCAGCCCTCTCCTTAGTTAAGGGTCTTGGCTTTCTCGGCAGCTTCTTCAATGGAGCCAACCATGTAGAACGCTTGTTCCGGCAGATGGTCGTACTCGCCAGCGAGAATGGCCTTGAAACCCTTGATGGTTTCGCGCAGCGGCACGTATTTGCCCGGCGAGCCGGTAAATACTTCAGCCACGTGGAACGGCTGGGACAGGAAGCGCTGGATCTTACGGGCGCGAGCCACGACCAGTTTGTCTTCCTCGGACAATTCGTCCATACCCAGAATCGCGATGATGTCGCGCAGTTCCTTGTAACGCTGCAGGGTGGACTGCACGCCACGGGCAACCGTGTAGTGCTCGTCGCCCACCACCAGCGGATCCAGCTGGCGCGAAGTGGAGTCGAGCGGATCCACCGCCGGGTAGATACCCAGCGAAGCGATGTCGCGCGACAGAACCACGGTAGCGTCCAAGTGGGCGAAGGTGGTCGCCGGAGACGGGTCGGTCAAGTCATCCGCAGGTACGTATACGGCCTGGATGGACGTAATCGAGCCATCGCGGGTAGAAGTAATACGCTCCTGCAGACGGCCCATTTCTTCCGCCAGCGTCGGCTGATAGCCCACGGCGGAAGGCATACGGCCCAGCAGCGCGGATACTTCGGTACCGGCCAGGGTGTAGCGGTAGATGTTGTCCACGAAGAACAGCACGTCGCGGCCTTTGCCGCTTTCGTCCTTCTCGTCGCGGAAATGCTCGGCCATGGTCAGACCGGTCAGCGCTACGCGCAGACGGTTGCCCGGCGGCTCGTTCATCTGGCCGTACACCATCGCCACTTTGTCCAGAACGTTGGAGTCCTTCATCTCGTGATAGAAGTCGTTACCTTCACGAGTGCGCTCACCAACGCCGGCAAACACGGACAAACCGGAGTGTGCCTTGGCGATGTTGTTGATCAGTTCCATCATGTTGACGGTCTTGCCCACGCCGGCGCCGCCGAACAGGCCCACTTTGCCGCCCTTGGCGAACGGGCACAGCAGGTCGATCACCTTGATGCCGGTTTCCAGCAGGTCGGTGGCGGGGGAGAGCTCGTCAAACTTCGGAGCGGGCTGGTGGATGGCGCGGCGAACATCGGTCGCTACCGCGCCGGCTTCGTCCACCGGGTTGCCCAAGACATCCATGATGCGGCCCAGGGTGGCGCTGCCCACCGGCACCGAAATCGGTGCGCCGGTGTTGACTACGCTCATGCCACGCTTCAGGCCGTCAGAGCTACCCATGGCGATGGTGCGCGCCACGCCGTCGCCCAGCTGCTGCTGGACTTCGAGCGTCAGGTCGGCATCAACCAGCTTCAGGGCATCATAAACCTTTGGCATGGCGTCGCGCGGGAATTCCACGTCGATCACCGCGCCAATGATTTGTACGATTTTACCTTGGCTCATTATCGGTTCCTAAACATTAAACTTTTTCAGTCTGCGACGGCTTACACCGCTGCGGCGCCTGCCACGATTTCAGACAACTCGGTAGTGATCGCAGCCTGACGAGCCTTGTTGTACACCAGGCGCAGTTGCTTGATCGTGTTACCGGCGTTATCCGTGGCGGATTTCATCGCCACCATGCGGGCAGCTTGCTCGGAGGCCATGTTCTCGGCCATCGCCTCGAACACCACGGACTCGATGTAGCGTTTGACCAGGAACTCCATCACGGAAAGCGCATTCGGCTCGTACAGGTAATCCCACGAGTGCGAGTGCTCCACCACCATGTGTTCCGAAGTCAGCGGCAGCAGCTGTTCAGTCGCCGGCTCCTGCTTCATCGTATTGATGAAACGGGAGTAAACGATGTAGAGCGCGTCCAGTTCGCCTTCGGCGTACTGCTTGAACAGCACCGTAAGCGGGCCAATCAGTTTTTCCATCTTCGGCACATCGCCGAGCTGGGTTGCGCTGGCCACGACGTTGAGGCGCGCGCGCTGGCATGCCGCCAGGCCTTTCTGGCCCAAGCAGCAGACATCGACTTCGATGCCCTGCTCCTGCAGATCCTTGACTTGGGCGAAGAAGCGCTTGAGCGTATTCACGTTCAAGCCGCCGCACAGGCCCTTGTCGGAGGTCATCAGGATGATGCCGGCGCGTTTGACTACGTCGCGGCTTTGCAACAGCGGGTGCTCAAGATCCGTGTTCGCCTGAGCAAGGTGCGCCATGACTGTGCGCACCTTCTCGGCGTAAGGACGGGCAGCGCGCATACGCTCTTGCGTTTTGCGCATCTTGGAGGTCGCCACCATTTGCATTGCGCGAGTGATCTTCTGCGTGTTTTGCACGCTTCGGATCTTGGTGAGAATCTCTTTGCCGACTGCCATATCCTGAACCTTTCCTAGTAACTGTTTGCGTTAACCGAAAAGACTCAGTTGTAGCTGAAGCCAGCCTTGAACGATTCCATCGCCTTGGCCAGGATTTTCTCGTTGTCGCCGGACAAGTCGCCGGAAGCGTTCACCGCGGCCAACACATCGTGATGGTTCGCGCGCACATAGGCGAGGAACGCCGCTTCGAAAGCCAGGGCCTTCTTCACCGGAACGTCTTCGTAGCTGCCCTTGTTCACCGCCCACAGGGTCAACGCCATTTCGGCGGTGGCCAGCGGCATGAACTGCTTCTGCTTCATCAGCTCGGTTACCACTTCGCCATGTTGCAGTTGCTTGCGGGTAGCCTCGTCCAGATCGGAAGCGAACTGCGAGAACGCAGCCAGTTCACGGTACTGGGCCAGGGCCAGACGGATACCGCCGCCCAGCTTCTTGATCACCTTGGTCTGCGCGGCGCCGCCAACGCGGGATACCGAGATACCGGCGTTGATGGCCGGACGGATACCTGCGTTGAAGAGGTCGGTTTCCAGGAAGATCTGACCGTCGGTGATCGAAATCACGTTGGTCGGCACGAAGGCGGAAACGTCGCCGGCCTGGGTTTCGATGATGGGCAGCGCGGTCAGGGAACCGGTCTTGCCTTTCACTTCGCCGTTGGTCAGCTTGGCCACTTCGTCTTCATTGATGCGGGAAGCGCGTTCCAGCAGACGGGAGTGCAGATAGAACACGTCGCCGGGGTAGGCTTCGCGGCCCGGCGGACGACGCAGCAGCAGCGAAATCTGACGGTAGGCGACAGCCTGCTTGGACAGGTCGTCGTATACGATCAGCGCGTCTTCGCCGATGTCGCGGAAGTATTCGCCCATCGCGCAACCGGAGTACGGGGCGATGAACTGCAGCGCGGCGGCTTCGGAAGCGGTCGCGGCCACCACGATGGTGTGGCCCAGCGCGCCGTGCTCTTCCAGCTTGCGCACCACGTTGGCGATGGAGGAGGCTTTTTGGCCAATCGCCACGTAGATGCACACTACGCCGGTGCCTTTTTGGTTGATGATCGCATCCAGCGCCACCGCGGTCTTGCCGGTCTGGCGGTCGCCGATGATCAGCTCGCGCTGACCGCGGCCAACCGGAACCATCGAGTCGATGGCTTTCAGGCCGGTTTGCATCGGCTGGGATACCGATTGACGCGCAATCACGCCCGGCGCGATCTTTTCGATCGGGCTGGACAGCTTGGCGTTAATCGGGCCCTTGCCGTCGATAGGCTGACCCAGGGCGTTGACCACGCGGCCAATCAGTTCCGGACCCACCGGAACTTCCAGAATGCGACCGGTACAAGTAACTTCGTCGCCTTCCGAGATGTGCTCGTACTCGCCCAGAACCACGGCGCCGACAGAGTCGCGCTCCAAGTTCATCGCGAGGCCGAAGGTGTTGCCCGGGAATTCGAGCATTTCACCCTGCATCACGTCTGCCAGGCCATGGATACGAACGATACCGTCGGTCACGGAAATCACGGTACCTTTGGTACGGGTTTCTGCGCCTTCGGCCAGGTTCTGAATCTTCGCCTTGATCAGATCGCTGATTTCAGAGGGGTTCAACTGCATGATCTCTCCTAATTCTTGAGGCTTACTGCCATGGCTTGCAGTTTGCCGCGCACGGAAGCGTCGATGACATCGTCGCCTACCAACACACGAACCCCGCCGATCAGGTCAGGGTTGTCACGCACATCAATCCGTACGGATTTGCCGTACTTCTTGGAAAGCGTGTCGGTCAGTTCGGCCTTCTGCGCATCGTTCAATGCAAACGCCGTTTCCACCACGGCATCCACAACGCCTTCCGCTTGCGCCTTGAACACTTCAAACTGTTCGGCGATTTGCGGCAGCAGCGTCAAACGGCTGTTCTCGATCAGCGCGGCCAGAAAACGTTTTACGTCTTCATTGCCGCGCGTGCCCAGAACGTCCAGCATCAGCGCCTCAAGCTCTTGTGCGGTATGTTTCGGATTGGTGATGACGGCTTCCAAATCCGGGTTCTTCACCATGGCAGCCAGCCACGACAGCGATTCCGACCATTGCTGGGTGGCGTGCTGCTCGGTGGCGAGGCTGTATACCGCTTCGGCATAGGGCCTAGCTACGGTAATGAGTTCTGCCATGAGTTAATTAAAACTCCGCTTTGATGGAGGCAAGCAGATCAGCGTGCTTGGCCGAGTCGATCTCTTTGCGCAGGATCTTCTCTGCACCCGCAACCGCCAGGTCGGCCACTTGCGCGCGCAGGACTTCCTTGGCGCGCAGGACTTCCTGATCGATCTCAGACTTGGCGTCGGCCACAATGCGCGCGCCTTCAACGCGTGCGGCATCCTTGGCCTCGTCCACGATCTGGCTGGCGCGCTTTTCAGCGGCCATCACGATTTCGGTCGCTTGCTGTTTAGCCTTGCGGAGTTCGTCCGCAACGCGCTTTTCAGCGGCTTCCAGATCTTGCTTGCCACGCTCGCCGGCGGCCAGGCCGTCTGCGATGCGCTTGGCGCGCTCATCCATCATGTTGGTAAGCGGAGGCCAAACAAACTTCATGGTGAACCATACCAGGATGGCGAACGTGATCGCCTGACCCAGTAGTGTTACGTTAAATTCCACGCTTGTTTTCCTCCAGTAGTATTACTGCAACAACCAATTCCGCTTAAAAATTAAGCGCCGGCTTTCAGAGCGGCCAGGGCGGCGGACAGGAACGGGTTATTGAAGGTGTACAGCATGGCGATACCAACACCGATCATGGAGATGGCGTCCAGCAGACCGGCCAGAATGAACAGTTTGGTTTGCAGAACCGGAATCATTTCCGGTTGACGGGCGGAGGACTCGAGGAATTTGCCACCCAGGATGGCAAAACCCAGAGCAGTACCGATGGCGCCCAGGCCAATGATCAGGGCAGCGGCCAGTACGGTCATGGACTGGATCTGAGAAACGAGTGCTTCCATTGTGTATCTCCTAAGACTTAATCAAGGATGGTTGGTAAAAAAGCTAAAGAAACAAAGGTAAAACAAAGAAACCGGTATTAGTGCGCTTCCACCGCCAGGCTCAGGTACACGATGGTCAGCATCATGAACACAAAGGCCTGCAGGGTGATGATCAGGATGTGGAAGATCGCCCACGGCGCGCCCAGGATCCACTGCAAGCCCCACGGCAGCAGCGCGATCAGGATGAAGATCATTTCGCCGGCGTACATATTGCCGAACAAACGCAGAGACAACGAAATCGGCTTGGCCAGCAGTTCAACCATCTGCAGCAGGAAGTTGGCCGGGGCCAGCAAGATCTTGCCCACGGTGCCTTCGGCATGGAACGGCGCGGTGAACAGCTCCTTGGTGTAGCCGCCAACGCCCTTGGCGCTGATGGAGAAACCAATGATGCAGAACATCACGGACAAGGACATCGCGAAAGTGGCGTTCACATCGGCGGACGGCACAACGCGGAAATAGACATGATGCGGCTCGGCGCCGAAGAAGGTGTAACCCACCCACTGGGCCAGCGACGGCAGCAGATCCACCGGCAGCAGGTCCATGAAGTTCATCAGGAAGATCCAGCAGAAAATGGTCAGCGCCAACGGAGCGATCACCTTGCTCTGGCCGTGGAATACGTCGCGCACCTGCTTGTCCACCATCTCGACGATGCTTTCCACAAACAACTGCAGCCGGCCCGGATTCTCCAGCTTGGCCTGGCGCGCCACGACGGCGAACACGCCGGCGAAGATGAAAGCGAGAACCAAGGAAATGGAAAAGGTATCAAGGTGCAGGCTCCAGAAGCCGGCGGAAGGATCCGAATTCCAGAAGGTGAGGTGGTGCTTGATGTAGTCAGTTGCGTTGCTTGCCATCGCTCATTTTCTCAATTTTTGATTAAAAGCCCGAACCAGTAGCCGGATATGGCGGCAAAAAATCCGCCAAAAAGACCGACTATCGATAAATCCTTGAAAAATACCAAAGTCGCGCCAAATATCAGGATGGTGAGGACGTATTTGACCGCCTCGGCCCTGAAATGCGCTTTCATCAGTTCCGCGGGGGCGACATGGCGCTTGGCGTAGGCGATCCTGGCGTACACCAGGGCCGGCACCAAGGCCGACAATCCGCCAAGCAAGACAGAAACCGGAATGGCCAGGTTTCCTCCCCCTGCAACCACTCCAATCAACAGTGCGACACCCACCAGAGTGCACTGCAGGCGCAGTATACGCTTAACTTCCGGATTAACCATGTTGACCCAGCAAAAAAACCGCCGAATTATAGGCTTCCTGCTTGATTTGCGTCAACTTGCGTGTCATTGGTATGCTGCGGCGCAACATCCTCATTTTTCTGAACTTTCCTGCAGCTTTTCCAGCAAGCCTTCCAGCTCGTCCAGCGTCGCATATTCTATGACCAGCCTGCCATTGCCGCGGTTTGCGTGACGAATGCTGACCCGGGCCCCTATGCGTTCCGACACTTGTTCAGCCAACCTTGTCACATCCGGGTCTGTACGTTTTTGCTGCGGTGCGACTGTGGTTTTTTCCACAGCTTTCTGCTGTACCCTGCGCTCCACCTCGCGCACGGACAGGCCTTTGTCGCCCACCTCCTGCGCCAGGCCCAGTTGCTCCACCACCGGCAACGCCAGCAAAGCGCGAGCATGGCCCATCTCCAGCCGCCCCTGATGCAACATGGTCTGCACCGGTTCCGGCAAGGCCAACAGGCGCAGCAGATTGCTGACCGCGCTGCGCGAACGACCCACCGCGTCGGCCGCGGCCTCGTGGGTCAGGCCGAACTCGTCGATCAGGCGCTTGAGCCCCTGTGCCTCTTCTATGGGGTCCAACTCCTGGCGCTGGATATTCTCGATCAGCGCCATCGCCAGCGCCGCCTCGTCCGGCACGCTCTTGATGACCGCCGGCACTTCGGTCAAACCGGCCTTGCGCGAAGCGCGCCAGCGCCGTTCGCCGGCGATCAATTCGTAATCGCCGAAGCCGATCTCTCGCACTACCAGCGGCTGAATCACGCCCTGAGCGCGAATCGAAGCGGCCAACTCATCCAGCGCGGCTTCGTCCATGAAGCTGCGCGGCTGGTATTTGCCGGGACGGATGCTGTCTATGGGCAGGGAGGTGAGTCTGTCGTCCACTGTCTCGGCAGTGGACAGGAGCGCGTCCAAGCCGCGCCCCAATCCTTTTAATTTGGCCATATTGCTTAGACGGAGGGAGTTGTGGTTGCGGGCTCGAGCCGGTCCGCCAGCTCTTGCGCCAGCGCGAGATAAGCCTGAGCGCCGCGCGAGGCGCGATCGTAAACCAGGCCGGGCAAGCCGTGGCTGGGCGCTTCCGCCAGCCGCACATTGCGCGGGATCACGGTGTCGAACACCTTGGCGCCGAAATGGCGGGCCAGTTGCTCGGACACCTGCTGCGACAAATTATTGCGCGCGTCGAACATGGTTCGCAGCAACCCCATGATCTCGATCTTGGGATTCACCGCCACCCGCACCTTGCGCAAGGTCGCCACCAAGTCCGACAGGCCTTCCAGCGCATAGTATTCGCACACCATCGGGATCAGCACGCTGTGCGCCGCCACCAGTCCGTTCAATGTCAGCAGGTTCAACGACGGCGGGCAGTCTATCAGCACGTAGTCGTACTGTTCCTCCACCGCCTGCAGCGCGTTCTTCAGCCGCGCCTCGCGCGCCAGTTCATTGACCAGCTCCAGTTCCGCGCCGCCCAGATCGCGGTTGGCGGGCAGCACGTCGTAGCCGCCCTCCTTCGCCGGCTGGCGCGCCTCTTCAACCGAGGCCTCCCCCAGCAGCACGTCGTAGCCGGACAACTTCAGGGATTGCTTGGCGATGCCGCTACCCATGGTGGCATTGCCCTGCGGGTCGAGATCGACAATCAGCACGCGCCGGCCCAAGTCGGCCAGGCCCGCCGCCAGATTCACCACAGTCGTGGTCTTGCCGACCCCGCCCTTCTGGTTGGCGACCGCGATCACCCTTGAATTCATTGCGCACCCACCCCTTCCAGGCGCATTCTCACCAGGTGCCGTTCGGCATCCAGGCCCGGCACTGTCACCGGCAATACTTCGGAAACCGCCGTACCCTGCGGCAACAAGGCGATTTCCTCGTAAGGATAGACACCCTTCATTGCGACATATTGACCCTGCTCCGCCAACAGGTGGCGGGTCAGCTTGACGAACTCGGCCAGTTCGGAAAACGCCCGGCTGGTGATGCGGTCGAACTTCTGCTCCGGCTGGTAAGCCTCTACCCGCTCGGTCATCACCTGTACATTGGGCAGGCCCAGCTCCACCACCACCTGGCGCAGGAAGGTGGTTTTCTTATGATTGGAATCCAACAGCACCACCTGCAAGTCCGGGCGGGCGATCGCCGCCGGAATGCCGGGCATGCCGCCGCCGGAGCCCACATCCAGCAAACGGCTGCCGCCGTCCAGATGCGGCACCAGGCTCAGGCTATCCAGCAGATGGTAGCTGACCATGCGCTTTTCCTCGCGCACAGCGGTCAGGTTGTAAGTCTGGTTCCACTTGGCTAGCAGCGCCAGGTAGCGGTCCAGCAAATCGATTTGCGCGTCGCTCAGTTCCAGTTTCAGCTGCGACAGGCCTTGTTGTAGTTCTGTGGTATGTGTCATGCGGTTTTCGTTGCGTCGGCAAAGCCGCGTTTCAAGTGGACCATCAAAAGAGCAACCGCCGCCGGGGTGATGCCCTGGATGCGTGAAGCCTGCCCCAGGGTCTCCGGGCGTTGCTGGTTCAGTTTCTGCTGCACTTCCTTGGACAGGCCCTTGACCAGACCATAGTCGATATCGGCCGGCAGGCGCACGTCCTCAAGGTTGTCGCGGCGCGCCAGTTCTTCGTTCTGGCGGTTGATATAGCCTTGGTATTTGACCTGAATTTCCACCTGCTCGGCAACCGCCTCGTCAGCCACCGCGCCGCCGGCCTCCGGCAAGGTCATCAAATCGGCATAGGCAACGTTGGGGCGTTTCAGCAAATCGTACAGGCTGTACTCGCGTTCAATCGCCTTGCCCAGCAGCGCTTGCAGCGCGGCGGCGTCGCTCAGCCGAGACGGGTGCAGCCAGGTGGCTTTCAACCGCGCCTTCTCCGCCTCCACCGCGTCGCGCTTGCGGCAGAAGCTGTCCCATTGGGCATCGCCGATCAGGCCGTGCTGGCGGGCGATCTCGGTCAGGCGCAGGTCGGCGTTGTCTTCGCGCAACTGCAAGCGGAATTCGGCGCGGCTGGTGAACATGCGATAGGGCTCGGCCACGCCCTTGGTGATCAAGTCATCCACCAGCACGCCCAGATAGGCCTCGTCGCGACGCGGGCACCAGCTAGCCTGGTCCCGGGCGAACAAGGCGGCGTTCATGCCGGCCAGCAGGCCCTGAGCGGCGGCCTCTTCATAGCCGGTGGTGCCGTTGATCTGACCGGCGAAGAACAGACCCTGGATCGCCTTGGTTTCCAGAGAGGCCTTCAAACCGCGCGGATCGAAATAATCGTATTCGATCGCATAGCCGGGCCGCAGAATGTGGGCGTTTTCCATTCCGCGGATCGAACGCACCGCCGCCAGTTGGATGTCGAAGGGCAGGCTGGTGGAAATCCCGTTGGGGTAGAACTCGTGCGTGGTCAGGCCTTCCGGCTCCAGGAACACCTGGTGGCTATCCTTGTCCGCGAAACGGTTGATCTTGTCTTCGATAGACGGGCAGTAACGCGGGCCCACGCCTTCTATCACTCCAGTGAACATCGGGCTGCGGTCGAAACCGGAGCGGATGATCTCGTGGGTGCGTTCATTAGTGTGGGTGATCCAGCACGGCAGCTGCTTGGGGTGCAGCGCGCGGCTGCCGCGGTAGGAGAATACCGGCTCCGGCGTGTCGCCCGGCTGCTCTTCCATTACGGAGAAGTCGACACTGCGGCCGTCGATGCGCGGCGGCGTGCCGGTTTTCAGGCGCCCGACCGGCAGGTTGAGTTCGCGCAAGCGCGCGCCCAGCGTGGACGCGGCCTGATCGCCGGCGCGGCCGCCGGTATAGTTTTCCATGCCCACATGGATCTTGCCGGACAGAAAGGTGCCGGCGGTCAACACCACGGTCTTGGCGCGGAAAGTGATGCCAATGGCGGTGATGGCGCCGGCGACGCAGTCGCCTTCAACCAGAAGATCGTCCACAGGCTGCTGGAACAAGGTCAGATTGGGCTGGTTCTCCAGCATCTCGCGGATCGCAGCCTTGTACAGAATGCGGTCGGCCTGCGCGCGGGTGGCGCGCACCGCCGGGCCCTTGGAGGCGTTCAGCGTGCGGAACTGGATGCCGCCGATATCGGTGGCCAGCGCCATTGCGCCGCCCAGGGCATCCACTTCCTTGACCAGATGGCCCTTGCCGATGCCGCCGATCGACGGATTGCACGACATCTGACCCAGCGTCTCGATGTTGTGCGTCAAAAGAAGGGTGTTGCAGCCCATGCGCGCGGCCGCCAAAGCGGCCTCGGTGCCGGCATGGCCGCCGCCCACCACTATCACGTCGAAGTTTGTCGGATAAATCATGGCTTTGTCGGAAAGAGCAAATCGAACGGAAAAACGGCCTATTCTACGCCAAATCCTTAACCAGCGTAAGTCGTTGATTTCAATAAATCCAGCTGGTAACCGCGGCGTCAAGCGCCGGTCACCCGATAGTCATATTAAAGACATCGCCGCGTCAAACAAGCTGCCTAGCATGGGGCTCACCACAAAAGGGAGCAAAACATGCTGCTAAATGAACAGCTTGCCGTGAGCGCCAAACCGCGCCTGAGCGTGCGCGTGGCCAGTGAAGCGCAGGATATCCGCCGCGCGCAGAAGCTGCGCTTCGATGTGTTTGCCGGAGAAATGGGCGCGGAGCTCGGCTCGCGCGATCTAGGCATCGATTGCGACGAGTACGACGAGTTGTGCGACCACCTGATCGTGGAAGACGCCGCCAGCGGCCTGGTGGTGGGCACTTACCGCATGCTGTCCCCGGCTATGGCGCGCCGCGCGCCCAGCCTGTATTCCGAGCACGAGTTCGATCTGACCCGGCTGGCCCACCTGCGCGCCGGCCTGATCGAAGTGGGCCGCTCCTGCGTGCACCGCGATTTCCGCTCCGGAGCGGTGATCGCCCTGCTCTGGTCCGGCCTGGCCGACTACGTTCAACTGCACGGCGGTCAATACCTGGCCGGCTGCGCCAGCGTGTCGCTGAGCGACGGCGGCCACCAGGCGGTCAGTCTGTACCGTCAACTGGAAGCCAAGCACCTGTCGCCGGCGGAATGGCGGGTGTTCCCCCACCTGCCGCTGCCTCTGGACCGAGTCTGCGACGACGCCCCCTCCGCGCCGATGCCGGCGCTGATCAAGGGCTATCTGCGCGCCGGCGCCTATATCTGCGGCGAGCCGGCCTGGGACCCGGACTTCAACTGCGCGGACTTCTTCATGCTGCTGCCCATGGGCCGGCTGAGCAGCCGCTACAACAAGCACTTCGTCGGCTAGCGACAAGCGCTTGGCGCATGGTCGGATGCTACAATCCGGCCATGAGTTACACCTTTGAAACGATAGGCGTGATCCATTCGCCCTACCGCGAGAAATTCGGGATCCCGCGCCAGCCCTCGCTGGTCAACGCCGCCCGCATCACGCTGGAGCTGCTGCCGCCCTACGACCACCCGGACATGGTGCGCGGTCTGGACGCGTTTTCCCACGTCTGGATCAGCTTCGTGTTTCATCAAACCGCCGACCGCGGCTGGCAGCCGCTGGTGCGGCCGCCGCGGCTGGGCGGCAACGCCAAGGTCGGCGTATTCGCCAGCCGCGCCACCCATCGCCCCAATCCGCTAGGCCTGTCACTGGTGCGGCTGTTGCGCGTGGACACCCAGCCCAAGGTAGTGCTGACGCTGGAGGGCGCCGACCTGCTGGACGGCACCCCGGTGCTGGACATCAAACCCTATATACCCTTCGTCGAAGCCAGGGCCGACGCCCGCGGCGGCTTCGTCGATGGCCCGCCGCCGCAATTGAGCGTGGGCTGGGACGCCGCAGCTCACGCGCAACTGGCCACCGAAGCCAGCCTGCCGGACGATTTCGCCGCGCTGGTGGAACAGGTGCTGGCCCAGGATCCGCGCCCGGCCTACCAGGACGACCCGGAACGGATTTACGGCGTGGCGCTGCACCAGTGGAACGTGCGCTTCCGCGTGGAAAAAAACCATGCGCAAGTCATTGAAATTCAGCCATTGACCCCGAACTAATTTTTTGCGCCCCAGTCATACCGGGGCGATACCAACCACTCAGGAAAAAAGCAAATATGACCACCCGCGCGAAGACGATCATGCTCGCCTTCACCATGGTTTCCATGTTGGCCGCCCCGTTCGCGGAAGCGGCCCGCCTAGGTAAAGGCAAGAGCGCCGGCATGCAGCGCTCGGCCCCCACCCGTTCTTACCAACAACAAGCGCCGGCACGCCCGGTGGCTCCGCCCGCGCAAGCGCCTGCGCCGGCTCAAGCTCAACCCAAGTCCGGCCCCGGCATCGGCACCGCCGTAGCCGCCGGCGCAGCCGGCGCGGCAGCCGGTTATATGCTGGGCTCCGCCATGAGCGACAAAGGCGGCCAACAGCAAGCTCCCGCCACGGCTAACGGCAACGCAGATCCGGCCCTCGCGGCGCAAGCCCAAGGCCAGCAGCCGCAGAAGAGCGGCGGCATGCCCTGGGGCACGCTGGCCCTGCTGGGCCTGGTGCTGGTAGGCGGCTATATGTTCTTCCGCCGCAAGGCCGGAGCGGCGCGTCCGGCCATGGGCTCGGCGCAGCCGGCAGGCATGCCGCAGAACATGGGCGGCTATCAGGAGCCGGCGCGTTTCGACTCCATCCCGAAAATCGGCTCCGGCCTGGGCGGCGCGCAGCCGGCCTTCGGCGCGGCTGCGGCCTACGACGCCCCGGCCCGCCTGCCGGACGGCACGGAAACCCCGAACTTCCTGCGTCAGGCCAAGGCCACCTTCCTGCACCTGCAAAGCTTGAACAGCACGGAAAGCCTGGAAGAAGTGCGCAAGTACATGACGCCGGACCTGTTCAACGCCTTGCGCGAGGACATCGCCGGCAATACCGACGTGGCCGACTTCCCGCAGTTGGACTGCCAGCTGTCCGAAGCCAGCACCGAAGGCAACCGCTATATCGCCAGCGTGCGCTTCTCCGGCATGGTCAGCGAAGCCGTAAACGCGCCGGCCGAGCCGTTCACCGAATACTGGCACTACATCAAGGACGACAGCACCAACGGCAAGTGGTTGGTGGCGGGCATCCAACAGTAATAAGGTTTTTAACATCTTTATCCAAACGGGCCTCTTGGCCCGTTTTTTATTTTTAATGGCGATGCACTAAACTGGAATGCCAATTGCTTCAGGCAAAAAAACAATACTGGCCATAGAGTCCGCGCCACGGAGGGCAGCTATTCCATGAAAGAATTCGAGCATGCCGGCTTGAAACTCGGCAGTCACTTCCAGCCTATCTACAGCCTGGCCCATCGCCGCACGATAGGAATGGAAGCCTTGCTGCGCGCCAGACAGGACACCTCGCCGCTGACGCCGGCGGAGGCCTTTTACTCCGTCGTCTCTCCCGAACGCCGCCACCAGTTGGATCTGGCCGCGAGCGAAGCCCATGCCGTCCGTTTCAGCCAGATGCAGAGCGACCACCCTTGCTGGCTGTTTCTCAATATCGACGCCGCGTCCTTGTCGCGGCCAGAACGCGCGATGGCCTTGGCCAACAGCATCAAGGCCGCCGGGCTGGACCCCAGCCAGGTGGTGCTGGAAGTGCTGGAACATGTGCTGGAAGTGGACGAGGCGCTGATTGAAGGCGTCAATGTACTGAAAAGCAGCGGGTTTCTAATCGCCATCGACGACTTCGGCGTCGGCCACTCCAATCTGGACCGGGTCTGCCAGCTAGAGCCGGACCTGGTCAAATTCGACCGACACCTGCTGCGCGCCGCCGTCCATCAGCCACGCACCCGCAATCTGCTGGCCAAGCTGGTGCGGCTGATGCACGAAATTGGTGCCTTGGTGGTGGAAGAAGGGATAGAAACCGATCAGGATGTTCTGATCGCGCTGGAATCGGGCTGCGATTTGGTGCAAGGCTATTTCGTCGCCCACCCCAGCGACCAGCCGGATCAGGACCACATCATCACCCCGCGCATCGATGAGCGCTGGGATGAGCTGATGGCGCGCGAACTGCTGAAACGCAAACTGACCCGGCGCCAGATCGAGCTGGCGCGACAATCTTTTGTTCAAAGCGCCATCTCGCTCATGCAAGGCACGCCATTCGACTTGGCCGCCAAGCCGATGCTGGCGCTGCCGGACGTGGTGCGCTGCTTCCTGCTGGACAGCGCCGGACGCCAAATCGGCCGCAACCTCAACAGCCGCCAGCCGCAAGCCGCCGCCAACCCCAAGTTCGCGCCGCTGCTGGATACCACCGGCGCGGTCTGGTCTCGGCGCAGCTACTTTCAACATGCGGTGGACCAACCCGGCGTGCTGTATATGAGCGAGCCGTATCTGTCGATGACAGACACCCGTTCCTGCGTAACCATCTCGATGGCGATAGAAATCGACGAAATCATGCACGTGCTGTGCGCCGACGTGCTGATTCCCCAACACTGACCGCGGCCGCGCTACGCATCAACGAAACTTCAGAATGTCCTCGGCGGCCGGCTGCGGCGTATAGGCGGCCGTCAAGGAGGGCTCCTCGTCGCCGGGCTCCGGCGCGGCCATCGGTTTGGGAGGCGTTTTGATCCGAGCCACTTCCGCCTTCATCGCGGCGCTGGCGCCGGCTTGCAGCAATTCGCCGCGTAGCTTGGCCAGCGCGGTTTCCGCCGCTTGGCTGTCCGCGGCGCTCAGGCGCAACTCGCTCTGAGCCTTCAACAACTGGCTTTTCGCCTCGGACAACTCCCGCTCCAGTTCGCCGACGCGGGCCTCGGCCTTGTCCATGCGCTCGCGGAACGCTTCCGCCTGCGGCTGCGCCACCGCCAGGTCTTGCGCCTGCTGCGCGGTCAAGGCCAAGGAAGCCGACAGCTGACGGCGCGTGGCGTCCAGCTCGGCTGCCTGACGTTCGAAGGCGTCGGCAAGCTCGGCGCGCAGATGGTCCAGTTCGGCCCGCTCCCGCTCCCAGGCCGCCTGGGCGGCGCTCAAGCTGTCGTTGGCCAGCGCCTTGGCTTGCGTCCAGATCGCTTCCAACGCGGCCAGCCCCGCCTGGCTGACGCCTTCCGGCACCTCCCCGTCCAAGGCCGCCGCCGTCGCCGGCTGCACTCGCCGCCAGTCTTTGAGCACCACGCTGGCCGAGTCCATGTCCACGCCCGCCAGTTGGCGGACCTGGTCCACGGCGGGGTGCTGCTTGCGACCGGACTTCTCGTATAGTTCCGTAGCCGCCGCGATAATGCGCTCCCGTGTCTCCGCCGATATCTTGCCCGCCTGGTTCATAAAGCCGCGTCCTCGCCCATCTTTCCAACTGCGTTGCCGGTACGCCTGGCGGATGCCAGGCGTCAGAAATACGCCGAAACCCACAGGGTTCGGCAGCAAGGCAAATTCCAGCAGAACCGCCGGCAAGCGGACATAGGATTTTTCCTAAAAAAATAGGCGATTCCTCGCCCCCGCCCCGCCTGACAATGAAAAAGCCCGGCCTAAGCCGGGCTGGTCCTCGCGGGACATCCGCGTCACTGCGCGATGTCGTTGATGTATTCGAACAGGGTCACCACTTTTTGCACACCGGAAGTCTCGCTGACCACCTTCGCCGCCGCAGCGCCTTCGGCCTGGGTCACCATGCCCAGCATGTAGACCACGCCGCGCTCGGTCACTACCTTGACGTTGTTGGGGTTGTAGCCTTTGCCGTCCAGCAGCCGGGTGCGCGCCTTGCTGGTCACCCAGGTATCGCTGCTGCGCTCGGAAAAGCCGGACGAAGGCGCCACTACCGTGTAATTGAACACACGGCGCACATTGGGGATGCCGCGCGCTGTCAGTTCCGCTTGCTGGCGCGCCTGCTCGCTGGGCACTTCGCCGGTCAGCAACACCGCGCGGTTGAAGCTGGTGGTGTTGACGTGGGCGGACGGCAACAGTTTGCCGATCTGGTCGGCGGCTTTCAGTTCGATGCCCTGATCGTCCACATAGGCGCCGCTAGTGCGACGGTCGGTGGCCACCAGCGCGCCGCCGGCGGCGCCCGCCGCCACTACGCCGAAACAACCGCTCAAGGCGCTGCTGAAACCAGCAGCCAGCAATACCGCGAATACGCGACGCTTCATCATTCACCTCCCAACAGCATGTAATCAATGGTGTCGCACAAGGCGTGGACCACCAGGGTGTGCACTTCCTGAATCCGGCAACGGCGCAACGCCGGCACAATCAACTGAATGTCTTCCGGCGACAGGATCTCGGCCACCTTGCCGCCATCCATGCCGGTCAAGGCGATCACGCTCATGCCGCGCTCGTGCGCCGCGTAGATGGCCTCGATCACATTGGCGGAATTGCCGGACGCCGAAATCGCCAGCAGCAAATCATTGGTATGTCCCAGCGCGCGCACTTGCTTGGAAAACACCATGTCGAAATCGTAATCGTTGCCGATAGCGGTCAAGGCGGAACTGTCCGTGGCCAGCGAAATCGCCGCCAATCCCGGCCGCTCCTTCTCGAAGCGCCCCACCATTTCCGCGGCGAAGTTTTGCGCGTCCGCCGCCGAACCGCCATTGCCGCAAGCCAGAATCTTGCCTTCGTTCATCAGGCAAGCCACCATCTGTTCCGCCGCCGCGGCTATCGCCGGCGACAACAGCTCCATCGCCTCTTGCTTGACGGCGATGCTTTCCAGGAAATGCCCGCTGACGCGGTCAATCAAATCCATGGGACATCCTTATCTTTTAGGGCCTATCGGCCCATAGCACTACATGAAAATATTCTGCAGCCATTGCGGCTCCGCCTCGCCCACGGTCAACACCGCGTCAAAACGGCATGGCGCGTCTATTCCCTTTTGGGACAGATAGACCTCGGCGGCCAGCATGAGTTTCCTTTGCTTGACCGCGCCTATACTGGCGGCCGCGCCGCCAAAGGCCGCGCTGGCGCGATGACGCACTTCGATGAACACCCAGTAGCGCCCATCGCGCATGATCAGATCGATTTCGCCGCCGCGACAGGACCAGTTGCGCTCCACCAGCGTCAGGCCCCGTTTCAGCAGCCAGGCCAGCGCCCTATCCTCGGCAAGCCGGCCCTGAAGATTCACTACGGTTGCTCCACGCTTAGCACCGCCATCGGCAACTGACGCTCGAACAGACGGTCGCGCCCCAGCCTCAGGTCGCCGGTGACGCCGTCCAGCCTCAGCCCCGCCGGCTGCCTGGCGCCCGCCAGCAGCACCGCCAGCCGCCAGGCGTCCACGCCCAGGGCATACAAACGCTCAGTCTGCATCGTCAACGCCGTCGCCGGCCGCGGATAGCGTTTCACCGCCGGGTGCTCCGGCATCAGGAACCAGGGCATGTCTATCACCCTCACTCCGGCCAACGCCGCCACGCTGCCGCGGCCGTTGAGCTGTGAGGTGCCGTACACCGGCAGTTCCGGCGCCAGCGCGGCCTTGACGATGCCGGCCTCCTGGGCGTCCAGCGCCATGAACACCGCGTCCGCGCCGGCCGCCGCCTGCAGTATCGCCGGCAGACTGTCCTGCTTGGCTTCCAAGGTCATGGGCGACTTGCCGCGGCTCAAAGCTCTCCACTCGTCGATGAAAGCCTGGCGCAACCGCTGGGACAGGTTGTCCGCGCCGAACAACAGCAAGGGGTTGGCCCTGCCGTCCGCATACATCAGACGCGCTACTTGGCGCGCCTCGCCTTCGACGATCAGCGACAAGGAGAACAGTTTGGGGTTGGCCGGCACTTCACGGCCTATCGAATTCAAGGCCAGCGTGGGCACCGACACCAGCGGCGCCACCGCGGCGATGGCGCCGCGCGACAGCGGGCCTATCACCACATTGACCCCGCCAGCCAGCGCCTGACGGTAGCTGGCCACCGCGGTGTCCTCGGACGCGTCTATGGGCACCAGCTCGGCGTTCTGATCCACGCTCGCCGCCGCCTCCACTCCGCTGCGCACCACCGCGGCGGCTTCGCCCAAAGTGGCTGAGCCGGTGGGCAGCAGCAGGCCGACGCGCAGGCGGCCGTTGACCGGCTGCGGTTTCGTCGCCGTCGCGCTGGCATCGCGCGGCGCGGCCTTCGGAACAAGCGGCTTCGGCGCCGGCTGGCCCAGCAACTTGAGCGGCGCGGTGTTGCTTTGGATGATATAGTCCGGGGTTTGCGCCATTGTCGGCGTCAACCAAGTCATCAAGACGCCAACCAACAGCGGAGTCAGTCTTTGCATACTTCGTTCGCTCATCTGCTTGAATCAGCCAGGGAAAGTTTCTGTCGCGGCACATTATATGTGGTGGCCACGCCCATTGGAAATCTGGCGGACATCAGCGCCCGCGCCTTGGCGGCTTTCAGCGCCGCCGACGTGGTCTGCGCCGAGGACACGCGCGTCACCGGACAACTGCTGTCCGCCTACGGCATCCACGCTAAACGCCTGGTCAGCCTGCGCGAGCACAATGAGCGCGGCATGGCCGAACAAGTGGTGCGCTGGCTGTCCGAAGACCAAATCGTGGTGCAGGTATCGGATGCCGGCACGCCGGCGGTGTCGGACCCCGGCGCGCGGCTGGCGGAAGCGGTTCGCGCCGCCGGCTTGCCGGTGCGGCCGGTGCCCGGCTCCAGCGCGGTGATCGCCGCCTTGTCCGCCAGCGGATTGACCGCGCAGTCCTTCCTGTTTCACGGTTTCTTGCCGCCCAAGAGCGGCGAGCGCCGCAAAACGCTGCGCCAATGGCAATCCGCGCAACATCTGACCGTGTGCTATGAAGCGCCTCACCGCATCGTCGACGCCCTGCGAGACATCGTGGCGGAGCTGGGTGCGGAACGCCGCGTACTGCTGGCGCGCGAGCTGACCAAAACCTTCGAGACCTTCCGCAATCTCCCCGCCCAGGAAATGTTGGAGTGGGTGGAGTCCGATTCCAACCAGCAGCGCGGCGAGATTGTATTGATCCTGGACGCAGCCCCGGCGCGCGACGAAACCGATGACGCCGTGCCGGAAGAAACCGTGCGCGTGCTCAAGCTGCTGGCGGCGGAATTGCCCACCAAACAGGCCGCCTCCCTGGCCGCGCAGATCTGCGACGGCAACCGCAAACAGCTCTATGACCTTGCGCTCAAACTGAAGCAGGATTGAGCCGTCGCCCAGCGCCTGGGAAAAAAGGATTTACAAAGCGATTTGCTATCGCTATCATTCGTGTTCTCGGAATGCCGAAGACGCCCGGATGGCGAAATTGGTAGACGCAGGGGATTCAAAATCCCCCGCCGCAAGGTGTGTCGGTTCGAGTCCGACTCTGGGCACCAGCGATTTGGCAAGCCGAAACCCCAAAAACCCCGCACAGCGCAAGCTATGCGGGTTTTTTGTTGTCTTCTCTACTTAGCGCGGACTGAGACGAGACAAGACGAAACCCGCTGAGCAAGCGGAATGCGCCGATCGCGCATGAGCATTTCCAATGCGGGTTTCAACACCACAAGCCAACATGTGGCGGATCGTCAGCAGCTTCTTATTCGGGCAGCCGCACCGCCGACAATTTCCAGCCGAACCAGCCATCGCGCTTGAAAATCAAGCCCAAGGACTGTTCGGGTTTCTCCTTCTGTTTCACCGTCACCACGAAGCGGTCAATGTCTTCATAGCCCATGGCCGTGTCCACGCCGGCGCGCCGATCTTCCGATGCGCCGCCGCCGGTCGCCGGCTCATCGGCGCCGCCTTGCGGCAGACCCGGCTTGGGCTTGATCCCCCGCATCATCAAGGCCAGGCTTTCCGGCGTCACCATGGCGTCCACCACCGGGGCGATCACCGCGTCGGCAATGGCCGCGCCCATCGCCGCCAAAGGATTCTTATCCTTGGACTGGTTCAACTCCAGCACCGACTTGGGCGCAACCGCCTCTTTCAGACTATTGCGCAAGGCGGGGTAGTCCACATAACCGGACAACTTGGCCGCGTCGCGCGCGTCCAGCGCCTGCTGCATCCCGCGCACCGTCAGATACGGCGTCGCGTAGAACCACGCCCCCAAGGCCAACACCGCCGCGCCCAGCGCCAGCTTCACTTTGATGCTCATGCTTATCCCCCTGAATCGAGCGGCCGCGTCCATACGGCTCATAAAGTCTACAGACCGCCGGCCGGCGCGCAGATTCCCGCCGGCCACGGCAAAAAACGCGCGGCCGGTTTCCCTAAGCCTGTTCAAAGCCACGCGAGCAAGAGCGAGACTAGACGAAAACGAGCGAAAAAGCGGAGTGTACGAAGGGTACATGAGCATTTTGAGCTTGTACTCACCGTGCAACCCTCCACGAAGCGCAGCAGGCTTTGAGCAGGCTCTCAGAAGCGCGCCTCCATCCCCATCCGTATGGTCCGCCCCGGGATCGGCATGCTGATCACGGAGCCGGGATCCACCGCATAGCGGTTGGTCAGGTTATCCACATTGAAATTCACGTTGACTTGCTTGTTCAGGCGGTACTCGATGAACAGGTCCACCAAGCGTTCGGACGCCAGTTCCAACACCGGTTGCGCGCCAGTGCCCTTGAGCCAGTCCGCCGGATTGGTCTTGCCCGAATGGTAGCGCCAGCGTCCGCCCACGGTCAGATCGCCGTTCAACAAATGCTTGCCGGCGGAAATCACGTATACGCTCTTGGGCGGGATGCGGGTCGGGATCAGACTCCAGGCGAAGCCGTTCGGATTGCACACCGCGGCGTCGCGCCGGGTCGCCTGGTTCACCGAACACACTTCCGGGTCCAGGTAGCGAGTGGCGGCGGCTTCCACGAAGAAGGACGGGCTATGGTAGTCCAAGCCGAATTCATAGCCGCGCAGCTCCACCTTGTCGTAGTTGAGGAAGGTCAGATTGCCCTGCCACGACGGCATGCCCGGCGTCCTGTCCAGCCAGGCGCTGGAAATATAGTCCGCTACCTTGTTGTCGAAATAGGCGGCCTTGAAGCCGATGCGCTCCTGATCGCGGAACACGTTCTGGAAACTCGCCTTAAGGCCCAGTTCCAGGTTCAGCGAACGCTCCGGCCGCAAGGGGTTGTAAGGGTTGTAGCTGAAGACCTCGGACGAGGTGGTTGTTTCGTACAGGCTGGGGGTGCGGTAGGCGCGGCCGCCTTTGGCGTAAACATCCAGCCACTTGGCCAGATGAACGTCCACCTGGCCAGTCAGGTCCAGCTTGGGCGCGTAATCCGCTTCCAGATTGGTCGAATAGTCGCGCGTGGTCGAACCATGCAGATTCGTGCCCAGAGAGAAGCTGGCCCAGCGATAGGACAGGACGGCGTTGGCGAACAGGCTGCGCTCATTGCGCACCCCGTTGCGCGACGCTTCCAGCGTCCTCGGCTGCTCGGTGTAGCGGCTGGTGGGCTGGGTGCGCTCCTGCTGGAAGGCCAGGCCGTAGCTCAGGCTCAAGGGCAGGACATCCAGTTCTGATCGGTTGAGCACATTGAAACCGTGACGCTTGTTGTTGTAGGCATGCATGTACTGATCGCCGTAGGAGGCGCCGGGGCGGCCGGCCCATAGGCCGTTGTGCTGATCCAGATCCGCCTCGGTGGCCCACAGGCCCAAGTTCAGGTCGATCAGCTTGTTGTCGCTGGGCGTATAGCTGTAGTTGGCGCTATAGGCATGCACCACGGCGCTGCCCAGCGCCCATTGCGGCATCGACTCCACGCCTGGCGGCAGCTCTTGGAAATTCTTATCGTTGGAATTCTTGTACCAGTAAGCGGCCAGCAGTTCGCCGGCTTGCTGACGGTGGCGGCGGAAGATCAACTTCAAGCGCTGCGCGTCGTCCAGCGCGAAGCCCAGCTTGGCCAACAGAGAGTCGCTCTCGTAACTGGTGTTCACCACTTCCTGACCGCGCGACACCACCGCTTCCGGGTAGCCCTCATAGCCATGGACGCCGGCGAAGTAATTGCCGGTGCGCCGCTTGCTGTAAGCCAGCAGAGCGTCGAGGCCAGGCTGCCGATAAGCCAACGCCAGCGTGGCCGAACCGTTGTTGAACACTCGCGGGCTGAGGCCGTTGTTCAATTGGTAATACACTTGGTCGCGCTCGTCTCCAGGCACTGCGGGCATCTTGTTATTGTTGTACAGGCTGCCTTTCAACAGTACGCCGAAATCCTTGCCCGGACGCAGTACGTCCTCGACGCCCAAGGTACGCATCTGCACCAGGCCGCCAATCGCGCCGCTGGAGAAGGCGCCGTTGCTGGCCCCCTCCTCCACGCTGACCTTGCTGATCAAGTCGGAATCGATATAGGTACGGTCGCTGGTGCCCTGGTAGCCGCGGGCGGTATGGGTGGATTGCAGGCTGCCGTCTATCAATACCGGCACCCGCCCTTCGCCCTGCAGGCCGCGGATGCCCAGGTCGATGGCGCCGGCTTCGTTGCGGATATTGTTGACCTGCACGCTGGGCAGGGCGGAAAAGATGTCGGCGTTGCCAGTGCCGCGCGCGCGGCGCAATTGCGCCGCATCCAGCTCCTCGCCATGCAAAAGCGCGCGTTTGCGCTCGGCGCTGACGTGAACGGTTTCCAGTTGCGGCGCGGGCTCGGCGGCCAGCAGGGTTTGCGGGTAAGCCGCCGACAGCAATAGGCAGGCGGAAAGACTCCGGTATTTCATGATATGGGTGGGGTACTTGGGATAGGAGCGCCGAAGTTAATGCTAATGATTATCATTAACAACGTGATTATTCACACTCCACCTCACGCGACACCCATACTCGCCGCGGAATGACCTCCGCCGCTACTTGCCGTCCAACGGCACCTCCCAGCGCCGATCCTTGAGCGTGCGCATCACGATGTAGGAACAGATGTCGCGCATGCCGGGAATGCGGTTCAGCCGCTCCACGATGAAACCGCTAAAGGCCGCCAGATTGCGACAACGGACGTGCAGTACATAGTTGCTGGGACCGGCGACGATGTAAGCGGCGGCAATTTCCTCGAACTGCTGGATGCGGTTCATGAAATCTTCGTGCCAATCCTCGCGCGCCCGGTCCAAGGTCACGTGCACGATGGCCTCCAGCTCGTAGCCGAGCAGGGCCGGGTCCAACTGCGCGTGATAACCGCGTATCAGGCCCTGGCTTTCCAGCGTGCGCACTCGCCGCAGGCAGGCGGACGGAGACAGGGCCACCTGATCGGCCAGGTCCTGATTGCTGAGCCTGGCGTTGTGCTGCAATGCGGAAAGAATCCGGCAATCTATCGCATCAAGCTGCATTTGCAATTTCCCATCGTTATCTATCCGTTTCGCTGCAGTTCCTGCGAAAAGCATGCCATCAGCAAGAGCAACTTGCAATTTCTGGCGGAGGCCTTGGTGATAGCATGATTCCAAGCTTTTCGCCTCTCTGGAGCCGCTCCATGTTGCTTGACATCAGCCCCCCGCTGCGCGCCGGCCTGCCGGTCTGGCCCGGCGACACCGCTTTCGACGCCAGCCCGGCCTGGCAGCTGGACGCCCACTGTCCGGTCAACGTGGCGCGACTGACCCTGTCTCCGCACAGCGGCGCGCACGCCGATGCGCCGGCCCACTTCCAGGCCGCCGGCCAAGGCATCGGCCAAGTCGCGCTGGACGCCTACTTGGGGCCCTGCAGGGTGATTCACTGCCTGTCTCCCGGCCCTCTGATCCGGCTGGAGCAGATCCAGTCCCGGCTCGCCATCCAAACCGGGCCGCTGCCGCCGCGCCTGTTGATCCGCAGCTATACGCGCTACCCGCTGGAGTCCTGGGACGCGGACTTCCCCGGCGTGGAGGCCGCCGCCATAGATTGGCTGGGCGGCCAGGGCGTGCGCCTGATCGGCGTCGATACCGCCTCGCTGGACCCGATGGACAGCAAAACCATGGACGCCCATCACGCCACCGCGCGTCAACGCATGGCCATCCTGGAACAATTGCTGTTGGACCACGCGCCGGAGGGCGATTACGAGCTGATCGCGCTGCCGCTGAAGTTGATGAACCTGGACGCCAGCCCGGTGCGCGCCGTGCTGCGACCCTTGTCCGTTTCCACCCCTCTCGTGTAGGACCCGCCATGAAACACACTCGCGAAGCTTGTCTCATCGCCGATCAGCAAGACCCGCTGGCCGGCTTCCGCCAACGGTTCGACCTTCCGGCCAACACCATCTACCTGGACGGCAACTCGCTGGGCGTGCTCCCCAAGGGCGCGCTGGAGCGCAGCCAGCAGGTGATCACCCGCGAATGGGGTCATGATCTGATTCGCAGCTGGAACACCGCCGGCTGGTTCGAAATGCCGACGCGCTTGGGCGACAAACTGGCGCCGCTACTGGGCGCCGGCCCCGGCGAAACCGTGATCACCGACACCACCTCGCTCAACCTGTTCAAGGCGCTGGCGGCGGCCTTGCGCATCCAGCGGCAAGCCCACCCGGAACGCAAGGTGATCCTGTCCGAGCGCGACAACTTCCCCACCGATCTCTACATGATCCAGGGCATGATCGAATTCCTGCAGCAGGGCTATGAACTGCGCCTGATCGACGAGGCGCTGCCGCTGGAACAGGCGCTGGACGACAAGGTGGCGGTGCTGCTGCTGTCCCACGTCAATTACCGCACCGGCTATCTCTACGATATGGCCGCGGTGACCCGTAGCGCTCATCAACACGGCGCGCTGGCGATCTGGGACCTGGCCCACGCGGCCGGCGCGTTGCAAGTTGACCTGAAGGGCGCGGACGCCGACTTCGCCGTGGGCTGCACTTACAAATACCTGAACGGCGGCCCGGGCTCGCCGGCCTTCATCTGGGTGGCCCCGCGCCATCAAAACGCTTTCTGGCAACCCTTGTCCGGCTGGTGGGGCCATGCCAAACCCTTCGAGATGGCCGCCGACTACGCGCCGGCCCAGGGCATCCGCCGCTTCCTGTGCGGCACCCAGCCCATCGTGTCGCTGGCGTTGCTGGAGTGCGGCCTGGACGTGGCGCGAGAGGTGGACAGCCAGCAGCTGCGCGCCAAGTCCCTGGCCCTGACCGATCTGTTCATCGAGTTGGTGGAACAACGTTGCGGCGGGCATCCGCTGACCCTGATCACCCCTCGCGAGCACGCGCGCCGCGGCAGCCACGTCAGCTTCCGCCACCCGCAGGGCTTCGCGGTGATGCAGGCGCTGATCGCCAACGGCGTCATTGGCGACTACCGTGAGCCGGAAGTGCTGCGCTTCGGCGTCACCCCGCTTTACCTGAGCCATGCCGACATCTGGGACGCGGTGGAAATTCTGCGCGAGATACTGGACAGCGGCAGTTGGGACCGCCCGGAGTTTCATCGCCGCGGCGAGGTAACCTGAACCCGGCACGGCGCGACGTCCCAAACCGTCGCGCCTCCCTAGAGCCGCCGCCCGCGATCTCACGCGGCCGGCGGCTCAACAGCGCAAGGGACGTTAGATCCCGCAAATAGCGCCATCTACAGAGGAGAAACATCATGAGCAGCTTCCAGGACATCAAAGACAGAGAACAAGGCTTGCAACGCCGGCTCACCGCCGGACAGATGAGCATGATCGCCATCGGCGGCGCCATCGGCACCGGCCTGTTCCTCGGCAGCAAGTTCGCCATCGGCTTCGCCGGACCCAGCGTGGTGCTCAGCTACGCCATCGGAGGCCTGATTACCTTGTTGCTGATGGGCTGTCTGGCGGAGATGACGGTGGCGCACGCCACCTCCGGCTCCTTCGGCGCCTACGCCGAGCACTACGTCAGCCCCTTGGCTGGTTTCCTGGTGCGCTACAGCTACTGGGCCTGCGTGGTGCTGGCGGTGGGAACCGAAATCACCGCCGTGGCCGAATACATGCGCTACTGGTTTCCAGACACCCCGCCCTGGATCTGGATTCTGCTGTTCTCCAGCGCGCTGATCGGCGTCAACGCCGCCAGCGTCAAGGCCTTCGGCACCGTGGAGTACTGGTTCTCCTCCATCAAGATCTTCGCCATCCTCGCCTTCATCCTGATGGGCTGCTACGTAGTGTGGGGCAGCGGCAACCCTGCTTACGGCGCGCACAACTTCAGCGCCGACGGCGGCTTTTTCCCCAACGGTGTCTGGGGGATGTGGGTGGCGGTGGTCATTTCCATCTTCAGCTATCTGAGCGTGGAAATGATCGCGGTGGCCGCTGGCGAGGCCGAAAATCCGGAGCAGGCGGTGCGCCAGGCTTTCCGCGCCACGATCGCGCGGCTCGTGGTGTTCTACCTGCTGTCGCTGAGCCTGATCATCGCCATCGTGCCCTGGGGCCGCATCGGCTCCGGCAACAGCCCCTTCGTCACCGTGATGCAGGTGCTTAATATCCCCTACGCAGCCGGCATCCTCAACTTCGTGGTGGTGGTGGCCGCTCTGTCGGCGATGAACAGCCAGCTCTACATCACCACCCGCATGATGTTCAGCCTGTCGCGCGCCGGCGACGCGCCTGTAGGGCTGGGCAAACTGAACCCGCGCGGCATTCCGGTCAACGCGCTTCTGCTGTCCACCAGCGGCATCGCGCTGGCGGCGGTGCTGTACGTGCTGTTTCCGCAACAGGCGTTCACGCTGATGATTTCCTTGTCGATGTTCGGCGCCATGTTCACCTGGCTGATGATCTTCTACACGCATCTTCGCTTCCGCCGTCATCACGATCAGGCCGGCGGGCTGGATCTGCCATTCAAGATGCGCCTGTTTCCCTACAGCACGCTGACCGGGCTGGTGCTGATGCTGGCGATCATGGTCACCACCGTCTTTACCGAGGTCTTCCGGCTGACCCTGGTCTTCGGCCTGCCCTTCCTGCTGTTGCTGGTCGTCCTCTATCACAAAGTGCGCAGGCCGCGGCTGACGCCCGCGGCGCAAACGAATTAAGCCCAGTTGTGCAATCGCCAGGCCGGGTCCGCCCGGCCTGAGCCTGTTCAAAGGATTCCGCTTATGAGCGGAACAAGACGAAAACAGCCGGAAAAGCGGAATGTACCCGTGGTATATGAGCATTTCGAAATCCTTTGCAATACCGTACCGCCGCAGCGCGTCAGACTTTGAACAGGTTCTGACACCGCTATCGGATTCGGCATAGAATGTTCGACTCGATACCCAATCCGGATAGCCCGCCTCCGCCATGTCACGCCCGTCCGATCTCGCCCCCGGCGCCAGCCTGCCCGCGCTGCTGCGCGGCTTCGTCCTCCGCCATTGGCCCTACTACCTGCGCGCGGCGTTGATGCTGGCCGCCGTGGCGGTGCTCACCGTGCTGATTCCGCGCCAGATCGGCCAAATCGTCGACCTGCTGGCCAAGGGCGAGCTTGGCGGCTCGCAGCTGCTGCGCGAGCTGGGCTGGCTGCTGCTGTTCGGCGTGGTGATCTATTTGCTGCGCGCCGGCTGGCGGCTGCAATTGTTCGCCGCCGCCTACCAGTTGGGCGTGGAGTTGCGCACCCGGCTGTATCAGCGGCTAAGCCGTCAGGGACCGGGCTTCTACCATCACCAACGCACCGGCGACCTGATGGCGCGCGCCACCAACGACATCGACGCGGTGGAAATGGCTGCCGGGGAAGCCATGCTGGCGGGCTTCGACGGCAGCCTGACCTTGGTAATGGTGCTGGCGATGATGACCTTGGGCATAGACTGGCGGCTGGCCGCCGCCGCGCTGCTGCCCTTCCCGCTAATGGCCTTCGCCTTCTGGCGCATCACCCGCCGCGTGCACCAGGCTTGGGCCGGCTCGCTGCAAAGCTTCAGCAGGCTCAACGACCACGTTCAAGAGACGCTGAGCGGAGTGCGCACGCTGCGCACCCTGGGCTTGGAGGAACGCAACAGCGGCGAACTGGCCGGCCTGGCCGCTTCCGCGGCCGACAACAGCCTGGAGGCGCAACGTTGGGAGGCAGCGTTCGAACCGGTGGTGGGGCTGACCCTGAGCACCGCGGCGGCGGCCACGCTAGGCGTGGGCGGCTATCTGGTCTGGCAACAACAACTGACCATAGGCGCGCTGACCAGCTTCAGCATGTATCTGGGCCAGTTGATCTGGCCGATGTTCGCCGCCGGCTGGGTGTTGTCCCTGCTGGAGCGCGGCCGCGCCGGCTGGAACCGGCTGGAGCCCGTGCTGAGCGCGCCCGAGTCCGTGGACGACAGCGGCTCCAACACGACGGAGCCGGCTGGCGAACTGCGCTGGCACAATCTGGACTTCACTTACCCGGGACAGGCGACGCCGGCGCTGCGCGCGATCGAACTGCGCCTGAGCCGTGGCCAGACCCTGGGCATCGTCGGCCCTACCGGCAGCGGAAAATCCACGCTGTTGCGCCTGCTGCTGCGCCAATATCCGCTGCCGACCGGCAGCATCAGTTGGAACGGCGTGCCGCTGGAGGAATACAAGATGGACGCCTTGCGCGCGACGATTAGCTGGGTGCCGCAGGAGTCCTTCCTGTTCTCCGCCTCGGTGGCCGACAATATCGCGCTGACGCGCCCGGACGCCTCCGAGCGCGACATCGAACGCGTAGCGCGGCTGGCGGCGGTTCACGACGATATCCTGCGTCTGGCTCAGGGCTACGCCACCCCGGTGGGCGAAAAAGGCGTGGCCTTGTCCGGCGGCCAGCGCCAGCGCCTGGCCATCGCCCGCGCGCTGCTGGCCGACGCGCCGCTGCTGCTGCTGGACGACGCCTTGTCCGCGGTGGACACCCAGACCGAAACCCAGATCCTGCACCATCTGCGCGAAGCGCGCCGCGGCCGCAGCGTGATCATCGCCAGCCACCGGCTATCGGCGGTGGCCGACGCCGACCACATCATCGTGCTGCAGCACGGCGGCATCGCCGAAGCCGGCAGCCACGAGGCGCTGCTGCAACTGAACGGCTGGTACGCCAGCCAGTGGCGCTACCAACAACTGGAGGCCAGCCTGGATGAAATCTGATCAATCCGCGATCAATCGGCGCCGGGCGGTGGCCCTGCTGCGCCAATCCGCCGCTCCGGAAAACCGCCATGTGCTGTGGGGCACGCTGTGGCTGATCGCCGCCGCGCTGATGGAAGCGCTGTCGCCGCTGCTGGGCAAGGTATTCATCGACCGCTACCTTCTGCCGCGCACGCCGCAGTGGCTGGAAATGGGCCTGCTGCTGCTCGCCTGTCTGATGGCCGGCTACGTCGCCTCCAGCCTGCGTTATCTGCAACTGGTGCGCCTGTCCGGCGTGGCGATGCGCTCGGTGCAAAGACTGCGCGAGCAGGTTTACCGCCATGTGATCCGGCTGCCGATGGCTTTTTTCGACAAAGCGATCACCGGCCAACTGGTCAGCCGCGTCACCAACGACACCGAGTCGGTAAAGGCGTTGTACGTGCAGGTGCTGTTCGTGATGCTGGACAGCAGCATCGTGGTGATCGGCGTGATGGCGGCGATGGCCTGGCTGGATTGGCAGCTGATGCTGCTGGCGGCGATGCTGCTGCCGGCGATGCTGGCCATCGTCTGGCTGTATCAGCGCTGGAGCGCGCCGTCGGTGACGCGAGCCCGCGCGCTGCGCAGCGACATCAACGCTCAGATGGCGGAATCCATCTCCGGCATGAGCGTGCTGCAAGCCTCCAACGCCACCGGCCGCTTCGCCGAGCGTTTCGATCAGGCCAACCACAATTACTACCGGGCGCGGATCGCGGAACTGAGCGCCAACGCCTGGCTGCTGCGGCCGGCGCTGGACTTGCTGAAAGTGCTGCTGCTGGCCGGGGTGATCTACAGCTTCAGCCAACGGCCGCTGGGTGCGCTGCAGATAGGCGTGCTCTACGCCTTCATCAGCTATATCGGCCGCATGGTGGACCCGCTGATCCAGATCACCATGCAGTTCAGCCAGCTGCAGCAAGCGGTGGTGGCGGCGGCGCGGGTGGACGCGCTGCTGCAGGAGCCGGCCGCAACGGCCGGCCAAGGCGGGGGCCGCATTGGCCGGGGCGCCGTCAGCTTCCGCCAGGTGAGTTTCGGCTACCAGCCCGAACGGCCGGTGCTGCTTGATCTTTCGCTGGAGATTCCGGCCGGCGGCTTCATCGGCATCGTCGGCCACACCGGCAGCGGCAAGTCCACGCTCTTGTCGCTGCTGCTGCGCTTCTACGCGCCGCAAAGCGGCGAGATCCTGATAGACGACCAAGCGCTGGCCACTTTCGACGACGCGGCCTTCCGCGACGGCGTCGGCCTGGTGCCTCAGGAGCCCTTCCTGCTGGCCGCCAGCGCGCGCGACAACATCGCCATGGGCCGGCCGCTGTCCCAGCAGCAAATCGAGGACGCCGCACGCGCCGCCGGGGTGCATGACTTGATCCTGGCCTTGGAACAGGGCTACGACACCGATATGGGCGAGAGCGGCTCGCGGCTGTCCAGCGGACAGAAGCAGTTGATCGCCATCGCCCGCGCGCTGGCGGGCCGGCCGCGCATCCTGCTGCTGGACGAGGCCACCTCGCATATCGACAGCGAAACCGAGCAGCTGGTGCAAAGAGCGCTGGAACGGCTTCGCGGCCAGATCACGCTGATCTCCATCGCCCACCGGCTTTCCACCATACGCGACGCCGACCGCATCATCGTGCTCAACCACGGCCAGATCGCCGAAACCGGAAGCCACGAGGAATTGATGACCATGGGCGGCATCTACCAACGGCTATACTTGCTGCAGCAATTGCAGCCGGAAGCCGGCTGAACCAGCGACGACTCCGCCATGCACCGTTTTCTCTCCCCGCCCGCGTCCGACGCGCTGATCGACACCCACTGCCATCTGGACGCGCCGGAGCTGGCCCCGATGCTGTCCGCCGTGCTGGAACGCGCGCGCGCCGCCGGCGTGGGCCAGATCCTGGTGCCCGCGGTGCGCGCCGACACCTTCGCCGCCGCCGCCGCCCTGCGCCGCGACCACGGTTGCTGGATAGGCTTCGGCCTGCATCCCATCTACCTGGAACGGCATCTGGACGAGCATCTGGGAGAGCTGGAGCGCGCGCTGCGCGAACAGCGACCGGAAGCGGTGGGGGAAATCGGTCTGGATTTCTATCTGCCGGAACTGGACCCGGCGCGGCAGGAAGCCTTGTTCGTCGAACAGCTGAAACTGGCGCGCAAATACGCGCTGCCCGTGGTGCTGCATGTGCGCCGCTCGGTGGACCGCGTGCTCAAACATCTGCGCGAGCAGCGCGTCGAGCTAGGCATCGCCCACGCTTTCAACGGCAGCCCGCAACAGGCGGAAGCGATGCTGCGCCAGGGCATGAAGCTGGGCTTCGGCGGCGCGATGACCTACTCCGGCTCGCAGCGCATCCGCCGGCTGGCGGCCACCTTGCCGCTGTCGGGCCTGGTGCTGGAGACCGATGCGCCGGACATCCGCCCCGAGTTCGCCCAGGGCCGGCCCAACGAGCCGGCCCATCTGGCCGCCTTCAGCGCCTTGCTGGCCGAACTGCGCGGGCTGCCGGAACCGCAACTGCGCCAGGCCCTGCGCCGCAACAGCCTGGACGCTTTGGGCATCGCCGGCTGAGATGAAGCCTCTTCCCTCAGCACTTGTTCAAAGTCTGCTGCGCTTCGGCGATAGGCGTTGAAAACCAGCCCAAAATGCTCATGTACCACGTGCACATTCCGCTTTATTCACTGGTTTTCGCCTTGTCTCCCTCTTGCTCGCGAGACGTTGAACAGGCTCTCAGGTGCGAAAACGCCTGAGATTGGAGTCCAAATCCACCGACAACTGCTGCAACTCCTGCGATAGCCGGCTGGCCTGACCGGAGGCTTTGGCGGTGCTTTCGTTCATCTGCGCCATCTGCTCTACATTGCCCGCCACCAGTTGACTGGCGTGGCTCTGCTCCTTGATCGCGTTGGCGATGTCGGAGATGCGCTCAACCGAATGCTGCGACAGCTGATGAATTTCACGCAACGATTCGGCCACGCTGGAGGTGCTGCTGACGCCGCTCTCGATGCGGGCATTCGCCTGCTGCATGCTCTGATAAGCACGCTGAGTATCGGTCTGCACGCCCTCGATATGGGTGGATATTTCCGTCGTGGCCTGGCTGGTGCGTTCGGCCAGCTTGCGCACTTCATCGGCCACCACGGCGAAGCCGCGGCCCATCTCGCCGGCGCGCGCGGCCTCGATCGCCGCGTTCAAGGCCAAGAGATTGGTTTGATCGGCGATGTCGCGGATCACCCGCACAATGTCGCCAATATCGCTGGAGCGCTGATTCAATTGGTCCATCACGGTGGAAGTTTCCGTAATGCCGCTGGCGATCCGCTGAATCTCGCTGGCGGCTTTCTCCGCCAGGCCGTTGCCTCTATCCGCCTGCGCCATGGTCTGGCGCGCCTGATCTTCCACATCACGGGTGTTGTCCGCCACCAGATTGATACTGACCGACATCTGCTCAATCGCCGCCGCGCCGCTGGCGGCGGACTCCGCCTGATTGGCCGCGGCCCCGGACACCTGGGAACTGACGTCGGCCATTTGTCCGGAAGCGTTGGCCAATTGGGTGGCGTGCCCCTGCGCTTCCTGCACCAAGCGGCGCACGGTGCCGACCAAGGAAGCCAGCGACTCCCCGACACTGCCCAGCTCGTTACGGCCAAAGTCCGGCAGCTTCAAGTTCAGATCGCAGGTTTGCGCCAACTGCTGCGCGGAGTCCCGCATCTGCAGCAAGGGCACGCGGATGGAGCGGATGATGTACCAAGACACCACCAGGCTAGCCAGCAGGCCGATCACCACCGTGGCCAGCAACTGGCTGCGCACCGCGTCCGCGGAGGCGTCGATCTGGCTGCGCAGCTGCGCCACTGCGTCGGAACCGCCCTTGGCCAGCTTGGCCGAGACCTCTTCCATCTGGTGAATACTGCTCTTGTACTGGCCAAACGCCTTGTTGGCGTCGCTGGTGCCGGCAAGCTCCTGCTTGTCCACCTTCGCCGCCACTGCCTTGAAACCGTCCGCATAGCTGTTGAGCAGCCCGTCCAGCGCCGTCAGTTGCTGAGTGGCGTCGCCGTTCAGCGGGTGCGTGCCGGCGTTCTTGATCGCCGCATGCGCGCTCTCTATTGTTTTATTCCATTTCTCGCTGTACTCGGCGCGCTTGGCCGCGTCACCCATATTGATGAAATAGTCTTTCTCGAAGCGCCGCAGATTGCCCATGTGCTGCTGCAAACCCACCACGTCGCGGTAAAAGGCCAACTCATGGGTGCTGACATCCTCCACCCGGCTGGAAATACTCCCCAAGCCGATGAAAGCCAGCAAGCTGGTCACCGCCAGCGCCACCAACAACAAGGCGAAACCCAGGGTAATCCGGGCCGCAATCGTCATATTCCGCATTTACACACTCCCCAACCAAACTGTATTTTTTGGATTTCCGCCGATCAAGCCCGCGGTTTCGCCGCGATTGTAAACCAAGCCGTTTGCGGTTTTACTCGCATGACTCCGGCAAGTTTCACAGTCTGCGTCCCGCATGAGCCGCGGGCACAAAAAAAGCCGCCAGCATGAGCTGACGGCTTCCTTTTCGCTGCGCGCGGAGTCTACTGCGGTTGACGCGACAACTTGAAAGTTCTGGCAAAGCCCAATACACAGACGAAGAATAGTCCGCTCAAGAAGATTTCGCCCCATGCAAGTTGCTGCGACAGGCCGCGATCCGCCCAACCGCGCATCACGCCCTCGGTGAAATAGGCCAGGATGAACATGCTGGCCCATTGATAGGTATACAAGCGCCGCCCCAGGATGCCGCGCAGCGGCAGCAGCAGCACCGCCGCCTTAAGCGCCAGCAGCGAGCCGCCTGGACGCAGCGGCGCCAGCCACAGCTCCCAGGCCAGGCACAGCAGAATCAGCGCGATCAGCGACGCCGACGCGCCGTAATGCCAGGCGTTTCGATTCATGAACCATCCTCCAGCAATGGACGCTCCTTCTTGCGGCCCAGGAATACCGCCATCAGAATGCCCGCTTCGTACAGCAACCACAGCGGCACCGCTAGCAGGGTTTGCGACAGCACGTCCGGCGGCGTGACAACGGCGGCCACCACGAAGGCGCCGACGATGACATAAGGCCGGCCCTGACGCAGTTTTTCCACCGACACCACGCCCATGCGCACCAGCAGGATCACCACCACCGGCACCTCGAAGGTGACGCCGAAGGCCATGAACATGCCCAGCACGAAGGACAGGTATTTATCGATGTCGGTCATCATGCTGACCCCGACCGGCGTTACCGCCGACATGAAGCCGAACACCACGGGGAACACCAGGAAATAGGCGAAAGCCATGCCGATAAGGAAGAGCAGCAGGCTGGCCACTACCAAGGGCAGCACCAACCGTTTCTCATGGTGGTAGAGCCCGGGCGCGACAAAGGCCCAGATCTGATACAGGGTATTGGGCAGCGAGATCAGGAAAGCCACCAGCATGGTCACCTTGACCGGTACGAAGAACGGCGCGGTGACATCGGTGGCGATCATGTTCGCCCCCGCAGGCAGCGCGTCCAGCAATGGTTTGGCCAACAGGTGGTAGATATCCCCGGACCAATGGAACAGGCCGAGAAACACCAACGCGATACCGAGCAGCGCCCGCACCAGACGGGTGCGCAACTCAAGCAGATGCGCGAGCAAGGGTTGTTCATTCATGCGCGGGATTTCCAATGGATTCAGGAACGGCCGAAGCGGGAACCAGCTCCGCCCGGCCGGGTGCGGCCGGCCTCAGCGTAGCGATGGCGGCTCCACCGGCTGGGGCGGCGACGGCGGCAAGTCGTCGAACAGATCCAGTTGGTTCTCGTCCTTGACCGGCGCCGTCTCGGCCTGCGCCGCTGGCTCGACCGGAAGAGGCTCCAGCAGATCCGGCTGCAGGCCGCCGTGGATGACGTTGGCCGCCTCTTCCACCGGCGCGCGCGCCTCGTCCGCCAGCGCGCGCAGTTCGGCGCCGTTCTGCTCCATCGCCTCGCGCACGCCCCGAACTTCGGAATCGAGCTGGCCTTTGAACGACTGCGCGGCGTCCTCGATGTCCTGCCGCAATTCGTTCAGACCGGTCAAGTTGGCCTGCTGCTGGATATCGGCCTTCACCGTGGCCACAAAGCGCTGGGCGCGGCCCACCAACGCGCCCAGAGTGCGCGCCACCGTGGGCAGGCGCTCCGGCCCCAGCACCACCAGGGCCACCACGCCTATCAACAGGATTTCGCCAAAGCTGATTTCAAACACGCTTGAACCGCGCCTTATTTCTTGTCGGCGTCGCCGTCAATGATACGGCCGGTTTCGGCCGGCTTATCCTTGGCGGCCTTGTCGTTCTCGCCGTTCATGCCTTCCTTGAAGCCTTTAACGGCGCCGCCCAGATCTTCGCCGATATTACGCAGTTTCTTGGTGCCGAACACCAGCACCACGATCAGCAATACCACCAGCCAGTGCCAGATGCTGAAAGAACCCATGATTCACTTCCTTATCAAATCGAATGAATGCGCGGAGGCCGCCCGGCCGTCCGCTCCGGCCTGATCGGCCAATCAGTTTTTGTGGCCGAATACATGCACGTGCAGGTGAAACACTTCCTGCCCGCCGCCGCGGCCGGTGTTGATGCCGGTCTTGAAACCAGCCTCCAGACCCTGTTCGCGCGCCAATTTGGGCGCCAGCGTCAGCATCTTGCCCAGCACCGCCTCGTGCTCGGGACCGCAATGGGCCAGCGAGTCCACGTGTTGCTTGGGAATCAGCATGAAATGCACGGGAGCGATCGGACGAATGTCGTGGAAGGCCAGCACATCGTCGTCTTCGTAGATTTTATTGGCCGGAATCTGCCCGGCCACGATTTTGCAGAAGATGCAATCTGTCATTGTTGTCGGCTCTCGCTAAATCTTAAGGGGTGGGGGCGCGGGAGGCCTTTTCATCCAGGCCGGAAATACCCTCGCGCCGCTTCAACTCCATCAGCACGTCCTCGGGCCGCAGGCCATGATAGGTCAGCAACACCATGCTGTGGAACCACAGATCGGCCACCTCGCGCACCAAGTGCAGCTTGTCCTTGTCCTTGGAGGCCATCAGCGTCTCTGCCGCCTCCTCCGCCACTTTCTTCAAAATGGCGTCCTCGCCCTTGTGAAACAGGGACGCCACATAGGAAGACTGGGAACTGGCTTCGCGCCGCGCTTCCAGCGTGTCCGCGATGGTTTTCAGCACATCCTGGCTCATGTCGCTATTCCTTTACGCCGCAACCCCGGCAAGTATATGTCGTTCCGATGGCAAAACGATAACAATCGGCTTGCCGGCTGCCATTCTAACGGCCGGCCGCCGCGCGGCGTTGACCGCGCGCAAGTCAATCCTTGCGATAGATCGCATCCGGGTCCTTCAACACCGCGTCGACAACTACCCAATCCTGCCGCGCAGAGTCGAAACGTCGGTAGAAACAGCTTTCACGGCCAGTGTGGCAGGCAATGCCGCCAGCCTGCTCGATCTGCATCACCACCACGTCGCCGTCGCAATCCAGCCTCAGCTCCTTGACGGTTTGCAGATGGCCGGAGTCCTCGCCCTTCTTCCACAGCTTGCCGCGCGAGCGGCTCCAGTAATGAGCGACGCCGGTTTCCGCGGTCAAGGCCAGGCTGTCGCGGTTCATCCATGCCACCATCAGCACCCGGCCGCTGGCGGCGTCCTGGGCGATGGCGGCCACCAGGCCCTTGTCGTCCCATTTGACTTCATCCAACCAATTCATGGCTCACCTTTGCACCGCGCGCCTTGGCTATGAGTGGCGGCGCGGAAAATGATTCAGCGCGGCGTCCGCTTCGCTTCAAATTAAGACGCCGGCAAGTGGGTTTATGTTCTAAGAACCTGTTTACGATCTGCTGCGCGTTGGCGATACGGCGTTGAGAACAGCTTCAGAATGTTCATGTACCGTGTGTACATTCCGCTTTT
>NZ_JONK01000037.1 GCF_000711885.1 Chromobacterium haemolyticum DSM 19808
GTAGGCGGTCCCAAATGCCTAGCGCTTGCCAATCGCGCAGTCTTCGCCAGCAGGTCATACCGCTGCCAAAACCGAGTTCCTGTGGGAGGTCCTCCCAAGGAATGCCGGTAGTGAGAACAAACAAGATGCCGTTGAGGGCGGCAAAATCATCCAACCGCGGCCGCCCACCCCGGCGGGAACGCGGTGGTGGAGGAAGTAGTGGTTGCAATGACTTCCAGAGCTTCTGACTGACGACTTTCCGTTTCATCTTCGCCAAATGCGGGCATACGCATCTGACATCAAGAGGTTTTGTTAGCGGGTCTAAATAGGGTATAGCTATGACAAAACAAAGGCAAAAAAAATGCCCCTTCAAGGGGCATTTTTGAGGTAAGAAAGCTCTTTATCCGCTAACTATGTATTCCTTCTTGGGGGGAATAACTAATAAGTGGGCTTTTTTGTATTAATTCAACAGTGGTTTTAGGTGTGGCAATAGGGTTGGCGATCAATGGGCTGCCAAAGTGTCGATACAGAAATGGGTTGTCAGAGTCGTAGAGATAGTCCGATAGATGCTTGATGGGTGTGTGTGCCTGGTAGGCATTTTTTATAGCACTTTCTAAAATTTTCTATTGAGCCAGGCAGTGTGATTATTTATCATCGTCAGCGGTGCTTTTTTGAGACCATGCCTTTTTTAAATATAACTGTGAATAGGGTCAGTAAATGAGTTTGCGCTTTGTCTTGGCTTTAGTGGGCATGGTATCTGCTTTTACTCTTGCTGCTTGTAGTGGTGATGTAAGTAAAAACGATACCAAAAAAATAAATGCTAGCAATGCTGGTGCTGAAAACAACCAAAAGGGGGTTGCTATTTTAAACGGCAAGGCAGAAGTAGCCATGCCTAAAAAATTTACAAAGATGCCCCAGTCCATTTTAGACGTTAAATATCCAGCAACGAGTAATAGACCTCAAGAAGCGTGGTTTGATGCTGAGGTGGACGGTAAAGTCTCGTTTGCTTTTAATTTGACAAATACATCGGCCAAAGAAGAGCAGTTGCCCATGCTGGCAGAAGCATTGCAAAATCAAATGAGCGCATATTCTCCAGTTGTAAAAGATGTAGAAGTGAATGGCAAGAAAATGATGCGCCTAGAAATGACTACACCTGCGGGCGATGATGTTAATATTTTTAATGTCATGCAGATATCTAGTCTCGATGGAAAGCTACTAATATCAACGTTTAATGTGACAGAAGATATGAAGAAAAAATATGCCGAGATGGGCAAGCAAGTTCTTTCAACTTTGGTATATTAATTTATGGGGTTTCTGTAATCTTTGCTTCAAGGAGATTCGTGCGGTAATAAGTTATTGTAGTGAAAAGTAGTGCGTGATCTTTGTTTCTCCTCCACGGCTTTGCGCGCATATTCATATGCGCGCTTTTTTTAGCGTGGAGAGTGATCAGTTTAGGATTTGAAAGCGGTTTTATAGAATAAAACATGTGCCCATGCGTAATGAGGTGCGATAGTTGTATGTAAATTTTCTGGCATCTATTTTGACTCGGATACATTAAGTGGGCAAGGCTGCTCATACTTTAGTTATCAATAGTAATATTTCTGTTTGATCTTATTTTGATAAGATGTTTAGGGGGCAATTTCTCTAAACGGTAACGCCGCGCTTTGTTACCTATTTGAAGGCTTCAATCTTGAATGCTTAGAGGGGCGCCAGTTGCTCATGACTCCTCTTTCTCAAAGCTAGTGTGAGGCTTTCGTGGTATCTAGGAAAGCGAGGATGATTCAGGATGTTTGAAAATATATGAAAAGGATTTTTTCGATATGTGGTGTGCAATTATTTCTTTTTTTATAAGTTTTTTTTCTGTTGTTTATCCTATAACCACTCTTGGTCTTTATGCTAGCTTTGATGGTTCTCATTTTGGAGTGTCGCTGCTTTTTTCCATAATTGGCTTAATCATGGCAGCCATTTCAATAGTAAAAAATAAACCATTGGGTTGGGTGGCTAGAATAGGAGTAATCTATGCATCCTCTGCCTATGCAATTGTTATTTCTGTGTTGGTCTTTAGATTTTTTATTGCTAGCATGGGTTATCTGTAAGCGAGCCTGATCTGCCCCCTCCAGCCATACCAGCGATAAGGAGAGAAGTCCTAGGTTTGCATGGTAGTGGTACTGCTTGATAGTTCGGTGGTCCGCTGCTGGCGATAGCGTGCCGCAAACACTGCTGGTGGTATGCGGCCAATCGAACCGTGTGGGCGAACCTGGTTGTAGTCGTCCCGCCAAGCCGCAATGATCTGCCGCGCTTCTGCCAACGAATCGAAGACATGTTCATTCAGGCACTCATCGCGGAATCTGGCGTTGAAACTTTCAACGTAACCATTCTGCATCGGTCGACCCGGCTGAATCAGAATGTGCCGGATACCATGCGTTCGCGCCCACCCCATAAACACACGACTGGTGAACTCTGGCCCATTATCCGTCCTGACTGCCAACGGATAGCCGCGAAATTGCGCTACCTGATCCAGCATGCGCGTGACGTATTGGCCAGACATCGAGAAATCTACCGCAACCTGCTCCGCCTCGTGGCTGAAGTCATCGGCTACCGTCAGGCATTTCAAGCGTCGGCCACAGGCTAACTGGTCGCTGACAAAATCCATGCTCCACACCTCGTTCAACTGCGTGGCCGCCTGCAGTGGCGTACGCACGCCAGTGAGCTTGCGCCGGCGGTTGTGTCGCCTGACGGCCAGGCCCTGCTCGCGGTACAAGCGGTAAACCCGTTTGTGATTGATGCCAGGGAATTCGTGACGCAGCAGATCATGCACCCGCCGGTAGCCAAAACGGCGGCGTGTCTGCGCGATGTTGACGATGCGAGCCGTCAGCTGATACGTCAGCGCATCCGCCTGTGGCGGATGCCGCCAGGCATCTCGGGAGAGTCCCACAAGCCGGCTGGCGCGGCGCTCTGAGAGCGTTAATCCACTGCTCAACATCACGCTAATGGCCTGCCGCTTGGCCTGCGGGGCTAACGCTTTACCCCGAAGGCGACCTTGAGGGCTTCAATGTCGAGATGGGCCTCGGCCAGCAACTTCTTGAGACGGGCGTTCTTGGCCTCCAGATCTCGGGCGCGCTGAAGCTCGGAGACATTCATGCCGCCGTATTTACTGCGCCACTTAATATAGAAGGTGGCCTCGGAGAAACTGCCCTGCCGGCAGACCTCTTTGATGGCCATGCCCAGTTCGGCCTGCTTGAGAAAGCCAATGATCTGTTCTTCGGTGAATCTGCTCTTCTTCATGTCCGTCATTCTCCTTCAGTGACGGACTTCTCTCTACTTTTGATTGGTAAGGCCTAAGGGGAACAGATCAAGCCGCCTTCAGCTTGGCGTAACGGAATGATATGTGAAACATAACCTGTGTTTTTTCGAAAATAATATATGGAAATATTTTTCACAACTGACTATATTGTGCCCTTGGTTTCTTGGTGTGGTGAAGACTTTTTGATATGCACCATATTGGAAGGCATATTTTAGATTGTTTTTGCCGATCAGAAGTGTATTGTTTGCGTAATAGATGGAGAGTGTCGTGACAAATAAAGTTGTTGTAAGTCAAAACCTAGGTCGTGATTTGAGCTCATTCGGTTGGTTTGTTTTTGCACTAAAAAATTTTGCAAATTTTAACGGGCGAGCCAGGCGGAAAGAATTTTGGTATTATACGTTGTTTTCAGGTGTAGCAATCATGTTGATTTCTTTGGTTTCACAGGCGATTGCATTGTCTGCCCTAGCTTCACAGGAAATTGGCGGTGTTATTACGCTTTTTATTTGCCTTCCTTTGTATTTTGCCTCATTCAGTGCTTTTATTCGTAGACTTCACGATGTAGGCCGTAGTGGTTGGTGGGTGTGGGTGCCTATAGTCCCCTTTGTTTTTGCTTTTTTTGATTCGGAAGCAGGAACGAATCAGTATGGCCCAAGTCCGAAATATGATTTAGTTAAGTAAACTCAACAATACGTTGTGGTGCCAAAAATGCTTGGCTGTTTTGTGATAAAGTTGCAAAATGAACAAAGCTGAATGGCACCACTTTAATTGTAGAAGTTCAGGCTTGATCTGACAGCCTCTCGGTTTGACGGCGGCCGATTGTCAGATCAATTTAGCTTGTTGACCTTTTTCCTCGATTCCGATTTGCCTTCGATAAAGGTTTGCAACGGCGTACGGCCGCATCACATCTTTCCCTGGAGGGTTGGTTCTGTATTGTAGTGGTGAGTACCGCACTCGGTCAGGATGCGCAGTACGCCCATCTAATGCTCAGCAAGAAACGGCAGGACTCGGTCGTTGAGCAGATCCGTTCCGATACTCGGTGTCTTGGTGGTGTACTGCTTGGCACAGGCTACGTTGCTGTAGGAATCGACGAAGGTCTGCTGGTAGATTCGCCCGACGCCTTTGATCGTACCTAAGAATTGCTGGCGGAATTCATGCGAATACTCAGGTATGGCTGGAGGGGCAGATCAGGTTTCTTGGAAACTGAGTTTACTTCATCGATTGTGAGCCAATTAGCATTGGTATGGTAAGTGAAGATGGCCAGCATGGGCTCGCCAAGCGGCAAGAAAAGCGCGTGCATCATGCAAAGCATGGTGCCAAGCTTGGCCTGGCACTGCATGGTAGGCGGAGACCGTGCGATGAAACGGAGCTTCCAACTGACTCAGATCCAGCCGTGACGTTAAGTTGGCAGGTAAGCTGCCATCAAGCGCATCAATAAGCAGTTCATAGTCGACCTGATGATCACAGGCGAGTGTGACCGCTTCAGATAGTTCTGCAAACCATTGCTTGATGACTTGGCGCAGCCGATCCCGGTCCAGGACTGGTACGCCGGGCCGAGCAAGCCGCGGCAGTACTGCTTCTCGGGTAAACGCGCTGCAGCGCTCTACACCAAAGTCGCTTCGCTCGATGTACAGCTCTCGGCCATCTTCTGTCACCAGCGCAATGCTGATTAGCTCGATATCAATGAAGTCAGTAAACTCGCAGTCGAGGAAAACCACCATCTCATCGATTCCTTTACAAATTGCTCTTATATGAGGCGTGGGGACTCGCTGCTCACGCTGGTTATGATCTGTTATGAATTTAGCATTAAATGGCCGGTAAATCGCAAGCTGTAGGGTTGGCTCCTGCCTTAATAGAAGGAGGGCTTCCGCTACAGCCCGGACCTTCATCGGAATAACTAGGTCAGCTTTTTGATGGTGTGATCTACTCGAGCAATTTCTACAAGCCTCGCGCCCAGTCATACCCTGACTCGCGGCGCAGTTTGCAAACCATCCTGACCACGGTCACTTTTGTGCAGTGCTCGAGCATCTCGTCAAGAATGGTCCTCCTTAGGTTGCGCATCGTCAGCATCAGGTTTCGAACCTCTTCTAGTGATTGCCCCCGTCCCAGTTGGCTGACCAACTCAACAAGGGCCCGCTCAGGAAGTGACACCATTACATCGGGGTGTCGACCAGGTACAGGCTTTAGCCATTTTCCATAGGGCACCCCATCGTCGAATAGCCGGGTAGTTTGGTAGTCATAGAGCGTGACATTTCGTATCCAGGCAGGAAACGGGTAATGGGCCTGCCCCCACAGGACGAGCCGCTCCCTGAACATGACGTTATGGCGAACTCCTTGCCAATCAAGCGCCGTTTTGCCCCCCACATGAAGGCCGGAGATACGCCGGCTCAGATACGCGATGGTACCCTCTGGGGAGGGGGCATCGCCGGTCAATAGATAGGCACCCACCGACAGCCGATATAGCCACCCCAGCTTAACCAGCTGTAAAGCCAGCGGGACGCTTACCCCTAGATCTCGTAGTAAACGGGAATCCATGGGCTGACTTCTGGGGGCCTCACGCATCAGCCGTTGCACCACCATAGCAATCTGCGCCGGTTCGAGCAGGGCTAATGGCTTGGACACGGGCTTCTTTCCGAAGGGCCTCGATATTTACTGGCTGCTTGCGAAACCCGTTTGCCAATCCGTTTGTCGGGCTCACTGGCAATATATCTAAGCGGTAATATCATTTATTCATAGCCGGTCCCCTGCGAGTAGTAGATCCCATGTGAAAGCCGCTGCAGCCTGCCGGCTTTTACCATGTAGGTCGCCTGCGCAGGGTAGACACCGAAGTCACGTAACATGCCGATATCGATTGGCAGCCCATGTGGAGCTGTTTGCATCAAGTGCTGTGCGGTCCTGTTTGCCATGCTTTCGTGATGTTATTTACTTGCTGTTGCTTGAAAGATTTTTCTAACTATTGGGATTTTTTAACGCAACGTTGACCTGAACGTAATTAATAGTAGATGTACTTTCGTTCCCAAATCATGGCACCAAAGGAACCGTCTTTATGCACATCGTACTCCTGCACCAGAACTTTACGCGTGTTGTTGCCGCGGCGGTCCGTTAGAAAAGTGTAAACCTGACGCAAATTGACTTGGCCTTGCTTATCGACCTCATGCTCGGAGCGGATTTTACCTTGTGGGGTGTACTCCTTGATCGAGGATGGTGTCGCCGCCCAACGCTGCCATTGGCCGTCGATAAACACCTCAGTGAAAGTACTCTGTTGCCAGTTGCCATCGGACAGTGGAGCACGTAGCCAAGACGAGCGAATTTGCAGGCGCCGATTCAATGTATGCAGCCCTGTTATGGTCTCGACTTGCAAAGGGCCGCCACCAGGCCCAGGTGTCATTTCCCACTGGCGAGACTCCAACTGGCAGTCTCGTCCATACATCGCTATTTCTCGTTCTCCCACCTTATAACGACGACTCGGATCATAGACAGCGGTAGTAATCGAGGTTTTCTGCCACTTTCCATCGCCGAGTTGGGACACTGTTACGGCTTCAGAGTCCAGCCGATCACCGCCATTGATGGTGTAATGGTAGTCGTCCTGATAGGTCACGGGCTGGTTTAGATAGGTCGTTAGACGTCCTTGTGTGTTGTAGCCAAACTGGTCTGGTTGACCACCCTCCCGGCTCCTACGAATCAGCCGGCCGTGAGCGTCAAAGTCGTACTTGTCCTGCCAAATCTTTTTTTTCTTCCTCAGTAAGCCGACATTTGGCTTGAATCCTGTTTCGTACAGCGTTTCAACCATATGCTTCACACCTTGCGGCTGTTTTCCTTCGTTTTCATATGCTAGTTCAACCCAGTCAGGTGTCGGCAACATGCACCATGGAAGTTCAGCCGCTTGAGCTAGGGCAGGCAAAGCAGCACACATCATAGCTCGGAAAGTATTGGCAATCAGACTCATGAGAAATTCCTGAATCAACAATGAAGGAGAAAGGGAGGAACTGCCGATTCTTGATCAGTAGCGCTACTGCACAAGCACATGGGGATCAAGGCTGACAGAGGCAATCATGGGGCGGTTCATAGACAACGGGAACATCCAGTACCGGCTCACAAGTCCATTCGGTAAACCACTCGGCAGGGGCTTCCGGTCTGGGTTGCCAAGGCTGGCAAGGCTGAGCAACCCCGTCAACTCCGAAGTGGCAGAACCAAGTCACTCCGTTGACACGGTAACTTCTGATGGAGTGGATCAGTTCAAGTCGACTAACCTCGTCGCCTCCACCTGACATATGCAGCCGATACACCCGGTAGGTTCCGTTACACAATTGGCGGACTATCTCGAACAAATGTTCGGGCGACGGCACCAAGAAGCTATTCAGCAAATCCCGTTCATCTCGCTGATCGTGGCGACACTCGACCAAGAAACAGGGCGACTCAGAGGAAACCCCAACGCAGCGCCAGGGTAGGTAGGGTTGAACCAACCGTCGCCGCGTGGGCTGTTCCTCTGCCCAACTGGGCGTGGTTAACAACATCAGTAATTCCTTTGATTGGCCGCGCAACACACTCTCGTTGTGCGTCTCACAAAAAATAGAACACTATAGGTGGCAATGCCACATTGTGAGATGTTAACAGAATGCGCCGATAAGACCACCATTCTTGTGGTTAACAGACATCAGGCGTCGTTTCAGTGACTGGACAGAATGAGAGGGAATTTGCCAGAAGTCTTGGGCGATCAATTGCAGATGCAAGGCGTGCAAAAGGGCTGACGCAAGAGAAGTTGGCAGACGTTATCGGTGTGGAGCAGGAGAGCATCAGTCGGCTAGAGCGAGGGGTAACGTTACCTTCCTTATCGCGGTTAATGCACATCGCGGATGTCTTAGCGGTACCTATTGCCAGCTTGATCCGCTCCAGTTCTGGAAGGTCTGTCGATCAGGCCCAAGACTTAGTGGAAAAATTGAATGAACTCAGCGGGGAGGATCGGGCTTGGGTGCGCCGCTGGGTCGACGAAATATGTAGCAAGTTGGCTTTACAAAATAAGAAGTAGCCGTCGTATGAGAATACCGGTTGCTTGGCCTTGGCAAGACTGGGGCAGCAACGACTTACAAAGCAGTCAGCCACCGACCATTGCGTGCCCGCCTGCACAACGAAGTCGTCAACTGTAGGGTAGGATTGCCTACAGTAGCCGGGGCGATTTGGTGGGTAGGGCAATGCTGCTTGTCGTCACTACTGTCAGGAGGATACTCTGTGTAAATTGGAATCAGCCTCAGGAGTTTTTACCTTTCCTCTGCTTATGCTGGCTGTTTTTCAAAAGCGGGTCTGTCTGTTGGCGGGATGGGGGAGTGAGGGGGTGCTCCAATTGCTCTTGAGTAACACCATAACGAATAGCATTGCCTAAATAACACAATAGCAGCTCATCGTATTCATGCAACCTGGCTTGCAGTTCTTCATTTTCATTCTTCAATTGCTCCAACTTCTGCTCAAGCACAATGTGCTCTGGTAGGCGCTGTGGAGGTTTTTTTCCGGTTTTGAGTTGAGAACGACAGGCCGCAATCTTATTTTCATACGCCTGCTTGATCTGTGGATGTGACTGAAGAGTTTGTCGGCTCCATTGGTGATGTAACTCCTGCGCGACAAGGCTAACTATTTTTTCCCATGTCGGCGGAGTTGGGTTTGCCCACTCTTTAATCAGGGTGGCAATGTGCAATATTTGTCGTTCGGTCAAGTGTCGTCGCTGAGCAGACTTTCGAAGCGGCATGTTTATTCCGTTTCTACTGAAATAGAAGGTTTTGGATCGCCTAAATGAATTAGCGTGCCGTCCGGTATATTTTGATCGTTATGCAAGTTAATGATGGTATCCAGTCGGCTAAGTGCAATTTTTTGGTGCTCAAGCCAATTATTTACTCCGTAGGCCTGTACTTCCTCTGCAGACTCCGCCAGATTTAGCAGTACTTCTGTATCCTGTTTCAGGGCAAGGGCACGAATCTTCTGATCTTCATTTCCTTTGTCAACTAAGTGTTCATCACATGTCATGCAAGACCGATGCTTCGGGCAGGGGAGGGCTGACCAATCGTGTAGGCAAATCCCTAGATCGGTTACGTGTGCTGTAGTTGTCAATGAGCTGATAAATTCGTCACGTCTTACCGGGTCTTTAATGCGAATGATGGTGTCCTGCATTAATCCTTTTATTTCAATATTTTGTAGTTTATTATGAATGCTTGCTGCGAGTTGTACCCCGGTCATGTGATTGTAGGCTGAATTTTGCCTGATATCCTTTCGGCCCATCCAGCGTGCGATTTCTAGCTGAGAGAGCCCCCCTTCGTTAGCCAAGGTATTCAGCCAGTGGCGAAACTGATGTGAGGTGACCATGAGTGGTTCACCATTTTTTTCGTAATAGCCTAATCTGTCAAAAATCGATAAGCCCATATTGCGACCCACGATATAGTCACTGATCTGTCCATCGGTTAGCAGTGTTGCCGTACCATTCAATGTTCCTCTTTGTGACCCCAGGAAATTAATGCCTACCACAAATAGACACTCAGACAGACCATAGTGCCCTTGTCCTTGCGGGAAAATATCTTGTTGCCCGGACTGCAAAGCGAGATAAAATTCTAAGTCGCTTTTAGCGATAGCTTGGATTAAGCGCTCTTTTCCTTGCTTTTTAACTAATGGTAGATTAGTTGTTTTGACGAACAGTCTGGCTGATGTATGATTTGCGAGGCCGACGATTTGTGCAACTTCATCCATACTGAATAGAGAGCCGGGCGGCGTCGAATGCCATGGTTCAGGTAGCAAAGTTCTATTCGGATTGCTCGCGATAAACTGAGCGATGGCCCAAAATGGTTCGGTAATGCGTTGAATGTCATTAATTGCCCGCTTGGCCACATCCACCATGACGGTTGGCAGCCATTTGGTTTGCGTCTCGGTGTGCCCCCCTTTTTCTGGGATGTAACGTATTCCACATCGCACTGCGAGTTTTCCGTTCTGGTCAAGCAGCGGGACGTTATTCGTATCCTTCAGTTGTTCTTCCCGCCAACATTCACGGGGTATGGTCAACAATTCGTTGATGCGAAATCCTCCACAGACAAGCAGATCGATTGCTCGTTGACGCAACAGATCACGATCTTCCAAATCCTTTCTATTGGAGATGTCCGCCAGGGCATTCATTACTTCTTCAGATGGTAGTTTGCGGTTGCGGTGTTCGTTAAATTCCTTGCCCACTCGAGCCCCGATGGCGCCACTAGCGTCGCTATTGCGTGGCACCGGATTTTTCCAATCAATCCGTATAGGAACCAGGCGATGCTTGTCTAGTAGCTTGGCTATTTCCGAAAGTTTGATGCCAATGCGATAAGCTGAGGAGTGCTGCTCCGACTGCAAGCAACGGTTGATGGCGTTATCAAAGTCCGCAGGAACCAATGCCGTCGGTGTATTTCCTCTATCCCTTAGTGCCTCGAGCAGGTAGCGCTGGGCACGTATTGCGACCATATGATCCAATGTCGCCAATCCTTTTTTCGCATGGCTCTCCCGGTAGCAAATAAAAGATTTCACGAATGAAGAAAAAGGCTCTGGAAATGGTTCCGCGTTTTTTGCTGTAGTTTTTGTGGCGAAATTGGCATTGAACCAAATTCGTTCAATCTTGCGACCACTACTGGCTCGTGATTTTTTTGGCACTTCCCAGTACATGGCATCCCAATGGATTGGGCCAAAAGGAATATTGGAGCGGGAAGTGTCGATAAACTTTACCAAGTTGAGCTCGGCCGCCTTATGCGCTGCTGTTTGAAATTTCATCGATCATCCTCCATGTTGCGGGACATTTGGCATTGCAGAACTACCTGAGCGACAGCGCGAATGGTGGTGTCATGCATTTGAGTCATTTTTGGATCTGCACCACGTGAAAGATGCGCATCTCGATCAGCAATAAGCCAATCCAGTACTGCTTCATGTGGTGCATCGTGCCAAGCTTGAAATTTAAAGCACGTATAGCAAGCGATGGGTGCCGATAAGCCGCAAAATCCAAAACTGCCACAGGTGCCGATGTTTTTCAATTGATGATCATTGTGGTCCAAGAATTTGATACGACTGGCGGGGTCATTGCCGCGGGGTGCTTCGCTTTCCGAGGGGATCAGCATGCCCATGAATGCCTGCGCCACAGGGGCTAATCGTAGCGCCAAGGCCTTGTCGAGGCGCACGACAACATCCGAACGTGTATTGAAATACACCATGACGTGCTGGAGGTCGGTGTGATCCAGTGCCTCGGCCAGCTCCATAGGGGAGGCCCCTTCCTGTACCAGTCGGGTTGCGAAGGTATAGCGCAAGCGGCGAGGGGTCAGGTGGAGTGGTCCTCCAGCTGCCGATTTGAGATCAAGAGTGGTTACGATAAGGTAGAGTGCATTATTGAACCATTGGTTATCTCTGCGATATGCATCGGATTCGAAGTCAGTGTCCAGAAGAGCCTCTTTAGGGACTTCACGTCGGAATAGCGACTGGGCAAAGCGAATTGGATTGTGCTCTAGCAAAGCCAATCGTCTAGCGCGGGTATTTTGCTCGATCAATTGCTCCAGTAACTGACCGATTTCCGGTACTAGCGAGCGGGTTTTGAAACCACTGCGCTCATTGACGTGGCCTTTCTTGATTCGTGGCAGGCGGAGCTCATAAATAAAGCTACCGTCAGCCTGCTTGGTTGTGAGCAAGTCCTCCTCGTTCAGGAGGATGAGATTTTTGGGATTTGTACCAAAAGCAATAAACAGCCATGCTGCCGCAAGCAGCTCAATACTCAGTGTGGCGGTTTCACCAGCACGGTGCAGGTGTGCTATCAGGGCTTCTATTTCAACCTGACGCAGGGGGCCCTCATCGGGATCGTCGCGTAATACTGCCGCACCTTTCAGGTTGCCACCAATGGTGCGGTTCTCCAGTTCCGCTGCGACTTCTTCGTCGAATCCTTCGCATTGGGCATCGGTGCACCACAGATACCAACGACGGTATGCGTCTAGGTAATTAGAAACTGTTCCTAAAGAAACGGTTTCTCTCAAGTGCTTGTGCAGCACTTCAAATAATATAATGTCGTATTTCGTGGGGTCATTAATATTGGTGGCTGTATTACTTGCGGCAATGAAACATGCCTTTAGCCAATTGAATTGTCCAAAAACATAGCGTGGGTTGCTTCGGCGAATGAAATTTCGGAAGTACGCCTCAGTGGATATTAATATGGGGCCTTGCTGTAACGGCATTAGATCCCAGTTCAACACTTCCATCGCACTCAACCGCCATTGTGTACCCGAGGTATCGATGCTTGCACCTGAAAGGGCAATGACCGCCGTCTGGTCATCGGCTTCCGATGAGGTATCGGTGGAATTGAATGTAGATTGCATAGAGTGATTCATTTCTTCCAACCCTTCTGCTGCATTCGCAATAGTTTCTTGTTGGCGGCATTCCGTATGGCGCGTCTGGCATAGCGGAGTGGCATCGTTGAAGCTGGGCTCCAGCCCATCGCATATTTTTGATCGCGCAGACTTATTTCTGGATCACCGCCTTCTTCCTCATTCAATTCGACCCAGCGATCGTTCCAGTCATGACGCAAAAGGTGATGGCACAGACCGGCCAGGATCGGATAATGGCGACGTAGCTTCTCAACGACTTTACGGAAACCGCGGCTGCCTAGCGGTTCGCCACGATTATTGACAAAGAGGTATGGATGCTTGGCTGCCGCAGGAAACTGCTGCCGATTTGCCCGGTGGCGCGTGATCCATTCATCAAGCAAATCACGCAGCTTGGTATCAAGGAGTAGCAGGCGTCCGAAAGTCTTGGTTGCAGGTGCGGGGGTGCGGGGCTCTTCCGGATCATCGTGGCGGCGATGAATGGTGAGCGATGCTGGCTCGACACTGAAGTCCACATCCCTTGTCTTGAGTCCGAGCACTTCGCCGCCGCGTGGGCCAAGCTCAAACTCGAGTTGCAACATCACGTAATTACGGAATTGGAGCTGCGGCTTGAAAGGGTTGTCACAACAGCCAGGCTCGATGACCCGTAAGAACAGTGCACGTTGCTCTGGCGTGAAGCCTAGGCGCTCTCCAGGGACGACTGAAGCATCTCGCCGTCGACGGTGCGTGCGCGCTGGAGAAAGCTCTGCAGGGCTCCCAATGCGGCATCCCGGCGTGAGTCGTCAACGATCCGCGAAATGATGGGTTCGGGTACCCAGCGAATGTAATCGGTAGCCACCCGAAATCGTAGCGCTGCATAGCCAGGGCCGACTACGCGTAGTGTCCCAATCTTCTGCGTCCGGCGACAGTAATCGGATAGTGCTACCAACTCCTCCTGGCTTAGGAACTGACGTTTGGCTGCCCGTTCGTCGAGCTGGATACCATGCTTAGCAAAGAAAGTGTAAGCAAGGGCTAAGGCGGAGAGCCGTTGGCGGATGCTGCTGGCTTTCAGGCCCTTTGGCCGGAACTGGGTCAGGACAAAACGGGTTGCGATGGGAACCGGTAGTCCGAGGGGGCTACCGGACACGAGCAGGGGGATGTGTTCACCGGACTGCATCCGCACTTCTCGAATGAAAAACGTGGTCACCGCACTTCTCCTGACTCATCAGATGACAGGACTTTACGACAGCAGCACGGTTCCGGTGATGTGAATTATGGGCGTAAAGAAAAAGACCGGAAAAACCAAGTGCAATCTATTGATTACACAGAGTATTTCCAGTCTAATTTAACAATCTAACATGTGGTTCCGGTTAGAACGGAATGTCGTCGTCCATATCGTCAAGCTGTTTGGGCGCCGGGCGCGGCTCTTGGCGACGGGGCGCGGCCGGGGCCTCCTGGCGCGGGGCCGGGGCGTTGTAGCCGTAGCCGTCGTCCATGCCGCCTCCGCTCATGCCGCCGCCGGAGCCGCCCATCTCATTGCGGCCGCCTTGCAGGCTCAGCTCGTTGACGCGCACGTCCGGGGACAGGCGCTTGTTGCCCTCCTTGTCCTGCCATTCGCGCAGGGTCAGTTGGCCGTAAACGGTAACCTGCTGGCCTTTGGCCAGGTAATTCTTCAGCGATTCACCGCGCTTGCCCCATACCTGGCAGCTGAACCAGTTGGTGCTCTTGCGCTCGCCAAAGCCGATGTCGCTGGCTACGCGGAACGACAGTACCGGCTCACCGCTGGGGGTGTAGCGCAGTTCGGCGTCGGCGGCCAGACGGCCGTCAAAGGTGATGCTGTTCATCGATGTCTCCGAATAAAAATCTAAATATTTGGCCTGTCGCCGCGGCTCAGAAGGTGGCTCCGATCAGGCGCTGCACCGTCGCTTCATCCCACTGTTGCTGCGATACCTTCAGATAGGCCACGCGGTCTTCCAACACGACCACGGCTTCATGCACGCCGGCCACGCCGGCCAATTGGCGGGACAGGTCGCCGGCATCGCCCCGCCAGTCCTCGCCGATGTGAAACATCACCGAGCGCACCGGCTTGGGCGGCCGCATGGCCAGCGACCACAACAGCCAGGTCAGCATCAGCAGGCTGGTGAAGCCGAACACGCCGGCTGGGCCGAAGCGGGTGTACAACCAGCCGCCGGCCGCCGCGCCCAGGAACAGGCCAAGGGATTGGGCGGTATTATACACGCCAATCGCGGTTCCCTTGGCATCGGCCGGAGCGATCTTGGAAATCAATGAGGGGAGCGTGGCTTCCAGGATATTGAAGGCGATGAAATACAAACCCAGCCAGATCACGATCTGCCAGAAGCTGTCCAGCGCCATCGCCATGCCCATCTGTGCGGCGGCCATCAGCGCGATGGCGCCGACAAACACTTGCTTGAGCCTGGCTTTTTTCTCGCCGTAGATAATGGCCGGGACCATCAACAGGAAGCCGATTACCGTAACAGGCAGGTACACCTGCCAGTGTTGGGTCTTGTCCAGGTGAGCGGTCTTGATCAGCGCGAAGGGAATGGTGACGAACATCGCCATCTGCGCCGCGTGCAGCGCGAAGATACCGTAGTTCAGCTGCAGCAGTTGCGGGTCTTTCAAGACCGCGGGCAGCCGCTTGGCGTTGGCTTCGGTGTCCGAGTGAAAACGCGAGCTGACCGGGTCCGGAATGATCAGCCACACGCCAATCAACGCCGCCAGCGACAGCGCGCCGGTGAGCGCGAAAATGCCGTTGACGCCGATGTACTTGGCCAGCAGAGGCCCCAGCACCAGGCTGGCGGCGAAGGTGGTGCCGATGGACATGCCTATCATCGCCATCGCCTTGGTGCGGTTTTCCTCGCGGGTCAGGTCCGCCAGCAGCGCGGTGATGGCGGCGGAAATGGCGCCGGCGCCCTGGATGACCCGGCCCACGGTCAGGGTGGCGATGTCGTGCGCGCCGGCGGCGACGAAGCTGCCCAGCGCAAACAGCAGCAAGCCGCCGTAAATCACTTTTTTGCGGCCTATCTTGTCGGACAGCATGCCCAGCGGCAGTTGCAGCAGGGCCTGGGTCAGGCCGTAACTGCCCAGCGCGATGCCGATCAGCGTGTGGTTGTTCGCGCCTTCCAGGGTTTGGGCGTACAGGGCGAATACCGGCAGGATCAGGAACATGCCCAGCATGCGCAGGGCGTAGATGCCGGCGAGGCCAAGGCTGGCCCGGAGTTCTGTTGCGTTCATTCTTGTGTGCGTCGTTTGTGTTGCTGGCGGGCTGCGGCCTGAGGGCCGCGCCCCATGGTTCTAGTAACGGTCCGGCGCCGTTCCGGATGACGCCGCGCGTTAAAGATCTGGTGGAGTCAGACTTGCCAAGTCAGGTATATTAACAGGTTCCCTGACCGACGGTGAGTTACGCTCCAATATGGACAGCATTCGCATTCGCGGCGCACGCACGCACAATCTGAAGAACATCAACCTGGATTTGCCCCGCCACCAATTGATCGTGATTACCGGCCTGTCCGGCTCCGGCAAATCCTCGCTGGCCTTCGACACCCTGTACGCGGAAGGTCAGCGCCGCTATGTGGAAAGCCTGTCCGCCTATGCGCGCCAGTTCCTGCAATTGATGGAAAAGCCGGACGTGGACCTGATTGAAGGCCTGTCCCCGGCGATCTCCATCGAGCAGAAGGCCACCAGCCACAATCCGCGCTCCACCGTCGGCACCGTCACCGAAATCCACGACTACCTGCGTCTGTTGTACGCGCGGGTGGGCGAGCCGCATTGCCCGGAGCACGGCGTGCCGTTGTCCTCGCAAACCGTCAGTCAGATGGTGGATCACGTGCTGGCGCTGCCGGAGGAAAGCCGGGTGATGATCCTGGCCCCGGTCATCGTTGGCCGCAAGGGGGAGAATCTTGACCTGTTCGAAGACCTGCGCGCCCAGGGCTTTGTGCGGGTGCGCGTGGACGGAGAAGTGTTTGAAATCGACGCCGTGCCCAAGCTGGACAAGAACAAGAAGCACACCATCGAGGTGGTGATAGACCGTCTGAAAGTGCGCGAGGACATGAAGCAGCGGCTGGCGGAAAGCTTCGAAACCGCGCTGCGCCATGCCGAAGGCCGCGCCATCGCCGTGGAAATGGATAAGGGCGAAGAGCACTGGTTCTCCGCCAAGTTCGCCTGCCCGGTGTGTTCCTACAGCCTGCCGGAACTGGAGCCGCGGCTGTTCTCCTTCAACAACCCGATGGGCGCCTGCCCCAAGTGCGACGGCCTGGGCGAAATCACTTTCTTCGATCCGCGCCGCGTGGTGGCGCATCCGGAATTGAGCCTGGCCGCCGGCGCGATCAAGGGTTGGGACAAGCGCAATCAGTTCTATTTTCAGATGCTGATGTCGCTGGGCGAGCATTACGGCTTCTCCGTGGCCGAGCTCGCCTTTGAAGACCTGCCGGAAAAAGTGCGCAATGTGGTGTTGCATGGCTCTGGCCGAGACAGCATCGAATTCAGCTATATGTCGGAGAAGGGCACTAAGTTCAGCCGCGCGCACCCCTTTGAAGGCATCATCCCCAACCTGGAGCGTCGCTACCGCGAAACCGACTCCGCGGCCGTGCGCGAAGAACTGGCCAAGTATCAGAACAACCAGCCCTGCCCGCATTGCCAGGGCTCGCGGCTGCGCCTGGAGGCGCGCCACGTCTTTGTCGGTGAAAAAACCCTGTACGAGATCAACCAGATGCCCTTGAAGGAGACCGCGCTCTTCTTCGCCCAACTGGCGTTCAGCGGTCAGAAGCAGGCGGTGGCGGAAAAAATCGTCAAGGAAATCAGCGAGCGGGTGTCCTTCCTCAACAATGTGGGCCTGGATTATCTCAACCTGTCCCGCTCCGCGGACACCCTGTCCGGCGGCGAGGCGCAGCGCATCCGCCTGGCCAGCCAGATCGGCTCCGGTCTCACCGGCGTGATGTATGTGCTGGACGAGCCGTCCATCGGCCTGCACCAGCGGGACAACGACCGCCTGCTGGCCACCTTGATGCGGCTGCGGGATCTGGGCAACAGCGTAATCGTGGTCGAGCACGACGAAGACGCCATCCGCGCCGCGGACTATCTGGTGGATATGGGGCCGGGCGCGGGCGAGCACGGCGGCGAAGTGCTGGTGGCCGGCACCCCGGCCGAAGTGGCCGCCTGCGGCCATTCCATCACCGGCGACTACCTGTCCGGCCGCCGCCGCATCGCGCTGGGCGGGGAGCGCCGCAAGGTGGACCCGGAGCGCATGCTGCGTCTGATCGGCGCCAGCGGCAACAACCTCAAGAACGTCACCCTTGAACTGCCGCTGGGCATGCTGGTGTGCATTACCGGCGTGTCCGGCTCCGGCAAATCCACGCTGATCAACGACACCTTGTACAAGATTACCGCGCGGGAACTGAACGGCGCCAGCGAAGAGCCCGCGGCCTATCAGGACATCCAGGGCCTGAAGCAGCTGGACAAGGTGATCAATGTCGACCAAAGCCCGATCGGCCGCACCCCGCGCTCCAACCCGGCCACCTACACCGGCCTGTTCACCCCCATCCGCGAGCTGTTTGCCGGCGTGCCGCTGTCGCGCGAGCGCGGCTACGGCCCGGGCCGCTTCTCCTTCAACGTCAAGGGCGGCCGCTGCGAAGCCTGCCAGGGCGATGGCATGATCAAGGTGGAAATGCACTTTCTGCCGGATGTCTACGTGCCCTGCGACGTTTGCCACGGCAAGCGCTACAACCGCGAAACCCTGGAAGTGCAATACAAGGGCAAGAACATTCACGAGGTGCTGGAAATGACGGTGGAGCAGGCGCTGGATTTCTTCAGCGTGGTGCCCACCGTGGCGCGCAAGCTGCGCACCCTGATGGAAGTGGGCCTGGGCTACATCCGGCTGGGGCAGAGCGCCACCACCCTGTCCGGCGGCGAGGCCCAGCGCGTCAAGCTGGGGCTGGAGTTGTCCAAGCGCGACACCGGCCGCACCTTGTATATCTTGGACGAACCCACCACCGGCCTGCATTTCCATGACATCGATCTGTTGCTGCAGGTGCTGCACCGCCTGCGCGAAAGCGGCAACACCGTGGTGGTGATCGAACACAATCTGGACGTGGTCAAAACCGCGGACTGGCTGATAGATTTGGGGCCGGAAGGCGGCGCCGGAGGCGGCCAGATCATCGCCACCGGCACGCCGGAACAAGTGGCGGCCAATCCGGTCAGCCATACCGGGCGCTATCTGCAGCCCTTGTTGCAGCGCGAGCAAGCCTGATGGCAATCAAGTACAATGCGCGGATAGACAGCTTGCTGTTATAAAGAAATACCGGCGGCGGCAAGGGGAGAGCAGTGTCGCCGCCCCGTGGACGGCGCCTTGCCCAAGGGCCATCGCATCAAAAACAATATGAGGAAGTCATGCTGACTTTAGGCAAGATCGATCACATCCACATTCGTGTGACTGACGTGCCCAAGGCCCTGAAATGGTATCAGCGCGTGCTGGCCATGGCCCCGGACCCGCGCTACAAGCATATGCGCGAAGGCCCGCACGGAGCGGTAATGCTGGCCAACGCCAACGGGGCGGTGCGCCTGGCGATGAGCGAGGACAAGAGCGGGGCGGCCAACCATCAGGGCGATATCGCTTTTGTGGTGAGCGGCCAGGATTTTCTGGAGTGGATAGACCAGCTGGCCGGCGAACGCGTCACTAATCGCGACGGCCAGACCATCGCTCGGGATTCCGTGCGCGACCATCGCTTTTTCTGCTCGTTGTCCTTCGTCGACCCCTTCGGCAACCCGTTCGAGATCGTCAGCTACGATCACACCTGGCTGGTGGGCAAGCTCAAACTGAACGAACAGTTGGAGTGAAAACCGCTGATCGCCATTAAAACCGCCGGCTTTGCGCCGGCGGTTTTTTATGCGCTCAAGACAAGGCGCCTTCCTGGCGCAGCACCTGTTCCAGCGCGGCGAAACAGGCCGGGTCGATGGCGCTGCCCACGTGCCGGCGCATGATGTCCAGCGTTTGCGGCGCCGGGGTAGCCGGGTGGTAGGGGCGTTCCGCGTTGATGGCGTCGAAGATGTCCGCGGCGGTGATGATGCGGGTTTCCAGCGCGATGGCGTCGCCGGACAGGCCGCGCGGGTAGCCGCCGCCGTCCGGGCGCTCGTGATGGGCGCCGGCCACCCAGGCCAGTTCGGCGAAGTGTTCGATGCGGCCCAGAATGGCCTCGGTGTAGCCGGCGTGGCGTTTGACCGCCTCCCATTCGTCCGCCTCCAGCTTGCCGGGCTTGTCCAGTATGGTGTTGCTGACGCCCAGTTTGCCCACGTCGTGCAAGAGCGCGCCGCGTTTCAGCCAGCGTCGCCGCGCCTGGCCCAGTTCCAGCTCCGCGGCGATCTGGTCGGCGTAATGGCCCACTCGCTGGCTGTGGCCGGCGGTAAAGGGGCTTTTGGAGTCCACCACCTGGCCGAAGCCTTCGGCGATTTCATCCAGATAATCCTCGTCCAGCGGCACCGCGCATTGGGCCGGCTCCAGCCTCAGCACCGCCTGATCGATGTCGTCGGCCTCCAGTTGCCGCCAGAAATCCGGCCTGGCGCTGACCCGGCGAAAGGCGGCCACCAGTTCCGGGTCGAACCATCCGCCGGCGCGGCGCAGCGCTTGGTCCAGCGCGGCTTGGCGGCCATGGGTGATGTGGAACACGTCTATCACCTGAGCCAGCAGGGCGATGCGGGAGTTCAGCGGGATGGCGTCGCCGCGCAGGCCCAGCGGCCTGCCGGAGCCGTCCCAGTGTTCGTCCAGCGATTGGATGCCGCGCGCCACGTTTTCATTGAAGCGCAGTTGGCGGGCGATGTCGGCGCCGCGGTGGCAGCGGGTGTTGATCAACTCGTCCGCCATCGCTTTGCCGTGGCGCAGCACGTTGAGGATGGAGGCCGCGCGCCGCGCCCAGCCCGCGCTGTGGGTGCCGGTGTTCTTGAACACAAAACCCAGCATTTGCGGCAGGCTGGCGCCCACTTGCTTGAAGTCCTGTTTGAAGCTGCGGTCGTCGGTTTGGTACAACTCGCTGATGCGCGCCGCATTGCTGCTGCAGCCCAGGTCTTTGAGCAGGATGGCGTAGTACAAATCCCATAGCGGCTGCGGGGCTAGGCCTATGCTTTGGCCGATATGCATGCCAATCCAGCAACTGCGGATGCAATGGCCTTCCGGCTGGCCTTCGGTGATGTCCAGCGCATAGCTTAGCGAGCTGATCAGTTCGGACAGCTTCAGGGTGGCGGCCATGAGCGCTCCATGGGGTTGAGGCGAGCGGGAGGGGTTATGGCGGAGCCGCTCGCAGATAATCTGGAGCAAGGCGCGTTGACGCAGGCGGTTCATTGAGTATGGCAAGCCGGCGCAACGCAGCCTCTTTGTGAGCGGCGCTACCTTATTTATCCTTGGCGAAGCCTGCTTTTTCAATCCCGCCGCGCGGGCGAGGGGGCGCGGCTCAGCCGCGCGATGGTGTCCACCAGCCGCGCTTCAATGTCCTGATCCAGCGGCAGACGTTCGCTGGCCAGTTCCGCCAGCCGCGGGTGGGCGCCCACCTGCACCGAGTGACCGGCCTCCAGAAACATGCTGACGTCGTTGCTGTCGTTGCCGAAGCAGATCAGCTCATCGGCGTCGATGCCGCATTGGCGCAGCGCGGCCATCTTGCTGACGCCGGTGGCGGTGATGTCGAAGATCTGTTCGTCGGAATGGTGGTGCAGTTCCACGCCGGCGTGAGCGTCCAGCTTCCGGCGCAGGCCGGGGACATCGGCGCAGGCGGTGATCAGCAGCTTGGCCGGCTGGCGGATGTCTTCCGCGCCGACATGGCTGGCCAGCTTGCCTGGGTCCACTTTGGCCAGGAAGGGATGGCCGGCGTCGCCGCTGTAATGGTAGTCCCAGCTGAGGTCCACCAGATAGGACGCGGCAAAGCGTTGCGCCAGTTGGGTGATGTCAGCGAATACCGGGTCCGGGATAGGGGTCAGCCGCCGCAGCTCGCCTTGCTGATGGCTCATTGCGCCGTTGGCGCCGATGATCAGCGCGTCGTGGAAGCGGGCATCCAGCAGCGGCAGGATGTCGCGGTAGGGGCGGGCGGAAGCGAAGCCTAGCTGGTGGCCGTGTTGGCGCAAGCCGTCCAGCGCGCCCTGGATGGCTGGGCTGATGGTTCTGCCGTTGAAGCAAATGGTGCCGTCGATATCGAAAATGAAGTGCATGGGGTCTCGCTGCGGGAAGGTGGCGACGGCTGGTTTTTAGCGCCGTTTTATGATGTTTGTATTCTAACTGTCTTGCCCGTTCGGGTGAAGCCGCCGGGTTAAATCGAATGCCCTTGGACTTGTCAGCGAGAGGTGTCGCCCACATTTCCCGTGTATGACCGTTCAACCTGGAGAGTGCCGCGCATGAGCCAAAGCGTTTGTCTGGAGCCGTTGACCTCCGCCGATTTCCCCGTCTTGGCCACGCTGGCCGGCGAGATCTGGCATCAGCATTTCATCAGCATGATCAGCCGCGAGCAGATCGAATACATGCTGGCCGGCCGTTATGTTCCGGAGAAGCTGTCCGCCTATCTGGACGCGCCGGACCGCTGGTTCGGCCTGCTGAAGCTGGATGGCCGGGCGGTGGGCTATTGCAGTTACGCGCTGACGGCGACGCCGGGGGAGATGAAGCTGGAGCAGCTGTATTTATTGGCGGAAATGCGCGGTCGCGGCCTGGGCGCTTATATGTTGGATGCGGTGGAACGGGCGGCGCGGCAGCGCGGTTGCCATACCCTGGTGCTGACGGTGAACAAACACAATGCCGGTTCGATCGCGGTGTATCAGCGCCGCGGCTTCCTGGTGCGCGAGGAGGCGGTGTTTGATATCGGCAACGGCTTTGTGATGGACGATTATGTGATGGAGAAGCGGCTGGTTTGAGGCGTGGGGAGCCGCGCCATGAAGAAAGCGCAAGGCGGGGAGCCTTGCGCTTTTTGCTTGGTTGGCCGTGTGTGGCTTGTTGATGCGTGTCAGGTGCCGCAGAAGGTCCGATACCCCTGCGCCACTTCCGGCGCGGCCGGCAGCGTGTAGCGCTCCAGGCCGGCGCGTTCGGTGAAGGGCTGTCGCAATACGTCCAGCAGCGTCAGCGTCGGCCCCATATCGCCATGATCGCTGGCGGCGGCCAGCGCTTCTTCCACCAAGTGGTTGCGCGGGATATAGAGGGGGTTGGCCTGGCGCAGAGCGGCAGCGCGCTCGGCGGCGGCTTGCGGCTCGGCGTCCAGCCGTTGGCGCCAGCGGGCCAGCCACGGTTCGGCGGCGGCGGGGTCGTTGAAGAGCTGGGTCAGTGCCTGGTCGCGGCCCTCGGCGGCGTCGGCCAGCCGGCGCCAGGCCAGAGTGTGGTCGGCGTCCTGGCGCGCCAGCAGCGCCAGCCAGTCTTCGGCCAGCTCCTGGTCGATGTCCTGCGCCTGGCTCAGGCCCAGCTTGCGGCGCGCCTGTCGCAGCCAATGCGCCTGGTAGCGCTCGGCGAAGTCTTCGATGACGGCGGTGGCCGTCGGCACCGCGTTCTTGGGTTCGTCCGGGTCCAGCAGCGGCAGCAGGGTTTCCGCCAGCCGGGCCAGGTTCCATTGGGCGATGGCCGGCTGGTTGCCGTAGGCGTAGCGGCCGCCGCTGTCTATGGAGCTGAACACGGTGGACGGGTGGTGGACGTCCATGAAGGCGCAGGGGCCGTAGTCTATGGTTTCGCCGCTGGGCGCCATATTGTCGGTGTTCATCACGCCGTGGATGAAGCCGGCGTGCATCCAGCGGGCGATCAGCTCCGCCTGGCGTTCCGCCACCGCTTGCAGCAGCGCCAGATAGGGCTGCTCGGCGCCGGCCAGTTGGGGGTAGTGGCGCGCCAGGGTGTAGTCGGCCAGCCGGCGCAGCATGTCCCGTTCGCCGCGGAGGGCGAAGAACTGGAAGGTGCCGACGCGCAGGTGGCTGGCGGCGACGCGGGTCAGTACCGCGCCGGGCAGCGCCTGTTCGCGGTAGACGGTTTCGCCGGTGGCGGTGACGGCCAGCGCGCGGGTGCTGGGGATGGCGAGCGCGTGCATGGCTTCGCCTATGATCAGTTCGCGCAGCATCGGCCCCACCGCGGCTTTGCCATCGCCTCGGCGCGAGAACGGGGTGCGGCCGCTGCCTTTGAAGGCGATGTCGCGGCGCTGGCCGTTGCGGTCCATGACTTCGCCCAGCAGCAGCGCGCGGCCGTCGCCCAGCGAGGGGGATAGTCCGCCGAACTGGTGGCCGGCATAGGCTTGGGCCACCGGCCTGGCCCCGGCCGGCAGCGCGGCGCCGGAGAAGGCGGCGGCCAGCTTCGCGGTGTCGGCCTGGCTGCTGTCCAGGCCCAGTTCCTCCGCCAGCGCGGCGTTCCAGTACAGCAGAGCCGGCGCGGGCGGGGCGTCGGGCTTGACCGGCATGCAGGCGTCGGGCAGGTCGCGGGCGTAGCTGTGGTCGAAGTCGATGTGGATCATGGCGGGCTCGCTGGGCGGGGTATGGGGTTGAGAAGCTATTTACGATCTGCTACGTGTCGGCGATGCGGCGTTAAAAACAAGCTCACAATGCTCATGTACCCTTGTGCATGCCGCTTTTCCGCTTGTTTTCGCCTTGGCTCGCGAGATCGTATATTAGGTTCTGAGACGTCGGCGGCGGGGTAAAGTGCCCGGCCGCCGGTCGGCAAAAAGCCGCCCGTGGGCGGCTGGATTCAACGGCTGCGGCCCTTGCCTGCGCCTGCCGGTTTGCTGCCCGGTTTCGTGGGCTTGCCGCGTCCGGCCGGCGTTTGGCCGGCGTGGGGCTTGGCCGCGGTTTTGGTCTGCGCGGGTTTGCCGCGCTGACCGTGTCCGGCGGGGGCCGCGGCGCGTTGGCCGGGCGCTTTGTTGCGCGACAGCGGCGCGCCCATGCGGTGGCGCACGGCGGCGGCCTTGTCGCCCGGCGGCGTTGGCGGAATCAGACAGTGCTTGCTGTGGCCGATCAAGTCCGCGCGGCCCATCTGGATCAGCGCGTCGTGGAGGATCTGCCAGTTGTCCGGATGGTGATAGCGCAAGAAGGCCTTATGCAGCTTGCGGCGGTAGCCGTCGCGCACCACATCCACTTTTTCCGAGCTGCGGCTCAAGCGCTTGAGCGGGTTGCGGCGGGTGTGCCACATGGTAGTGGCCATCGCCATCGGCGTGGGGGTGAAGGTTTGCACCTGGTCCAGGCGGAAGTTGTTCTTCTTCAGCCATAGCGCCAGGTTCATCATGTCTTCGTCGCTGGTGCCGGGGTGGGCGGCGATGAAGTAGGGGATCAGATATTGCTCCTTGCCGGCCTGACGGCTGAAGCGCTCGAACAGTTCCTTGAACTTGTCGTAAGCGCCCATGCCCGGTTTCATCATCATGGACAGCGGGCCGTCCTCGGTGTGCTCCGGGGCGATCTTCAGATAGCCGCCCACATGGTGCTGCACCAGTTCCTTGATGTATTCGGGTGAGCGCACGGCCAGGTCGTAGCGCAAGCCGGACTGGATGTTGATCTTCTTCACCCCCGGCAGCGCGCGCGCCTTGCGGTAGAGCTGGATCAGGTGGCTGTGGTCGGTGTTCAGGTTTTCGCAGATGTCCGGGAACACGCAGGACAGCTTCCTACAGGAGCGCTCGATCTTCGGGTCCTTGCAGGAGAGGCGGTACATATTGGCCGTGGGGCCGCCCAGGTCCGAGATGTGGCCGGTGAAGCCCGGGGTTTTGTCCCGGATTTCCTCGATTTCCTTGAGGATGGATTCCTCGGAACGGCTCTGGATGATGCGGCCTTCGTGCTCGGTGATGGAACAGAAGGTACAGCCGCCGAAACAGCCGCGCATGATGTTGACCGAGTACTTGATCATTTCCCAGGCCGGAATGTTGGCGTCGCCGTAGCTGGGGTGCGGATTGCGGGCGTAGGGTAGGCCGTAGACGTGGTCCATTTCCTCGGTGGTGAGCGGAATGGGCGGCGGCGTCAGCCACACGTCGCGCTCGCCGTGCATCTGCACCAGAGCGCGGGCGTTGCCGGGGTTGGATTCCAGGTGCAGGGTGCGGCTGGCGTGGGCGTACAGCACCGGGTCGTGGGCCACGGCCTCGTAGGCCGGAATGCGGATCACGGTCTTGGCGCGTTCGGCGCGGCGCTTGGCCAGGCGCTCTTCGCGCGATTCGATGCGGATGACTTGCGGTTTGGACGGGTCCTGGTCCTTGGTGGCTTCGGCCGCCTGTTCCGGGATTTCCTGGTAAGGGTTGAGGTGGGCGTCCACCTTGCCCGGCAGATCCACCACGCTGGAATCCATCTCCTGCCATTCTTCGTCCGGACGCCAGCCGTGCGGCACGATGAAGGCGGTGCCGCGCACGTCGCGGATCTCGCTGAGCTTTTCGCCCCTGGCGGCGCGATGCGCCACTTCCACCAACGCGCGCTCGGCGTTGCCGTACAGCAGCAGGTCGGCCTTGGAGTTGATCAGCACCGACGGGCGCACTTTCTCGCTCCAGTAGTCGTAGTGGGCGATGCGGCGCAGGCTGGCCTCAATGCTGCCCACCATCACGCCCACGCCGGGGTAGGCCTCGCGGCAGCGTTGAGCGTAGACGGTGACGGCGCGGTCCGGGCGCTTGTTGGCCGCGGCGTGCGGGGTGTAGGCGTCGTCCGAGCGCGGACGGCGGTCCGCGGTGTAGCGGTTGATCATCGAATCCATATTGCCGGCGGTGACGCCGAAGAACAGATTGGGCTTGCCCAGCTCGCGGAAAGCGTCCGCGGAGTGCCAATCCGGCTGGGAAATGATGCCCACGCGGAAGCCTTGGTCTTCCAGCAGCCGGCCCACCAGCGCCATGCCGAAGCTGGGGTGATCGATATAACCGTCGCCGGTGACCAGGATGATGTCGCAGGAATCCCAGCCCAGCTGGTCCATCTCGGCGCGGGTCATCGGCAGGAACGGGGCGGGGCCGAAGCGGCTGGCCCAGTACTTGCGGTAAGAGGTGATCGGTTTGGCGGCGTGTGCGGTCGTCATGCTGGCAATGGACTGAAGTTCGAGCAACCCGACATTATGCCATAGTTGCGCCTTGCTTGTGGAATAAGCGCTTGTTTTTTATTGAGAATTGCCTTGGTTGCAGTAGGGTTTTGCCGAAGGGGCGGTTTTGCTCATCAAAATCAAGGCGCTGCGCGTCCTGGCCGCAGGAACGGGAGGCGACGGTTTCGGCATGACATTCTCCTGCCGCGGGCGTATCCTAGCGGCCCATTCGCCAGACCGGAAACGGCTTGCCGAGCAGCCGCCATGGCGCGGCCGGAGGAGGAGGGGGCGGGTAAAACCGGGCAGGCCTCGGCGTCAGTTCCGTTGTTTCCGCCATTCCCTCCGTGAAGGAAATCATTGTTTTAGGCAGGAGCTCAATATGACGAGCCAGATCGTATTGGTGGATGAGGCGGCGCAAGGCCGCTATGTGGATGAATTGGAGCGGGGCAAGGTTTTGTATCTTCCCCGTTTCGACTTCCAGCTGCTGGCCGAGGAGGGGCGCTTGCTGGACCCGGCCATCGCCGATCCCAAGCGCAAGAACATCAGCCTGGAGCCGGGCAACGGCGCCTTGCACGGCGTGGTGGGCGGAGCGGAGCGGGAGGCGGAGGCGCGCGGCTTGATCTCGCGTTACCAGCGGGCCGCTGCCGATCTGGCCTCGAGGCTGCTGCCGGAGTACCAAGGCAAGCTGCGCGCCGCGCCCACCAGCCTGCGGCTGATGCGGGTAGAGGAGCGCCGGACTTCCTGGCGCAAGGACGACAGCCGGCTGCACGTGGACGCGTTTCCGTCCCGCCCCAATTACGGCGAACGCATTTTGCGAGTGTTCTGCAATATCAACCCGCATGGCGAGCCCAGAGTGTGGCGGGTGGGCGAGCCCTTCGTCGACATGGCGCGGCGCATGCTGCCGCGGGTGCCGCGGCAATGGCCGGGTTCGGCGGCCTTGCTGGCGGCCTTGAAAATCACCAAGCGCAAGCGCAGCGCTTACGACCACATCATGTTGCATCTGCACGACGCGATGAAGGCGGATTTGGATTACCAGCGCCAATGTCCGCAGGAAACCATGCCGTTTCCGCCCGGCTGCGCCTGGGTCTGTTTCTCCGATCAGGCGTCTCACGCGGTGATGTCCGGCCAGTTCATGCTGGAGCAGACTTTCTGGCTGCCGGCGGCGGAGATGGCGCAGCCGCAACAGTCGCCGCTGGCGCTGTTGGAACAGTTGACGGGCAAGGTCTTGGTGTAAGGCGATCAAACGGGAGGCGGGCGTGGCCGGTCCGCTCCCAGTCGGGGCGAAATCGGTTACAATCTTCGATTAGTCATAATCGCACTGCACAAAACAATGAGCACGGAAAACAACGCGCCGGTTGTCAGCAATTTCATCCGCAACATCATTGACGAGGACCTGGCTTCCGGCAAGCATAGCGGCATCGTCACTCGCTTCCCGCCGGAGCCCAACGGCTACCTGCACATCGGTCACGCCAAATCCATTTGCCTGAACTTCGGCCTGGCCGATGATTACAAGGGCAAGTGCAATCTGCGCATGGACGACACCAATCCGGAGAAAGAGTCCGACGAGTTCGTGCAGTCGATCAAGGACAGCGTGGAGTGGCTGGGTTTCCACTGGGACGGCAACGTCCGTTTCGCTTCTGATTATTTCGAGCAGCTTTACGGCTACGCGGTGGAGCTGATCCAGAACGGCAAGGCCTTCGTCTGCGATCTGAACGCCGAAGAAATGCGCCAGTACCGCGGCAGCCTGACGGAGCCGGGCAAGAACAGCCCGTTCCGCGATCGCAGCGTGGAAGAAAACCTGGACCTGTTCGCCCGCATGCGGGCGGGCGAGTTCCCGGACGGCAGCAAGACGCTGCGTCTGAAAATAGACATGTCTTCCGGCAATGTGAATCTGCGCGATCCGGTGATCTACCGCATCCGCCGTGCGCATCATCACCGCACCGGGGACGCGTGGTGCATCTATCCGATGTACGACTACACCCACTGCATTTCCGACGCCATCGAGGGCATTACCCACTCCTTGTGCACGCTGGAGTTTGAAGACCACCGCCCGTTGTACGACTGGGTGCTGGACAATATCAGCATCGGCTGCCACCCGCGCCAGTACGAGTTCTCGCGGCTGGAGCTGCTGTACGCGCTGACTTCCAAGCGCAAGCTGCAGGCGCTGGTCAACGACGGCCTGGTGAGCGGCTGGGACGACCCGCGCATGCCCACGGTGGAAGGCATGCGCCGTCGCGGTTTCAGCCCGGCCGGCATCCGCCTGTTCGCTCAGCGCATCGGCGTGTCCAAGGGCGAGAACATCATTGACATGAGCGTGCTGGAAGGCGCGGTGCGGGAGACGCTGGAAAACGACTCTCCGCGCGTGATGGCGGTGGTGAAACCATTGAAAGTGACGTTGACCAACTACGACGCCGCCGTTACCGCCAGCCGCAGCGCGCCCTTCCATCCGCATCATCCGGAGTTTGGCGAGCGCGAAGTGCCGATTGCCCGCGAGATCTGGATTGAACAGGACGATTTTGCCGAAGTGCCGCCGCCGAAGTGGCAGCGCCTGACCGCCGGCGGCGAAGTGCGCCTGCGCTATTCCTACGTGATCAAGTGCGAGGAAGTGGTCAAGGACGCGGCCGGCAATGTGGTGGAACTCAAGTGCAGCATTGACCACGACACCCTGGGCAAGAACCCGGAAGGCCGCAAGGTCAAGGGCGTGATTCACTGGGTGTCCGCCGAACACGCGATCCAGGCCGAAGTGCGCTGGTACGAGCGTCTGTTCACCGAGCCGCGCCCGGACGCGGTGCGCGGCGAAGACGGCGAGTATGTCGATTTCCGCCAGTTCCTGAACGGCGAATCGCTGAGCACCGTCACCGCCTATGTCGAAGACGCCGTGTTGAAGGCCGAACCGGAGTCCCGCTTCCAGTTCGAACGCCTGGGCTACTTCGTCACCGACCGCCACGACCACCAGGCCGGCAGCAAGGCGGTGTTCAACCGCACCGTGGGCCTGAAGGATAGCTGGAGCAAGTAAGCGCCGGCGCCTGGCTGGACGCTTTGCGCGTCCGGCTGGTGAATCACTTCCAGCAATGGCGGGCCCGCGGGTCCGCCATTTTTGCGGCTTGCGCAAGCCGCCGCCTGCATAAGAACGAGGATTAACGATGAAACTGTCCGTGAAACCGATTGCCCTGTCCCTGCTGGCCGCCGGCCTGCTCTCCGCCTGCGCCGCCACGCCGGGCAAAGGCAATTACGTCGAAGACAAGACTTACAAAATCACAATCCTGCACACCAACGACCACCACGGTCGTTTCTGGCCCAATAGCGACGGCGAATACGGGCTGGCCGCGCAAAAGACGCTGGTGGATCAGGTGCGCGCCGAGGTCAAGGCCGACGGCGGCTACATGCTGCTGCTGTCCGGCGGCGACATCAACACCGGGGTGCCGGAATCCGATCTGCAGGACGCGGAGCCGGACTTCCGCGGCATGAGCCGCATCGGCTACGACGCGATGGCGGTGGGCAACCACGAGTTCGACAAGCCGGTGCCGGTGCTGATGAAGCAGCGCCAGTGGATCAACTTCCCCATGCTGTCCGCCAATATCTACCAGGATGGCAAGCGCATGTTCGATCCCTACGCGATGTTCAATCTGGGCGGGGTGAAAGTGGCGGTGCTGGGCCTGACCACCGACGACACCGCCAAGATGGTGAACCCGGAGCAGGTCAAGGGCATCGAGTTCCGCAGCCCGATCGCCGAGGCCGGTAAACTGGTGCCTGAACTGCGCCAGAAGGCCGACATCGTCATCGCCGCCACCCATATGGGCCATTACACCGATGGCCAGCACGGCGTGAACGCGCCGGGCGATGTGGAAATGGCGCGCGCGGTGAAGGGGCTGGACCTGATCGTGGGCGGCCACAGCCAGAACCCGGTGTGCATGAAGGCGGAGAATCAGCGCGACGACGCCTACGTGCCGGGTGCTCCCTGCGCGCCGGATCGCCAGAATGGCGCCTGGATTGTGCAGGCGCACGAGTGGGGCAAATACGTGGGCCGCGCCGATTTCGAGTTCCGGAACGGCAAGCTCAAGCTCTCCAAATATCAGTTGATGCCGGTGAATCTGAAAAAAACCGTCAAGGGCGAGGACGGCAAGGAACGAAAGGTGCCGTATACCCAGTTGATCGAGGAAGACGGCAAGTTGCGCAACTTCCTGCAAAACTATCAGAACAAAGGTCAGGCGGCGCTGGATGTGCCGGTGGGCCGGACCAGCGCCAAGCTGGACGGCGATCGCGGCGTGGTGCGCAGTCAGCCCACCAATCTGGGTGTGTTCGTCGGCAAGGTGATGATGGACAAGGTCAAGGCGGACTTCGCCGTATCCAATTCCGGCGGCATCCGTGATTCGTTGCCGGCCGGCGCGATCAACTACCGCGACGTGTTGAAGGTGTTCCCCTTCGGCAGCACCCTGGCCTATGTGGACCTGAACGGCCAGGAGGCGCTGGACTACTTGAAAGCCGCCGCGAGCATGACGCCCGGCGCGGGCGCCTTCGGCCAATTTGCCGGCGTCAAGCTGCGCATCGTCGGCGGTCAGCTGCAGCAGGCGCTGATTGGCGGTCAGCCCATCAATCCGGCCAAGACCTATCGGATGGCGATCAACAGCTTCATCGCCGCGGGCGGTGACCGCTATCCGCTGATGAACAAGCATCCGGGTTACGTCAACACCGGCTTCGTCGACGCCGAGATGCTGCGCGAGTACATCGCCGCGCATTCGCCCATCGACGCCGCGGCTTACGCGCCCGGCGACGCGGTGACGCGCAACTGAGCCCGTTTGGGCAAGCCTTGCCGGAGAGGCGGGGCTTGCTTGGTCTCTTGCCTCCAGTTGAGCAAAGCCCCCGTTCGGGGGCTTTGTCGTTTGAGCCGCTGCTCAGTCTTCCAGGGTTTCGTGGCTGGCGGCCTTGCCCTCGCGCCAGTAGCTGGCGGCGCGGATGCGGCTCTTGTCGATGCCGCGCTCCTCGCGCAGGTGCAGGCGCACCGCGCGGATGGCGTGGTATTCGCCGGCAGCCCAGACAAAGCCTTCGCCCGCTGGCAGCGCCAGTTGCTTGAGCGCGGAGAGCAGAGCCGGTTCCGAGTCGGCGACGTCCTGATGTACCCAGCGGATGTCGGCGTTGGGGTGGGGCGGCAGTTCGCAGCGCTCGTCCGCCTCGCTGGTTTGCAGCAGAGCCATGATCTTGGCCGTGGGCGGCAGTTCGGCCAGGCGGCGGCGGATAGCCGGCAGCGCGGATTCGTCGCCGATCAGCAGGTGCCAGTCGAAGTCCGCCGGGATGACGAAGGAGCCGCGCGGGCCGCCGATGCCCAGATATTGGCCGGGCTTGGCCTGAGCCGCCCAGCTGGTGGCCGGGCCGGCTTCATGCAGCACGAACTCCAGGTCCAGTTCCTGCCGCTCAGGATCGAAGCAGCAGGGGGTGTAGTCGCGCGCGGTCGGGCGGGGCTGGCCCTCGGGGTAAATCAGGGTTTCGTCCACCAGCGTCGGCAGCACGGGCTTGCCGTCCGGGTGTTCTGGAAAGAACACTTTAAGGTGGTCGTCGAAGGAGGCGGTGGTAAAACCGGCCAGGTCTTCGCCGCCCAGGGTGACGCGGAGTAGTTTAGGTCCGAGCTGGCGGGTGGCGCGCACTTGCAGCAGGCGGAAGCGCAGCGGGTGGCGCAGGCGTTGCACGGTCAGATTGGGTGTGGTCATCGGGTGTCCTGTCTTGATGTCGTGGCTGGGCGCGTGGGGTTAGAGCCGCTAACAAAACCGCGCAGCGTACCTGAGCCAAGGCGCGCTGACGCAGGCAGTACAAGTAGTACGACAAGGAGGCGCAACGCAGGATCAGGGGTTTTGTTGGCGGGTCTTAGCCGGTGTCGCCCAGAATTTGCTCACAGGCCTGCCGCAGAATAGCAGCGATGCGGCGCTGTTCATCCTCGTCTACGTTGGCGGTTCGCATCAGCGCTTGCTTCAATTCGCCGCGGGCGCGGGTCAGCTCCGGAATCCAGCTGCCGGCGGCGTCGTCCGGCGGCGGCATTTCTCCGGTCAGCGCACGGCGGATGGAGTTCATCTTGCGGGCGATGTGCTGCAGCCGCGCCATCATCCATTCCACTTGCTCGCGGTTCTGTTCCAGAGACACGCGACCGGCCTCCGCCAGCGCATAACATTTGCGGTTGCCTTCCTGGCTCACGGTGACGTAGCCCAATTTTTCCAGATAAGTCAGCGCCGGGTAGACCATGCCTGGGCTGGGGCTGTAAAAGCCGTTGCTGCGACTTTGCAGCGCCTTGATCAGTTCGTAGCCGTGGCTGGGCCGTTCTTCCAGCATCGCCAGCAAGAGCAGTTGCAGTTCGTCGGAGCTGAATTTGCGGCCGCGGGTCATGCTTTCGTCGTCACCGCCGCCGAAGCCGCCGTGGCCGTGTCTGGCCATCGCGTGGGGGCGATGACGCGCATGGCGCCCGCCAAAGCGGCGGAGAAGGGTGTCGAGGCGGTGAGGCATGGCGGCTCTCCTATGGAAAATATATCTTAAGATATGTTTTTAGATATATAAAAGTCAAGTTCACGCTGCGGGAACGGTGTTGGATTGTGGTGTTTTTGGCGCAAGGCAGGGGCGGTTTACAAAGAAAAGCCGCCCAGAGGCGGCTATTAAAGAGGGGCGGTTTAGCGTCGCTAACAAAACCACGTAGAGAATCTGAGCCAAGGCGCGCCGACGCAGGCAGTAAAGTGGCGCGACAAGGAGGCGTAACGCAGGATCGGGGGTTTTGTTGGCGGGCTTTAATCGCCGCTGACCACGTCCACGCCCTTGGGCGGAACGAAGGCGAAGCGGGAGGCGGTCAGCGGCGGGTTCTGCCGCGGCGCGCTGAAGCTGACCTTGGTGTGGTTGCCGAAGCTGTCGGTCAACTCCATTTCCACCAGCATATTGGCCTTGAAGCCCATGCGGATGGCGCTGAAGCTGTTGTCGGCCTGCTTGGGGCTGGCGGACAGCCACTCCACCTCGCCGGTTTTGCCGGCTTCCTTCAGTTGATAGTTCTGTTCGATGGCGTTGTTGCCGGCCAGCAGCGCCGCAGGGCTGGAGCCCAGGGCCGCGCCCTGCGCCTTGCGAGTGACTTGCGCCAGGTCTTTGTCGTAGACCCACAGCGTCTTGCCGTCGCCGACGATCAATTGTTCGTAGGGCTTGTTGTACTCCCAGCGGAATTTGCCGGGACGGGCGATTTCCAGCCGGCCGCTGGCTTCCTCGCGCTTGTTCTTGTTGCTGACCACTTGTTTGAAGTCGGCGCTCAGGGTTTTGTTGCCGGCGACGAAGGCCTTGAGCTGAGCGATGGCGGCGGCGTTGACGACCGCCGGCAGCGCCAGGGCGGCGAGGATGAGTGTGGCGGAGATCGGTTTCATCTTCATGCGGGGAAATCCTTGCGGTGGGCGGCCCGGGCCGCGTGACCAAGATGGGACCGCCGGCGCGGCGCGGGGTTTCTTCGAGCGGGCCGGCGGTGTTGCTGGTTTGTTAGCGATTATTGCGGGGCGGCGTTTTCCACTGCCGCGGCTTCGTCGCCGGCCGCCGGCGGCTGGTTGAGCGCGTGCAAGGCCAGACCCAGCGATTTCAGCCATTCCGGCTTGTCCAGGCGCTCCAAGTCCAGGATGTCCGCTTCGGCGGGCTGGAAGGCGAACACGGGCTTGCCCAGATGGCTGTAGCGGATGTCGGCGTGGGCCTGGCCGCGGACGCGCGGGCTGTCGAAGCGTATGGTCTGGCGGATGGCCAGCAGGTCGCCGCCCCGGCTGACGTACAGATCGCTGACGGTATTGCTGTTCAGCGGGTTGGCGTCGGAGGCCTTGATCAGGCTATCAATCAGTTGCAGCAAGCTTTCGCTGCCCAGCGGGCCGGGCTTGATCTCCGGCTTGCGCGCGGCTTCCTGGCGCGCCACCTGGATCAGGCCGGCGATAATCTGGGAAGCCAGCTGGTTTTCCTGGGCGCGGCTCATGGCGATGCGTAGTCGGTAACGCGCGCCCAGTTCCGCCGCGCGCGGGTCCAGCGGCTGGAAGCTGAAGGCCTGTTTGTCCACTTTGGCGTAGGCTTCGTCCAGCAGTTTAGGCATGGCCTGGTACATGGCCTGGAGCGGGAAGTTGTCGGCCACGCGCTGCGGCAGCCGCACGCGCAGGAACTTGCCCTCGTAGGCTTGCATCTCCGGTACAAACAGGTAGGCGGCGGACGGATCCACCAGCAAGGACAGGTCCTTGGCGTGGAATTGCAGCGGCAATTGCACGCTGGTCAGCAAGTTGCGACGTTCCAGACGCAGCGCCGGAATCAGTTCCAGCTTGCCGCCTGGCACGTCCAGCGCGGCCTTGATGTTGAGGCGCATGCTGCGGGCGATTTGATCGGCGGCGGAGGCGGCCGCCTGCTCCAGCTGGCCGCCGTCTTCCTTGGCCTTGTCGACGTCGGCGACCTTCAGTTCGTCGAAGCCGATGTCGGCGTCGATGTTGTAGCCCTTGCTGTTCCAGTTTTGCAGCATGATCTTGCGGACGGCCTGGTCGGCGCTCTTGTTGGCGAGGGGCGAGACACAGCCAGTCAGCAGGGCGATGCCGCACAGCGCGGCGCATAGTCCCGATTTCTTCAGACGCATGATGTTTCCTTGAGCGAGATTCGGCGCGGGGCGGGCGGAGACGATCCGGCGCGAGCCGGACATTTTAACGCATCCGGCATCGCCTATGTCATGCGGCGCCGGGGCGCGGCGGCCCCGGCTGCGGGCGTCAGCTGAATTTATTGGTGATCGGGTAGCGCCAGTCCTTGCCGAAGCCGCGGTGGGTGACGCGCGGGCCCACTGGCGCCTGGCGGCGTTTGTACTCGTTGATCTTCAGCAGCCGCACCACGCGGCGCACATCGGCTTCGGCGTAGCCTTCGGCGATGATGGCGTCGGCGGACAGGTTTTCCTCCACGTAGCGCGCCATGATGGCGTCCAGCACCTCATAGGGCGGCAGGCTGTCCTGGTCGGTCTGGTCCGGGCGCAATTCCGCCGACGGCGGGCGGGTGATGATGCGCTCCGGGATGATCTCGCCTTGCAGGTTGCGCCAGCGGCACAGTTCGAACACCAGGGTCTTGGCCACGTCCTTGAGCACGGCGAAACCGCCGGCCATATCGCCGTACAGGGTGCAGTAGCCGGTGGTCATTTCCGATTTGTTGCCGGTGGTGAGCACCAGCTTGCCGCTCTTGTTGGACAGCGCCATCAGCAGGGTGCCGCGGATGCGCGCTTGCAGGTTTTCCTCGGTGGTGTCTTCGGACAGGCCGGCGAAGCTGGGCGCCAGCGCCTGAACGAAGCTTTCGTACATCGGCCAGATTTCGATTTCGTCGTACTTCACGCCCAGGCGGTTCACCATGTCGCGGGAATCGGTCACCGAGATGTCCGCGGTGTAGCGCGAGGGCATCATCACCGCGTGCACCTTGTCCGCGCCCAGCGCGTCCACCGCCACCGCCAGCGTCAGCGCGGAGTCTATGCCGCCGGACAGGCCCAGCAGCGCGCCGGGGAAGCCGTTTTTGCCGATGTAGTCGCGCACGCCGGTCACCAGCGTCCGGTAGACGCTTTCCAGCGGGCCGGGCAGCGCCGCTTTGGCGCCGGGCAGCAGGTCGCCGTCGTCGAAGTCGACGATCAGCAGCTCGTCGTTGTAGGCGGCGGCCTGGGCCACCACCTCGCCGGCGCGGCTGACGGCGAAGGAGGCGCCGTCGAACACCAGTTCGTCCTGGCCGCCGGTGAGGTTGACGTAGGCGAAGGGCAGGCCGGTTTCCTCGGCGCGGAAGCGCAGCACGTCGTGGCGGGTTTCAATCTTGTTGCGATGGAAGGGGGAGGCGTTGAGCACCACCACCACGTCCGCGCCGGCGTCCGCGGCCTCGGCGGCCGGGTCGACGGACCACACGTCCTCGCAGATCAGCACGCCCACCTTGGCGTCGCCCTGTTGGAACACCAGAGGCGCCGCGCCGGGGGTGAAGTAGCGGCATTCGTCGAACACTTCGTCGTTGGGCAGCAGCATTTTGTGATACTGGCCCAGGCGGTTGCCGTCGCGCAGCACAGTGGCGGCGTTGAAGCGCTCCGCTCCCATCCGGGCCGGGTGTCCCACCACCAGAGTGATGCCGTCCAGCTCCAGCAACTCGTCCAGCGCCTGGCTGCAGGCGCGGTAGAAGCTGTCGCGCAGCAGCAGATCTTCCGGGCTGTAGCCGGTCAAGGCCAGCTCCGGCGTGACCAGCACGTCCGCGCCCTGGGCGATGGCGGCGTGGGCGAGGTCGAGGATTTTGCGGGTGTTGCCGGCGATATCGCCGACAACGGGGTTGAACTGGGCGAGCGCGATACGCATCTTGATAGGGAACCGAATGTTTCGAGATAGATGGAATTTTACCTGATAGACGGCGCAAACGCCCGAGAGGAATCATGGTGTCGCTGCAATTGCATGAGAGAGTGGGCGCCTGGAGCGTGGAACAATGGGCCGGGCTGGGGGAGAGCGGCAACCTGTTCATGGGCCGCCCATGGTTGGAAGCGCTAGAGAGGGCCGCTTGCGTGGGCGAGGCCAGCGGCTGGCAGCCCTTGCCGCTGGCAGTGGAGCGGGAGGGCCGCTTGCAGGCGCTGGCGCCGGCTTATTTGAAGCGCCATTCGCGCGGCGAATACGTGTTTGACTGGGCCTGGGCCGAAGCCTATGCGCGCGCCGGGCTGCAATACTATCCCAAGCTGGTGGTGGCGTCGCCGTTCAGCCCGGTGAGCGGCCGCCGGTTGCTGGGCGCTCCGGAGGCCTGGCCGCAATTGATCGCCGGCCTGGAGCAGGTTGTGGACGAGCACGGCTTGTCGTCGGCCCATGTGCTGTTTCCCACGCGGGAGGAGGCGCAAGCGCTGGGCGAGGCCGGCTGGCTGTTGCGCGAGGGCGTGCAGTTCCATTGGCGAAACCGCGGCTACGCCGACTTCGACGCCTTCCTGGCCACGTTGAGCCGGGACAAGCGCAAGAAAATCCGCCAGGAGCGGCGCAAGGTGGCGGAGGCGGGCGTCAATGTGCGGGCTCTGCGCGGCGAGGCCATCCATGCCGAGGATTGGACGTTTTTCTACCGCTGCTACCGCCAGACTTATCTGGAGCATCGCTCCGCGCCCTATTTGAACCCGGCTTTCTTCGCGCTGCTGGCGGAGCGGCTGGGTTCGCATTGCCTGATGTTCGTCGCCGAGCGGGACGGCGCGCCGCTGGCGGCCAGCCTGTGTCTGGAGCAGGACGGCGTGCTGTACGGACGCTACTGGGGCGCGTTGGTCGATATTCCTTGCCTGCATTTCGAACTGTGCTACTACCAAGGCCTGGAATACGCGATCCGCGCCGGCCTGCAGTGCTTCGAAGGAGGCGCCCAGGGCGAGCACAAACTGGCGCGCGGTTTTGAACCGGAGCGGACATGGTCCGCCCATTACATCGCCGACCCGCGTTTCCGCGCGGCGATCGCCGGCTGGCTGCGGCGCGAACGAGAAGGGGTGGGCGAGTATGTCGACGCGCTTTTTTCTCATTCCGCTTACAAAACACTTGCGCCGGATGGATAGGGCTTATATACTGCGCAGCCTCTGTGAACGAAACGCCAAGCGCCTTGTTTCGCAGAGATTCTGGAGAGGTGGATGAGTGGTTTAAGTCGCACGCCTGGAAAGCGTGTTTAGGGTAATACCCTAACGGGGGTTCGAATCCCCCCCTCTCCGCCAAAGCAAGCAAAAAGCCCTGACTGTTTCAGTCAGGGCTTTTTTGCGTTCGGCGTTTCTCAATCCAGCGCCTGAAAATCCTCGGTGCGCTCCGCCCAGGCGAAGATGGCGCTCAGTTCCGGCGGCGGCGTGGTCAGCTTGCGCAGGGTCAGGTCTATCCATGAACCGCTGACTTCGTGACGCGCGGCCAGCCGGCCGTCCTCTTTGTAGATTTCGTGGCGGATGCAAAAGCGTTTGCCATCCTGGCTGAGGCCGGCGATGGCCAGGCGCACGTGGATACGCTCGCTTAGCCGCAGTTCCTTGAAATACTCGGTCCACTCCTTGAAAATGACCGGGCCAAAGCCCAGCGCCTGAAATTGTTCAAAGCCGAAGCCCTGGCCGCGCAGCCATTCGATGCGGGCATGAGTGCAGAAATCGGCGTAGGCGGTATGGCGGACGTGCTGGTTGGCGTCGCAGTCGGACCAGCGCACTTCCAGCGGATGGCAAAACGGTTCCAAACCAATCTCCTCAAGCGGCAGCGGTTAGCATGAAGGCGGGGCGATTCATGATCTTGGCATTGCCCGCGCGCGGGGGTCAAGCGCTTTGCCGTTGCCCGCTTCAGCTTAGGCGGTGGCGCGGGAAGGCCGTTGTTCCCGGTGAGATAGAAGATGGACGGTATCCAGCAGCGCCATAAGGTTCCAGGACGATTCGATCGGCGGGCTCGCGATTTTCATACGTGGTTTCGCGGAAAGGAGAGGCCGCGGTGCTGATGAGGGCGTCTTGACTAGAAAAGCTGTCGATATTAAGCGTGGCTAGGGAACCGCACGTTGGCAGCGGGCGATTGTTGGCGAGCGGCGCTTGTCCATTGTCGGGCCGTGTCGTTGCGGTGGAGAAGGGGATACAGATGCAAGCGTGGTTTCGACGAATCTTGTGTGCGGTCCTGCTCGCCGTGGCGGCGCAAGCGGACGCATCGCCTCCGTCTCTGCTTATCGCCGTGGAGGATGACTGGCCGCCGTATTCGGAGCGTGGCGCCGATGGCGCGCCGCAGGGGCTGGCGCCGCAACTGGCGCGGGAGGCCTTCCGCCGCCAGGGCGTTTTGGTCAGCTTCGTACTGGTGCCGTTTGCACGTTGTTTGATGTTGGCGCGGGTTGGCCGCGTTGCCGGGTGTCTCAGCGCCACCATTACCGACGATAATCGCGGGCAGTTCTGGTGGCATCCAACGCCGATGTTCACCGAGGAGCTGGCCATCTTTTCGCTTGCCGCCGCCGATGCCGGGCTGAGTCTGCGGGACTTGGCCGGACGAAGAGTGGGGATTACTCAGGACTACACCTATCCCAGCGCTTTCATGAGAGATTCCAAAATCATAAAATCCGTGGCGCATTCGGATGACGACCTGATTCGCATGCTCTTGGCCCGCCGCGTGGATTGTGTCTTGATGAACACGCGTCCCGGCCAGTTGCGCATCCGCGGCAACCCCGCCGCCGCGGGCCGCATTCGCAAGGTGGGGAGCATCAGCCAGGATGGCTTTTGGCTGGCTTTCTCCAAGGCGCGGCCCAAGGGCCGTGAGAACGCGGCGAAATTCGAGGCCGGCCTGAGCGCAATGCGTGGGGACGGCAGCTATGAGCGTCTATTGAAAGCCTTTCAGCCTCTGCCATAGAGCTTGTTCAAAGTCTGCTGCGCTTCGTGAAGCGTTGCACGGTGAGTACAAGCTCAAAATGCTCATGTACCACTCGACCACTCCGCTTTTTCGCTTGTTTTCGCCTTGTCTCGCTCTTGCTCGCGAGACTTTAGAACAGGCTCTTAGCGATGGTGATAGTTGGCGGCGCGGCTTGAAACCGCAAAAACGGCTCGTCGCGATCGTCATTATAGATTTGATTCGCATTCACAACTTTTTACACCGTTTTCCCGTGAATTTACCCGCAATTTACAAAAACGGCTGTTTTCAAAAAAAACACTTCATAACAGGCTGTTCTAATGGGAGGCGGTTTAGAGCCGCTAACAAGCCCTCGTAGAGAACCTGAGCCAATGCACGCCGACGCAGGCAGTGCAAGCAGGCTCAACGTGAGGGGGTTAGCGGGTCTTCAGCCGCTTCCAAACAGGACTGCCGCGCCTCTGGTTCAGAGCAGTCCGCTTGACCCTACAAGGTTTCCGCTTGCGCCTGGGTTGGCCCGCCCATCCTGAATACCCGCTCATATGGAGAAATAATAATGCGCTATTCGCCGCGACAGCTATTGTCGTTTGCCCTGCTATTGTCCTCGCCCGTTTGGCTTGCCGCCTGCGGCTCGCCGCAGCAACAGGCTGCCGTCGTACCGCAAGTCACCGTGGAAACCGCTGTGCCCGGCGACGTGCCCATGACCATGGAACTGGTGGGCGAAACCGCCGGTTACCGTGATATCGAGGTGCGCGCCCGCGTGGGCGGCATTTTGCTCAAGCGCACCTATGTGGAAGGCCAGCCGGTGAAGCAGGGCCAGACGCTGTTCCAGATCGATCCCGCCCCTTACCAAGCGCAGCTGGGACAGGCGAAGGGCGCGCAGGCGGTGCAGTTGGCCGCGCTGCAAAAAGCCGAAGCCGATCTGGAGCGCATCCGTCCGCTGTACCAGGAACAGGCGGTTTCCAAAATGGACTACGACAACGCGGTGGCGGCTCTGAACTCCGCCAAGGCGGCCAAACAATCCGCTGACGCCAAGGTCAAGGAAGCCCAGCTCAACCTGGACTACACCCGCGTCGCCGCGCCGATTCCCGGCTTGACTAGCAAGCAGGTGCAATCCGAAGGCAGCCTGATCCGCGTGGACGCCGCCGAGCCGCTGACCACCATTTCTCAGCTCAATCCCATCTACGTCAATTTCTCCATTTCCGAGCAGGACAGCCTCAATTACGAGCACAGCCTGTCCACCGGCAAAGTGAGCGCGGATGACGGCACCCTCCACCCGGTTCGCATCCGTCTGGCGGACGGCCGGGTCTACGCGCAAAGCGGCAAGCTGGATTTCCGCGACAACCGCGTGGATCCCAAAACCGGCACCATCAGCGCTCGGGCGCAATTTCCCAATGAGGACGAGCGTTTGCTGCCGGGCCAGTTCGTGCGCGTGCTGCTGGATCTGGGCGTGCGCAAGAATGTGCTGACCGTGCCGGAGCAGGCTGTGGTTCAGGCTCAAGCGGACAATCAACTGATGGTGGTGGGCGCGGACAACAAAGTGCAGGCCAGGATGGTCAAGCTGGGCGCTCAGGTGGGCGGCCGGGTGGTGATCGAATCCGGCCTCAAGGCCGGCGAGCGGGTGATTGTCGATGGCCTGATGCAAGCTCGTCCCGGCACGGTGGTCAAGCCGGTGACCGCCGCGCCGGCCAAGGCGTAAGGAGAGGCTTATGTTCTCGCGTTTCTTCATTAATCGCCCCATCTTCGCCAGCGTGTTGTCCATCGTCGTCGTGCTGGCCGGCCTGGCTGCGATGCGCGCGCTGCCGGTGGAGCAGTATCCGCAGATCGTTCCGGCCGTGGTGTCGGTGTCGGCCAATTACCCGGGCGCCACGCCGGAAACCATCGCCCAAACCGTGGCCGCGCCGCTGGAGCAGCAGCTCAACGGCGTGGAAAACATGCTCTACATGCAATCCAGCGCCGCTTCCAACGGCCAGCTCAGCCTCAATGTCTATTTTGCCGTGGGTACCGATCCGGACCAGGCCACCATCGACGTCAATAACCGGGTGCAGGCGGCGATGAAGCAGCTGCCGGACGAGGTGCAGCGCCAGGGTGTCACGGTGCGCAAGAAGTCCACCTCGGTGCTCAGCGTGATCTCCATCGGCTCGCCCACGGGCCAGTACGACCGCAACTACCTGTCCAATTTCGCTCTGCTCAACGTAATGGATGAGCTCAAGCGCATTCCCGGCGTGGGCGATGTGGCGATGATGGGCGGCACGGATTACGCGATGCGGCTGTGGCTGCGGCCGGACCGCATGGCCCAGCTGGGCCTGACCCCGTCCGACGTGGCCAAGGCGGTGCGAGAGCAGAACGCTCAGTTCGCCGCCGGCAAGATCGGCGCTCAGCCCACCAGCGCGCCCATCAGCTTTACTTATACGGTCAACGCCAAGGGCCGGCTCAGCGAACCCAAGGAATTTGAGAACATCATCGTGCGCTCGATGCCGGACGGCTCCAAGATCCGCGTCAAGGATGTGGCGCGGGTGGAAATGGGCGGCAACGACTACGATGTGCTCGGCACCCGCAACGGCAAGCCCAGCGTCGGCATCACCACTTATCTGCAACCCAGCGCCAACGCGCTCAAGGTATCCGCCGCCATCGCCGCCAAGATGGAGGAGCTCAAGGCCCGCTTCCCGGCCGGGGTGGACTACACCATTCCCTTCGACACCACCAAGTTCGTCAAGGTCTCCATCCACGGCGTGGTGGAAACCCTGCTGGAAGCCACGGTGCTGGTGTTCCTAGTGGTTTATTTGTTCCTGCAGAATTTCCGCGCCACGCTGATTCCCTGCATCGCGGTGCCGGTGTCGCTGATCGGCACCTTCGCCGGCATGCTGCTGTTGGGCTTTTCCATCAATCTGCTGACCCTGTTCGGCATGGTGCTGGCCATCGGCATTGTGGTGGATGACGCCATCGTGGTGCTGGAAAACGTCGAACGCATCATGAGCGAGCGGCGCTGCAGCGCCAAGGAGGCCGCGGTGCTGGCGATGGGGGAGGTGTCCGGCGCCTTGGTGGCCATCGTGCTGGTCTTGTGCGCGGTCTTCCTGCCGGTGGCCTTCATGGGCGGCATGACCGGCGTGATGTACAAGCAGTTCGCCGTCACCATCGCCATGTCGGTGATCATCTCCGGCATTGTCGCGCTGACGCTGACCCCGGCATTGTGCGCTTTGTTGCTCAAGCCCGGCCATCATCAGCCGCCGCGTTTTTTCCAATGGTTCAACCGCGCTTTTGAACGCTTGACCGGCCGCTATGTGTTGGGCGTGCTGTTTCTCAACCGCCGCGTCGGCGTCGCTTTCGGCCTGATTGCCGTTATTCTGGCGGCCACGGTCGGTTTGTACCAGAAAGTGCCGGGTTCGTTGGTGCCTAATGAAGATATGGGCACCTTGTTCGCCAGCACCGCGCTGCCGGACGCGGCCGCGTTGACTCGCACCGCCAAGGCCACGGCGGAATTCGACCGGCTGATGATGGCCAACCCCAATGTGGAAAGCGTCACCACCTTCACCGGTTTCGACATCCTGTCCGGTTCCAAGCAGACCAACCGCGGCACCAGCTTTGTTACCCTCAAAGATTGGGACCAGCGCAAGGCCAAGGGCGAGGACTCTTTCTCCGTGTCCGCCGAGTTCAATCGCCTGGGCCGCACCGTGCAGACCGGCGTGATGAGCGCTTTCAACCCTGCGCCCATCATCGGCATGTCCACTACCGGCGGCCTGGAGGCTTATCTGCAGGACCGCGGCGACCATGGCGCGCAAAAGCTCAGCCAGGCGGCGGAGAAACTGCTGGCCGCCGCGCGGCAGCGGCCGGAGTTCGCCAGCGTGACCACCACCTTCCGCGCCAACGTGCCGCAGAAATACCTGGACCTGGACCGTGAAAAAACCAAGGCGCTGGGTGTGGACATCAACCAAGTGTTCGACACCCTGCAAGCCACCTTCGGCCAGCTTTACGTCAACGACTTCAACAAGTTCGGCCGCACCTACAAGGTGCAGTTGCAGTCCGAGGCGGATTTCCGCGCGCGGCCGGAGGACATCGCCAATATCTATGTGCGTTCCACCGAGGGGGTGATGGTGCCGCTGTCCAGCCTGGTGGAAGTCAAATCCAGCTACGGGCCGGAGCTGGTGGACCGCTTCAACATTTTCAATGCCGCCAAGATACTGGCCCAGCCGGCGCCCGGCGTCAGTTCCGGCCAGGCCATCCAGGCGCTGGAAGAGGTGACCCGGCAAGTATTGGGCAACGACTATGCGCTGGCCTGGAGCGGCAGCGCCTATCAGGAAAAACTGGCCGGCGGCACCGCCGCCACGGCTTTCCTGTTCGGCATCCTGATGGTGTTCCTGATCCTGGCGGCGCAGTATGAACGCTGGAGCCTGCCGCTGGCGGTGGTGACCTCGGTGCCCTTCGCGCTGTTCGGCGCTTTGCTCGCCGCCGTCATCGGCCATCAGGACAACAACGTCTACTTCCAGATCGGCGTGGTCACGCTGGTGGGCCTGGCGGCCAAGAACGCTATCTTGATCGTGGAGTTCGCCGTGCAGCAGCGTCAGCAGGGCTTGCCGTTGATGGACGCCGCGCTGGAAGCGGCGCGGCTGCGTTTCCGCCCCATCGTGATGACTTCGATGGCTTTCATCCTGGGCTGCGTGCCGTTGGTGATTTCCAGCGGGGCCGGTTCCGCCAGCCGTCGCGCGTTGGGCACCCCGGTGGTGGGCGGCATGCTGGCCGCTACTTTCATCGCCACATTCTTTGTGCCGATGTTCTTCCGGCTGATCATGCAGGCGTCCGAGCGGCGCAAAAAGCCGGTTGCGGCGGAGGAGGCCGACCATGTTTAAGCGCGCCCTGATTCCCTCATTGGTGGCGCTGGCGCTGACCGCTTGCGCGGTTGGCCCCGACTACAGCCGCCCCAAACTGGAGCTGCCGGACAGCGCCCAGGTCCAGAGTCCGGCCATCGCCATGGACTGGTGGAAACAGTTCAACGATCCGGTGCTGGACCAGCTGATCGCAGAGGCCCTGGAACACAACCAGGACCTGGCCGCCGCCGCCGCCCGCGTCGACGAAGCCGCGGCCCAGGCCGGCATCGCCCGCGCCCAGTTGCTGCCGGCGTTGAACGCCAACGCCGGCTATCAGCGCGGCCGCACCTCCACGGCGACAACCACGCCGGGCGCGCCGCTG
>NZ_JONK01000038.1 GCF_000711885.1 Chromobacterium haemolyticum DSM 19808
TAAGCTAACCGATACTAATTGCTCGTGAGGCTTGATCCTATCATTTGAGTGGCTTGGGAGACTGAGCGACGAAGTGTGGATGTGCGACACAATTGAATACCGAATATATGTGGGCTGATCAAAGATCAGCCCAGGCTTCTTCTAGTTTGTACCAGTTTATGTCTGGTGGCCATAGCGAGGTGGTCCCACGCCTTCCCATCCCGAACAGGACCGTGAAACGCCTTAGCGCCGATGATAGTGTGGCATTCGCCATGTGAAAGTAGGACACCGCCAGACGCCCGATTGCGAAGCCCAGCTCAGACGAGCTGGGCTTTTGCATTGGTGTTCAGATTTTGCCAAGCCCCCCATGGGAGGCTTTCGTGCGTCTGGAAGCTAGAAATCCACGCGCATGACCAAGCGTGGATCGTTGTGGCCGAAGTAATGAGGCTGATGTTCGATAACGGAGAAGCCCTGGTTTTGGTACAGCCTGACCGCGGAGTTGTCGGGATGCACGGTCAACTTCGCGTGCTTGGCCTGACGAGTCCGCAGCGCTTGCAGCAGGGCTTGCAGCAGTTGCTTGCCTAGGCCCTGTCCGCGGCAATGCTCATGGACCGCCAGCGACATAATCCAGAACTCTCCTTGCCCGCTGCCTGGAGCGCCGATGATGTAGCCGCCCAGTTCTCCGTCTTGAGCGCCTGGCGCGACGAAGAATAGGTCCGGCCACAGGTCGTGAGCCTGGCGGAAGAAAAAGTCCGGGTAGACGTGATGACCGAATACCGCTTGTTCGATCTGGAAGACCGGGGCGATGTCTTGGAGTTGCGCCGGGCGTGCCGTCATCTGAAAACATCCTTTTGCGTGTGCGTTTGAGCGGGGAAGCCTACTGTAATGTCCGGCGCTTGCAAAGGCGCGGAACAAGAAAAAAGCCGCGCTGGGCGCGGCTTGCAGAAAGCGGAGCGGTTACCACATCACTTTGACTTTGTCGTTGCCCAGCCAGTCCTGCAGCGCCAGCAAGAGGCCGTCGTCCAAGCGGACGCCCCAGGGCGGCGGCAGCATCAGATCGCCGCTGGCCGCGCCGTTGTTGTAATGGATGCGCACTGGGCAGCCGGCATCCTCGCTACGGAACGGATGCAGCTGGGACTTGAGCTTGCTGACGTCCACCTTGCCGGCCAGTTTCAGCGACAGGCTGCGTGCGTAACGGCTGCGCGCCTCGCCCAATTCATAGACTTTATCGGCGATGATGCGCAGGCCGCCGGAGAAGTTGTCCTCGCTTACCTTGCCTTCTATCACCAGCACCACGTCGTCTTTCAACCGGCTGCGGTTGGCTTCGAAGCTTTCAGCGAATAGGCTGACTTCCAGCTTGGCGCTGCCGTCATCCAACTGGACGAAGGCCATTTTGCCGCGGTTGCCCACTTTGACCCGGATGCCAGTGACGAAACCGGCCAGGAGTTGCGGCTCTTTGCGCGGGCTGAGCCGGGACAGCGGGGTTTTGATGAAGCCGCGAATTTCCTTGGCGTACGCGGCGAAGGGATGGCCTGACAGATAGAAGCCGATGGCCAGCTTTTCCTCCGCCAGTTTGACGGCGTCGCTCCACGGCTTGATTTCCACCATTTCCACACTGGGGGCGACATCGTCGCCGAACATGTCGAACAGGCCGCCCTGATTGGCGTTGGCGTGTTCTTGCTCGGCGGCGTTCATCGCCAGGCCGACATTGCCGAACAGCTTGGCCCGGTTGGGTTCGATGCTGTCGAAGGCGCCGGCGCGGATCAGCGCCTCGATCACGCGCTTGTTGACGATTTTTTTATCGGTGCGGCGGCAGAAGTCGAACAGGTCCTTGAACGGGCCGGACTCCGTGCGCACCGCGACGATGTGGTCGACGGCCGCTTCGCCGGTGCCTTTGATCGCGCCCAAGGCGTAGCGGATGTGTTTGCGGTCCACCGGCACGAAGCGGTAGTAGCTCTGGTTGACGTCCGGCGGCAGGAAGATCAGGCCGTTTTTGCTGTCCACGCTGTCGTCGTAGAACACCTTGAGCTGGTCGGTGTTGTCCAATTCAGAGGACATGGTGGCCGCCATGAAGGCCGCGGTGTGATGGGCCTTGAGCCAGGCGGTCTGGTAGGACACCACGGCGTAGGCGGCGGTGTGCGACTTGTTGAAGCCGTACTCGGCGAACTTGGCCATCAGGTCGAACAGCATCTCGGCCAACTTGGGATCGTAGCCCTTGGTGGCCGCGCCCTGGGCGATCTTGCCGCGGTGTTCGGCCATTTCCTCGGGCTTTTTCTTGCCCATCGCGCGCCGCAGCATGTCGGCGCCGCCCAGGGTGTAGCCGCCGATGATCTGCGAAATCTGCATCACCTGCTCTTGATACACGATCACGCCGTAAGTCGGATCCAGGCAGGCCTGCAGGTCCGGGTGGTAGTAGTCGACCTCTTGCTTGCCGGCCTTGCGCAGGATGAAGTCGTCCACCATGCCGGAGCCGAGCGGGCCGGGTCGATACAGGGCCAGCACAGCGATGATGTCTTCGAAACGGTCTGGCTTCAGTTTTTCCAGCAGCCGTTTCATGCCGTCCGATTCAAGCTGGAATACGGCGGTAGTGTTGGCCTGTTGCAGTACTTTGTAGGCGGCGGGGTCGGTGAACTCGAGCAGGTTGAGATCGGTGTCGAAACTTGGGTCCAGGTTTTTGATGTAGTTGACCGCCAGTTCGATAATGGTCAGGTTGCGCAGGCCCAGGAAGTCGAACTTCACCAGCCCCACTTTTTCCACATCGTCCTTGTCCAGCATCGATACCGGCACCGCGCCGTCGGCGCTGGCTTGGTACATCGGGCAGAAATCGGTGATCTTGCCCGGCGCGATCAAGACGCCGCCGGCGTGCATGCCGATGTTGCGGGTCAGGCCTTCCAACTTCTTGGCCAGTTCCCAAAGCTCGCGCAGCTCTTCCTCGTTTTCCAGTCGCTCGCGCAGCACCGGCTCCATTTCCACTGCGTCGTCCAGCGAATACTGCTTGCCGGGCGCGGCCGGAATCAGCTTGGATACGCCGTCGCAGAACATATAGGGCAGGTCCAGCACCCGGCCGACGTCGCGCACCACCGCCTTGGCGGCCATGGTGCCGAAGGTGGCGATTTGCGATACCGCCTCGGCGCCGTATTTCTGGCGCACGTACTCGATCACGCGATAGCGGTTGTCTTGGCAGAAGTCGATGTCGAAGTCGGGCATCGATACCCGCTCGGGGTTGAGGAAGCGTTCGAACAGCAGCGCGTAGGCTAGCGGATCGATATCGGTGATGCCTATGCTGTAGGCCACCAGCGAACCGGCGCCGGAGCCGCGGCCCGGCCCCACCGGGCAGCCATTGTTTTTTGCCCAGTTGATGAAGTCGGCAACGATCAGGAAGTAGCCGGGGAAGCCCATCTGGATGATGGTGTCGCACTCGATCTTCAAACGCTCATCGTAACGCGGCCGCTCTTGGGCGCGGACTTCCGGGTCGGGGTAGAGCTTGGCCAGCCGTTCTTCCAGGCCTTCCTGGGACAGGTGCACCAGGTAGTCGTCCAGCGTCATGCCGTCCGGGGTGGGGAATTGAGGCAGGTAGTTTTTGCCCAGTTGCACGCTGATATTGCAGCGGCGGGCGATTTCCACTGAGTTTTCCAGCGCTTCTGGAATGTCGGCGAAGCGCTCCAGCATCTGGTCAGTGGACAGGAAGTATTGGTTTTCCTCGAAGCTGCGCGGCCGGCGCTTGTCGCCCAGGGTGAAGCCCTCGGCGATGCAGACGCGGGCCTCGTGGGCCTTGAAATCGTCCGGGTCCATAAACTGGATCGGGTGGGTGGCCACTACCGGCAGGCCGATCTCGCCGGCCAGCCACAGCGAGGCTTGTACCGCGTTTTCCACCTGCGGGTTGTCCAGGCGTTGCAGTTCCAGGTAGAAATTGTCCGGGAAGCAGCGTTCCCAATATTCGGCGCGGCGGCGCGCTTCGTCGCGCTGGCCCATCAGCAAGGCTTGGCCAACGTCGCCCAGGTGAGCGCCGGATAAGCAGATTAGGCCGCTGTTGTCGCCGTTTTCCAGCCAGGCGCGCTTGAGCTCGGCACGGCCGCGGTACTGGTTGTGGGTATAGGCGTCGGCCAGCAGTTCGCACAAGCGCCCGTAGCCCTGGCGGTTCTTGACCGTCAGCATCAGGCGATAAGGCTTATCGCGGTCTTCCTCGTTTTCCAGCCAGACATCGCAGGACACGATGGGCTTGATGCCTTTGTCCCGGCAGCCCTTGTAGAACTTGACCATGCCGAAGATGTTCATCAGATCGGACATGCCCACCGCGGGCATATTGTCCTTGATGGCGCGCTTGATGGCGTCATCCAGGCGCACGATGCCGTCGGTGATGGAGAACTCCGAGTGGAGGCGCAGATGGATAAAACGAGGTGAGTTCATCACGCCATTTTACCTGCCGAGCGGTTGCGACACCATCGCCGGGCGCATTTGACGCGCTAGTATTTTGCTGCTTTGCAGCATTAGAATGATGGCATCAGAGAGGAGTCTATATGGACTGCGACATCAAGATGCTGCCACCCGAAGCGGTGTATCCCTTGCTGGTGGGCAGCGTGCTGCCCCGGCCCATTGCCTGGGTCAGCACCCAGGATTTGCGGGGCGTGGCCAACTTGGCGCCGTTTTCCTTTTTCACCGTGGCCAGCGTGAAGCCGCCGGTGCTGGCGCTGAGCATTCTGACACCGGCCGACGGCGGGGTGAAGGACACCTTGGCCAATATTCGAGCTACCGGGGAGTTTGTGGTTAACGTGGTGCCGGAACGCTTGGCGGAAGAGATGAATCTGAGCTGTGGCCCTTACGCGCCGGATGTGGACGAGTTCGATCTGGCCGGCGTAGCCAAGGCGCGCAGCCGGCAGGTGAGGGCTCCGGGTGTGGAGCAGGCGCCGCTTCGCTTCGAGTGCGTGTTGACCCAGTGCCTGGCCTTGGGCGATGGCGCGGGCGCCGGCAACTTAGTGTTGGGCGAGGTGCGTCACGTGCATGTGGCGGATGAGGCGTGGCGCGATGGCCGCGTGGCGGGAGAGGTCCTGGCCTTGGTGGGCAAATTGGGCGGCGACGACTTCAGTCGCGCCGAGCCCGCCTTCAGTTTGCGGCGGCCGGGAGCGTGACGGCTCGGCGGCTTTGGTTGGTGAGTTCGTCCAGCAGAGCGTAGCGTCGTTGATATTCCGCGCGCTTCTTGCTGGCGATCTCGGTCAGGGGCTTGCGCGGCAACTGCAGCGGCAGGCTGAAGAAACGTTTGCAAGCAGTGGGCTGGGCATCGAAGGTGTCCCAGAAGCTATCGTAATCGGCGAAGAATTCACGACGATAGCGCCAAGAGCTGTAGATATGCTGCCATTTGCTGACCGCCAGTACCTGGCTGGCGCCTATCTCCCGAGCCAGCGCGATCAAGGCCTCCACCGCCAAGCGCTTGGGAAACAGCCCATGGCTTTGCTTGGTCAGCTGGTGCACGGCTTCCGCGCCATGGGGTTTGCGCGGGCCTTGCAGGCCGCCGATGATGATGGCGGTTTCGCCCTGACGGCGGGTGATGGTGAAAGTCAGCGTGGCGATGGCGACCCGCTTTTCCGAGCAGATTTGCAAGGACAGCTCGCCCTCTTTGTCGAAGCTATGACGGTGCGTCAGCACTGCCGTGATCCCGGCGTCGTTTTTGCCGAGCAACTCGGCCAGCGTCAGGCCAGCGTCGCTGAGCAGATCGTGGTAGGCGGCGGGAGACACACGCTCGGCCAGCGTCTGATAGTGTTCGCGCAGGGCGGCTAGTTTGCCGCTTGGGCCAAGAGAACGGTACAAGTAGGGGCGATGCAGCTTGCAGGCCAGTCTAGGATTGGCTTGCAGGTGGCGGCGCAGCGCGGGTTGGCCCCAGCTGTCCAGCCAGCGCAACGTCCATGGCAGGGTCAGCAGTCCGCGCAGCGCGAATTTACAGCGGTTCTTCCCTTCGTCGAATCCGTCCTCGCGGGAGAAGCGCCCGCTGGCCAAGGACCAGAACAAATCCACCGCGTTCAGCGCCGACATACCATAACCTCAAGAAAAAAGGGTTAAGGCTACGTTATCCCGGCACTGTGATTGTTAAGGAATATTGGGCAAAATGTGACTGATTGTGACAATTTTCCAATAAATTAAATACGTTGTAATTATTTTGTCGCGCCCAATAGCTGGCCCAGCGGCCGCTCCAGCCGATAAAGGCGGAAGCGTTCCTTTGAGTCGCCCGGGCGCTGGAAGCTTGCTATCGGCGTTAGGCCGGTCAGGTAGGGCGGCAATTGGTCATGCAGGGACTGGACCAGCAGCCAGCGGCAGTTTTTGGCCTGCGGTGTGCTTTCCAGCCGCTGAGTGCGGTAGTCGGCGTAGTAGTCCAGCAAGGCTCGTTGGGGCTCGCCGAGGCCGATGCTGGCGACGCATTCGCCCTGCCGGTCGATATCGGCGAGGACGGGGCGGAGCGGAGCGAAGGTTTCGCGATAGCGCATGCCGTGATCCAGCGCCGGCAGCCACAATGTGGCTAGGCCCCCCCACAACAGCACGATGGTGAGGCTCCAGCGCCAGGCAAAGCCGGGAGCGGTGTTTGATGGGAAACGTCGCCATAGGGAAGCCACGCCACCGGCAATCAGGCTGAAGGCCAGCCAGGTCCACGGGTACCATTGGGGGTGCCAGTCGGTGAATTTACGCTGCAGAAGGTAGCGGGCGAATTGCGCGGGTTCGCCGGTGGAGAGCACCCAGGCGACAACCAGCACGATGGCTCCCAGCGTCAGGCAGAGCAGCAGGTTGAAGCCGGACAGCGCGCGCCAGGCGCGGTGGGCTTCGCCGGCGCGCAAGCCAGAGATGGCCAACAGCGCCAGCGGTAGCAGCAGGGGCATCGCATATAGTTCGCGAGCGTCGCCCGCCAACGACAGGACCGTCAGCGTCACTAGCCAGAGCAGGGCCGGCGCGGCGGGCCAGGCGCGGGTCCATTGCCGGCGGCCGCGCCAAAGCCCCCACAAGGCCAGTGGCAACACCGGAATGCCGTACCAGGGCAGAGTGCGGCCGTAGAAGAGCCGCGGTGCCTTGGGGCCCAAGTGGGCGCTGCCGTCGAAGCGGCCGAAATTGTTCACTTTGAACCAGAGTTGGAACAAGGCGGGATCGCGCAAGTACAGGTTTAAGCCCCACAGCGCGGTCAGCGGCAAGCCGATGAGCGCGGCAAGCAGCAGGCCGCCGGCGTAACGGCGGCTGCGGTAATCGGGGTGCAGCGGCAGCAGCAAGGCGGCCAGGCCCAGGCAGCCGGGCCCCAGCAGGCCCTTGCTCAAGAAAGCGACGGCTCCGCCCAGGCCCAGCAGCGCCCCGCCCAGCCAGGCGCGCCGGCGCAGCAGCACCAATCCGGCCAGGCCCCAGGCGATGCCGGCCAGCAAGGCGGTGTCGGTGATCATTTGGTGGGCGCGCATCGGCAGGCCCAGGCACCCCAACAGCAACAAGGCGCCCCAGGGCGCGGCGCGCCGGCCATACAAGGCCCCGGCGGAGACGGCGGTGCCGGCCAGAGCCAGCGCCATCCAGCCGCCGGCGGCCAAGCGGGCGGCGTCCGGGGCGCTGAGCCAGCCGCTGAACAATTGCATGGTGAAGGCGGCGCTGATGAAGAATAGCGGCGGCTTTTCCATGAAGGGTTCGCCGGCCAGCGTCGGTACGATCCAGTCGCCGGTCTCTGCGATATGGCGGATCAGGCCAAAGGTATAGGCTTCGTCCGGCTTCCAAGGCTCATGGCCTACCAAGCCGGGCAACAGCCAGGCGACAGCAATGATCAAGAACAGCCAAGCGGGGATGGACGGCAGACCGGAGTCGGCGGGCTGCTCGGCGGGTGGAGTGGAAAAACGCATGGAGTCCGCGGAAAATTCGTTGTTATGGGAAAGGGGAGGGCACGCCATCCCGCTCATCACGATAATGCGTAGCGGCCACGGGCTTCTGCCAGGAAGGTCCGCGGCCGGAGGGTAGAGTGTAGCGTTGTTTGCGCTTCAAGCAAACTTGAGCTCGGCCGCGTGGGAACCGTGCGGCCTCAATTGTGCGGTGGGTCTTTCGGCCGCATCGAGTGCAGCGCGGACTTCTGCATTTCCAGGGCTTTGATCTGCATGCTCAACATGCCCATATTCATGGTCAGCCAGCTTTCCACCACGCGCAATTCCGCCAGCTTGCGGTCTATTTCTTCCTCGCTCATCGGCGGCAGGAACGGTTGCATGCCCGGCGGGGTGGCGGTTTGCCAGAACTGGCGGAACAGGGCGAAGGGATCGTTGGGATTGAATTCGTTGCTCATGAGCTGCTCCCTCGGCGAAGAAAAAACGGGCAAGCCGTGCTTGCCCGTTCAGTATATGCCTTTAAATCCAGGCCGACGCTTACTTGCTGTTCTGCGCGTCCACGGCGGCCAGGGCCACCATGTTGACGATGCGGCGAACCGAGGCGATCGGGGTCAGGATGTGAGCCGACTTGCTCATGCCCATCAGGATGGGGCCGATGGTGACGCCGTCGGAGGCGGAGACGCGCAACAGGTTGTAGCTGATGTTGGCGGCTTCCACATTCGGCATGATCAGCAGGTTGGCGGAACCTTTCAGCGTGCTGTCCGGCATCGCCTGGTTGCGGATGCTTTCCACCAGCGCGGCGTCGCCCTGCATCTCGCCGTCGATTTCCAGGTCCGGCTGCGCGGCGCGGATCTGGTCGAAGGCGGCGCGCATCTTCTGCGCCGACGCGCTGTTCAGCGTGCCGAAACTGGAGTTGGACAGCAGCGCGGCCTTGGGCGCAATGCCGAAGCGCTTGATCGATTCGCTGGCCATGCGGGTGATGCTGGCCAGTTGTTCTGCGCTCGGGTCGGCGTTGACGTAAGTGTCGGCGATGAAGATGTTGCCGGTGGGCAGGATCAGCGCGTTCATCGCGCCGGCCACTTTCTCCGGGTTGTTGTAGCCGAGCACGGTTTCAACGATGTCGAAGTGCTGACGATACGGCCCGTAGGTGCCGCAGATCATCGCGTCGGCGTCGCCGCGGCGCACCATCAGCGCGCCGATCAGCGTGGTATTGCCGATCACGCGGCGGCGAGCCTGCTCTTGGGACACGCCCTTGCGCTTGGTCAGCTGGTAGTACTCTTTCCAGTAGTCGGCGAAGCGCGGATCGGATTCGTTGTTGACGATCTCGAAGTCCTTGCCGGCCACCAGCTTCAGGCCCAGCTTCTGGATGCGCATGTCGATGACGCTGGGGCGACCGATCAGGATGGGCTTGGCCAGGCCTTGGGTGACGATTTCCTGAGTGGCGTGCAGTACGCGCTCGTCCTCGCCCTCGGCCAGCACCACGCGTTTCTGGTCTTTCTTGGCCTGGGCGAACACCGGCTTCATGAACAGATTGGTCTTGTACACGAATTGGGCCAGTTGATCGGCGTAGGCGTCGAAGTCCTGGATCGGGCGGGTTGCCACGCCGGAATCCATTGCGGCCTTGGCCACGGCGGGGGCGATCTTGACGATCAGGCGCGGATCGAACGGCTTCGGAATCACGTATTCCGGGCCGAAGGACAGCTCCTGGTCGCCGTAAGCGGTGGCCACCACGTCGTTCTGTTCCGCCAGCGCCAGGTCGGCGATCGCGCGCACGGTGGCCAGCTTCATCTCTTCATTGATGGTGGTGGCGCCCACATCCAGCGCGCCGCGGAAGATGAAGGGGAAGCACAGCACGTTGTTGACCTGGTTCGGGTAGTCCGAACGGCCGGTGCCGATGATGGCGTCCGGGCGAACCTCCTTCACCAGCGGCGGCAGGATTTCCGGCTCGGGATTGGCCATGGCCAGGATCAGCGGCGAGCGGGCCATGGATTTGACCATGTCCTGGGACACCAGCTTGGGACCGGACAGGCCCATGAAAATGTCGGCGCCGGTCATGGCGTCGGCGAGCTTGCGCTGGCCGTTGTCCTTGATCGCGTAGCGCTTCTTGGAGTCGTCCAGCTTCTCGTCGCGGCCTTCGTAGATCACGCCCTTGGAGTCGCAGACGGTGATGTTCTCGCGTTTCACGCCCAGGGCCACCAGCAGGTCCAGGCAGGCGATGGCGGCGGCGCCGGCGCCGGAAGCCACCACGCGCACTTGAGCGATGTCCTTCTCCACCAGGCGCAGGCTGTTCAGCACCGCGGCGGCGGCCACGATGGCGGTGCCGTGCTGGTCATCGTGGAACACCGGGATGTTCATGCGTTCGCGGCACTTCTTCTCGATATAGAAGCATTCCGGCGCCTTGATGTCTTCAAGGTTGATGCCGCCGAAGGTGGGTTCCAGCGAACAGATGATGTCCACCAGTTTGTCCGGGTCCAGTTCGTTGACTTCGATGTCGAACACGTCGATGCCGGCGAACTTCTTGAACAACACGCCCTTGCCTTCCATCACCGGCTTGCCGGCCAGCGCGCCGATATTGCCCAGGCCCAGCACGGCGGTGCCGTTGGAGATCACCGCGACCAGATTGCCGCGCGCGGTGTATTTGTAGGCGTTCAGCGGATCTTCCACGATGGCGTCGCAGGCGGCCGCCACTCCGGGGGAGTAGGCCAGGGCGAGGTCGCGTTGGGTGGTGAGAGGCTTGGTCGGGGCAACCTGGATTTTGCCCGGGTTGGGGTACTGGTGGTATTCCAGTGCGCTCTGGCGCAATTGCTCGTCCATTCTCTGGGACTCCTGAGGTTGATCTTTAGGTGGTTGGTTGGTGTAAGAGAGTGACTACACATTATACGGGCTTAACGGTGGACAGGGCTATCGTCTTGTCCGACAAAAAACGCGATGGCATCGGCCATCGCGTTTTCATGTCTGTCGGACGCTGCTAATTCAGCATGCCCAGCGCGCGCGGCAGCCACAGCGAGATTTCCGGCACATAGGTCACCGCTACGAGGAAGCCCAGCATGGTCAGCAGCCAGGGCCATACCGCCACCGTCAGTTCGGTGATGCCCATCTTGGTGATCCCGGACGCGACGTAAAGGTTCAATCCCACCGGCGGGTGGCACATGCCCACCTCCATGTTCACCGCGATCAGAATGCCGAAGTGGATGGGGTTGACGCCTAGTTTCACCGCCACCGGATAGAGGATGGGAGCCATGATCAGCACGATGGCCGACGGGTCCATGAAGTTGCCGGCGGCCAACAGCAGGATATTGGTCAGCAACAGGAAGGCCACAATGCCCAGACCCTGGCTGGTCATCCACGCCGCCATTGCCTGCGGAATCTGCTCGGACGCCAGCAGGAAGGAGAACAGTACCGCGTTGGTGATGATGTAGAGCAGCATCGAACTCATGGATGCGGCGTTCAGCAACACCTTGGGCACATCCTTCAGTCCCATGTCCTTGTAGACGAAGACCGCGATCACGAAGGCATACACCGCGGCCATCGCCGCCGCCTCGGTGGGCGTGAAGATGCCGCTGTAGATGCCGCCTATCACCAGCGCGATCAACAGCAGGCCCCAGACGCTGTCGCGGAAAGCCTGCCAACGCTCGCCCCAGCCGGCGCGGGGCAGGCGCGGGTAGTCGAACTTCTTGGCGCGGAACCAAGTGGTCAGGCCCAGCAGTAAGGACAGGCACAGACCGGGCAGCACCCCGGCCATGAACAACTGGCCCACCGAGGCGGTGCTGACGCTCATGCCGTTGGGGCCGGTGACATCCATGCCGGCGGTGGCGATGCTGTACATCACCAGGTTGATCGACGGCGGAAACAGAATGCCCAGCGCGCCGGAAGTGGTGATCACCCCCGCGCCGAAGCGTTGCGGATACCCTTGTTTGACCATGGCCGGCAGAATGATGGAGCCCACCGCCACCACGGTGGCCACAGATGAGCCGGTGATCGCAGCGAACAGCGCGCAGGACACCACGCCAGCCAGGCCCAGCCCGCCGTACCAGTGCCCCACCAGCGTGGTGGCGAAGCGGATCATGCGTTTGGCTACCCCGCCGTGCATCAGGAAGTTGCCGGCCAGGATGAAGAAGGGGATGGCCATGATCTCGAACTTCTCTATGCCGGTGAACAGCTTCAGGGCCACCGACGTGACCGGCACGTCCGTCATGGTGAACAGGAAGGTGAGCACCGTCAGGCCCAAGGAGATGGAGATCGGCATGCCGGTCAGCATCAGCAGCATCAGCAGGCCGAAAATGATCAACGCGCTCATGGGCGGCCTCCGTGATGCATATCGTGCGGGTGCATATTGTCCAGTTGCTCGTCGCCCTCAATGCCGTCCACATGGCCGTGGTCATGCTTGGGCAGCGAGCCGGTCCTGATGAAGTTCCAGGCCACTTGAAGGAAACGGAAGCACATCAAGGTGGAGCCGCAGGGAATGGCCAGGTAGACCAGCCACATCGGCGCTTCCAGATCCGGAGAGGTTTGATCGGTGTGGGCGATGTTCCAGACAAAATCCCCGCCCATGACGGCGACGGTGCCGGTAAACAGCGCGCCGGCCAGCAGGCCGAACACGATGAAGCGCCCGCGGCGCTTGTCGCTAAGCCGGTTGATCAGCAGATCGACGCCGACATGGATGCCGGTGCGCACGCCGTAAGCGGCGCCAAACTTGGCCATCCAGACAAATAGGTAAATGGTCAGCTCCTGCGCCCAGGACATATTGATGTGGGCGAGCAGGGGCTGCAGAGTGGCGATGCCCGAACCGTAGCGGTGCAGCACCGCGGTAAAGGTGATGAGGGTGGCGGCCCCCATCAGGCAGGCGATCATCCACTCCTCAAGGTGATCGAGGAATTTGAGCATGACTGTCTCCGCATGGAACAAGAGCATGCCTGGCGGGCATGCTCTTGAACCGGGCTGGCTTTATTTGGCCGGGTTGAAACCAGTTTCTTTATAGATCTGGTTTAGCAGATCCTGGCCAATGCGGCCGGCCATCTTGGCGTGAACCGGCGCCAGCGCCTTTTTGAAGGCGCTGCGTTCTTGCGGAGTGGGGGTGTAGATTTGAGTTTTGCCGGAAGCCTTGATGCCGGCCAGCGCGCGCTCGTTTTCCTTCTTGGCGATATCGTTGGCGTAAGTGGACGCATCGCGGATCGCGCTGTCCAGTTGGCCGCGCACATCGGCCGGCAAGCCGTCCCAGAACTTCTTGTTGACGATGACGGCGTAGCCCAGGAAGCCGTGTTGGGTCAGCGTCAGCTGCTTTTGCACCTCATAGGCCTTGCTGGTGTACAGATTGGACGCCTCCAGCTCGGTGCCGTCCACCACGCCAGTCTGCAGCGCCTGGTACACCTCGGAGAAAGCCATCACTTGCGGCAGCGCGCCCAGAGTGCGCATCTCTTCTTCCAGCACCTTGGACGACTGAATGCGAATCTTCAGGCCCTTGAGGTCGGCAGGGGTGCGGATGGGCTTGTTGGCGGAGAAGTTCTTGAAGCCGTTGTCCCAATAAGCCAGGCCTTTGATGCCCTTGCTCTCCAGCTTGCCCAGCAATTGTTTGCCGATGGGGCCGTGCATCACCTTGTTGACCTGATCGTAGTTGTCGAACAGATAGGGCAGGTCGAATACCTCGAACTCCTTGACCCCCAGCGGGCCGAACTTGGCCAGGCTGGGTGCCAGCATCTGAACCGCGCCCAGTTGCAGCGCTTCCAGTTCTTCCTTGTCCTTGTACAACTGGCTGTTGGGATACACTTGCACCTTGACCTTGCCTTTGGTGCGCTCCTCCGCCAGTTTCTTGAAATATTCAGCGGCTTTGCCCTTGGGCGTGTCCGGGGAGACCACATGGCTGAATTTGATGAGGATTTCGCCGGCGGCATTGGCTACGCCGGATAAAGCGAACGCGGCGCAGAGGGCCACGGCGGCTGTCTTCAGTTTCATTCTCTATCTCCATCTCACTTGTTTGGTGTTATAGGGAATCAATCAACCCATTGGCATTTTATGACCGGCAAAAGAGATTTAGCCGGCGCCATGGCCGATTTTTCCTTATGCGCTGTCCTTGTGGACAGTCTGCTTGTTCCGTGTAAAGTAGAATTTCCTATTTCTTTCAACTATTAGGGACTTCCGCATTAGGGCTTTCCCTAGCATGTCATGCAGATAAAAACTTTATTGTCACGCCGTTCTTCCCGCATGCTCTGGCTCAGCGTCAGCGCCTTGCTATTGGCCCTGCTGTTGGCGCTGGGCAGCCTGTTCTATCTGGTGTACCGCGACTGGCGCGACGAGCAGCAAGACAACCTGATCCAGGAGGTGTTGTGGCTGGAGCAGTCCTTGCGCATGTATCTGGAAGGGCAGCAGGAATGGGCTGAAAACCTGGGCCGGGAAATCGAGAGCGGCAATATCGACAGTCAGCGTTTTGCTCGGCAAGCCGCGTTTTACCTGCGGGGCAACCCGGAACTGCTGAACATCCAGCAGGTAGACCTGGACGGCAAGGTGTTGCGCGACCAGCACGGCACCCGCCGCGACGGCAGCGTTCTGTCCGGCGAAACCTTCGACGCGTTGTGGCGCGCCAACCGATTGTTGCGCCCCAGCTACGGCGCGCCTTATCAGGGCAGCGACGGCAAATATCGTTTCGATCTGGCCGTGCCCATCGTCCACGACGGCAAGGCCCTGGGCGGGCTGCGGCTGTCCTACCAACTGGATTTACTGCTGTTCAACCAAGTGCCGTGGTGGATCGCCTCCAAGAACTACATCAGCATCCAGGACCTGAGCGGCAAAACCCTGGCCAGCAAGTTCGACCCGGCGGAGCGCCCCGGCACCATCTCCCACCAGACCAGCTTCGACCCGCCCGGCTACGGCCTCTACCTGCACGCGGTCAGCTACCGCGCCGGCCTGGGCCTGACCCTGCCGGTGTTGTCCGGCCTGATCGCGCTGCTGCTCAGCGCGCTGCTGTACGCCGCCTGGCGCATCCGCCGCCACGTGCGTGAGCGCGCGCACGCCGAGCAGGCGCTGGCCAAGGAAGTGTCGCTGCGCCAGGCGATAGAAGACTGCATGAAAAGCGGCCTGGTGGCCTTGGAGGACGAAGGGCGCATCGTGCGCGTCAACCGCGCCTTCTGCGACATGCTGGGCTTCAGCGCGGACGAACTGGTGGGCCAGGCGCCGCCCCATCCATTCTGGCCGGCGGACGACCACGAGGCCATGACCGCGGCGATCGCCGCGGTGCGAGACCATCGCCAGCCGGCGCAGGGCTTCGAACTGCGCTTTGCGCGCAAGGACGGCGAATTCATCGAAGTGCGGCTCTACGCCACCCCGCTGGTGGAGGCCGACGGCAGCCAGCGCGGCTGGATTGCCTCCTTGTTCGACATCACCGAACGCAAGCGACAGCGGTTGGCGCTCAACGCCTCCCACCAGCGCTTCCTCACCGTGCTCAACGGCCTGGTGGCCGGCGTGTGCGTGATGGAAGAAAGCGGCGGCCTGCTGCTGTACGCCAACCCCGCGTTTGCCCGGCTATGGCTGGCGGAAGAACCGGACGGCCCTTGCTGCGTGCTGCTGCCCGGCCTGCAGGACCAGCCAGAACAGGACGAATACGGCCTGGAATTCACCACCGACGGCGGCGGCAGCTGGTTCCAGATGCACCGCCGCCGCATAGACTGGGTGAATGGCGAATCCGCCTGGCTGGCCATTCTGGCCGACGTGAGCGAAGACAAGGCGCGCGAGGGGCGGGAGCTGGCGCAGCAGGAACGGCTGCAAAACACCTCGCGGCTGATCGCCATGGGCGAGATGGCCTCCTCGCTGGCGCACGAACTGAACCAGCCGCTGACCGCCATCAACACCTACGCCGCCGGCGTTAGCCGTCGGCTGCCGGCGGAACTGGAACTTCCCGCCGGCGTGCGCGAGGCGATCCAGGAAATCGCCGGGCAGGCCAAGCGCGCCGCCCAGATTGTCAGCAGCATCCGCGCCTTCGTCAAAAAACACGAGCCGCAATTGCAACGCGTGGAGCCGGGGCCGGTGGTGCTGCGCGCCGTCGGCCTGGCGGAAGGCCTGGCCGTCAAGGCCGGGATCAAGCTGCAGGTGGAGCAAGACCCGGCAGGCTGCCTGCTGGATATGGATCCGGTGCTGATTGAGCAAGTGCTGCTCAATCTGATGAAAAACGCCATCGAAGCGATGCAAGAAGCCCAGACCAAGCGGCCCAGGGTCAAGGTGCGCACCTCCATTGGCACCGCCTTCTGGCGGGTGGAAGTGGTGGACAACGGCCCCGGCCTGTCCGAGGCCATGAAAAGCAATCTGTTTACTCCGTTTTACTCCACCAAGCCGGAAGGCATGGGCATAGGCCTGAACATCTGCCGCTCCATCGTGGAATTCCACCGAGGCGAGTTTGGCGCCAACAGCACCGTGGCCGGCGGCTGCGCCTTCTGGTTCACCTTGCCGCTGGCCAAGTGAGGCCTTGAATCCGGCCGGGTGGAATGACAAGTGGCTGATGGGTCAGGTGAACGGCGGGCGCTTCAATAACTATTGTTTGTCATGAGGCCTGGACCGACACGCGTCGCCCGCCAGCGCCGCGCATCCATTCACTCAGGCAGGAGAGGCTCATGAGAACCACAAGCGCGATGTGTCTATTGGCAGGCTTGCTTGCCGTCTTGACGATGGGGGCCGCCAATGCGGCGATCACTTTCAAGAAAGGCTGGAACGATCCCGACAACAGCGATGTGAAAACCTACACCCAGGCCGAGGCCACCGAATACCTGCGCAATAAAAGCGATTCGTTGAAGGAAATGATCGACAAGCCCGCCTGCCAGCTGAATGTGTCCAAAGGCTGCCATCAGAAGAGCGATCCGCATTTCACCCTGGACGGCATCGGCTCCAAGGCGTCTTGCAAAAATGTTTACGCCGGTTCGAAAAGCATCCACGTCTCCTGCCCGTGAAGCGTTGAGGGCGCGTGAAACCGCTGGGCTCGCCGGTTTCCGGCGGGCCGTGCCGAATGGGCCGTGGCCGGGCTGGCGTCTGTTTCCCGGCGGCGGATTGGCTTATGCTGTGGCGGCGCGCCGGCATGTCCGCCGCGTCCGCCTTTCCTCATCCGACAGGAGCCCGCCATGTCCGTTTCCATGTACCAAGCCTCTGTCCCGGCGCTGATCCGGGGCCTGAACAATCTGTCTGCCATTCTGGACAAGGCCGCCGCCGACGCCGCCGCGCGCAATATCGCGCCGGACGTACTGCTCAACGCCCGGCTGGCGCCGGACATGTTCGCGCTGACGCGCCAGGTGCAGATCGCCAGCGACAGCGCCAAAGGCTGCGCCGCGCGGCTGGCGGGCGTTGAGGTGCCGAGCTACGCCGACGACGAAGCCAGCTTTGCCGATTTGCAACAGCGCATTGCCAAGACCGTGGCGTTTTTGCAGGGTTTCAACGCCGCCCAGATCGACGGCAGCGAGGCGCGGGAAGTAGTGCTGAAAGTGCGCGGAGATGAAATCCGCTTCAGCGGACAAAACTATCTGCTGGGCTTTGTGCTGCCCAACTTCTACTTCCATCTTACCGCCGCCTACGCCATCCTGCGCCACAATGGTGTGCCGCTGGGCAAGATGGATTACTTGGGCGGCGTGTAAGAACCTGTTTACGATCTGCTGCGCGTCGTGAAACGTGACACGGTGAGTACGCCCTCAAAATGCTCATGTACCACGTGTACATTCCGCTTTTTCGCTCGTTGCCGCCTTGTCTCGCCTTAGCTCGCGAGATCGTAAACACGTTCTAAGTCCTGGGGGCCGCCGCCGCTCAGCCGCCGGCGGCCGGCGCCTCCGGCGTCAGGATAGTCTCCTGCGCCAGCTCCAGCTTTTCCGGATAGTCGCGGCTGTAATGCAGGCCGCGGCTCTCCTTGCGCAGCAGCGCGGAGCGCACGATCAATTCCGAAGTCTGCACCAGATTGCGCAGCTCGATCAGATCGTTGCTGACGTGGAAATGGCGGTAATACTCGTTGATCTCCTCGGACAGCAGGCGGATGCGGTTTTGCGCCCGCATCAGCCGCTTATTGGTGCGCACGATGCCCACATAGTCCCACATCGCCCGGCGCAGTTCGTCCCAGTTGTGGGATATCACCACCTCTTCGTCCGGGTCCGTCACCTGGCTGTCGTCCCAGTCCGGGATCTTGGGCAGCTTGATCTCCGGCGCGGCCAGGATGTCCTCCGCCGCCGCCTTGCCTATCACCAGACATTCCAGCAAGGAGTTGCTGGCCAGCCGGTTGGCTCCGTGCAAGCCGGTGCAGGCCACTTCGCCCACCGCGTACAACGCGTCCACATCGGTGTGGCCGGTCAGGTCCGTAATCAGGCCGCCGCAGGTGAAATGCACCGCTGGCACCACCGGGATGGGCTGTTGGGTGATGTCTATGCCCAGCTCCAGGCAATGGGCGTAGATATTGGGGAAATGCTCGCGGATGAAATGGGCCGGCTTGTAGGAAATGTCCAGGTAAACGCAGTCCAGGCCGTGCTTCTTCATTTCAAAGTCGATGGCGCGCGCCACCACGTCGCGCGGCGCCAGCTCGGCGCGCGGATCGTGCTCCGGCATGAAGCGGGTGCCGTCCGGCAGCTTCAGGACGCCGCCCTCGCCGCGCACGGCCTCGGTGATCAGGAAAGACTTGCTGTGCGGGTGATACAGGCAAGTGGGGTGGAATTGCATGAATTCCATATTTCCCACCCGGCAGCCGGCGCGCCAGCCCATGGCGATGCCGTCGCCGGTGGCGGTGTCCGGGTTGGTGGTGTACAGATAAACCTTGCCGGCGCCGCCGGAGGCCAGAATGGTGTGCTTGGCGGCAATGGTCACCACCTGGTCCGCCTGCTTGTCCAGCGCGTACACCCCGTAAGCCCGGTTGCTCGGCAGGCCCAGCTTGCGCGAGGTGATCAGATCGATGGCGATATGTTCTTCCAGCTCCGTGATATTGGGGTGAGCCTTGATCTTCTGCCCCAGCGTGCTGGTCACCGCCGCGCCGGTGGCGTCCGCGGCGTGGATGATGCGGCGGTGGCTGTGGCCGCCCTCGCGGGTCAGGTGATAGCCGGTGCGGTGGGTTTCATCCTTGGTGAAGGGCACGCCCAGCGCAATAAGCCAATCAATGGCTTCCTTGGAATGCTCGACGATGAAGCGCGCGGCCTCCTCGTTGCACAGTCCGGCGCCGGCAATCAGGGTATCGCGGATGTGTTCCTCCACCGAATCCTCGGTGTCCAGCACCGCGGCGATGCCGCCCTGGGCGTAAGTGGAACTGCCTTCCAGCAAATCGCGCTTGGTAATCAGGCCCACCTTGCGGCTTTCCGCCAGGTGCAAGGCCAAGGTCATCCCGGCCAGACCGCTGCCGATGATCAGAACATCAAACTTAAGCATGATGAAATCCTGCAGGACGCAGAGTCGAAATGGATAGGCAGCGTAGCAGACTTCATGCTGGTGTGACAGATAGGGGGCTGGCAAGCACTGCTCAAGTGGAGTGTGCTTGTGGGAGTTGATTACGTCGAAGCGGTCAGCACTTGTCGTGCAGGCTAGGTGCCTTTTCTAGCCCTGAAGATGGGGGCCTCGTTTGCCGCACAAGGAAGAATCTTCCATATCTAGCCCCATGTCTGGTAGGCCGTCTTTCCTTGTGGGCATGAGGTGATATTGCCAAAGATCGAGTATCAAAAGAACGACTTACTGATTCTCTATTATTCTGTTTTGGTTTTCTTCGGAGAGCCAGTTCCAAATAGTCTTGTAATAAGCTTCGTGAATTTCTGAGTAGTTATTCTCGCCAAATTCCTGGAAATTTTTCAGGGTGTAATTGTCCGGCTGATGAAATAATTCGTGAATTTTTTCAATTAAAGAAAATACTCTTAAGACTTCATCTTGATCAATTTGCTCTGTCATGTCTTTTGACTTCCATATGAGTGCGAGGGGCCGGGTTAGACGGAGGGGGCGTAGTGCACCGTTGTGGCTTTGTGCAGTAGGCCGGAGTCTGAACGGTTGGCCTCATGTTGCTTCCTACAGACACTTTGACGGCACGCATGGATTCGGCATCGGCCAAGGGGATGCCGCAGAAGGCGCCAGCGTCTTGCCTCCCAGCCCCAAGCACGTGATAATCCGGCCGTGCTGTGCATCAGCACCGGAATTAGCGTTCCGAGGCAAGAAGGCGGACAGCCGCACATGCGGCATCTCATGTCCGAACACACCATAGATACGTCTACTCTTGGGCGGGTCATGGTGGGAGCGTGCTTGCACGCGCCGGATCCTTCTTGCCGGTAACGCTAATCCTGCCATGTTCCCGCCGCCTCCGCTTAGCGTCGGAGGGCGGGCATAATGCTCAAGAAGGAGTCGCCATGACTAGCGCCACTCAAGTTTCCCACATCTCGTCACTATCAACCTTGCTGTTCCAACTGAAAAGCTTGCGTCAGCAAAATCCCTCGTTGAACCCGATTGACCCATTGTTGCAGCAGCTCGACGAATACGGCGAGCACTTCCATCACAGCGCTCAACTGATCTGCCTGGAACTCGGCCAGGTCAGCAGCGCTTTGAGCGCGTTGGCGGCCATGCTGGACCAATCCAACCTAGACACGCTGGAGTGCGAGCAGATGTATTGCCTGCTGGAACCCTTCGCCCGCCGTTTGCAGCAGACCACGGTGCAAATGCAGGAACTGGCTTAACTCTCCTAAACGACCAAAGCCCCGGGCGGGGCTTTGGGCTGGCTGCGGCTTGGGTTCGATTCGGTGTTGTTGCATTAGTCGGCAACAGTGCTAGTTTGCTTTTTGCGCTAGCGGATTGATATCGCCGCTAGGATTCTCTGTGCTTGATTCCAGGACTTGCAGTCCATTTCTTCCAGCTTCCCTATAAATTTCTACGCATTTGTAGCACATTGGCTTTAATGTTTCCAATATATTGTTTAATGCATTTTCGTCTTCTATTTTGACTTGAAGGGAGTGAAAGGTCATTCCGTATATGGTTTCCCCCTCGATGACCACGAGGGGGAATTCGATTTCTTCAAAAACAATGCCTGAGTATAGTGTTTTTTCGAGTGTATTTTTTTATGGCGTTGGCTGCTCTATTGCTGACGCTTTCAGTGCCTGACCAGCCGTGTTGTGCACAGTTCAGAAGCGGTATGTTTTATTCATTTTAAACTTTAGGCTTTTTGTGGTTGTGACTTATGCCTAGTCTTTGGAGAGGAGCTTTTGCCTTCTTTATTGGAGGGCCGCTTGACATGTTTTCTATCTTGTAGCCACGGTTATTGTTGGAGGGCTGTGTTTTAGGTGTGGCTGTTGAGCTTATGGATTGGATGAGCGTTGTTAAAATTAGTACTTGATGAGCTTTGAGTTGTTGTCAATTGCCGTGATTTTGAATTTTCCATCGGCAAGGATTTTTAATTCTTGAAAAAAGAAGTCAAGATCATTGGCGAATACATCAAAAGCGCCATAGCCATATTCCCCTGATGTTTTTGCTATGCAAATGTAGTGGCACGAATTTGTAAGTAGCTCGTAGGTGTCGCTATCAATGCTTAGTATTGGATCGTCTAAAAAAAGGGTAAGACCTGGTTTTGTCGGAGGAGAGATTGTGCGGTGACGAGATAACATTTCGTATTTTTTTAAATCGTTTTTGTGTTTTTGGTGTTCATCATATAGTTTTTCAAATTTCCCACCGTTATCTTTGAATAGAAATTGGGGTGCATAGGCAATTGGTGTGTCCTGTGGAGGACAAAGCTCATTTTGTATGTTTAAGAAATAGCAATTTGCAATCATGGATTTGATGAAGGCATGGCCTTCTTCACTCTGATTAAATCCAATATTACCGTTTTTATTTTTAGCCATGACCAAGGAGAACTCAGCCGTCTCTGGTGCGCAGATGTTATCAATTCTAGTGCTGGAAAATTTTTTGAATTGATGGAATTGAACTTTGTGATAAAGGATCGTATTTTCTGTCATCTTTAATCCTAGGGTAGTACGATTTGCTCGTTGCGTAGCTAGGGACGATAGAGAAGTAATGCACAGCACTCTAGCAATTTAGCATGGTCAATCTCACCAGTTTTTGCGATGACGTCGCCCTGGCGGGGGGCGTGGCTTGGGTTTTAAATCGAAAACTCACGTCATTGCCCATGATCTGCAAGCCTGTTATTTCCACTCTATCCAGTTTTTGTAGTGTGCCGGTTAAGTAAAAACTGTGCTCTTGTATTTCACTTTTCAATCGGTTGATGTCGGCAAAAAGTTGATTGTTTGCTGCGTGCTCAAATGCGTTGAATAGGTTTTTGTACAATGAGAAATGCGGGCTTGGTGTGAGGGCTCCCAGTATGAACCTCCCATCGAGGGATGTCGTGATAATGCTGCCGATTAAATTCCCGCTTTGGTCATGCAAATTAAAGCTTGTCATTGCAGGTGTCTTGTTGAATTGATTTGAGTTCTAAAGATAAATGCCTGTTTCTACTTGTTAAGGTCGGGCTGAGGTGTGAAAATCCATTGTGTTAAATTAAGCTATATGAATGTGATTATTTTTTTATATTCTTCAAAGGCCTTTGAGTTGATGTCTTTGAGTTCTTGTTCGCCTTCGACGGCTAAAAAGGTTTTTAATGCACTGAACTCATTTTCGCTTAAGTGTTCTTTCCATTGGATCAAAAAATCCAACTGGGTATCATTGTTTGTTAAGTAATTGAAGGCGCTGCAGAGCGAGTCGGGTACCTCAGATGTTATCTTTTTTAAATAACTGTCCCATGGTGTTTCTGAGGCGTTCCATATGTCTTTAATGGTACTCCAGTCTAACTGTGGAGGTGTTGTAGTTGTTAGTCCTAACGATTCTACTTTTTCTATCGTGTTAAAAAGGGAGTCGCTGATTGCTTGTGTTAGGTTCGTGGTGTTTAGCCAATAGATGTGGGCGCAAATGCTGATTAGAGTGTTCTCAGCGGTTCTTCTGTATTCGTTTTCATTGTCAATAATGTTTTTTAAAATATATACTTTTGATATCGCTGCTTTGTCGTTGATGTTGTTTTCTAATTCAGATGTGAATTTATTTTCAATAAAATCAATTTGTTTTTTTGAAAAATCGACATCGTCGAAATAGTCTTCGCCACCCTCCATGATGAGTGGGGTTATGTTTCGTGCTATTTTCTGTATTGCCTCAGCTGTGTGCGTGCTTTGGCTGTTAAATATGTGTTGATTGAAGCAGTCTGAGCTTATGAGGAAAATAAGTTCATATATACTATATGTCATTTTGTGCCTGCGGGTTTGGTTGGGATGTCTGATTTAGCTATTGTGCGAATGCTATTGGGGATGGTGTAGTGTTGGTTGCACCCGCCCTCGTCAAAGTCCCGAATATCAGATTGTAGTCCATCTCTCAATTGTTTGGCTGCCCGTATATGCCCTTCGTAGGAACCTTTACCTTTTAGGTTGCCATAATTTCGAGCATCCGACATGCCAGGAGCAAAGTCATACAACTTGTAAGTATCTTCGTTTAGATGGTCAATTCGCTCTTTCAGGCCTCTAGAGCCATCTTTCTTTTTCTCCGCAAGAGCTTTCTTATATACGTTAGCAAGAAGTGCTTTACATTTTGCTTTGTCAAGACAGCTTTTTAATCCAAGTGGGTCCACCCACTCAATTGGGTTCGGTGCATAACTGTGGATATTAATCCCACCCATCAAGCCAATCGGATCCCGCGAAATAAAGCGCCCGATCTCCGGATCATAGTAACGGTGGCGGTTATAGTGCAGCCCGGATTCCTCATCCTGGTACTGGCCCTGGAAGCGGAAGGGATTGCGGATGCTGGTCTTGCTGGCGGCGTCGGCGATGATTTCCCGCGCTTGCCCCCAGGCCTGGTAGTCCATTTCCAGCGCCAGCGCGCCTTGTTCGTCGGTCAGCGCCTGAGGGGTGCCCAGGTGGTCGGTGTGGTAGTAGTACACCGCCGTCGGTTCGCTGGGTTCCGGCGCCGGCTTGCGTAGCGGGTCCAGGTCTGAGTCATAGGGGCGGTGCTGGCTCCAGCGCGGCACTTTGACACCGCGCACGGCTTCGGTGTGGACTTGGGCCAGCGGCACGAAGCTGTCAGGTTCAAACAGATAGTGCACCGCTTGTTCGTCGCGGGTTTCAAAGGCCAGCACGTCGCCGTCCCAGCCATAAAGCGTGGTCTGGCCGGCCTGGGTTTTGGCGATGCGGCGGCCCAGCGGATCGTAGTGGTAGTCGGTGCGTTGGCCGTCCGGCGCGGTCAGGCGGGACAGGCGATTGTGGCTGTCCCATTCCAGCTTGGTGAGCGCGCCGTTGACGCGTTTTTCCACCAGGTTGCCGCGGCTGTCGTAGCGGTAGTGGCGGCCAGCGTACTGGCTGAGCAGGTTGCCCAGCAGGCTGTTGTCCTGGTGGCCATCGGCGGCCGGGGTGTTGTCCAGCAGGTTGCCGGCCGGGTCGAAACGGAAGCTTTCCACGCCCTTGGGAGTAGCGGCTTCCAGTAGGCGGCCCACCGGGTCGTAGCGGTAGTTGAGCTGGCCGGCGCGGCTGTCGGCGATGCCGGTGAGCTGGCCGGCGGCGTCGTACTGGTATTGGCAGTTCCACTGGGTGCTGCCCATCAGCCGCTGGCTGGCCAGGCGGCCGGCCTTGTCGTAGGCCAGGGTCTGTTGCAAGGCATTGCCCAGCACGCGCTGGGTTTCGCGGTGCAGCTTGTCGCGCTCCAGGTTGATGATGTCGCGCTGGCCGAACAGCAGGCCGTGCACGTGGCCGCTGCCGTAGCTGAGGATGTCCACGCGGCGGCCGTCCGGACGCAGGGTGGCAATGCGGTTGCCCAGCGGGTCGTGTTCATGTTGCCAGCGGTAGGTTTCCTTGACGCCGGCCACGCTATAGCCGTGGTGTTCTTCTATTACATTGCCCACCGGATCGTAGATCCAGCGCAGGCTGGCGTAGCGGTTCTTGGCCTGGTATAGCCTGCCGGCGGGATCGTAGCCGAAGCTTTCCAGGCTGCCGGGCGCGCTGCGCTCGATCAGGCGGCCGGCGCGGTCGTAGCGATAAAGGGTGGCGACATCGCCTTCCTGTTGTTTTTCCAGCTGGCCGGCAGAGTTGTAGTGGTAGCGGGTGACGCTGCCGTCAAACCCGGTTTCCGAAATCAGCTGGCCGCCGGCATCGTATTCAAACAAATACTGACGGTGGTTTTCATTGCGCAGCGCGGTCAGCCGGCCCAGCTTGTCGTATTTGTAGGCCAGGCTGTGGCCGTTGGCGTCGGTGCGGGTTTGCAGCCTGCCGGCTTTGTCGTAGTCGTAATGGGTGGCGCGGCCCAGCGGGTCGGTGAGTTTGAGCAGGCGCGCCTCGGCGTCGTGTTCCAGCTGGGTGGCTTGGCCGTCTGGCTGGACGATGGCTTGCAGGGTGCCGTTGGCCGCGTATTGGTAGCGGGTGGCGTTGCCCATCGCGTCTACGATCAACTGCGCGCGGCCGCGTTCGTCGTACTGCCATTGGGTGGCGCTGCCGGAGCAGTCTGTATAGCTCTGCAGCAGGCCGTCCGGACGGTAGGCAATTTGCTTCTTGCCGCCCTTGGCATCGGTGATGGCCACCGGCAGGCCCTGTTCGTTGTAGGCGTACTTGGTCTTGTGGCCCAGCGGGTCGGTTTCCTCGATCAGCTGGCCCTTGTCGTTGTAGGCGCGCAGCCATTTTTCGCCGAGCGGATCGGTGATCTCCACGAGATTGTCCTGGGCGTCGTAGGCGAAGGCCACTTCACTGCCGTCGCGGCGCTCGTGCAGCACCATATTGCCCTTGTCATCGTACTCGTAGCTGTCTTGCGAACCGTCCGGGTGGATGTGGCTGACCAGCCGTTTTTTGGCGTCGTAGTTGAGCCACTCTTCCTTGTGGTCCGGGAAAATGGTGCGGTAGGGATAACCGGCTTCGTCGAAGTAGTATTCGGTGGTGCGGCCGTAGGCGTCGGTGACGTAGGTGAGGTCGATGTTGTCGTCCCAGGCCAGGTGGATGTCCAGGCTGCCGTCGTCGGCGTATTCGCGCACGGCGCGGGCGTCGGGGCCGTCGCTCTCCCATTCCAGGGTGATGCCGCGGTTGGTGCGGTCGGTGTAGCGGGTGATCAGGTGGCGGTGGTATTGATAGTTCCAGCTTTGGCCGTTCTCGTCGCTAGCGGCCAGCAGGTCGCCTGCGTTGCCGGCCAGCGCCGTGATATCGCTGTACTGGTATTGCGCCAGCGTGCGCAACGGAAGGCCTGTTTCCGGATCTTGCAGGCTGATGCGGCTGACGCGGCCATGGCGGTCATGTGCCAAATCCACCACATAGCCGGCGCTGCTGACCAACTGGCTGAGCCGGCCGTCGCGAAAGTTCATCGCGATGCTGTTGCCTGCGCGGTCCTTGATCAGCGCCAGAAGGTATTGTTGACCGTGCCGTTCGTAGAGCTGCACCAAATCGTGGCCGAAGCTGAGCGAGAGCAGGGTGTCGGACAGGGTGGTCAAGGTGTGGCCTTCCAGTTCGTCCTGCAGCGATTCGCCCACCGGCGGCAGCGTGTATTCCAGCTCGCGGCCCACATCATCGTAGTATTTGAGCGCGTCGCCGTCGCGTTCAAAGCGCATGCAGTAAGGCATAGCCCAACGCGCGCCCAGCGGACCGGCGGCGTCATTGGCGGCAAAGTCTGATCGGTAAACACGGTCCCATTGTATTGGCAGCACTCCGGGCAGGCTGAAATCGTTGTGGATCAACGTTTCCACGCCGTTGAGGTAGTTGATGGAATGCTGGGAGCTGAAATTGCATTTACCTCCCTTTCCCCCTCCCTTGAAGCGGCCCATTACCTCCTTGGGCATTTGCTGCACCTTTTTGCTCACCTTGCTAAGGCCCTGCTTGACCGCGGTGCTCTTGGAGGCGATGTGGTCGATGAAGGCCTTGCGCAGTTTGGCCAGCATCGGTTTCAGCTTCTCCGCCAGCATTTTTTCCAGCTTGGCCTTGAGTTCGCCGGCCCATTTTGCCAGTGACAGGCCAATGGAGCGCATTTGCGCGCGCAGGGCAGGGGATTTGCCGGTGAGTTTGTCCACTGCATGGGCGGCTGTGACGGCCATGCCGGCCACCGCCTGTTTCTTGGCGCCATCGGCGGCTTTGTTCAGCGCGTCCATATGGGCGGCTATGGTGCCCCAGAAGCCGGAGTTGGTTTTTTCCAGGTTGTAGGCGACGGGCTTGGCCGAGGTGTGCTTGGCGGCGAACTGGCCGAACTTGCCGTCGCCGACGCTGATCAGCAGGTCCGCCAGTTCTTTCAGGTATTTGGCGCCTTCCGCGCTGCATTTCTGCAGATTGCTGTCGATATGTGTTTCCACATAGTCCACCCACTTGGCCGGAGTGTTGCGGAAACGGTCCGGCAGCAGGGTGATCAATTGCCCCACTAGCGCGCCTTCAATCGCATCTTTGGCAATGTCCTTGCCGGCGCGGCGCAGGCTGGTGGCGCACAGCTTCAGCGTGGGCCGGGTACTGAGCTTGAACATGCTGCCGGCGGCCGGCACCACGCCTATCAGGTCCACGCCCAGGAACATCCAGTCAAAGATGTCCACTTCCTGGCGCTTGCGGCTTTTCTCGCTCATGTCCATGACGTCCACCACGACGTCGCCGACCGAGATCAGGTTGCCCACCACCGGAATGGCGGTGCCCAAGGTCTTCAGCGATTCAACCGTCAGGTAACCGCCGCTGATGTCTTGCAGCCATTTATCAAAAGACTGGCCGGTTTGGGCCAGCGCTTTGGCCGCGTTGGCCGGGGTTGCATCGAGAACAGCGACAGGTGCGGTCATGACAATTCAACTTTGAAAATATCGATAATGGGGCTGATTAAACTTTGAGCATACCGGGTAGGCCGGGCAGCTTGGGCAGCATGCCGCCGGCGCGTTCGGCTAGCGCGGGGATGGCGCTTTGCGGATTGCGCGCCAAGGCCAGCGCCTGCTGCGCCTGCGCGGCCATGGCTTGCGCCTGGCCCAAGGTGTTTTGCAGTTGCGGGCTGACTTTACCTAGCGTGCTGCCCAGTTGCTGCATCGCCTGCTGTTTGACGGCCTCGCCGGTCTGCTGCAGCGCCACTTCCGGCTGAGGCACAAAGGGGAAGATGTCAGCCTTGTCTTTGTGCGGACGGCCCAGGAATTGCACTTGCGCCGGCCCGGTGGGCAGGCCGTTGACCATGGCCTTGCCGGCCTCGTCCAGCACGCCGTGGTGTTTGACGCCCAGCGCGTCGGTGACCACGAATTTGCCCTGGTCCATGGAGTAGCCATTGGCGAACTCATGGATCACTTGCAGATTGCCCATGCCCGGCTTGTTGAAGGTGGGCGTGGAGGTGCTGAGGCTGGCCGGCCCGCTGAGCGCGTGGCTGGCACCCTTGACGCTGACTTCGCCCGGGCAGTGCACTTCGATATTGCCGCCCTTGAGCCGGATATAGCCGCCGCCGCTGGTGAGCAGGATTTCCTGGCCGGCGGCGATTTCCACCTTGCCCTTGCAGGCGGTGACGGTCACATCCTTGTCCGCAGTCACCTCAATGCTGTCGCTCTGCGCTTGAACCTGCACCTTGCCCTTGGCGGCGATCAGCTTCAGCGCCACCTTGTCCTTCACCCCGGCCACGAACAGGCTGATGTGCTGGCCCACATTGTGAATCCAGCGCCGGCCGCTGGTCTGGTTGGTATCGCGCTGCGCTACCAGGTCCAGGTTGGTCCCCGCCGCCACGGTCTGGCTTTGCTGGCTCAGGCTGGCGATGCCGGCGGGGGCGGAGAGCACGATCAGCGGCTGCTGGCCGGCCTGGTCTTTTGCGGTCTTGCCGTCTTTGTCGGTGTTGGAGCCGGCTTCCCAGGCTTTCAAGGCGGCAGCCTGGTGCTGCAGGTGGCCTTCGGTTTTCTTGGCGGCCTTGGCGTTGTCCGCGCCGATTTCTTCCGGCCCGGTTTCCATGGTGTCGGCCTGCTGGCCAGTGGCGGTGTCGCCCAGGCTTTGGCTCAGGGCCAGGGCCGCGTCCAGCTGGCTTTGCGCCTGTTCGCGCGCCAGCTGTTTGCCGGAAGCGCCGTTCTGCGCTTCGGTGCTCAGCAGCAGGCCGTGGCCGGCGCGGATGGCGCCGTGCTGGTCGGTTCTGAGTTCAAAGCCGTCGCCGCGCGGCTCGGCCTTGCCGTTGCTGCGGGGGTGGGTGAGGAAGCCTTGGTTGAGCTGGGTCTTGCCCGGTTCACTCGATAGCTTGGTTCTGACTTCACCGGGGGTGTCGTCGAACAGCAGTTCGTTGTACTGGCCGCCCTGGTGTTCCTTGGACTTGATGCCGGACAGGGTTTTATTCGCCGGCAAGGCGCCGGCGCCGCTGAAGTCCGGGGTGGGGTGGCTGCCGTTGTAGAGCACGCCGGTGATCACCGGGCGGTCGATGTCGCCTTCAATGAAATCGACCAGCACTTCCTGGCCGATGCGCGGGATGAATTGGTGGCCCCAGCCGGCGCCGGCGCTGGGCATGACCACGCGCAGCCAGCAGGAGGATTTGTCGTCCAGGTTGGCGCCGATGCTCGGATGTTCGTCCGGCCGCTGCCAGTGGAATTGCACTTTGATGCGGCCGTGCTGGTCGGTGTGCACCTCCTCGCCCTGCGGCCCCACCACGGTGGCGGTCTGCACGCCGCGGGATTTGGGCTTGGCCAGTTCGGTGTGGGCGTAGGCCGGGGTCAGCGGCACGCCGCGGCGCTGGGCGTCGAACTCGGCGCGAAAGGGTTGGGCGTCTTTCTCTCCCGCCAGCGCTTTGAGGTCCGCCGGCAGGTTGTTGCGCGCGCTCAGGGTTTGGCGGGTGACGACGAATTCGCGCTGTTCGCTGCTGTCGCCGTCGTGGGCCGGGTGGTCGTCCAGGCGAAACCATTGGCCGGCGGCCAGACCGCGCACCCAGCCGCCGCCGCTGAATTGCTTGGCCTTGAGGTCATGCGCTTGTTGGCGCAGTTGGGCGTAGTGGCTGAGCTGGTCGGCGTCGCCGGCGTAGTACAGCGATTGCGGGTCGTAGTCGTGCAAGGAAGACTGCAGCGCCTTGCCGTTCTGGCCCTGATCAATACGGCTGTCGTCGCCGCTGTGCTGAGTTTGCACCGGCTGGTAGTCGAAGCTGGCCAGCGCCACCGCGCCGGGGACGATCTGGCGCTGCGCGTTCCACTCGGTCAGGCCGTCTTCGGCCTCGGTGGCGTCGCTGCGGTGGAAACGCACCCGTTCCACACTGGCCGGCGGCAGGCTGTAGGGGTCGTCGAAGGCGACCAGTTGCACCTGGGGGGTGTCACCGTCGAGGTGATCGAAACGCCAGGCATAGCCCTCTTCATGCAGCAGCCGCACGATGAAGTCGTAATCGGATTCGCGGTATTGCAGGCAGTAGCTGCGCGGGGACGCCGCGCCGGTCTTGAATTCCAGCGTCTGCACCCGGGCGAACACCGGGTTGGCCTGCTGATGCTCGGCCAGGATCTGTTTGACGATGTCCGGCACCGACAGGTCCTGGAACACCCGCGAGCTGACGCGATGACGCAGCAGCGCGAACGGCGGCTCAATGGTCAGCTGATAACGGCTGAAACCGCCGTCCGAGCCCAGGCTCTCCACTTTGGACACCACGCCGCAGCGCAAGCACTCCGCGCCGGCGGCGTCGAGGATGCCGATGCGGGCCGGCAGGCCGAGCAGGGTCTTGAGTTCGATGGCCCCGTCCGGCGACAAACACACCAGCTGGTAGGCGTAAGGCCGGGACACGCCTTCCTCGCCGGCCAGGCTCAGGGGCAGCAGTTGCTCGGCCGCCACGCTGCCGTCGCCCAGGCTGAGGGTGAGCAGGCGTTGGTCTTGGTTGAAGGCGGAGGCGAAGCTGGCGAGCAGGGTGCTGAGGTCCATGGGGCGCTGTCAGGCTGGGTTAGCCTTGTACCTTGTATACGTTGGAGGAGAGTTGCAGGGTGGCGTCGAAGGTGACCGGCGGCCGGTGCGGATGTACTTTCAGCACCGCGTCGACGCGGAAGCGCAGGTGGCGCTCCATCTCGCGCGGCGCGTCGAGGTTCACCCGCACGCGGGACAGGCGCGGTTCGTGCATTTCGATGGCGCGGCGCAGTTGTTCGCGCAGCAGTTCCCGGTCGTGGGGATTGAGCAGGCTGATGCCGGACAGGTCCGGGATGCCGAAGCTCAGCATGCTGTCGTGCGCTTGCGGATACATGTCGAACAGTTCTTGCAAGGGCGCGAGCCGGGTGTTCAGCAGTGCTTCCAGATCCCGCGCCAGCGAGCGCTTGACCTGCGGCAGTTCGTACAACATGGTTTCCGCGCCGTGGCTGTTGTCCGGCTGGTCGTCCAGCAGCCGGTCCAGCACCGACGGCAAGATCTGGGCGTGGCGGCTGCTGTGCATGGCTTACAGGCCGAAAATGGATTGGAGCTGGTTGGACAGCAGCCAGCGGTAGGCGACGAAGATGCCGGCGCCCACAACGGCCAGCAGGGCGAAGTACAGCCACAGCGGCAGTTCATGGCGGACAAAGGCCTGGAAGCGCTGCGGCAGCTGCCAGTTGGGCGCGAACTCGGCCTTGCCGCCGCGCACTTGCTGGATTTCCTGGCCCAGCTTGTGGGTCAGGTAGCCCAGTTTTTCCTGGCCTTCCAGCAGGTATTTGCCTTGGAAGCCCAGCAGCAGGCAGGTGTAGAACACTTCCAGCGGTTCGATATGAGCGGCCGGGTCCAGGCGCAGCTGTTCCAGGCGGTTGAAGAAGCCCTCTCCGGCCAGATGCTCGCCAAACAGCCGCAGCTGCAGCGGCATGCGCTCCCATTCGTCACGGATGTCGAACTCGGAAGACAGGATGATCTCGTCCATCAAGGCGCAAAACGCGTACTTGGAGTGGTTGATGGCGTTCTGGTCCTTGCCGAAGTTGCGGGCGTTGCGCTCGTATTGGTTCAGAAACTGGTCGACGCGGCGGTTGAACTCCACCGCGCTGCTTGGGGCGTTGCCGTCCCGGAGCAGGAATAGCAGGTAGATGCCGTCTTCCAGCATTTCGCGCAGGGTGGGGGCCGAGGCGGAGGCTACGGTCAGCGGGCGTTCTTGGAGAGTTGCGGCGGTTTGGTTCATGGCGGCCTCAGCGGAATACGGCGATCAGTTCAAGCGTCAGGTTGGAGAGGGTCTGCGGCATATAGATGCAGATGCTGCGCGATTGCAGCATGCGGCTGAAGATCTCGCCGTGCGGCTCCAACGCGAAATAGTGGTTGCCCACCCGCACCGGGATGGCGGACGGGGTTTGCGCCGCATGGCTGAGCGCCACGCCGCGCATCGCGGAGTTGAGGATTTTTTCCACGTCGTCCGGCGCGCCGATTTTCATCTTCAGCGGGACGCTGTCGATGATCTGGCTGGCTGGCAGCTCGCTCTGCACCGACAGGTAGTAATCGACGTTCTCCAGCAGGCGGTCGCTTTCCAAGCGGCCAATGTAGAAGGACGGCTTGGGCGAATGCAGCGGGATGATGGCGTAGCGCGAGGAGATCACGGTTTCCAGCAGCTCGCGGATCTGCGTGTCCAGCGCCGCCAGCACGGCGTGCAGGTCGTCGTGGCGGTAGGCCGGGATGTCGGACAGGGTGTAATGGGTGGAGAAGGTTTGCAGCTCGCCGCAGAATTCGGCCAGCGCCAGGTACAGCTCTTCCGGGTGCAGGGGGCTGGACAGCGACAGGTGGCGCAGCTTGGCGAAATTGCGGTTGACGGTGTGCAGCAGCCAGAAAGAGCTGATGTCGCTGGAGCTGTACTCCATCACGTTCTTGGCGCGTTCACGCTGTCCGCCGGACAGCGCCTGGTTCTTGACCAGCAAGATGTCCAGCAGGCGGCGCAGCATGTGACTGACCTCGCGCGAGCCTTCCACCGTGACCAGCGGGGGAATGAAGCCGCCGCCCAGGCTCCATTGGCCAGTGGCGTCTTTCTCCAGGCGGCACAGCGGAATGGCGTCGTAGCCGTCGCGGTTCTCTTCCTCGATCATCAGCCGCACGTCCAACTCCAGCGTGGACAGGTCGGCGTCCAGAGCCTGGGTGTACAGGTCGGCCACTTCCGCGCTGGCGCTTTGAAAGCGGGTGGGACGGGACATGACTTCGCCGTTGCGGGTATTGCCGCCGTAAGGCTGCATATGGGCGAGACAGGCGTAAAGCGTGGTCTTGATGCCGGCTTGCGGCAAGGTGTTCAGGTCGCGGGACAGCGGCAGCGGCGCACTGGCCGGCGCTTGGTACAGCGTGCCGTCGCGGAACAGGATGGACAGCGCGTCGATGCGGACCGCGCCGCCCTTGAGCGCCTGTTCGTCCAAGGCAATATGCTGCAGGCCCCAAGCGTGGCGCTGGCTCAGTTGCTGCCGCGAGGCGACATGCTGCTCCAGCATGAGGGTTTGCTGTTGAAAGTGCTGCGGGCGCAGAAACATGCCTTCGCCCCAGAGCACTCGTTTGGCTTGTTGCATTACTGATACACCTTGTCTGGAAATCTACTGAAATCTCAATTGCGCCTGAAAATTCATTGGCTTGTCAGTCGGGCCAGGCCGCGGTGGGCGAAGGCCCGAACGGGCTTTGAGCCATGTCATGACCAAGGCGGTCCGTACCCGGTAATAACACCCTGTTCAAACTGTGTACACGATCGCTAAAATGCGCGACATTTTGCAGCAAGAGCGCAGCCCTTGTCATGCAAAAGGGTTTGTTAATTTTCAGCGTTGGCTTGGCGCCGTTTTCAGGCGTCAGTTCCGGCTGGCGGCGCAGTCCGCCTTGGCGGGCGAAGGCTGGCCGGGCATGGTCAATGCCTTGGGCTTGATGGCTTCCAAGTGGCAATCTGCGGCGCGGAAGCTCAGATCTTTGCTGCGGACGGCGTCTGCGTCATACAACAAACGCCAGAAGTGGGCATCCGGCCGGCGGAAAAAACCGACGACGCCGATGAATTGAGCGTCTTTTTCAATGGTGACGTCTTCCAGTGTCACTTTGCCACCTGGCAAAAAGGTCAGTTCTTTGCTGCTGATCAGGCTGTCGCCCAGCAGTTCTGATTCAGGCTTGCCGCTGGACAGCGCCTCCATGGTCAGACGGTTGAAAGCCTGCTGGTTTTTCAGCTGGTAGACGTGCACCACTACGGACAGCGGTTTGCCTTTGGCGTCGCGGTTTAGCGAGGGGCTGCCCTCAGCTTTGATGTCGATGGTCTTCGTGCTGGAACAAGCGGCCAGAGAGGCAATGACAATGGCGTAAAATAGGATGCGTACCTGTTCCCAGCAGGGGCGTTTTTTCATCATGACGGCGGTTCCTAACGATTGGATTTGTGACTATCTGCTATCGAAAGTATCCCAAATTTTTGGTTTAATTGGAATGCATGTCCCATTGCACATTGATTTGCACTCAGTTATTAAAATTCGAAATCGGGTAGCTCAAGCTATTGATTTAAATTGTAATGTCATTTATTGTCTCGCGTCAAAATGCATTTGAACTATATATTGCCGATTCTGGTGCTTGGCATCGTTTTGCTCCTGTCTTGGCTGGGCTGGAAATTCTTCCTGGGACAGCCCCGCATCTTGGAAGGAAATCGCTCTCCAAAGCCGGTGTTGACCGGGGCGGAGGCCTTGGGCGCGCTTGCGGCCGGAAGACCTGAAAAACGCAATGAAAAGCCGGCGGTAAGCGCCGCTTTTTTGCGTGCGTCGCGCCGTGCCCCCAGCGTAGCCGCGCGCTATTGGCGGGTGTGGCTGCCGGTGGTGTCGCTGCTGTTGGTGGCCCTGGCGGTGGCCATCACGCTGAAGTTGAACCGTTTTCATCGCAGCCCGGAATTTGAGGTTTCCGAGTATGCGCAGGGCATGAGAATCAAGCAGACGCTGCTTGAAGAAAAACTAGTGCCGCCGCCGCCGCTTCCGCCGGAAGCTTTTGTCAATGTCATTGCGGAGCGGCCCAGCCTGGGACATGCGGATCGAGACTGGAGCAAGCTGAATCCCGAGTTTGTGCAAGTGGTGCTGCGGGTCATGGAAAGAATGAAGGCCAGGGGCTTCCCCATGGTGCTGCTGGAGGGCTATCGCAGTCCGGAGCGTCAGGATTCTCTGGCCGGGCAGGCCACGCTGGTAACCAAGGCCAAGGGTGGGCAGAGCAAGCATCAATACGGCTTGGCGGTGGACCTGGCGCCCATCCGCGAAGGCAAGGTAGTGATATCGGAACGTGATCCCTGGGCGATGCAGGCTTACAACGCGCTGGGAGAAGAGGCGACGGCGGCCGGCCTGACTTGGGGTGGCAACTGGAGTTTCAAGGATTTCGGACATATCGAGCGCTCAGGCTCGCTGAAGTCCTTGCTCAAAAAATAACGGTTTTCAAGAAGGTGGTGGGTGTTTATGAAAGGTTGGCTGCGTCACGCCAAGGTGGCTTCGGCGATCGGGTTCCTGATCCTGATCGCTCTGATCTGGTTCCTGGGACCGTGGTTGGGCCTGGAGTCGCTGGAAGCCCGTTTGGGCTGGATTATCGGCGTCATGTTGTTATGGGTGCTGACCCTGCTGGTGGGCCAGGTTTTGGCGCGCCGTGCCGGCGGTCTGGTGGAGCGCATGCTGCGCAAGCAGGCTGACGAGGCGGTGATCAACGCCAGCTCCGACAAGCGCGCCGAGGTCACCCTGCTGCGCCAGCGGCTGTTGGGCGCGATAGACACCCTGAAGAAATCCAAGCTGGGCAGCGCCAGCGGCAGCGCCGCGCTGTACGAACTGCCTTGGTACATGATCATCGGACACCCGGCTGCGGGCAAGAGCTCGGCCATTCTGCAGTCCGGCCTGACCTTTCCGTTCAGCGACAAGAGCGGTATTCAGGGCGTGGGCGGCACCCGCAACTGCGACTGGTTCTTCTCAACCGAAGGCGTGCTGTTGGACACCGCCGGCCGTTACGCGACTCAGAGCGAGGACCGGGTGGAGTGGCTGGAATTCCTCAAGCTCCTGAAAAAGCACCGCGCCAAAGCGCCGGTCAACGGCATCCTGATCGCCATCAGCCTGCCGGAGCTGGCGCAGCACCATAGCGAAGGTTTCACTCTGTACGCGCGCCAGATCCGCGAGCGCATTCACGAGGTGTGCAACACCTTCGGCCTTTTGGTGCCCATCTATCTGGTGTTCACCAAGCTGGACCTCTTGGGCGGCTTCGCCCAGTTTTTCCAGGACGCCAGCGATGAAGACCGCGCCAGGGTCTGGGGCGCGACGCTGAGCGCGGATCAGGGCACGGGTTTCGACGTGGCCACCGTGACCGGCCAGCAGTTTGAACTGCTCTACCGCGGCCTGGTGCAGGCCGGCGAGGAAAAGCTGATCCAGTACCGCGGCGACCAAGTCAAGCCGGCGCACTTCGCCTTTCCCATTGAATTCCACGGCTTGAAAGAGGCGGTGGTTAAATTCGTCAAGCTGCTGCACGAAGAAGACCCCTATCACGCGCGTCCTCTGCTGCGTGGTTTCTATTTCACCAGCGCCTTGCAAGAGGGCGTGCCGCGCATCGTGGCCGCCAATCGCGTGCAAGGCCAATTCGATCTGAGCCAGGGCGGCCAGGAGATGAAGCAGGCGCCGGCGTCTTACAGCTACTTCCTGCGTAATCTGTTCCGCGACGTGCTGTTTCAGGATCAACACCTGATTTCGCGCCAGACCAAGCCCAGCGGCAGCCGCTGGCGTTTGTTCGGCATGGCCGCCGGGGTGTTGTCGCTGGCCGCGCTGGCCAGCTTCTGGACCTGGTCCTTCATCGGCAACCAGCATTTGCTGGACGAGGTGAAGGCCGAGCGCGCGCAGGCGCAAAAGCTGGCCGCCAGCGGGCAGTTGTACGACAAGCTGCGCTCGCTGCAGATCTTGCAGAAGCGGCTGGAGGAATTGCAGGCTTACCGCAAGAACGGCGCGCCGTGGCAAGTGGGCCTGGGCCTGTATCAGGGCAAGGAGTTGGAGCCGCAACTGCGTCGCGAGTATTTCACCGGCTTGAAGGAAGTGATGCTGCGCCCGGTGCAGCGCAATCTGGAAACCACGCTGGTGGCGCTGAAGCCGGAGTCTCCGGCGCCGGCTCCCGCGCCCGCGCCGGTTGTGAGCGAGCCGCCCAAGCCGGCCGCGCCCGCGCCGTTCAAACCCAAGCCTAAAAAGCACGCGCCGCGCGGCGGTTTGCCCAATATCAACCTGAGCGCGCTGGATTGGCCGCAACGCGCCACCACCGCCAAGCTGGAGGCCTCAGCGGCGCAAGGCGAGCCCGCATCCGCTCCGCAGCGTAATCCGCAGCAACTGGACGCCAGCTACAACGCTTTGAAAACCTATCTGATGCTGCATGAGCAGAAGCGCATGGACGAAGCGCATCTGATAGACCAGCTGCCGCGCTACTGGCGGCCCTATCTGGAAAGCCAGCGCGGCCAGTATTCGGTGGAAGAAGTGATGGCGGTGGCCGAGAAGCTGGTGGCTTTCTACGTTAGCCAGATCAAGGAAGCGGACCTGCCGCTGATCGAGAACAACGCCAAGGTGGTGGGCGAGGCCCGCGATGTGCTGCGAGGCTCCTTCAAGCGCCTGTCCGCCCAAGAACGGGTGTTCAACGAAATCAAGGCCCGCGCCAATACCCGTTTCGCTCCGCTGACCGTGGCGCGGATTCTGGACAACCGGGATCTGGACGTGATGGCCGGCAGCCAGATGGTAGAGGGCGCCTACACTCGCGAAGCCTGGAACACCTATGTTAAGGGCGCTATCGACGAAGCCAGCAAGGGTGAAATCCGTAGCGACGACTGGGTGCTGGCCTCGTCTACTCAGGACAATTTGGGCCGGGACGGCGACGTGGAGAAAAACCGCGCCGCGCTGGAGGCCCTGTACCGCGCCCAATACGCCGCCGCCTGGAAGAAATTCCTGATCGGCGTCACCACCCGCGACTTCACCAATCCGGCCCAGTCCGCCTCCGCGATGGCGCGCTTGTCCGATAAGCAAAGCTCGCCCATCAAGCTGGTGCTGGCGCGCGCGGCGATGGAAACCGCCTGGGACAATCCGTCGGAGCTGAACCGCTCGCTGGAAAACGCCAAGCAGTCGATGCTGGAAAAAACCGCGGAATTCCTCAAGGGCGGCAGCTCGCCGGCCCAAGCGGACAAGACCAAACTGTACGGCGAAGTGGGCCGTCAGTTCGCCGGCGTGGCGCAACTGGTCAAGGGCGACAACCCGCCGATCAACGCTTACCTGGAACAGTTGGCCAAGCTGAAAGCCAAGCTGGCGGCGATCTCCAGCACCGACGAACCCGGCCCGCAAGCCCGCGCCGCCTTGCAGGCGACCCTGGGCGGCTCCGGCTCGGAGCTGGGCGATACCGCCTCCTTCGTAGACAACACCCTGCTGAGCCAAGTCACGCCGGAAACCGGCGAGATGGTGCGCCCGATGCTGGTGCGCCCGCTGACCCAGTCCTACAACGCTCTGCTGGGGCCGGTGGCCAACGACATCAACCAGGCCTGGGCCAACGAAGTGCTGCCCCAGTGGAAGCAGCTGGCCGGCAAATACCCATTCGCGGATTCCAGCAACAGCGCCTCGGTGGCGGAGATCAGCCGCTTCGTCAAGGCCAACGACGGCACGCTGGACAAATTCATCAACAAATACCTGAACGGCCTGGTGCAGAAGAAGGGCGACCAATTGGTGCCGCGCGCCTGGGGCAATATGGGCGTCAAGTTCAACCCGGCCTTCCTGTCCAGCGTCAGCAGCCTGTCCGCTCTGGCCAACGCACAACTGCAAGACGGCGAAAACACCCGTTTTGAACTGCAGCCGACGCCGACGCCGGGCCTGTCCGAAATCGTGTTCGAGGTGGATGGCCAGGAACTGCGCTACCGCAACGGCCCGCAGGCCTGGCAGCCGTTCACCTGGCCCGGCAACGGCCAGAACGCCGGCGCCCGCATCCAGGTGGTGTCCTACAGCGGCGCCAGCAGCGTGGTGGGCAACCAGCCGGGACGCATGGGCCTGATGCGCTTGCTGTCCAGCGCCAAGGTCAGCCAGGACAGCCCGGACTCCGCTCAGCTCACTTGGAACTTGCGCAAGCCCGACGGCGAGGCGCAAACGGTGAAATTCAATTTCCGCATGGTTGGCGGCGTGAATCCGCTGCAACTGAACAAGCTTTACAAGCTGACCTTGCCTGAGCGCGTGACGCTATAAGGGAGACACAGTCATGGCGTTCAATTTCAAGCGGGCGCAGGAAACGCCTCCGCAATTCTGCATTTTTGGCAAGTTGCCGCGCCGCGGCGACTTCGTCCGCGTCAATGCCACCCACCCGGCGGCCACTCAGCTGGACCAGCTGCTGGCGCAAAGCCTGGGCGGGCTGGAGGCCGGTCCGGACGCGGTGGAGCGCTACCGCGCGATGCCGGGCACCAGCTTTGTGCTGCGTAGCCGCGACCAAATGTGGCTGTCGCTGGGCGTGATGCAGCCCAGCCGCGATGAAAGCGGCCGTAATTATCCTTTGGTGGCGGCCTCGCTGATGCCTTGCGACGGGCCTTTGCCGCCGCTGTCGGTGTTGATGCTGGCCAATGAGCTGTTCTTCTCCGGCTTGAAGGAGCAACTGAGCAGCGCCATCGACAACGCCGTGGAAATGCTGGCTTGCCGCCAGTTTCTGGAGGAGCAGTCCTTGTTTGGCATCTCCTCCGTGGCGGATCTGGACTTGGCGCAGCAACTGCTGGAGCGGCATCTGAGCGTGACGCCGGCTTCTCATCTGAGCCGGCTGTTGAGCAGCCGGGGCCTGCCGGATCTGGAAACGGTGCTTCTGGCCTTCACCTTCCACCACCAGCTGTTGCGCAAGTTCCAAGGCAGCCTGACGGCGCAGACCTATCTGCTGCCGCTGCCGGACAGCGATGGCGAAGACATGTTGGCCGCGGCCACTTGGTTGTCGCTGTACCAGGCGGCTACCGCCGGCCAGGCCGGCCAAGCGGAGCAATGTCTGCTGATTCACCGGCCGGAAGGGCGCTTCCTGGCCCTGCTGCCGGGCGACTTGAACGAGCAGATTGTCTCGCAGTGCTGGGGAGGGCAGCTGGATGCCCGCTTCATCGTCGACGTGGCTGAGCCGCAGGCGCCGTGGCGCAGCCATCAGGCCTACGCAGAAGCGGCTTACATCCTGGGGCGGAGGCTGAACGATCCGTCCATTTCGGTGGCGCAGTTGCGCGAAGTGGCGTCCAGCCTGTCGCGCAGCGTGGCCTGAGTAGTGACGTAACACCGGAACGGCCGGCGATATCCGCAGAGGCCGCTCCAATCAGAGCTTTGTGAACTTGAGAGAGAACCATCATGGCCAAAGAAAGCACACAGAAAAAACTGTCGCGGGTACGCCCGCCGCGCGTGCAGATCACTTACGACGTTGAAATCGGCGACGCCATCGAAACCAAGGAACTGCCCTTCGTGCTGGGCGTGCTGGGCGACTACTCCGGCCACAGCAAGGAGCCGTTGCCCAAGATGAAGGAACGCAAGTTCGTTCAGATCGACCGCGACAACTTCGACGAAGTGCTCAAGGGCATGGCGCCGCGCCTGGCCATCAAGGTGGACAACAAGCTGAAAGACGACGGCAGCCAGCTGGCGATGGAGCTGAACTTCGAAGAACTGGCCGATTTTGAGCCGCAGAACGTGGTGGATCAGGTTGAGCCGCTGAAAAAGCTGCTGGACGCGCGCAAGCGCCTGGCCGACCTGCGCAACAAGATGGCGGGTAACGACAAGCTGGAAGAATTGTTGGACGAAGTGGTGCGCGATACCGAAAAGCTGAAGGCAATCAGCCAGGCCGCGCATCCGGACAAAGCGGGAGAGTGATAGATGAGCGCAGAACAACAACTTGAGGCCGTCGCGGCCGCAGCACCGGCGGCGGCCGGCAGCCTGCTCGACTCCATCATCGAGCAAAGCCGCGTCGCCACCAACGACAACGAAAAGGGCCACACCCGCGACCTGATCGGCGAACTGGTCGACCAGGTGCTGGAAGGCAGCGTCAGCGTATCGCGAGACCTGTCCGCCAGCATTGACGCGCGCATCGCCGAGATCGACGCGCTGATCTCCTCCCAGCTGAACGAGATCATGCACCACAACGACTTCCAGAAGCTGGAAGCTTCCTGGCGTGGTCTGAAGTACCTGGTGATGGAGTCCGAAACCAGCACCATGCTCAAGATCAAGGTGCTCAACGCCTCCAAGAAAGACCTGGTCAAGGACTTCAAGGCGGCGCCGGAATTCGACCAGAGCGCGCTGTTCAAGAAAATCTACGAAGAAGAATACGGCACCTTCGGCGGCGCGCCTTACGCCGGCCTGGTGGGCGATTACGAATTCACTCGCCACCCGGAAGACTTCTACCTGCTGGACGAACTGTCCCACGTAGCCGCCTCCGCGCACGCGCCGCTGATCACCGCGGCCTCTTCCGGCCTGTTTGGCCTGGAAAGCTTCACCGATGTGGGCAAGCCGCGTGATCTGGCCAAGATCTTCGACACCGTCGAATACGCCAAGTGGAAATCCTTCCGCGAGTCGGAAGACTCCCGTTACGTCGGCCTGGTGTTGCCGCACGTGCTGGGGCGCCTGCCTTACGGCCGCGACAACGTGCCGGTGGAGGAATTCGACTTTGAAGAAAACGTGGACGGCAGCACTCACGAAAAATACCTGTGGACCAACGCCTCTTACGCCTACGCCGCGCGTCTGACCTCCGCTTTCGCCCAATACGGCTGGCTGGCGGCCATCCGCGGCGTGGAGGGCGGCGGCCTGGTGGAAGGCCTGCCGGCCCACACCTTCAAGACTGACGACGGCGAAGTGGCGCTCAAGTGTCCCACCGAAGTGGCGATCACCGACCGCACCGAAAAACTGCTGTCCGACTTGGGCTTCATCTCGCTGGTGCACTGCAAAAACACCGACTACGCGGCCTTCTTTGGCGGCCAATCGGTGCAGAAGGCCAAGACTTACAACACGGACTCGGCCAACGCCAACGCGCGCCTGTCCACCCAACTGCCCTACATCTTCGCGGTATCGCGCATCGCGCATTACATGAAATCCATCATGCGCGACAAGATCGGCAGCTTCGCCTCGCGCCAGAACGTGCAGGACTTCCTGAATACTTGGCTGGCGCAATATGTGCTGCTGGACGACTCCGCCAGCCAGGAAGCCAAAGCCAAGTATCCGCTGCGCGAAGCGCGCGTCGACGTGGTGGAAGTGCCGGGCAAACCCGGCGTCTATCGCGCCGCCGCCTTCCTGCGGCCGCATTTCCAGCTGGATGAACTGACTATTTCCCTGCGTTTGGTGGCGGAACTGCCGCAACCGGCGGGTTAAGGCTGGAGAGTCCGCGCGCGTCCGCCGGGTTTAGGCGCGGCGGCGGGCGCGGGCGTCTTTTGGAATGGGGGGCTTAGCCTCCAATTTTTGACCTTTGTTTAAGGAGAAGTAAATGGCTTTTGATGCATTCCTGAAAATTGACGGTATTCCTGGCGAAAGCAGCGACGACAAGCACAAAGACTGGATCGAGATCCAATCCTTTGCTCACAAACTGGAACAGCCGGCCCAGGCTACCGCCAGCTCCGCCGGCGGCGCCACCGCCGAGCGCGTGAACCACGCCGCTTACGAAATCACCCACTTCCTGGACAAAGCCAGCCCGAAGATCTACGAAGCCTGCTGCAAGGGCCAGCACATCAAGGAAATCACCATCGAACTGTGCCGTGCCGGTGGCGACAAGGTGAAGTACATGGAGATCAAGATGGAGCAAGTCCTGATCGCCAAGGTTGAGCCGCATGGTTCCGCTAACGACAACGGCTTCCCCAGCGAAAAAGTGAGCTTCACTTACGGCAAGATCAAGTGGACCTACACCCAGCAGAAACGCGCTGACGGCGCTGGCGGCGGTAACGTCAGCTCCGGTTGGGACCTGACCGCTAACAAAGCGATCGCCTAATTTCCTAGCGGTGCTGGAAAGCTGACCCGCCCGTCGTTCGGGCGGGTTTTAGGCATCCGGGAAACTGCCGCGCGCCGGTCCGGCGCAGCGGTTTCCCGGCTGCTCTTCGCCATGTTTAAAGTCAATCCGGGAAGTAATGCTATGAAACGTTTGCTGATGGTCGCCGCGCTCGCCTTGTCGCTGGTGGGCTGCAAGACCAATCCTAACGCTCAACAAGCCTCGAAAGACCCCGCCGTGATCAAGGCGGCGGAAGAAAAGGCCGCGCTGGACAAGGCCGTGGCCGCCAATATGGCCATAGACCCCAACCTGATCCCGTTTGAAAAAATGAGCCCGAAACTGTCCCCGGTGGGCGAGGCTCAATTGCAACTGCTGCTGCCCAAGCTCAAGACCGCCAAATCCATTCTGGTGCGCGGCCATTGCTACCGCGGCGACATCGGCAACGCTCGCGCCGCCGCGCAAACCCGCGCTATCGCCGTCAAGCAGTTCCTGACCGATGCCGGCGTGCCGGCCAATAAAATCACCGTGCGTTACGACACCGAGCGTCAGTTGCACGCGGTGCGTTTGATCGCCAACTGAATCTCGGCGCCGGGCCGCCATGCGTAAGCGGGCGGCCGGGCGTTTTCGGGTGCTTAAGCAAACCCGGCGCAACCGCGCAGGGTTTGCTTAAGGACTCGCCAATTGCGCAGTCGATTTGAATCGGGTTAACGCCATGGACCTCAGCACCCTGCTCGCCAGCTTCGCCTCCGCCTTCAACCAAGACCAACGCCTGCTCACCCTCAGCCTGGGCGACGGCAGCGTGGCGGCCGAGCAATTGCTGCCCCTGAGCCTGGCCGGCGAAGAAGGCGTGTCCCGGCCTTACGCCTACCAGCTGGTGTGTTTATCCCCAGACGGGGCCATCGAACTCAAGACCCTGCTCGGCCTGCCGGCCCGCATCGGCATCCTCGACGCCGCCGGCGCGGAGAGCTTGCGCTGCGGCGTGGTGTCCAAAGTGGAAAGCCTGGGCTCGGACGGCGGTTTCAGCCGCTATCAGCTGACCATTGAGCCGCCGTTCGCGCTGCTGCGTCATCGCGTCAGCTCGCGGGTGTTCCAGGACCTGTCGGTGCCGGACATCGTCAAACAGATCCTGGCCGAGCA
>NZ_JONK01000039.1 GCF_000711885.1 Chromobacterium haemolyticum DSM 19808
CCCCCCGCCATGCCGCCGCCCGCCTGTCCCCACTGCGCAGGCCAAGCCGCCACGCCCGCCACTGTGCCGGTGATGGAGCAGCTGCACCTTTGTTCCCAGCGCTTGCCCGCCGCCGCCGGCGATGTGACGCTGCTGGGCGAATTGGGCCAGCAGCTCAACCATTGCTATGTCGAACTGGACACCGCCCTGCTGCGCGGCGTGATGGACATGCGCGCCGCCCACACCGGGCTTTTAGCCTTGCTGACTTTGCTGGAGCGACGCGACGAGCCGCTGCTGTTCAGCAGCGAAGAAGCCTTGGCCTTGCTGGAGCCGATACAGCAGCGCTTGAAACAAGGCTTGGATCACTTCAACCACCTGCTGTGATTCCGGGGAGCATTGCCATGATGAAACTGCTGATCCAGCACAATCAGGCTCTCAAGCGCGCCGCCCGTTTGATCATTGCTTATTGAGATGCGGCTGGGGGTGATTTCTCTGGCGGAGAACAACCCAATCCATCCGGCCAATACCGAAGACATCCATCAGGAAATCAAGCAGGCGTTGGCGGCTTTCCACCTTTGGCGCAAATGGCGTGGCGAGCACGAGCCTGCGCGCGCCGCTTTATTGGAGATGTGGGCGTCCGGGAAGTGGACCAACCGCGATACCTGTGTGCGGCAGTGTTATCGCCTGGCGGGGTTCAACAATATGGTCACTGCCCGTCAGGCGCTGGTGGGCGCGCCACCGCCGGAGCCTTTGGCGATTCAACGGCAACGCGCCATGTGGGCGGAGCCGTAGGCTGTCACCGCCCAACGCGCGGCCGTTCCGCGGGCCGGGAAGGTCCGGCCTGCTTCCGTTTACGCGCCGCCGCCGTCTGCGGCCAGCCAGCCCGCGCCGTTGCGGTCCAGCTCGCGCACCGCTTGCTCGCCGATGCACAGCCCTAGTTTGCGGTAGCTTTCGAACTGGGACTCGTCGAACCACTGATTGAGCGTGGATTGGTGCGGGAAAGCCGGATGTTCCGCTCGGTATTGCTGCACGTCCACCGGCTCCAGGCCATGACCCTGAATACAGGGTTTCAGATAAAGCAGGTGGCCGTTGGCGCCGGAGGCGTAGCGGATGTAGCCGACGGCGAAGGCGGCCCGGCTGAGGCCGGTGGCCGGGTCGCGGCGGATGGCGTCCACGTCGATGTGGATTTCCGCGCCCAGATCTATCCGGCATTTGCGGATGGCGTTGCCCAGGTCTTCGAAAGTCATTTGCTCGTCCTGACCGGCGTCGCTAATCACGATCAGCCGGCATTCCCGCCGCAGCAATTCATACAGCCCCAGGTTTTCGAAATGGCCGCCGTCGCTGAGGTAGACGAAGTCCGAACGGGCATTGGTCTGGCCCAGCAATTCTTTGAGCAGGTAGACCCAGCCCTGCGGCGGGGACATCGCTTGCAGGTCCGCGCCGGGTTTGCCGGGATTGGGGCACCAGCGCCCCAGCCGCACATTGAACACCGTCAGCAGGAAGGTTACCGCCGGCGAGCTGTGATAGCCCTGGTTGGGGCTGACCGCCGCGCCGGACACCGCCATCAGCGAACCCAGCATCGGCCCCCGGTCCATGCCGGAGACATCGTCCAGCATGTAGGCGTTGGTGGGCGCGAAGGCGTCGATGGCTTCCGGCGCGCCGTCGGGAAACTTGTAGCCGCAGTACCGAGGGGTGAAGGTGAAGGAGGCTGCCTTGCGCTGCTGCCAGGCCAGGTCGTCGCCGGCCACCAGATTGAGGGCGGCGTTGATCAGGTGGTAGGGCCGTTGCGGCGGGGCGCCGTCCCGGCCGGCCAGTTCGGCCAGCGGCAGATCGTCGCCGGCGTTGAAGCCGGTGAAGCGGTTGACCGTGTCCGCCCGTTGCGGCGCGCTGGCGCCCAGGTAGCCGCGGGTGAGCCGGTTGCGGTAGAAGTTGTGCAGGGAGAACAGATTGATGTCGAAACGGGAGGAGGCGAACACCACCAGTCCCAGACAGGCCAGGATCAGCGCCGCGTAGAGCCCGCCGCCCAGGCCCTGCTGTTCCGATGCGGCGAAGTGCAGCGTGGTCCAGTCGCTGAGGTCGCAGTGGCGGAAGCCGCACAGCTGTTGGCGCAGTTGCCAGCCGCCGGCGCGCACCTCCAGCGCGGTCAGCAGCCAGCTGAGGCCTGCGCTGAGCAGGATCAACAGGCCGGCGATGAAGACATAAGGCCCGATGCGGGCGAGCAGGTCGCGCCAGCCGGCGTTTTGCATGCCGCCGGTGCGCGCGGACTGGCCTTGCCACACCGCCGCCAGCGTGGTCAGCAGCCAGGCCGGCAGCGTTAGCGCGCGCAGCCAGTCGGCGCTCACCGCCAGCAGCGGCAGGGACAGCGCCACCACGACGAACAGCAGCGCCAGCGCCAGGTCCAGCGCCAGCAGCAGGCCGCCCAGACGGGACCACCATTCGCGTTGCAGGTCGGAGAAGCTGCGCTTGACCAGGCCGATGTGCAGCGCGGCGGTCAGGGCGAACACCGGCGGCAGCACGAGAAAGACGCCGCCCACCAAATACCAGGCTTGGGCCAGCGGCGCGCGGATGCCCAGGCCGTAATCCAGCGCTTGCAACGCCAGCCACAGCTTGCCGCCGCCGGCCAGGCCGGCCAGCAGCGCCCACAGCACGCTGCGCAGGTAGCCATTGCCGCGCAGCTGGCTGAAGCCGCGCGCCAGCAGGGCCCAGTAGCCGGCGTAAGCCAGACTGGACCCCAACGCCACTCGCCACAGCGGCAACTGGTGCCAGAAGTCGTCGCGGCTGTCCAGGCGGTTGAGCGTGAACACCGCCATTGCGTAACAGAACAGCAGCAATAGAGCGACGCTGGCGCTGGCGGCGCCGGGCGGGGCGGCGTCCTTGCCGTCGCGGGTGGTGGCGCGCGCCAACAGGGCGGACAGCACGGCGGCGGCGGCGGCCACGGTCAGCGCGGCGGGGCCCGCGTAAGGGGTGGAGGCGATATTGCGCGCCAAGCCCACCAGGAAGTGGGGGCCCAGCAGCAGCGCCAGCAGCAGGCTTTGCAGCACAACCTGGTTGAGGATGAAGTTGCGCCAGTAGGTGATGACGGCGGACAGGGTGTCCAGGCTGAACAAGCCGGTTTTTGGAGTCAGGTAGTTGCTGTAGTCGCGCAGGAACTGGATGGCCGGCTGGCGGCCTTGATGGTCGCGCAGCGTTTGTTCCATGCCGGCGTTGCCGGCGCGGTGTTTGAGCGCTGACAGCCAGCCGCCCAGGTAGCCGCCGCCGGAGACGGTGGACAGATAGTCGAACTCGCGCAACCAGCGGCTGCTCGCCAGCGCTTGCAGCACGCCCAGGTTGAAGGTGGCGCTGCGGATGCCGCCGCCGGAGAAGGCGAGGCCGGCTTGCGGCGCTTCATCGCCGCCCGGACGGTCCACTCCTTCGTCCGCGCGCGCGGCGGCCAGGCCGGCGCGTTCGTCGGCGTGGACTTGGGAGAAGGCTTGGGTGGGGGTGTTCATCGGGTTCTTTCCGTTGGTCCGGCTTTGTCGGCAGGTGTTGGACTGGCAACCATTTCGTCGAGGCGGCTGATGATATTCATGGCCCTGAATCCGCTGCGCGGATGATGATTTTGATTGCCGGGGCTGCCCGGCGGGCAGGGAAAGGATATTTGTTTGGCCAAATATCCTCTCCACTCCTAAAGGCCACCCTGCAAGCCTGGCCTGCGGCTTCCCGCCGGGTCCCGTCAGGCCCGAGGCGCGGCTGAACTCGCGATTTGCTAGCGTCAAATCGCTCAAACAGGCAGCCGCTTAAGACCTCGGGCCTGCCACCCGGCGGCAGGCTTGAAGGGACCCGGGGCGCGTCGGATATGTAGTGTTTTTGGCGTTTTTCTAGTGGCTTCACATTGCTAGCTAAAACCGTGACTCGCCCTCCCTCAACGCCTGGCGTCCTCCAAAATCGCCTCCGCCGCCTTCTCCGCGATCATGTACACCGCGGAGACGATGAAGAAGCCGGGTATGCGCGGAAACACCGAGGCGTCCACCACGCGCAGGCCGCTGACGCCGTGAACCCGGAAGCGGCTGTCCAGCACGCCGCCGGCTTCGCGCGCGCCGATGGCGCAGCTGCAGGAGGCATGGTGGCCCCAGGCGTTGTCGCGGACGAATTGACGCAGTTCATCGTCGCTTTGCACGGCCTCTCCGGGCAGTTCCTCTTCCGCTATCAGGTTTTGTTTTTTCAAGTCGGCGGTGAGGCTGCGCACGAACTTGATGCCTTCCACCACCGAGTCCAGGTCCTGATCGCCGCCGGCGCTGCCCTCTTCGAAGTAGTGGAAGTTGATGTCCGGCGGGTCGCGCGGGTCGGCGGATCGCAGCGTCACCGTGCCGGCGCGGTTATTGGTATGCGCCTTGAGAATGGCCCAGGTCAGGTAGTTCAGGTGTTCGGGAAACAAGCGGGAGTAGCCGGGGAAATAGCCTTTGAACAGCCCCAGCAGCGCGAAGCAGAACAGGTCCGGCAACGGCCGCTCTTGAGCCGAGCGGCGAATCACCGCCAGCACCGCGCCATTGGTGGTGTAGACGCCTTTGCGGCCTTCCGCCCATTGCTTGTATTGCGGGTCGCCTGGGGCGAACTCCGCGCCTTTCAGCACTTCCCAATGCTTGAAGTTCATCCGGTTGACCACGCCCACTTCGTAGCGGTCTTGCAGATTCTGGCCGACGCCGGGTAGGTCCACCCTCGGCGTGATGCCGCGCTCTTGCAAGTGGGCGGCCGGGCCGATGCCGGACAGCATCAGCAGTTGCGGGCTGTTGAAGGCGCCGCCGGCCAGGATCACTTCGCGGCTGCAGCGCGCCTCGCGGCGTTCGCCGGGGGCGTTGCTGACCCGGCCGCTGGCGCGGTAAAGGCCGGCGCCTTTCAGGTATTCCACGCCCACCGCGCGAAGATTCTCGTCGAACAACACCCGGGTGGCCAGCGCGTCCAGTTCTACGCGCAGCCGGTCCGGGTGGCGCGCCGCCGCGTCCAGCACCCGTTCTCGGCTGCCGTTGCGCTGATGGTTGCGGGTGGCCAGCGGCGGGTAGCAGACGCCGACGGCGTTGTCGCGCACCAGCCGCCAGTCGTTGGGATCGGCTTGGCCTTGCAGCAGCCAGCGCCAGCTGCGGTGCGGCACGTCCACTTCGTCGAAGACCTTGTCCACCGACACCAACAAGGTGTCCACCAGGCCGGCGTCGCCCAGCGCGGATTCCGGAATCGCCTTCTCGGTTTGCAGCCAGCCGCGCCAGCCGTGGCGGGTGGGATTGACGCCGAGCAGGCCCAGCCAGCGGTACAGCGGGCGGTGGTGGCAGTTTTCCAGCCGTTCGAAATAGCCGCGCATGTGGTCCGCGCGCCAGCTGTCGTCGCCGGTGAGTTGGGCGATGCCGTCCCAGTCCGCGTTGTGCGGATAGACAGTGATCATGGCGTTGTGGGCGGTGCAGCCGCCCAGCGCGCCGGCGCGCGGGTAGAGCACGCCGTCCACTTTTTGGCCGTTCCACTCCGCGCGGTATTTGGGGTCGCGTTTTTGCTGGGCGTCGTTGGCGTAGTGGCGGACGAAGTAGTCCAGCTTCATCGCCTCGTTTTCCGAAGCCAGCGCGTGGAACACCGGCACGTCGTAATCGTCGGGCAGCCGTTCCGCCTGGGGCTGCCAGGCGTCGCCGCCCTTGAGCGCGCGCGGGTCGCCGCCGGCCTCCAGCAGCAAGACCCGATGCCCGGCTTCGGCCAGCCGCGCCGCCAGTGTGCCGCCGCCGGCGCCGGAACCCACCACGATGTATTCGTATTCGTCCATGGCGCGCGCTTTAGAAGGTTTTCAGGAATTCGATCAGCGCGTATTTGTCGCTGTCGCTGAGGCCGGGCTCCTGAGTCTGGTAGCCGGTGCCGAAGTAATGACCGCGGTTGACCACGAAGTCCGGGCAGGTGCTCAGTTCCAGCATCGGCTGCGCCAGGTTGGCGAACACCTTGCGCGCTTCTTCGTCGCTGGCGCCCGGCGGCAAGGTCTTGAGGTCGTGCTTGATCTTCAGCAGCAGCTCCAGCAATTTTTTATCGTGCTTGAGCCGTTCGCCCAGCGAGGGATTGTCCAGCGTCACTTGCAGGTTGGCGATCAGGTTGACCGGGGTGCCGGCCGGGATGGGCCCCAGCTCCACGCCGTCCTTGCCGAACAACCAGGGCAGATAGCGTTGCAGCGGGCCTTGCAGTTCTTGCAGCGCATCCGGCAAGTAGCCGACGGGCACGCGCAGATAGCTGCGGGCGGTGGTGCGGTCGATCACGCCGGGCACCTTGTCGCCCAGCATCTTGTCCTTCTCGCGTTTTTCCGGCCACAGCAGTTTCTGGATGGAGTCGTTGAAGGAGTCCATGCGCGCCGCCACCGACGGGCTGGGGTTGAATTTGCCCAGGCTGTTGTTGAGCAGGAAGGGCGCGGTGGACCAGACGCTGATCAAGGAAGCCGGGCGGGTATAGCCGCGGCCGCCGGCCGGCATCTTGTACTGCCAGGGCGCGCCGGTGAAGGGGTTGTGGACGGTGATTTCGCCGACCGAGGGCAGGTCCTTATAGGTTTTGGACGAGAAGTTGTCCCAGATATTGCCCTTGAGCGCGTTGGTGGCCAGCGGGCTGCAGGCGTTGGTCTGTAACAGGGTTACCGGCACGCGCAGTTCGGTGGACAGGTAGTTGTCTTTCAGGAAGTCGTCGGCCTGGACGATCTGGCGCATCTGCGATTTGAAGTCCTCGGTCTTGGTCCATTCCCAGTATTTGTTGAAGCAGGCCAGGTAGCCCGGGCCGGCGCAGCCGGCGGTGGGGTCCAGCGGCGGGACTTTGGGTGGCAGCTTGCTGGAGTGGCAGCGCGCGCAGTTTTCCGCGAACACCGTTTTGCCGCGGCTGAGCTGAGCGGCGTCGCGGCTCAGGTATTGCTCGCCGCCGGGTGCGTCCTTCAGCTTGTGCGGGTCCGTGCTCTTCAGGAAGAACAGCGCCATGTTCACTGTCTGCTGTTCGGTGGACTGCCAGTACACCGAGTTCTTGCGCGCGTCGGCGATCTGGATCGGGGTGATGGTTTTGCCGCCCACCAAGGGGTTGAAGTGGAGCAGCCATTCTTCGCTGAACAAGCCGATATTCAGATAGACGCGGTTCAGCGCGCCCAGCGCGCCCACCGAATCCGAGCCGTCCTTCAGCACTCGCGGCGTCCACACGGTCTTGGGCGGCTGGAAGAACTGAGTCAACGGGCCGTCTTTGACGAAGTCGTTGAACTGCTTGTTGTTAAGTTCGCCGCCGGCCAGGGTTTCCTTGCCCCAGCGCTTGGCGATGTCCAGCCGCGGCCCCAGGCCGTATACCGCGTTCATGGTACGGGGGTTGTTGATCGAGTCGGTGGAGATCAGCGAGGTGTCCAGCGCGCCGGGGCGCGAGGTGTGGAACAGCTGGAAGGGGAAGCTGCTGGGGTCCGCCTGCCAGGAGAAGATGCGGTCCACCCAGAAGTACTGAGCGCCTACGTTGGAGCTGAGGTTTTCCCACTTAGGATGTTCCGGGTCCGCCGGCGGTTTCACCGGGTTGGGGCCGACGTGGCAGAACGCACAGGACATGCCCACGCGGTAGGGGCGGATCAGGTCTTTGTTGTTGTAATACGCTGGGTCTTCGTAATAGCGCTTGGCGTCCCATTTCTTGGCCGCGGCGTCGTCGAAAGCGGGGTTGGGGAACAGGCGCAGGCCCACCACGCCGGTGGCGTAGCCGTAGAAGGAGCCGGCGGGCAGGTTCTTGCCGCGAGCGCCTATGGCCACGCCCGGATATTTTTGCTCGTTCTCGAACGGGTCTTTAGGGCAATCGGCGCGGCGCTGGTCCAGCCACAGGCCGAAGCGTTTATCGTCCGGGCCGCCTGCCTTGTCGAAACAGGGTTCGTTGACCAGGCCCAGGTAGTTCCAGCGGTTGTCGCGGCTGAACTTGAGGCTGGGGTGGGAGGACAGGGTCTTGAGCAAGTCCAGGTTGCCGACGCTGACAGTGGACAGTTTGTCCCACAGCCTGTCGTTGCCCCCGGTCCACACCAGCCAGGTGTTGCGCCCCTTGATCTCGGCGGTGTTCAAGGCCACCGCGCCGTCCATGTCCTTGAAGTAGTCCTCGTCGGCGGCGGGGAAGGATTCCACTGTGCGCTGAGCCAGTTTTGCCTCGTCCTGCACGGTGCCGGGTTTGGGCTGATCGTCCCGGCAGCCGGCCAGGCTCAACAGCAATAGCAGCGCCGCTCCCCGGCGCAAGGTGAGGTTCATCCTAGCCATCGCATTTTCTCCAGTGGGCATCGCGGTGTTTTTGATTTTAAGAATTCATTTGGCATTTGAGAGCCTATCTCTGCCTATAGCACGGCTGTGGCCGCGGCGGCGCCTGCGTAGCTTTGCTGAGCGTTATTACTGATGGCGAAAAGCGGCCGGCATGATCGATAGTTGAAAGTTGCCCGCGGCGGGGAAAAGGATAATCGCGACGCTGATTGAAGCCGCGAGGAAGGCGAGAGCCTGCTCATAGCGGCTTTTGTCGCGCGGGCGCCGCAGCGGCGGGCCTGTTCTTTGTGTCTGGCGGGCGCCCGAGCGAAAACTCCGGCTCCCATCAGATTTGCATCAGGATTCGCCCGCGGGGCTGGGGGACACTTTCCCGGTCCAAGCACGAGCCCGGCAGGGCGTTTGACCGATGACCGATAACGATGTGTTGCACCCGCTGGAGACTTTGGAGGCCGCCGCCAAGCGCTGCGCGCCGGCCCAGGACGTCTGGTTGCTGCCGCCGCGCCGGGAAGAGGCGCGGTTGGAATTGAGCTGGGAAGACGGCGCGGAAGCGCTGACCCTGGCGGCGGATTGGCAGGGCCTGCTGTTGCTGGACCGCGTGGAAGTGAGCGTGGTTGCCGGCGCGCTGCCGTTTCAGCCTGTCCGGCTGGAGGCGTTCAGCAAGCTGCTGGCCTTCGTCGACGAAGCCAAGGCCGACGAGGCGCGAGACGCGGACGCGCCTGCAAGCGAGGCGCGCTGCGCGCAATTGCCGCTGGTCGATCTGGCGGCCTGGCAGGACCGCAAGCGTTGCGAGTACTGGTTCTTGCTGCAAGTGTTGACGCCGTCGCCGGCCTTCGCCGCGCTGCTGGCGCTGCTGCGCCGCAGCGAGAGCTACTGGCTGGTGCGTTTCCTGCTGGCCCAGTCCGCCTGCGGCGACAAGTTGCAGGCGCTGGGCGAGCGCTACGGCGTGTCTTACTCCCACTTCCGCCGCTTGTGCCGCCATGCGCTGGGCAACGCGGCCAAGACCGAGCTGCGAGACTGGCGCATGGCCCGTTCGCTGCTGGACGTGGCGGAGGGACGGGAAAACCTGACCCAGGTGGCGCTCAAGCACGGCTACGCCTCGTCGTCGCATTTTTCCAATGAAATCAAGGGGCTGATCGGCGTTTCGCCTCGCGGTCTGTCCAACATCATTCAACTGGCCACCAAATGAATCGAAGCTTTTTATCCGCCGCGCTGCTGGCCGCGGCGCTGCTCGCGTCCGTGCCGGCCGCCGCCGCGCCGGAACCGGCGCGCGCCGCCGACTCCGCCGGCTACGTTGCCAAGAAGGAGGGCCTGCGTTCTTTCTTCGACGCGATTTCCTCGCGGCTGAAAAAGCCGGTGATCGTCAGCAAGCAGGCGGCGCGCAAGCAGATCAGCGGCGATTTCGACTTGGCCAACCCGCAGGCGTTGCTGGACAAGATGACCCAGCAGTTGGGCCTGATCTGGTATCACGACGGCCAGGCCATCTATGTCTACGACGCCAGCGAAACCCGCAATGCGGTGGTGTCGCTGCGCAATGTGTCGCTCTCCGCCTTCAACGACTTCCTGCGCAAGTCCGGCCTCTACGACAAACGCTATCCGCTGCGCGGCGATAATCGCAGCGGCACTTTCTATGTGTCCGGTCCGCCGGTTTTCGTGGATCTGGTGGTCAACGCCGCCGGCTTCATGGACAAGCAGAGCGACGGTATCGAACTGGGCCGGCAAAAGATTGGCGTGGTGCGGCTCAACAACACCTTCGTCAGCGACCGCAGCTATGAGTTGCGCGATCAGAAAATCGTCATCCCCGGCATGGCCACGGTGATCGAAAAGCTGCTGCAGGGCGAAGACAAGCCCTTGCAGACCGCCGGCGTGAATCCGGTACGGCCGCCGGCGCGGGGCAGCGACATCCCGGCGATGCCGGACTTTCCCGCCAGCGGCGAGCTGAAGGCGCCGGCCTACCAGGCCGGCCTCAGCCTGCCGGACGCGCTGAAGCAGGACGCGGCGGCCGGCGACATCAAGGTGATCGCCTATCCGGACACCAACAGCCTGCTGATCAAGGGCACCGCCGAACAGGTGCGCTTCATCGAAAACCTGGCGCTGGCGCTGGACGTGGCCAAGCGCCACGTCGAGCTGTCGCTGTGGATCATAGATCTGGACAAGGGCGATCTGGACCAGTTGGGCGTCAACTGGAGCGGCAGCGTCACCGTGGGCAACAAGCTGGGCGTGGCGCTGAACCCCAGCAGCTCGATCAGCACCCTGGACGGCACCCGCTTCATCGCCTCGGTGATGGCGCTGTCGCAGAAGAACAAGGCCAATGTGGTGTCGCGCCCGGTGGTGCTGACCCAGGAGAACGTGCCGGCCATCTTCGACAATAACCGCACCTTCTACGCCAAGCTGGTGGGCGAGCGCAACGCCAGCTTGCAACACGTGACCTACGGCACCCTGGTCAGCGTGCTGCCGCGTTTCTCCGCCGACGGCCAGATCGAGATGTCGCTGAACATCGAGGACGGCCGCGAGGCCAAGACGCCTGATTACGACAGGGACCCGCAGGATGCCTTGCCCGAGGTGGGCCGCACCCGCATCAGCACCGTGGCGCGCGTGCCGCAGGGCAAGAGCCTGTTGATAGGCGGCTACACCCGCGACGCCAATATCGAACAGAACAACAAGGTGCCGTTCTTGGGGAGCTTGCCCTTGGTGGGCGGCCTGTTCCGCTACCGCAGCCAGAACCAGAGCAATACCGTGCGCGTGTTCCTGATCCAGCCGCGCGAGATCGACGACCCGTTGACGCCGGACGCCAGCGATCTATCGGCGGCGGTAGCCAAGGAGGGCGGCATCGCCAGCGATCCGCTGCAGCAATGGGTGCGGGACTACCTAGACCGCGAGCAACGCGCCGAGGGCGCGGCCAAGGGCGCTACGCGTGGACATTAGCGGCCGTCCGCCACCGGTCTTTGGCGTCCGCTCGCCCAAGCACCAGGCCAAGCTGGACGCTCAGCGCGACGCCCAGCGTCAGGGCGAGGCCCGGCAGGCGGACGCGCAGCAGGTGGAGGACGCCAGCCCGGCGGCCGAGGTGCAGCGCTTTGTCCAATCCACCGATGAAATGTCCGCGGCGCTGACCCAGTTCCGCAACCGCCGCGATTACGACAAGAAGCTGGGCCATCTGGCCGACAGCTTCGAACGGGTGCTGGACGAGGAGGCCCAGCCCAAGGCGCAGCAGATCGTGAACGTGGCCAAGTCCCACGGGGTCAGCGCCGAGGAGTTGCTGCGCCAAGCGCGTTCCTTGTTCCCGGACGACAGCGATCTGGTGCTGGTGCTGCGCGAACTGTTGCGTCGCCGTCAGCTGGACGAGGTGGTGCGCAAGCGCCTGCAGGCCCTGCTCAAGCAGGTGGAGGACCAGGCCGAGGCCAAGCCTTTGAAGGCCGGCATCAATTGCGCGCTGAAGGCGAGGCTGTTTGGCAAGGCGCTGTCGCTGAGCCCCGGCCTGCTGCGCGCCAGCTACCGCCAGTTTCTGGAGAGCGAGGCGGCGGAAGTGGAGATTTACGCCGACTGGGTGGGCAGCTACGGCTACCAACGCAGAGCGGTGGTGTTGGACTTCATCGAAGGCGCGTTGCTGGCCGACATCGATTCGCTGGACGCCAGCTGTTCGCGGCTGGAGTTCGGCAATCTCCTGGGCCGGCTGAGCCAGCTCAAGCTGCTGCGTTCGGCCGACGCGCTCTTCGTCGGCCGCATGTTGAGCAATCCGCAGGTGTGCGCCTTCAACCCCAGCGAGGCGGATTGGTTGTTGTTTCTGCTGTCGCTGCTGCAACAGCCGCAGCAACTGGACGGCTTGCTGGCGGAGACGGTGGGCGACACCGCCTTGCTCAGCCGCCACAGCGAGCATTCCACCTTGTTGCAGGCGCTGTACCAGGCTTGCAAGGCGCTGCCGCCGCAGCTGTTCGTCGACGAACGCTGGCTGGACGCCTTGCAGGAGGAGTTCCGCCATCTGGCGGCCATCGCTTACCGCCACGAACTGGCCGAGCGCCGGCGCGAGGCCGAGGGCGGCGGCGCGGAGTAAACGAGAGCCGCCAGGCAAGGCGGGGAGATACGTCCCGTCTTGCCTGGCTGTTTTTCCCGGCGGGCCGCGGCCCGCCGCCAATATCGAATCGCTTGGATGACTAACGGTGTTTAATTCCCTGCTCAACGGCGCGCGCTCGCGGCCGGAATTGCTGATCCTGCTGTTGATGGTGATGATCATCGCGATGCTGATCATCCCCTTGCCCACCTATTTGGTGGACTTCCTGATCGGCCTCAACATCGTGATCGCCGTGCTGGTGTTCATGGGCTCGTTCTACATCGACCGCATCCTCAGTTTTTCCACCTTTCCCTCGGTGCTGCTGATCACCACGCTGTTCCGGCTGGCGCTGTCCATCAGCACCAGCCGCCTGATCCTGATCGAGGCCGACGCGGGCGAGATCATCAACACCTTTGGCCAGTTCGTCATCGGCGACAGCCTGGCGGTGGGCTTCGTGGTGTTTTCCATCGTCACCGTGGTGCAGTTCATCGTGATCACCAAGGGTTCGGAACGGGTGGCCGAGGTGGCGGCGCGCTTCTCGCTGGACGGCATGCCCGGCAAACAGATGAGCATCGACGCCGACCTCAAGGCCGGCATCGTGGACGCCGACGGCGCGCGCGAACGCCGCAGCGTGCTGGAACGCGAAAGCCAGCTTTACGGCTCCTTCGACGGCGCGATGAAGTTCATCAAGGGCGACGCCATCGCCGGCATCATCATCATCTTCGTCAACTTCATCGGCGGCATCGCCGTGGGCATGACCCAGCACGGCATGGACCTGTCCACCGCGCTGTCCACCTACACCATGCTCACCATCGGCGATGGCCTAGTGGCGCAGATTCCCGCGCTGCTGATCGCCATCAGCGCCGGCTTCATCGTCACTCGCGTCAACGGCGACAGCGACAATATGGGCCGCAACATCATGAGCCAGTTGCTGGGCAACCCGTTCGTGCTGGTGGTGACCGCGGTGCTGGCATTGGCGGTGGGCATGCTGCCCGGCTTTCCGCTGATCGTGTTCCTGATCCTGGCCGCGGCTTTGGGCGGCTTGTTCTATTACAAGCGCCGCATGGCACGCAAAGGCCCGTCGGGCGCGGCCCAGACTCCCGCGAGCGCGGCCGCCGGCGCAACGCCGGCGGGCGGCAAGGACAGCACCCTGGGCCTGATCGGCAACCTGGACAAAGTGGCGGCGGAGACCGTGCCGCTGATCCTGCTGGTGCCCAAGGCGCGCCGCGCCGCGCTGGAACAGGCTCAGCTGGCCGAGCGGCTGCGCAGTCAGTTTTTCATCGACTACGGTGTGCGGCTGCCGGATATGCTGCTGCGCGATGGTGAAGGCCTGCCGGACAACCGGGTGGCGGTGCTGATCAACGAAATCCGCGCCGACGAGTTCGAGCTGCATTTCGATCTGGTGCGCGTGGTCAATTACTCGGACGAGGCCGCCGCGCTTGGGGTGCGGCCGGTGTTCAGCACCCAGGGCGCCAGCCAGTGCGCCTGGGTGCGTCCGGCCGACGGCGACAAGCTGACCAAGCTGGGTTACCAGCTGCGCCCGGCGCTGGATGAACTTTACCTATGCCTGGCCGCGCTGCTGGCGCGCCACGTCAACGAATACTTCGGGGTCCAGGAAACCAAGCACATGCTGGACCAACTGGAAGCCAAATACCCGGACCTGCTCAAGGAAGTGCTGCGCCACGCCACGGTGCAGCGCATCGCCGAAGTGCTGCAGCGTCTGCTGGCCGAACGCATCTCGGTACGCAATATGAAGCTGATCATGGAAGCACTGGCGCTGTGGGCGCCGCGCGAGAAGGACGTGATCAATCTGGTGGAGCACGTGCGCGGCGCGCTGGCGCGCTACATCTGCCACAAGTTCGCCAGCGGCGGCGAGTTGCGCGCGGTGATGATGTCCGCCGAGGTGGAGGACATGGTGCGCAAGGGCATACGCCAGACCTCGGCGGGGGCCTTCCTCAACCTGGAGCCGGCGGCCTCGGACGAACTGATGGACTTGTTCGCGCTGGGTCTGGACGGCATGGGCATCGCGCACAAGGACTTGGTGTTGCTGGCCTCGGTGGATGTGCGGCGCTTCATCAAGAAACTGGTCGAAACCCGCTTCCGCGATCTGGAAGTGGTGTCCTTCGGCGAAATCGCCGACAGCGTGTCGGTGAACGTGATCAAAACCATCTAACCCCGGTTCCTTTAGAACCGATAGCGCGACAAACGTATCGGTTTTAAAGGGGACTGGAATCAAAAAGGAATCCGCCTATGTTCGCCATCGATATTGCCCAACTGGTCCGCTCCGCGTTGGAAGAGAGCGGCTGCGATCCCGCCCTGCTGGGCGAATTGGACAGCCATTCCACCATCGCGCTGGACTTGCACGACCTGCCCAGCATCCATGTCAGCGCCCAGGACGGCGAGGTGTGGCTGTGGTCGCGGGTGGGCGAGCACAACGAGGCGGTGTTGGCCCAGCGCGCCGCCCAGCTCTTGCAGGACCTGATGCAGGGCTGCCATTTCGCCCGCGGCGGTCAACTGCAACTGGCCGCCAATGAGGGTTATCTGGAACTGAAGGCGATGGCGCACCCGGATTATCTGGCCGACGGCAAGCGCTTCTCCGAGGCGCTGAACGGCTTCTTCGACGCGCTGGAGCGCTTCAGCGAGTCGCTGCTGCGATGAAAGCGCCGCGCCTGCTGCGCCGGCTGGCGTATCCGCAACGCCTGTCCGGCCCCATTCTGGAAGCCGCGCTGCCCGAGGTGGCGATAGGCGAGCTGTGCGACATCCGCCGCAGCTGGCAAGACCGCGACGTGGTGGCCCGCGCCCAGGTGGTGGGCTTTCAAGGCCCGCGCGCGGTGCTCAGCCTGATCGGCAACGCGCGCGGCCTGTCGCGCGAGGCAGTGTTGCAGCCCACCGGCCGCGCCTTGGCCGCCTGGATCGGCGAATCGGCGCTGGGCGCGGTGCTGGACCCCACCGGCCGCATCGTTGAGCGCTTCGCGCCCGAGGCCGGCGTGGGCGGCGAGGAGCGCGGCATCGATGCCGACCCGCCGCCGTACTCTCGGCGCGTGGGCATACGCGAGCCGCTGGCTACCGGGGTGCGCGCCATCGACGGCCTGCTGACCTGCGGCGTGGGCCAGCGCGTCGGCATCTTCGCCTCCGCCGGCTGCGGCAAGACCATGCTGATGCACATGCTGATCGAGCAGAGCGACGCTGACGTTTTCGTCATCGGCCTGATCGGCGAGCGCGGCCGCGAAGTGACGGAGTTCGCCGAATCGCTGCGGGCCTCGCCCAAGCGCGATCGCTGCGCGCTGGTGTTCGCCACCTCGGACTTCTCCTCGGTGGACCGCTGCAACGCGGCGCTGCTGGCCACCACGGTGGCCGAGTACTTCCGCGATCAGGGCAAGAAAGTGGTGCTCTTCGTCGACTCCATGACCCGCTACGCCCGCGCGCTGCGCGACGTGGCGCTGGCCGCGGGAGAACCGCCGGCTCGGCGAGGCTACCCGGCCTCGGTGTTCGACAGCCTGCCGCGGCTGCTGGAGCGCCCCGGCGCCACCCGCGGCGGCAGCATTACCGCCTTCTACACCGTGCTGCTGGAAAGCGACGACGAGCCGGACCCGATGGCGGACGAGATCCGCTCCATTCTGGACGGCCACATCTATCTGAGCCGCAAGCTGGCCGGCCAGGGCCATTACCCGGCCATCGACGTGCTCAAGAGCGCCAGCCGCGTGGCCGGCCAGGTGTGCGACAGCGGCCATCTAGAGGCGGCCTCGGCGCTGCGCGCCTTGATGGCGCGGCTGGAGGAGCTGCAAGTCTTCATCGACCTGGGCGAATACCGCCCGGGCGAGAACGCGGACAACGACCGCGCGATGAACGCCCGCGACGCGCTGCGCCGCTGGCTGCGCCAGCCGGTGGACGAGGGCGCGGGGTTCGCCGACACCCTGCGCAGCCTGCATGAGCTTGTTGCCTAAGCTGGGCGCGCTGCTGCGCCGTTGTCAGGCGGCGCAATCGCGTTGCGAGGCCGAGCTGGTTCAGCTGGCGCGCCAGGACGGCGCGTTGGCGGCGGAGCAAGAGGCGCTGGCTTCGCAGGGCCAGGGCCTGCGCCAATTGCTGCTGGCGCAACGGCCGGCCGGGGCGATGAGCCGCGGCCAGCTCTTCGCGTTGCAGCGCAAGCAGGCGGTGCTCCGCCGCCAGTTGCAAAACCTGGACCTGCAAAGCGGACAGTTGGAGGAGCAGCGCCAAGGCCTGGCCGGCCGGCGCGAGGAACAACAGGCTTTGCGCCGGCAATGGCTGCGCAAGGAAGACAAATATCAACGCTGGGCCAAGTTGCAGCGCCGTCAGGAACGCATGCGGCGTTTGCGGCTGGACGAGGCCGAGCAGGAAGAGAGGACGATATGGAAGCGATGACGCCCATTCCCGCGCCGAGCGCGGACACCCGGCCGGCCACCGCGGCCGACGCGGACGGCGCCGCCGAGGCCTTTGCCCGCGAAGCCCAAAGACAGCGGCGAGACGCCGCCGATCCGGACCGCGACGGCGAGGACGTGGCCGGCGAACGCGAGCAAGACCGCTCCCGCCTGCCGGCAGGAACCTTGTGGCAACCGCCGCTGCCGCCGCAGTGGAATGCGGCGCGATTGAACGCCGGCGGCCGCCGCGCGGCGGAGGCCGCTTTGTCGGCGCCGGGCAAACGGGGGCAGGCGCCTTTGGGCGACGGAGAACGTCCGTCCGCCGATGCCCGCGGCAAGACCGCCGCGGGGCCGCAGGGCCTGCGCGCCGCGGCGGCGCTGGCAGCTGAGCACGCCGCCAGCCTGACGCCGGCGGCCGACGCGCCGGTCAAAGTCGGGGCGCAGACGCTGGGGGCGCTGTTCAAGGCCGAGCCGGCGCCGCGCAAAACCGAGCACGCGCCGGCCAAGGGCGAGGCCGCGCTGCCTGGGGCCGCCGCGCGCGTAGAAGCGTCTATCGCCATGTCCACGGCTACGCCGACGCCGCATGGACGGAGCGCGCCGAAAGCAGACGCCGCCGCGCCGGCTCCCGCGCCGACGCCGGCCGTCACGCGCGAAGGCGGCGAGGCGCGCAAGAACGAGACCGCGCCGGCGGTCGCCGCGCCGGTTGCGCCGCAGCAGGCCCAAGCGTCCGCGCCGGCGACGCCGCCGCGCGATACCGCGCCGCCGGCGCGGCCGCGCCAGGACCCGACCCCGGCTCAGGCACAAACGACCTTGTCCGCGGCCAGTGCGCCGGAACCGGCCCAGCCGGGCCTGACCTACCGCTTCCAGCGCTGGGGCGGCGAACACGCGGTGAACGTGCAAAGTCAGCCCGGCGGTGTGCTCAGCCTGCAGCCATCGGACAGCCTGGTGCAACAGCGTTTGGGCGAGCAATGGCAGTCCGGCAACCCGCAGCAATGGCAGATGGCCCGCGACGACGGCCGCGAGCAGGGGCAGCAGCAGCCGCAGCGGGATGAGGAGGAGGACGCCTGATGCTGGCGCTCAGACAAATCGACGCGCGCGAGCGCGCTTTGCAGCGCGCCGCCGCGGCCTGGAGGCGCCAGGGTTGGGACGCCACGCTGGAAACGCCGCCGCGCGGCGGCTTGTGGTTGTCGGTGGCCGACGCCGAACAGCGCTGGCAGGGCTGGTTGCAACCGCGCGCCTGGCTGGAGAGCGCCGCGCCGGAACTCGCGCGGCTGGCGCTGTCCGCCGGCGTGGAGGCGCAGGCGGCGCAATGGCTGGCGGCGGCGGAACGGCCGTTGACGCCGCCGATGCCGGAGCTGGCCTATCAGCGCTTGAGCCTGGGCGAAGCGGGGCCGGGCGACGCTTTGCCGCGCCAGGCCCTGCTGCGGGTGATGTGCGCGGAGGGGCCGCTGTGGCTGGAGCGCGCGCCGGCGTTCGAGGCGGGAGACGCGCTGGACCCGGCGCCGTTGCTGAGCTGGCCGCTGCGCTTCGTCATCGGCGACAGCCGCCTCAGCCTGGGTCTGCTGCGGGGGGTGGCGCGCGGCGACGTGCTGCTGATCCGCGAGCAGACGGCGGCGGTGCGCTGCCACGACCGCGCGCTGGGCACTTATCAATCGTACGAGGAAGGAATCGTCATGGAATGGGATGAATCGCAACAGGCGACGGAGCAGGAAGCGCCGGCGCGAGACATGGGGCAGCTGCCGGTGGAACTGGAGTTCGTGCTGCATCGCGGACGGGTGACGCTGGCAGAGTTGCAGGACTTGTGTCGTGGCCAGTTGTTGAACCTGCCGGCGGATGTTGAGCGGCGGGTGGAAGTGCGCGCCAACGGCGCGCTGCTGGGACGCGGGGAACTGGTGCAGCTGGCCGGTCATCTGGGGGTGGAAGTGACGGAGTGGCTGGGCGGAGCCGCCGATGTCGAATGATATTTCGCTGATCGCGCTGCTGGCTTTCGCCACGCTGCTGCCTTTCCTGATCGCTTCCGGCACTTGCTTCATCAAGTTCTCCATCGTGTTTGTGATGGTGCGCAATGCATTGGGTTTGCAGCAGGTGCCGTCCAATATGACGCTCAACGGCATCGCGCTGATGCTGTCGATGTTCGTGATGCTGCCGATCGCTCAGCAGGCCTACAGCCATTACCAGGAAGAACAGGTCAGCTTCAACAGCGTGGAGTCGGTGAGCAACTTCGTTGAGAACGGTCTGGACGGCTATCGCGGCTATTTGCAGAAGTATTCCGATCCGGAACTGGTGAGCTTCTTTGAAAAAGCCCAGGCGCAGCGCACCGAACGCGAAACCGGCAATGCGGCCGAGGACGAACAGCCGTCCATTTTCGCCTTGCTGCCGGCCTACGCGCTCAGCGAGATCAAGAGCGCGTTCAAGATCGGCTTTTATCTCTACCTGCCCTTCGTGGTGGTGGATTTGGTGATCTCCAGCATCTTGCTGGCGCTGGGGATGATGATGATGAGCCCGGTGACGATATCGGTGCCGATCAAGCTGGTGCTGTTCGTGGCGCTGGATGGCTGGACTTTGTTGTCGAAGGGACTGGTGTTGCAGTACCTGGACCTGGCGACGTAATGGGCGGCAAAACCGCCAATGCTGCGTTGCGCCTCCTTGCCGTGCTAGATGCACTGTCTGCGTCGGCGCGCCTTGCCTTGGCCGCTGCGCGCGGTTTTGCCGCCCATTACCTAGACCTGGTGATTGTATGAATGAAAAACCGCCGATGCTGCGTTGCGCCTCCTTGTCGTACGACGGCTACTGCCTGCGTCGGCGCGCCTTGCCTCGGCCGCTGCGCTCGGTTTTGCTTCCTGAGTCTTGGAGAGCTGAATGGCTTTAATGGCGCGGGCGGAGTGCCGCGCTGTCCATGCCGCCCGCCTCAATTTTGGAGTTTTGCTATGAATGATCTGGTGTTCGCCGGCAACAAGGCGCTGTATCTGGTGCTGCTGATGTCGGCCTGGCCCATCATCGTCGCCACCGCCATCGGCCTGCTGGTGGGCCTGTTCCAGACCGTGACCCAGTTGCAGGAACAGACGCTGCCCTTCGGCATCAAGTTGTTCGGCGTCAGCCTGTGTCTGTTCCTGCTGTCCGGCTGGTACGGCGAAACCCTGCTCGGCTTTGGCCGGGAGGTGATGCGCATGGCGCTGGCCCGAGGCTGAGACGGATGCAGTTTGGCCTGTTCTTCGAAATCCACGGCTGGGTGGCCTCGGCCGCGCTCGGTTTCGCCCGCGTGGCGCCGGTGTTTTTCATCTTGCCCTTCCTGAACAGCAATGTGCTCAGCGGCGTGGTGCGCACCTCGGCCACCATGCTGGTGGCGCTGGGGCTGTGGCCGCATCCGGTGGAGGCGCTGCCGGCCTTTCAGGCGCTGCCCTTCCTCGCGATGATCGCGCGGGAGGCCGCGGTGGGCCTGCTGCTGGGCTGCCTGCTGGCCTGGCCGTTCTGGGTATTCCACGCTCTGGGCAGCATCATAGACAACCAGCGCGGCGCCACCTTGAGCAGCAGCATAGACCCGGCCAACGGGGTGGACACTTCGGAATTGGCCAATATGTTCAATCTGTTCGCCGCCGCGGTTTATCTGCAAGGCGGCGGCATGAGCCTGATGCTGGACTTGTTCCGTCAGAGCTATCAGCTGTGCGACCCGCTGGGCGTTTGCACGCCGGCGCTGCAGCCGACGCTAAGCCTGCTCAATCAGGTGATCAGCAAGGCGGTGGTGCTGGCCAGTCCGGTGGTGGCGGCCTTGCTGTTGTCCGAGGTGGTGTTGGGCCTGCTGTCGCGTTTCGCACCGCAGATGAACGCCTTCGCGGTGTCGCTGACGGTGAAGAGCGCGGTGGCGCTGTTGATCATGCTGATGTATTTCGGCCCGGTGTTGCCTGATACGGTGACACGGCTGGCCTTCCCGCCGGAAGCGCTGCCCGGCTGGCTGAGCGCGCCGGTGCGTTGAGATGTCGAACAAAACCGAACAGCCCACGCGCAAGCGCTTGCAGGACGCGGCCAAGAAAGGCCAGTCCTTCAAGAGTCGAGACCTGGTGGTGGCCTGCCTGACCCTGTGCGGCGTCGCCTATCTGGTGTCCTTCGGCTCGCTGGTGGAGCTGATGGGCGCTTTCCGCCAGGTGATCGCCGGCGGCTTTCAGCAGGACATGCAGGGCTATGCCCAGGCGGTGGCCTGGCTGGGCATCAAGCTCTTGCTGCCCATCTTTCTGCTGTGCATCGTCGCCTCCGCCTTGCCGTCTCTGCTGCAAAGCGGCTTCGTGCTGGCCAGCGAGGCCTTGAAGCTCAATCTGGAAGCCTTGAATCCGGTCAACGGCTTCAAGAAGTTGTTCAGCCTGCGCACGGTGAAGGAGGCGGTGAAGGCGCTGTTGTACTTGACCAGTTTCGTGGTGGCGGTGCTGGTGCTGTGGCACAAGCACAAGGCGCTGCTGTTCGCCCAGCTCAACGGCGATCCGATAGGCATGGCGGCGATCTGGCGCGAACTGCTGCTGGCGCTGGTGTTGACCTGCCTGGGCTGCATCGTGGCGGTGCTGGTGCTGGACGCGATCGCCGAGTACTTCCTGTTCATGAAGGACATGAAGATGGACAAGCAGGAGGTCAAGCGCGAGATGAAGGAGCAGGAGGGCAACCCGGAGATCAAGTCTCGCCGCCGCGAGGCGCATATGGAGATCCTGTCCGAGCAGGTGAAGTCCGACATCGAAAACTCGCGCTTGATCGTGGCCAACCCCACCCATATCGCCGTCGGCATCTATTTCAAACCCGAACTGCTGCCCATCCCCTTCATCTCGGTGATGGAGACCAATCAGCGCGCGCTGGCGGTACGGGCCTACGCGGAGAAGGTGGGCGTGCCGGTGGTGCGCGACATCCCGCTGGCGCGGCGCATTTTCGCCAGCCATCGCCGCTATTCCCTGGTCAGCCTGGACGAGGTGGAGGAAGTGCTGCGCTTGCTGATGTGGTTGGAGCAGGTGGAAAACGCCGGAGCGGAGGCGTCTCCGGAGCCGCCGCAGGCGGAGCAGGGGACGGGCGCGAGCGCCGCCGGCTCTGCTGTGGATAAATCCGCCGGCACGCCCGCTTCTGTGGATAAGCGGGATGGTCAGGAGGGCTGAGCGCATTCACGTCCTCAAAACGCGCGGGACCGTGAACAGGCCCTCGCCTGGCTAAGCCAGCCTCTTCCCTGGCCGCTGCGGTCCCAAAGCCGGCAGGACCGTATTGAACAAGCCCGGATATCCGATGCGCCCCCGCCATGAGCGATTCCTGAATGTTTCCCCTCGTCGGCCGCTGTTAAATGACAGCGGCGACGGTCATTTCACACCCAAGACAACCGTCGTCTCTAGCCAGCTCTGCCGGGCTGGTGACAGCGATTAGGAGATGTTTGATGAACCCTGAAGACAATGTCAGCGACGACCGCCTGGCAGAGATGGTCTGGGAAGCGGTAAGCGCAGGCGCCACCCTGAAAGACGTGCACGGCATTCCGCCGGACATGATGGAAGGTCTGTACGCCCACGCTTACGATTTTTACAACAAGGGAAGGCTCGACGAAGCGGAAACCTTCTTCCGCTTCCTATGCATCTACGACTTCTACAACCCCGACTACATCATGGGGCTGGCCGCCGTGTGCCAGCTCAAGAAACAGTTCCAGAAGGCCGCCGATCTGTACGCGGTGGCTTTCGCCCTGAGTAAGAACGACTACCGGCCGGTGTTTTTCACCGGACAGTGCCAGTTGTTCATGCGCAAGGCGGCCAAGGCCAGGCAATGTTTCGAGCTGGTGTGCGAGCAAAGCGACGACGAGTCGCTGCGCGCCAAGGCCCAAGTGTATCTGGACAGTTTGCAGGAGACGGAGGCCGAGCAATCCCGTCAGCAGGAAAAGGAGCAAGCATGAGCGGTAACACTATCGGTCAAGGCTTCAATCTTGGCAGTGCCGAGCTGGCGAAAGCGCTTTCGGGCAATACCCAGGCGAGCGAGAAATTCGTCGACGCCGCGCAGAAGTCTGCGCAAGCGCTGTTCACGATGCGCGTCAGCGATGACGCCGGTGCCGCCAAGCCGCGCGGCGACCTGAACACGCCGCCGCTGACCCAGCCCACGGCCAAGGCCAAGGAAGAACTGGACGGCGCGGGCAAGCTGACGCTGCTGCTGGGACAGTTGATGTCCTTGCTGGGCAACGTTTCGCTATCGCAGCTGGAAAGCCGCATCGCCACCTGGCGCGCAATGATGGACGCGCAAGCGGCGATGGGCCAGAAGCTGTCGGACGAATTGCAGCAGGCGATAGGCGAGGCGGAACAAGCCACCGAAGCCTACCAGACGGCGCTGGGCGATTTGAAAACGGCCAAAGAAACGTTGGAAGCGGCCAAGCAGAAACTGGCCCAGGCCCAGGCCAAGCTGGATGGCCTGACACCGGAAGACGCCGGCTACCAGCAGGCGCTGGCGGCGCGCGATCAGGCCGCCAACGAGGCGCAGGCCGCCAAGCTCAAGGCCGACAAGGCGGAACAGGCCGCCACCGACGCGCACAATCTGGCCAAGGACAAGACCGCCAAGGCCGACTCGCTGTTGACCCAGGCTCAGGGGCTCAATACCAAGGGCGGCGCGGTGCAGCAAGGCGCGGAAGACCACCTGACCGGCGTGGCCAAGCTGACCATGCTGATGGCGATGTTCGTCGAGATGGTGGGCAAGAACAGCGAAGAAAGCCTGAAAAACGATCTGGCATTGTTCCAGGCCATGCAGGAAGGCCGCCAGAAGGAAATGGACAAGAAATCCGCCGAGTACCAGGAAGAAGTGCGCAAGGCGGAAGAACTCAATCGCACCATGGGGTGCATTGGCAAGATTCTAGGCGCGGTGCTGACGGTGGTCAGCGTCGTGGCCGCAGTATTTACCGGCGGCGCCAGCCTGGCGCTGGCCGCGGTGGGCCTCGCGCTGATGGTGGCGGACGAGGTGGTCAAGGCCACTACCGGCGAATCCTTCATGGAAAAGGCCATGAAGCCGATCATGGACGCCGTCATGACGATGCTGAAGCCTCTGATGGACCTGGTGGGCAAGATCGTCAGTGAAACGCTCAAGGCATTCGGCGTGGATAAAAACCTTGCGGATACCATCGGCTCCATCGCCGGCATGATTTACGCCGCGGTTGCCATGGTCTTTGCGGTGGTGGCGATCTCCATGGTGGGCAAGGGCGTCGCTAGCAAGCTGGGCGGCGCGCTGAGCAAGATGATGGGCGATTCGATGCGAAAGATGGTGCCCACCCTGCTCAAGGAGATGGCCAAGAACGGCAGCAAGGTGTTGACCCAAGGCTTCCAGCGCCTGGCCAACAGCCTGGGCCTGCCCAAGGACGCCGCGGCCAAGCAGCTGATGGCCAACACCCTCAACCGCGTGGTGGTGGGCGGGGAAGTGGCGCAAGCCGCCACCCAGGCCGGCGGCAATGTGGCGCAGGGCGTGTTCATGAAGAACGCCAGCGACATGTTGGCGGACTTCACGCTGGCGCGCGCCGCGATGGAGCAGATCGAACAATGGCTGAAGCAGGCGGTGGAAGTCTTCGCCAGCACCCAGAAAGTCACCCAGGACCTGACCACGATGATGTCTTCCGCGCTGCAGCAGAATGCTGAGGCCGGCCGCTTCGTGCTGCGTCAGAGTCACGCTTGAGTTAGGAGAGAATATTATGGCAACCATTATTGGCAGTGTTTCCACCCACAATCCGTTTCCGGCGGCGCTTGAATCCGGCGCGGCTGAAAAATCCTCCGTCGCCAAGTCCTTGGTGGACATCAAGGACATCCTGCCCATCCTGAACAGCGCCGGCCGCGACGGCAAGGCGCTGGCCGAAGTGATGAGCGGCCCGCAACTGCGCCCGCCGTCCGCCGAGGTGAGCAAGCAAGTGACCGACGCGCTGAAGAGCTATTTGAGCGAAAAAGCCCAGGACCCGGCTTTTGTTCAGGACCTGGGTGCTGTGTATCGGAAGGTTGAGTCCGGCGTCAGCAAGCTGGTGGACGACAAGGTCAAGGAGCAGGCGGAGCAGGGCAAGCCCTTCGACATCAGCGGCATGGCGCCCAACGGCGCGGCCTTGATGGTGGCCGCCATTGTGCTGATGTCGGCGCTGCGTACCGCCGACAACACGCTGAGCAGCAAGCTGTCGCTGGTGGGCTTCGACGCCACCAAGGCCACCGCCGCCTCCATGGTGCGCGAGGGCGTGGCCAATCTGTCCAGCAGTGTTGTCCAGAGCGTCGGTCAGATGGCCATTACCGGCGTGGGCGCCAAGAAGAGCCTGAGCGGCATCAACGCCGAGCGAGGCGCGTTGAAGAACAACGCGCCCAAGCTGGCCAAGCTGGGCGATGAGGGCCGCAACATCCAGTCCACGCTGGGCCGCCAGAACACCGTCAAGCTGGGCACCGACGCCGACGGCCTGAAGCAGGTGGGCCTGAAACCGCAGCAGCCTGGCGCGGCCAAGCCGGGCGCGGGCGAGTTGAACGCGCAGTCCAACGCCGCCGGCAGCGTGGCGGACGGCATGGCCGGCGACAAGATCGGCCTGCAGTCCAGCAACCAGCGTTTGGCCAAGGAGCATGAAACCGCGCTGCGCAGCGCCGGCGAGAACTTGTCTGTGAAGGGACAGGCGGAACAGCTGGCCATGGACGACACCAAGCTCAAGGCCCAGGCCAAGCAAACCACAGGCAAGGCGATCATGGACAGCTCGTCCGCGGCCAGCAATATTGCCGGAGGTTCCGGCCGCTATGCCGCCACGCTGGAGCAGTCCGAGCAGCAGATCAGCCAGGCTTCCAGCCGCGTGGCCAACACGGCCTCCGAGGAAACCCGCGAGAGCAGCCGCAAATCCGACAGCTTCATCCAGGAGCTGCTGCGCACCTTGGACAACATCAGCCAGTCCAAGAACGCCGCCATGGGCGCGGTGGCCGGCAACATTCGCGCTTGATCCGCTAGCCCGGAACCGGACGGGACCATCCCAGGCTCCGTCCGCCGACCCGGCCATCCCGGTCGGGTCGGCCTTCCATACCATTCATCCCGCCAGCGCCTGGGCGCCTGCCTCGGCGCTGGCCATGCAGGGGAATCCCCATGAACGGCATTCAAACCACTCTTTCCACGCCGCTGACGCGGCCACAGCTTGCTGAAACCCCGGCCGCCGCGCCGCGCGCCGATGTCGCCGGCGTTGCCGTCGAAACCCGCGCCGCCGCGGCGCAAGGACCGGAGCTGTCCGCGCTCAATACCGCCCAGGGCAAGGCCGACGCGCTGCGCCAAGCTAACGAAACCGTCCGTCGTGTCGTGGAAGGGCAGACCGCCTATGAAAGCAAGCTGGCGGATCAGCGCTGGCAGGCGGCGATTGCCAAAGACAAGAGCGAGCCCCCTCCGCCGGCCGAGCGCGTGGCATTCCAGCGCGGTGCCTTGACGCGGGCGCTGGACCAGGCTCGCGACACGCAGACCCTGACGACTCAGCAGCTCAGCGGCAGCTTGAATAGCGTGGCGCAGAGCGGCTACGTGATGTCCGCCGAGCAAAAGTCGAAGTTGCAGGCCGATATCGCCGACACGCTGGCCGATGCTCCGCCGACGGCGCGCGAGTTTGCCGCGCCGATGCTGTTCTCGGCGCCAGGCGCGACCGGCGACGTGATTTCCGACCGCGAACTGTGGGAAATGATCGGCGACTCCATCGGCAATATCAAGGACGGCTACCTGGGCGTGTATGAGAACGTGGTGGGCAAATACATCGAGTTCTACCAAGAGTTCAGCGACATCCTATCCCAGATGGCGGGTTGGATCTCATCCAACGACAAGGGCGACAAAGTCACCCTGAGCGTGGGTGAACTGTACGACGCGCTGAAGCAATTGAAGGCGAAATACGAGAACACGGAGTTGTTTGCCAGCACCGCCGATACGCCAGAGAAGGCCAAGGAAGAAGCGGAAAAATGGGCCGCGGAACTGGGCTTGCCCAAGGAGTGTGTGAAGGAACAACCCAAGGGTTCAGGCAGGTACGTGGTGGTTATCGACACCGGTCCGGTGCAGAAAATGATGACGGCGCTGGAAGGGCTGGCGGGCGGCGTGCCGGCGAAAGACAAAAAGGTGGAAATGGACAACGCCAAGTTCCAGTCCTGGCAGTCCGGCTTCAAGGCGCAGGAGGAAAACCTGAAGAACACCCTGCAAACGCTGACCCAGAAATACAGCAACGCCAACTCGCTGTTCGACAATCTTGTCAAGGTGCTCAGCAGCACCATCAGTAGTTGCACGGAAACCGCCAAGTCCTTCCTGCAAGGCTAAGAGCGGCAGACAAAACTCCCGCGATGCCGCGCGCCGATTTGCCGTACGACGGCTACCGTCGGCGCGCCTTGCCTCAGCCGTAAAACCGACTTCTGTTAGCCGCTCTATAAGGCTAAGGAGAACCACATCATGCCCATTACCGGAGCATCCCCTCTACTGACCCGCTCGCTGTCCATGCCGGCGGACGCGTCGCGGCGGCCGGCCACCCCGCTCTCGGAGCGTTTCAGCGGCGGGCGCAGCAGCGCCGCCACGCCGGCGCGTCGCCACTCGGTGAGCGATCCGGCCAGTTTCAAGGCCCAGCATACCCGCGACAGCGTGGCGGCCTTGTTCGCCGCCTCGACGGACGCCAAGGCGCTGGACAAGCTCTACCTGGCTTCGCCCAATGTCTACGCCAAATTGGAAATCGAGGAGTTCGCCAAGGTTTACGCGCAGCTTAAGCAGCAGCCGGATCTCAGTCCGCAGGACGCAAAGTCCCTGGACGATCTGGCGCAGCAATACACCGCCCGAATCCTGAAAGACGGCCTGGGCGCCAAATCCGCCTTCGGCCCGTGGACCCAGAGCACCAATAAGCAATACCAGCTGCGCAATCAGCTGGAGCACAAGCTGGCGCTATTGGCGCACCAGCATTGCGGCGGCGACACCATGAAGCTGGGCAACGACTTCATGCAGCGCGAGGTCAGCACCTTCATCCTGTCCTATGTCGAAACCCAACTGGGGCGTTCACTGGATGCAGCCACCGGCGAGCAAGTGATGGAACTGGTGGACAGTGCGGCGAAGCTGGCCTTCGACGCGCTGCGTCAGAGCCGCGGCGAGATGCTGGGACTGAGCGGCACGAGCCTGGGACGGCAGGCGCGCGACCTCGACACCGTGGCGATTCTGCCGCAGCTGCTGCGCAGCGTGCTGGCGGGGCTGGGGCAGGAGACGCCGCCGCGAGCGACGCCGGATCTTCCCGACGCGCCCAAGGGGCCGGACGCTCCCAAGCCCGATCCCTCCGCCGCGCCGGCGGGCGGGCCCAATATCACCATCAATGTCGGTGGCATCAACATCGATAACAGCGTGAATATCACGGGTAGCGGCAATACCTCGGATAGCGGCAACAGCAGCCGCAGCCAGCGCCCCGCCCGTGTAGGGCGAGATCCAAACAGGCTGGTGCAACGTTTGAATCTGAAGATGCATCAGCAGCAGCAAGGCGCTCAGCGTGGGTCGGAGAGCGGCGATGAGCAGACCCGCCGCGCGGCCGCCTCTGGCGATGGCGCAGGGCGTTCGTTCCGCTCCATGGAGACGCAAACGGAGGCAACCGGCGGTCGCGATGGAACGTCGCGTACGACCGAAGTGCAAACGCCGGTGACGGATCTGGACACCTCGCGCATCACCGTCAGCTCGACGGATGCCGAGCGCGTGGTGATCCCCGCGGATGCGTCCACGCAGGCTGACGACACCGCCGCCGCTTCCCCGCTGTCTTTCAAGCTTTGGCGCAGCAGTCTCCCCGAGGTGGTGTTGAAGTCCGTCATTTACCAGTCCGATGCCAACAAGGCGGCCGGCGCGTTGGCGCAGGACATCCGCACCGCCATGCTGCTGGACAGCCGCAGCGAACTGGACCGCGTCCCCCTGGTACAGGCGCGAGATGCTTTTTTACCCAAGCCCGGCTCAAGCGAGGACGAAAAACTTTATGGTGCGGCCATGTCGGAAACAGCGTGGCAGCATTTGCGGCAGGGACTGGAACAGCACCCGCAGCAGGCGCAGCTGCGCGGCCAGATCCTGAAAACAGCGCGCTTGACCAGCATCGGCAAGTTCGAGGGCGACAAGGACTGCGTGATCCGGCGCTTGCTGAACTGGGCGTCCGTCCAGGCGCCGGCGGCCGGCCAAGCGACCACTGGCGCCGGCCAGCGCGTGGAAGGGGCGTTGCGGAGAGATCCCTTCAATGTCCAGAATCTGTCCAGCCAGCCGGTAGCCCATGCGGCCACGGCGCAACGCAGCCAGCCGCTGACGGCGCCGACGCGGACGGATACCCCGCCGGTCCAGGCCGATGGCGGCGTGGAACCGGCGCGCGCAGAACCCAAGGCGATGGATCTGCGCAGGCAAGCCTTCCTGCAAGGGATGCTGAACGGTGCCACCGCCGCGCCAGCGGCCCAAGAAGTGGAGCGGCTTCAGTCCGCAAGACCTGATCTGGAAGCGGCGGAGCCGACCACGGAGTATTTCTCGCCGGTGATTATGAACGAATCGACGGTCAAAGTGGCCGAGCTGAGGAAGAACAAGGGCTTGGAGCAATTGTCCGTCAACACATCCTTGATGGATGGACTGAGCGGGGCCTCGAAGCCCGCGGATAGCGTGCCGGCCGAGCTGACCTCGATGCGTTTCCAGCCAGTGACCATGAGCAAGCTAGGTGTCAAAGTGGCCGAGCTGCGTCGGAACAAGGCCTTGGATCAGCTGTCCGCCAGCCAGGCCTTGATGGATGGATTGCGCTCAGCCTTGAAGCCTGTGGACGACACTCCGATTGAGACGCAACAGAGCTGGGGAAGCCTACTGGTTGAAGCCTTGTCGGAAGGCGCTTTGAAGCAACAGGCCGCCCTGCCGGAGACTTTGAGGCAAGCGTTGAGCACGCATCCGCAGCGCCTGGTATTGGCGGAGTTCGCCCAGCGGTTACGAGACCAGACGAATCTGTGTCCGTCTGTTGCAGGGGGGCCTTATCCCTTGGTGGGGGCTTTGTTGGAGGGGCTGGGCGTTAGTGCCAAAGCGCCGTCCCGTGTTATCACTACCGTGGATGGCAAGTATTTTGATGTCAGCGGTGTGAAGGGGGCGGCGCAGTGAGCCCCAAACTTGAGCAACAAGTGGTGGCGGTAATGGCCTGTTGCCTGTCGGTGGAGGAGTCCAAGCTGCAGCCGCAGGCGTTGCTGGTGGATGAGTTGTACGCGGACTCGATGGAGCTGCTGGACATGGTGTTGCTGTTGAACGACGCGTTCGGCATCGAGATCGGCGTCGACGACATCGTCGACATCAAGACCGTGGCCCATGTCTGCCAGGTGGTGGAGCGGCAGCTGGCGCGCCGCGTCGCTCAGTCGCCGCTAGGCTCCGCTTGCGGCAGCGCGGCCTCCAGCGCCTGAAGCAGATCCCGCAGCCGGGCGGAGTCCGGCTGCGGCAGGCGCAGCGCGGTTTGCATTTCCGCCGCCAGGGCGGGCAAGCGCGGTAGGCCGGCGCTGAGGGCCACCCCGTGCAGGCGGTGCGCGTAGTGTTCCGCCTGCGCCCAGTCCCGCGCCTGCAAGGCCTGGCGCAGCGCGGCGGTGTCGGCGTCGCAGCTTTGGCTTAGCAATTGCGTCAGCTCGCCGTCGGGCGGGGCCGGCGCGGCGGGCTGCGGGCCGGGGCGGTGGTCCAGCCACAGCGTCATGATCTGTTCCAGCTGGGCCAGCCGCAGCGGCTTCGTCAGGCAGCTGTCTATGCCGCTGTCCAGACACCGCTGCTGGTGTTCTATGCCGGTGGTGGCCGAGATGGCGATGATGGGCAGATAGGGCTGCCACTGCAGCGCCGGGTGGCGGCGCAGCCGCAGCGCCAGTTGATAGCCGCTGATGCCGGGCAGGTTGCAGTCCAGCAGCGCCATCGCAAAGCGCTGGCCCTGATCCAGCAAGGCCAGCGCGGCGGCGCCGTTGTCCGCCGTCACCGCGCGGTAGCCCAGCTGCAACAACTGCTGGGCGATGATGAAACGGTTGGCCGGCTGGTCCTCCACCACCAGGATGGGGTCGCAGGCTTCCTTGAGCGCCGCCGGCGCGCTGACGGCGTCCGGCTCTGCGTCCGCGACGGCTTCTGCCGGCGCATGGCGCACCGGCAGCCACAGCGTGACCGTGGTACCGAGCTCCGGCTGGCTGTCCAACGCGATGCGGCCGGACATCAACTCAACCAGTTGCCGGCAAATCAGCAAGCCCAGCCCGGTGCCTCCGTAACGCTGCTGGGTGTTGTCCGCCTGCGCGTATTCTTGAAACAAGCGGGCCTGCTGTTCCGGCGCGATGCCGATGCCGGTGTCGCTGACCTGGATGCACAGCAGCGCCCGTTCCTTTTCTATTTCCTGTAGTTCCAGCCGCAGGCTCACCTCGCCCTGACGCGTGAACTTGACCGCGTTGCTGAGCAGATTGCTCAGAATCTGGCGCAGGCGCACCGGGTCCACCACTAGCAGGCGGCCGCACAGGCCCAACATTTTCAGCTCTAGCTCCAGCCCCTTCTTTTCCGCGCAGGCGCGATAGATCGCCGCCACGCCGCTGGCCAGCGCCGCCGCGTCGGTGGCCAGCGGCTCCAGGCGCAGCCGCCGGGCGTTGAGCTTGGACACGTCCAGCACATTGTCCAACAGCTCCAGTAAATTCACCGCCGAGGCGTTGGCCAGCGCCGCCAGCTCGCGTTCGCGCGGCGGAAGTTCTGCCTGGCGCAGCAGCTCCACCGAGGCCAGCACCGCGTTCATCGGCGTGCGGATTTCATGGCTCATTACCGCCAGAAAGGTGGATTTCTCCGCCTCGCTGCGTTGGGCGGCGCGGCGGGCGGTGTGGGCGCGCTGAGCGAACACCAACAGCAAGAGCAGGACTAGGCCGACGCCGGCCAGCTCCAGCGCGTAGTAGCGGGCGATGGAGTGCCAGGAGGGCGCGCCGTAATCGGTGGTTTGCAACCAGTCTTCCAGCATGTGCTCGGTGTCGTCCGCGGTTAGCTGCGCCAGCGAATTATTGATGATGGACAGCAGCTGCGGGTGGTCCTTGTTAACGGCCATCGACACCAGTCTGGGCATTTCGCTGACGCTGCCGGCAATGCGCAGCGAGCCGTAATAGCGGCGGCGGATCATGGACTGCATTACCGCGTCCAGCCCCACCGCGGCGTAGGCCTTGCCGTCCGCCACCGCGTCCAGCGCCGCCAGCGGCGTGGGCGTGGCCACAATGTTCACGGCGGGAAAATTCTCGCGCAGGAAGTATTCGTAAGGGTCGCCGCTTTCCACCGCGATGGTCTTGTTGGACAGCTTGGTGGTGCTGAACACGATGGGCTTGTCCGGCTGGGTGACCAGCACGGTGCTGCCGGAAAAATAAGGATCGCTGAAGCGTATGCGCCGTCCCGCTTCCGGCGGGATCAAGCCGGAGGACAGCGCGGTGAGCAGATCGATGCGGCCGCTCAGCATCATGTCCACCGCTTGCTGGCGGTTGGCCACCGGCACCAGCTCGAAGCGCAGGCCGCTGATATCGGAAATGCGGCTCAGATAAGCCTGGGTCAGGCCGCGGTGCTTGCCGTCCTCCAGGTATTCGATAGGCCAGCCGTGAGGGTCTATCGCGTAACGCACCACCGGGTGCTTGGCCAGCCAGGCGCGCTCCGCCTTATTGAGCCCGGCGCGGCAGAAGCCGGCGGGTAAGCAGAACGCCAACAGCAGACAGGAGAAGAGCAAGAGGCGCGCGCGCATGGCTTTAGTGGCTGGCCAGCCGGCTTTGCAGTTTGAACAGTTCGTTGTCGCTGCGCAGGCCCAGCTTTTTCAGCGCCGATTGCTTCTGGTTGCTGATGGTTTTGATGCTGCGGGAGAACTTGACGGCGATGTCGCTGACCGTCATGCCGTCCAGACAGCAGCGCAGCACCTCGCGCTCGCGCGGGGACAGTTCCGGGTGATCCAGCAGGCTGCGCAGCATGGCTTTCTGCGGCGCCGGCAGGTTGGCGCAGCTCTCGTCCAGCGCGGCGCTCATGTCCGGGCTCAGATAGCCGTGGCCGTCGGCCAGCAGGCGGATGGCCGCCACTAGCTCGTCCAGGCTCTGTTCCTTGCCGATGAAACCGTGCGCGCCGCAGCGCAGCGCCAGCGCCACCGTGGCCGGGGTGTAATAGGCCGACATCACCAGGATGCGCACTCGGGCGAAGCGCCGGCGCAGCCCGCGGATCAGGCTGAAGCCGTCGATGTCGCCGGGGCTGAGCGCGTAGTCGGTGACCACGACGTCGACGCCGTCGTGCTGTTTCAGATGCTGGATCAGCGGCGCGCTGCTGGTGAACTGTCCAGCCACGTTCAGGTCGGTTTCATTGGCCAGGCGGCCGGCCAGGCTGTTCAGCACCATCAGGTGATCATCCAGCAACGTGATCTGTATCGGCTGGCTCCGCAATGATTTGGCATCAGGCATATGAGTATCCCAACAGATGGCGGCGCGGCTGCGCCTTGCGCCATGGTTATGTCTCTGAACCTGTGTACTCTGTTGCGCGGGCGGCGGCTCCGGTTTCGCTCCGGCATCAGGCTTGGTATAGGCCATTACGCAAAGGTTTGGCGGCTTGGAACGCGTGCGCCGCGGGTCTGGCCGGTTGAGGAAACTGAGGGTGGAATGGCGGGACGGGCCAGGCGCTGCGGCGCGGCCGTCGTTGCCTGCGGCGGGGCCGGAGGCGAAGGCGTGCGCATTCGTGATCTCGTTCCCCGGATTGTTAAAGACGGCCAGCAGGCCATTATTCCGTGCCCGCTGCGCCTTGTGAAGCGATTTCGATGCATGCCGGCGGCGTTTAGCGCGCCGGCATGGAGTCGGCGGCGAGAGCCGCCGCCGGAGTGAGGGGGGATGCGCTGATTAGAACGTGTTCACGATCTCGCGAGCTAAGGCGAGACAAGGCGAAAACCGCTGAGAAAGCGGAATGGTCGAGTGGTACATGAGCATTTCGAAGCGGTTTTTAACGCGGTATCACCGAAGCGCAGCAGACTTTGAACAGGTTCTTAGAAACCCGAGAGCACGATCTTGCCCTTGGCCCGGTTGCTCTCCAGCAAGGCGTGGGCGCGCTTCAGGTTGGCGGCGTCGATGCGGCCGAAGCGCTCGGCCACCGTGCTGCGGATCAGGCTGGCGTCCACCAGCTCGGCCAGCCGGTTCAAGAGCAGATGTTGTTGAATCTGGTCGTCGGTGCCAAACAGCGAACGGGTGTACATGAACTCCCAATGCAGCGACACGCTCTTGCGCTTCAGCTCGCGCACGTCCAGCGCCGTCGGGTCGTCAATCAGCGCCAGCTTGCCTTGCGGCGCGATGGCGGCGGCGATCTCCTTGAAGTGGGCGTCTGTCTGATTCAGGCTGGCCACGTAATCCACCTGGGCATAACCGATGCGCTTGAGCTCCTCGCTCAGCGGGAGACGGTGGTCGATCACATGGTGAGCGCCCAGCTCTTTGACCCAAGCCTGGGTTTCCGGCCGCGAGGCGGTGCCGATCACGGTCAGACCGGTCAACTGGCGAGCCAACTGAACCAGGATGGAGCCGACGCCGCCGGCCGCGCCCACCACCAGCAAACTCCGGCCGCTGGGCGCGCGGTTGTCCAGCACTTGCAGCCGGTCGAACAACAGCTCCCAGGCGGTGATGGCGGTCAGCGGCAAGGCGGCGGCCTGCTCGAAGTCCAGGCTGTGGGGCATGCGACCGACGATGCGCTCGTCCACCGCGTGTAGCTCGCTGTTGGCGCCGGGACGGTGCAGCGCGCCGGCGTACCATACCTTGTCGCCGGGTTGGAACAGGCTGACCTTGCCGCCCACCGAGCGCACCACGCCGGCGGCATCCCAGCCCAGCACCTTGGCTTGGCCGGCCTCCGGCGCCGCGCCGGCGCGGACCTTGGCGTCCACCGGATTGACCGAGATGGCCTTAACCTCCACCAGCAGATCATGCTCACCGATGACGGGCTCGGGCAACTGCACGTCCCGCAGTGATTCCGGATGCTCGATAGGCAGGTTCTGGTAATAAGCGACGGCTTTCATATTCGTATTCTCCATAGTGCGGGGGCCGATAGGGCCCAGTGTTGATGGAGTGGATGTTATTCCTGTTTTTACGGGCGAAAAGCCGGCTAAAATTCGATTCAGTTTCAAAAAAATTTTGATAATCATGGTCCGTTTCGAAGATTTGCAGGTATTCGTCCGCGCCGCGGACAACGGCAGCCTGTCCGCCGCGGCGCGTCAGCTGGACCTGAGCCCGGCGGTGGCCAGCGCGGCGCTGAAGCGGCTGGAAAAAACCGTGGGCGCGCAATTGCTGGCGCGTTCCACCCGCAGTCTGCGGCTGACGCTGGCCGGAGAGCGCTATCTGGCCCATGCGCGCGCGGCGCTGGAGGCGGTGGAAGCCGGCGGCCAGGCGCTGGCCTTGCAGCGGCAGGCGCTGAGCGGGGAATTGTCGCTGTCCATGCCGTCGGACCTGGGGCGCAGCCGGCTGCGCGGCTGGCTGGACGCTTTCCTTGAGCGGCACGCCGGCTTGCGCCTGCAATTGCGGATCAGCGACAGGGTGGCGGATTTGTACCGGCAGCCGGTGGACGTGGCCTTGCGCTACGGCGTGCCGGAGGATTCCAGCCTGGTGGCTTTGCCGCTGGCGCCGGACAACCGCCGGGTGTTGTGCGCATCGCCGGACTACCTGGCGCGCCACGGCCGGCCGCAGTCGCCGCAGGAACTACGCCGCCATCAATGCCTGCGCTTGGTGTTGGGCTCTGCGCTGCACGAGCGTTGGAGTTTCAGCCAGGGCCAACAGCGGGAGCTGGTGACGGTGGACGGCCGCAGACAGAGCGACGACGGCGAAGTGGTGAGGCGTTGGGCGCTGGAGGGGTTGGGGATTGCCTATAAATCGCGGCTGGACGCGCTGGACGACTTGCGCGCCGGCCGTCTGCTGCCTTTGCTGGAGGACTGGCAGACCGAGGCCGCGCCGCTGTGCTTGGTGATTCCGCATCGCCTGATGCTGTCGCCGGCGGTGGCGGCGCTGCGCGAGCATTTGCAGGCTTGCTTGCAGGATTACCTGGCTGCGCCTTGAGCGTTGGTTTTCGGTGAGGGAGCGCAGCGATACCCACGCGGAAACGCGATGGGACCGATGCTTGGACCTTGGCGGCGGGGTTTGGTGGGTCTCGCCTGAGGCTCCACCCACCAGCTTAGGTCAGCGATTGCGCAGGCGGATGCGACGGAAGCGTGCTTCCAGGCTGAGCCGTTGTCCCAGCGCCAGATAGAGCTGGTGTTGGCTATCGACATGGCGGTAGACCCTGACCCGGTCGGCACCCAACAGCATCATGATTTCCAGATAGTTGAAGAAACCCATCCACTGGCCGCGTCCGTCGCGGTCGTCAAAATCGATGTCGCGCGCCACGCGGCTGAGCAGGCCTTT
>NZ_JONK01000040.1 GCF_000711885.1 Chromobacterium haemolyticum DSM 19808
TTGGCCTGCGCAGTGGGGACAGGCGGGCGGCGGCATGGCGGGGGGAAAGGTAGAGAAGGTCATCACGGTCTCCATGTCATCTTTGGAAACCTGCCCAGGCGAGGCTGGGGCAGGCACATGACAAGGTTGCAAAACCGGCTAGCTTCTTCCAAAGAACCGGCAGCCCTCAAGGGGCTCCCTGCCACGACCCGCCCCGAATGGGTACGGCGTGGCAGCAGACGTAACGGTGCCAAAGCGGACCGTTGTGTCTGCGGGAGAAGCTAGTTATGGGTTTGCAAGCCCTGCGCTGTGTGATTGAGCACGGCGCGGACCCAAGCCTAAACAGGCTGGGAGGGTGCGTCAAGGGTGGGGGAGGCGGGGCAGGTGATGGCTCTTCGGCTGAAGTGAGCCGCTTAGTTATATCCCAGAGCAGAAGTCCCCAATTCTGGTGTGCAAAGCTGGAGAGGATATTTGTCATAACTGGTCTTGGAGAGCAGATCAGCGCCCCGACAGGGATTGAATTGGGGTTTCAAGTTTTTGCTTTTAATTGGAATTTTCTGTTGTTCGTTTTTATGGTGCCCCTATTTGTGCCCCCAATAAGTGGTTTTGTAAGGCTGAATGACTGCTTTCGGCACAAGGAACTATTCGATGCCTTTGTCATGGCGGTGTCTTTTGGGCAAAAGCGACGTATTCGACCTTAGATGAACAATGGCTACTTGCTTTGTTGGAGACAGTAGTCGACTTGCATGCAATTACTTTGTTAGTTTTTGAAATGTAAAAGAGAATACAACCATAATCAAAAGAAGTATAAATCCTGAAACGATAAAACTAGCACTTAACGCAAAAAATAAATGCGCTGTTGCAACAGCAAAAGGCAATATGGAAAAAAACATAAATGCATATATTGTGAATTTCAAAATGTCACTCTGCCGGTCAACTCCTTGACGAGCTAACTCAAGTGGTATTTTGATATTGTCTGGATAGTTGTTTAGCTTGCTCTTGAACTGTTCAAACACTATGAAAAAGCTATTTTGAATTCTCTTTCGAACGCCAATTTGGTTATACAAAACCAACAGCATCACTGCGGATACAATAAAAATGCCTGTATATAAAATCCAATATTTAAAAGTGAATGCGGTTTCTGTTGAAAGCGCGGTAACACCGGCGATAGATAAGGGGATCGAGAGTAGTTTTCCTGTCATGTCACTAATAACAGAATTTAAGCTGCTAGCAAAATCTAACTCTGCTTTGGATATGTCTTTTCTTGTTTTCTCAAAAGAAAACCCATTGACATAAATATCTAGATTGTGGCGGTATTTTTCTAATACAGTCTGCCAGTTTTTGAGGAGGTAAGAGAAGGTGTTAATATTTTCCGGCTTAGAGTCAAGCACATCAGCAATGGCCAGACGCATCAGCGAACGGCGTTCTTCCAGATGCAAAGTGTCAGAGTCCTTCCTCTCTGAAAGTTCTTTCAGTACTGAGCAATCAATATTAATCGAATCAAGATCATCCCTCAAAAAAGTCGTATTTACAACAATGGTTTTGGCTGGCTTGTCTATTGTCGCAGGGGAAACAAATACAAGGTCAAGGCCATGACTTTCGCTTGATGAAAAATGTTTGTCGGAAAATTTTTTTAACTCGGCAATAAAGTCAATGCATTTCTCTAAATTAGAAATTGAGGAAGGCTTCTCTTTGTCGGTGTCCAAATCGGAGTAATCAAAAGATGGCTCCGCTATATAATAATTTCTAGGGGTTTCACCTTTATAAATGGATTTTTTGCTTTTAAGTAGCTCGTCAAAGTCTTTGAAAAATGCCCCGTTGCTATTTTTTGGTACGGGGCATTCAAATTTACATCGTGCGCCAACCTGATTTGGTTGCTCGCTTATGTTGACAACGAATATCTGATCGTCGGATTTGTGAAAGTGGGTTAGTAATTCAAATATTGGATCGGAGGCGTCTCCCTCGTAAGTAAAGTTTCCATTTTTAAGTTGTTGACCGCTTGCACGGAAAAGCGCTATAAGCTTTTTAAAAGACATGCCTCATACCTCAGGAGCATTCCTATGCGCATACCATTGCTGCTTGGTCGTTATCGGTAACTGACTCTTGGGTGTCACTAACATTCGCATTTAATTGTAGCACTCTCTCAATTTCTGTAATCAGCTCAGGAGGAAGTTCAGTCAACGTCAGATACCCTTTCTCACGATTGTAATAAAAGGGTGAGTCTTCATTATTGCCTAGCATATTTTTGTCAAACTGAAGCGACCATCTCTTATTCTCTGCTGAGTACCTTATCTTCAGGCGCTTATCTATTTCGCCTCGGCTAACTGGAAACTCAGATGGGATGTTACCTTTCTCTCCATTAAGATACTCTTCAAACGACTCAAGGCTACCTACAAGTTCTGTTGGTAAGCATGAAATAACAGCAGCCTTAATCCCTGCCAGTGTTGCAATTCCACCATTTTCTCTTTGCGTTGCCAAGTATTCGAGCAGCTTCTCTTGTGCTTTGCTATTGTACTTGGCAATGTCAGAGTTGCTTTCGAAATAGTTTTCTACTACAGAAAAAACACGACTTGTTGCTTTGGAGCTAGATAACCCTCGCACACAACCAAATGCCTCTACAAAGTAAACTGACGCCTGCCCATCTATGCCTTTGCCAATAAACCCGATATAGCAAATATTGGAGTCGTCAGAATCAGGGTCTGTAGCAATAACGGTCTGATATTTTTTAATGCTGACACGAACGGCATGGTAAATTTTTGTTAAATCAAGCTGCTCAACTTCTTCAGGCTCTAGATTCTTATTAAGCCTGATCCCATCTTTGTGCTTAATCATTGCTGAGATGAAATAATCCTCACCGTCTAGCTCGTAAACCGCAAAAAGTAAGTACCCACCAGTGGCAAAAGACTCATTCTTGGCTCTTTGGGCGACTTCATCCAGTGCTGTATGTGTCAAGCTGAGAAAATTCTTCGGGTCCTCAATGTCAACGCGCAATGCGTTATCAAATGCAGTTGGAAATCTTCCAGCATTGCCATCTTGGCGGAATGTTCCATGAATTACACTATTACTAGACTTGCCAATGACGCTAACGAGGCTATGAACAAGGACAATAACAGCCTGTTTTTTAATGTCTAGGACTGCCTGCTTTTTTTCTATATTCTTGATAATTGTAGCATGCTGTTCTTTTTCGATATTATGAATTACAGCATTTTTAAGTATAAAAGTCATGTGGCCACCAAGTTTGTAAATTTAAATTCGATTAATTGCAACACTATTTGAATGTGTTTATGTCGCCAGGCAGAACTCGCTAGCTGTTAACCATCAAGCCAGACGGCAGAAAAGATTTTTAAACGCAACACATGTTTTTCTCTAGTACGTTCCTCCGAATTTCAAAGCATCTTTTAATAGCTGCTGAGCATTATGAAGCTGCTGACTAATGTATTTTTTAACCGAATAACTGTAAGGCCTCATTCACCAACCACGATCACAGCCAACAGCCATCGGCCAAGTGAGATAACCCTGTTTGCCGCGTCTCAGCCAGGCACACACATCTAAATTCCCCCCGAAACCGTGGATTGAGCCCTAAGTCTTTGTCCTGTAACGGCTTTTCATCCACGGTTTGTCCACGGCCTCTCCCCCCGATTCCGTGGATGCCGCATAAACCTCAATAAAATCAATGCCATGAAGGGAAGGGCGTATCCACCATTTCCACGACTTCCGCTGGTAAACCCGTGGATTAATTTTTAAGCAGCGCTCCAAAACCGTGGATGGCCCCTTCCTTCCCTTTTCATTGCTTTTTATCTCTATCTCTTTGTTTTTTAAATAAGAAGAAGTACTTAGAGGCTGTAAAAGGCTAAAACCCCGATGTGGAAGAAATGGAGCAAACCGTGGAAGTTTGAGGGGAAACCGTGGATTTCAGAGGGCAAACCGTGGATGGGTTCTGCTCAACAATCAATGACTTAGGGCGTGAGTAGGGGGCAATCCACGGAAATTTTTTACATCCTCCCCTACCCAATGGCGTGGAAACCGGCGATTTCCGGCCGTTTTCGTCGAAAGTGTTGTGTCAATGTCATATTTTGTGTGTAAAAGGCTCCGCCATTTTGCAGTTTGAGCGGGGGAATGCGTGACAGCCCACACAAGGCGGGCTGTCGAGGAGGGGGCGGATAGGGTTAGGGCTGGATGTCCGGCGCGGCGTAGAGGCCGAGCTTTTCCAGTTGCGGCAGGCTGATGGCGGTCAGGTGGCCCTGGCGGCGGCCGTGGATGGTCTTCTCGACGCCGTCGGCCAGCACCACCGGGCTTTGCAGCAGCTGATGCTTGAAGATGCGGCCCGTCTTCACCGGCAGCGCGTCGAACTTGGCGCGTAGATGCGGCGCGGTCGATAGGTGGTCCATGACGTGATTGGGCCGGAGGAACAGCGCCATCTCGCTGCGGCCGTCCGGGAGTTTGACCCGGTCCCAGCAGTGCGGGTAGTCGAAGCGCCGGGCCTCCAGCTCGGACAGCAGAATCTCCATGATCCACACCCAGGGCAGCCGGCTGCCGTCGGTGTCGACGATATGGCTGTTCATCTCGGCCAGCAGGTCTTCGATGAAGCCGCCTTGCTGCGGGTCGAGGTCGGCGAATTCGCACAGCAAGGCCCAGCTGCACAGCAGGGCGGCGTAGTTCTCCATCATCCGTCGCGCGGTGGCGTCGCCGGTGGGCGCGCGGCTGTGGCGTTCGCACAGGCCCAGGTAATGGCGGTGCAGGTCGCGCAGCCGGGCCGGCTCGACGTCGGCCAGAAACTGCAGCCAGCCCCACAGCGGGAAGGCCGGCAGATCATGCGGAATCAACGCGCCTTGTCGCGCCACTGACAGGCTGCTGCGACACAGCTTGGACTGCAGGCTCTGGACGTCCACTTCCTCGCCGGCCAGCAGTACCGGCGCGCACATCAGGTAGGGCGTCAGGCTGGCCCCGACGCGGGTGAACTCGAAACGATAGGTCGACTGCAGCAGCGCGTCGATATCCGACAGCACCGCTTTCGGCAGCTTGGAGAATTCATCCCAGCCCACCGGCTGCGAGGTGAACGACACCGAGGCGCGGCGGCGGTGGTCGGTTTTGAGCATCTGCCCGGACAGCACCTGAAACGCCAGGGTGGTCTGCAGGCTCTCCAGCAGCTTGGACTTGCCCGAGCCCTTCTCGGCCTGCATCTGGAAGTGCGGATAGAAGCCGAGCAAGGTTTTGAGGTGCGCGCCCAGGGCCCACACCAAGGGGATGGCGGCCGCATTGTGATGGAAGGTGTCCTGATAGGCTTGGATCACCGTCCGCGCCTGTTGCGGGGTGCCGCGCGGAAACGTCAGGTTGTAATACAGGCATTGCTTCTGCGGCTCGACGAAATAGCAGTCCTGCCCCTCCTGCGCCGTCAGCGCGCCGGCCTTCCACGCCAGGCCGACGAAGTTGACCACGTCGCGCGCCCCCAGGTCGGCGGCCCGCTCCATCAGGTTGACTAGGCGCTGGAACTGCGCCGGCTTCCAGATCGCGCCGAAGCGGCTTTTCCACCATTCGAGGTTGTACAGCTTGTCGTCGGTGGCCACCTCGCGCTGCAGCGTCACCCCATGTCGCGCCAGCTGGGCGCTGACGCCGAACACGGTTTCCGGCTGGTGGTCGGCCGCGCCGCTGATGGTGGCCAGGTGGCTTTGAATGCGCAGCCGCGACAGGCTGGCCACGCGGAAGGAACACAGGTCGCCCAGCGTTTCGGAGCGGTTGCCGTCGTCGTCGGTCTTGAACTCGTCGACGTACTGGGTGAAGTCCTCCTTCACCCGGAAACGCCAGTACACCGCCCAGTCATGGCCGGGGAGTTGCACCCGTCGCGTGCCCTCCAGTCGTTCGCCGCCACCGGGCATGCCGGGCAACAGCCACGCTTCCAGCTTGCGCAGCCGGCCGCGCAGCACGTCCGCGCCGTGCTGGCGCAACACGTCGTTGAGGTCTTCGCCTTCGTCCCAGTCCTGCATGTCCACCAATAGATGGCCGATGTCCGCCGCCGTCAGCTTCTCCGACAAGCGCCAGGCCGCCGCCAGGCCCGGTCGCACGCCGCTGGCCGGGTTCACCGGGTCGCTATGGTCCAGCGCCACCCGCACCGCCTTGCCGCGCAACACCGTCCAATCGAGGCTGTCGACATTGCCGACGCCGCGCAGCGCCAGCGCCGCCACGTCCGGCGGGGTGCAACTCTCCACCGACAGCGCATTGATTGGGCTTTCCACCAAATAGACCAGCCGCGCGCGCTGCAGCCGTTGCGGGTCGCTGCACCAGCCGTGGCCCTCGCGCGCGCCTTGGCATTGGGTCTTCACGCCGCCGTTCAAGGCCGGATCGACATAGCGCAGATCCACCGCCGCCAGCCGGCCGCCGCTGCGCACCAGGAAGGCGACGGCCGCACCGCCGTGGCCGACTTCCCCGGCGGCGATCTTGGCGCTGTGCCAATCGTTCCAGCCCAGCGTCTTGCAGCGCAGGGCGCGACGAATCACTGCCTCGTCTATGCCCCGGCCGGTCAGATAGGCGATGGCCGCCTCGGCTTGGGCCAGGCAGCGTTCGCCGATGTAGTCGAGGGTGGACTTGCGCACCGGCGCGGCCTTGTCCTTCATCGCGGGTTTCGGTTGCGGCAGGCCGTACCAGTCGCCCAGCAGGCGCGCGGCCGCCAACGGCGTGTCGAGTTCCGGCTGGCAGTAGCGCAGCAAGTCGATGCAACTGCCGCCGGCGTCGCCGCTCCAGTCCTTCCAGCCGCGGCCGTCGGCGAAGATCGACAGCGAGGCTTGGTGGTCCGGGTGATGCGGGCTGTGATAGTTGCCCTTGCCCTGACGCTTCAGGCCCAGCCGGGCCGCCAGGTCGTGCAAGTCGATCTGCTCCTTGAGCTGGTCGAACCATTGGCCCAGGGCGGTCGGCGCACCGCCAGACAAGCCGGGGGCGTCTCGCCCGGTACGCGGGAGAGGGATTCTTGCGGTCATGGTCTTGTCCTTAGAGCAGTTGGCCGATGTCGGCGCTGGCGTCGATGACTTGCTGCTGCAGCGGCGCCAGCAGCCCGGCCAGGCGTTGCGCCGGCAGTGGCTGGTTCTCGGCGTGGTCCAGCAGCTCGACCAGCCCTTGCAGGCCGTCGCCGGTACGCGTCAGGCGCGAGACGCCGGCGCTGACGGTGTGTTCGATGCGGCGGCACAGGCTGGCCAGTTGGCTCAGCGGCTCGCGCAGCGCGGCATGTTCGGGGGTGTCGGCCAACTGCTGCAGCTGGGCCAGTTGGTGATGGACGGCGGACAGGATCAGGGCGTTCATGCCAGCACCTCCACGGCGAAACCGGCGGCGGTGCGATGAAACAGGGCGCGACGGCCTTGGGCCACCAGCAGCGCAGACAAAGCGCGGGCTTCGGCCTCGGAAGGCAGTACAGAAACAGGCGTGGTAACGGCAGGGAACAGACGTAACAGGGCGAGGGAAATCTTGGGCATGGTTGCCTCCTTACTGAGCGTAATGCCCGTCCCCGCTGCTAAACGGGGGTGGCGGGCGCATGGCGGGGTTAGCAGACCGGCAGTAAGGGACCGGCAGCCCGAAGGCTCCCCGCCACGGGCCGCCATAGAAAAGGACGCACCAATGGCGTTTAACGGACGCAAAAAATGCCGCATATGGCGGCTATCCGCCTTACTGTTCGAGCTGCTAAACCCGGTCGCTGTTTTGAATGCGACGTAAAGATGGTGCAGCAATCGAGCGAGCTTGTCAATTCGCTGGCGGGGGTGGGGTGTCGGGTTCGCGCAGTTCATCGGGGGTGATATTTCTAAAGCGTGGGGCTGAATCATGGGCGATAAGAGGGCGGTCTTAAACTCGGCTAGGGAACACTTAAATGGTGGATCGGTAGCATTTTGATGAGTCGTTCTAATCTGATAGCGATTCAATAGTAAATAAATGAATTAAATCCATTTCAGCCGACGCTATTTAAAGTCGATGTGAGGGGATTACATGGCCCGCCGGCCGGCGAGCCATGGCGTTTAGCCTAGGACGCGATGCCGCACGCGGCCGGGCGTTACCATCAGCGCTGGCTGAGGCGAGGGCGACAGGCCAGGCAAGGAGCGCAGCCGCTCCGGCGGAATCCGCGCGCCGCCGTGGATGGGCTGGGCCAGGGTGATCGGCTCGCCTTCCAGCGTCTTGTACTGGTGGCAGCAGTCATCGTTGCTGCAGTTGTAGTAAATCTCCTTGGTCGCGGCGCTGAGCATGCGGCTGGTGCGCACCCGCGACACCGCGCCGCACAGCGGGCAGGGAAAGGCCATCTTTGTCTCCTCAGTCCACGATTTCCACTTCTTCAATCAGCGCGCAGGCGGCCAGGTTCTCAATCACGTAGGCGTCGGCGCTTGAGTGGTAGAACAGCACGCTGTTGATGGCGGGGTCTTCCTGATAGCGGTAGCGCATGGCGTGGTGGTTGAAGTACAGCGACAGGTTGTCCAGGCGGGTAATCAGGATGCTGTCGCCGGGGAAGAAGGCCGCCGTCGCCGCTTGCAGGCCGCCCAGGCGCTGTTTATGAAACACCAGGTCGTCGCCGTCGGCTTGCGGGGTCGCGTCGCAGACCGCGTCCGGCAGCAAGTCTGCGCCGACCAGCGCCACCAATCGCGGATCATCGCGCCAGGCTGGGGCCAGCAGGTTGTTGACGGCATGGCGCACCAGACGGTGCAGGTTGCGGAAACGCTCGCCCTCGCCGACCCGGACGCGCTCCAGGCAGGCTTTGGGCGCTTGCTCGCGGATCTGCTGCAGCCAGCCGATATTGACGTCCTGCAGCTGCGGATGCTGCGCCCGGTCAGAGTCCTGGGCGCGCTCCAGGCCGCGGAAGCCGATCATGATGCGGTCCAGCAGGATACGGCGCTCCAGCGTCTGCCGCGCGCGCGCCTCGAACAAGGCTTGGTCCTGCGTTTCGCTCATCCAGGCATCCAGCGTGGCGTAATCAAAGGCGGCGTCGAAGTGGGTTTGCTGGCAGAAGTATTGCGCCGGTTGCCAGGTCTTTTGCGCCGGCTGGCGCGCATGGCGGTTGGTGTCCACGGTGGCGGCCAGCGTGCCGGCGATATCGAAGTTTTGCGAACGGCCGGTGATCTCGGAAACGCCCAGCACATTGATGGCGGACAGCAGCCGGCTCTTCGCCTTCAGTGCGTTGAGGCGGGCCTGCGCCGCTTGCGGCTCCGGGGCGGCATGGCAGCTATTTGAGGTTTGATGCGCGTCCATATTGCTGAAGTAGCGGCCGATGAAGTGGTCCAGGGCTTGGCGGGTAGCGTTTTGCATGTCGTAGTCTCGCTTAGCGGTTGATCAGGGCTTGATATTGCTCGTCGCGTTCGGCTTGATAGCGGCGACGGGTCAGCGGGCTGTGCTCCATCGAGGCCGGGGCGGCCAGCGGCGGCAGCGGCCGGTTAAGCAGGGCCAGCAGTTCATCCGGTTCCGCTTGTTGGGCAGATTGCAGCGCCTGTTGCAGCTCGCCGGGCAGCTGCGCGGCATAGAGTTCATCGTGATTTCTGCGCAGCTCGGCGCGGCCGAACAGCCGCTCGATGCAGGCCTTGGGCGCTTCGGCCAGCAGCCGCGCCAAGACCGGCAGCTGTTGCCCCCATTGCGTGATTTGATCGTCCAGCACCGCGTCCCAATACTGACGACGCAGCGCGTGACGCTCCTGCACCAGCGCTTCGCGCTGCTCGAACAGCGTCTCCTGCTGGATCTCGGCTTGAATCTTCTCTTCCTCGGCGATCTTGAGGGTTTCCTCGGCCAATTCCAGGTTGGCCATCTCTTTATGCTTCAACTCGCGCACCGCCTTGGTGGGAATGCCCAAGGTCGAGCGCATCGTCTGGCGGCAATCCTTGCGCGCCTGCTCGGCTTCGCTGCGCAGCGCCTCGGCAGTTTGGACGCGGCGCGCGGCGTTGTTGGCCAGGGTCTGCCAGGCGTTGAGGTCTTGTTCGAAAGCGGCCAGGCGTTCGGTCAGGCCGGCGACGGCGACAGCGACGGTTTCTTGGGTGGTGGGGTTCTGGATATGCATGGTCTGAGTCCGGGAAGTTATGGGGTTAAGCGCGGCGGGCCGCGATGCGTGCCGCCATCCAGCTCTCGATTTCAGAGGACAGCCAGGCCACGCTCTTGCCGCCCAGCGGCACCGGAGCCGGGAAACGGCCCTGCTTGATGGCGTCGTACACCGACGAGCGGGACAGGCCGCACGTGGCGATGACTTCCGGCAAGCGCAGAAAGCGCAGCGGTTGAGAGGAGGGCGAAGCGGCAACAGCGGTCATGAAGCGTCCTTGTCGGTGGAGGTGGATATCAGTGGATGGCATCGGATACGCCAATCAGCGAACGCAGTATTTCAGAAATGGCAAACCGGGTTTGGGGGTTGGGTTGTGCCGCATTCCCACACAACAAAAAAATTTGAAATGCCCAAAAAACGCGGATTTTGCTCTTGACGACGGGCGGGAAAACAGGAACGCAGGCGCAAAATGGCCCGCCTTGGAACGGCATCGGATGGCGGTGGACGGGCTAGGACGAACTCAGCGGCCAGGAAACGGGGGGCGGCAGGAAAACGCGAAGCGGGGACGGTCAGCGAACAGGGCGACTGCATGCATAGCGTGCATGAAAACGCATGAATCCGGGCGGGGGGACAAGGGCGCGCCAGGCCTGACGGTGCGGGCCTGACGTCGGTTCATGCAGCTGCATGATTAGCGGCACATGAAGCGCGGGGGCGAGGCGGGGCTTCGATAGCGCGCGCTGGGGCTAGAACTAATACTTGCTAGTATTCTTCTTCCTCAGGTTGGATGTCAAACCAATCTGGCTGTATGTGTCCGAAATCAACAGTTAAGCGGTTTCTCAATAGCTCAATTGAATGTATTTCAATTTCGCTTGGTTCTATATTTTCTGGGTTCTTGTAGTCAATGTCGCCATCAATGGTAAGCAGTATGGCGGAGTCGAAATCTATTTCCTTTTCCGCTGAGGTGGATCCCAAGGATACATAATCATCATCTATGGAGTCATGCATGGAAAATGAAAAATCAGTATGTGCTTTTGCCTTTATTTTTGCTTGTACTTGTATTGTTAATCCGCCGCTGTGTCGTTGTATTGGCGTTATTATGGCTTTGCCATATTGATCGTTTTCGAAATTGAATTCAATAAATTCAATTTCGACATAATTTTCGGGTTCATAGTGAAGAAAAGAATCAGCCTCTGCTGTGATTTGTATGTCACCGATAGAATAGGTGAGAGTATCTTCTATCTGTGATTTTATCTTTTCCCATTTGGGAGTTGCTATTTTGCTTGATATTACTTTGCAAAGAGCATCGGATTCAGTGTTTGGTGAAAATAGAGCAATGCCTTTGGCAAGGTCTTCTATTACATCAATATAAGGCGAACTTGTGGCAAATTTTATCCAGTCATTATCAGTGGATATTGCAAGGATTTTTGTTCCATGTTTTTGAGCGTATGCCTCTAGCGACAGTAGGGCAATGGCATCTGGGAATTCATTTTTCTTTTTTCCAGAGTCGGCGAATGGAGGTGTGTTAGTAAAGTATCTCTTTATTAATTCTGATATTCGAATGTTTTCTTCTGCTTTTATAATTTCTGCGGACGTGTCGTGAATAAATTTTGCAATAATATCCTTTGCGGTTTCTTTGCTGTCTTTAAGGTTTCTTATTTTTGCGGAAATTACTTCGATATGTTCTGCGTCTAGTCGTAGGTAATGCGGTGCATCTTTTAGTGCACCCTCTATATTTTTTCTTGATTCAAATGATTTTCTTTCTAGGTGTGAAAGTGTCTCTTGCATTACGATTTCAGATATTATTAGTCCTGCTGGTTTTCCTTTGAATTGAGAAAGATTTCCTAGTATGCCAGAGTCAAATTTTAATGCATTTTTGTCAAATATAGATGTATCAATTGTTATTGCGCCGTATTCCATGCTATTTCCTTTGAAGTAAGAAGTTCGCCCACCACTGCATCATTTTCCGTCTTTCCTCCATGTATTCAGCTCGATTATAAGCTGCCCGTACCTTGTTTGTTTCGATATGGGATAGCTGGCGCTCAATCGCATCAGGATTGAAGCCTTCTTCGTTTAGGATGGTAGATGCTGTGGAACGGAAGCCGTGTACATCGGCTTTGCCCCTGAAGCCCATGTTGTGAAGAGCGCGGCGCAGGGTTTCCGGGGACATGTGGCGGCGTGGACTGTTGCGGTTGGGGAAGATGTGTTCCCGGCCGCCGCTGATGGCGTGGAGCTGGCGTAACACGTCCAGAGCTTGCTTGGATAGCGGTACGAGATGCGGTGGTGCGGTTTTCTTGGATTTCTCAGGTAGCTTGCGATGCTCTGGAGGGATGGTCCACAGAGCCTTATCGAAGTTGATCTCTTCCCATCGGGCCATGGCCATCTCTCCGACACGAGTGAAGGTCAGAAGCATTAACTTCATCATCAGCTTGGTTTGCAGATTGCCGTCGTATTTTTCCAGTGCTTCGAGGAAAGCGGGGATGTCCTCGCGCATCAGCGCCTTGCGTGGGGTGGATTGCTGGCTTTTGAGAGCATCGGTTAGCGGCGCAGCTGGATCGCTGTCACATCGACCGGTCAGGATAGCCAGGCGAAAGACGGCGGAGCAGCGTTGCCGCAGGCGCTTGGTGGTGTCGATGTTGCCGGCGCTTTCCACCTTGCGCAGCACCTCCAGCAATTCAAGCGGGCGGATATCGTTGATGGGCCTGTCGCCGATGTAAGGGAAGATATGGGACTTCATGGCCGAGAGCACGCGCTCGCTGTGGGCGGCGGACCATTCGTGGCTTTCTCTTTCATGCCACTCCAGCGCGATGGCTTCAAAGGTGTTGGCCGTTGCGGCGTGCTTCAGCATCTTTGTCAGCTTGCGCTGTTCGCCTGGGTCTTCGCCATTGGCCAGCAGCCGGCGGGCGTCGTCTCGCTTCTGACGAGCCTCCTTCAGCGTGGTCTCTGGGTATACGCCCAGGGCCAGGCGCTTTTCCTTGGCGTTGAAACGGTACTTCAACCGCCAGTATTTGGAGCCGTTGGGCATGACTTCCAAGTACATGCCTTTTTCGTCGGACAGGCGCAGCGGCTTGCCGTCCTCTCTCGGTTTAGCCGTCTTGCAAGCGGTATCGGTCAGGGGCATGGGGGCGTTCTCGGGTGCATTTGGGGGCATCGAAATGTGCCCCCTTTAGTGATTCCCCCAAGTATGCCCCCATGTGCCCCCGGCTTTCAATGGACCTGCTTGGACGGCTTTGGACGTAAAAAAACCCGCAAAGCCTTATTTGGCGCGGGTTTTTAGACTTTCTCGGACTACTTTGGAAGTGTAAGTGGCGCCCCCGACAGGAATCGAACCTGTAACTGCCCCTTAGGAGGGGGCCGTTATATCCATTTAACTACGGAGACGCTTAGATAAACTTGCTGGCTCAGGCGCTGCGGTCCACCGACAGGCGGGCCAATTCCACCAAGGCCTGGTGGGTGTCCGATTCCGGAATCGGCGCCAGCGCGGCGACGGCCTGTTCGGCCACTTTGACCGCTTCGGCCCGCGCGTAGTCCAGCGCGCCGCAGGATTGTACCGCAGCCAGCACGTCCTGGAAACGATCGCGGCTGGCGTGTTCCAGCGCGTCGCGCACGGTGGCGGAGGCTTCCGGATTGCCGTTGCGCATGGTGTAGATCAGGGGCAGCGTTGGTTTGCCTTCGGCCAGATCGTCGCCCAGGCTCTTGCCTATGGTCTCGGCGTCGCCGCTGTAGTCCAGCACGTCGTCGATGATCTGGAAGGCGGTGCCCAGGTACATGCCGTATTCGGCCATCGCCCGCACTTGCTCGGCGCTGGCGCCGGCGCTGAGCGCGCCCACGCGGGCGGAGGCTTCAAACAGCTTGGCGGTCTTGTACTTGATCACGCGCAGGTATTCGTCTTCGGTAACGTCGGTGTTGCCGATGTTGAGCAGCTGCAGCACCTCGCCTTCGGCGATGATGTTTGTGGCTTCCGCCATCACCGCCAGGATGTCCATATTGCGGGTGGTCACCATCATCTGGAAGGCGCGGGTGTAGAGGAAGTCGCCCACCAGCACGCTGGCGGCGTTGCCGAACAGCGCGTTGGCGGTTTCTCGGCCGCGGCGCAGGTCGGATTCGTCCACCACGTCGTCGTGCAGCAGGGTGGCGGTGTGGATGAATTCGATCATCGCCGCCAGCTCGTGCAATTGTTCGCCGCCGTGGCCCAGCGCGCGGCCGGACAATAGCGTCAGCACCGGGCGCAGGCGCTTGCCGCCGGCGGAAATGATGTATTCCGCTACCTGGCGGATCAGGACGACATCAGAGTGCAGCCGGGCGCGGATGACGCGGTCTACGGCCTGCATGTCGTCGGCTATCAGTGTACGGAAAAGCGGGGTGGACACGATTTCAACCAGTTATTTGAGATGGGTACGCCAAAGGCGAGAATGTTACCAGAAAAGCCCCTTAAGCCGCCATGGCGCTTACTTCTTAGAACTAAGTCAATGAAATCATTGACAACTTGACGGGCTGTCCGTATAGTTTCGCGTTCTCCCGCAATAGGCGGCGAGATTTTTATATTCAGGAGCTCATGCGAATGTATGCGGTCATAAAAACCGGCGGCAAGCAGTACAAAGTTGTCGTTGGTGAAAAACTCAAAGTAGAACAGATACCTGCAGACGTCGACAGCCAGATCGTACTTGAAGAAGTGCTGATGATTGCTGACGGTGAACAGGTTGTTGTAGGCGCCCCGATGATTGCCGGCGCCACTGTTAAGGCCACCGTTGTTTCCCACGGTCGTGGCGACAAGATCCGCATCTTCAAGATGCGTCGTCGCAAGCACTACCAGAAACATCAGGGTCATCGTCAAAACTTCACCGAAATCCGCATCGACGCGATTTCGAAGTAAGGATAAACAGTCATGGCACACAAAAAAGCAGGCGGTAGCTCCCGCAACGGTCGTGACTCCGAAGCCAAACGCCTGGGCGTTAAGGTTTACGGCAGCGAACTGATTCCGGCAGGTTCCATCATCGTGCGTCAGCGCGGCACCCGCTTCCACGCAGGTGAAAACGTTGGCCAGGGCAAGGATCACACCTTGTTCGCCAAGGTTGACGGCTATGTTGAATTCACCATCAAAGGTGCAATGAAGCGCAAGTTCGTTAATGTGGTTCCGTACACCGGCGTAGACGGCGAATAATTTTTCGCTTTCTAGTGACCGAGAAAGCCCTATCCTGCGATAGGGCTTTTTTTATACCGAGGGGCAAGGCGTGAGGGTTGAAGCGTGTCAATCCTGACCCCTGACTCCTCGCCAGACAGAGGTTGAAAACATGAAGTTTATTGATGAAGCCCGCATTGAAGTGTTCGCGGGCCGCGGCGGCAACGGCGTGGCCAGTTTCCGCCGCGAGAAGTTCGTTCCCTTCGGCGGCCCGGACGGCGGCGACGGCGGCAAGGGCGGTAGCGTGTTCGCGGTGGCGGATGAAAACGTCAACACCTTGGTGGAATTCCGTTTCGTTAAGAAATACCTGGCGGAACACGGCGAGCGCGGTCGCGGCGCTGATTGCTACGGCAAGGGCGGCGACGATATCGAACTGAAAATGCCGGTGGGCACGGTGATTACCGACCACGACACGGGTGAGCTGGTGGCGGATCTGACCCACCACGGCCAGCGCGTCATGATTGCGCGCGGCGGCAAGGGCGGCCTGGGCAACATCCATTTCAAATCCTCCACCAACCGCGCGCCGCGTCAATGCACGCCTGGCGAGCAGGGCGAACAGCGCACCTTGAAGCTGGAGCTGAAGGTGCTGGCGGACGTGGGCCTGCTGGGCATGCCCAACGCGGGCAAGTCCACCTTCATCCGCGCGGTGTCGGCGGCGCGTCCCAAGGTGGCGGACTACCCGTTCACCACGCTGCACCCCAATTTGGGCGTGGTGCGGATGGACGATACGCGCAGCTTTGTGATTGCCGATATTCCGGGGCTGATTGAAGGCGCGGCGGAAGGCGCCGGCTTGGGCCACCGCTTCCTCAAGCATTTGCAGCGCACTGGCCTGCTGTTGCACGTGGTGGATGTGGCCCCGTTTGACCCGGATGTCGATCCGGTGCGCGAGGCGCGCGCCATCGTCGAGGAATTGAAGAAGTACGACGAGGAGCTGCACGGCAAGCCGCGCTGGCTGGTATTGAACAAGGTGGATATGCTGCCTCCGGACGAGCGCGAACTGACGGTGTCCGCCTTCCTTAAAGCCTATGGCTGGCCGGAAGAGCAGCCGGACGACCGTTTCGGCTTCGATATCAAGGCGCCGCGCGTGTTCAGCATCTCCGCGTTGAACCACGAAGGCACCCGCGAGCTGACTTTCGCCATCATGTCCTACCTGGATGTGGTGCGCGCCGAGCAGCGCAAGCTGGCGGACGAGGCGCAGCAGCAAGCCGCCGCCGCGCGCCAAACCGTGATTACCCCGGATGCGGCTATGCATCAGGATACGACTGAAGAATAAACGGCTTCCTGGCGTCTCCGGTAAGCAAAAGGCCAGTCGCGAGACTGGCCTTTTTCATTTCATCCCATAGCCGCGGGTGTGAGTCGTCGTGTCGCGCACCAGAACAACAGCGCCAGCAGGCTGACGGCGGCGCCCAGTCCGCAAACGGCTTGCCAGCCGGCACGGGCGTAGGTCGCGGTGGCGCTGATGGCGCCCAGCCCGCTGCCCAGCGCGTAGAACAGCATGTAAAGGCCGACCAGCCGGCCATGCGCTTCGGGGCGGGAGCGGAAAATCAGGCTCTGGTTGGTCACGTGCAGCGCCTGGCCGCCCAGGTCCAGTAGCAGGATGCCGACCAGCAGGGCGGCCAGCGATTGCAGCATCAGCGACAGCGGCCACCAGGCTAGCAGCAGCAGCGCCAGCGCCGCCGCGCTGGTGCGTTGACCCTGCCCGCGGTCGGCCCACTGTCCGGCGCGCGCGGCAGCCAGCGCGCCAAGCGCGCCCACCAGGCCAAAGGCGCCGATGGCGGTATGGGAGTAGTTGTGCGGCGGTGAGCTCAAGGGCAGGACCAGCGCGCTCCAGAAGATATTGAAGGCCGCGAACATCAACAGCGCCAGCATGCCGCGCACTTGTAGCGCCCTCTCGTGCCGCAGCAAGGTCAACATGGAGGCAAGCAGCGTTGGGTAGCGCATCGCGTTCGCGGAGGGAGCCAGCGCGGGCAGCCGCCGCCACAGGGGCAGCGCTAGCGCGAGCATCAGCGCCGCGGCGCAGAGATAAACGCCGCGCCAGCCGGCCAGATCGCTGACGGCGCCGGCGAACACCCGCGCCAGCAGTAGGCCGATGAAGACGCCGCTTTGCGCCGCGCCAACGACGCGCCCTTGCTCATGGGGCGCGGCGGCGCTGGCCGCGTAGGCGATCAGCCCCTGCGTCATTGCCGTGCCCAGCAAGCCCACCGCTAACACGCCGGCCAGCAGTGCGGGCGCGGAGCGTGCCATGGCGACGGCTGTCAGCGCGGCCACCAGCGCCAGCAGTTGCGCCGCCATCAGGCGGCGGCGTTCCAGCAGGTCGCCTAGCGGCACCAGCAGCAGCAAGGCCAGCGCGCAGCCGATCTGAGTGGCGGTGACCACGCCGCCCACCGCCGCCTGGCGGATGGCGAAATCCCGAGCCAGCGCATCCAGCAAGGGTTGAGCGTAATAGACGTTGGCCACGCTCAAGCCGCTGGCGGCGGCGAACAGCCATACCAGGCTGGCGGGCATGTCCACTGCCTGGGCGGGCGGCGGCTTGCGCAGCGGCGGGGAGGGAGGGGCGAGCGCGGCTTTCATGATCCCGGTTCCGTTCAATGTAGTTGCAAAATGAAACTGATTGAATGCTAGGGCACCCAGTTTTAAAATGCAACTAATTGATCCATTCACCGCAGACTCAAGGAGAGGCCATGCCGCGCCGCAAGATCATGAACCCGCAGCCGTGTCCGGTGGCGCGTGGCGTCGACATCGTTGGGGACCGCTGGTCGCTGCTGATCGTGCGCGATGCCTTCGACGGTGTGCGCCGTTTTGGTGATTTCCAGCGCAGCCTGGGCGTGGCCCGCAACATCCTGTCGGACCGGCTGCGCAAGCTGGTGGACGCCGAGGTGCTTGCCACTCAGGCGGCTTCGGACGGCAGCGCTTATCAGGAGTATGTATTGACAGCCAAGGGAGAAAGCCTGTTTGCGGTGGTGCTGGCCTTGCGCCAGTGGGGCGAACGGTATTTGTTTGAACCTGGCGAGCCTCATTCGCTGCTGATCGACAAGGGCAGCGGGCAGCCCGTGCCCTTGATGTTGCCCAAGACCCAGGACGGGGCGGCGCTGTTGCCCGCCGCCACGGAAGTCCGGAAGTTGACGTGAGTGGATTCCTTGGCGGGCCGCCTCTGCGTATGCAAGTCTGAGGCATGGCCTGTCGTCTTGTTCCCATCCCGCATTCTGGTGTTCTGTCCGACACCGGCACGCGCGCGCCGATTGTTTGTTCTTATAAATACTTTTTCATGTCCAGGTACACCCATTCCGATACCAAGCGTTACTTGTGTGGGTGCTTGGTTGTTGTATTTTGTCCTCAACAGACCGCGAATTTGCCGAATCTCTGAAATACCAAGTCATTAATTTTTTCTGATGACATGACGTAAGCTTAGATGAGATCGGCATTGGCAGTGGGCAGCGGAGACGGTATAGACAAATTGCTCTATTTATATAACATGAACCGCTCAGCCCCTTGCGGAGCTGGAGCAAATCTAGAGGGCAAAAGCCCCAAGCGCTTTATCTTGTGAAATACCTATGCCCGGCCGTCGGCCCGGGGTTTTCACCGTTGGCTGTAGATGAAGTCTATGAGGAGAAGCAAATGAAGAAAGCATTGGCTGTGATGGCCTTGGGTCTGATGACCGCGTCTATCGGAGCATGGGCCAAGGATTGGAAGGAAGTCCGCTTCGGAGTGGACGCCAGTTACGCGCCGTTTGAATCCAAAGCGGCCAATGGTCAGCTAGTGGGTTTCGACATCGATCTGGGCAATGAAATCTGTAAGCGCCTGAAAGCCAAGTGCGTGTGGGTGGAAAATGATTTCGACGGCATGATCCCGGCCTTGAAAGCCAAGAAATTCGACGGCGTGCTGTCTTCTATGTCGATGACCGAGGCCCGGATGAAGGAAATCAACTTCTCCGCCAAATTGTTCAACACTCCTACCCGCATGGTGGCCAAGGCCGGTTCCGGCCTGTTGCCCACCCCGGCTTCGCTGAAGGGCAAGCGGGTGGGCGTGGAGCAGGGCACCATTCAGGAAGCCTACGCCAAGAAACACTGGGCGCCGGCCGGTGTGGAAGTCGTGCCTTACCAGAACCAGACCCAAGTGCTGTCCGACCTGACGGCCGGCCGTCTGGACGCTTCGCTGCAAGACGCGGTGCAGGCCGAAGAAGGCTTCCTGAAGAAGCCGGAAGGCAAGGGCTTCGCTTTTGCCGGCAAAGAACTGGTGGACCCGCAAACCCTGGGCGAAGGCGCCGCCATCGGTCTACGCAAGGAAGACAAGGAACTGAAGGCCGACATCGACAAAGCCATCGCCGGCATGCTCAAAGACGGCACCTATAAGAAGATTGAGAAGAAATATTTCAACTTCGACGTTTACGGCAAGTAAGCCGTAAGAGCCTGTTCAGGGCCGTATCGCCGCTGTGCGGCAGGCTTTGAACCAGTTCTTGTAAGCCGCCGACAAGACCGTTGCATTGGAACCCGCAGCGCCTCCGTGGCCGGAGTTGGCCATCCGTTTTGTCGGCGGCTCGTCTTTTGCGCAAGTCAGGAACGGCCCGACGCCCACCGTCGCCGCTCCTGAAAGGGGATGAGCATGTTTTTGTATGGATTTGGTTCCATTATCTGGGACGGCACGCTGGTGACGCTGGAGCTGGCGGTGCTGTCCTTGCTGCTGGCTTTCCTCATCGGCCTCATCGGGGCCGGGGCCAAGCTGTCCAGCAATCCCTTGCTGAGCGGCGTGTCCACGCTGTACACCACCTTGATCCGCGGCGTGCCGGACTTGGTGCTGATGCTGCTGATTTTTTACAGCCTGCAGATCGGCATCAACCATCTTACCGAATGGCAAGGCATGGAACGGATTGATCTCAATCCCTTCGTGTCCGGCGTGGTGACCTTGGGTTTTATCTATGGCGCCTACTTTACCGAAACGCTGCGCGGCGCCTTCATCTCCGTGCCCAAGGGCCAGCTGGAGGCGGGCACCGCTTACGGCATGAGCCACTGGCAGGTGTTTTCCCGCGTCCAGTTTCCGCAGATGATGCGTTTCGCGTTGCCCGGCATTTCCAATAACTGGCAGGTGATGCTAAAAGCCACCGCCCTGGTATCCATCATCGGCCTGACCGACGTGGTTAAAGTGTCGATAGACGCCGGCAAGAGCACTTACAAAGTGTTCTTCTTCACCTTGGTGGCCGGGGCGATCTACCTGCTGCTCACCACGGTGTCCAACTTCGTGCTGATGTGGCTGGAGCGCCGTTATTCCATGGGCGTGAGGGAGGCCGAGCTATGATTGACATCATTCAACAATACTGGCGTCCCTTCCTGTGGTCGGACGGCTACCATCTCTCCGGCCTCGCCGTCACCATGTGGCTGCTGGTGCTGTCCATCGCCTTCGGCTTTGTCGTGTCCATCCCGCTGGCGGTGGCGCGGGTATCCAAGGTCAAGTGGCTGGCGCGCAGCGTCTGGTTCTACACCTATGTGTTCCGCGGCACGCCGCTCTATGTGCAGCTGCTGTTCTTCTACACCGGCATGTACAGCCTGGACGCGGTGCGCGAGGTGGGTTTCCTCAACCACTTCTTCCGCGAGGGCTACAACTGCACCATCCTGGCGTTCGCGCTCAACACCTGCGCTTACACCACCGAGATCTTCGCCGGCGCGATCAAGGCCACCCCTTACGGCGAGATTGAGGCAGGGCGGGCTTACGGCATGAGCAAATTCACCCTTTACCGCCGGGTGATCATTCCGTCCGCGCTGCGCCGCGCGCTGCCGGCGTACAGCAATGAAGTGATCCTGATGCTGCACGCCACTACCGTGGCTTTTACCGCCACCGTGCCGGACGTGCTGAAAGTGGCGCGGGACGTCAACGCCGCCACCTACGACTCCTTCAACGCCTTCGGTCTGGCCGCCCTGATCTATCTGGGCGTCACCTTCGTCCTGGTGGGCCTGTTCCGCAAGGCCGAGACCAGATGGCTGGCCTATTTGCAGCCGGCGAAAACCTGAGAAACGGATTAAGAAGATGGACAAGCTGAATATCCAGAACATTCACAAGAGCTATGGCAGCCACGAGGTGCTCAAAGGCGTTTCGCTGACGGCCAAGGCCGGCGACGTGATCAGCATCATCGGCTCGTCAGGCTCCGGCAAAAGCACTTTTCTGCGTTGCATCAACTTCCTGGAAAAACCGAACCAGGGCAGCATCAGCCTCAATGGCGAGCCCATCCGCCTGGCCACCACCAAGAACGGCGAATTGACGCCGGCGGACCAGAAGCAGCTGCAGGGCATGCGCACCAAGCTGGCCATGGTGTTTCAGCACTTCAATCTGTGGGCGCACATGACGGTGCTGGAGAACGTGATCGAAGCGCCGGTGCACGTGTTGGGGATTTCCAAGGAGGAGGCCACCCAGCGCGCAATCAAATACCTGCGCAAAGTGGGCCTGGACGAGCGCGCCCAGGATAAATATCCGGCGCACTTGTCAGGCGGCCAGCAACAACGGGTGGCGATAGCGCGCGCGTTGGCGATGGAGCCGGAGGTCATGCTGTTTGACGAGCCCACCTCGGCGCTGGACCCGGAACTGGTGGGCGAGGTGCTGAAAGTGATGCAGGCGCTGGCCGAAGAAGGCCGCACCATGATCGTGGTCACCCACGAGATGGGCTTCGCCCGCAATGTGTCCAACCACGTGATGTTCCTGCACCAGGGGCGGGTGGAGGAGGAGGGTTGCCCGGACGAGGTGTTCGGCAACACCAAGAGCGAGAGGCTGAAGGCTTTCTTGTCCGGCAGCCTGAAGTGATCTGAGTCTTACCCTGCTCAAGGGGGATACGGCCCGCCGGCGCATCATGACCGGCGGGTTCGTTGTTTTCAGGGTTGTGGATAAATCAGAAAAATGGGAAAGGCTGTGGATAAGCCTGACGGGCTATCGGGGATGGTCGGCGCGGAACAGCGTCCACTCTTCCACTGTGCGGCCGTCCGGCAACTGGCATAGCGAGTACTCATTGCCCTGAGCGTCTTTTTGCGGCAACAGCTTGCCGCCTTTTTCCACGCAATACACCGAGGCCGGATTGGCCATGCCCACCGCCGGTCGCTCCGGGGCCTTGGTCTGGCTGCAGGCGCTCAGGCTCAGCAGCGCGGCGGCGCAAATCAAGATTCTCATGCGGTTTCCTTTCAGGGTCAGGCTGACAACAGCTTGCCGGATTTAAAGGCCTCGCGGCTGGCTACCTTGGCCAGCGACAGGCCGGTGGTGGTGTAAGTGCGGGCGCTGGTGGCGTACAACATGCCCGGGCGGTTGGCGCGGATCTCACTGCAGCGGTCGCTGATCGGGTCGATTACCTCGGCCAGCAGTTCGCCGCTGTCCACCTCGCTGCCCGGCTGGGCGTGATACACCACTACGCCAGCGTGCGGCGCGTACAGGTTTTCCGAACCGGCCAGCGGTGTGGCGGGGAAGGGCAGTTCCGGCAGCGGCGGCGCGGCTTCGGCGATGACGCCGCGGTGGCGCAGGAAGTTGAGGATGCCTTCCGCGTCCTGGCGCGCGTAATCGTGATGGACGTCGCTTTCTCCGCGCAGTTCCACCGTTACCGCCAGGCAGGCCATGTCGATCTGCGCGTCCAGTCCTTCAGCCGTCGCCAGATCGCGCAGCTGCCACCACAGCTGGCTGCAGGCTTCGTCGAAGGGATGGTCGCCGGAGTCGGTGGCCAGCAGGGTGGCGCAAGCGCCCAGATAGCGCGACAGCGGCTCGCACTGTTCCCATAGCGGGGTGCCGGTGTACAGGTGCAGGCCGGCGCGGCAGTCGCAGTGCAGGTCCAGCACCACGTCGGCGTCGAAGGCCAGCTTCATCAGCGTATGGCGTAGCGATTGCAACTCGCTGTCGGCGCGCAGCGCGCCCAATTGCTGGCGCGCCTCCGCGCGGATCAAGGCGGTATTGGCCTTACCGTCGCGGCCCAGCTGCCCTTTCACCGCCTCGAAAATCGTTTCGGACAGCACCGGGTAATAGCGGTTGAAGTTCTGGCCGCTTTGCAGATCGAAACGCCCCAGCAGCTTCTCGCTTTGGTTCTGGTTCAGGCCGATGGGGTTGGCCACCGGCACCAGGATCACCTCGCCGCGCAGCAGGCCGGCGGCGTCCAGCCGCTGCAAGCCTTGCTTCAAGTGCCAGGCGGTCAGCATGCCGGGCAATTCGTCGGCGTGCAGGCTGGCCTGGATATAGATTTTCTGGCCGCTCTGCGGCACGCCGAAATGGAAGCTGGTCAGATCGCGCTGGCTGCCCAGACTGGGCGACAGCAAGGGCTGGCGGTGGGTGTACATGGGTTCTCCTCTTACGGTGTGCGGCTGGGTTGTGGAATCTTATTCCAAACCTGCCCACGCAAGATAGGGCCGCCGCGCCGAGATGCGTTGACGAACGACCATGCCCCCCGGACAATCATGGCTTTTGCCATTCCACGCCCGCGCGCGTGGTGGAGTGCCCTTGGATTCTCTCTCCGACTTCTTCCAGCCCGGCATCGAGCCCGCCTCCTTGCAGGCGGTGTCGCGCCTGACCGGCGCCTGGCCTTATCTCGCCGTCTTCGTCACCCTGTTCCGCGGCGGCGACGAAGAAGTGCTGATGCGGCTGCTGGTGTTGCGGGAACTGGGCGGCCGCGCAGAAGCGCCGCTATGGACGCCGCAGGAAATCGCCCAGCGTTTCGCCTATCTGAACGACACCAAGCTGGCCACCATTCTGGGACGGCTGCGCGAAGGCGGCCTGCTGGTTTATGACAGCGATAGCGGGGTCTACCAGCTGTCCGAAGGCGCGCGCGTCGCGCTGGCGGCGCTGGCCACCATGGTGGATTTTGCCGGGGACGATGTGGAGCTGGGCTATCTGACCAGCCAAGTGGCCGCCGGCCAGGCGGTGGGCCAGGTATCCGACGAGGCGCTCAAACACCTGCTGGCGCGCTTGAACGAACTGTACGCGGAATTCGAGGAAGCGCTGGAGTCGCAATCCGAATTCCGTATCCGCGCCGCTCAGCACCGCTTGGAAGCGGTGTGGCGCTGGGTGGCCAAATCCACCGAAGTGGTCAAGAGCCTGACCCAGGACGACAGCCTCAGCCTGCTGGTGTTGAACCAGGCGCAAGCCATCGCGCTGGCTCAAAGCCGCATGCTGGCGCTGGCCGGCACGTTTGAGCGCCGGCTGGCGCAATTGGCCGCGCAGCGCGTGCACCTGGGCGGCTCCGGCCTCACCTCCACCGACATCGCGGACTGGCTGCGCCGCATGGCGGCCGGCCAGCTGGCGCACAAGCTGGACGCCTGTCTGTCCATTGCCCCCGAGCCGGCCTTCCTGTCCACGCCGGAGTTGGCCGATGTGGCCGAATTCGAACTGCTGGCGCGCGAGCGCGCCAAGGCCGGCTCCATGACGCTGCCGGGTGGCGAAGCCGCGCCGCTGGCCGACGCGCCGGAAATGGAGCGCTTGCTGGAGGCCGAGGCGATGTACGACGCCTTGCTGGAGCTGGGCATGTCCGGCGCGGCCGACGCCCACATCAGCCAGGCGGTGCTGGCCGACAGTTACAACGAAACCGCCTACCGGCTGTCGTTGCTGTCCTTGATTGGCGATCCGGAAACCAGCAACGACCAAAGCATCGTCGCCGCGCTGGCCAAGCTGCCGTTCAGCCTGCAAGGCGGCGAGCGCGTGATCGAGCCGGACCACCCGGAAGTGGCGTCGCTGTCCGACGCGCGCCTGGTGGCCGCGGCGCAAAAAGGTTCTTAATGGAAACAGAAATCAAAACCCTGACCGCCCGTCTGCTGGCGCATCGGGTGGTGCCGCGCGGCGACGCGCTGGCGAAGAAGGCGCTGCTGGACGACAGCTTCCGCCTGGAGTTGGACAAGAGCCTGGCCGCCGTCGGCCTGCGTTTGGTGGAGAACCCCTACGCCGAGCATGTGGCCGTGGCGCTGCTGCCGGAAATGACCGAGCCGGTGTTTGGCTCCGGCGACGCCTGGCTCAACAACAACCTGGGTCTGCCGCGCGACGGCGTGGCGTTGCTGGTCATCCTGTGGTCCTTGATCATCCTGCCCAAGCGCGAGCGCCAGATCGCCCGCGTGGAGGCCGGCAAGGAAAATCAGAGCGATATGTTCGGCGCGCAAAAGCCGTTGGAAACCGGCGACGCCGTCTCCACCGGCGTGTCCGAGGACGCGCTCTACGCGGACTTCGGCAAGGCGCTGGGCGGCCGAACCCGCTTCAACGCCAACCTGGGCCGCCTGGTGAATCTGGGCTTTATCGTGCGCCGCAACCGCTGGCTGGACGAAGGCCCGATGCTGGACCTGATGATCGACTACGCCCAACTGGCGCCGCGCATCATCGAAGGGGCGCTGGCCGATGTGCTGCTGCGCCGCGAAGGCCGCGACGCGCTGGCCGACAAGCGCGCGGAAGCGACCGAGGACGAGCAGGAAGCCGCCGCGGACGCCGACGACTCCGCCGGCCCGCTGTTTGACCTGCCGCCGGACGACGACGCGGCCAACGAGGAGACGCGCTGATGTTCCAGATGAAATCGGTGGAAATGGTGCACTGGGACTTCTGGCAGCGGCTGACCGTGCCGCTGGACGCGCAGATCGTCACCATCATCGGCCCCAACGGCTCCGGCAAGACCACCTTGCTGGACGCGATGCGCACCTTGCTGGCGATCAAATGCTCGGGCAAGCGAGATTACAAACGCTACGTTCGCAACAACAAAGAGCCCTTCGCCTATCTGCGCGGCGTGGTGGACAACCCGCGTCGCCCCAGCGGCGGCCTGTATCCGACGCCCTTCTTCCCCATCGTCGCGGACGCTGTCACCTTGCTGTGCCGGGTCAAGAAGCAAGGCGGGGACTGGGTGCGCCACTACGCTATTCTGGACGGCGACGTGCCGCTGGAGCAGGCCGAAGGCCAGGCCCAATGGCTGGGCGTGCAGGAATACCGCCGCCGGCTGGAAATGGCCGGCCTGACCCCGGCGGTGGCCGAAGTGCTGGCGCTGGAACAGGGCGATACCGACAAACTCACCGAATACAGCCCGCGCCAACTGCTTGACCTGGTGTTCCAGGTTTTCGGCGATAAGGACGTGCTGGACAACTACCAGCGCGCCCGCGACGAGCAACGCGCCACCGAGCTGGAACTGGAATCGCTGAGCCGTCAGGAAGAAGCGCTGCAGACGCGGGTGGAAACCATGAAGACCCGCGCCAACCGCTATCTGGAATGGCGGCAACTGAATACCGGCATCGCCCGGCTGCGCGACGAGGCGCTGCCGGTGCTGGCCTATCTGGACGCCAAGTCCACGCTTGGCAATGTCTGGAAAAACTACCGGGGCAATTTCCACGCGCTGAACCAGGCCCGGGGCGAGCATGCCGACACCTTACAGCTGGTGGCCAAACTCAAGGCCGCGGAAGTGGCCGCCGACGCCTCGCGCAAGGCGGCGGAAACCGCCCGCGTCGGCGCGCAGGAAGCCTTCATGGCGGCCAAGGGCGAGCACGCAGGCGTGGCCGGTCAGCTCAAGGAACGGGACCGGCTGCAAGCGCTGGCCAGCAAGGAATACGGAGCCGACGCCGCTCAGTTGGCCGATAAGCTCGCCGCGTTGCGCGGTGAAGCCGAGCAATTGAAAGACGGGCTGCGCGAACTGAAAAAGCAGCGCCAGGACAGCTCCCAGCATCTGGAGGCGCTGGAAATCGGCCGCGGCCGCGCGCCGGAAGACGTGCGCCAGTTCAAGGCCGCGCTGGACGAGGCCGGCATTGGCCATCTGATGTTGTCCGACATCGTGGAAGTGCTGGACCCGAACTGGCAGGCGGCAGTGGAGGCGCTGTTGAGAGGTTATCGCCACGTGGTGCTGCTGGAACGCGAAAGCGACCGCCGCGAAGCCTGGCGCATCGGCGAGAAACTGCGTTATCGCCACTTCGTGGTGCCGGAGCGCTGCAGCCCGCCGCGCGCCAACGCCGGCAGCCTGATGGAAGTGGTGCGCTTTTCCGCCGACGCGCCCGAGTGGCTGTACCGGCAGTTGAACAGCGTCAGCCGCGTAGACAGCGCGGAGCAGGGCGCCGACGTCAGTGGAGACTGGATCACCCGCGACGGCTACTTCCGCGAACGTCGCGGCGCGCGCCACATCGGCGTGCCGGCGCATGAGTTCGCCTTCGGCGAAGCCGCGCGCCAATCGCGGCTGCTGGCGGTGCGCGAAGCCTTGAAGGCGTTGAACACGCGCATCCTGGCCGACGAAGAGCGCTTGGTGGCGGCCACCCGCGAGGCCGCCGGCTTGGCTGAATACCTGGGCGGCATGGACGCCATCCGCCAACTGGACAGCCGCGCCGAAGAGTTCGCCGCGTTGGAAACGCGCAAGCAGGGGCTGGAAAGCGAAATCGCCCGCTTGGGCGCGGCGCTGGGCCTCGTCAGCGCGGAGAAGGAAGCCGCCGATCAGCGCTACAGCGACGCTCGGTTGGCGCACGACCGCGTTTGCCAGCGCGAACAGGACAGCCTGGCCGCCTTCCGCCAAAAACAACAGGAAGTGGAGCAGGCGCGTCGCCAAGTGCGCCGCCTGCTGTCCGAACTGCGCGAATGGGCGGAGCGTCTGCCTGAGGCGGCGCTAGCGCCGGATAACGTCGCAGCGCTCGAAAGCGAGTTCGATACCGCCGCGGATGCCAAGCATCAGCTCAACTACCTGGAAGAGCGGCTGCAAAACGGCGACTGGGAGCAGGACGAAGCCGTGCTGGCCTTGAAGGACAAGCTGGTGGAGGATCTGACCGCTCTGGACCGCGAACGTCAGCGCCGCCAGAGTGAAGTGGACCGCTCGCGCGAGCTCACCGACGAAGCGCGCGCCGCCTATATGGGCAAGTTGCGCGCCACCGTCCGCGTCTACGGCCAAAACGTCAAGCGTCTGGGCGAGCTGGCCGGCATCCAGGTGGAAGTGGAACTGCCGCAGCTGTCCAACGACGACGCCGCGCTGGCCCAGGCCGGGCTGGTGCTCAGGTTCAACTTCGACCAGAAGGGCCTGATGGGCATGAACGACGGCGAGGCCTCCGGCGGCCAGCAGGTGATGAAGTCGCTAATCTTGTTGATCGGCCTGATGATGGACGAGTCCAACCCGTCCGGTTTCGTGTTCATCGACGAACCGTTCGCCCATCTTGACATCTTCAACATCGACCGCGTTGCCGGCTTCCTCAAAGCCACCGAGGCGCAGTACCTGATCACTACGCCGAATACCCACAACATCAATATCTTCGCGCCGTCGGAGCTGACGCTGGCCACCCGCAAGAAGCGGCCGGGCGAGCAATGGGCGCCGCCCATTCTGCAAACCCGCCGCCGAGTGGACGGCGGCGAGCCGGCTTGAGCCAGACTGAACATCCGGAGGAGTGGCCTGTTTAAGTGCCTCTGGTTTGATGCCGGGGCTCGTGTAATTCTTAAGGCATGAAAAAGCACCGTTTCCTCTCTTTGGAAGCGGTGCTTTTTCGCTTAAGCAAGTGAAATGACTCTGTCTGAGAAGGTGTCTTAATAAACAGACGATCAGTCACATACTTATGCTGGACGCTTATACCAGCTCATGTTGCAATTCAGGTTTTTCTGAATTGGATGATTTGCCCGTACTGTTTTCAATGGAAACTTCGCAGTGATTGACGTCGACGAAGCTATTGGCGTACAGCGCTTTGGATTCCGGGTCGGCTGCGCTGCGGCTAATGGCCTTAGTGGTATCCTTATCGGCTAGGATGGCATGCAGCTCATTGTCGATTAGCTCCCAGGCGCAGATTGTGGAGGATTCGACACTAAGAAACGGTTTGGTGATTTTAACCACCGAAGACGAGAGGGAAAAATCCATATAGCTGTCTTTGGTTCCCGCTACTTTATAGTAAAAACGTTTACTACTTCCCTTGTAAGCGATCAATTCAAACTCAATGGCTTCTTTTTCGCTGCCGCCACCATAAAAAGTATCGCTACCTTTAACCATGCGGACATAGCCAAAATCACTACCTTTGAATTTCAGTTTCAAAATTTTCTTGCCCATTTTAAATGTCCTTTATCAGAGTAAAGTGAAACGAGAGTGTTGTGTAATGCAATACCACACCAGTTGCGATTGACTGCCTAAGATGACTTCTTGGTGTTGCTTCAATTTAGTCAATTTATGACATTGAAATGCTGTACTAAGTGATGGGATCGCGCGGAGGCGGGCCAAAATGGCGAGGCAAACACAGCGACAACTTGCGGAGCTCGTGGGTAGCGGCCTCTCGCAGCTCAGTGTGGATAGCTTGAGCCACCCTCACGAATCTCGATGTTATCGCCGCCGCCGCTCACGGCTGGTTGTAGCTGTACACGATGCCGTTGATGGTGGACTTGAAACCGTAGCGCGGGAAAGCAGGATTCGGGTTCTTGGCGAGGTAAGCGTCCGCCAGCGCTTCGGCCGCCTGTCGGTAGAACTTGGTCTGGTTCTTGTTGTACCAAGGGTCGTCGTGGGGATTGGGGTTGAATTTGTAGCTCTGGTCCCGGCCGCCGGCGATGTAAATGCGGATGCCGCGAGCGCCGGGGCCGGAGCCTCCGCTCTTTTGCTCCACATAGTTGAACGTGATGCCGCTGTTTTTGTAATTGGGCAGGCTGCCGCTGATATTGGCGGCCAGCGCGCCGCCGGCGGTCAGAGACAGCGCGCTGACGGCCAGCAAGGCCGCGACGCGGCGGAACAGGAAGTTGAGTGGGGGATTCATGGCATTCCTTCGGATAATGGTTGAGAACCGTCGACAAGCGGTCGGCTTTGCCGGCGAGGCGTTAGCGTCGTGAAATAGCGCGTAAATGTCGCCTATTTATACAAATGGCAATTAAATTGCGTAATTTAATGACATTTAGATTGTGAAGATAGGCGAGCGTGGAGCGATCAGCAAGCGCCGCATGCCAGTCCTTAAGACCGGGCCGGCTAAGCGGCGATGGCCCGCTTGAGCGGGGCAGAGGCTTTTGGATGGCGGCCCGTCGTCGCTGGCCTATGCTGAGAAGGAGGCATGGGCGTAGTGAGAAAGCGGGTTTAAATGGAAGAACGCGACTTGGTGGGCAGCGCCATTCCCATGGCGCAGCTCAAGCTGGAACTGCGGACGAATGGCGTATTGGTCATTTCGGTGTACGAGATTGACGACAATGAGCCGTTTTTCGTCTACGAGTCCGACAACGACTTTGACCCTGAGACGATTTTGAGCGCCGCGGAGCGACGTTTGGACCCGGTGCGGCTGGATGTGTTCAAGCATGTATTCTTCCAGGCCAGGGACGATGTCGAGGGTGATAGGGAAGAGGGCGACGGGTAAAGGGCTGCCGCGCACTTGTTTCATTGCTGGCCATCACCCCGCCTGGGCGGGGTGTTGATTTTTACGCCAGTCATCAGCTTGATCCAAGGCGGAGGGCAAGCGTCCTTGCTGACGCTCCACACCCAAAGCCCGCCTGGGGACGGGCTTCGGGTTCTGATGGATGGCCCGGTCCCGGAACCGGGCGCTGCGCTTAGAACCTGTTTACGATCAGCTGCGCGTCGGCAGGATGGATAGAAAAGGGCGTTGAAACCGTCTTCGAAATGCTCATGTACCATGAGTACATTCCGCTTTCTCAGCCGTTTTCGCCTTGTCTCGCCTTTGCTCGCGAAATCGTAAACCTGTTCTTAGAACCTGTTTACGATCTCCGGAGCAATAGAGCCAGGAAAGCCAAGTGGATGAACTGCAAGCTGGTATTGAGTTTCCGCTCACAGTTCTTCCACAGCCTTCTGCTCTTTTCCAACCAAGCGAAGCTGCGCTCCACAATCCATCGTTTTGGCATCACCTTGAACGTATGCAGCTCGCTTCTCTTCGCGATCTGTACCGTCACATACCCGCCCAGAATCTCCCGCACTCCCTGCGCGAAGGGCTGGCCCACGTAACCGCTGTCGCACAGCAGGCTTTGCACCCGCTTGAGCCCACTCTGGCAGCG
>NZ_JONK01000041.1 GCF_000711885.1 Chromobacterium haemolyticum DSM 19808
TCCGATGCATTACTCACCCGTTCGCCACTCGTCAGCGGTGCAAGCACCCTGTTACCGTTCGACTTGCATGTGTAAAGCATGCCGCCAGCGTTCAATCTGAGCCAGGATCAAACTCTTCAGTTCAATTCCAAGCAAATTTTCTGGCACGCAAGATCAAAGAAACATCGAGACATTTCTCGTCTTGCAGTGCAAGTGTTTGGTCATCGACCGAGCACTTACACCTATCGGTTATTCGTTCTGTTAAAGATCGGTGCGGACCGCTGCGTTTCGTTTCCGTCGCTGCGTTGTCTGCTGAGGAGGTGAAATATACGTTACCGGCTCTGCTCCGTCAACACCTATTTTGGAAAAAGATTGGGTTTTTAAGATATCAAAACATAAGTCAATGATTTAAATAAGAATCATACCGATAGAATTTTACAAGAACTTTTGGGCAAGCAAGAAAACAAGGCTTTCCAGCTAGTTGTCTCCCGATGATAAGCTGCGAAAGCGGCCGGATTTTCTCGGTTTTTTCTGAAAATCCCGCTTTCCGGCAAATTATTCGATGCAGACTTTATGCCTTAGGCATTAATTGTTAAGCTGAGTGCATCCCTTCGCTCAGGAAACGTCCATGCAGCAAACTTTGCGTCAAAGATTAGAGGGACTGCCCACGCCGTTTTACGCCTTGATGCTGAGTGATGTGTTGAGCGGGCTGGCGATGGGTGCCGGTTATGTAGCCATCAGTTGGTGGGTGGTGCAGTCCGGCGGTGCGCGCGATATGGCCTGGTTCGGTTCAATCACCGCTTTAGTGATGCTGCTGTCGCTGCCGCTGACCGCGCCATTGGGCGATCGCCTGCCTAAGAACCGCCTGATTGGCGGCGGCATGTTGCTGGCGATGCTAAGCGCGCTGCTGCTGGCCTTGATGGCCGCACTAGGCTGGTATCGCATCGGCTGGGTGATCGCGGTGGAGTCGCTGGCCATGCTGGCCTGGTCCATCGTGCTGCCGTCCATGCTCAGCATCGCCGCCGAGATGGTGCCGGCAGCCCGGCTGGGCGACGCGCTGTCCTTGCAGAAAAGCTCGCAGTCGGCGGGCAATCTGATCGGCCCGGTGCTGGGCGGCGGCTTGATGGCGGCGACCAGCCCCACCCTGACTCTGCTGGCCTACGCCTGTCTGCTGGTGGTGGCCGCAGCGACCTCCTTGTATGTGCGCGTGCCGCCGCGCGCCGCGGACGCCGTGCGCCAGCCTTGGCTGGAGGATATCCGCAGCGGCCTGTACGCGCGCTGGCGCATTCCGCTAGAACGCTATTGGACCTTGGCGGTCTTCGTCACTCTGGTGGCCTTCATGCCACTGGTGACGACTCTGCTGCCGATCAAGCTGCATGCGCTGGGCTTGTCCGCCGCCTGGCTGGGCGGTTGCGAGGCGGCGATCAGCGCCGGCATGCTGCTGGGCTCGCTCTGGTTCACCCATGTTTTGCTGCGCCGCTTCAGCCGCTACCAGGCGCGCACCATAGGCATGGTGGTCTGCGGCGTATTGATGCTGGTGGTGGCGATCAGCGACAACCCTTGGGTGATCCTGGCCTGTTTCGCGGTGATGGGGCTGATGTTCGCGCTGAACCAGCTGATAGGCCAAACTCACCGCACGCTGGCGGTGCCGGAGAATTACCGCGCGCGCTTTTCCGCCATCAATGTGATGCTGGTGAAAATAGGATCGATGCTGGGGCCGGCGCTGGCCGGCGCGCTGTTGCATGTGCTGCCGCTGGAGCGGGTGTACTTGATTTTCGCGCTGCTGCATTTGGCCACCGTGGCGCCCATGCTGCTATTGCCTGGTTTGAAGGCGTTCCTGGAGCTGGATCACGACGAGGTGAAGGATTGGTATTGGCGGCGCCATCCGGAAGCATTCCGCGATTTGGCAGCCGAGCCTCCTCCTGCCCAGCCGGCATGCGAGGCACGCTAACCCGGATGCGAGAACGGCGACCCAAGGCCGCCGTTTGCGTTTCTATATATAAGGAATGGATCAGAGCACGTAACGCGCCAGGTCTTCGCGCTCGGCCACTTGTTCCAGCTTGCTGTCGACATAGGCAGCGTCAATCTCGCAACGGCCGGCCTTGGCGTCGAAGGCCACTTCTTCCAGCAGCTTTTCCATCACCGTGTAGAGGCGGCGCGCGCCGATGTTCTCGGTTTTCTCGTTGACCTGCCAGGCGATCTCGGCCAGGCGCTGGATGCCACTATCGACAAACTCCAGCTCCACGCCCTCGGTCGCCATCAGCGCCTGGTACTGACGAGTCAGACAGGCATTGGTGCTGGTGAGAATGGCCTTGAAGTCGTCCACGGTCAGCGAGGATAGCTCGACGCGGATGGGCAGACGGCCTTGCAGCTCCGGGATCAGGTCCGACGGCTTGGACAGCTGGAAAGCGCCCGAGGCGATGAACAGGATGTGGTCGGTCTTGACCATGCCGTACTTGGTGGACACGGTGGTGCCTTCCACCAGCGGCAGCAGGTCGCGCTGCACGCCGGCGCGCGAGACGTCGGCGCCGCCCTGGCCTTCACTGCGGCTGGTGACCTTGTCGATCTCGTCCAGAAACACGATGCCGTTCTGCTCGACGTTCTTCAGCGCCTCGGCGCGCAGTTCCTCGTCATTGACCAGTTTGGCGGCTTCCTCGTCGATCAGTTGCTTGCGCGCTTCCGTCACCTTCATCTTGGCCGCCTGCTTCTTGCCTGAACCCAGGCCCTGGAACATGCCTTGCAGCTGGCTGGCGAAATCCTCCATTCCCGGCGGGGCCATCACGTTCATTTGCGCTGCCGGCGCGGCGATTTCGATTTCGATCTCTTTATCGTCCAATGAGCCTTCGCGCAGCATTTTGCGGAATTTCTGACGGGTGGCGCCGTCTTCCGGCTTGGCTTCCGCTTCCGGTTCGCCGCCGAAGAATCCGGCTTGCTGGCGCGGACGCGGCAGCAGCACGTCCAGGATGCGGTCTTCGGCCGCGTCTTCCGCGCGCGGGCGGTTGCGCTTGATGGCGGCGTCGCGGGTCTCTTTGATCGCCACTTCCACCAGATCGCGAATGATGGTGTCCACATCGCGGCCGACATAGCCCACCTCGGTGAACTTGGTGGCTTCTATCTTGATGAAGGGCGCGCCGGATAGTTTAGCCAGACGGCGGGCGATCTCGGTCTTGCCCACGCCGGTGGGGCCTATCATCAAGATGTTCTTGGGGGTGATTTCGCTGCGCAGCGGCTCGGCCACCTGCTGACGGCGCCAGCGATTGCGCAGAGCCACCGCCACCGCGCGCTTGGCCGCGTTCTGGCCGATGATGTGTTGGTCCAGCTCGTGGACGATTTCCTGCGGGGTCATTTGCGTCATGACGTTCTCCAGCCGGAAGCGACGCTCCCGGCGATTTGATTCTTGAATGCGGCTTAGTTGGCTTCCGATGCTTTGCCTTCCGGCTCTTCGGCTTCGTCCAACAGCTCGATCACATGGTTGTGGTTGGTGTAGATGCAGATGTCGCCGGCGATCTCCAGCGATTTCTTCACCACCACTTCCGGCGCCAGATCGGTGTTTTCAAACAGCGCGCGCGCGGCGGACTGAGCGTAGGCGCCGCCGGAACCGATGGCGGCGATGCCCTGTTCCGGCTCCAGCACGTCGCCGTTGCCGGTGATGATCAGAGTGCTGTTCTTGTCGGCGACGATCAGCATCGCCTCCAGCCGGCGCAGCATGCGGTCTGTGCGCCAATCCTTGGCCAGCTCCACCGCCGACACCAGCAAGTTTCCCTGATGCTTCTGCAGCTTGGCTTCAAAACGCTCAATCAGCGTGAAGGCGTCGGCGGTGCCGCCGGCAAAGCCCGCCAGCACCTTGCCGCCATGCAGCTTGCGCACTTTGCGCGCCGAGGCCTTGATCACGATATTGCCCAGAGTGACCTGGCCATCCCCGCCCAGCGCCACGCGATTGCCGCGGCGAATGGACACAATGGTGGTTCCGTCGAACTGTTGCATGTTTTGTATTCCAATAATGTCGCCACCGGCACTCCGCCGTGGCCAATGCTGCAAGATATGCAGGCAAAACCATGGATTGCAAGCACTGGAACGCTCCGACGCGCCGGCTAACGCGGCGCTTGGCAAAACCCTTTTCCCGTCATTTATTTACTTACGTCAATGACATTGAGGTATACGCGTTTTCCAGCTTGGATAATGAGAATAGTTTGTATTATCATCACCATCATGAACCAGCGAATTCTTCAATACTCGGCGCTCTCCAGCACCGTGGGCCTGCATGCCCTGGCCTTCGCGCTGATGGGCGGCGCAGTGGTGATGCAGGCGCCAATCACGCTGCCCCGCGTCGCCAGCATGGAAATGATCAGCCTGGCCGCGCCTAGCAAGGCCGCCGCGCCGGCTGCGCCCAAGCAGCAGCCCAAGCCTGAGAAAAAACCGACTCCGCAGGTCAAGCCCACTCCGACACCGAAACCGACTCCGGTCAAACCCAAGGTGATGGCCACGCCCACTCCGGCCGCGCCCAGCGCCAAGGCCATCAGCGTGCCCACGGCCGCCCCGGCGGCGGAAAGCAAGCCCAGCCCGGCAGCCAGCTCCGCAGAGGGCGGCAGTTCCCGCGGCCAGTCCGCCGACGCCAAACCTTCGATCACCGAGCCGATGTACCGAGGCGGCTATCTGAACAACCCCAAGCCGGCCTACCCGGCGCTGTCCATCGAGGAAGGCGAAACCGGCACCGTGCAGTTGCGGGTGCACGTGTCCGCCCAAGGCCAGCCGCTGGAGGTGACGCTGTCCAACAGCAGCGGCTTCCCGCGGCTGGACCGCGCCGCCGTGGCTGCGGTGAAAAAGTGGACCTTCACCCCGGCCAAGCGCGGCAATGAAGCCATCGCCTACACCTTTATCGTTCCCGTTGAATTTTCTTTGAAGTCTGCAAAATCATGAATCTAATGACTGTATTCCATCAAGGGGACGCCGTGCTGGTCACGGTGTTCATGATCCTGGTTCTGATGTCTGTGCTGACCTGGTACCTGATCCTGGTCCGCGGCGTCAGCACCTGGCATATCCGCCGCGCCAACAAGCAGGCCGAAACCGCGCTGTGGGACGCCCCGGACTGGAAGCAGGCGGAAGCCCAGTTGCAGGATTCGCGCGCGCCGTTCGCCAACCTCACCCGTCAGGGCCTGGCCGCGCTGCGCCACTACCGCAGCCAGGCTGAGCGGCCGCTGGGCCAGAGCTGCGATCTGGACGAGTTCCTGACCCGCGCCATCCGCAAAGGCCTGGCCCAGGAAAACGGCAAGCAGGAAACCGGCATGACCGTGCTGGCCTCGGTGGGCTCCACCGCGCCCTTCATTGGCCTGTTCGGCACGGTATGGGGCATTTACCACGCGCTGGTGAACATCGGCGCCGCCGGCCAAGTCACCATCGCCGCGGTGGCCGGCCCGATCGGCGAAGCGCTGGTGGCCACCGCCGCCGGCCTGGCCGCCGCCATTCCCGCGGTGCTGGCCTACAACGCCCTGACCCGCATGCAGCGCATCATGGCGCAAGACATGGACTACTTCGCCCACGATCTGCACGCCCAGCTGCTGACTCAGTCCGGAGAGATCGATGGCGTTCGGTAGTTTCGACAAGGGCGCTTCCGCCCCGATGGCCGACATCAACACCACCCCGCTGGTGGATGTGATGCTGGTGCTGCTGGTGGTGTTCATCATCACCACCCCGTTGCTGACCAATACCGTCAAGCTGGATCTGCCGCAGGCCAGCGCCGCCGCGCAGCAGAGCCAGCCCAAGGAAATCCGCCTGGCCATAGACGCCGCCGGCGCGGTGTTCTGGAACGACGTCAAAGTGCCGGAAGGCGAGCTGGACGCGCGTTTCGCCGCCGCCGCCCGCGACAACCCGCAAGTGGAGCTGCACTTGTTCGCAGACAAGAGCGTGCGCTATGAAACCGTGGCCAAAACCCTGGCCAGCGCCCAGCAAGGGGGCATCAGCAAGATAGGCTTCGCCACCGAAGCGCCTTAACGACAGCCGTGCGAGCATGGCCGGCGCCTGCCGGCCGCTCGCCGCAGAGCCGTCACGCAAGCCTACGCCATTGGTTTGCGTGAGGACTCTGCCGGCCCCTGAGCCACAGTAGACGCGAGATCCGCGTCCCGTACCCGCCAGCGCGCAGCCGCTTATCCAGCCGCTATTTCGCGCCGGTACCTCATTCCTCTTCTTCTATTCCATGGACTGCCGCCGCGCAGACCAGGGAGGGTCTTTGTCCGCTCTTTGCCCGGACAAGGCCGGAGAGGCGCGCAGTAAGGCAAAGCAGAGCCGGCCTCAGCCGGCCGGCGATTATAACGACGACACGAAATGAGAACCCTGATGGAACATCGACCCACCCCAAGCCGCGGCAGCGGCATCGTCGCGCGCAAGCTGCCGGCGAAAATCGGCGCCGGCATGCTCGCCGCCGCCCTCTCCCCCGGTCTGGCTCTGGCCGCAGACGCCCCCACCAAGCTGGAAACCGTCCGCGTGGAAGGCGAAACGCCGGTACGCGGCAGCCTGAAGACCGAGTCCAGCGCCATCGGCAAGCTGAACCAGAAGCTGAAGGACATCCCGCAATCGGTCACGGTGGTCAGCAAGCAATTGCTGGAAGACCAGGCCGTTTCCAACTTGAAGGACGCACTGCGCAATGTGCCCGGCATCACTTTCGCCGCCGGCGAAGGTGGCCGCACCGGCGACCAAGTCGTGATCCGCGGCTTCTCCGCCTTCACCGACACCTATCTGGACGGCATGCGCGACATCGGCCAGTACAACCGCGACACCTTCAACCTGGAAAAAGTGGAAGTGTTGAAAGGCGCCAGCTCCATGCTGTTTGGCCGCGGCTCCACCGGCGGCGTGGTCAACCAAGCCAGCAAAACTCCGTTCGCCGGCTCCCTGGTGGCGGGTGAAATTGGCGTCGGCAGCAATCGCTTCACCCGTTCCACCTTCGACATCAACCAGGCTTTCAGCGACACCGCCGCAATGCGCGTCAACCTGATGGCCACCGACGACGGCAGCGACCGCGGCCCGGCGAAAAACCGACGCTTCGGCATCGCTCCCTCGCTGGCCTTCGGCCTGGGCGAGCCCACCACCTTGGTGCTGTCCTACTTCCATCAGAAGGAAGACAACGTTCCGGACTACGGCATTCCGTTCAACGCCAACACCCGGCAGCCCATCGACGTGCCGCGCGACCGCTTCTACGGCCTGAACAGCGACTTTGAAAAGACGCAAACCGACATCCTCACCGCCAAGCTCACTCACCGCTTCAGCGACGACCTGGTGCTGAGCAACCAATTGCGTTTCAACCGCTTCTGGCGCGATGTGTCGCCCACCGCGCCGCGCATCCCGGGCATCACCCCCAGCAACCCGGTCCTGGACAGCTCCCGCATCAACCGCAGCAAACCCATGCGCGACGGCACCGACTGGTCGTGGAACAACCAGACCGATCTGATCAGCAAGTTCGAAACCGGCAGCGTGCGCCACACCTTGCTGACCGGCCTGGAGCTGAGCAAAGAGAAATCCGACACCAGCCGCTACGCTCTGCTCAACACTCCGCCCAGCACCACCGTGGGCGCGCCGGACCCTGGCGTACCCGTCGACCTCAGCCGCTACCGCAGCAGCAACACCCAGTTCGACGCCAGCAATATCGGCCTGTACGCGATGGACACGCTGGAGCTGACCCCGCAGTGGAAGGCCGTGGTGGGCGCCCGTTTCGACCGTTTCAGCGGCGACTACAAAATCCGCGCCGGCAACCGCGACGGATCCGTCAACCAGGACCCCAGCCGCAGCTACGACGTCAGCCGCACCGACAATGTGTGGAGCTGGCGCAGCGGCCTGATCTGGCAGCCCAGCACCGCCCAGTCCTACTATCTGAGCTACGGCACCTCGTTCAACCCGTCGGGAGAAGCCTACGCGCTGGACAAGGCCACCGCCAAAGTGGACCCGGAAAAGAACCGCAACATTGAACTGGGCGCCAAGTGGGATCTGTTCGACGGCGACGCCAGCCTGCGCGCGGCGCTGTTCCGCATCGAGAAGACCAACGAACGAAATACGGATGCCAACGACCCCAATACCGTGCTGCTGTCCGGCAAACGCCATACCGATGGCGTGGAAGTGGAAGGCGCCGGGCGGCTGACCGAGCGTTGGGACGTCTTCGCCGGCCTCACCCTGATGAAGTCCCGCATCGACAAGGCCGCGCCGCCGGCCCTGGGCGCCGCCGGCACCGAAGGCAATATGCCGCGCTACACGCCCAAGGTCACCGCCAACCTGTGGACCACCTACAAGTTCACGGAAGAAGTGATCGGCGGTTTCGGCCTGACCCATGTGGGCAAGCGTTACGCGCATGAAGCCAACACCAACTACCTGCCGGCCTACACCGTGGCCAACGCGATGCTGGCTTACGAGACCCGCAAGTACAAGGTGCAGCTGAATGTAAACAACCTGGCCAACAAGATTTACTTCGACGGCGGCTACCCGGCCCACGCCACGCTGGGTACTCCGCGCGAAGCGCAACTGACAGTCAGCTTCAAGTACTAAGCACCTGTTCATGATCTCGCAAGCAAGGGCAAGACAAGGCGAAACCGGCCTAGAAAGCGGAATGCCCGAATGGGGCAGAAGCATTTCGAATGCCGGCGCTCATCGCACAATGTCCCTACCGATGCGCCGCAGATCGTAAACACGTTCCAAGCCAGTTCCGGCCCCCGGTTCGCCGGGGGCTTGGCCTTATACGGAGACACCATGTTATTGCACATCCCCGCGGTGCTGAGCGCCGAAGAACTGGCGCTGGGCCGCGAGCTGCTGGCCCGCGCCGACTGGGCCGACGGCCGCATCACCGCCGGCAAGCAATCCGCTCAAGTCAAACGCAATCTGCAACTGCCGCAGCTGCTGCCGGAAGCCCAACAATTGCAGGCCATGGTGGAAGGCGCCTTGCAACGCAACGGCCTGTTTTTCTCCGCCGCGCTGCCGGCCAAAATCTTCCCGCCGCTGTTCAACTGCTACCAAGCCGGCATGGATTTTGGCAACCATGTGGACAACGCCGTGCGCCGCCACCCTTTCGACGGCGGCTGGGTGCGCACCGACGTGTCCTGCACCCTTTTCTTCAGCCGCCCGGACGAATACGAAGGCGGCGAGCTGGTGATCGAGGACACCTATGGCAGCCACAGCGTCAAGCTGGACGCCGGCGACATGGTGCTCTACCCGTCCACCAGCTTGCACCGGGTGGAACCGGTCACCGCCGGCGCGCGGCTGGCCTCGTTCTTCTGGGTGCAAAGCATGATCAGCGACGACGGCAAGCGCCGGCTGCTGTTCGACATGGACGCGGCGATCTCCAGCTTGCGCCTGCAGTTGGGCGATAACGAAGCCCTGGTGGCGCTGACCGCGAACTACCATAACCTGCTGCGGATGTGGGCCTCGCCGTGAACGCCCGTTGACCATCCCCCGTCTTGTCCCGCTCGTATTCGCGGGATCATGGGCAGGCTCGACAGCGACACAAAAAGCACACACATTCGCAAGCGCTAATATGCGAACATGGAACGCTTGACCCCATCCGGCGGCGCGGACGCCGGATGCGCGTTTTCACCGCCCTCGCGCCGTATAATCATCACAGCAAGATCACACTTTTCGATTCCAATATGCGTACACTCACTCTCGGGCTGGCCGCCGGCCTCTACAGCAGCTTCAGCGCCGCCGCGCTGCAACCGGTCAGCGAAGCGCCGCTGGCGGTCAAAACCGCCGTCAGCTGCCAACACAACAAAGACAACAGCCTGGACTGCGTCACCAGCAAGCAATTCACCATCCTGCACCCCTCCGGCCGCGAACAACTGTCCCGCATCGACTTCACCTACCCGGCCGAAGACCGCATGCAAGTGGAACGGGCCGAAGTGATCCAGCCCAACGGCAAAGTGATCAAACTGGGCAAATCCCAGATTGAAACCCGTGCCGCGCCCAATCCGGACGCAGGCGTCAGCCGCGACATGCAAACCTGGATGGCCTTCCCGGAACTATCGGTGGGCAGCACCGTGTCCTACCGCATCAAAACCCACAGCGTGGCACAGCCCTTGGTGCGCCAGTTGCGCTACCAATTGGACCTGGGCCCGCAAAAAGCCCGCGAAGACAGCTTCAGCTTCGACCTCCAGTCCACTCGCCCGCTGATCTGGCGCGGCATGATGCTGGACGATTACGCGGTGGACGCCAGCGCGGACCGCAAGCGCGTCAAGGTATCGCTGCGCCGGCCGCGCTACCTCAACTACATCAACGAGTGGAACAACAGCGCGCTGCGCGAATGGCCGCAACTGGTGATCGCCACCTCGGACCAGCCGCAAGACCACTTCGGCGCCCATGCCCGCCGCTACAACGAAATCCTGGCCGCGCCGCTGCCGCCGGCCGCCGCCACCGTGGTGGCCGCCAATCAGGGCAAGCCGGCCGCGGAGCAGACGGCCGCCTTCATGCAGCATATCAACCGCAACTACCGCTACCTCAACGACACCCGGCTGGCGGAACGCGGCCTGGTGCCGTTCACGCTGGCTGAAATTGAAAAACACGGCTATGGCGACTGCAAAGACCTTTCCACTCTGCTGACCGCCATGCTGCGCCGCGCCGGCATCGCCGCGGAACCAGTGCTGATCTACCGCGGCAAGTTCGCCCCGCCGCTGCTCCTGCCCGGCGTCGGCGCGCCCAACCACATGATCGTCCGCGCCAACATCGCCGGCCAGACCTGGTGGCTGGACCCCACCAACCCCTTCTTCCAGCCCGGCCGCATCATGTCGGACCTGCAAGACCGCTGGGCCTTCATCATCGGCAAGGACGGCGTGGTGAGCCAAACCCAGGTACCGATGGAGCCGGCGCGCACCGATCTGAACATCAAGCGCGAAAACGCGCTGCAAGCCGACGGCAGCGCCAATGTCAGCGCCGACATCGAACTGGCCAACTCCGCTCTGATTGACACCATTCTGCAAGACCGCTACCAAGGCGTCAGCGCCACCGACCAAAGCCTGTGCAACCGGTTGAGCAATCAGCCGGAAGACTGCAAGGTCCAGCGCGACAAAACCTCCTTCATGGTGCCGTCGGTCTACCCGCTGCGCATGAGCGTGCGCGACCCGCGCATGCTGGAGAAGATTTCCGGCCTGTTTCTCTACGACTCCCACTTCAAAAGCGTGTGGGACAGCTTCGACAACTACAAGCGCAACGGCAACCTGGCGGACGTTTACCTGGGCGACGCCAGCGCCATGCAATCCGATGTGCTGCTCAAGGGCGCCAAAGCCATCCAGCCCGCTTTTGAATGCAAGGTGAATTCCCCCTGGTACGAAGTAAACGCCAAGCAACAGCAAACCCCGGCCGGCATCCGCGTCCAGTACCGGATCAGCAATAAGGTGCGCTGGCTCAGCCACGCGGAGATCAACAGTCCGGAATTCGCCAAGCTGATAGAAGACGCCCGCGCTTGCGTGTCTCAGGTCCGCCAGATCGTCAAACTCTGAGAACCTGTTTACGATCTGCTGCGCGCCGACGGGGCTGTTAGACAAGGGCGTTGAAAACGGCTTCGAAATGCTCATGTGCCACTTGACCATTCCGCTTTCTCAGCCGTTTTCGCCTTGTCTCGCGAAGCTTTTAGCAGGCTCTGAGGCCCGCCCCGGCCCACGCATGCAAGGACGCCACAGGCGTCCTTTTTTGTTTTCGTAAGAACTGAATTATTAAGAAGTAATTTAAGCAGACTCCTGTCAAGCATGGGCAGTACAAATAAATAAACGCTTGCCCCTACTGGGCCAGTGGCCGAAAATGAACATTTGAGGTTAGGCAATCGACAAATAAGAGAGAAACAGACCATGACGCACCCCGCCGCCGGCACGGCCAGCAAGGAAATCCGGCTCGCCCCTCATGAACTGATCATCACCAAGACCGACCCCACCGGCCACATCACTTACGCCAACCGCGTGTTCATGCGCATCGCCGGCTACGCCGAGCACGAGCTGCTGGGCAAGCCGCACAACCTGATCCGCCACCCCGACATGCCGCGCGGCGCCTACCGCCTGATGTGGAAAACCCTGCAACAAGGCCAGGAATTCTTCGCCGTGGTGAAAAACCACAGCAAAAACGGCGACTACTACTGGGTACTGGCCAACGTGACCCCGGACTACGACCTGCGCGGCCAGCTGCAAGGCTATTACTCCGTGCGCCGTCCGCCCAGCCAGGAAGCCATCGCCGCCATAGAGCCGGTCTACGCCCAGATGCGCCAGATAGAAGCCAGTCACAACAAAGCCACCGCGCCGGATGCCTCCGTGGCCTGGCTGCAGCAAGTGTTGGCGGACAAAGGCGTCAGCTACCAGGACTTCATCCTTTCCCTCAACGCCCAGGTGCTGCAAGCGCCGGGAGTCGCCGCATGAGCCAGCTCCAACACAAGCCGCCCTTCCTGCGCACCCAACTGGGCTGGTGCATCATAGGCTTCAATTTACTGGTCGCCTTCTCGCTGCTGGACGGCTATTTATTCCCGGAAATCGTCGGCCACGTCGTGGACGCCTTGCTGCTGGCCGCCTCCATCGCCCTATCCCTGCTGTTATGGCGCCACAGCGGCCGCATCTTCGGCCTGCTCAACACCCTGCACGAGCAACTGGGCTACGCCAGCTCCGGCGAACTGCACCACCGCGCCACCGGCACCCGCAATCTGGGCGAAGTGGGCAAGCTGGCCTGGCAGCTCAACGACTTCCTCGACCTGATCGAAACCTATTTCAAGGAAATCAACACCTGCTTCAAGGCCATCAGCGCCGGCGACTACAGCCGCCGCCCGCTGAGCCAAGGCCTGCCGGGCATCCTGGCCAGCTCGCTGGGCAGCGTCAACCGCGCCATCCAGACCATGGCCGACAACGACGGCTACATCCGCCGCAACCGTCTCTCCTCGCAGCTGGCCGCGCTCAACAACCCGCACCTGCGCAAGGACCTGGCCAGCAACCAGAGCGATCTGGAAGACATCAGCCAGGCCATGGCCGACGTGGCCGCAATCACTCAAGACACCGCGGACGGCGCGCGCGTCAGCCTGGAAACCGCCCAACAGTTGTCCGGCCACCTGGATACCATCGCCGACAGCGTCAGCAGCATGGACACCGCCAGCACCGCGCTGGCCCAGGAATGGCAGGGCATAGAAACCTCGCTGGCCGACATCTCCGCCATCGCAGACCAAACCAACCTGCTGGCGCTGAATGCCGCCATCGAAGCCGCCCGCGCCGGCGAAACCGGCCGCGGCTTCGCCGTGGTGGCCGACGAGGTGCGCAAGCTGGCCGAGCGCAGCAAGAGCACCGCCAACAATGTGCAGGACGTGCTTGAAAACTTGTCGCTGCGCATTGGCAATATGCAGACCCAGGCCAGTGCCGCCGGCAATGTGGCCAGCCAGGTCAAAGACTCGGTTGAAACCTTCCGTCAGCGCTTCAGCAGTCAGGTGGAGCAATCGCAGCAAGTGATGGCCCAGGTGAGCCGCGTGCACGACAAATCCCAGCTCAGCCTGCAAAAAGTGGGGCATGTGATCTTCAAACAGACCGCCTACCACTCGATAGAGGAGGCCAAGCCGATGGAGCAGAGCAGCGAACTGCAAAGCTGGCTGCAGCAGCAAGGCCAGCAGTCCTTTGGCAAAACCCGTTCCTGGAGCGAGCTGGCAGCCACCGAGCAGCAGGCCAGCCAGCACATCGGCGCCGCGCTGGCGGTGTTTGATCAGGAAGGCCCGCTGGACGAGCAGGAAATCGTCAACCGGATGCAGAAGCTGGAACAAGACAGCGGCCGCATCCTGCGCTACCTGGATAAACTAGGCGAGGAGAAACACGGCCAGTAAGCAGCGCTTCAATGCCGCCTCGCATCGGCGATAAGGCATTGGAGCATGGCCTGGCGCTCTAGCACTCAGAAATCAAGCGGGGCCGCTTTGGGCTGCCCCGCTTTTTTTGCGTGCGCCGACTCGTTTTGTATCCGCTACGCGGATGATGATTTTGATTGCCGGGACAGCCCGAACAGGGCGCCGCTTAAGACCTCGGGACAGCCATCCGACGGCAGGCCTGAAGGGACCTGGGATGCGTCGCATTCGTCGCTTATTCTTGGTTCTCTTGAGATATCCACAGGAAAGAGCGGGGGCGCTAAGTTACCCACAAACATGACCGGCTCTGCCAAACCATTCTTCTTTTTCAAAAAGACAACTTTGGGAGCGCCCAAGTGTCCCCTTGGGGGCGCTCCGGGTTTCGCGTCCTGGGGGACGAGGGGGGATGTAAGGGGGGAGGCCAGCTCCCTTCCCGTTCGCCGGGCGGAACCGGTCCTAAATCACCATCCGTGCGGCGGATTCAAACTCCCCTACACTAGCCAGCGCTTCATAGAGGATGCAAAAAGGGCGGAACCCCCAACCGAGGTTTCCGCCCTGCAACGACATTAGCTCCAACAAACCCTTGGCGCTAAGAACCTGCTTACGATCTGCTGCGCGTTGGCGGGACTGTTAGACAAGGGCGTTGAAAACGTCTCATAAATGCTCATGTACTACTTGTGCATTCCGCTTTTTCAGCCGTTTTCGCCTTAGCTCGCGAGATCGTAAGCACGTTCTAAGACCCCGCGCCCTGCCGCGCCGGCTCCCCGGCAGTCTCCGCCCCGGCGGCCGCGCCGCCAGCCAAACGCCGCAAAGACCCAAAAGCCCCGCACATCGCCAAACTGGCCGCGGCGGCCACTGCGCCGAACCACCCCACCGCCGTCAACGGCGCCAAGGCTCGCGCCAGCGCGCCCAGGCCCAAAGCGCCCAAGCCATCGCCCACCACGTCCTGCGCGTTCCACAGGCTATTCACCCGTCCCAGCAAATGATCCGGCGTATTGCCCTGCACCAGCGTGAACTGCAACAAAGACGCGATGGAACCGAAATAACCCAGCAAAGCCAAGGCCAGCAGGCCGTAGGCCAGATGATGGACCAAGCCCAAGGACGCGATGCTCAGGGACGAGGCCAGCACGCAACTCAACATCACCGCGCCAGGACGGCTCAAGCCGCCCACCCAGCCGCTGGTGAACGCGCCTATCATCGCGCCCAGCGGCACCGCCGAATACATCAGGCCCACCTCGAAAGCGCCGCCGCCGTAGCCGTCTTCCGCCAAGGACGGATACAGCACCCGCACCGCGCTGAGCAGGGTTTGCAGCGTGCCCACCGCCACCACCGCGCCCACCACCTTGTTCTGCCACAGGAATTGGAAACCGTCCAGTAGGGAACGCAGCGGATGCGCCGGCTCCCCGCCCTGCGGCTTCAGGGATGGCAAACGCGTCAGCGGGATCAAGGTGGCCAGGGTGCCGACGCCGGCCAGCAGATAGTTCCAGTTCACCCCGGCGGCGGCGATGATCAGCCCCCCCAGCAGAGGGGACAGCACGCCGCCGATGCGCATGGTCAGCATGCTCAACGCGCCGGCGGCCGGCAGGTTTTCACGACCAACCAGCACCGGGATGGACGCCATCAGCGAGGTGATGCCGATGCCGCTGAAAAAGCCGTCCCAGGCCGACACCACGTAGAGCGCCAGCACCGAGGGATGGGTCATGAAGCCATTGAGCGCCAGCGCCAGAAAGCCCAGGCCGCACAGCGAGCGGCCCAGCAGAATCAGCCGGCGGCGGTCCATGCGGTCCGCCAGCACGCCGCCGCACATCAGGCCGGCGAACATACCGATGCCGTCCAGCGCCATCGCCGCGCCCACTTGCAGGGTGGAGCCGGTGAGCTGATGGATTTGCACCGGCACGGCCACCATCAGAATGCCGAAGGCGAACACCGAGATCATGCGGGCGATGAAGATGGAGCGAAAATGCGGGTTGAGCCTGAGCAGGCTGAAATCGACAAAGATGGGCGACTTTTTCATGACAGGTTTTTTTGATCTCGACAGAGGTGGAGGCCGCGCGGCAAACGCCGACGCGGCCGGCAAGAGGGTGTGCAGTTATGGATGCCGCATGGTAACACCAGCTGTCTGTATTAGGAATCATTTGCATTTGAACGCATCCATCAGCCACCGTGGCTGACGCTGAGCGCCGGCCTGGGCCTGCAGGACACCAAGGTGGCTCAAAGCGACGCCACCAGGATCCTGGGCAATCCATTCAACCACGCGCCGTACCTAGTGAACCTGGGCTTCAAGCCACGACGGGATCACGACTGTTCCTCGGCGGCGGCCTGAACCGGGTGGGCCGTTACGACTCCGACACCACTAAGAGCCTGTTCAAAGTCTAGCGAGCAAGGACGAGACAAGGCGAAAACGAGCGTAGCCGCACCAGCGGCGACTCCACCGTGGCCAGCCTCAACGCCGGCCAAGAGCACGCCGCCTGGACGGTGCGCGGCAACAATCTGGGCGTGATCGCCGCTCCGCGCACTGTCGCGCCAAACCGTGGATTACCGCTTCGATTCCCGCTTGATTGCCCTTTAGCCCGCCTGCTCCGCTGCGGGCCTTTTTTCACCTGGCGCACGGGGCCGGCCCCGCAAGATCTTGCGCCGGCGGCTCAAACCATGCGGCGCCCCAGGTCCCGCAGCACCTCGCGCGCCGCGTTGTGGCCGGGCGCGCCCGTGACGCCGCCGCCGGGATGGGCGCCGGCGCCGCAGGTGTACAAACCGGGAATGGGGCCGCGGTAGTCGGCGTGGCCCAGCATGGGCCGTGCCGAGAACAGCTGATCCAAGCCCAGAGCGCCGTGGAAGATGTCGCCGCCCACCAGGCCGAAGGTGCGCTCCAGGTCCAGCGGGCTCATGATCTGCCGCCCCAGCACCGCGGCCTTGAAATTGGGCGCGTAACGGGTGACGGTGTCTATCATCAGGTCCGCCACTTCCTCGCGATGGTCGTCCCAGCTGGCCCCATCCGGCAATTGCGGCGCCACGTGCTGGCAAAACAGGCTGGCCACATGCTGGCCCGGCGGAGCCAGCGACGGGTCCAGCGTCGACGGGATCAGCACTTCCACGATGGGCCGGCCGGACCAGCCGCGCTCGCGCGCGTCGTGATAAGCGCGCTCCATATAAGCCAGGCTGGGCGCGATGATGATGCCGCTGCCGTGATGTTCCGCCGGCGTCTTGCCCGGCAGGCAGCTGAAATCCGGCAGCTCGGACAGGGCCACATTCATGCGGAACGTGCCGGAGCCACAGCGCCAGCTTTGCATCCGGCGCAGGAAGTCCGCCGGCAGCGCCGCCGGGTCCAGCAGCTGGGTGTAAAGCAGCCGCGGATTGAGATTGGACACCACCACCCGCGCGTCCAGCCGCTCGCCGCGCTCCGTCACCACGCCCACCGCCCGGCCCTTCTCCAGCAACACCTCCCGCACCGCGCTGTCGGTGAGGATCTCCGCGCCGCGCTCGCGCGCCGAACGGGCCATGGCCTGGGTGATGGCGCCCATGCCGCCCAGGGCGTGGCCCCAAGCGCCCTTGCGACCATTCACTTCGCCGAACACATGGTGCAGCAATACATAGGCCGAGCCGGGCGCGTACGGGCTGGCGTAGTTGCCCACCACGCTGTCGAAACCGTAGGCCGCCTTGATTGGATCGCTGTCGAACCAGCCGTCCAGATAATCGCCGGCGGACTTGGTGAACAGGTCCAGCAACTCGCGCTGCTGCGCCAGTTCCAGCTTGCCCAGCCTACGCCCCAGCCGACTGGCCTTGAGCAGCTCCGGCAGCGCGCTCAGCCAGCCGCCCTCCACCGCGTTGGGCGGCGTTTGCAACACCAGCTCGCGCAGCAGTTCGGCGGCGGCGTCCAGATGCCGAGCGTAATCGTCCAGCCTGTCGGCGTCTCGGCGCGAGAAGCGTGCCACCTCGGCGGCGGTGCGGCCCGGCCCCACTTTCAGATAGCCGCCGTCGTCCAGCGGCAGGAAGTTGGACAAGGGCCGCTCCGCCACTTTCAGACCATGGCGCGCCAGCTCCATGTCGCGGCTCACCTTGGGATTGAGCAGCGACACCGTGTAGGCGGCCACCGAGTTGCGAAAACCGGGGTGAAACTCCTCGGTCACCGCCGCGCCGCCCACCACGCCGCGCCGTTCCAGCACGGTCACCTTCAGCCCGGCCCTCGCCAGGTAATGGGCGCACACCAGGCCGTTGTGGCCGCCGCCCACAATGATCGCATCTCGCATCGCTCCGCTCCTCGTCTCAGGGGAAGCCTCATTCTCGGGTCAAGTTCGGCAAATTGCAGCGCGCATAGAGACGAACTGTTGGATATTATTGATCGCATTGACGAAAAGTCCGGCATAGCGCCAAACCGCCACCCCCGCATGGAGCCGCCATGGACGCCACCGATCAGCAATTGCTCGCGCTGCTGCGCGAAAACGCCCGCGCGCCCACCGCGGAACTGGCGCGCCGGCTGGGCCTGTCCCGCACCACGGTGCAAAGCCGCATAGAACGGCTGGAGCGCGGCGGCGTGATTTTGGGCTATAGCGTGCGCACCAGCGCCGCCCACGACGCCGCCCAAGTGCGCGCACTGGTGATGATCAGCGCCGCGCCGCGCTTGAGCCCGTCGATAGAAAGCGCCTTGCGCCGGCTGCCCCAGGTGCGCACCCTGCACTCGGTCAGCGGCGTCCATGACTTCATCGCCGGCGTGGAAGCCGCCGGCGTGGCCGAGTTGGACGGGTTGATAGACCGCATCGGCGCGCTGGAGGGCGTGGAGCGCACCAGCACCGCCATCCTGATGACCACGCGCATAGACCGCTGAACCGGCCAGCGCGGTCAAGGCGTGAAACGGCCTCGACATTGCCGCTCTCAGCCCGGCGCTGTCTCCCCGGCACGCCGCCAATCCCCACGCCAGCAAAACGCACAGCAGGCGTGCGCGCCGGCCGTGGCCCAGCGCTTTAAGCATGCGTCGGCGCCAGACATTCGGCCCCCCATCCAGACCGAGGCGCCAGCTCGCCGCTTGCTTGATTTGCATCGCTCATCATCAAACCTCTTTCGTTCATCCGGCGCGCAAACACGCCAGGCATCTCGGAGAGCACGCGAGGGCAAGCCCGCCTTCACGTGAAGTTGATGACTGTATTACATAAATTAATTACTGTTAAACAATAATAAATTGTTGTTGCTCATGTAGACACCGCTCAGCACGTCTTCAATCCGTCCAAAAGCCGCGCCCAGCCTGGGCCGACGGCTCACGAAGCCCCCATGCAACGACAAGCCCAAGGTGTGTGCTAGCCGCAACGTTGCGAAAATCAAACTTGCACAGCAAAAAATTATCGTTTTACAATAACAAATAATTGTTTTGCGATACCTAACCAACTCCCTTTCTCAACGCCTTTCCAACCACTGCTAAGGAACTCTCATGAACTCCACACGATTGAGCCGCTATTGCGCCGTCATGGCCTACATCACCGTCTTGGGCATCAGCGCCATGCTGCTGTTCAATATCCTGTTCTGGCTCTTTCCCAAGTCCATTATCGACGCCGGCTTGACCATCTCCGTGGACACCGTCAGAGGGTTTTACGGCTCAAGCGAATTCGATCTTCCAAGCCTGCCGCTGTGGCAACGCGCCGGCGGCGTGGTCCTTTCCTGCATCCCCCTGCTGATCCTGGCGCAAGGCCTGAACGCCTTGCGTCGCCTGTTCAAGCTTTATGCTCAAGCGGAATATTTCACGGAGCGTTCCGCCGCGCTGTTGTCCAAAGTGGGTTCCAGAGTCGCGCTTTGGGTGTTGGCGGACCTCGTCTCCCAGCCGCTGATTAGCGCCTGGCTGACCATGATGCGGCCGGAGGGGCAGCGGCTGATCGCCGTCAGTTTCCACGCTGAAAACCTGGAAAGCCTGTTCATCGCCGCCGTGGTCATGATCATTGCGCGCATTCAGCGAGAAGGCATTACGCTGGCGTGCGAAAATAAGCAATTCATCTGAAAGCGACACATGCCCATCAAAATCCATCTGGACATGCTGCTCGTCCAGCGCAAGGTCAAATCCAAGGACCTGGCCCAGGCAATCGGCATCACAGAACAAAACCTGTCGCTGTTGAAACAAGGCAAGGTCAAGGGCTTCCGGCTCTCCACGCTGGAGGCGATCTGTCTGTATCTGGACTGCCAGCCGGGCGACTTGCTGCAACTGGTGCCGGCTGAGCCGGACGCCGACAACGACAGCGTATAAGAACCTGTTTACGATCTCGCGAGCCTAAGGCGAGACAAGGCGAAAACGACTAGAAAACGGAATGTACGCGTGGTGCATGAGCATTTGACGAGGTGTTCAGCGCCGTATCGCCAATACGCAGCGGATCGTAAACAGGTTCTAAACCCTGAACGCGACTTGAGCAGGCAGTTAACTCTCCAGCCCAGGAACTATGTGGCGCGCCTAATGAACTAACTATCACCAAAGCATGATTGATTGACGGAAGCCATAGGGCTGATTGAAATTGCTCAATGGCTTCCGACTCCAAGCTTCACTAAGCTGATCCCAGCAAGTCATTGAACACCTTGACCTAAGGAGTCTGTCATGAGTAGCGCGTCCAAGTGCCCATTCCACCAAACCGTCGGCAATCCGGCTGTCGTGAACGCCCAATCCAACCGCGACTGGTGGCCCAACCAGCTCAATCTCAACATCCTGCATCAACACGCGCCGGCCTCCAATCCGCTGGAGCCGGACTTCGATTACCCCGCCGCCTTCCAACAGCTGGACTACGCCGCGCTGAAAAGCGATCTTAAAGCGCTGATGACCACCTCCCAGGACTGGTGGCCGGCTGACTGGGGCCATTACGGCGGCCTGTTCATCCGCATGGCCTGGCACGACGCCGGCACCTACCGTACCGCCGATGGCCGCGGCGGCGCGAGCACCGGCAACCAGCGCTTCGCTCCGCTCAACAGCTGGCCTGACAACGGCAACCTGGATAAGGCGCGCCGTCTGCTGTGGCCGATCAAGCAAAAGTACGGCAACCAGATCTCCTGGGCCGATCTGATGATCCTGGCCGGCAACGTGGCGCTGGAGTCCATGGGCTTTAAAACCTTTGGTTTCGGCGGAGGCCGTCAGGACATCTGGCAGCCGGAAGAAGACGTCTATTGGGGCGCGGAAACCAAATGGCTGGCCACCAGCAACGAGGCCAACAGCCGCTACTCCGGCGACCGCCAGCTGGAGAATCCGCTGGCCGCGGTGCAGATGGGCCTGATCTACGTGAACCCGGAAGGCCCGGACGGCAATCCGGACCCGCTGGCATCCGGCCGCGACGTGCGCGAAACCTTCGCCCGCATGGCGATGAACGACGAGGAAACCGTGGCTCTGGTGGCCGGCGGCCATACCTTCGGCAAGGCCCACGGCGCAGGCGACCCGGCGCTGGTGGGCCCGGAACCGGAAGCCGCGCCGCTGGAAGCGCAAGGCCTGGGCTGGATCAACCGCTTTGGCGACGGCAAGGGCGAATACACCACCACCAGCGGCATCGAGGGCGCGTGGAAACCCAACCCGACGCAATGGGACAACGGCTATTTCGACATGCTGTTCGGCTACGACTGGGAACTGACCAAGAGCCCGGCCGGCGCCCACCAGTGGGTGGCCAAGAACGTCAAGCCGGAACACCTGATCCCGGACGCTCACAACCCGGCGAAAAAACACCCGCCGATGATGACCACCGCTGATATGTCGCTGCGCTTCGACCCGATCTACGAGCCGATCGCCCGCCGCTTCCATCAAAACCCGGCCGCTTTCGCCGACGCCTTCGCCCGCGCCTGGTTCAAGCTGACTCACCGCGACATGGGCCCCAAGACCCGTTACCTGGGCCCGGAAGTGCCGGCCGAGGATCTGATCTGGCAAGACCCGGTGCCGGCGGCCTGTCAACCGCAGATCAACGACGCAGACATCGCCGCGCTCAAGGCCAAAGTACTAGCCTCCGGCCTGTCCGTCAGCGAACTGGTGTCCACCGCCTGGGCCTCCGCCTCCAGCTTCCGTGGATCGGACAAGCGCGGCGGCGCCAACGGCGCCCGCATCCGCCTGGCTCCGCAAAAAGACTGGGCGGTGAACCAGCCGGCGCAACTGGCCCGCGTGCTGAAAACGCTGGAGGCCATTCGTCAGGACTTCAACGCCGCTCAGAGCGACGGCAAGCAAGTGTCGCTGGCCGACCTGATCGTGCTGGCCGGCTGCGCAGCGGTGGAAGCCGCCGCCAAGGCCGGTGGCCACAACATCAGCGTGCCGTTTGCGCCGGGCCGGACCGACGCCAGCCAGGAACAGACCGATGTGGAATCCTTCAGCGTGCTGGAGCCACAGGCGGACGGTTTCCGCAACTACCAGAAGCAAGCCTACTCTTTGCCGGCGGAAGCGCTGCTGGTGGATAAGGCGCAGCTGCTGACGCTGAGCGCGCCGGAAATGACGGTGCTGGTGGGCGGCCTGCGCGTGCTGGGCGCCAACGTCGACAATGCGCCTCACGGCGTGTTTACTAGCCGTCCGGGTGTATTGAGCAACGACTTCTTCGTCAACCTGCTGGATATGGGCGTGGCCTGGCAGCCCACCTCCAGCGCCGGCGAGTTGTACGAAGGCCGCGATCGCAAAACCGGCCAGCTCAAGTGGACCGGCAGCCGCGTTGACTTGGTGTTCGGCTCCAACTCGCAGTTGCGGGCGCTGGCCGAGGTCTATGCGCAAAACGACGCGCAGCCCAAGTTTGTCCGCGACTTTGTCGCCGCCTGGAACAAAGTGATGAACCTGGACCGTTTCGATCTGAAATAAGCACGGTTCACCGTCGGCAAACAAAGCGCGGTCCATCTGGACCGCGCTTTTTTAGGGCCTGGCCCCGCTGCTGCGCGCATGAAAAAACGAACCGCCGGTGAAGGCGGTTCGTTTCATTTCGCTCGGCTCCGGGCGTCGCGCTGGATTCAGACCCCGGCGGCGATCTCGGCGCAGGACTCCTGTCGCCAGATCACCGAGGCCACCTTCATCCGCTTGTCGAACAACAGTTTGTACTGGCAAACCCGGGCTTGCTCGCCGCCCTTGGAGCTCAGGTTCAACACATAATCCCACTCACGCACGGCCACCATGCCTTCCGCGAAGTGCGGGCGGCCGATCAGGCCGTAAACCTGTTCCTTGCTCAATCCCTGCTGGACCTTGGCCAAATTTTCGAGGTTGGGAACGCTGCCTTCCGGCTGCCAGCCATTGTGTTCAATGCTGGGCCATGTCGGGCTGGCCTGCTCGGCCAGATGGCCATCGTCTGTGATCTTGCTCAGGCGGCTGGTGCCGCAGCCCATCAAGGCCGCGCCGGCGGCCGCCAGCAACAGGTAGCGGAGAGAACCGCCGAATATCGGTTTTTTCATTATCTATCTCATTCAATATCAGCTGATTGATCTTGTGTCCCGCTTACCACTGGAAGCCCGCGCCCAGGCTGGCGCCGCCTTGACCACGGGTATTGGTGGAACCGGAGAACTTCACCACCCAGCGGCCGTTGTCGGACAACGAGGACAGCCCCACCGCAATGGCGGACTCGCCGCCGGTGGTGGCCGTGGCTACGGCCAACATGTTTTTGCCGGGCAAGAAGGCCTGCGGCAGACCGGCCATGGCCATCGCGCCGGCGGCGGCGCCGAACGCGTCGCGGCGCGTATCGGACAGATCGGACCGGAGCTGCTTGAATTGCTGCTGATTGTTGAAGTTGGCCGCATTCAGCTGATCCACATTCACCGCGTCCGTGCCCTGTGCGCCGGCCGCCACATTGTGAATGGTCACCGGTCTGCCGCCGTCCCCGCCCACCAGGGTGACGTCGTTGCCGGCGGTCGTCGTCGTTGTCCGGCCGGAGGGGTCGGAATACTGCACCGGTCCGCTTCTCTGCAGACGATCGATCGCATCGCCGACATTGTTCACGGTCTTGCCGTAAACGGTGTAGTCCGGGCCGCTCACCGCCCCGGTTTGAGCGTTGTAGGACGCGCCGCCGCCCAAGGCGGCCGCGGTTCCCGCGCCCGCCTTGTCCACTTTGGCGCTCACGCGCTGCACCGCCTGGTTGGTCGCGTTCAGCTGGCTGCCGTTGACCGCGTCCGTGCTGGTCCCGCTCACACGGCCGGCGGCGACATTGCTGATTTGACGCTCATTGCCCGCGCTGCCCACGCTCACCACGCTGGAAGGCGCCGCGCCGGCATAGTTGTAAGTCACGCCGTCCACCACGCCGCTGGCGGTGGGATTGGCCGCCGCGGTCCGGCTGTTGGCGCCCAAGGCGACGTCATTGGCGTTACTGGCCTGGGCATTGCTGCCTATCGCCAACGCATTGTTGGCTGTGGCCGCGGCGTTGTTGCCCACCGCCACCGCATTGCTGGCGTTGATGTTGGCGCCCGCATTGTTGCCGATGGCCACGTTATTGCTGCCGGACACGTTCTGGCCGGCCTGGCTGCCGGCGGCGAAGTTGCCGTTGCCGGTCACGCCGCGGCCGGCGGAAACACCCACAGCGGCATTGTTGTTGCCGCTGACATTGGAGCCGGCGTAGGAGCCGTTGGCGGTATTGTTGCTGCCGTTGATGTTCCAGCCGGAGAAGGTGCCGCTGCTGGTGTTGTAGCTGCCGGTCACATTGCGATTGGAGTTGTTGCCCAAGCCGGAGTTGAAATCGCCCTGGATGTCCTGAGCCGAGTTAGCCCCGCTGCCGGTGTTGCCGGTGCCGGTAACGTTGCGGATGGTGTTGATGCCGGCGCCGACGTTGGCATCGCCGGTAACGTTATAGCCGGAGTCGTTTCCCATGAAGGCGTTATTGTTGCCTTGTACGCGGGTACCGGCGTTCTGGCCGATCGAGGTATTGTAGCCGCCGTTCACATTCACGCCGGCGGCGGCGCCGAACGCCGAGTTATTGGTGCCAGTCATATTGCTGCCGGCGCCCACGCCATAAATCGAGTTATTGCTATTGGTCGCCACCCCCGGATCCACCGAACCCGCGCCGTAGACATTATTGCTGCCCACGCCGGAGATCGTGTCGGCGCTCGCCAAGGCGGACCAGGAACAGGCCACGGCCAAGCCAATTGCGCTCAACGCCAAGGAAGACAAGGACAAACTCTTTGCTGCAGATACTTTGTTACTCATTTCACAGACCACATTCTTCAAGATTGATGGAATTCACCTAAGGCAAGTCTTTGCAGGCAAGCGCGCCGCCAGCTCCAGGTTTCCGGCGGGATAAGCGCAAATACGCGCATTCCGGCCTGAAACCCATGGCCGACCACGGTTCGGTCCAGGGGCGCGGCGGGGCTCCGCCGGCGGCGCTAGCTTGTCTCTGCATCCAGGCACTCCGTTCACGACAAACCGCGCTCGAGAAGGACGAGTACATGAAAAGTCCCTCTTCGGCGCGGCCAGGATCACGCTATGCCTTTGATTTTTATGAATCCTAACATTCTGTTAATATCTGTGAAAATTGAAATAATCGAATTAATTAATTCGTTTTAGCTATCAATCAAAATTGCTGATAATGAAATTCAAATAGAATATCCAAACGCCACACGCCGGATCTCTAGCCTAGGCCAAAACTATCCGGCTCCAGCGCTCGACGCGCCGTTCTGAGCATTCTCGCGAGCAAGGCGAAAGCGAGCGAAAAAGCGGAATGTATACGTGGTGCGTGAGCATTTTGAGCTTGTTTTTAACGCTGTATCGCCGACGCATAGCCGATCGTAAACAGGTTCTGAGATAATTCCGTTCTAGCTTCCCTCATCCAAGCCATGTCCATCCGCCCATCTACACCGCCCATCCGCCGGCTAAGCCCGCACGACATCTCCCCCAACTGGCTGGATGCCTTCCAGCGCCGTCAGGACGTCCGCATGGTCTACCGCGCCGGAGCCGATGGCCGGCAAAGCGTGGCCGAGCCCTTCATTGATGACTGGTCGCCAACGGAACGGCGCGAGTTGGCGTTGGAACTGGCGCGCATCGCCGCTGCCGGCGTGGTCTTGGCCTTGGAAATCGATAGCCACCTGGCCGGCTTCGCCGCCATAGACCCTCAAGTCCTAGGCCCGGACGGCGGCTACCGGCAACTGAAAGAGCTGCAAGTGGACCGCCGCTGGCGAGGCCGGGGCCTGGGCCGCGCACTGCTGGCCGCCTGCGCCGCAGCCGGCCGCGAACTGGGCGCGGACGCGCTCTACATCTCCTCGCACTCCGCCGTTGAAACCGTCGCCTTCTACGAGGCCTGCGGCTGCGCGCCCGCCCGCTGGCTGCACGCGCCGCAACTGGCGCTGGAGCCTTTCGACTGCCAGCTGGAACTGGTGCTGACCGCACAGGCTGTTGATTTTATTTAGCTATCCGCATCGATACGGCCTGCTCGTGTGATTGAGCGCCCTTCTTTTCCTCACACACGGCTTTGCATGTTGGAGATGGCGGCACTCCGATGACGCTGCCCGCTTTTATGGTCGAGTGGTACATGAGCATTTTGAGCGTGTACTCACCGTGCAACGCTTCACGAAGCGCAGCAGACTTTGAACGGGTTCTTAGCAAATCAACAAAGCCGGCCTGCGTGCCGTGCATGGCCAGCTCGGCAAGCAGTGGCCGCCATCCCTGACGCCGCGGCTCTTTTCGCCATCAAATCAGTTTTTCAGAAAACGATTTAATGTCATTTAAATATCTGTCACAAATGACAGTATCGCCCCCCCGCATTGTCAGACAAAAATCTTACCGCTTACTTAATAAGCAAACTGTTTGCCGTAATGGCCTCCTTGAGCCTGTACAAAACTTCGCGCCAAGGGAGAGGCAAGGCGAAAACCATTGAGAAAGCGGAATGGCCAAGTGTTCCATGAACATTTCGAAAGGGTACTCGCCGTGTAACGCTTCACAACGCGCAGCAGATCGTGAACAGGTTCTTAAACATGAAAGAGCGATCCCATGGCTTACTCCCCGGACAATGAACAACCTTCCCCGCTCGCCGCGCAGTTGAACCGTCGCCAGCTCTTGCTGGGCGCGGGCGCGGGCGCCGCCGGCCTGATGCTGCCGGCGTCCTCATCGGCCTTCATCGGCACGGACGCGCTCCAGCTGGCCAAGTACCAGCGGCTGATTCCCGAACTATTCCAAACCGTGCCGCGCCCTCCCGCCTACACCCCCAACCTGGTGATAGGTTCCGGCTTCGGCGGCGCCGTCTCCGCGCTGCGCCTGGCACAGGCCGGCCAGCAGGTCACGGTGCTGGAACGCGGCCATCGCTGGCCCAATGGGCCTCGGTGCGACATCTTCTCCAACGACACCCTGCCGGACGGACGCGCGTTCTGGCACCGGCGCCAGGCCAAGATGCTGATAGGCGTGACCACGCACTTCGACTCCTTCGGCGGCGTGCTGGACTCAACCGACTACCCAAATATGAATGTCTGGCGCGGCGCCTGCGTCGGCGGGGGATCGGTGGTGTTCACCGGGGTGATGATTCAGCCGGAACAACGCTATTTCGAAGCCCTGTTCGGCAACTGGGTCGGTTATGAGGAGATGAACAAGACCTACTACCCCAGGGTCCGGCAAATGCTGCGCTTGGATTCCATGCCGACCGACATCTACAACAGCAAGCCCTTCCACCATTCCCGCGTCTGGGACGCCCAAGTGCGCAAGGCCGGCTACGCCACCACGGCCAACGATTCCATTTTCAACTGGGACGTGATCCGCCAGGAACTGCGCTGGCAATCCACGCCCTCCGCCACCGTGGGCTTGTCCAACCACGGCAACTCCAACGGCGCCAAGTTCGACCTCAACCAAAACTACCTGGCCCAGGCCCAAGCCACCGGCCGCGCCGCCATCTATCCCGGCCATGAGGTGCTCAGCATCGCCTGGGACGGCAGCCGCTACGAGGTTGACGTCGTCAAGCGCGCGCCCGACGGCCGGCAACTGGACCGCTACCGCCTCAACTGCGACCGGCTCTTTCTCGCCGCCGGCTCTATCGGCAGCTCGGAACTGCTGGTCAAGGCCCGGGCTCAAGGCACGTTGCGCAATCTCAACGAACACATCGGCCAAGGCTGGGGCAGCAACGGCGACACCATCGTCACGCGCAGCTTCAGCACGCTGTCGCTGGCCACCCAGGGCACCCCCAGCGCCTCCCGCATCCACGATCCAAACAGCGGGCAGCCGCTCACTCTGGAAAACTGGTACGTGCCGGGCTTGCCGCTGGATTTGAGCACGGTGATCGGATCGCTGGGCATGGCCTTCGATCAAAGCAATCGCGGGCATTTCAGCTATAACCCGGCCACGGACCGTGTGGTGCTGAACTGGCCGCAGAACGGCAACCGCGACAGCGTGGCCGCCGCCAAGACGGTGAACGACAAAATCGCCGCGGCCACCGGCACCGTTCCGGGTTTTCCGGGGATCATAGCCGGCGTCACCGGACTAAACTGGACCGCGCATCCGCTGGGCGGCGCGGTGATCGGCAAAGCCACCGACGCCTGGGGCCGCGTCATCGGCCATCCCGGCCTGTATGTGATGGACGGCGCCTTGCTTCCCGGCAGCGCCGGCGCGGCCAACCCCTCGTTGACCATCACCGCGCTGGCCGAGCGCAACATCGAGCACATCATCAAAAACGGAAAGTAAGGCCCGCCGCCGCCAAGCCATGGCGGCGGCCGAGCCTCACGCTAAGCCAGACCTTTGCAGCAAGCGCGCGCTGCCCTCGCGCGACATCCGCAAAGCGCGTTCAGCCCGCCGCCGCATGTCCCGCTCCCAGGCGCGCAGGGCCGCCTCCGCCTCGGCCGCCGTGCTCGCAGACGCCAAGACGCCCGCCAGTGCCGCGCCGTCGCAAAGAGCGGTATTGGCTCCCAGGCCTCCGGCCGGACTCATCGCGTGTGCCGCATCGCCCAATATGGCCACCCGCTCGCAGCGCCATACCGGCACCTCGGCGGCCATCCGGATAGGACGCGCACCCAGGCAACGCGGATCGCCATGCGCGAAAACGGCCTGCAAACGCGGATGCCAGCCGCGCGTCGCCTGTTGGACCCGCGCCCGCAACGCCGCGCCGCTCAGGCGCTCATCCGGCAAGGCCCCGCCCAAGTCCTCGGCCCTCGCCACGCAGGCCCAATACCAGTAATCCGGCATCGCGCTCAGCTTCACTTCCGGCGCCATCCGCCGAGCCAGTTCCGGCAAGGGCGCGCGAAAGCGCATCGCCTCGATCACCGCCGTCAGGCCGTCGCCGAACACCACGCAGACGCCCTGTCCCAGCTCCGACGTCGACGCCTCGGCCGGCAAGGCGTCACGAGGCGTGACTCCATAGAGCACCACGGCGCCCTCGTCCTCCGGCTCCCCGTCCGGAACCAATTGCCGGCGCACCGTGGAGGCCACCCCGTCCGCGGCGATCAGCACATCCACCTCGAACTCGGGCTCATCCTCGAAGTCCAGCAACAAACCGCTGCGCGTTTCCCTAAAACCGCGCAACGCATGGCCCCAATGGATTTGTTCTTCCAGGCCACTGGCCAGGATTTCCCGCAGCGTCTGGCGGTTGGCGCTCTGGTCGCGCTCCGCCGCGTCGTCGTCCCGCGCCGACGGTCGCCAATGCGCCGGCTTCCGCTCCGACCAAACACGCAGTTGCGGGTCGATGAAACAATCGTCGCCGCCCAGCGAGCAGCTTTGACGGAACAACTCGAACTGCCTCGGCGTCAAGACACGCCTCAACGCCTGCTGGCCGTCGCCGTCGATACGCAGCCGATAACCTTGCCAGCGGCTGTCCGCAGCGTGATCGCGTTCAAACAACGTGGCGGCGACGCCGGCGCGCGCCAGGCCCTGAGCCAGGCACAACCCGCCCAAGCCGGCGCCGACGATGCCAATGCGTAGGGATTGCATCGCTTCTCCTTTGCTTTTCATGTGGACACCCGGCCTGAACCGCCGCGGCACTGGCGGCCGTCCAGGCCCTTGCCGGTGATTGTGCGCCCCGCCGCCAAAGCTGCTATAACGCTGTTTTGCCAATAAATAGTGAAAAATGGCCAATATCGTCGTCACTCCGCCGAAAGACGGAACGGACCTCAGCGAATGGACCGGCGGTCCGCCGCTGATCGCCGTACCCGGCAACGATAAAGAAGACAGCGACTACCGGCTGGGCAGCCGCGAATACGCTTGGCACAGCCATGCCCGCGGGCAACTGCTGTGCGTGGACACCGGGCTGATCCAAATCCGCACCCCGCGCGGCGCCTGGGTTCTGCCGCCTCACCGCGCCGGCTGGATTCCGCCCGGCGTGCCGCATCGGGTGCGCGTCAGCGGCGCGCTGACCGGCTGGAGCCTGCTGTTGAGCCCGGACTGGAGCCGGATGCTGAGCCCGCAAGCGCAAGTGGTGGCGATCACAGAACTGATGCGCGCCGCAGTGCGTCGCGCGGTGACGTGGACGGATTATTCGTCATGGCGGCCAGAACAGGAGCGCATCGCCGCGGTGCTGCTGGACGAATTGCGGCAAGCGCCGCAGGAGGCGCTCTGCCTGCCGATACCTGAGCATCCGCGCATCACGGAGCTGGCCCGCCGCCTGCTAACCGAGCCGGGCGGCAAATACACGCTGGCCGACTGCGCGGACGCGGCGGCAATGTCGCCGCGCACCCTGCGCCGCCATATCCAAGCGCATACCGGCATGAGTTTTGGACAGTGGCGACAACAAGCGCTGCTGATACGCGGCATGGAAATGCTGGCGCGCGGCGTCGCCGTGGCCGCGGTATCGGACGAGTTGGGTTACGCCTCGCCCAGTAACTTCATCGCGATGTTCCGGCGCGCCTTCGGCGATTCGCCGGCACGCTTTTTCGCGCGGCAAGCGCCCACCTGACGAGAGGTTGGCTGGGATCGGCGCGCCGACGCAGGCAGTACAAGTCGTACGACAAGGAGACGCAACGCAGGATCAGGGGTGTTGTTAGCGGGCCTAAGCAAGAGCACATGCCCGACCGGCCTTGACCCGTTTCTATTGAAACTTCCTATCTATTTTCACTCCGATATAACGCGCCAACCTCTTAGACCCGCTAACAAAACCTGTCGATAAATCGCAGACAGATCAATGAGAAAGCCAGCTTGAGTAAGGCGTAATGCGTATCCAGCCGCCGTT
>NZ_JONK01000042.1 GCF_000711885.1 Chromobacterium haemolyticum DSM 19808
CTGCCGTTCCTGGTTTGCCAGGGCGGCCCAGGCAAAAGCCTTACAAGCTGCATGCAGACAAAGGCTATGACTACCGCCGTTGCCGTGAACACCTGAACCGACGCGGAATCTTGGTGCGAATCGCGCGTCGCGGGGTGGAAAGCAGCGAGAGACTAGGTCGCCACCGCTGGGTGGTAGAACGAACCCATTCTTGGCTAGCTGGCTTCGGGAAATTGCGCATCCGCTTCGAACGGCGGCTGGATACGCATTACGCCTTACTCAAGCTGGCTTTCTCATTGATCTGTCTGCGATTTATCGACAGGTTTTGTTAGCGGGTCTTAGTCGCTTTCGCGGTTAAATTCTTTCAAAAAATTTCCACGTCGAAAAATAAATACCAAAAGCATCACCAGGACAATGCAAACCTGGCGAACAGCTGATGGCCTTCCTGCTGCCAACCCGCGGGCTTGTACAAGGGCCGGCTGTATTCCAGATCCAGACTGGCCTTGCGATAGCTGAAGGCCAGACCCAGGCTGGCCCCGGCAATGCTTTGCCACTGCTGAACCGAGCGATGCGGCAGCACCCGGCCTCCGTCCAGACCAATCCGCGGCGTCACGCCGACGCCGGCCGCCTCGAAACGACGCGACAAGGTGTTGCGCCAAGACCAGCCGGTTTCCCCGGCCAGGGTATTGCGGCGGAAACCGCGCACCGCACTGGCGTCGGACACATCCATCTGCTCGACGCCGGGCAGATAGTCACGGCTGGTCTGCCCCGTTAGCGCGCTGTTGAGTTGATAAGGCCCGCCGGGCAAACCCAGGCTTTGAAACCAGTTAAGCGAAGCCTTCCACTTGGTGAACTGCGGATTGGGGCCGTCCGGCGCGCGCGGGTCCGGCGCGCTGGCGCCCAGCCAGCGCGTGCCGCGCTGCACGCCGGCGTCGGCGATCAACACGCCGCCGCTGAGCAATTGCAAGCGAGACAAACCCAGCTCGGCCACGCTCAGCGTGGGGCTGGTGATCTCGATCTCGCTGTCGAGAAAGTAATTGCGCACCCGCTTGTGCGTCAGTTGCGCCATCAGCGAGGTGGTCTGGTCCTGGCTTCGGCTCAGTACCCGGTCCACTCGCAGGCCGCTCTGCGCGGTGCGGCCGGACAAATTCACCGCGCTGTATTGCAATTGCAGCGGGTTCAGATAATCTGCGCGGCTGGCGAAGGCGCTGAAAGTCCAATAGCCATAGGGCAGAGAGTAAAACAGCGATTCGCTGCGGCTATGCCGCACCGCGTTGTCGTTGCTGGTGCGCTGCGCCGACACGCTGACGAAGTCGGACAAACCCAGCGGGCTGTCCCAGGACAGACCCAGGCCAGCCTGAACCCGGCCCGTGCTGTCGCGGCCAGTGTTGTCGGCGTTGAAGCTCAAGCGCCAGGGCGCATCCTTGTTGTTGCGCAAACTGAGGATGGAACCGCCGACGGTTTCGCCGGGCAAGATATCCAGCGTCGCCTTGCTGGACGGCAGCCGGTTGGCCTGGTCCAGCCCCTGGTCGGCGTCGTGGATGTTCAGCGGCCGGCCGACCACGCCGGGAAACAAGGTGGCCGGGTTGCTGCGACTATCGTCGCTGACGATTTTCTCCACCCTGCCTTCATGCACGCGCAAGGTCAGCACGCCCTGCTCGTCCGGCCCTTCGGCCGCCACGCGTGCGGCGATATAGCCCTTCTTCAGATAGAGCTGGGTCAAGGCGCGGCTATAGCGGTTCAGCTCCTCGTTGTTCAGGCAATCGCTGGCCAGTTCGCCCAGAGAAGCCACTTCCTTACGGCTCAGCAGCTTGATGCCTGCCAGACGCACGCCCTTGACGCGCAGGCAATCCAGCTCGCTCATGTCCGCGGCTTGCGGCCGCCGCATCATATTGCTGTCCGGCTGCATTTGCCGCAGCCGATGTTGCTGGATGATGGCGTCGAAGCGGCGGCTGTTGTCCTGCAACAGGCGCCGCGAATCGTTTTCCATTTGCTGATGCATGCTGCCAGACATGCCGGGCACTTCCGCGGCCTGCGCCATCATGCCCCAACAAACGATCCCCGCCATCCGCCAGAACTGGGCTGGAGATGGGTTTTTATATTTAATCATCATCGGATTCGTAACTATTTTTAAATAAAGGAAAACAGAAATTCCATGACGCGTCCAGACTAATGAGAATAATTATCAAATAATGACACTATTACCCAGCCTTGATGCCAGCCTTGCGGCATCAGCGCAACACAAAATGCAATATAAATAAAAAAACCCGGCCAGTGGCCGGGCTTTCCTCTTAGTCGTTTGATTCTGAAATATCTTTCAGAAGATCAGAAAAAACTTATTCGAACAAAAAGTGGGCGCGCTTGATATTGCACAGCAATTCATAGGCAATGCTGCCGGCGGCGGCGGCCACCTCGTTGACCGATACCGTATCCCCCCACAACTCCACCTCGCTGCCAATGCCCGCGGCGGGCAAGTCGCTCAAATCCACGGTGATCATGTCCATTGACACTCTGCCGATGATGCGCGAACGGCGGCCGTCCACCGCCACCGGGCTGCCGCTGGACGCCAGCCGCGGATAACCGTCGGCGTAGCCCCCGGCGATCAGGCCCACCCGAGTAGGTCGATCGGTGACAAAGTTGTTGCCGTAGCCGATAGGCTCGCCGGCGGCCAGTTCGCGCACGCCGAAGATCCGGCTGCTCAGCCGCATCACCGGTTTCAGCGCATCGCCTTGCGGAAAACCCGCCGGCAAAGGGCTGGCGCCGTAGAGCAGGATGCCGGCGCGCCCCCAGTCGCGACGCGACCGCGGATGGCACAGGATGCCGGCGGAATTGGCCACGCTCTCCTCCCCCGGCAAGCCCGCGGTGGCGGCGTCGAAGGTTTCGATTTGCGCCAGCGTCATCGGCACCGTCGGCTCGTCGGCGCGGGCGAAATGGGTCATCTTGACGATGCTCTCCGCCTTGCCGCTGGCCTGCAGCCGTTCCCAGGCCGCGCGGTAATGCTGTGGCAGGAAGCCCTCGCGATGCATGCCGCTGTCCAGCATCAGCCAGACTCGGAACGGCGCGGCCGGCTGCGCTTCTTCCAACATGCGCAGTTGCTCTTCGCTTTGCACCACCAGCCACAGCCGGTGGCGCTCGACCTCGGCCAGCTCGGCCGCCTCGAACACGCCCTCCAACAGCAGAATGGGCGTGCTCACGCCGGCGGCGCGCAGTTGCAACGCTTCCTCCAAACAGGCTACGGCGAAACCGTCGGCGACATCGGCCAGCGCCTGGGCACACCGCGCCGCGTCGTGGCCGTAGCCATTGGCCTTCAGCACCGCCAATACCCGCCCGCCATGCTGGCGCTTGGCCAGCAGGTAGTTGTCGCGCAGGTATTGGGTGCGAATGGCGGCGATCAGCGGCCGCATGCTCAAGCGCCCGCCACAGCCGGACGAGCCGCCGGCACCACCAGGGTTTCGCCCTGTTTGGCGTAGCGCTGCATGGACAGGCCGTCCAGGCTGATCTCCGGCTTGGCGCCGGTGATAATGTCGGCCAGCACCTTGCCGGAGCCGGCCCCCATGGTCCAACCCAGGGTGCCGTGGCCGGTGTTCAGCGACAGATTGGCGAAGCGAGTGCCTCCCACGATGGGAGTGCCGTCCGGCGTCATCGGACGCAGGCCGGTCCAGAAGCTGGCGGCCGGGATGTCGCCGCCATTCGGGTACAAATCGCCCACTACCATTTCCAGCGTTTCGCGACGGCGCGGATTCAGCGACAAATCGTAGCCGGACAGCTCGGCCATGCCGCCGACGCGGATGCGATCATCGAAGCGGGTGATCGCCACCTTGTAGGTTTCGTCCAGCACCGTGGACACCGGCGCGCCGGCCGGGTTGGTGATCGGCACCGTCAGCGAATAGCCCTTGACCGGGTAGACTGGAATGTCGATGCCCAGCGATTTGACCATGTCGCGGGAGAAGCTGCCCATCGCCACCACGTAGTGATCCGCGGTCAGCAAATCGTCGCCGACACGGATGCCGGTAATGCGCTTGCCGTCGCTCTCAATGCCGTCCACAGTCACGCCGAAGCGGAATTCCACGCCCTTGGCGCGCGCCATCTCGGCCAGGCGCGCGGTGAACAGATTGCAGTCGCCGGTTTCGTCATTGGGCAGTTGCAGGCCGCCCGTCAGCTTGTGCTTGACGCTGGCCAGCGCCGGTTCCACCTCCGCGCAGCCGTCCCGGTCCAATACTTTGAAGTCCACGCCGCACTCCTTGAGCACGGCGATATCCTTGCTGACGCCGTCCACTTGAGCCTGGCTGCGGAACAGCTGCAGCGTGCCGCCCTGGCGCGCTTCGTAGCCGATGCCGGTTTCTGCGCGCAGCTCTTTCATTTTGTCGCGGCTGTATTCGGCCAGACGCATCATCCGGCTCTTGTTGACCGCGTAAGCGTCTTCATTGCAATTGGCCAGCATCTTGGCGATCCATTGCAGCTGATACAAGCTGCCGTCCGGCTTCACCGCCAACGGCGCATGGCGCTGGAACAGCCACTTGGCCGCCTTCAGCGGAATGCCCGGCGCGGCCCAGGGCGTGGAGTATCCGGGGGAAATCTGGCCGGCGTTGCCAAAACTGGTTTCCAGCGCCACGCCCTCCTGACGCTCCAGCACCGTCACCTCGCAGCCCGCCTTGGCCAGATACCAAGCCGTGGACACGCCCAACACACCGCCGCCCAGCACGATCACCTTCATTTTCTCTCTCCGTTTGCAGCACTACATGTCTATAGTGATTTTGCGTAGTATATTAATGAAACACTGGGTTTTTTCACCAAAGTATCGTCAGACTACAGATTTTTAAACTGCAAAATTTTATATACACAGTGAAAACATGAAGAAAAGCGCAAGCGGCGATAAGCCACTGGATAAAACCGATCTGAAAATCCTGCGCCTGCTGCAGAAAAACGGCCGCATCTCGATGACGGAACTCTCTGAAAAGGTGGGACTTTCCACCACGCCGTGCACCGAACGAGTACGTCGAATGGAACGCGACGGCATCATCGAAGGCTATTACGCCCGCCTCAATCCACATGCGATGGGCGCGGCGCTGTTGGTCTTCGTGGAGATCAAGCTGGAGGCCAAATCCGGCAATATTTTCGACGCCTTCCGTCGCGAAATCATGCGTATCCCGGAAATTCTGGAATGCCACCTGGTGTCCGGCGAATTCGACTACCTGATCAAAGCGCGCATTCCGGACATGTCGATGTACCGCAAGCTGCTGGGCGACATCCTGCTACAACTGCCGTCTGCCAAGGAGTCCAAAAGCTACGTGGTGATGGAAGAGGTCAAGGAGACCCTGCTACTGCCTCTGGGAGAATAAATAAGCCGTTTAAAATCCATGACTTGCATTTGATTTAAATCAAAAAAAGTCTTGCATTCCCCTCCCATCTAAGCCAAACCACAAGCAGCGGTTTCTTGAGTAAAAACACGTAGAACCTGCTCGAAGGCTCGCGGGCTAGAACGAGACGAGACGAAAACGGCTGATGAAGCGGAACGTACCTAGGGTACATCTGCATTCTGAAGCGGTTTTCTACGTCGTATCTCGGACGCGCAGCAGCCTTCCAACAGGTTTGCAGGCGGGAGATGAGGATGTTCGGCTTCATGAAAGCGGTAGACAAAACCGCGGACACGGTGCGGCAGGTGCGCCAGTTGGAAAGCGTGCTGGACCACGCCGATAATCTGATCATGCTGTGCGATACCAGCCGCGACAACGTGATCTTCTACATGAACAAGACCGCGCGCGACATCCTGGGCCGACACCGGGAAATGATGAACCAGAAATTCCGAGCCGGGGTCGACGTCAATCACGCTCATGGCCACAGCATTCATCAGTTCCACCAAAATCCGGAGCACAACCGCCGCATCCTGGCCGACCTGGCCAGCCGCAAGATAGACCAGCACATCGCGATGATTCCGGTGGGCGAGGTGATGTTCAAGACCAAGGTATTCCCGATCTGGGACTCTGCCCATCCCGACCAACTGCTCTGCTTCATGGCCAGCTTCCAGGACGTGTCCGCCGAAATCCGCGCCCAAGAATTGCAGGACCATGGCAACCAGCGCCGCGAATTCCTGGAGGCGCGCGTCAACGAGCTCTCCGATAATATGCAAGCGATGAGCGCCACGATAGAAAACGTCGCGGTGCAGACTTCATCGGCTTCCGAATCCGCGGACCTCATGCTGGGCGAGGCCAAAAAAAGCGTGGCCATCGTCAACGACACCAGCCAGAGCATGCAGCAAGTGGGCAATATGGTTCGCCAAACCGCCGACAGCCTGATGTCGCTGGGCAAACGCTCGGAAACCATCGGCCAGATCGTCAACGTGATCAAAGACATTGCGGATCAGACCAATCTCTTGGCCTTGAACGCGGCGATCGAGGCGGCGCGAGCCGGCGAGATGGGACGCGGCTTCGCCGTGGTGGCGGATGAAGTACGCAAACTGGCCGAGCGCACCACCAAGGCCACCCAGGAAATCGGAGACATGATCCGTGCGATCCAGGGAGAAGTGCAGCAAAACGTGCGCGCCATCGAACTGGGGCGCGACCAGGTGCAAACAACAGAAAGCGACTTCCAACGGGCCGAAGCCGCACTACACACCATCGTTGGCGAGATCAACACCATGCGCAATTTCGTGGTGGAAATCGCCAACGCCTCGGAAGAACAGGCTGCCACCTCGCAGGATATTGCCGATAAGCTGAGCGACATCACCCGGCAAAACTGAAGTAAAAACGCTTCACAAGCGAAGGATGGGGCGGAATAATTAAACGCTCCACCCTTTCGCTTTGAGGCCACCATGAGCTTAGCGTCCGTCCAGGCGTTTTTCGCCGCCCGTCAGCTGGACATCCCCATCATAGAGCTGGAAGTCAGCACCGCCACCGTGGCGGAGGCCGCCGCCGCCCACGACGTGGAGCCCGGCCGCATCGCCAAGACGCTGGCCTTCCGCCTGAACGACGGCCGCGATGTGATCCTGGTCGCTCGCGGCGACGCCCGCATCGACAACCGCAAATTCAAGGACGCCTTCGGCAAGGGCAAGATGCTGCCGCCGGACGAGGTGGAGGCCATCACCGGCCACCCGGTGGGCGGTGTCTGCCCGTTCGGCCTCGCCACTGAGCTGCCCATCTATCTGGACGTATCCTTGCAGGCCTACGACGAAGTGCTTCCGGCCGCCGGCGCCGTCCACAGCGCGGTGCGCTTGTCGCCGCAGCAGTTGCACCACATTACCCAGGCGGACTGGGTGGATGTGTGCCAGGCTTTTGCCTGACGCCTCTTAGAGTCTGTTCATAATCTGCTGCGCTTCGTGAGGCGTGACACGGTGAGTGCCGCTTCGAAATGCTCATGTACCGTGTGTACACTCCGCTTTCTCAGCGGTTTTCGCCTTGTCTCGCCTTAGCTCGCGAGATCGTGAACAGGCTTTAAGAAACGGTTTACGACCTGCTGCGCGTCGCTCTGAGCCGCGCGGCCGAACCGATGCAAAAAGCCGCCGTTTGTCGCCAAACGACGGCTAAAGCTTTCCCGCGGCGGAACATCCGCCATGCCAAGAAAAACGCCCGGCAAGCCGGGCGTTTCGCATCCATCCAGACAAAGGCGCTCAGTAGCCCAGCCCCATCGCTTCCTTGACGTCCTGCATGGTGGCGCGCGCCACTTGCTCGGCCTTGGCGTTGCCGGCGGCCACCACTTCCTTGACCAAGTTGGGATTGCTCAGATACTGCTCGGCGCGTTCAAACATCGGCTGCTGTTCGCGGAGTACGCCGTCTATCACCGGTTGCTTGCAGTCCAGGCAACCAATGCCGGCGCTGGTACAGCCCTGCTTCACCCATTCGCGGGTGTCGGCGTCGCTGTACACCTGGTGCAGCTGCCATACCGGGCATTTGTCCGGGCTGCCCGGATCGGTGCGGCGCACGCGGGCCGGATCGGTCGGCATCGCCCGCACTTTTTTGGTGACGGTGGCCGGGTCTTCGCGCATGGTGATGGTGTTGCCGTAGGACTTGGACATCTTCTGGCCGTCCAAACCCGGCATCTTGGACGCCTCGGTCAGCATCGCCTCGCATTCGGCCAGAATGCTCTTGCCCTTGTTCTCCAGCCAGCCGAACAGCCGCTCGCGATCGGCAGCGCCCAGGTTCTGGCTGGCGGCCAGGATCTCGCGCGCGCCGGCCAGCGCCTCGGCATTGCCGTCTTGCAGATAGGCGGTGCGCAGGCGGTCGAACTCCTTGCCGGCCTTGCCTATCTTCTTCACCGCGGCGCGGGCCAGTTCTTCGAAGTTGGGCTCGCGGCCAAACAGGTTGTTGAAGCGGCGCGCCACTTCGCGGGTCAGTTCGATGTGCGGCACCTGGTCTTCGCCCACCGGCACCAGGCCGGCCTTGTAGATCAGGATGTCGGCGGCCTGCAGCAGCGGGTAGCCGAGAAAGCCGTAGGTGCCCAGGTCCTTGGTGGATAGTTTTTCGATCTGGTCCTTGTAGGTGGGCACGCGCTCCAGCCAGGACAGCGGGGTCACCATGGACAGCGCCAGGTGCAGTTCCGCGTGCTGCGGCACTTTGGACTGGATGAAAACAGTAGCCTGCTCCGGGTCCACGCCGGCGGCCAGCCAATCTATCACCATGTCCCACACGCTCTTGCCGATGATGGAGACGTCGTCGTAATTGGTCGTCAGCGCGTGCCAGTCCGCCACCATGAAGTAGCAATCGTGGGTGCTTTGCAGCTGCACCCAGTTCTTGATCACGCCGTGGTAATGACCAAGGTGCAGGCTGCCGGTGGGGCGCATGCCGGAAAGAATGCGGTTGGCGAACATATATGAATTCCGTTTCGGGTAATAAGCGCAACAGCGCCGGAAACGAATTCCGGCGCGTCAGGATTAGTGTGAACCGGGCGCTTTAAATCAAGGCGCGCACCAGCCCGTACATCAAACCGTAGAACGGCCGCAAAATGGTGGTCAGCAAGCCGGTGGCGATCAAGGCCAGCAGCACCCACATGCCGTAAGGCTCCAGCTTGGAGTACTTCCAGGCCATGCCTGGAGGCAGAAAGCTTTCCACGATGCGGCCGCCGTCCAGCGGCAAGATGGGCAGCAGGTTGAGCAGCATCAGCGAGATATTGATGCCAATGCCGGCCTGACTCATCAGCGCCAGCGGTTCGCTGTAGCTCGTATCCATGCCGATGGCCAGCTTGAGTAGCAGCACCCACATCAGCATCATCACTAGGTTGGAGGCCGGCCCGGCGGCGGCCACCAGCCTGCCATGCTCGCGCGGCTTGCGCAGCGCGCCGAAGTTGACCGGCACCGGCTTGGCCCAGCCAAAGATGAAGCCGCCCAGCGTCACGGACAGCAAGGGCAGCAGCACGGTGCCGATCGGGTCGATATGCTTGAGCGGGTTCAGCGTCATCCGCCCCATCATATAGGCGGTGCTGTCGCCGAAACGGCGCGCGGCATAGGCGTGGGCGGCCTCGTGCAGCGTGATGGCGAACAACACCGGCAGCGCGTAAATAGTGATTTTCTGGATCAGATTAATATCGCCCATGATGTCTCTTGTGGGTTGAAAACAGTGTAATGAGGCAAAGGCGGCGCTTATAGACCGAACAGCGCCGGATCCCCCTTGCCGCGGCGCAGCAGTTCCACGCCCTCGGTCATATCGATCACGGTAGTGGGCTCGGTGCCGCACCAGCCGCCGTCTATCACCGCATCCACCGCGTGCTCCAGCCGCTCGCGGATTTCATACGGGTCGGTCAACGGCTCCCCATCGCCGGGCAGCATCAGGGTACAGGACAAAATCGGCTCGCCCAGCTCCTCCAGCAAGGCCAGCGCCACTTTGTGATCCGGCACACGCAGCCCAATGGTGGAGCGCTTGGGGTGCAGGGTGCGGCGCGGCACTTCGCGAGTGGCTTGCAGAATGAAGGTATAGCTGCCGGGAGTGGCGGCTTTCAGCATGCGGAACTGGCTGTTGTCCACCTTGGCGTAATTGGCCAGTTCGGACAAATTGTGGCAGACCAGAGTCAGATGATGGCGCAGGTCCAGCTGGCGGATATCCAGAATGCGTTCCATCGCGGGCTTGTCGCCCAACATACAGCCCAGCGCGTAACAGGAGTCGGTGGGATAGACCACCACCCCGCCCTCGCGCAGGATCTTCACCGCTTCGCGCACCAGCCGTGCTTGCGGGTTATCCGGGTGGATCATGAAAAACTGTGCCATGGCGCGTTCGCCTCAGAGCTGCTCTGCGGCTTCCGCCGCGCGATTGATCAAATAGCTGCTTTGCAACAGGCCGCTGGCATAAGCCCGCGTGCTCTGGTGTTGCAGCCTGATGTCGCCATCCAGGCCGCTGAATAACGGGATACCGGCCCCCAGCAGCGCCGGCACTCGGTTGAGGATCAGCCGGTCCAACAGACCGGCGCGCAGGAAAGCGGACACCAGCCGGCCACCGTCCACATAGACATGGCGTGCGCCAGAAGTCCGTAGATCCGCCAGCAGGCGCGGGGGCGCCGCGGCGCTTAACTCCACCTGCGAGCGCAGCGCCGCCGGTATATCGGCCGGCTGCAGGCTACGGCTGGCCACGACCACGCGCAGGCCGACATAGGGCCACTCGGGAAATGACAGTACTTTGCGGAAGGTGGCGCTTCCCATCAGCAATACGTCCACTGTCGCCATGAAGTCGGCGTAGCCGTAGTCCTCGTCTTCACAGGCCACTTGCTCCAACCAGTCCAGCGCGCCGTCTGCGCGCGCTATGAAGCCATCTAGACTGGTAGCGAGATAGGCGCTGGTGCTCAAACTCATGCGAGGGTCTCCGGGTGAATGATGCGCGCGGCCAGCGCGTCCCAAATGGGTTTGCAGATCGGCGGCAGGTCGTCGGTGCGGCCGACGTCGCGGCCTCCCTCGCCAGGCGCGTGGAAATCGCTGCCGGCGCTGGAGTACAGCTCGTGACGGTCCGCCAACAAGGCGAACTTGTGCATATCGTCCAGGCTATGGCTGCCGCTGGCCACTTCGATGCCGCGGCCGCCGGCCAACTTGAAGTCGTTGATCAGCCGCTCGATCAAGGTACGGCCCATATCGTAGCGGCCAGGGTGGGCGATCACCGCCTCGCCGCCGCCGGCGCGGATCCAGCCCACCGCGTCCTCCAGGCTGGCCCATTCGTGCGCCACGTAGCCGGGCTTGCCCGGGGTCAGGAATTTACGGAACACGGTGCGCACGTCCTTGACCTGCCCGCTATTGACCAGGAAGCGGGCAAAATGGGTGCGGCCTATCATTTCCGGGTTGTCGCACAGCGCCATCGCGCCTTCGAACGCGCCTTGTATGCCCACCTTGATCAGTTCATCCGACATCTGCCGCGCGCGGTTGACGCGGCCGTCGCGGATGGATTGCAGGCCGGCGGCCAGCGTCTCCTGTTCCGGATCAATGCCCAGACCGACGATGTGCACGGTGTGCTTGCCCCAGGTGACCGAAACCTCGACGCCGTTGAGGAAGGCCAGGCCCCGCCGCGCCGCCTCGGCCCGCGCCGCGGCCAAGCCGTGGGTGCAGTCGTGGTCCGTCAGCGCCACTAGCGTGGCTTCGCGCTCGGCGGCGCGCGCGATCACCTGCTCCGGCGGCAAAGCGCCGTCGGAAGCGTGGGAATGGAAATGCAGATCGATGCTGGCCATGCTCATTGTCCGTTGGCGGCGGCCTGGCGCGCGGCTTCGCGCAGTTCCCAGGCGGCCAGTTTGGCGCGGTATTCCGTCATCAGCGCGTTATAACTGTCCCAGATGCACGGGTCGCAGCCGCTGCCGCAGCAAGCGTCATCCGGCGGGGGCTCGGGCGCTTCCGGCGGCGGGTCGAAGTCGTCGTCGTTCATGGCGCCGCGACGCGGATGGAAAAGCCGTCGCCGCTCACCTGCTGACCCGCGCGGATCTTGCAGGTCTTGCGCAGTTCCACCTGACCGTCCACCCGCACATTGCCTTCGGCGATGAAATGTTTGGCGGCGCCGCCGGAATCGCAAACATTGCAGATTTTCAGCAGGTCGCACAAGGCGATGTATTCGCCGCTCAATTCAAAGGTTTCATTCATTTTTGCACACTCGATTGGGACAGGGCTGTGAGCGGGCTGTGGACAAGAACCGCAGCGCCTTCATTTTTCACGCCTTTTTACTGTCGCTTATTTTTTAATCTATTGCCGACATCTATCCACGCCATGGCAGGACAAGCTTGTGGGCCTGTTGTGGATAATTGCGGCAATTTGCTGAATTTCCAGCGCTTTCTTCTTACCGGTCAAAATTTAGGCAATTCACCCGGCCAAATCGCGGCCAGCGCGGCCCGCGCCTGGGCCATGCGCTGTTCGTGCGCGCCGCTCACCCTGGTGGCGTCAATGCCAGCCTCTTCCAGCGCCTGCCGGTAGAGCCCGAACAACCAGTCGCGTTGAGTCGGGTGGCTGCGCAGCGGATCCGGCTCCCAGGGAATGTCCGGCTCGGCCAGCAGAGTCAAGGCGTAATCGCCAGGCCGGTACAGCTCCAACAAGCCCGGGCTGCAGCGCCCATGCGCCACCTCGCTCCAGATCTTGCAATTCAATCCGGTGGTGTCGCACAACAAGACTTGGACGTCGGCGGCCAATGCCTGTTCCGCCGCCAACTGTCCTCGCGCCACTTCCTCAATAATCTCCGGCGTGGAACGATACGGACGCGTGGCGAAATAGTCGCGCGCGTATTCCGGCACCCAGGCGGCGGCAATGCCCGATGCATTCAACGCGGCCGCCAGCGCGCGCGCCAACGTGGTCTTGCCGCAAGACTCCGGCCCTACAATGGCGATCTTCAACGGCCGTGTCGCGCCCTTGAACATACCGCTGCTTTCAAAATACGGAAAAGCGGTCAATTATACGCCGCTTGCTGCGCTATCAACAGCCGGGCAGCTGTTCTCAACAAGCAGAGGGGACAGCCCTGTGCGCCAACTGTGGACAAGGAAGCTAAGCCCTTGCCGTGAAATGGATTTATCCGTATTGATCAAAAAACAGGCAAATCACGAGATTACTCACATCCAGCGTGAAAAGCCATGTGGGACAATTGTGGATAAGACAGCCAAGTCCTTGTTCCGCCAAGCGCATTTTCGGCCGCTTATTTTTTAGGCAAAACAGCACACCCACTCATGACATAGCGGTAAGAAAGCACCAGTTCCGGCCATGGCTGGCCGCCGTCGGTCGCCCTGCCGCTTACCCACACCCAAGGTGCAAAGCCATGTGGGCGAGTTGTGGACAAGCGCGACAAGGCCCTGAAAAACCGACACAAAAAAAGGCCGCTCAAAAAATGAGCAGCCCGAGTAGTGAACGGCGTTTTAATGCGCGCTCATCTCGCCGCGCAGGGGCCTGGCCAGTTGCGCCGCTAGTTGCGGGCCACTAAGACCGGCGGACAGCAACACGTGCAACTTGGCAAGCGCCGCCTCCGGCGTCAGGTCCGCCCCCGCCACCGCGCCGGCGCGCGCCAGCGGCTGACTGGCGGCGTAAGCGCCCACTTCCACCGCGCCCCTCGGCGCCTGCGTGATGTTGAGCACCGCGCCGCCCCGCGCGGTCAAGGCCTTCACGCCATTCAATAGCGCCGGATCTGCCGGCGCGTTGCCGCTGCCGTAGCTCATCAGCACCGCGGCGTCCAAGGCAGGGTCCGCCATCAGGCGACCAGCCAGCGCAGCCCCCTGGCCCGGGCTGAGGAACAGACAGGCGATACTCAGATCTTCGCGCAGCGCCTTTGGCTGAAATTCTCCCTCCCCCGGCAACCAGGCCGCCTTGTTCCAATGCGGATGGATGGCGAAGCGAGCCAGCGGCTCCGCGTTGGGCGAGCCGAAACCGGCGAAATGCTCAACGTCCAGCTTGCGTGCGCGGCTGCCGCGCAGCAGCAGGCGATCGAAGGCGATGACGACCTCATGCAGTTCAGGCTGACTAGCCGCTTCCAGCGCGTCGGCCACATTGTTCCAGCCGTCGGAGCGCGGATGCAGCAACGGCAGTTGCGCGCCGGTCAGCACCACCGGCTTGGCCAGGCCGCGCAGGGCGAAGGCCAGCAAGCTTGCGGTATAGGCCATGGTGTCGGTGCCGTGGATGACGACGAAGCCGTCGTAGTCGCCATAACGCTCGGCCAACGCGGCGATGATGCGGTTCCAGTGACGAGGCTCGATGGCGGAGGAATCGATCAACTCGTCAAATTCGACCACGTCGAAATCCAGGCCGGGACGGCGAAAGCGCTCCAACAGGCCCGGCAACAGGCCCGGCGACGGCGCCAGACCGTCCGGGGTTTCGGTCATGCCTATGGTGCCACCGGTGTACAACACTAAAACTCGGCTCATGAGATCTCCTGTAAACAGTGTCCAATGCCGCGATGGTAGCTCAATTCGCAGCCTCGGCGGCAGGACTGTCCACGCGTAGACGCACCGCATCATGCCGCCAGTATTCGTAATCGCAGTCCAGCGCAGCGCCGGCGGCATCGCGATTGATGCGCCGTATCAACAGCACCGGGCTCCCCTCGGCCAGCATCAGCGCCTGGGCCACACGCCCCTGCGCCGCGGCCGGCAAGATGTCGAAAGCCGCAGCCGCGTATTCGATGCCGTAACGATGGCGATACAGTCCGGTCAACGATTGGCTCAGGTCCTGGCACTGGATGTTCGGAAAACGCTCCGGCCGCAGAAAGTGCTCCACGTATAACGCCACTCGCCCGTCCAGGCTGCGCTGACGGCATATTTTCCACAAAGAGCTCAAGGGCGGCACCTCCAACGCCCGGCACAATTCGGGTGAAGCCAGCACCGTCTCGACGCTTAAAAGCCGGGTTTCCGCCGCCCGTTGCTGCGTGTCGGCCATTTGTTGGAAATGGTTGCCATAGAGCGGCGCGTATTCCAGGCGCGGAAAGGCAACGAACCAGCCGCGCCGTTCTTCGCGATACACCCGCCCCTCGGCTTCCAGCACGCCCAGCGCCTCTTTCAAGGTAATGCGAGTGGTGGCGAACAGCTCGGCCAGCGCGCGCTCCGACGGCAAACGACCGCCGGGCCGCAACAAGCCGCCCTCGATTTGCTGCAATAAGGCCGCGCGTATCCGCGCGGCCTGGGAAAGCGGTTTCGGTTCAGGCATCAGGACTAGTCCAACAATCAGGTCTCCGCCGGCTTTTTACCAACAAAAAATGACAAGGAAATTAACTGCCGCAAACGGCTATGGCAGTTCCTCCGCTGATTCGTCACCAATCTGCAATCAAATTGCCATGCGTCGTAAACCGGAATGTCATCTACGCGGAATACCATCAGCATCGTTTTTATTTGACCTAGTCCAAAGGGATGGATGCCATGAACAAACCGTTGCGCTGCGCCGTGCTGGGCGCTCTGGCCCTACTGGCCAATACCGCTTTTGCCGACAACCTGAACGCGCTGATCCAGGCCGCCAAGAAGGAAGGCGAGCTGAACGTGATTGCCCTGCCCCATGACTGGTGCGGCTACGGCGGCGTGATCGCCGGCTTCAAGGCCAAGTACGGCATCAAAGTGAACGAACTGAATCCAGACGCCGGCTCGGCCGACGAACTGGAGGCAATCAAGGCCAACAAGAGCAATAAGGGCCCGCAGGCGCCGGACGTGATCGACGTGGGCCTGTCCTTCGGCCCGCAAGCCAAGGCCGCGGGTCTGCTTCAGCCATACAAAGTGTCCAATTGGAAGACCATTCCGGACAGCGTCAAGGACAAAGACGGCTATTGGTATGGCGATTACTACGGCGTGCTGGCCTTCGAAGTCAACAAGGACCTGGTAAGCAAAACACCGACCGACTGGAGCGATCTGCTGAAGCCGGAATACAAGAACGCGGTGGCGCTGGCCGGGGACCCGCGCGCCGCCAACCAGGCGATCCAGGGCGTGTTCGCCGCCGGCTTGTCCCAGTCCAAGGGCAATGTGGCCAAGGCCGCCGACGCCGGCCTCAAATTCTTCGCGCAACTGAACAAGAACGGCAATTTTGTGCCGGTGATCGGCAAAGCTGCCTCGCTGGCCCAGGGCAGCACGCCCATCGTGATCCGCTGGGACTACAACGCCTTGGCCGACCGCGACACCTTGAAAGGCAATCCCAAAGTGGAGGTGGTGGTGCCCAAAACCGGCGTGGTGGCGGGTGTTTACGCCCAGGGCATCAGCGCTTACGCGCCGCACCCCAACGTGGCCAAACTGTGGCAGGAATACCTGTTCTCCGACGAAGGCCAGTTGGCCTGGCTCAAGGGGTATTGCCACCCCACCCGCTTCAACGATCTGGCCGCCCGCAAGAAAATCCCACAGGACCTGCTGAGCCGGATGCCGGACGCCGCCGCCTATAAGAAAGCCCTGTTCCCCACGCTGGAACAGCAAGAGGCGTACAAGGCGGTGATCACCAAGCAGTGGGACAGCGTGGTGGGCAGTAACGTCAAATAAGCCGTTTCGCCCTGATTGGCGCGCGGCGCTTCCGCCGCGCGCGGGCTCTCTTTGGAAACACGCCCTCATGTCCGCATCTTCCAACTCCCTCGCCGGCCGTGCCGGCCCGGCGTCGCCGCGCCGCGCCGGCGGCGGCTTCGTCTCGCTGTCCTGGCTGGGCGTGGCGCCGTTCTTTCTGTTTGCGCTGCTGTTCCTGCTGCTGCCCACCGCTCGCTTGTTGTTGGGGGCGTTCCAGGACGCCGACGGCCATTTCACGCTGAACAACATCGCCCGGCTGTTCGAGCCGGCGATTCTCGACGCCTACAAGATCAGCCTGCAGATCAGCGCCGCCTCGGCGCTCTTGGGCGCGGTCTTCGGCCTGTTGCTGGCCCTCGCGGCAATCCGCGGCCGGCTGCCGGGCTGGATTCGCCCGACGCTGGCCACCTTCTCCGGCGTGGCGTCCAACTTCGCCGGCGTGCCGCTGGCCTTCGCCTTTCTCGCCACGCTGGGCCGCATGGGCCTGGTGACGGTGCTGTTGCGCCGCTACCTGGATTTCGATCTCTATGCCGGCGGTTTCAGCATTCTCAGCTTCAGCGGCCTGACGCTGACTTATTTGTACTTTCAGATTCCGCTGATGGTGCTGATCGTCAGCCCAGCCATCGACGGCCTCAAAACCGAATGGCGCGAGGCCTGCGACAGCCTGGGCGGCTCCGCTTTCGCCTACTGGAGCCGCATCGCGCTGCCGGTGCTGTGGCCCAGCATCCTGGGCGCGGCGCTGCTGCTGTTCGCCAACGCCTTCGGCGCGGTGGCCACCGCCTACGCGCTGACCGGCAGTTCGCTCAACATCGTCACCATCCTGCTGTACGCGCAAATCCGCGGCGACGTGCTGCACGATCAGAACCTGGGCTACGCGCTGGCGCTGGGCATGATCGTGGTCACCGGCCTGTCCAACGCCGCCTATATCTGGCTGCGCGGCCGCGCGGAAAGGAGCCGGGCATGAAACACCAGCCAGCCCACAAACCATCGTCGCGTCTGGGCGCCTGGATCGCGGTCATCGCCGGCGGCCTGTACTTCCTTCTGCCGCTCTTGGCCACCTTCGAATTCAGCCTGAAGATGCTGCGCGAGGGTTACAGCCTGGAAGCCTACAAACTGGTGCTGCAGGATCCGGGCTTTCAGCAAAGCTTCGCCTATTCCGCGCTGATGGCCCTATTCACCATCGTCATCGGCATCCTGCTGGTGGCGCCCACAGCGTTCTGGATCCAACTCCGGCTACCGCGGCTGCGTCCGCTGGTGGAGTTCATCACCCTGCTGCCGCTGGTGATTCCGGCCATCGTCATCGTTTTCGGCTATCTGCGCTTGTTCGGCAGCGATGCCTGGCTGCCCTTGACCGGCAGCGAGCGCGGCACGGATCTATTGCTGGTCTGCAGCTACGTGACGCTGGCCCTGCCCTATCTATACCGCTCCATCGACGCCGGCCTGTCCGCCATCGATGTGCGATCTCTGGCCGAGGCGGCGCAAAGCCTGGGCGGCGGCTGGCGAGTGATTCTGCTGCGGGTGATCTTCCCCAATATCCAGTCCGCGCTGTTGTCCGGCGCGTTTCTGACCTTCGCCATCGTCATCGGCGAGTTCACCATGGCCAGCTTGCTGGCGCGGCCGGCCTTCGGCCCTTATCTGCAGTTGATCGGCGCCAACCGCGCTTACGAGCCGGCGGCGCTGGCCATCATCGCCTTTTTGATCACTTGGGCGGCCATGGGCCTGCTACAGGTGGCCGGCCGTCACCGTCGCGCGCTGCGCGATGCCACCGCCTCGGAATAAGAAAGAACCCCACAATGGCATACCTGGACATCCAAAATCTGCACAAACGCTACGGCCAGCACACGGTGGTGCACGACTTCAATATGAGGGTGGAGGCGGGCGAGTTCGTCACTTTCCTGGGCCCGTCGGGCTGCGGCAAGACCACGGTGCTGCGGATGATCGCCGGCTTCGAGACGCCCAGCGGCGGCGCCATCCGCCTGCAAGGCGAGGACATCACGGCCTGCGCGCCGCAAAAACGCGGCATCGGCATGGTGTTTCAAAGCTATGCGCTATTTCCCAATATGAGCGCAGGCGAGAACATCGCCTTCGGCCTGAAGATGCAGAAGCGCGACGCCGCCGACATCCGCCGCAAGGTAGCGGAGGCGCTGGCGCTGGTGGAGCTGTCCGGCAAGGAGAACCACTATCCGCATCAGCTCTCCGGCGGCCAACGCCAGCGGGTGGCCCTGGCGCGCGCGCTGGTGGTGGAACCGCGCATTCTGCTGTTGGACGAGCCACTGTCGGCATTGGATGCGCGCATCCGCAAGAATCTGCGCGAACAGATCCGCGATATTCAACGCCGGCTGGGGCTAACCACTATTTTCGTGACCCACGACCAAGAAGAGGCCCTGACCCTGTCCGACCGCATCTTCGTCATGAACCAGGGGAAAGTGGAGCAGGAAGGCGCGGCCGAAACCATCTACACCCAGCCGGCCACCGAGTTCGTCGCCCGCTTCATGGGCAATTACAATCTACTGTCCGTCGGCGACAGCCGGGCGCTGTTCGGCCTGGAAATCCAGGGCCATCTGGCGATCCGCCCGGAGTCCATTCAACTGTTGCCCGGCGACAGCGCGGAAACGGACAGCTTGCCGGCGCTGGTGAAGCAACGCCAGCTGCTGGGCAACATCGTCCGCTATCAGGTGGAAAGCGCCGGCGCGCTGCTGCAGGTGGACCGGCTGAACCGCAATCCGGCGGACTTGCTGGCCGACGGCGCGCCAGTGCGGCTGCGCGTCCAGCGCGACGACATGCGCGAAGTACGCTAGCCGTCGGTTGGGCGGCGGAAATAAGCCATCTGCCGACGCAGGCTGCCGGCGCGTTGCGACACCTCCTGCGCCGCCGCCGATAATTGCTCGCTGGCGGCGGCATTGCCCTGAGACAGCTGGCTCAGCCCCTGCATCACCTGGTTGATGCCGCCCACGTGCTGCGCCTGGACCACGGCCTCTTTGGAAATATCCCGCACCAGTTGCCGGGTTTGCTGACTGGATTCGACAATGGCGCTCAGGCTTTTGCCCGCCGCCTCCGCCAGCCGCACGCTGCCCGCCGCCACCTGGCCGATTTCCTTGGCCGCGGCTTGGCTACGCTTCGCCAGCTTGCGCACTTCATCGGCCACGACGGCAAAGCCCTTGCCCAGCTCGCCTGCGCGCGCAGCTTCGATGGCGGCGTTGAGCGCCAGCAAATTGGTCTGATAAGCGATGTCGTCGATGATGTCGGTTCGCTGGGCGATCACGTGCATCGCCTCTATGGTTTCGCCGACAACCCGCCTGCCCTCCTCCGCCTGGCGCGCGGCTTCGCTGGCCACGTCGCCGCTGAGGCTGGCATCGCGGGCCATCGCGAACATCTGCCCGGCAATCTCGTCCACCGCGTGGCTGGTCTGCTCGATATCGGAGGAAGTGCGACAAGCGCTGTCGGACAAGCCCTGCGAAGCGCTGTTCAATTGCAGCGCGGCGTTGGCCACCGCGTCCGCGTCCTGCTGCACCTGCAGAATCACCCCGCTCAGCTTCCGCCCCATCTGGCGAATATGCGCAGCCAGGCTATCGTCGTCGGAGGAGGCCAGCCGCAGGCGGAAGTCCAGCTGGCCGCCAGCCAGTTCGCGCATGCCTTGCGCCACTTCATCCGGCTCCGCGCCCAAGGTCCGCAGAATGCTGCGCGCCAGCAGCAATGCGGCGGCGATGGGCAACAGCACCCCGGCCAATACCGCCAAGGCCAGCCAGCTTTGCCAACGCGCAGCGGACTGCTGCGCCGCCAGTGCGTCTCGAATCCGTGCCAACACCGCGTTCTGCACTTCCTGCAGCGCGTCTATGCGCCGGCTGGCCACCTCGAACCATTCCTCGCTCGACAAGCTCTGCATCGCGCCCGGACCACGCGCCAGCACCGCGTCGCGCAGCGATTCGTACGCGCCGCTAGCGTTCAGCGCCCGGTCCAGCAAGCGCTCGTCACCCTCGCTCTGTCGGTACAGGCTGCGGCATAGCGCCTCCTGCGACACCATACCGCTGACCAGACGGAATTCGTTGATATTGAAACTGCCCACCGCCAACACCCCGCCGATCAGGCCGCGCGCGCGGCCGGTGTACTCCGTCTGGCAATGCAAGGCGGACCACTGTTGCACCAATGCGCGCACGTCCTCGCTTTGCGAGTAGAACAGCGTGATGACCTTGGAGAGCCGCTCGATGACTTCGGTGTAACGCTCAAACGCCGGCAATGGCGAAATGTGGCGCTGCGCCACATCGCGCCGCAGAGTAGAGAGCATCTCCACGGTTGGCAACTGCTGGGAGAAAAACAAGCCCGCCTTGCGCGACAGTTCGTCGGCAGGTTGCTGACGCAAGCGGACCAGCAAGGCGTCGGCCAGCGCTTTTTGCCGCGGCAAGGCGGCCGGCATCGGCTTATGCTCGTTCAGATAACGGTTGCTCAGGCCGCGCTCGATCTGCAGCGCGTGGATCAGCTCCCCCACTTTCTGCACATTGTCCGCCAGCGCCTGATCGCGCTGTAGAGCCTGGACCGTCCTCCATTGCTCAAAGGCAAACCACAGGGCCCCGCACAACAAGAGCAGCACCAGCGGAGCAATCAGCAAGGCCAGCTTGTGCGCCAGCTTCAGATGTACGCGCATCGGGACTCCTGTTCGCGTGCATGGACGAAGGCCCCGCCTTGGAGATGGAGGGCAGTTAGAACCTGTTCAATGTCTCGCGCGAGCTCGCGAGATCGCAAACACGTTCTAACTATAGGTGGCCGGGCAAGGCAAGCCCAACGGCATTAAGAACCTGTTTACGATCTGCTGCTCGTCGGCGATACGGCGTTGAAACCGAACTCAAAATGCTCATGTACCACTCGACCATTCCGCTGTCTCAGCCGTTTTCGCCTTGTCTCGCCTTAGCTCTCGAGATCGTAAACACGTTCTAAGCCCCCGCGCGCGCCAGGCAGTTCTGATAGCGGCCATCCACGCGCCGGGCAAACCACTCCGTGGTCAGGCGGCGAGTGAACTTGGGACTGACCAATACGATCTGCGGCATGATCTCGCGCGGCGCCCTAGCGCCGGCCAGCGCGAAGACTTTCTGGTACAACGCGGTCTGGGCGAAGCCGGACAGCTTCTCCTGGCGCAGGTCGCGCAGCATTTCGTCCGCGCTCATGCCCAGCCGGCCGGACATGGCCAGCAGCGCTTTCTGGGTTTCGCTGGTCTCGCCGGACAGCGCACGGTTCATTTTGTCGCTGTACAGCATGATGTCGCCGTCCAGTGCCAGCTTGCGGCCGCTGAGACGGGCCACCGCCTGCTGGAAAGCCGCGTTGCGGCTGGCGTAACGGCCGGCGTTGTAATCGGCGAAGCGGTAGACCATCTGGCTGTAAGGCGCCGGGTATTGCAGCAGGATGGCGCTGCCGAAGTACACGCTGCCGCGCCGGGAGAATACTTCGTCGCGCAGGCTGCCAGCATAATGATAAGGATAGGGCCAGGCGCGAACATGGGTTTCCGCGAACGCCACGCTGACCTGCATCGGCCCGCCATCGCGAATCGGATTCTTGTGTTCGAAGATGGTCTGGCCGAACGGCAGCTCGCGCACCATGTCCTCAAACAGCGCATTCATTTCGCGCTTGGTGCGCAGCGCGTCCACCCGCTGCTTATAGCTGCGGCCGTCCGGAGACTTCTTCTGCATCGCAGCGTCCACCACGAAGGCCGGAATCAGGTATTTCTGCCGCCGCTGCTCGATCTCGCCCCAAACAATCTTGGATAGATTCGGCACCACAGGGTCCGGGCTGAAGCCGGACTCCTGCTCGGCCACCGCCAGCACCGCGCAAAAGTATTGCGGCGTGTAGGGAATCTTCAGATGGCTGAACGCGCCTATGATGTCGGCGTTCCAGCCCTTGCGATCCGGAATGCCGGCCGGCAGCAAGCGGTTGAGCAGTTCGCCGCCCTGCGCGTCCGTGACCGCCGGACGGCTGGCCGGCCTGCCGGCTGACGGAGGCGGCGTGACAAGCGGCGCCGGGGTCGCCAGCGGCGCGCTGGCTTCGGGCGTCATCGCCGGGACCGGCGCGGGAAGTTCGGAAACGGGAGCCGAAACCGGCGTGGGAGTGGTCGCGGCGCAGCCGGTCAACATCAGCGTTGCCAGGACCAGGGAAAGAGAGGACTTCACGCCGGCTCCTTGCGATGAGGCGATAAAACCGCAAGTGTAGCGCAAAGCCCGCCGCTGCTCGCGGCGGGCTCATCATGAGCGAGCGCTCAGCCCGGGTTAACCGGCGCGCAGGCTGGCCACCATGATCCAGCCGATCAAAGCCGGCGCCATCGCCATGCAGAAGCCGCGCATCAACCGCATGCGGCGGCCGGCGCCCTCGCCGGCCAGCTCGCGGCGCACCACCGGCCACGCCTTCCAGCCAACAAACAAGGCCAGCAGCAGTTCACCCAGCGGCATCAGCAGCTTGGAGGTCAGGTAGTCCAGCAGATCGAAGAAGCCCATGCCGAACAACTGGTATTCGCTCCACACCCCCAGGGACAAGGACGCCGGAATGCCCAGCAGGAAGATCCCCAGCGTCATCACCCAGGCCGCCTGGCCACGCTTGAGGCCGAACTCGTCGATCGCGAAACTGGTCACCACCTCCAGCAGGGACACCGAGGAGGTCAGCGCCGCCAGCAGCAGCAGGCAGAAGAACATCACCGCGAACAGCTGGCCCAACGGCAGATGGGCGAACACCGCCGGCATGGTGATGAAGGTCAGGCCCGGACCAGCGGACGGATCGAAACCGAAAGCGAAAACCGCCGGCAGCACCATCAGACCCGCGAGGAAGCACGTCGCCACCGTCAGCAGGATCACCCACAACGCCGACCCCAGCAGATTGGATTCCTTGCTCACATAGGAGCCGTAGGTGATCATGATGCCCAGGCCCAGCGACAGCGAGAAGAAAGCCAGGCCAAGCGCGTCCACCAACATGGCGCTGCTGACCTTGGAAAAGTCCGGAGCCACGAAATACTTCACGCCGTCCCAAGCCCCGGGCAGCGTCAGGCCTCGGGCAATCAACACCAACATCAGCACAAACAAGGCCGGCATCAGAAACTTCGATAAGTTCTCGATGCCCTTCTGCACACCGCCGGCCACCACCCACACGGTCAACAAGGCGAAGCCGGCATGGTAGGCGATAGGCTCCAGCGGGTCGCTAATGAAGCCGCTGAAAATGGCGCCCAGGGTCTTGGCGTCCGACGTCATGATGCCGCCCCCCAGCGCCTTGACAATGTAGGCGATGGTCCAGCCACCCACCACGCTATAGAAAGACAGAATCAGGAAACACACCAAAACGCTCATATAGCCGATGATGGGCCAGCCTCCGCCGGCCAACTGGCGGAAGGCGCCAACGGCGCCGGCCTTGGACGCGCGGCCCAGCGCCATTTCGGCCAGCATCAGCGCCAGGCCCAGCGTCAGGCAGATGCCGAGGTAAATAAACAAGAAGGCGCCGCCGCCATTGGTTGCGGCGACGTAGGGAAATTTCCAGATTGCCCCCAGCCCGATGGCCGAGCCGGCGGCGGCGAGGATGAAACCGAGGCGCGAGCCCCATTGTGATCTTGCCATAATGCAGTCTGCTTCTTTGTCCGAATATTTGTTTTTGAATCGCCGAAATCGACGCCCGCGCCCAAACGCGATCGCCGCAGCGGCAAAGGTGCTGTTTTGCGCCGACAAGGCGCTGCCCGCGCCAGGCCAGATCATGAAGCCCGGGAGCGAACGGAAGGGACCCGGCAAGCCGGGCAAGGGAGAGAAAACCGCCGTGTGGGCGGGCCGAAAGCCGCGTCAGGGGTGGCGACGGACTACGGTTCTCGCTAGTGTATTTTGCGTACAAACACGAATTTACCATGATTGATGACAATTTCCAGCGTACGCAGGCAATTAATTCTGATTTCCAGGATAAGCACGGTCATTTCCCGGCAAAGATAAGCAAGCCAAGTCCCGGCCAACAAGTTGAGCATGAAATATCTGTACTCAGGGAATACACTTAGAACGTGTTTACGATCTCGCGAGCTAAGGCGAGACAAGACGAAAACGGCTGAGACAGCGGAATGGTCGAGTGGTACACGAGCATTTTGAGCTTGCACTCACCGTGCGACGCTTCACGAAGCGCAGCGGACTTTGAACAGGTTTTTAGACAGCGGCCCCATTGCTACGCGTCTGGCCACGCCTGATGCGAACTCGCCGGCCTCACACGACTTACGGAGAGCCCTATGGCGATACTGCAAGCCTTTCAATCGCTGATCGACACCGTACAAGGCGCCCTGATCATAGCCCTTCCCGCCGATGGCCAGATCGTCAGCGCCAATCAGTTGGCGGCCATCCTGCTGGCCACTCCGCACAGCGACCTGATTGGACAACCCTTTTCCCGTTTCCTGCCGGACCCCGCCGACGCCGAACTACTGGCCGGCGAACTGCGCCGCACCAGCATGATTTACAACCGCTCGCTAACCTTGCAAGCCAGCGGCGGTCGCTGCTTCGAGGTACAGCTATCGCTGCGCGAGGTGGAATTGGAAGGCGCGCTCATGCTGATCTACAGCTTCAGCGACCGCACAGAGACCAAGGTGATGAGCCAGTTGCTGGATTTTGAGCGTAATTTAGTAGAGCGTTCGATCAGCCTGATGAAAAGCCTGCGCGCGGAAGACAAACTGACCGATGACGACAAGCTAACCGGCGTGGCCGGCATGCACCGCCTGCTGTCCGCCGCTCACGCCGAAACCGGCCGCGCGCGTCGCTACGGCGGCGCCGTCTCCGGCTTGATCCTCAGTTTGATGAACGTGCCGGAACCGATGCCGGAACTTGATGAAGGTTCGGCTCATCGCCACTTGTTGCGCCTCGCAAGCAGCCTCTGCCTGCAAAGCACGCGCGACAGCGACCTCGTCGCCCGGCGAGAAGACGACGCCTTCATCATTCTGCTGCCCAACACCGGGGTAAGCGGGGCCAACGAACTGGCTCGTAGACTCATCAAATCGCTGCGCCAGTTGAGTTTCGTGTATCAGGGAGAAGAACGCAAAGCGGCGGCCTGCGTCGGACTGAGCGCTCTGCGCGGCAGTGAAAACACCCCCAAACCCATGCTGGAACGCTTGAACGAAGCCCTGCAAAAAGCGCGGGAAGGCGGGCCCAACTACATCGTCAAACTACCCTGAGCGTTCCCCGAGCTCAGCCCCGCCCCAAACACAAACCAAGCCGCCGCCATCCCCATCAAGCCGATAAACGACAAACCGGCGAGGCATCGTCTCGACGCCCCGCCGGCTCTGCTTCCTGCCTTAGCTTATCAGCAACTCACTTCAGCGTTCTTGCGCGCATAGAACCACCAGCACAAAACCATGCAGCTGATATAAAAAACAATGAAACACAGCAGCGCCGGCTCCGCCCCGCCGGTCGCCTTCATTGACGCGCCAAAGCTTTGCGGAATGAAATAGCCGCCATAGGCGCCTATGGCGCTGATGAAACCGCCGGCCGCGGCCGATTCCTTAACCCCATCCGCCTCGGCCTGCTTGCACGCCTCTTCGCCTCGGCCTGCCGCAGCACGCAGCCGGCCCGTAGTGAAGATGGTCGGAATCATTCGGTAAGTCGAGCCATTGCCCACGCCGGCCATGGTGAACAGCAACAGGAACATGGTGAAGAAACCGGCAAAACTACCGCCGCTCAATTGACCGGTCGCGTCATGCGCGGGCAGAAAATGCAACACCCCCACCACAGCCAAGGCCATCACCGCGAACACCCACAACGTCACCCGCGCGCCGCCGAGCTTGTCGGAAATCACACCGCCGATAGGACGCACCAGAGCGCCGAGCAAGGGGCCGATAAAAGCGAACTTGGCCACCGGCACCTCAGGAAACTGGGTTTTGGTCAACAGAGCGAAGGCACCGGCAAAACCGATGAAGCTGCCGAAAGTGCCAATGTACAGCCAACACATCAGCCAATTATGCTTACGGCGGAAAATCACGGCCTGCTCGGTAAACGAAGCCTTGGCGTCGGCCAAATCATTCATGCCGAACCAAGCAGCCGCCGTGGCCAAGACGATGAAGGGAACCCAGACGAAGCCGGCGTTCTGCAACCACAGGCTCTTCTCCACCCCATCCTTGACATAATGCTGCGCATCACCGCCAAAGGCGCCGAACATGCCGCCAGTCACCACCAACGGAATCACAAACTGAGCCAAGGACACGCCGAGGTTGCCGAAACCGGCGTTCAAACCGTTCGCCGCGCCTTTCTGCGCCTTGGGGAAAAAGTAAGCGATATTAGCCATAGAACTGGCGAAATTCCCGCTGCCCAACCCGCACAGCAAGGCGATCGCCAGCATCACCGGATAAGACGTCGTCGGATCCTGCACCGCAAAGCCCAGCCATACCGCCGGCATCAACAGCGAGGCGGTGGACAAGGTCGTCCATTTACGCCCCCCGACAATGGATGGCATGAAGGAATAAAAAATGCGCAAGGTCGCGCCGGACAGCGCGGGCAAGGCCGTCAGCAAGAACAGTTGATCCTTGGTGTAGTTGAACCCCGCGTTCGGCAGGTTCAAAGTCACCACACTCCACAATACTGAAATAACGAAAGCCAGCGTGAGACACGGGATCGAAATCCACAAATTGCGCCGCGCAATGCTCTGACCTTCCTGTTGCCAGAACTCGGCGTTTTCCGGCTCCCACCGTTTGATGACATAAGACATGACTCAACCCTCCCCGCCGGCCCGAGTCATGGCCAGACCAGCGCTATTTGACAATCTTTTAAAGGCGGCTCGCGTCAAAGCGCCGCCATTCAACTCACACTCAACGACCAGCCGCAGCCCGGCGCAAGCCCTCCTCCGCCACCGGCTTGAACGAGTAATGCATCCAGACCAAGCTGACGCAGACTGTGCCGTACAGCAACATGAAGCAGCTGGAACGCACCCCCGCCAGATCCACTAGCACGCCAAACAAAATCGGCAACACGAAACCGGCCAAGCCGCCGGCCAGCCCCACCACGCCGGACACCGCGCCGATGTTGTCTGGAAAATCATTAGCGATGAACTTGAACACCGATGCTTTACCCACGGCCATCGCCACGCCGGCGATGAACAAAATCGCAGTGAACAACACCGAGTTCAGACCGATATGCAAGCTCCAAGGCCCCTTGACGGTGGCCACTACCATCTGAGTCTGCGGATAGGATAAAATGAAGAAGCACACCCACAACACCCACATCACCCACCACGTCGTGCGATATGCGCCGAAGCGGTCCGACATCCAGCCACCGATCGCACGCAGCACGCCGCCGGGCAAGGAAAAACAGGCAGCGAGAAAGGCGGCGGTTTTCATATCAAAGCCGTATTCGCCTACAAAGTACTTGGTCAGCCACAGCGACAAACCCACATAGCCGCCAAACACCACCGAGTAATACTGTGAGTAGCGCCAAACCCTAGGGTCGCGCATCACCCGCAATTGATCGATGAAACGCTGGCCTCCGCCGCTCAAATGCGCAGGGCTGTGATAACTGCAAAACCAAAACAGCAGCGCCGTGACCAGCATCACCCCGGCGTAAACCTGGGGCACCAGCGTCCAGCCGCCCAGCGCGATCAAAGCCGGCGCCACGAATTTGTTCACCGCCGCGCCTGAGTTGCCCGCTCCGAACACCCCCATCGCCATTCCCTGATGCCGCGCGTCGAACCAACGCGCCACATAGGGCGTACCCACGGAGAAGCTGCCGCCGGCCAAACCGATGAACAAACCAATCAGCAAGAAATGCCAATATTGGGAGGCGTACTCCATCAGGTAAATCGGCAGCACCGTGCTCAGCATCAGGCAGAACAAAACAACCCTACCGCCATAACGATCGGTCCAAATGCCCAACGGCACCCGCACCAGCGAGCCGGACAAGACCGGCATCGCCACCAGAATCCCAAACTCGGTCTCATTCAGACCCAGCTGCTGCTTCACGGGAATGCCCACCACGCCCATCATCATCCAAACCATGAAACAGACGGTGAAAGCAAAAGTGCTGACGGCCAGCACCGAGTACTGCTTATATGTCGCGAATGTCATCTTTTCTCCCTCTGCGACCAGGCGGCCGACCAGTCCAATTCCATATTCACACCATACTGCCGGCGTGAAGGAAAACCCATTCGCCAGACGTGGGCAAGGACAAGGAAAAACGATCTAATCGAAATAGTTCTTTTGGGTGGTATTCGAGAAAGGAACAACACAGTAGAGGGGGGAAAGCGGCGAGACGGTCCGGCTTTGCGCCAATGCAAGTTACAGCCCCGACGACATTGGCTAAGATAGGCACATTGCCAACAAGGGAGCTTCCCCCATGAATGCCGCCAAAAAAATACGCCGTTTCATCGAAGAAGGACACGACCCGCAGCAAATGCAAGTGCTCAAGGAACTGGCGACCGCATTGGAAATGGGCCGCTCTTTCGATCTAAGCCTGCTCTACGATATCGACATGCGTTATTTCGACGTCGCCATTGATCTACTGAAAGACTGGCGCTTCGATCATCACATCGCCTCTCGCAGCAAACTGCTGGAGCAGTTGCTGACCGAGATCGCACCGGATAAACAGGTGAAAAAGCCGGAAAGCCCAACCGAAAAACCCGCAGCGGTCAAACCCGTCAAGCCCAAAAAATAAGTAAACAAAACGGCACTGCCGTTGCGCTTATTCAGCCTCCAGCGCGCCCCAGACGCAAAAAAGCCTCCCATGGGGGAGGCTTGGCAAGGTCTGAACACCAATGCAAAAGCCCAGCTCGTCTGAGCTGGGCTTCGCAATCGGGCGTCTGGCGGTGTCCTACTTTCACATGGCGAATGCCACACTATCATCGGCGCTAAGGCGTTTCACGGTCCTGTTCGGGATGGGAAGGCGTGGGACCACCTCGCTATGGCCACCAGACATAAACTGGTACAAACTAGAAGAAGCCTGGGCTGATCTTTGATCAGCCCACATATATTCGGTATTTAATTGTGTCGCACATCCACACTTCGTC
>NZ_JONK01000043.1 GCF_000711885.1 Chromobacterium haemolyticum DSM 19808
GGCGGGTATGTGACGGTACAGATCGCGAAGAGAAGCGAGCTGCATACGTTCAAGGTGATGCCAAAACGATGGATTGTGGAGCGCAGCTTCGCTTGGTTGGAAAAGAGCAGAAGGCTGTGGAAGAACTGTGAGCGGAAACTCAATACCAGCTTGCAGTTCATCCACTTGGCTTTCCTGGCTCTATTGCTCCGGAGATCGTAAACAGGTTCTTAGAGCCAGTTCAAAGTCTCGCGAGCCAGAGCGAGACAAGGCGAAAACGAGCGAAAAAGCGGAATGTACACACGGTACATGAACATTCTGAAGCTGTTCTCAACGCCGTATCGCCAACGCGCAGCAGATCGTAAACAGGTTCTTAGGCAAGCCATGAGGCTTGCCTTTTTCATTGCGGCGGCGCGCAGTCCGCGATTTGCCGCAACAAGCGCGACAACGGCGCTTCTTGAGGCCATCCCGGCGGAACGGCGAAGCCTCGCGCCACTTCATGCCAGTCGCCGTCCGGGCCGGGTTGCAGTTCGGCAAGCAATTGCGGTGCCTCTGCCTGTTCCAGCCGCGCGCGCACTTCCGCCGCATCGGCGGTGTGTTCCCGCGAGAGGCGCGCAGGCGCCAGCCAACTGAGCCTGGGCAGCCAGGCCCAGCGGGAGTCCGCGTTCAACGCAGGCCAGTCGCCGCGCAGCGGCCAGTATTGCCCGTATAGCGGCAGGGCGCCGGGCGGCGGTTCCGGCGAGGTGTCTTGAGCGTGGAACAGCCAGCCGCTGAGCCGGGCGCCGACCGCGCAGCCGGCAAAGCCTTCCGGCAGCGTCGCTTGCGCCGCGGGGTGGCGGGATAGACGCAGCTGGGTCTGCAGCTTATGGGCTTTCAGCGCCCAGGCGTCGCGCAGGCTGGGACCGGTCAGCGTATCGGCGCTGCGGCCCAGCTGCAGGTAGAACTTGCTGGCGGCTTCCAGATGCAGCGGTTGGCCGTCCAGGCGCAAAAGGAAGTCGAATTCTCCGACGGTGCGGCCGTCTGGACCGCGCACAGGCAGATTGCTGGCGACTAGTTCGATGTGCGGCGCCAAGCGGAACCAGAACGACAGCAAGCGCTCGGCGTAATGACCCAGGCGGCGGGTGGGCTGGCGCGCCAGCCAGTGCCGCAGCTCGTCGGGATGAGCGTCCAGCGCTTGCAGCAGCGCCGGGCCGTCGGGGCCCAGCAGCCGGTGCGGCGGAATGTCCGCGCCGCTTTTCCAGGGGGAGGGCGCGGTGAGAAGAAAAGCCAGATCGCGCACCGCCGGATGCGCGTAGGGCAAGGTGAACGGCGGCTTATTCGCCATTCGGTCCGGGCGCGTCGCGACGGACTTCGCCGTCGGCAGCGCGTTGCACCTGTTTGAGGAAGCCGCGCAGGATGTCGATCTCCTCGCGCAGCATGCCGGCGCGGTTGAACAGGGTGCGCATCCGGCGCATCATCCGCTCGCTATTGCGGCGGCGGAAGTAGCCGATCTTGTCCATGGTCTGTTCCAGATGGCCGCAGAAGCCCTCCACCTCGCCCAGCGCCGCCGCGTCGCTGTCGGCGCGCAGATAATCGACGTCCACGCCGGTGTGACTGAACAGCTCGTAGGTCATGACCTGCACCGCCATCGCCAGATTCAGCGAGAAGTAGTCCGGATTGCCGGGGATGGTGACCAGACGGTTGCACTGCTCGACTTCTTCGATCGACAGGCCGAAGGTTTCGTTGCCGAACACCAGGGCCACTTGTTCGCCGTCGCGGGCGCGGGCCACTAGTTCAGGCGTGGTTTGGCGCGGGGTGGACAGCGGGGTGGTCAGCTCGCGGCGGCGGCTGGTCAGCGCGCAGGCGATGGTGACGTCTTGCAGCGCCTCGGCCAGGCTGGGCACCACGGTGGCGTGTTCGAGAAGATCCACCGCCCCGGAGGCCAGCGTATTGGCTTCGTCGCTGGGAAACACTTTGGGTTCAACCAGATAGAGCCGGCTCAGGCCCATGGTCTTCATTGCCCGGGCGGCGGAGCCGATATTGCCGGGGTGGTTGGGGCGAGCCAACACCACGCGAATGTTTTTCAGAAAATCAGGTACTTGGGGTTTATTCATCAGCAGTTTCACATTAAAATAGCCGGCTTATCGAAAAAGCCCGCGCGCCATTTTGCGCGCAAGGCCAGCGCTTGCCGGATGGGCAGGCATGCCGCCTTGCCCGATTGCGCCGGGTTTTTCTTGTTCCTTAACCCAGATTGTTACTAGCAGACGTCGCGTCATGTGGCGGACGTTTGTCATGGTTGAAAGTGTAGAGGCCGTCAATGCATCCGATGCTCAATGTCGCGGTGAAAGCCGCTCGCCGCGCCGGCAGTGTCATCCAGCGCGCGTCGCTGAATCTCGACGCGGTGCGCGTAGAGCGCAAGAAACACAATGACTTCGTGACCGAAGTGGACCGCGCCGCGGAAGAGTCCATCATCGCTTCCATTCTGGAAGCTTATCCCAAGCACGCGATTCTAGCAGAAGAGTCCGGCGCGAAAGGCATCGGTTCGTCGGAATACGAGTGGATCATCGATCCCATCGACGGCACTACCAACTTCCTGCATGGCCACCCGCAGTACGCGATTTCCATCGCGCTGGCGCACAAGGGCCAGGTGCAGCAAGCCGTGGTCTTCGACCCCAACCGCAACGATCTGTTCACCGCCTCGCGCGGCGTCGGCGCCTTCCTCAATGATCGCCGTATCCGCGTATCCAAGCGCTTCATGATGAATGAGTGCGTGATCGCCACCGGCTTCCCGGTGTCCGACCAAAGCTATATCGACCAATACCTGGGCATGCTCAAGGACGTGCTGGCCAAGAGCGCCGGCGTGCGTCGCGAAGGCGCGGCCTCGCTGGACCTGTGCAATGTGGCCTGCGGCCGCGTGGAAGGCTTCTGGGAGCTGAATCTCAAGCCCTGGGACATCGCCGCGGGCAGCCTGATCGTGCAGGAAGCGGGCGGCATCGTTACCGATTTGTCCGGCGAGCAGGGTTGGCTGGAGTCCGGCGATATCGTCGCCGCCAATCCGAAAGTGCTGGCGCAACTGCTGCACATGCTGGCGCCGCATATCGGCAAGTAAGCGCTGTCGGCTTGGCCTCTTGGGGCTTGAGCGGGCTTAGCGCGTCACGGCGTCCTTGGGGACGCCGTTTTTGTTTGGAGCGTGAGATGAAACAGTATTTGGGTTCGGTCGCCTTGGTGGTGGCCGATTACGACGAGGCCATCGCCTGGTATGTGGACAAGCTGGGTTTTGTGCTGCTGGAGGATGAGCGTCAGGGCGAGGACAAGCGCTGGGTGCGCGTGGCGCCGCCCGGGGCGAGCGAGTGTGCGCTGTTGCTGGCCAAGGCGAGCAATGCGCGGCAGCAAGCCGTCGTGGGCGCGCAAACCGGCGGTCGCGTCGGTTTCTTCCTGCATACCGACGATTTCTGGCGCGATTACCGCCGCATGGCGGCGGCGGGGGTGAGCTTCAGCGAGCAGCCGCGGGAGGAGGAATACGGCACCGTGGTGGTGTTCGAGGATTTGTATGGCAACCGCTGGGATTTGCTGCAGTTGAAGTCCGGGGCGTAGCCGTTGGCAGGGCACCGTTAAAAACAAAGAGCCGCGCAATGCGCGGCTCTTTGTTTTTAACGTCGCCAAAAACCGCCGGCTCATCGTCGGCTGCGGCTTGCGCCTGCGGCGGGTAGGCGTCCGCTTCGTTCCAGTCCAGATCAAGATCCAGTTCGGCCAATATGGCCTGGCGTCCGGCCTGGCGCTGTCCGGAGCGGCTCCGCCCGTGGGCGCCGCCTTTTTTCATGATGGGCGCGCAAGCGTGCGGATTGCGCGGTTTGATTGTGTGCATGGAGTACTCCTGTGCTTGGGCCCCGCTGCGAAGAGCGGGCGGAAGACGGTGGCGCGGACGCCGCCGCATTAAGTCTGAGCGGTTCGCAAAAGCTCGTAGAGCACCTGAGGCAAGGCGCGCCGACGCAGGCAGTGCTTGAGTACGACAAGTCGGCGCAACGCAGCATCAGGAGTTTTGTTACCCGCTCTTAGCGTACCATCAGGCTGGCCACCTTGGTGGTGATAATATCCACCGCCGGATCATTGGCGCCGTGAGGCAGAATCACGTCGGCGAAGCGCTTGGTCGGTTCGATGAACTGGTTGTGCATCGGGCGCACCGTGGTCAGGTATTGCTCGATTACGCTATCGGTGGTGCGGCCGCGCTCGGTGATGTCGCGCTTGAGACGGCGGATGAAGCGCACGTCGGAATCGGTGTCGACGAAGATTTTCAAGGACATCATGTCGCGCAGCGCAGCGTCGTACAGCGGGAACAGGCCCTCGATGACGATGACCGGCGCCGGCTGGATGGTAATGGTTTCCTCGGCGCGGGTGTGGTTGGCGAAGTCGTAGACCGGCATTTCGATGGCGCGGCCATTGCGTAGATCGTCGATGTGCTCGATCAGCAGCGGCCAATCGAAGGCTTGCGGGTGGTCGTAGTTGGTGGCCAGCCGCTGTTCGAAGGTCAGATGGCTCTGATCGCGGTAGTAATAGTCTTGAATGATCACAGCCGCCATCTCGGAGCCAATGGTTTCCAGCACTTGATTGGTCACCGTGGTTTTACCGCTGCCGCTGCCGCCTGCAACGCCGATGATGAACGGGGTGGTCATGAAACTATCCTTCTACGCGTAAAAATGATAAAAAAACGCGCCATTCTAATGAGTTATGGCGCGTCCTTCCACTCTAATTGCGACATCGGACGCTATTGGCCGCGCTGACCTTCCGCCTGGGCGGCATCATACCACTCCCGCATGGCCGGCAAAGCCAGCAGGCGGTTGACGTAAGCCTGAGACTGCTCAGGCAATTTGACGTTGTAAGTGTGAAAGCGGGTGGCGATCGGCGCGAAGAAGGCGTCGGCGATGCTGAAGCCGCCGAAGATGAATTCGCCGTTGGCCTGATGGCGCGGCAGATGCTCTTCCCATAGCGAGATGATGCGGGCGATATCGAACTCCACCGCCGGCGTGCTTTGGTAATTGATATGGCGCAGCGTCAGATTCATCGCCAGGTGTTCGCGCAGGGCGGAGAAGCCGGAGTGGATCTCGGCGACGATGGAGCGGGCGACCGCGCGCAGTCCGGCGTCGTCCGGCCACAGCTTGGCGGCGGGGAAGCACTCGGCCAGGTATTCGCAGATCGCCAGCGAATCCCAGACCCGCAGCTTGCGATCTATCAGCACCGGCACTTTGCCGGCCGGGTTGGCGGCGAGGATGCGGGCCTTGGTGTCGGACAGGTAAAGATCGATTTGTTGCTCTTCAAACGGCTCGTCCAGCATTTTCAGCACCAGCCAGGGGCGCAGGGACCAAGAGGAATAGTTTTTATTGCCGATGATGAGGGTAAACATCAGGGAGCTCCGTTTCGAAAGAGGAGGCTGCCGGCGGGCTGTCGCAGCCTTTGTCCGATGATACCGCCATCGGCACGGCTTTTCCTATGCGGCGGCTGCGAGTTTTTTGAGGCTAGACGGCAAAAAGGCCGCGTCAGGAGACGCGGCCTTGCCGAAACAGGGGGGCGAGCAGGTTTATTCCACCTCGTCGATCCAAGCTTGTTGAATCGCTTCCAGCACGCGTTCGCCGCCGCGGCTATGGTCGTCGTCAAAATCCGGCAGCGCGACGACCCAGTTGTGTAAGTCGACGAAGCGCACGGTTTTGGGGTCGATTTCCGGGTGGGCTTCCGCCAGTTCGATGGCGATGTCCAGCACGTCGGTCCATTTCATCTTCTTGTCTCCAGAGCGGGGAACCGTTCATAAAATCCAGCGCAGCGGCTGTAGCAAGGCGCGCCGCCGCAGACAGTACATGAGGTACGGCAAGGCGGCGCAACGCGGCTACAGGGATTTTAGGGCGTGTTCCTAGTGGTGTTCGCGGGCGTGGTTGATCGTGTACCGTGGGATGTCTATCACCAAGTCCTCATCGGCGACAATCGCCTGGCAGGACAGGCGGGACTGGGCTTCCAGTCCCCAGGCCTTGTCCAGCAGGTCTTCTTCCAGCTCGTCGGCTTCGTTCAGGGAGTCGCCGCCTTCGCGGACGATGCAATGGCAGGTTGTGCAGGCACAGGACATCTCGCAGGCGTGCTCGATCTCGATGTCGTGGTCCAGCAATATCTGGCAGATGTTCTGGCCGGGTTCGGCGTTGTCGATGACCACGCCTTCCGGGCAGAGGTCGGCGTGGGGCAGTACGATGATTCGCGGCATGGCGGATCCTTACAAATCGGAAATGTTGTGGCCTTTGAGCGCGCGCCGGATATTGCGGTCCATGCGGCGCGAGGCGAATTCTTCGGTAGCGCGGTTGAGGCGGCCGGAGGCCTCGTTGACCTCGCGGGCGGCCTGTGCCGCGGCGATGGCCGCGTCCACGGCGGCCAGCGCCTGTTCCACCGCGTTGCGCTCGTCGGCGTCCAGCAGGTCGCCGTCGCTGGCTAGCGCGACGCGACAGGCTTCGCTGAGGCTGGTGGCGTCGACAACGGCTTCGCGCAGCTTGCGCGCCTCGATGTCTTCATGCACATGGGTCATGGACTCGGTCAGCATGCGGCTGATTTCCTCGTCGCTGAGGCCGTAGGAGGGTTTGACCTCGATGCGGGCTTCCACGCCGCTGGTCTGTTCGCGGGCGGATACTTCCAGCAGGCCGTCGGCGTCCACCTGAAAGGTGATGCGGATGCGCGCCGCGCCGGCCACCATCGGCGGGATGCCGCTCAAGGTGAACTTGGCCAGCGAGCGGCAATCGGCCACCAGTTCGCGCTCGCCCTGCAGCACGTGAATGGACATTGCGGTCTGGCCGTCCTTGAAGGTGGTGAAGTCCTGCGCGCGCGCCACCGGGATAGTGCTGTTGCGCGGGATGATCTTCTCGGTCAGGCCGCCCATGGTTTCGATGCCCAGCGACAGCGGGATCACGTCCAGCAGCAGCCACTCGTCCTCGCCCTTGTTGCCGGCCAGCACGTTGGCCTGGATCGCCGCGCCCAAGGCGACGACCTTGTCCGGGTCCAGATTAGTCAGCGGTTCTTGGCGGAAGAAGTCGCCAACGGCTTTTTGCACCTGCGGCATGCGGGTGGCGCCGCCCACCATCACCACACCCTTGACCTCGTCCGTCGCGACGCCCGCGTCGCGCAGCGCCTTGCGCACCGGCAGCAGGGTCTTGTCCACCAAGTTCTTGGTGATGCCGCGGAAGGTGTCCTGATCCAAGGTCAGGTTCAGGGTCTGTCCGTCGGACAGCAGAGCGGTGATTTGGGTCTCCGCGTGCTCGGTCAGCGCTTCCTTGGCTTCGCGGGCGCGGGTCAACAGCAGCCGGGTGTCCTGAGCGCCCAGCCCGGACAGGCCGGCCTGCTCAAGCATCCAGCAGTAGACGCGGTGGTCGAAGTCGTCGCCACCCAATGCGGAGTCGCCGCTGGTGGCCAGCACTTCGAACACGCCGCGGCTCAGTTTCAGGATGGAAACATCGAAAGTGCCTCCCCCTAGGTCATATACGACGTATATGCCTTCGCTGCCGTTGTCCAGCCCGTAGGCGATGGCGGCGGCGGTGGGTTCGTTCAGCAGGCGCAGCACGTTCAAGCCGGCCAGGCGCGCGGCGTCCTTGGTGGCCTGGCGCTGGGCGTCGTCGAAATAGGCCGGCACCGTGATTACCGCGCCGGTGAGTTCGCCGCCCAAGCTGGCTTCGGCCCGTTGCTTCAGGGTGCGCAGGATGTCGGCGGAAATTTCAACCGGACTCTTGATGCCGCCGCGGGTCACCAGCTGCAGCATGCCGGGCGCGTCGACGAAGCGGTAGGGCAGGTTGCGGACGTCCGGCAGGTCGGCCAGGCCGCGGCCCATGAAGCGTTTCACCGAGACGATGGTGTTGTGCGGATCCTTGTTCTGTTCTTTCTGGGCTTCGTAGCCGACGCTGACGGCGCCTTCGTCGGCGTAGCGCACCACCGAGGGCAGCAGGCTGCGGCCGTGCTCGTCCTTGAGTACGGCGGCGGATCCGCTGCGCACCGAGGCCACCAGCGAGTTGGTGGTGCCCAGATCGATGCCGATCGCCAATCGGTGTTGGTGAGGGGCGGCGGAGAGGCCGGGTTCGGCGATTTGCAGTAAGGCCATATTCAGTTCAAATCAGTTCGAGGTAAGCCGCCTGCTGCGGCGGAGGCGGATATGGAGGACAGGCCGGTGCGCGATCCCCACGACGGGGAAGGGCCGGCGGCCGGGAGTTCAGTCGAGCAAAGCCTCGATGGCATCGCCGATTTCCTGGTCCAGTTTTTCCAAAAACCGCAATTTTCGCACTAGAAGCGCGGCGGCGTCCAAGTCGGCGCGCTGATCCAGCGCTTGCTCCAATTCGATCTGATGCGCGCGGCTCTCGTCCCGCAGCTGGCGCGACAGTGTTTCCAGGCGTTCGAGTTCGCGCCCGGCGCGGGCGTCTTCTATGTTCTCGCGCCACTCCATCTGCGCCATCAGGAAGGCGGCCGGCATCTGGGTGTTGGTGTCTTCCTGAGTGTCGACTCCGGATAGTGTCAGCAGGTAGCGGGCGCGGTTCAACGGCGACTTCAGCGTTTGGTAGGCTTCGTTGACTCGGGTGGCCTGCATCAGCGCGCTGCGCTTTTCAGCGTCGGAACTGCTGGCGTAGCGGTCGGGATGGACCTGGGCCGCGGCGGTGCGCCAGGCGTGCTCCAGTGCCGAGCCGTCTATGGCGAAGCGGCGCGGCAGATTGAACAGGGAGAAGAAGTCTTGGCTGAAATCGGTGTTCATAGGGACGGGGCCGGAAAACCTAGCTTACAGTTGGACGACGGGCGGGCCGCGCCGAAGCGCGTCCGCCTGCCGGGGTTAGACGTTGAAGCTTTCGCCGCAGCCGCACTCGTTTTTGACGTTGGGGTTGTTGAACTGAAACCCCTCGTTCAAGCCTTCCTTGGCGTAATCCAGTTCGGTGCCGTCGATGTAAGCCAGGCTCTTTGCATCGGTGAATACGGTGACGCCATGGCTTTCAAAGGTCACGTCGTCGTCGCTGGCCACGTCGACGAACTCCAGCTTGTAGGCCATGCCGGAGCAGCCGGAGGTCTTAACGCCCAGACGAATGCCCAAGCCCTTGCCGCGCTTGGCGATGAAGGCGCTGACGTGGGCGGCGGCGCGTTCGGAAAGGGTGATAGCCATGATGATGTCCCCGCTGATTATTTGCCGTGCTTTTGCTTGTAGTCGTTGACCGCGGCCTTGATCGCGTCTTCGGCCAGGATGGAGCAGTGAATCTTCACCGGCGGCAAAGCCAGTTCTTCGGCGATGGCGGTGTTCTTGATCTCCAGCGCTTCGTCCAGCGATTTGCCCTTGACCCACTCAGTCACCAGTGAGGAGGAGGCGATGGCGGAGCCGCAGCCGTAAGTCTTGAACTTGGCGTCCTGAATCACGCCGTCCTCGCTCACCTTGATTTGCAGCTTCATCACATCGCCACAGGCCGGCGCGCCCACCATGCCGGTGCCCACGCTGTCGTCGCCTTTTTCGAAAGAGCCCACGTTGCGCGGGTTTTCGTAGTGATCCATTACCTTGTCGCTGTATGCCATGATTGTCTCCTTCAGCGCCGTTCCGGTCTTGCCGGCTCGGCGCTGGATATTGCTGTCGCCCTTAGTGGGCGGCCCATTGAACCGAATTCAGATCCACGCCGTCCTTGAACATTTCCCACAAGGGGGACAGTTCGCGCAGCTTGCCGATCTTTTGGTTTAGCAGATTCACCGCGAAGTCGATTTCTTCCTCGGTGGTGAAGCGGCCCAGCGTGAAGCGGATCGAGCTGTGTGCCATTTCGTCGTTGCGGCCCAGCGCGCGCAGTACGTAGGACGGCTCCAGCGAAGCCGAGGTACAAGCCGACCCGCTGGACACGGCGAGCTCCTTGATCGCCATGATCAGGCTTTCGCCTTCGACGAAGTTGAAGCTGACGTTGAGGTTGTGCGGCACGCGTTGGTCGATGTCGCCGTTGATGTAGACCTCTTCCATGTTCTTGATGCCGTTCCACAGGCGGTCGCGCAGCATGCGGATGCGTTCGCGCTCGCTGTCCATCTCTTCGCGGGCGATGCGGAAGGCTTCGCCCATGCCGACGATCTGGTGGGTGGCCAGGGTGCCGGAGCGGAAGCCGCGCTCATGACCGCCGCCGTGCATCTGCGCTTCCAGGCGCACGCGCGGTTTGCGGCGCACGTACAGCGCGCCGATGCCCTTGGGGCCGTACACTTTGTGCGCGGACAGGCTGAGCAGGTCCACTTTCTGTTTTTCCATGTCGATGACCACTTTGCCCGGGGCCTGGGTGGCGTCGACGTGGAAGATCACGCCGTTGGCGCGGCAGATCTCGCCCAATTGTTCGATATCCTGAATCACGCCGATTTCGTTGTTGACGAACATCACGGAGGCGACGATGGTGTCCGGGCGGATGGCGGCCTTGAATTCTTCAATGTCCAGCAGGCCGTTGTCTTGCACGCCCAGATAAGTGACTTCGAAGCCCTGGCGTTCCAGCTCGCGCATGGTGTCCAGCACCGCCTTGTGCTCGGTCTTGACGGTAATCAGGTGCTTGCCCTTGCTCTTGTAGAAGTGGGCTGCGCCCTTGATCGCCAGGTTGTCGGACTCGGTGGCGCCTGAGGTCCAGACGATTTCCTTCGGGTCGGCGTTGATCAGCTTGGCCACTTCAGCGCGCGCGTTCTCCACCGCTTCCTCCGCGTCCCAGCCGAAGCTGTGGCTGCGCGAAGCCGGGTTGCCGAACTTTTCGTAGAGATAGGGAATCATCTTGTCGGCAACGCGCGGGTCTACCGGCGTGGTGGCCGAGTAGTCGAGGTAGATCGGAAGCTTGAGCTGGCTCATTTATATTCTCCACAAGAAGATGGGTCCGCGCCTTACAGGGCGCTGGAGGCGGCAGAAGCGTGAACCACGCTGCATTCGCGCTTATCCTGCAATACAGTGTTTTCCTTGGCCTTTTGCTGCTCAACCAGACTGGCGAGGCTGACCTTGGACAGGTAGTCGAAAATGGTGACGTTCAGATTGGTCCACAAATCGTGGGTCATGCAGCGCTGATTGCCGCGACAGTTCTCGCGGCCGCCGCACTGGGTGGCGTCCACTGGTTCGTCTACGGCGGTGATGATGTCCGCCACGGAAATATCGATCGGCGCCTTGGCCAAGGTATAGCCGCCGCCGGGGCCGCGTACGCTGTCCACCAGTTCGGCGCGCCGTAGCTTGCCGAAGAGTTGTTCCAGGTAGGAGAGCGAGATGCCTTGGCGCTCGCTAATGCCGGCTAGCGTGACCGGGCCGCCGCTCTCGCGCAATGCCAAGTCCAGCATTGCGGTGACGGCAAAGCGGCCTTTGGTGGTTAAACGCATGTCTCTGGTCTCCAAGAGTGGGTATTTGGAGGAGGATGAATTCCTGATGCAGACGATTATACCTAATATCCGACTGTTTTAGTCAACTATTATCGGCGGGGCCAAGAGAAGGCGGCTTGCGCAAAGCCGATCATTTTACTCGGTTTTTAGTTGGAGGGGTAGTTTTGCCGACGGGGCCGGCGGGGCGCCGCCACTTGGGCGGGAGGGGCGATTAAAGCCGTTGGCGCATGCCGTGGAGAGGAGGGAAGGGCCGCGGGCCGCGCTGCGACGGCGTTTGCGGTTTTATTACTTTCAGATGAAGGGCTTGGTGTAGAATCCGGCGACGGAAAGGATCGTCCGAGGACGGGCCGAGACAGGGCGGGCTATTTCCGCTTGGGCGGGGCAGCAAGGACTGTCGTCGCCGCAACAAAAATCTACACTTACCCGGGTTACGGGGGGCTAAAAGGACAATTCATGCACAAGGTCGTCATTAGCGGAACCGGCTTGTTCACGCCGCCGCACGCGGTCAGCAATCAGGAACTGGTCGCGGCTTTCAATGCCTTTGTACACGCTCACAATCAGCAACACGCGGACCGGATCGCCGCTGGGGAGATGGAGCCGTTGGCCGAGTCCAGCTCCGAGTTCATCGAAAAGGCCTCCGGGATCAAGCAGCGCTTCCTCATGGACAAGAGCGGGGTGTTGGACCCGGAGAGAATGGCGCCGCGCTTGCCGGAGCGCGGCAACGACGAGCTGTCGGTCCAGGCGGAAATGGCGGTGGCCGCCGCGCGGCAGGCGCTGGAGCGCGCAGGCCGAAGCGCGGCGGACATCGATATGGTCATCGTCGCTTGCTCCAATATGCAACGCCCGTATCCGGCGGTATCGATCGAGGTGCAGCAGGCGCTGGGTATTCAGGGCTACGCTTTCGACATGAACGTGGCTTGCTCATCCGCCACCTTCGGTATTCAAACCGCAGTCAACGCCATTGCCAGCGGCCAGGCGCGTGCGGTGTTGATGGTGAACCCGGAAATCTGTTCCGCACACCTGAATTTCCGCGACCGAGACAGCCACTTCATTTTTGGCGATGCCTGCACCGCGGTGGTGTTGGAGCGAGCCGATGCGGCAAGCTCGGCGCAGCGCTACGAGGTGTTGGGCAGCAAGCTAGCCACGGTGTTCTCCAATAATATCCGCAACAACTTCGGCTTCCTCAATCGTTGCGACGAGGCGGGAATTGGCCAGCCGGACAAGCTTTTCGTACAGCAGGGCCGCAAGGTGTTCAAGGAAGTCTGCCCTATGGTGGGCGATCATATCGCCGCGCATTTGGAGAGCCTGGGCATCGCGCCTGCCGAGGTGGCGCGCTTCTGGCTGCACCAGGCCAACCTGGCGATGAACCAGCTGATTTCCCGGCGCGTGTTGGGCCGCGACGCAGGCGACCATGAGGCGCCGGTGATTCTGGACCGTTACGCCAACACCAGTTCCGCCGGTTCCGTTATTGCATTCCATCTGCATTCAGACGATCTGGCGGGCGGAGATGTTGGCGTCATTTCATCTTTTGGCGCGGGCTATTCGGTGGGCAGCGTTGTGCTGAGGAAAATCTGATAAGCCGGAAAAAATAGTCCTAGCGCGGAGAGCCCTTGGCAGAAAAAAGCAGAGGACGCTTGTCAAAAGCGTCCTCTCTGCATAATGTATCCCCCCATGGCGGGCTTAGGTCCCGTTGACAAGAAAGACCGATGAGTCTGTACAAGGGAAAGGAAATAAAGATGCAAACTGTCAAGAAAGCGCTGCTGGCAGCCGGCCTGATCGCCGGGACCGCGATGGCCGCTCAGGCCGCAGGCACCCTGGTGTACTGCTCCGAAGGCAGCCCGGCCGGCTTCGATCCCGGTCAATACACTACCGGCACCGATTTCGACGCGTCCGCCGAAACCGTGTTCAACCGCCTGGTGCAATTCCAGCGCGGCGGCACCAAGGTTGTGCCGGCGCTGGCCGAAAAGTGGGACGTGGCGGCAGATGGCCTGAGCTACACCTTCCACCTGCGCAAGGGCGTGAAGTTCCAGACCACCGACTACTTCAAGCCGACCCGCGAATTCAACGCCGACGATGTGGTATTCACTTTCAGCCGCATGGTCGACAAGAACCATCCGTTCCGCAAAGCCTATCCGACCGAATTCCCGTATTTCACGGATATGGGTCTGGACACCAATATCGTCAAGGTCGAGAAAGTCGACGCCAACACCGTCAAGTTCACGCTGAAGAGCCTGGATGCCGCTTTCCTGCAGAACCTGGCGATGAGCTTCGCCTCGGTGCAATCCGCCGAGTACGCCGATAAACTGCTCAAGGCCGGCAAGCCACAGCTGATCAATCAGCAGCCGGTAGGCACAGGCCCGTTCATCTTCAAGCGCTATCAAAAAGACGCGCAGATCCGCTTCGCCGCCAACAAAGAATACTGGAACAAGGCTGACGGCCCGAAAGTGGACAACCTGGTGTTCGCCATCACCACCGACGCTTCGGTTCGTTATCAGAAGCTGAAGGCCGGCGAGTGCCAGATCACCGTCAACCCGCGTCCGACCGACCTGGCCGCGATGAAGGCCGACCCCAAGCTGTCGGTGACCGCGCAGCCGGGCTTCAACCTGGGCTACCTGGCCTACAACGTCAAGCACAAGCCGCTGGAGAAGTTGGAAGTGCGTCAGGCGCTGGACATGGCGATCAACAAGAAGGCCATCATCGACGCGGTGTACCAGGGCGCCGGCCAGCCGGCCACCAACCCGATGCCGCCGACCCAGTGGTCGTACAACAAGAGCCTGAAAGACGCGCCTTACGATGTGGCCAAGGCCAAGGCGCTGTTGGCCAAGGCCGGCTATCCCAACGGCTTCGAACTGAGCCTGTGGGCGATGCCGGTGCAACGTCCGTACAACCCCAACGCCAAGCTGATGGCGGAAATGGTGCAGTCCGACTGGGCCAAGATCGGCGTCAAGGCCAAGATCACTTCCTACGAGTGGGGCGAGTACATCAAGCGCGCGAAGGCCGGCGAGCATGACTCCATGCTGATTGGCTGGACCGGCGACAACGGCGATCCGGACAACTGGCTGGGTGTGCTGTTCGGTTGCGACGCGATGAACGGCAACAACTTCTCCAAGTGGTGCTACAAGCCGTTTGAAGACCTGATCCAGAAAGGCAAGCGCACCGCCAACGTGGCAGAGCGCACCAAGCTGTACATGAAGGCTCAGGAGATCGTCAAACAGCAAGTGCCGATGACCACGATTGCCCACTCCACCGTGAATCAGCCGATGCTGAAATCGGTACAGGGCTTCAAGGTCAGCCCCTTCGGCCTGAACTCCTTCTACGGCGTTAGCGTCAAGTAAGCCGGAATACAATAAAAAACAGCGACATCGGGGGCTGGTTCCCCCGATGTTTTGCCTGATAAAGAACGGCTGGCGAAATCCGTGATGCGAACTGGCATGTGTTGCCGGGCGGCAGCTGCCGCCGGCGCGCCAGGACGCGGCGCGGGGTTTTGTCGGCTACTCTAAGCCTTGGGTTTCCAGTCGCACAAAGAGGCGGCGGGCCCGATGGCGGCGGAACGTCTACTGGGTGGTGTTAGAGGGTAGTCAGTCACAGCGTGGAGAGGCTGTGCGTCAGGCTTGACCTGGGTCAAGCTCGTTTGCGGCGAGGAGTGCTATCTTGCACTTGCCGTAGCGGTGGCGCAGCTGATGTGGGTGGGTGGTTCAGTTGCATGCCATCGCTCCGGCGCTCTTCATTGTTGTTTTCCTTGCTTCTTCTCCGTTCTATTCCGGTAACGTCTCCCCAAACGCAATAGAGCCGTCGCGCGCTGTTTGCCATGCAAAGCGTCGTCGCTCTGGGTCTCAAGTTGAGTATTGCGCCCAGTCGCCCAGCGGGGCCGGCGCAAGGGAGAAGTCCTCATGTTTTCCTTTATTCTGCGAAGGTTGGGCTTATTGGTGCCAACCTTCTTCGGCATCACGCTGCTGACCTTCGGCTTGATCCGCATGATTCCGGGCGATCCGGTGGAGGTGATGGTGGGCGAGCGCGCGCTCGATCCGCAAATGCACGCCGAAGCCTTGCATCGCCTGGGTCTGGACAAGCCGCTGTACGCTCAGTACTTCGACTATGTGGTCAATTTGCTGCACGGCGATCTGGGCGAGTCCCTGGTCACCAAGACCGGAGTCTGGACCGAGTTCAAAACCCTGTTCCCCGCCACGCTGGAATTGGCGATTTCCGCCTTGATCTTCGCCACCGTGCTGGGTCTGCTGGCCGGCGTCATCGCCGCCATCAAGCGCGGCTCGCTGTTCGACCATGGCGTGATGGGCATCTCGTTGACCGGCTTCTCCATGCCCATCTTCTGGTGGGGCTTGATCCTGATCATGTTCTTCTCGGTCAAGCTGGGTTGGACCCCGGTGTCCGGCCGCGTCGACCTGACCTTCGACATCGCGCCGCATACCGGTTTCATGCTGATCGATTCCTGGATGGCGGAAGCCGCGGATCCGGACGTGAACGCCGGCGCCTTCAAGAACGCTTTGATGCACCTGATTCTGCCGGCCATCGTGCTGGGCACGATTCCGTTGGCGGTCATCGCGCGGATGACGCGCTCGTCGATGCTGGAAGTGCTGCGCGAGGACTATGTGCGCACCGCGCGTGCCAAGGGCTTGTCGCCGGCGCGTGTGATCTTCATCCACACCCTGCGCAATGCGCTGATTCCAGTACTGACCGTGATCGGCCTGCAAGTGGGCACGCTGATGGGCGGGGCGGTGTTGACTGAAACCATCTTTTCCTGGCCGGGCATAGGCAAATGGTTGATCGACGCGATCAGTCGCCGAGACTATCCGGTGGTGCAGAACGGCATCCTGATGGTGGCGACGCTGGTGATCATCACCAACTTCATCGTCGACATCCTGTACGGCATCGCCAATCCGCGCATCCGTCACGCCAAGTAACAGCCAGTTAGGTGGATTTATGACTCAGACTACGCAAGTCAACGCCGGCCCGGACCTGGCGCTGGCCTATCCCTCGCCGTTCAAGGAGTTCTGGCAGGGTTTTTCCCACAACAAGGGCGCGGTGGCCGGCCTGATCTTCATGCTGATCGTCACCTCCTGTGCGCTGCTGGCGCCGCTGGTGGCGCCCTATAGCCCAATCGAGCAATATCGCGACCATTTGCTGACGCCGCCTGCATGGGTGGACGGCGGCTCGACGCAATTCCTGTTCGGCACCGATGAGCTGGGGCGCGACATCCTGTCGAGGTTGATCCACGGCGCGCGCTTGTCCTTGTTCATCGGCCTGTGCTCGGTGCTGATGGCCTTGCTGCCGGGCGTGGTGCTCGGCCTCTTGGCCGCCTTCTTTCCCAAGGTCCTCGGCGGCGCGATCATGCGGCTGATGGACATCATGATGGCCTTGCCCTCGCTGCTGCTGGCGGTAGCCATCATGGCCATTCTCGGACCCGGCCTGATGAACGCGATGATAGCCATCGCCACCGTGGCCTTGCCTGCCTATGTGCGGCTGACTCGCGCGTCGGCGATGACCGAACTGAACCGCGACTACGTTACGGCCTCGCGCGTGGCCGGCGCGGGCCTGCCGCGGCTGATGTTCGTCACCGTGTTGCCCAACTGCATGGCGCCTTTGATCGTGCACGCGACGATGAGCTTTTCCTCGGCCATCCTGGAAATCGCCGCGCTGGGCTTTCTCGGCCTGGGCGTGCAGCCGCCGACTCCAGAGTGGGGCACCATGCTGGCATCGGCCCGCGATTACATTGAAAGCGCCTGGTGGGTAGTCACCTTGCCCGGCCTGACCATTTTGCTGTCGGTGCTCGCCATCAATTTGATGGGCGACGGCCTGCGCGACGCGCTGGACCCGAAACTGAAGCGCGCGGCTTGAGGGGATGGAAATGAGTTTGCTGCAAATCAAGAACCTCTCGGTGGAGTTCGGTTCGGAAAAGAATCCCTTCCGCGCGGTGGAAGGGCTGGACCTGACGGTGAATCAGGGCGAAATCGTCGGCATCGTCGGCGAATCCGGTTCCGGCAAGTCGGTCACCATGATGGCGATGATGGGGCTGCTGGAAGGTCAGGGGCGCATCGTGGCCGATGAACTGAGCTTCGACGGCAAGAACCTGCTAACCATCTCCGCGCGCGAACGCCGCAAGATCGTCGGCAAGGATATCGCCATGATCTTCCAGGACCCGATGACCTCGCTGAACCCCAGCTACACCGTCGGCTACCAGATCATGGAAGTGCTGAAGCTGCATCAAGGCCTGCGCGGCGGGGCCCTGAAGCGGCGCGCGCTGGAACTGATGGAACTGGTGGAGATTCCGGCGCCGGCCTCGCGGCTCAACGCCTATCCGCATCAGTTGTCCGGCGGCATGAGCCAGCGGGTGGTGATTGCGATGGCCATTGCCTGTAGCCCCAAGCTCTTGATCGCCGACGAGCCGACCACGGCTTTGGACGTGACCATCCAGGCACAGATCATGGAGCTGCTGGTCAGCTTGCAAAAGAGCCAGAACATGGCCTTGATCATGATCACCCACGATCTGGCGGTGGTGGCCGAAGTGGCGCACCGGCTGGCGGTGATGTACGCCGGCCAGGTGGCTGAAATGGGCGCGGTGCCGGGCGTGTTCAATCATCCCGCCCATCCGTACACCGAAGCGCTGCTGTCGTCGATTCCGGAACACAGCAAAGGCGCGCATCGTCTGAACACCTTGCCCGGCATTGTGCCGGGGCAGTACGACCGCCCCGGCGGCTGCCTGTTGTCGCCGCGTTGCCCCTATGTCAAGGACAACTGCCGGACCCAGCGTCCAGGCCTGACCCCGGTGGAGGGCGGCGCCGTGCGCTGCCACTACCCGTTGCTGGACAAGGAGGCGAAATGAGCACCGTATTGCAAGCGCGGGATCTGACCCGCTACTACGACGTGTCCCAAGGCTTTCTCAAGCCCTCGGCGCAAGTCAAGGCGCTCAACGGCGTCTCCTTCGAACTGCGGGCCGGCAAGACCTTGGCGGTGGTGGGCGAGTCCGGCTGCGGCAAGAGCACCCTGGCGCGGCAGCTGACGCTGATCGAAGCGCCGACCTCGGGCTCTCTGCTGCTGGACGGCCAGGATGCGGCCCAGGCCGGCAAGGCCGAATTGAAAGCCATGCGCACCAAGGTGCAGATGGTGTTCCAAAACCCGTACGCGTCCTTGAATCCGCGCCAGAAAATCGGCAGTCAGCTGGCCGAGCCCTTACTGATCAACACCTCGCTGAGCGCCAAGGAGCGCGAAGAAAAGGTGCGCGGCATGATGCAGCGGGTTGGTTTGCGGCCGGAGCACTTTTTCCGCTATCCGCATATGTTCTCCGGCGGTCAGCGTCAGCGCATCGCCATTGCCCGCGCAATGATGCTGAACCCCAAGATCGTTGTGGCGGACGAGCCTACCTCGGCGCTGGATGTGTCTATCCAGGCCCAGGTGCTCAATCTGTTCATGGATCTGCAGGACGAGTTCAAAACCGCCTATGTATTCATCTCCCACAACCTGTCGGTGGTTGAGCATGTGGCCGACGACTTGATGGTGATGTATTTGGGGCGCGCGGTGGAGGTGGGGGAAAAGAACCGCGTCTATGAGCGGCCGCTGCATCCTTATACCCAGGCCTTGTTGTCGGCGACGCCGTCCATCCACCCGGAGCAGCGTCGTATCAAGATCAAGATCGAGGGCGAGCTGCCCAGCCCGTTGAAGCCGCCGTCAGGCTGCGCCTTCCACAAGCGCTGCCCCCACGCGAATCAGCGTTGCGCGGAGGAGGTGCCGGAATTACGCGAACTGGATCAGCGCATGATCGCTTGTCATCGCGCCGAGGAGATCAACGCCTGATTGGGTAGGATTTGACCGTAAGCGGGCCGCCATGCGCGGCCTGCTTTTTTTTGGCGGCGCTTTGCCGATAATGAGTGAAATGGACAGATTCTGCCGCGGATAGTCCAGGTGGAAGCGAAACATTTTGCGCAATGCACAAAAATTGCTTTACCCGCCCCCAACGACCACGATACATTCGCCATGGCACATCATACAGTCAAAGGAAAACGAGAATTGAAGCGAGCCGTGTACGCGGGCAGCTTCGACCCGGTGACCAATGGTCACCTCTGGATGATTCGTGAAGCGGTGGAGCTGTTTGACGAATTGATCGTAGCGGTCGGAGTGAACCCGGAAAAACACTGTACCTTCAGTGTCGAGGAACGAGTGGCTTTGTTGCGCGCCGTCACTGGCGGCTTCAGCAAGCTGCGGGTGGATGTGTTCGAAAATCAGTTTCTGGTTAATTACGCGCAAAGCATAGGCGCAAACTACATCATCCGCGGCATCCGCACCGCCAGCGATTATGAATACGAGCGCACCATGCGCTATATCAATTCCGATCTGCACCCGGACATCACCACTATTTTCCTGCTGCCGCCGCGTGAGTACGCCGAAGTGTCGTCCACGATGGTCAAGGGCCTGGTGGGGCCGAGGGGCTGGGAAAGCGTGATTCGCCAATACTTGCCGGAACCGGTTTACAGCAAGCTGATCGAGATGTATTCGTCCGAATAGCCGCGGCTGTAATAGAATTGGATATCCGTTCACGCGCCGCCTGCAGTCAGCGGCGCGTTTGTTTTGTGTTTTGCTCATCGCCAATATCGAGGACTCATGCTGGACGTCAGCCCATTCGCCAATCGCCTGGCCAAGAATTTCAAGCACTACGCCAAATGGGCGCGTCGCCAGGGGCTGGACGCCTGGCGAGTCTACGACAAGGACGTGCCGCAGTTCCCGTTCGCGGTGGACGTGTACGGCGAGCGCATCCACCTGCAGGAGTACGACACGGGGTGGGAGATGGAGGACGACGCCTACCGCGAATGGATCAACGCGGTGGTGGACAGCCTGTGCGCGGTGACGGGCCTTGCGCATGAGGCGGTGACGCTAAAGAACCGTCGTCGCCAGAAAGGCGTGAGCCAGTATGAGAAAGCGGGGCAACAGGGCTGCGACTTTATCGTCAACGAGTTCGGTCAGCGCTTTATTGTTAATCTCGAAGCCTACTTGGATACCGGCCTGTTCCTGGACCATCGCAACACCCGCAAGCGGGTGAGGGAAGAAGCCGCCGGCAAGCGTTTCCTCAATCTGTTCGCCTACACCGGAAGCTTCACTGTCTACGCAGCCTGCGGCGGCGCGATCCGCTCCGAAACCGTGGACATGTCCAATACCTATCAGGATTGGTCGCGCCGTAACTTCGAACTCAATGGCCTGGACCTTGCCCGGCACGAACTGGTGCGGGCGGATGTGTTTCAGTACCTGGAAGACGCCGTGGATGCCGGCAAGCAGTTTGATCTGATCGTTATGGACCCGCCTACCTTCTCCAACTCCAAGAAGATGCGCGACATTCTGGACGTGCAGCGCGACCATGTCTGGCTGATTGACTACGCAATGGCGCTGCTGGCTCCGGGCGGCACCTTGTACTTCTCCAATAATCTCCGCAGCTTCAAGCTGGACGAGAGACTGTCCGACGATTACCTCATCAGCGACATCAGCGCGCAATCGGTGCCGGAAGACTTCCGCAACCGCGCCATTCATCAATGCTGGCGGATTCGTCGCGACTAGCGGTTGATATTCACTCTATAAGGCCTCTATTAATTAGGGGCCGAACTTTATCCCCGGGTTGCCTATCGTATTGCAGGGCGCGACAACATTCCGACAGCTGCTAGTCTGAATCAAGCGCGCCTTCGCTCATCAAACAATAGGGAGACTCGATGATTCAACTGGATTTCTACGGCACCTTGGTGGCCGCGTCGCTGGTTTTGCTGCTCGGGCGCAAACTAGTGGCGCATGTCGGCGCGCTGCGCACCTACAATATCCCCGAGCCGGTAGTTGGCGGCTTGCTGATTGCCGCCCTGCTGTTGCTGTTCCGTCAACTGACCGGTAACGAGGTTCGCTTCGACGCTTCGCTGCAAACCCCGCTCATGCTGGCCTTCTTCGCTTCCATCGGCCTCAATGCCAATTTGAAAAGCCTGAGGCAGGGCGGCAAGACAGTTGGCGTTTTCCTGGCGGTGGTGGTTGGCCTGCTGCTGGTGCAGAACACACTTGGCATCGCTCTGGCCAGCCTGCTGGGCCTGGATCCATTGATGGGCCTGCTGGCCGGCTCCATTACCTTGTCTGGCGGCCATGGCACCGGCGCGGCCTGGGGAGGCACCTTTGCATCCAAGTACGGTTTGGCCTCCGCGTCGGAACTGGCGCTGGCTTGCGCCACTTTCGGGTTGGTGCTGGGCGGCCTAATCGGCGGCCCGGTGGCGCGTTTTCTGGTCAAAAAAGTCAAAGCCCCGGGCGCCGAGCACAATGCCGACGATCCGCCGCTGGCTTTCGAACAGCCGGACGCCCAACGTCTGATCACTCCGCATTCCTTCATCGAGACGCTGGCGCTGATCGCCGTCTGTCTGTTGGGCGGCACCTTTCTCGGCGGCCTGCTTAAAGGCACGCCGCTGGAATTGCCCACCTTCGTCTGCGTGCTGTTTGTCGGCGTGTTGATCAGCAACGGGCTGGCGGCTTTGGGCTGGTATCAAATCTTCGAGCGCGAAGTGTCGGTGCTGGGCAACGTCAGCCTGTCGCTGTTCCTGGCGCTAGCCTTGATGTCCCTGCGTTTGTGGGATTTGGCGGCCTTGGCGCTGCCCATCTTCGTGCTACTGCTGGCGCAAACCGCGGCGATGGCGATGTATGCGATTTTCGTCACCTTCCGGGTGATGGGGCGCAATTACGACGCGGCGGTGCTGGCCGCCGGCCACTGCGGCTTCGGTCTGGGAGCCACGCCCACCGCCATCGCCAATATGCAGGCGGTGACCGAACGCTTCGGCCCCTCGCACCTGGCCTTCCTGGTCGTGCCCATGGTTGGGGCCTTCTTCATTGATATCGTCAACGCTATCGTGATCAAGCTCTACCTCGCGCTGCCCTTCATAGGCTAAGCATCGCGGCGACAGCGGCTATCGTCTGGATTGATAAATTCAACTGGGCGATAGTCTTGCAATGCCGCGGGCGCGTACCTATCTTTGCTGCAACAGCCCGCCGTTGGCGGGCGCTTCAGACAGCGAAAGACACCCCGATGGCTTACATCAACCTCAGCGCCGACAACTTCAACGCCCATATGAAAGAGGAAGGCTTGGTCATTCTCGACTTTTGGGCGCCGTGGTGCGGTCCGTGCAAAATGTTCGGTCCCACTTTCGAAGCCGCATCGGAAAAGCACGCCGACATCGTGTTCGGCAAGATCAATACTGAAGACGAGCGAGACCTGGCCGCCCACTTCAATATCCGCTCCATACCCACGCTGATCGCCATCAAGGATGGCATCATGGTATTCAACCAGGCTGGGGCGATGATGGCCGCTCAGTTTGAGCAGTTGATTCAAGGTCTGCGGGAACTGGATATGGACAAGGTGCGGGCCGACATCGCCAGCCAGCAGGAATGACAGCAGACGCCCGCATGCGGTGCTCGGGACAATAGATAAGGCAATGCTTCAAGCGTTGCCTTATCATTTTGTCTGCCATCAATACATGGCGCAGCGAGGAGACGCGAATGAAACGATGGGGCGCAATGCTGATTTTTTGCAGTCAGGCGGTGCTGGCGGCTTGCCCGGCTTTGTTGAACTACACAGTGCCGGGCCTGATGGGCGGCCAGATTAATCTATGCCAATACGCGGATCGGCCGCTACTGGTGGTCAATACCGCCAGCCACTGCGGCTTCACGCCGCAGTTCAAGCAACTACAATCGTTGTATCAGACCTATGGGCAGCGCGGTCTGATGGTGGTCGGCTTTCCCAGCAACGACTTCTTTCAGGAACTGGACAGCGATAAGGAGATCGGCGCGTTCTGCGAAGCCAATTATGGCGTGACCTTTCCGATGGCTGTAAAAGGGCATGTGCGCGGCGCCGATGCGCAGCCGTTCTTCAAAGCCTTGATCAAGGCCACCGACGACGCTCCGGTATGGAACTTCCACAAGTATTTGATCCTGCCCGGCGCAAGCAAGGTTGTCAGCATAGGCACGCGGACCAAGCCGGATGATCCTGAAGTGGTCAATGCTTTCTTGCCTTACCTAAAGCCGGCGGAGAGCGTGAAAAACTAGAGGAAGCACGTATATCCAACAAGGAGCCGGCGTTTCGCCGGCCCGTTTTTCATGGATAGTCGGGACATGGGGCGGGGGTTGGTAAATACCCTTTTTGGATATCCTTTGCCGCATCAAGGGTTTGCCCTGCACGGCCCGCCGTTGTTGAGGTTTTTGTCGCAAAAGGTGTTGACGGGTTCAGAGTCGTGACGTATAGTTCGCCTCCTCAGCAGACAACGCAGCGACGGAAACGAAACGCAGCGATCTGCACCGATCTTTAACAGAACGAATAACCGATAGGTGTAAGTGCTCGGTCGATGACCAAACACTTGCACTGCAAGACGAGAAATGTCTCGATGTTTCTTTGATCTTGCGTGCCAGAAAATTTGCTTGGAATTGAACTGAAGAGTTTGATCCTGGCTCAGATTGAACGCTGGCGGCATGCTTTACACATGCAAGTCGAACGGTAACAGGGTGCTTGCACCGCTGACGAGTGGCGAACGGGTGAGTAATGCATCGGAA
>NZ_JONK01000044.1 GCF_000711885.1 Chromobacterium haemolyticum DSM 19808
GTTGTATCAGCAGGGCTAGGTGTAGGCGGTCCCAAATGCCTAGCGCTTGCCAATCGCGCAGTCTTCGCCAGCAGGTCATACCGCTGCCAAAACCGAGTTCCTGTGGGAGGTCCTCCCAAGGAATGCCGGTAGTGAGAACAAACAAGATGCCGTTGAGGGCGGCAAAATCATCCAACCGCGGCCGCCCACCCCGGCGGGAACGCGGTGGTGGAGGAAGTAGTGGTTGCAATGACTTCCAGAGCTTCTGACTGACGACTTTCCGTTTCATCTTCGCCAAATGCGGGCATACGCATCTGACATCAAGAGGTTTTGTTAGCGGGTCTTAAAACACGCTCTCTAAGAGCCTGTTCAAAGTCTCGCGAACAAGGGCGAGACAAGGCGAAAACGACTGAGAAAGCATAATGCACGCGTGTTAGATGAGCATGTCGAAGCCGGTTTCAATATCCCTTTCTATCCATCCCGCCGACGCGCAGCAGATCGTAAACAGGTTCTAAATCGACAGGCGAAATCCAGAAGCAATCAAAACCTAGCTTATATATGAAAGTCGGGACATAGCGATCAGGCCAGCCTAACTGGAGAGTCATTTTCCACTAGGGGTCGACCAATCCGCTCACGGGTCAGGCAATATAAATTTCACCATGAACCATGCATAAAAATGACATACGCCTTACAGGCCAGACTGTTGATGTTTCGTACTTGAAAAATATTATTGCTTTCAGAAATGACTTATATTTCCCGGCAGCATACGCACTTACGATATTCCGATGGATATCAAGTGCTTAGTGCTTAGACCCTGGCCATCGCGGCTGTCTGCGGCCGCCAGCATTGTGTGGCTATTGGCTGGGGCCCTGCTTTTATGTGTCGCATGCATTTTGGCTATTTATCTAAATATCCAAATGAATCGCCATATCGCGGTCCAGCGTGTATCCATGAATGAAGCGGCTTACGCCGCCAAGGCTTTTTTCAATCGCCGCGTGGAATTCCTAAAAAATCTGGACAAGCCCGTCATAACCGGTTCAGAGCGGCCTCCAGGTTCATTGGACCACTTCAACCGGATAGGCGAACCTTCGCCTCCGCCCCGCTTGACCTTGTCCTTGAACGATCGGCTCCAGGCGGCCAACTTGGGCGTCAACCTGTTGTTGTTATTGCAAGGCAAGGATCAGTTGACCGTGCGCAGGCTGGAGAGCGGCTTTCCAATCGCGAAAGAAACGCCGGACGCCGTGCTCCGGCAGTTACGCGATAATCCGACGCCTCTGTACCAAAGCACCACGGTGTGGCTGTTCGATCCCAAAGATCCTCAGCGCCGCATTTACATAGCGCGGCCTTCCATCTCCCCCTCGTCGCTGGACAGCGGAGAACAAGCCTGGATGGTTTTGGAGTTCTTGGGACGAGACGTTCTGGCCAGCCAGCAGCCCTTTGCAGGCTATGAGTTCGCCTTGCTGGACGCCAATGAGCACGAGGTGGCCGCTTCAGCCGCGGCCTCTTCTGGGCGGGCGCAGGACATGTGGCAGCGTCTGTCCAACGCATTGCCTATTGTGTCCAGCGTTCAAACCCGATTCCCGCTTGGGCCTGACTGGGTACTGGCCTATCGCTACCCGGAATCGGCTCTCCTCAACGATATGCGCCATGCCTTGATGAAGTGCCTGGCCATTTTAAGCTGTGTTATCGCCGGGCTTGCTCTGGGCAGTCTATGCGTGCTGAACAGGTTTGTGCGTCCGGCGCTGCAACGGCTGCAACAGCATGCGGAAGCGGAAGCTTTTCTGCGTTCGGTATTCAACGCGGCTCCTGTGGCGCTTTGCGCGCTGCGAAGACGCAATGGTCAGGCCGTCCTGGAAAACCAGTTAGCTCGCGACTGGCTGCCCGCAATCGATCCGAATTGGAGATCGACGGAGTGGGTGGAGCGCGTCTTCCTGCGGGCCCGCCTGCAACAAGTCGGCGTTGTCAGCGAAGAGCTGGCCACTCTGGACGGCCGCCATTTGTTCGCCAGCCTCGTGCCCACTCGCTACCGAGGAGAGGAAGTGCTGCTGTGCGCGTTGAGCGATATCAGCTTGCGCAAGCAGGCCGAACTGGCGCTGGAGCACGCCAAGCAATTAGCCGATGCCGCCAACGCCGCCAAGACCGCGTTTATCGCCACCATGAGTCACGAAATCCGCACTCCACTGTACGGCGTGTTCGGCAACCTGGAGCTCTTCAAACACACCCGCCTGGATCCGCAACAGCAAGGCTATGTGCAGGCGATCCAAAGTTCCTCCACCACGCTGTTGGGGCTCATCAACGACGTCCTGGACCTTTCCAGAATAGAAGCGGGTCAATTGCGGCTGGAGATGGAAACATTCAATCTGTTTGAGCTGGCGCATGAGGTAGTGCACGGCTACGCCGCCTCCGCTCTGAACAAGGGCGTATTGATCTACGCTTGCGTCGACCCGCGTTTGAGCCTGCCCTTACGCGGCGACCCGCGCAAAGTACGACAGATTCTGAGCAATCTCCTTAGCAATGCGGTGAAGTTCACCGATAACGGCCGTATCGTCATGCGCTGCGGCTTGGTCAATGGAAACAACGGCAGTATCCGGGCCTCCATCCAGGTCGCGGATACCGGCATCGGGATTGCCGCCGAGGATCAGGCTTCTTTGTTCAAACTGTTTTTCCAGGTTGGCGAAGGTCGCCGCAGGGCCAACGGCACCGGCCTGGGCCTGCCGATCTGCCAGCAACTCGCCACCCTGATGGGAGGAGACATCACCGTAGTGAGCGAGCCGGGCCTGGGCAGCAGTTTCACTCTATGGCTGCCGCTGAAACCCCTGGCGGACAACCCTTCACGACAACGGCCTCTGAATCAGCAAGCCATCTACGTCAGCGCGCCAGTGCGAGAACTGGCCGATAGCCTATGCGACTGGCTGAACTTCCTCGGCGGCAGAGCGCTGGCCTGCGCAAGGGAAAACTTGCCGCGAGACAAGCTGTGCTTGGAAGTGCGCTTGGACATCGATCCGCACCGGCGAGCCAACTGGCCCGGACTGCGAATATGGCATGGCAACGAATCGTCGCGCTCTAGCGCCGAATGGGTCTCCTTATATGCTCCGACAGTGATCTTGGATACCGTGCTTTCCACGCTGGGGCTCGCCCCCGCTTCTGCCACAGGGGCCGGCGCCTCAACACTGGGCAACTTGAATCTCAGAGTCTTGGCGGTGGAAGACAACGACATTAATCGCATGGTTTTAAAGGAACAACTGGAAACCTTGGGCTGTCGCGTGCAGTTGGCCGCCAATGGCCAGGAAGCGCTGCAGCGATGGAATGTCCACGAATTTGATCTGGTGCTGACGGACATCAGCATGCCGCGGATGGACGGCCGGGAGTTGGCGCGTAGAATCCACCTGCAAGCGCCAGGCTTTTTGGTCGTGGGAACGACGGCCAGCACCTTAAAAGAAGAGACCCAACTTGCGCGCGAAGCCGGAATGGCCGCGGTAATCATCAAGCCAGTCAGTCTGTCCAACCTGTTTCGGTGCCTAAACTCATTGAAGCAGAGGAGGGAGTACGGCGAACGTTCCTCCCCAGGCTATCTCTCTTCCAGTGGCGTTGTCTGAGCGTCGGCCCAGCCGGCGCGATATCGCTTCAAGCCATAAAGCGGCCGCAGGCTGTTTTACGAAGCGACGCTGCCGGCACTTGCAAGCCAATCCAAACATAGACCCGCGCAAGATGTGTAAATGAAACGGAGTCATGGAAAATAATACGCAATCCATCGGTAAGTTGATCAGAACATCCTTACGGCTCAATGTGAGCCTGATCTTGGTCCTGTCCTTGGTTCTACTCGCCTTAACCGCCAGCTACTGGGCCGCGACCTTACTGCTGGATGAAAAACAGAATATGGCCCAAGTGCACTTCGCATGCGTGACCAACGGCATTCAAGAGCATGAAGCCTTCCTCAGCCGCGGTGCGCGGCGCAACTCCGACATCATGGGCAAACGGCTGGGTAAACTGCTGGATACGACACGCACCCCTATTGCGCGGACTGGCGATTACCTGATGGTGGAGGGGCGCAGCTCGCCGTATTCAATGCCGTTTACTCTGGGCTACCAAGCAGATCAGTGGCCAGAGCCGCCAAACGGCCTGTATGCCTTAGGGGCCTTAAGCGCGGATTACTACAGCACTTACTGGTCGCTGGCCAAAACCGAAGCCCCCCAAAGCTTTCTATTGGCCTTGGATGAAGCAACCAGCCTGGCGGTGCCGACGGTGGACAATACCGCAGCCGAAATGGCGCTGACCCATACCAATTTTGCAACAATTACCTCCGCCATCCGCCGGTTTTTACTGCAACAGCGGCATGACACCACCAAGGTCAAATGGGTAAGCGGGAAAAGCGCCCAAGGCCTCGATCCAGATACTCTTCTTGCCTATATTCCGGCCTATATCAGCGAAAAGTTTTGGAAAAAAGGCAGCCGCTCCCAAATCATGGCGGTTTCAACGCTGGAGATTCGAAATGTTTGCTGGGCCGGCACCAGCAAGCGCCGGGTATTTGACGGCATCAGTCTGATTGCGCCCGACGGACGGGTACTGTTAGGCCAAACCTATTCATTGCCCACGTTAAAAGCGGGACTGAATTTTAGCCAAGATGGCCTGTTGCTTTATTTTCCCGCCAAAACCAAGCCGAATTGGTCCGCGGTCTATCGAGTGCAATACAACCGTTTGCTCGCCCTGGCAAACTGGCACGTCCAAGTCTTTATGATCAGCTTGCTACTGCTGACTTTGAGCGGCGTGCTGGCGGTACGCTGGTATCGGCTTCGCGTATTGGCGCCGGCACAAGCCTCGCACCAAGCAGTACTGGAAAGCGAGGCCTTCAATCGCGTGGTAACGCAAACCGCGCCCACCGCCTTGTTTGTTCTGGAATTGCCTCTCCTCCAACCCTTGGTGGTCAATCCGCTAGCGTTGGAGTGGTTCGACCGAGAACGAGATTACCCGCAGCTGATAGCATTCTGGGGCGAAATAATAGACGGGAAAGATATCTCCAACCGCACCGCTTGTCTTCGCATTGGAAAGCGCTATCTGCAAGCCAGCTTTGCTCCAGCCCGTCACCGCGGCAAGAACGTCATAGTATGCTCTTTTAGCGATATTTCTCATTACAAAGCAAGCTCAATGGCGCTGGAGGCTGCAAAACGGGCGGCGGATAGCGCGAATGAAGCCAAAACCCAATTTCTGACTACCATCAGTCATGAAATTCGCACCCCGCTTTACGGCCTGCTGGGCACGATAGAAATTCTTGACATGACCCCGCTAAGCCCGCGTCAGCGCGCTTATTTGAGCACTATGCAAGACTCGTCTTCTCTGTTGTTGCAATTGATCAGCAATGTATTGGATGTTTCCAAGATTGAGTCCGGGCAAATGGCGCTGGAGTCGCAATCATTCTCCCCAGTCAGCCTTTCCGAGGAGGTTGTGCGCGCTTTTGCCGCCATGGCTAAAAACAAAAGACTACGCTTGTATTCCAATCTTGATGAGAGCGCCCCGGAGCTCGTATTGGGGGATGCCACGCGCATCCGCCAGATTTTAAATAACCTGCTCAGCAACAGCATCAAATTCACCGAGTCCGGCTGGATTGTATTGCGCCTGAAAGCCACCTCCTTGCCAAACGGCCGCGTCAATTTGGCCTGGCAAGTGACCGATACCGGCATCGGCATCACTCAGGAACAGCAAACCCGGCTGTTTGAGCCCTTCTATCAGGCTCAAGCCTTGCCTGGTTTGATTGCGGGAACAGGGCTAGGCTTATCGATCTGCCGGCAACTCAGTCAATTGATGGGAGGCTCGCTTCGAGTCGTCAGCGATCTGGGGTTGGGCAGCAGCTTCACCCTGTCCTTGGAACTGGAACAACAAGCGCCGCCGCCCACGCTAACGGACTACCCACTGAGCCAGACTACCGTGTTGCTGCGCGCTCATCTGAAAGAGCAGGGAGAAAGCCTGATGCGCTGGTTGACCCGACAGGGCGCCAGTACTCGCTGGCTGGACCCGATGGAGCCTGTGCCGGAAGATTCCGGATTGATTCTATTAGATCTGGACCCTGCCGATGAATGGCCTAGCCACCCACTGAGCACACGCGTCATCGCCACTCCGGAAGGGCCGCTGCAGGCGCAACTGCAGGGTGATAATTGGTTGGTGAACACCCATCATCTCAAAGGCATCCTGCAAGCGGTATGGCTGGCAAAACACGGTCTGCCCGGCGAGGCCCAGCCGGCGTCGGCCAGCGATACTTCTCCACTAGGATTGAACGTCTTGGTCGCCGAGGACAATCCAATCAACCAGCACATCTTGAAAGAGCAGCTGGAGTTGCTGGGTTGCCGCGCCAGTGTCGTGGGCAATGGCCATGAAGCCTTGAAACACTGGAATATGCGTCCGTATGATCTGGTGATGACCGATGTCAACATGCCGCAGATGAATGGGTACGAGCTAGCCATAGCCCTGCGGGCCCAAGGCGTGGACATTCCCATCATCGGCGTCACCGCGAATGCCATGCGGGTTGAGGAAGAAGCATGTCTGCGCGCGGGCATGGACGCCTGGCTGGTTAAGCCCATCAATTTGCACGGTTTGCGCACCGCATTAACGCGGCTAAGCCAAAAAGCTTTAGACAAGCCCGCTTTTCACTCTGCGCCCCCCATTCCCATCCCAGATGGATTGATAGTGCCAATGGCCATGCGCGAGCTATTTTTGCGAACCATGCGTACGGACCTAGACATGCTATTCACGGCGTCAATGGCCAGAAAACCCCATAAAGCTGCCAGCATACTGCATCGCATTAATGGCGCTCTGGCGGTAGTCAACGCGCAAACACTGATGAGCACCGGCCAAGCATTGGAAGCACAGCTCGCTGATTTATATGAATTAAATGATGAGAGCCTCGCCAAACTGGAACAATTTCAAAACCGTTTGAAGGCTGCTTTGCAACAACTAGCGGCTTCTTAAACAGTAACGGATGAGAAAAATCTCAATGATTTAAAAGCCCAGCTTATTGATAAAGAGATAGGCATTGGAATCAAATTCACTGGAAACACCATGAGCAAAATAAAAGTATTGATAGCCGATGATCATCCTATCGTTCTGATGGGCATTCGTGAAGAAGTGGAGCGCAATACACTGTTGGAAGTGGTGGGAGAAGCGCACAACTCTACTGAATTAGTCGAAACGTTGATTAACTTGCGGCAAAAAAATGAACTGCCTCATATAGTCATCGTTGATTACAGCATGCCCGGCGACACCAATTATGGCGACGGCATGAAATTGATAGAATATCTACTACGCCATTTCACCAATGTACGGCTTATCATTTATACAATGGTTTCCAACCACTTGATCGTTTCAAGCCTGCAAGATCTGGGCGTGACGGCAGTGGTTCTGAAAAGCCAACCCTTATCTGAGCTACGCCGCACGCTTGAGCAAGTGGTGAACAGAGGGTCGGCTCTTCCTCCCCCCAATAGGGGAAATATTGCTGAGGCAACAATAGGCAGCAAGGTGGAAAAATTATCCGCCAGGGAATTTGAAGTTTTACGTCACTTCGTGGCAGGCATGACGCTAAACCAAATAGCAAAAATGCTCAGCCGAAGCGAAAAAACCATTAGCGCTCAAAAAGTTTCCGGCATGAGAAAACTGGGCGCTCGAAGCGATCAGGACTTGATTACTCTCTGCTTGGAAATGGGGCTGTTTCGCTAAAACATGGCTAAGAGAGCCTGTTCAAAGTCTCGCGAGCCAGGGCGAAACAAGGCGAAAACGAGCGAAAAGCGGAATGGTCAAGTGGTGCAGCTTGTACTCACCGTGCGACGCTTCACGAAGCGCAGCGGACTTTGAACAGGCTCTGGGCGCCATCCCTCAGCTCCATACCTTGCACAAGCGCCTGAACCGCCCGCTCGGCACGCGGGCGGATCGCTTGCCCTCCATCGCCACTCCTGGCGCATCGCGCAATCGCGTGAAATAGCACGGTCTCGCCAATTCCGGCGACCTGACAGAAACCCGTCTTGCTCAATGGCGGGCCTCTCGGTTCCTGACCTGCGCTCGGGCCGCTGCCACACGCCGCCCTACTCATAAGCCGCCTCGATCGAGGGGCGGCGTTGGCGCGCCTTGGCTCAGATTTTCCGTGAGGCTTTGTTAACGCCTCTACGCCACGACTTCTTCACTTTCCTTTTTTTATTAAGAAATTCCTTATTCTGCGGCCCAATCCTCAGCTTTAAGAAACGCCTTATTCAATTGTACGAAACACCTACAGATAATGCCCTTACTGATTGGCGGATGTTTCCGTCATTGGCGACAGACCGCGGTGATTTGATGAAGCGGCCTGTCTCGCGGGCGGTGGTCAGGAAACATGGTCACGGCTTTGATTTAACTTAATTTAAGTGTGGAGTGTTTTATGAATAAACTGGCAATCATGGTTTCGCTGGCCTTGGGCGTGGGCATGGCCTCCCAGACGTTTGCCGCCAACCGCGGCGAGATCGTATTCAAAGGCAGCGTAGCCACCAGCACTTGCCTGATCGATGGTCAGGAAGACGGCTACAAAGTGGTGGACTTCAACAACCTGACGCCTGATCAGATCCCTACCGCCGGCAGCGCTGAAGTCCCGTTCAGCCTGACCGTTTCCGGCCAATCCGATGTGTGCAACGCCTCCCGCGTGCAGATCGCCTTCAACCCCAACAACCAGAACGTGAACAAAGAAACCGGCCGCCTGAAGCTGAGCGGACCGAGCGCCGCGTCCAACCTGGAAATCGAACTGTACAAAGGCTCTGGCGGCAGCGCGGTCAAGATTCCGCTGGGCTCCACCAATAGCGCGGACATGCCGAGCGCGGCCTTGGCTCCCGATGTTCCGACAACAGGCCAGCCAGTACAACGCTCCGCCAATATCCCCTTGTCGGCCAAGCTGCAGCGCGTCAACACCGGCACCGTGCCGGGCAGCGGCGCGGTATTCAGTCAGATCGACTATGTGCTGGCTTACCAATAATCGGCGTGTTTATCTGACTGTCAGCTAGGGAGGAGCGGCCATGGCATGGATGGCGCGCAAGTATGCGGGAATAGCGGCTGTGTGTGCTGTGGCGGCTTTTTGCTGGACGAGCGCCGTGGAAGCGGCGCTCGTGATCCGCGGGACGCGGATTATTTATCCCGCTCAGGAACGGGAAGTGAGCATCCAGCTGGAGAACAAGGGCAAGGACCCGATCCTGGTTCAGTCCTGGCTGGATTTGGGCGACGCCACCGTCGCGCCCAGCGATATTCAGGTGCCCTTCACCCTGTCGCCGCCGATTGTCCGCCTGGACGGCGACAAACGACAAGTTGTGCGCATGGTGTACAGCGGGGACGCTTTGCCGCCAGACCGCGAATCGGTGTTCTGGATCAACTTTCTGGAAGTTCCGCCCAAGGCGGCGGGGGACAACTACCTGCAATTTACCTACCGCACTCGGCTGAAAGTGTTTTTCCGGCCCCAGGCCTTGACGGGCGAGCCCGCGCTGGCGCCGAAAAAAATGCAATGGCGAGTGGTGACGGAAAACGGGCAGCGTTATCTGGAAGCCCAAAATCCCACGCCGTTCTTCGTCTCCCTGTTCCAGGCCAAGCTGGCCGCTGACGGCGCCAAACCGGTCGAGGTGGCGGTTGATATGGTGAAGCCTTTCTCCTCAGAACGGTTTTTGATCAAACGGCAAGCTCACGCCTTCAAGACTGGAGCCTTACTGCAATTTCAGGCCGTCAGCGACTTTGGCGGAACCATAGACGCGGAGGCACGGCTGCAATAAGTCCGGCGCGCGTTCCCAAGATTTCCATCCCCAACCGCCGACAAGGGCTCGCCCCTGCCGCGGCGGCACAGCGCAATACGAGGCACTTCATGATCGGCTTGAGCGTAAGCGACAAAGCCCGGGCGCGTGCGCCCAAAACCAAGCCTCTGGCTTGGTGGGCAGCGGGTGTGTTTGGCGGCATGCTGGCCGGCGCGGCACCCTCCGTTGGCGCGTCCGGCAATACGGGTACGGCCGATTTGCCCGACTCCGCCGAAGCCCACAGCGCCGCGCTGACCGCCATCCGGCAGCCCCCAGCCCCCGCCGCAGGCCATGCGCGCGGACTGGTGTTCGACTCCGCCTATCTGTTTACCGGGACGGGCGGGCCGCCGCTGGACCTCAGCCGCTTTGAGCAGGAAGGAAAAACCCCGCCGGGGACCTACCGTCTGGAAATCAGCGTCAATGGCCGCTGGCAGGGCATGGAAGACATCGAATTCGTCGAAACGGCATCCGGGACGGGGGCGCGCCCCTGCTTCCGCAGGGAGCAGTTGGAGCGGCTGGGCATCGATATGGACAAGGCCGCGCGAGGCCAAAGCGGGTCAGACGAGCTCAACCCCATGCCGGATGCCTTGTTCTGCGGCGATCTGGCGCAATACGTTCCAGGCGCCAGCGTCAATACCGACATGGCCGAGCAAAAACTATCCTTGCAAGTGCCGGCCATCTTCGTGCATTTCGCCTCCGCCAGCACCTACGTTGGCCCGGAAAAATGGGAAAACGGCGTCACCGCCGGCCTGCTCAACTACAACGTCAACCTGTACAGCAGCGAAAACCAGGGCAAGCGCTCCAATAGCGGCTACCTGGGCCTCAACGGCGGCCTGAACCTGGGCGCGTGGCGGCTGCGTCACAACGGTGCCTTGTCTTGGGGGACAGGACGCGCCGCTCGCTATCAAAGCGGCTCGGTCTATCTGCAAACCGATGTGCCGGCTTGGCGTTCGCAACTGGTGCTGGGCGAAACCGCCAGCAGCGGCGAGCTGTTCGACAGCCTGTCCTTCCGCGGCGTCCAGCTCAGCAGCGACGAACGCATGATGCCGGACACCCAGCGCAATTACGCGCCGGTGATTCACGGCACGGCACGGACCAACGCCAAAGTCAGCGTAAGCCAGCGCGGCTATCTGATCTATGAAACCACCGTGGCGCCCGGCGCCTTCACCATCAGCGACCTGCAGGCCAGCGGCGAAGGCGGCGACCTGCTAGTCAAAGTCACCGAGGCCGACGGCCAGGAATACACCAGCGTGGTGCCCTATGCGGCCACGCCGCAGCTTTTGCGCGGCGGAGTCCAGCGTTACAGCCTGATCGCCGGCCAGGTCAAGCAGCCCGGCCTGACAGACGACCCGCTGTTCGCCCAAGCCATTTACCAGCGCGGCCTGAACGGCATGTGGACGGCTTACGCCGGCGCGACGGCCTCCCAGGGGTACGCCTCGGGACTGTTTGGCGTGGCGGCCAATACCAGCGTCGGCGCTTTCGCCGCTGACCTGACCCGAGCCGAAAGCCGCTTGTCCGGCGACCGGCGCATCCAGGGCAACAGCCTTCGGCTGTCGTACAGCAAAAAGCTGAACAGCACCGGCACCAACTTCTCGCTTCTGGCCTATCGCTACTCCACCTCCGGTTATCTGAGCCTGATCGAGCGCATCATCGCGGAGGATCAATACCAGCGCCGGCGGACGCTGAACGCGATCGTGCGCCAGCGTCATCGCTTCGACGTCAACATCAGCCAGCAACTGGGCGGCGGCTCCTTGTACGCCAATGGCTCCATGCAACAGTTTTGGGGCAGCGACAGCAAGGAGGTCAACTTCTCGGTGGGTTACGGCGGCAACGTGGGCTCCGTCAGCTACACCCTCTCCGCCCAACGTGCGCGCAACCTGACCCAGGGCCAGACCACGCAGGCACGCAGCCGGACCACCTATGCGCTCAATGTAAGCGTTCCCCTGGGCGACAGCCGGCGTTTCCCCACCCTCAGCGGCTTCCTTTCCCATGACTCCGAAAGCGGCTTGCAAACCACCACCAGCCTGGCCGGCACGCTGGGCGACGACAACCGCGGCAGTTACTCCGTCTCCGCCAGTCATTCCGAACGCGGCGGCGGCAGCGGCAGCGCCGGCCTGGGATATCAGCTGCCTTACACGCAGTTGAACGCCAGCGTCAGCGCGGGCCGAGGCTACAACCAGTATTCCGCCAGCGCCGCCGGCGCCCTGGTGGCTCACCCCGGCGGCGTGACGCTGGCGCAGACATTGGGAGAAACCCTGGCCGTGGTGCGAGTGCCGGACGCGGAGGGCGCCTTGGTCGGAGCCGCTCGGGCGCGGGTGGACGCCCACGGCTACGCCGTGGTGCCCAGCCTGACGCCTTATCACCTCAACACCATAGAAGTGAATCCCAAAGGCATGCCGCTGGATGTGGAGCTGAAGCAATCCACCAGCAAAGGCCTGGCCCCGCGCGCGGGTTCCGTGGTGATGCTGTCCTACGCCACCGAAGTGGCGCGCGCCACCCTGATCGACAGCCGGATGCCGGGCGACAAGCCGCTGCCCTTCGGCGCCGCCGCGCGCAACGCCCGGGGCGACAACGTCGGCGTGGTAGGGCAAGGCGGCCGCCTCTTCGCCAAAGGCTTGGAGCCCAACGGCTGGCTCATCGTCGAATGGGGCGGCGCGCCGGAACAGCAATGCCGCATCGACTATCAACTGCCGGAAAAACGCGCCGGCCGCCAACAGCGCTACGACATGCTCGTCGCCCCCTGCCTGCCTCAGGCGCAGGCGGCGGCATCCACATCCCAGCCTTCGCCATAACGATAAATCGAAAAACAGATGAAGAACCCACTCCACCTCCCGTCCCGCGCGCCCAGATTCAAGCAGCGCGCCCATAGCCTGCTGTTAACAGCCGGCCTGGCTCTGGTTTGGAGCGCGCCCGGCCTGGCGCAACGACCGGACGCCGGCCAGTCCTTGCGCGACATTGAGTCGGCGCGGCCGCAACTGCTGCCAACCCCGGCGCCGCAGCTGGAGCTGACGCCGCCGGCCACCGAATCCCCAACCGCCGAGGACGCCGGCCCGCGCCTGCTGGTGACCGGTTTCCGCTTCAGCGGCAACAGCGTATTCCCTCAAGACACGCTGGCCCGGCAACTGCAAGCCTTGGCCGGCCAGGAACTCAGCCTGGCCGAACTCCACGCGGCGGCCAAGGGCATCACTCGCTTCTATCAGCAACATGGCTATCTGCTGGCCCAAGCCTATCTACCGCCTCAGGACGTCGAGGGCGGCTGGGTGCGCATCGACATTCAGGAAGGCCGTTACGACCAAGTGACGCTGGACAACGCCTCCGCCGTGCGCAACGAGGTGCTTCAGGCGCCGCTGCGCGCTTTGGCGGGCCAACTGGTGGAGCGCGACGCGCTGGACAGCGCCCTGTTGCGCTTGAATGACCTGCCCGGCGTCAAAGTGCGCTCCATCCTGCGGCCCGGCACCCAAGCCGGCAGCTCCGATCTGCTGGTGCAGGCCCTGCCTGGAGACCGGTTGAGCGGCAGCGTCGAACTCGACAACTACGGCAGCAAATACACCGGCGAATACCGGCTGGGCGGCAACCTCAACTTCAACAATCCTCTGGCGCTGGGCGATCAGCTCAGCCTGCGGGCAATGGGCAGCGACGGCCGCCAGCAATACCAACGCCTGTCCTATCAACTGCCGGTCGGCCCCTGGCTGACGCGGGTGGGCGCCGCTTACTCCAATATGGAATACCGTCTGGGACGGGACTTCACGGATCTGGAAGCCCACGGCAACGCCCGCATCCAAAGCGGATTTCTCTCCCAGCCGCTGTGGCGCGGCCGGAATGCCAGCGTCTACGCCCAACTGATGTATGACGACAAGCGGCTCAAAGACGATATCGACTTGACTGACAGCCGCAGCGCCAAACACGTGCGCCTATGGACCGCCATGCTCAGCGCCAACGGTCAGGACGGCTGGGGCGGCGGCGGCATCAGCCAGGCTTCTCTGGCCTACGGTTACGGTCGGCTCGGCATTGACAACCCGGTAGCGCGGAGCAACGACCGGCTGACCGCCGATACCCAAGGCCATTTCAGCAAGCTCAGCCTCAGCGCCGTCCGCCTGCAACGGCTCAGCCAACGCTTCAGCCTCTACGCTCAATTCAACGGCCAGTGGACGGACCGCAACCTGGATTCCTCGGAAAAAATCAGCTTGGGCGGCCCGTACGCGGTGCGCGCCTATCCGGCTGGCGACGCCAGCGGCGACCAAGGCTGGATAGGCAACCTGGAGCTGCGCTACGCCGCCTGGCCCGGCGTGGAAACCGCCTTGTTTTACGACTATGGCCTAACCCGCGCCAACAAGCGCGATTGGGGCGGTAGCAACCCCGTCCTGAGCCGCGCTGCGGCGGGGCTGGGCCTGAACTGGCTGCGCGACAGCCTGAGACTGAATGTGAGCGCGGCCTGGCGCGTCGGCAACGACGGCGGCCAGAACACGCGCAACCCCGCTATCTGGGCGCAGGCGACCTGGCAACTGTGACGTCGCCGCGCTGGATACCGCCTCCCTCACACGGGAGCCTGCATTTCGCTTATCAACAAGATGGAGTTGTCATGAATAAGAATTACGCTCTGATTTGGAATTCCCTGCGCCAGTGCTGGAGCGTTGGCAGCGAACTCAGCCGCGCTCGCGGCAAGCCGGGCAGCGGCAGCCGCCTGCTGGCGCGCAGCCTGCCGGCTCTGGCCCTGCTGCTGACGGCGCACGTCCAGGCGGCCAACTTGCCGGACGGCGGCAACATCAAGGCCGGCAACGGCAACATCCTGGTGTTCGACAACGGCAAGCAAATGTCCATCAATCAATCCAGCGACAAACTGGCGATCGACTGGAACAGCTTCAATATCGGCAACGGCCATAAAGTCACCTTCAACCAGCCCAACAGCGCCTCCATCGCCCTCAACCGCGTGGTGGGCGTGGACGGCAGCAACATCATGGGGCAGTTGAACGCCAACGGCCGCGTGTTCCTGGTCAACCCCAACGGCGTGCTGTTCGGCAAAACCGCGCAAGTCAACGTGGGCGGCCTGGTCGCCTCCACTCAGGACCTCTCGGTTGAACGCTTCATGGCCGGCAACTACCGTTTTGAAGGCAACTCCGCGGCGGAAGTCTCCAACCAGGGCACCCTCGCAGCCCAAAATGGCGGCGCCGTGGCGCTGCTAGGGGCGCGCGTCAGCAATACCGGCGTGATCCAGGCCAACCTGGGCAAAGTGGCCCTGGCCGGCGGCAAGGCCTTCACCTTGAACTTCGACGGCTCCGGCCTCGTGAACCTGCAAGTGGATGAAGCGGCGATCAACGCCGAAGTGCGCAACGGCAACCTGTTGCGCGCCGACGGCGGAGAGGTGCTGATGACCGCCCGCGCCAGCAACACCCTCCTGAGCAACGTCGTCAACAACACCGGCGTGATCGAAGCCCGCACCCTGCAAAACCGCGCCGGCAAGATCGTGCTGGACGCCGGCGACAATCAGCGCGTCAACGTGGCCGGCACGCTTAACGCCAGCGCTCAAGGCAGCTTCCTGGGCGACGGCGGCCAGATCGAAGTCAAAGGCAAGGCCGTGACCGTTGCACTGGCCACCAACGTGACCACCGCGGCCAGCAACGGCCGCACCGGCACGTGGAAAGTCAGCGCCGAGCAACTGGACCTCAGCCCCTCCGCCTCTACTCCGGTATCCAGCGGCCTCTACAGCGACACCGTCTCGCGCAACCTGGCCAACACCAATATCGAGCTGGTCAGCACTCAAGGCGACCTCAACGCCAACGGCAAGATCAATTGGTCCAGCGGCAACAAGCTGACGCTGCGCTCCGACCGGCAAAACGTCAATCTGAACGCCGACCTCAACGCCAGCGGCGCAGGCGCCGCGGTGAATCTGAGCGCCCAAAAGCAGGTCATGCTCAACGCCAACCTCAGCCTGAGCGGAGCCGGCGCCTCCCTGGCGCTCAACCACGAAGACACCACCGGCCAAGGCCGCGTGGTCGCCGCCGGCAAGCGCGTCACCCTGTCCGGCAAGGGCGCCGGCTTCGAATCCAACGGCAAGCGTTACACCGTGATCCAGGACGTGGCCCAACTGCAAGCCGTCAACACCAATCTGAACGGCCTCTATGTGCTGGGCAACGCCATCGACGGCTACGGGCGCGTGTTCAACTCCATAGGCGGCAACGGCGGCGCGGCGTTCTCCGGCGTGTTCGACGGCCTGGGCAACAACATCACCCGCCTGAACATCCAGAACGCCGGCCCGGCGCTGGGCTTGTTCGCCAACAACGCCGGCGTTATCGGCAACGTCAACCTGATCAACAGCTCCGTAACCGGCTACGCCAACTACACCGGCCGCGTCGAAATCGGCAGCCTGGTGGGCCGCAACACGGGCACCGTCCACAACGCCACCAGCAACGCCACCGTCAACGCCTACGGCAGCCCGATGAACATCGTCGGCGGCCTGATCGGCGCCAATACCGGCGACGTGTTCAACTCCGCCTATACCGGCAACGTCTACGGCAACGGCTACACCCAAGTGCTGGGCGGCCTGGTGGGGGAAAACCGCGGCGTCATCCATGCCTCCCGCACCGATGCCCGCGTGTACGCCTACTACATGCCGCGCAATGAGATCGGCAGCGGCGGCGTGGGCGGCCTGGTCGGCCTCAACAACGGCGGTACAATCAGCGGCTCCAGCGCCGCCGGGGCTATCGACGCCCGCGCCGGCGTCAATGTCGGCGGCCTGGTGGGCTACACCAAAGGCGGCCGGATTATCGACTCCCAAGCCAGCAACAGCGTATACGCCACCTACGACAGCCGCATCGGCGGCCTGGTGGGCCACAACGAAGGCGGTCAGATCGTGAAATCCAGCGCCAGCGGCAAGATCACCGGCGTGGGCAGCTCCGCCATTGGCGGCCTGGTGGGCCTTAACCAACGCGGAGAGCTGGAAGACGTCAGCGCCACCGGCGCGGTGTACGACACCTCCGGCGCCAGCCTGGGCGGCCTGATCGGCACCAACAACGGCGGCAACATCCGCACAGCGGAAGCGCGCGGCGCGGTGACCGGCGGCCATAACAGCCGCGTGGGCGGCCTGATAGGCAGCAACAACAGCGGCAACGTCAGCTATGCGCGCGCCAGCGGCAAAGTCAGCGGCTGGACCAATAGCCAAGTAGGCGGCCTGGTGGGCTACAACGGCGGCAACCTGGAATCCGTGGATGCTTCCGGCGACGTTTCCGGCGGCAACACCAGCCGCGTCGGCGGCCTGGTGGGCGTCAACAGCAATAGCGAAAACGCCGGCCGCATCACCACCGCCCAAGCCACCGGCAATGTGCGCGGCGAATACCGCAGCATCGTCGGCGGCCTGGTAGGGCTCAATCAGAGCGAAATCCAGAGCTCCGTGGCCAGCGGCGCGGTCAGCGGCGGCGTGGAAAGCATCCTGGGCGGCCTGGTGGGCATGAACGAAGACGGCGGCACCGTCGACTACTCCACCGCCAGCAGCAAGGTCAACTTCGTCAATGGCTGGCGCCAGACCTATGGCGGCCTGGTGGGTTGGAACTACGGCCTGATGCGCGCCAATGAAGTAACGGGCAATGCGCTGCTGGTGCCGCTGTACGGCGTCAACCAGGGCACCATCTCGTCTTACTACTACTTCTAAGCCCCGCCCGGCCGTCGGTCTATCCGGCGGCCTGACCAGGCTGTAATCCGGTTCGCGCCGCCTCCGCTGGAGCGGCGCGGACCGTCATCAGTTCCCAAGGAAGGAAAAATGGCCCACGCAATCCGCTCCACTCCACAAGCGCGGCTTATCCGGCGCGCATGCGCGGCCTGCCTGACCGCCCTTTTGCTTAGCCATGGCGTCACAGCCCACGCGGCGGCGGCGCGCAACTGCACTCTCGCCAACACCACGCCCGGCCCCTGGAACGGCTTGAGCGGCAGCGCCATCACCATTACCGCCGACACCCCGCCGGGCACCGTGCTGGCCAAGCGCGGCATTGCCGTGCGCGGGGAATATCAAGGCCAGGCCGTCGGACCGGACATCGTTCGCATCCACGGCGCCTGGACCAACGGCAACGGCGGCCAGCTTGGGCTCCATGAAACCATGCCCACCAATATCGCCGGCATCGGTTTGCGCTGGAGCTACCGAGCAGAGAACGGGGAGCCCTCTCTGCCGTACGACCCCACTATGGAGCGCGTGTTGACCTCGAAACTCGCCGAATCCACGAGTGGCGGCGCATTCGACACCCTAACCTTGCAGCTGTACCAGGAACTGATCTTGACCGGTCCCACGCCGGGCGGCACCGTGGGGAACGTGCCCGGCGCCGGCGCCTCCTTCTACATTGACGCCACCCGCAACGGCAACGTAACAAGAGATTGTTACCAGCAGGCCTCTTTTGGCGAGCTGTTGAACATCAACGTGCCCGTGGCCAACACCTGCGAACTACAGACCGCCAACGTCATCGTCCGGATGGGACAGTACACCCCGGCGGACTTCCCCGCCTTGGGCCGGCCATCCACCCGAGCGCCCCAGCAATTCTCGCTGCAACTCAGCAAATGCGCGGCGCAAGCCCGGCCCAAGATTCAATTCAGCGACGCCAACCAGCCCGGCAATATCAGCCGGCTGCTCAGCATCAACGCCAATCCCGAAGAGGGCGTCGCCGCGGCCCAAGGCCTGAAGCTGCAACTGAGCCGGAGTCTGGCCGGCGCGGAAAGCGACATCATCACGTTTGGGCCGGAAAACGATGCCGGCACGCCCAGCTTCGACATGGGTTCGCCCCTGGACGGAATGGTCAGCATGCCGCTGTTCGCCCACTATGTACGCACCGGCAATGTCACCGCCGGCCACGCCAATGCCAAGGCCGTCTTCATCATCACCTACCCCTGAGCCCGCACCATGGAGCGGGTCAAGGAGAACAGAACAGCCATTCAGCGCCGTCCTCGCGGACGGCTGGCTCAAGCCAATGACTCGGCCAGCGCCGGATAGTCTGTCAGCCCATGCGCGCCGCCGCCAAACAAGGTTGCGCGGTCATGCGTCGCCAACGGCGCGCCGGTGCGCAAACGCTCAGGCAGATCCGGGTTGGCGACGAAGGGCCGGCCGAAGGCGATCAGATCGGCCCAGCCGGCGGCAATCGCCTCGCGCGCCCGCTCCGCGGTGTACTTGCCCGCGTAGATCAGCACGCCGGGAAAAGCCGCGCGCAGCTTTTGCTTGAAAGCCAGCGGCATCAGCGGCGCGTCGTCCCAGTCCGCTTCCGCGATATGCAGATAGCCGACTCCCAGCTCGCCTAGCAGCTTGGCGGCGGCCAAGTAGGTGGTTTCCGGATCGTCGTCTACGCAACCGTTCGCCGTGGTCAACGGCGCCAGCCGGATACCCACGCGCGACGCGTCGCCGCAGCCGTCGATCAAGGCCTGAGCGACTTCACCGAGAAAACGCAGGCGCTTAGGCAACGAGCCGCCGTATTCGTCGGTGCGGGTATTGGCGTTCGAATCGATGAACTGATTCACCAGATAGCCGTTGGCGCCGTGCAGTTCCACGCCGTCAAAACCCGCCGCCATCGCGTTGCGGGCGGCGGCGCGATATTGCTCCACCACCTCGCCAATCTCGGCCACGCTCAAGGCGCGCGGCGCCGAGGCCTGGACGAAGCCCGGCGTGCGGCCGTCTTCGCCGGCGATGAACACCTTAACCCCGACGGCCTGGATCGCCGACGACGACACCGGCTGCTCGCCGCCAAGCAAGCTGCTGTGGCTGAGCCGGCCAACATGCCAGAGCTGAGCGAAAATGCGGCCGCCGGCCGCGTGCACCGCCTCGGTCGTCTTGCGCCAGCCGGCCACTTGCGCCGGAGTATGAATGCCCGGCGTCCACGCATAGCCCTTGGCCAGCGGCGCGATATGGGCGCCCTCGCCCACGATCAAGCCGGCGCCGGCCCGCTGAGCGTAATACGCGGCCATCAGTTCATTGGCCTCGTCGCCTGGCTGGCTGGCGCGCGAACGCGTCATCGGCGGCATCACGATGCGGTTGGGCAGCGTCAGCGCGCCAAGCCGCAGTGTTTGAAACAAAGGATCATGGTTCATGCGGTATCTCCGGTTTCCGTCGCGGCCTGCCGGCCGCGGCGGCATTGATTCAAATGCGGCGCGGCGCGCTCAGTCCCACTGCGGCGCCAGGCCGGCGGGGTCCACCTGGCGGCCGTTGCGCTCCAACGCGGCGATCCGCGCCATGTCCTCCTCGCTCAGGCGCAGGCGCTGCGCCAGCAGATTGCTGGCCAGGTTCTCTCGCTTGGTGGACGACGGAATCACCGAATAGCCAAGCTGCAGCGCCCAAGCCAGCGCCACCTGGGCCGGCGTGGCCTGGTGCCGCTGCGCAATGGCGGCGATCACCGGATCGCCTAGCACCTTGCCGTAGGCGAGCGTCATGTAGGACGTGACGTGAATGCCTTGGCCCTGCAGGAAGTCCACCAGCTTGCGGCTTTGCAGATAGGGGCTCAGCTCGATCTGGTTGGTTGCAATCTCCTCCTTGCCCACGGAGGCGATCGCCTGACGGGTCAGCTCGATATTGAAGTTGGACACGCCGATACGGCGGGTCAGGCCCCTGGCCTTGGCCTCGGCCAGCGCGGTCATGAACTCCTCGACCGACACGCCATTGCCCGGCGCCGGCCAGTGGATCAGCGTCAGATCGACATAATCGGTGCGCAGTTTGGCCAGGCTCTCCTCAAGGCTGGGCAACAGCTTGTCCTTGGCGTAGTGGTCGACCCAGATCTTGGTGGTCAAAAACAGCTCGTCGCGGCGCACGCCGGAAGCGGCGATCGCGGCACCGACTTCCGCCTCGTTACCGTAAATCTGCGCGGTGTCTATGGCGCGGTAGCCTAACTCCAAGCCATTGCTAACCGAGTCGATGACAAGCTGATCTTGCAAGCGGAACGTGCCTAGGCCAAAAGCGGGAATGGTGTTCATGATGCGTTCTCCATAAAAAAGTAGTGGGCGGCTAAGTCGATAACAGGGTTGTGCCCATCCCGCCCATGCGAAAAACAGCAATAAGCGCTTGCCGGCAAACAGCGGCAGCGGAGCAGGTGTCGTCATGCGGGCGGCGGGCAACGCTCAATACGCCGGTTCAGCGGCTTCGGCGGTGCGCGCGGGCAGGCCGTCGCGCTGGTCCAGCGCGCCGCTCCAAGCGGTCAACGCGAAAGCACCCAGCGTCACTGCCGCCGCAATCCACGGCGTATGAACCAGGCCGATGCGTTCCACAATCAGCCCGCCCAGCGAGGAACCGCCGGCAACGCCGAGATTAAAGGCGGCGATATTGAAGCCCGACGCGATGTCCGCCGCTTCCGGCGCGAAATGCCGCGCCTGCTTGACGACGTAGACTTGCAGGCCGGGCACATTGCCGAAGGCGACGGCGCCCCAGGCCAGCATCGTCAGCACCGCCAACCCGGCGAAGTGAACGGTGAAGGTCAAGGCCAGCAACACCAGCGCCAGCAGCAGGAAAATCCGCTTCAACGCCTTGACCGGACCGGCGCGGTCCGCCAGCTTGCCGCCCCAGACATTGCCGAAGGCGACCGATACGCCGTAGCCAACCAACACCAAGCTGATCTGAGCCGGGGTGAAGCCGGCAATCTGCTCCAGCAGCGGCGCCATATAGGTGAAAGCGATCAGCGAGCCGCCGTAGCCCACCGCCGTCATTGCGTAGACCAACAGCAGCCGCGGCTGGGCCAGCACGCGCAACTGCCGCGCCAGCGGCGCCGGCTCCGTCTGCGCGATACGGCGCGGCATGAAGATCAGGGAGCCAACCAAGGCGACGAGGCCGAACAGCGCGACGACCAGGAAAGTAGCCCGCCAGCCAAAGTGTTGGCCGATGAAGGTGCCGAGCGGGATGCCGGCGACAAAGGCCACGGTCATGCCGCTGAACATGGTTGCAATCGCGCTGGCGGCCTTGTCCTTGGGCACCAGCGTGGTGGCGATGACGGAGCCGACCGAGAAGAACACGCCGTGGGCGAGGCCGGTGAGAATGCGCGCGACGATCAGCGACTCATAGCCGGGCGAGCGCCAGGCGACCAGATTGCCAACGGTAAACAACGCCATCAGCGCGGCCAACAGCGTCTTGCGCGGCACGCGGCCGGTCAGCGCGGTCAACAACGGCGCGCCGATGGCGACGCTGAGCGCGTAGAGACTGACCAGCAAACCGGCGGAGGGCAGGCTCACCTGAAGGTCGGACGCGATGGTTGGGATCAGCCCGACAATGACGAATTCGGTCGTCCCGATAGCGAAGGCGCTAATGGTCAGCGCAAGTAGAGCAAGTGGCATGTTTGAATCCATGGTCCTTAAGGAATGGATGCAGTGTGCCCGCTTTACTTTTGCGCAAAAACCAGCTTATAAACGAAATTATCTTGAATTAAATTCAACAATGAAAGTCACGCTAGACGAACTTCAGGCCTTCGTCGCCGTGGTCGACACCGGCTCCATCACCGCCGCGGCCCAGCAACTGGAGCTCACCGTCTCGGCCACCAGCCGCTCGCTGGCCCGGCTGGAAGATAAGCTGAAGACCACGCTGCTGCGCCGGACCACGCGCCGCCTGGAGCTGACCGAGGAAGGCCGCGCCTTCCTGCACAACGCCCGCGCCATCATCGAATCGGTGGACAACGCCGAGGAGCAAATGTTGGCGCGGCGCGAACAGCCGTCCGGGCGGCTGCGGGTCGATGCCGCCACCCCCTTCATGCTGCACGTGATCGTGCCGCTGGTGCGCGCCTACCGCGAGCGCTACCCGCAAGTGGCGCTGGAATTGAACAGCAATGAAGGCATCATCGACCTGCTGGAACGCCGCACCGACGTGGCGATCCGCATCGGCCGGCTGAAGGACTCGACGCTGCACAGCCGCCTGATCGGCCATAGCCGGCTGCGCATTCTCGCCAGCCCGGCTTATCTGGAAGCCCACGGTCAGCCGCACGATGTCCAAGCGCTGAGCCGGCACGCGCTGCTGGGCTTCAATCAGCCCGAGACGCTGAACAACTGGCCGCTGCTCGGCGCCGACGGCGAGACCTACCGGATTGAACCGGCGGTACGGACCTCTAGCGGAGAGACGCTGCGTCAGCTTGCGCTGAACGGCGCCGGCATCGTCTGCCTGTCGGATTTCATGACCGAGCAAGACCGCGAATCCGGCCGTCTGGTCCAAATCCTCATACCGGACACCCTGGACATGCGCCAGCCGGTCCAGGCCGTCTATTACCGCAACACCGCGGTATCGTCGCGGATCGCCTCCTTCATCGACCACCTGATCCAGTCGCTCAACAACAAGACGCCCGCAGAGCGGGCGAGGCGATGGGCCGATAAATAACTCCCGCTCAAGAGACTTTAGCGCAGCTGAAGCGGTTCAAAGCGTGACGACGGCGGAACGGATACGGCGAGCAAGATGAAAGCTGAGGATAAGCAGGCAGTTTGGCCAAGACAGGCTTACGGTCACTGTGCCGTTAAGCGTTTCTTGACCAGAAATAAAGCATTAACTGGCCAATGTGCGATTACGCCTACAGTAAATGGGACCCAAACACAGATAGTTTTTATCCGGACCAACCGCCAGCCTGAGCACCCGACAACCATATCTTGGCCAATCGACACGAAATAAAGCAATTCGTGGCCAAAAAAACTGCCAGAAAATATTGGCACATTTTGAGAAAATTGCTCCCATGCCAGTTTTCTCTGGCCACCGCTCACACCCGGGGCAGCTAACCTCAGATGTCTGATTTCTATTCGATTGACTTGGCAAAACAAGGGAATAATGTCTGAAAAGTGTCTTATTGCGCCGGGTATAGTCTGAATTTTGTCTGATTCTGGCGGGGGCAACGGAACATCATTGGCGGTGCCTGAATGGACCATCGTGCCGGAGTCATCATGGTGCCATACGGATGCCTCCGTCCCGCAAGGATGCCAAATGGTTTAGACCCGCTAACAAAACCTGTCGATAAATCGCAGACAGATCAATGAGAAAGCCAGCTTGAGTAAGGCGTAATGCGTATCCAGCCGCCGTTCGAAGCGGATGC
>NZ_JONK01000045.1 GCF_000711885.1 Chromobacterium haemolyticum DSM 19808
TGGGCTTGCTCGGCCGGAGCGCTGGCGTCGCCTTTGGCTGCAGTGGCGCGTTGAGCCTGCTCGGCCGGGGCGCTGGCGTCTTGAGCCGCCCAGCTGGTGCCGGTGAACAGGGAAGTCATCAGAGCAATGGCAAGAGTGGATTTCTTCATGGGATTAACCTTTTTGAGAGAGTGAGTCACATCGCTTGCGCTTGAGTCTGTCGCGCTTCGATCATTTGCGCTCTCCCTATGGCAAAAGGCGTGCCAGCTTTGATTTCTTCTTATTTTTCAGGGTCTTGTGTTTTTTGTGGCTGGAGTTGGCTTGCAGGATGCGGCTATTCTGTCGCTGTTTGGCGACAAGATGGAAGGGGAAAAGGGTAGGGCTTTGATTTCGCTTTGATTTTACCTGTCGCCGATTGGCGACAGGTGTTGGCGGCGTTTCTTTTTTTATCACGCCTGTCGCGTCGCCACGCTTATTCCAGCTTGAAGGCGGCGGGCGTCAGTTCGTGTTTTTGCAGCAAGCGGTAAAACTCGGTGCGGTTGCGGTCAGCCAGTCGCGCGGCGTCGCTGACATTGCCTCCGGTCAGCCGCAGTAAGCGTTCCAGGTAGTCGCGTTCAAATTGTCGCTTGGCTTCCGCCAGCGTTGGGATGGCGCTTTCTTCGCTGGCGACGGCTTTCTGTACTTGCGCCAGCGTCACCAGGGAGCCGGTGGTCAGCACGCAGCATTGTTCTACCACATTGGCCAATTGTCGGATATTGCCCGGCCAAGGCGCGGCGCTCAGGTATTCAAGCGCGTCGGCGGCGAAACCGCTGACGGCTTTCTGATAGCGGGTGGCGATTTTTTCCAGGAAATGAGCTGCCAGCAGAGGGATGTCTTCGCGGCGTTCGGCCAGTGGCGGCAGGCGCAGCGACACCACGTTCAGGCGGTAGAACAAGTCCTCTCGGAAGCTGCCTTCCTGGATCAGCGCTTCCAACTCGCGATGCGTGGCCGATACCAGACGGATATCCACCGGGGTCGCCCGGGTCGCGCCGACCGGACGCACTTCGCGTTCCTGTAGCACGCGCAGCAATTTGACCTGCAGAGGCGGCGGCATGTCGCCGATCTCGTCCAGGAATAGGGTGCCGCCGTCCGCCTGTTGGATCAGGCCGGTCTGGCGCGCGTTGGCGCCGGTGAACGAGCCTTTTTCATGACCGAACAGCTCGCTTTCCAGCAGATTGTCCGGAATCGCTCCGCAGTTGACCGCGATGAAAGGTTGGCCCGCGCGCGGGCTGGCCAGGTGAATGGCTTTGGCCAGCACTTCCTTGCCGGTACCGCTTTCGCCGCGCAGGAGCACGCTGGCGCCGGTGGCTGCGACCATGCGGGCCTCGGCTAGCAGTTCCTCCATCACCGGGCTGCGGCTGACCAGACCAGAGCGCCAGTCGGCCGCGGCTTGGTCGACGGGGCGGCCAGGGCCCGCCAGCGACAAGCCCTGGGCCACCTTGTCCAGCAGTGCCTTGCCGTCGAAGGGTTTGACCAGGTAGCCGAACACGCCGCGGCTGACCGCCTCCACTGCGTCCGGCACCGTGCCGTGGGCGGTCAGTAAAATCACCGGCATCGCAGGGTAGCGCTGGCGGACTTGTTCAAACAGCTCCAAACCGTCCATGCCGGGCAGGCGCCAGTCCGTCAGCAATAAGTCGGCGCGGCGAGCCGCTAGCGCGTTTAGCGCCGCCTCGGCGCTGTTTAGCGCTTCAACCTCGTAGCCGGCGGCGCCGAGCCGCAAGCCGAGCAAGCGCAATAGGTCGGGATCGTCGTCGACCAAGACGATGCGGGCGATGGCGCTCATGGCTGGCCTCCTTTGGTTTTGCTGGGCTTCAGCTGGAGTTCGCGTTCGACTTCGCGCAGGGCGTTGAGCTTGCCGCTTAGATCGTCGTAGCGTTTCTGCAGGTCGCGGTTCTGCGCCTGTTGCCGCTCCAGCGCTTCCGCCAGCTTGCGTCGCTCTTGAAACTGTTGGAGCTGCAGCCGCGCAAGACCTAGGCTGGCCGGGTCCAGGTTGTCGGTCTTGGCGAGCAGGCTCTCCAACTGAGTCAGGATTTTTTGCGTATCGGCTCGGTTCTCCGCCGTTTGCGCTTGTTGGAGCAGAGACAGCAAGCGGCTGCTGCCGCAGCTTTCCCGCCCGGTCAGGGACAGTGCCTGGATTTCCCGCGTCTGGTTCAGCAGCAGCAGGACTTGATTGGCGTCCGGGCAACGGATGATGGGCGCGGCCGGCGCGGTGGCCGGCTGACGCTGATGAGCGCAGGCGCTCAGGACCAGCAGGCTGCAAAGCCAGAGCAGCCGTCGTGTGTTGAGGGTCAAAAGGCAAAGTGTCTTCATGTCTTATTCTCCGGTTCCGGCCACTGAAGGCGGAAGCAGGCGCCGTTCTGGGGCGTGGGTTCCAGCGTTAGTTCGCCTCGCATCAATTGGGCGAAACCGCGCGCCATCGCCAGGCCCAGCCCGGTGCCGGGCAATTCGTCCGGCGGCGGCGAACCGCTCCAGAACGGCTCGAAAATCTTTTCTCGATAGGCTTCCGGCACGCCGGGGCCTTGATCGCTGATTTCCAGCCAGACGCCGCCGCCATCGCGGCCGTGGCGGATGTTCAAGGCGCTGCCGGCGGGGCTGTGGCGAATGGCGTTGATTAATAGGTTGTCCAGAATGGTCTCTACTTTAGAGCGGTCGCCGTTGACCCGCTCCGCGTCGCCCTGGACTTCGGCGGCGAGACGTTTGGCTTGCAGTAGAGGACGACAGACCTGCAACCGTTCCGTAATCAGCGCCGGCAGATCGAAGGTTTCCACGGTTAGCGTCTCGGACAGCCATTGGCCGGCATCATAGCGCAATAAGGCTTCCACGCGTTGGCGCAGGGTCTGCGCATTGTTTTGCAGGATGGCTACGATTTCCTGTTGTTGGGCGGATAGCCGTCCTATCACTTCTTCACGCAATAGCGCGGCGGCCTCATGGATGGCGGCCAGCGGGGTTTTCAGCTCATGAGAGGCCTGACGGAAGAAACGGCCTTTCTGTTCTTCCAGCGCCGCCAGCCGGCGGTCCAGTTGGGTCAGCTCGCGGGCCAGTCGCTGCAGGTCGGCGGGGCCGGACTGGCGCCAGTCCTGCAGCCGCGCGCCATCGCTCATCCGCGCGATCTTGGCTTGCAGCTTGCGTAGCGGCCAACTGATCAACAAGGTCATCGCCAGCGCCAGCGCCAGCGCGGAGGCTAGCGACAACCAGGCCAGACGGTCGGCGGTGCGGCGCATCTCGGTGATCGAATCCTGCCATTGACGCTGGCTCTGTTCCAGTTGGCGGTTGATCAACTGGCCCTGCGCCGTCAGGTGCAGGTCCAGCTGGCGGAACAAACGGTCGCGTTGCGCGCCTGCGGGCGCGGGCAGGGCCTGGAGCTGCGGCTGGATCGCCAGAATGGCCCGGGCGCTTAGCGTCAACTCGTCGTCGTCGCGTTGCAACTTGCGTTGCGCCAGTTCGATCTCCTGCCAGGCGCTGGCGGCGGTTTTGGCCAGCGCGCGGTCTTTCAGGATCTGGGCCTGGCGGGTAGCGCGTTCGAATTGAATGGATTGTTCGCGCGATACGCGGTTGGCGTCCAGCCACTCCTTGGCTTGTTCCTGATGCGAGCGCAGCGTGGAGGCGGCGTGTCCCAACTCGTTGCGCAGCTGGATCAGCACAGCCGAGGGCACGACGGCGACGATCAGAAAGCTGGCCAGCAGCAGGCTGCGGAAAGAAATGAAACGAAGCATGATGGGGTCGGCGGCGTCGCCGCGGGCGTTAGCCCGCGGCTAAGGGCAAAGATCAAGCAGACAGCGGGGAGGCGGCTAAGTTCTGTGTGGAAATCCATTCGGCCAGCTCAGCCACGCTCAAAATGGGCAGCGCGTGCCGCCGCGCGTAATCCGCGATTTGTGGGCCGCGCATCATGCTGCCGTCCGGGTTCATCAGCTCGCACAACACGCCGGCGGGTTGGAAGCCGGCCAGCCGCGCTAGCTCCACAGCGGCCTCGGTGTGGCCGCGGCGGCTCTGCACGCCGCCTTCTGCAGCCACCAGCGGAAAGACATGGCCGGGACTGACCACGTCCCCTGCCTGCGCTTGCGGGTGGACGGCTGCCTGAATAGTACGCACCCGGTCGGCGGCGGATACGCCGGTGGATACGCCCTGCGCGGCTTCGATGCTGACGGTGAAGGCGGTGCCGTAGCGGCTGCCGTTGCGTTGGGTCATCGCAGGCAATTGCAGCCGTGCGGCGTGCTCGGCGGTCAGGCACAGACAGACGATGCCGCTGCAATCGCGGATCAGACGCGCCATCTCGGTTTCGCTCAGCGTATCGGCGGCTAGAATCAGGTCGGCTTCGTCTTCGCGGTCGTGGTCGTCTGGAACGATGACAGGCAAGCCGCGGCGCAAGGCGCTCAGCGCCGTTTCGACGCGTTGGGACAAGGTGTCGGGATGTGTGGCGATACTCATGGAAACGGTCCTCGGGTCGTTTGAGAAACAGGTTCCAGGGCGTGAAAGGGCCGGCGCAAGCCAACCCGCGCGCGCAGGCGCGCAGCGAACACGCCGCGGGCGCGCGTAGCGCGGCAGGCGGCTATGTTGTCTTCTCTCATCCGGACTATTACCGTCGGCTCTGGCCTGTCACCAGATCTGCTGACCTTCCGCCGGGAAGCGGAAGCGCTCGCGGGCTCGATCTTGCGATCATACCGCCGGTGGGGAATTGCACCCCGCCCTGAAGACGTTGCGTTGGCTCGCCGCGATGGGCGGGCCAGCGGCGATTATAGCGCGGTGGTAAGATTGGGCATTCGTTTTTTTGGCCGGCGGCTGACACCATGATTGAAACCGACAACCTGTACGGCGGCGCGCCCGAGCCCCGCATCGTCACCCAGCAAAGCCTGTCCAGCCAGGAGGAGGCGCTGGAGCGCGCTTTGCGGCCCAAACTGTTGGACGAGTACGTTGGTCAGAAAAAAGCGCGCGAACAGCTGGAAATCTTCATCGAGGCGGCCAAGCGCCGCAGCGAAGCGCTGGACCACGTGCTGCTGTTCGGCCCGCCTGGGCTGGGCAAGACTACCTTGGCGCATATCGTGGCCCGCGAAATGGGCGTCAATCTGCGGCAGACCTCCGGACCTGTGTTGGAGCGGGCCGGGGATTTGGCGGCGCTGCTGACTAATCTGGAGCCGCACGATGTGCTGTTCATCGATGAGATTCACCGGCTGAGCCCCGTGGTGGAGGAAATCCTTTATCCGGCCTTGGAGGATTATCAGATCGACATCATGATAGGCGAGGGGCCAGCGGCGCGTTCAGTCAAGATCGATCTGCCGCCGTTTACTCTGGTGGGCGCCACTACCCGTGCCGGCATGCTCACCAATCCGCTGCGCGACCGCTTTGGCATCGTCGCGCGGCTGGAGTTTTACAACGCTGAGGAACTGACCCGCATCGTCAACCGTTCCGCTGGCTTGTTGAACGTCAAACTGGCCGACGACGGCGCGTTCGAAGTGGCGCGCCGCAGCCGCGGCACGCCGCGCATCGCCAACCGGCTGCTGCGCCGGGTGCGTGATTACGCCGAAGTCCGGGCCGACGGCGTGGTCAGCTCCCAGGTGGCGGACGCCGCGCTGGCGATGCTGGACGTGGACCCGGCCGGCCTGGACGTGATGGACCGCAAGCTGCTGCAAGCCATTTTGGAGAAGTTCTCCGGCGGGCCGGTGGGCTTGGACAATGTCGCGGCAGCCATCGGCGAGTCCACCGACACCATCGAGGACGTGATCGAACCCTTCCTGATCCAGCAAGGCTATCTGCAGCGCACACCGCGCGGTCGGATGGCGACGGCGCTGGCTTATCAGCACTTTGGCTTGCCGTTGAGAGATTGACGCGCAGAGCCCCGGCCTTGTCGCTTGTGAGCATCCGCATGGCCATCCGCTGATCGCCTGCGCCGGCGCGCAGGCGTACAATTCTGACTTTCACGCATTCCGCTGCGGCGGGGGATGATTATGTTTTACGCTTTGTTCGGCCTGACCTTGGCGGTGGCGATCGCCACTTCGATATTCACCGCGCGGTTTTTCGATCCGGCGGTCAACAAGATTCTAGCGCGGGTCCTGGGGCGTGATTTGACGGACGCCTGGCGCAAGTACATCTTCTTCGCCATCGTGGTCACCGGCGTTTCCGGCGGGGTGCGGCAGTGGTCGCTGGAGAAGTACTTGCCGCCGGCCGCGGGCAAGGGCAGCACCGTGATGGAGCTGACCGGCGAACGATGGTTGCTGGAGTTGTTCAACACTTTCATCGATACGCTGCGCTCGATTGCTTGGGTTATGTTGTTGTTCTTCCTGTGCGCAATGCTGGCCTATGTAATCATGAAGGCGGTGGAGATGCGTAAAGGAGAGCGGCCTCCCGAAGAATGAAAAAATCCCGACCGTGGTCGGGATTTTTCGTTGAAACGGGGCCTGGCTCAGCGGCCGATCTTGATCTGCGACCACAGGCGGTTCAAATCGCGGCGGGATTTCACGTCCAGATCTTTCAGCGCCACGTACTTGCCCTTGGCCGGCTCCAGCATGATCACCGGATTGGCCTTGATCTGCGGTTTGAAGAACGCCTCGGCCGCTTTGACCGGGTTGGTCGCGCCGATCTGATTGGAGATTTCGGCGGCGTTCTTGCCATCCAGCATGAAGTTGATGAAGCGGTGCGCTAAGTCCGGCCGCGGAGCATCCTTCAGAATCACCATATTGTCCACCGCCAGGATATTGCCTTCCTTCTGTGGCTGGTAGCTCAGTTTGAACGGTCGTTTGGCGTGCTGCGCGTCCTGTTGCGCTTGGAACAAATCGTTGGAATAGCCGTGGGCCACCCAGATATTGCCTACGGTCAGTTCCTTGATGTAGCTCTGGTTGTTGAAGGCGGCCCAGTAGGGCTTGGCCTTGCGGATCACTTCGGCAGCGGCTTTCCAATCGGCGGGATGGGTGGAATTGGCATCCTTGCCCAGATAGAGCAGGGCGGCGGACATCAGCTCGCGCTGCGAGTCCAGTACGGTGACCCGGCCCTTGATTTTTGCCAGCACCGCCGGGTCGAAGATCAAGGCCCAGCTGTTGGCCTGCGGCAACACGCCGGCTTTTTGCAACTGGGTTTCGTTGTAGCCGAGCAAGGTCAGCGACACAACGGTGGGCGCTGCCACCTTGTTGCCGGCATCGAACGGCGCGTTCAGCTTCAGGTAGCCTGAATTGAGGTTCTTCCAGTTGGGCAACTGCGCCTTGTTCAGCGGCTGGGTTTTGCCCTGCTTGATCAGAGTGCTGACGGCGAAGGCGGTGGGGAAGACCATATCGTAGCCTTTGGCGCCGGCGGCCAGCTTGGCCAGCATCTCCTCATTGTCCCCGTAATAGTCCTGCACCAGCCGGCATTTGCACGATTGTTCAAAACGCTTGGCGGTATCTGCGGATAAGGCGTTGTTCCAGTTATAGATATGGAGTACGTCCTCGGCCATTGCCGAGCCCCAGGTCAGAGCCAGAAGCGCCGAAAGGGCCAGCTTTTTCATACGCGTGAATCCTTTAGTTCAAAGAATGGAATGGAAAAACGAAGACGTAGCGGAGGCGTCGAGGCGCTGCCGCATTTGTTATAAAGCGACCATATTGTCGCGATGGATCAGTTCCGGTTCGATCATATAGCCGAGTGCGGCTTCAATCTCCCGGGTGGGCTTCTGCATGATGGTGCGCGCTTCGCTGGAGCTGTAGTTGACCAGGCCGCGCGCGACTTCCTTGCCTTCTTGATCGACGCAGGCCACCGCCTCGCCGCGGAGAAAATCGCCTTCCACCGCGCAAACGCCGATGGGCAACAAACTGGTGCCGCGCTCCCGCACCGCCTGCGCCGCGCCGGCGTCCAGAACCAGGCGTCCGGATAATTTCAAATGATCGGCCAACCATTGCTTGCGCGCCGCCATGCGGTTGGTGGGCGGCAGCAACTGGGTGCCTATGCCCTCGCCGTCCGCCAAGCGCGACAGCACCTGATGCTCGCGGCCGCAGGCGATCACGGTGGCCGCGCCGCTGCGCGCCGCGCGCTTGGCGGCGAGAATCTTGGTGATCATGCCGCCGGTGCCCACGCTGGAGCCGGCGCCGCCGGCCATTTCTTCCAATCGTGGCTCGCCGGCAATGGCTTCATGGATGAATTCCGCGTCGGGGTGTTTGCGAGGGTCCGCGCTGTACAGGCCTTGCTGATCAGTGAGAATGATCAGCGCGTCGGCCTCGATCAGATTGGTGACCAGCGCGCCCAGGGTGTCGTTGTCGCCGAAGCGAATTTCATCGGTGACCACGGTGTCGTTTTCATTGATGATGGGCACCGCGTTCAGGTTCAACAGGCTCGTCAACGTGGAGCGGGCGTTCAGATAGCGGGTGCGGTCAGCCAAGTCCTCATGGGTCAGCAGGATTTGCGCGGTCTGCAAGCCAAAGCCGCGAAAGGCGGTTTCATACGCCTGGCACAGGCCCATCTGGCCCACTGCGGCGGCGGCCTGCAATTCATGCACGCCCTTGGGGCGCACGGTCCAGCCCAGTCGTTGGCAGCCTTCGGCAATCGCGCCGCTGGAAACCAGCACCACCTGTTTGCCGCGCCGTTTCAATTCGGCGATTTCCGCCGCCCAGCGATTGAGCGCCGCCATATCCAGGCCCTTGCCGTCATTGGTGACGAGACTGGAGCCGACTTTGACCACAATCCGGTCCGCGGCGTGAATAACCGAGCGCATCCAAAACTCCATGAGTCAAAACGATAGATGCGGGGGAGTTTACCCGAAAAAGAGCATGCCGGACCGTCTCCGGCGGGACGGAGATCCGATGGCGGCAAAGCGGCGCCATCATGGTGTCGGCAGCCTGTTGATTACACGGGCTTTGATGTGGACCGCGCAATTCGGCAGGGTCCGCGGCAAGATAAAAGCTTGATCTGAGTCAGAAATGCTCGCTATCGCGGTATTCCATGATTTGGAACAGAGGAGTCTGCGTGTGCAAACGCGATACCCGGATCAGGCTTTCCCCTTCGCCATCATGTAGGCGGAATTCGCGTAACTGGCTATACGGGCGTCCAGCCATCAACAGCAGTCTGGGCATTCCCGCTGGCGTGGACAGCAGCAAGGCGAACTGAAAGTGATCGCCGGGATGCGTAATGCTGGGCATGGCCAGCGCGGGCTGGGGCGGCCCGCCGATAAATTCCACCCCGCATTCGATTTCCCGCCCATCCGAGCGAAGCGCAACCCAGCGGGCGATGCCGAGCTTAGCGTTCTCCGGCTGATTTGGCGGGGTGACCAGCAGCAGTTCCCCTGCTCGTAGGGATTGATCTCGCGGTTGGCCGTGCAGCAGCAAGCCGGTATCGCTCTGATTGGATATGGCCAGTAAGCAAGGCGGCGGCGGCGGCCGGTGGCGAGGCGTGTCCTCTTCAGTGGAGATGCCGGGCAACTGCCAGCTCAGATCGTTGCGGTGGAACCAGATGCCAGGCAGTGCCGCGACGATTTCGATGATGGTTTGAGTCTTGAGCCGCGGATGACGGCGACGTTTGGGCTGATGCCATTCTTCCACCAGCAAGGATAGCAACTGCAATTCGTCTACCATCAGGCCTTGCTGGCGATTATTCTGCGCTTTTTGCAGTGCCTCTCGGCTTTTCTCCAGGATGTCTCTGAGCGGCTCCAGGTCTAGCAGAAAGCAGCCAGGGCCCAATTTGCTTGCGGAAATCGGCAGAAAGCGCGGCGGAGAGTCGATTTGTTGATCCACCAGATAGCCATGCACTGGCTGGGTCAAGGCCTCCACCGGAATCAGTTGGGCCTTGGCTGCTAGATCGAAGATCAGCTGTCGCGATAAGGCTTGCTCGGTGGGGGCGAGGCGGTTACTGGGGGTCAGCCCCATCAATAGAATCTGCAAGTAGATGGTATGGATGGAGTCATCGTTGGCCAGACCTTTGTCTTGCCAGCCGTGGCCGCTGGCGAAGACATGCAACTGGTGGCAGTCGTACCAAAAGTCCGGGGTGATCGGACTATAGCATTGCTGGCTGATGCTCAGTAGCTGGCGCGCCGCCATCATGGTGTAGGCCATCAGCTCGATTTTAGGGTGCTCGCGATCAAGCAGACCGCGTTTGGCAAGGCGGTCGTGCAGAGTCTGTTTGAAAGTGATGAAAATCAGAGCGAACAGCTCGACGCTCAGCAAGGCCAGCTGGCGTACCTTTGGCGTCCCTAAACTGTCGTGTTGGCGAATCTCGTTTTCCAGCAGCGGGTAATAGCGATCCACCGCTTTCAGATACAACTTCAGGAGCTTGTGGCGCAAATGGCTGTCCAGTGGAACTCGGGACAGGTTTTGCATGGACTGGCTCAATAAGCGTCCGCATTCGGGCAGATCGGTGAAAGGCAGCCGCTCCAGCCATGCCGCCACACTATCCGGTTGAGTATCTATCAGCAGAGGATCCATAGTTTGTTCTGGCAGGGTGGGCGGCGGCATGCAAGGCGATTCACAATGTAAATTGTGCCGTTTCCATGCTATGGGCACTCACCCCACCATGGCAAGGCGGATCATGGCAAAGCGATGCTTTGGCCGTCGGCGGTGTTGGATGCGCGCGCCAGTTCCTCCAGAGTGGCTTCGGTGGCGGCGATCAGAAAGGCCATCTCCTCATCGGTGATCGTATAGGGGGGCATGAAATACACGGTGTTGCCGATGGGGCGCAACAGGCAACTTCGGCGCAGCATCGCGGCAAAACAGGCTTGGGCGAAGTCGGCGCGGGAAGTGTCGACCTCGAAAGCCCAGATCATGCCCTTGTGGCGGAAGTTCCTGACGTCCGGGCGAGCTTGCAAGCCCGCCATCATCGTATTGAAACGCTGGGCTTTAGCGGCATTAACGGCCAGGACATCCTCCTCCGCGAAGATATCCAGAACCGACAGCGCCGCGGCGCATGCCAGCGCATTGCCGGTATAGCTGTGTGAATGCAAGAAACCGCGAGTGACATCATCGTGGTAGAAGGCCTGATAAATCGGGCTGCTGGTCAACACGCAGGAAAGCGGCAGGAAACCGCCGGTGATGCCTTTGGACAGACAGAGGAAGTCCGGCATGATGTCGGCTTGCTGGTAGGCGAACAGGCTGCCGGTCCGGCCAAAGCCGACGGCGATTTCATCCGCGATCAAGTGTACTTGGTATTGGTCGCACAGTCGGCGTAGCTCGCTCAGATAGAGCGGGTCGTATATCGCCATCCCGGCCGCGCCCTGCACCAAGGGCTCCACGATGACCGCAGCGACTTCTCCCGCATGCTTGGAGAGCTGGTTTTCCAGCGCCTGGGCCGCTCTGTGTGCGACATCAGCAGCGCTTTCGCCAGGCAGTGCGCGGCGAGCGTCAGGTGACGGTGCGCGCAGGCCTGGCCTCAGCAAGCCGGCGTAGGTGCTGGAAAACAAGGGAACATCGGTGACGGCCAGGGCGCCCACGGTTTCACCGTGATAACTGTTTTCAAGGCTGATAAAGCGGGTTTTGCCGGCTTGCCCTTGGTTGCGCCAATAGTGAAAGCTCATCTTGAGCGCAATTTCCGTGGCGCTCGCGCCGTCGGACCCATAAAACACATGGGCCAAGCCGGTGAGCGTGGCCAGACGCTCCGACAACTCCACTACGGGCTGATGCGTAAAACCAGCCAGCATCACGTGCTCCAGCGTGTCGAGCTGATGCTTGATCGCCTGCTTGATACGCGGATGACCATGGCCAAATAAATTGACCCACCAGGAACTGACCCCGTCCAGATAGCGCTTGCCGTCGAAGTCGCTCAACCATACGCCGTCCGCGCTGGCGATGGGGACGATGGGCAAAGCCTCGTGACGCTTCATCTGTGTACAAGGGTGCCAGACGGTGTTGAAGCTGCGCTGCAGCCAGGTTTGGTTATCGCTCATCTCTGTTCTATGTATTCAAATCAAGAGTTTGATGCTATCACAGGGAGGGAGAAGGCTGCGGACTGCCCAAAAACGTCACATTCCTACCTGCTGCGCTATTTATGGCTAGCGGAATTAGTAGGAAAGAGAGTGGGGAAGGGGCTGGCATACTTTCTGCATGAACCGCTCTCTATAAAACAAGCCCTGGAGTCGAGTGATGAGGAAGGAGGCTGGTTTTACTTTGATTGAACTAATGATTGTTGTCGCTATTATCGGCATTTTGGCTGCGATTGCGATCCCAGCGTACCAGAACTATGTGATTCGAGCCAAAGTGGCGGAAGGCTTGACCTATGCGGATCAGGCCAAAACCTCGGTCTCAGAATACTATCTGGCTGGCAATACTTGGCCAAGCACTAATGCTAGCGCGGGTTTGCCGAATACTTTGGCAGGAAATTATGTCAGTAATGTGCAGGTTGGAATCAGTAGTGGAGTGAGCACTGTGACTGTGTTGTTTAATAGCAGTGTGGTCTCAGGCCTGACTGTGATCTTTACCCCTGTAGCTAGTGGTGGTACTGTTGCTTGGTCGTGCTCAACCGGTGCGGCTTATGCTCAATATGTGCCTTCGTCTTGTCATTAAATGGAGCATGTAATGCAAAAATCCCAACAAGGTTTTACTCTTATCGAACTGATGATAGTGGTAGCTATCATTGGTATTCTGGCCGCAATTGCCATTCCCGCGTATCAGGATTACACAAAGCGGGCCAGGGTTTCAGAAGGCTTAAGTTTGGCTTCTGCAGCAAAAACAGCAGTTGCTGAATTTTATGCCTCAAATGGCTCTTTTCCGGGATCTAATACATCTGCTGGTCTGCAGGCAACGATCAGTGGTAACTCGGTAACCAATGTGCAAGTTGGTACGAGCGGTGTAATTACGGTTACCTATAGCACCACATTGATTGATGCTAACAAGAATCAATTGACACTGACCCCTGTTGCATCAGGTGGTTCGATTACTTGGACGTGCGGAGCTTCCGGTACTAGTGCACTTAGCCCTCAATGGCTTCCAGCTAACTGCCGTGCCGGCAACTGATACTAAAAAAACTTGCATCAAAGGGGGGTGCCATTCGGCACCCTTTTTGCTATGGATAAAAACATAAAATTGCTTTCATTTTTTTTGACAGCATTGGCGATCTCTTTACCGTTCATGAGCTGGTTGCGTTATGCGCCACTGCCTGATTGGGTGTCAGATGCTTCTGCATTTGCATTGCTTGGTTTGGCCATGCTCTGCTTATGTTTTTTAAAATTGGAAAAAGTATACGTTTCCTGGCTTGAATTGGTTTTGTTAGTTGTTGCTATAGTGATGTTGCAATCAGTTTTCTATAGTCAGCTTGCTATTGTTTTTGTTGGTTTGGTTTTGTTTGTTGTGTTGCTGCGGAGCTGTTTGAAGTCGTCTGATATTAATTCTTTGATTGAGGTGCTAGCTAAGGTTGTTGTTGTATTCGCGCTGCTGCAATCTTTTGTTGGTATTTTTCAGGCGTTAAGGATGGGTCAGTATTTTTATGGGCTTATTGTTTATAGTCCAAGCTCTTTAGAGGTGGTTGGAAATGTTGCGCAGCGGAATCAGTATGCGCATTTCCTTTTTTGGGGGGTTCTGTCAGCTTGTTATTTGTATGCGATAGGTCGCATGCGATACAGATTCGTTTTACTTTTTTTGCTGCCAGTGATTTTGGCAATTTCTTGGTCTGGAGCTCGTTTGCCCTTGGCTTATATGTTGTTGACCTTGATGTTGGTGTGGTACTGGTATCGAAGCTTGGCGGATGATGGAAAAGGCCGTAGTGAGGTAAAGTCGTTTGCTTGGGCTGTAGTGGGGGCGGCGCTATTGATGTTTTGCTTTCAACTTTTGAATAGCGAGATTATGCTGCTACTAAGTAAAGTAGGCCTCCCTATTAATGTTGTTAGCGGCTCAGATCGTATCATGGATGGTGGCTTGGGGGCACGGAGGCGGATTGAGTGGACAAAAGCGTGGCTGGTTTTTATGGGGCATCCATGGTTTGGCGTTGGATGGGGAGGGTTTGCTGCAGAGACGGTAAAGATGGAATGGCTTTCCGGTTTGCCTAAACAACCAGAGAGCTCGCTTTTTACTCATAGTCATAACCTGTTTTTCCAGTTGCTGGCTGAGACCGGTTTATTTGGGACTGTTCCTGTAGCGTTGGGTTTATGTCATCTGTTTTTTAGATTGTTGAAGAAGGTGAAGAAGCATAAAGAAAGTCTTTGGTTGTGTTGTGTTTTTGTGGTGATTTTAGTGCATAGCATGTTTGAGTATCCCATGTGGTATATGCCTTTTTTAATTATGTTTATTTTGATTTGTGCTTTGGTGAAAGGTGGTGAGTGGAGTGTTTCGCTTCGCCCTAGGTTTGTGAAAGGATTGTCATTTTTATTTGGAGTGGGTTTTTTGTTATATTTTCTAGTGGGATTAAATTCTTTTTGGACGATTGTTCAATATAGTGCTCCGTCATTAAATGAAAAAGATAATGTTGTTCGATTGGAGGGTCTGTCAAATATTGGAAGGAATCCATTCTGGGCAAGAGATGTGGATATGGCATTGGCTAATTATATGGTGCCTACAAGTGAACAACTGGATATAAAACTTGCTCATTTTGAAATGCTGGCCCGTTACCGTCCATACCCTAATGTGCTACTCAAGTTGGCGATATTGCGGGCTCTGGGTGGCGACGAGGTGGGGGCGAATAAATCATTAAAGATGGCAATCGCTAATTATCCAGACTATGTGAATGGTTTTGTAGGTATGTTAGCCTCTCAAAATAGTCCCCAAGTTGTCCCTCTGAGACAGCTGGCTATGGTTGCTGCTCAAGCCTACGCCCAACACCCTCCTCATAGTGAGGCCGCGCAGTTGGCTGCAGTGATGACCGTGACCGCCCCCGTTACACGCAAACCGCTGTTTTGACCGCCACCAGGATACGGTTTGTTTGAGCGCGTGCTTGCGGTATCCTGCGTCCTCCATCTAGCAAACGACAGCCGTAATATGAGCGCTCAAAGATTTTCCACATACGTGGCGATGCTGGCTCTATGCCTCATCGCCATCCTGCCTTTCGCCTCGCGCATTCACTATGTGCCGTTGCCGCAGTGGTTTGGCGAAATCAATGTGGTCTGGCTGCTGCTGGCGGCGGCGGTTTTCTTGTTGCCCAGCGGGGGATTGTTCCGGCGCATGCCGCGCAGCGCCTGGTGGTGTCTGGGCATGGGGCTGCTCTGGGCAGGGCAGCCGTTTTGGGTGGATGCGCTGTTCCCAGGGATGAATTACGCCACCGCCTTGGCCTGGCTGGCTGCCGCTTTGCTTGCGGCTGTCACCGTGTCTTTGCGCGAGGAAATGGGGGAGCGGCCGTTTGCGGTTTGGTTGGCTTGGGCCTTGATCATTGGCGGCTTGGTGCAGGCGGCGATAGGCGTGGCTCAGCTGACGGGTTACGCCGCGGAGCTGGGCTTGTTCTACGATGGCTCTCACCCCACCAGCAATATCTTTGGTCATATCGGCCAACGCAATCAATACGCACATTATTTGATGTGGTCGGTGGTGGCTGGGGTGTACTTGTATGCAGCTGACCGGCTGCCACGCTGGGGCTTGGCTATTCTCGTGCTTGGCCTGGCTTTGATGCTGGGGTGGGCGGGTTCGCGCACCATTCTGTTGTACCTGGTGGCCCTGTCCGGGCTGGCGGCGCTCTGGCATTGGCGCATCGGCAGTGCGGAATCACGCCGGATGCTGTGGGCGATGTGGCTGTCTTGTCTGGTAGTGTTGGCGATGCAGTTCGCCCTGCCTTGGTTCAATCAGTTGATTTCCTGGCTGACGCATGAAAACTTGCAAAACACTTCCGGTCTCGCCCGCTTGGCGGCGAACGGCGATGATATGGGGTCGCGGCGCTTCGCTGAAATGCATAAAGCATGGCTGAGCTTCCAGTCGCATCCGCTGACGGGGGTGGGTTGGTCGCAGTTTGCCGCGGAGAGTGTGCGTTTGCAGCCGCTGCCGCAATTTGCCGCATCCGGTTTCAACAGCGGTTTGTTTACCAACTCCCATAACCTGATCCTGCAATTGCTGGCCGAGATGGGGGGCGTGGCCACTTTGCTGGTCGTCGGCGGCTTTGTCTGGGTGCTGTGGCCGTTCTTTGGTCGTCGCGCCACCCTGGAAGGGGTGTTGGCCTTGGGCTGCTTGGCGGTGACCCTGACGCACAGCATGCTCGAGTATCCGCTGTGGTATTACTACTTCTTGGCGATGCTGGTGATCTTCGCCGCTATGGCGCCGCGGGGTGATCGTCAGCTGGCTTGGCCGCTGCGTCTGCCATTGTTCGCGGCGCTGGTTTGGGTGGGTTGGCTGTCAATCAGTAGTCTGTCGATGTTCTGGGAGCTGGTGGGCCTTTATACGCCGACTAATGATGCCAAGCGCGATGCTGCGAGAATGGAGCGGCTGATCGAGATCGCCGACACTAAACCGCTATTCGCCTACCACGCGCTTTACACCGTGGATGACTACTTGAAAGTGGGGCCGGAGCAGCTAGAGCGTAAATTGGCGCTGGAGAACCGGCTAACCGCATTCCGTCCCTATCCGGAAGTGATGTTGAAACGCGCGCAGCTAGAGGTGTTGGCCGGAAAACAAGCTAAGGCGGAGCAGACCCTGCGGACGACGCTGGCCTCTTTTCCGACTTACGCCGGTGTGTTCCTGAATACCCTGGATGACGATAGGGCGGAATGGGAACCTCTGCGCGTGGTGGCTCGCGCAGCTTACGCCAAGTTGCCGGCCAAGTACCAGGCCATGCCCGAATAAGCGCCTTCGATGATAGGACACAAAAAAACCACAGGCCTTGGCCTGTGGTTTTTTATTGAGTGGGGAAGGGTTCAGCCTTCGATCACCACGCCCTGACTGAGCGCGGTCTTCATCTTGCCCAGTGCCTTGGCCTCAATCTGACGGATACGCTCAGCGGATACGCCGAATTCGGCTGCCAGCTCATGCAGCGTGGAGCCGCTGTCGTCGGCTAGCCAGCGCGCTTCAACGATGCGGCGGCTGCGCGGGTCCAGAGTGGCCAAGGCCTGCTGCAGGCCTTCGGTCTGCAGATGGTCGAACGCGCGGCGTTCAAGCTCGCGGGTTGGCTCATTGTGATGGTCCGCCAGCCAGTCGATCGGCGCGTAGCCGTCGTCGTCATTGTCGTCAGCCAGCAAGGCGACGTCCTGGCCGCTCATACGGGTTTCCATTTCGCGGACTTCTTCCGGCTTGACGCCTAGATCGGCTGCGATTTGGCGGGCCTCGTTTTCCGACAGCGCGGAGAAACTGCTCTTCATGCTGCGCAAATTAAAGAACAACTTACGCTGAGGCTTGGTGGTGGCAATGCGCACCAAGCGCCAGTTGCGTAGGATGAATTCGTGAATCTCGGCCTTGATCCAGTGCACGGCAAAAGAGAACAGGCGCACGCCGCGATCGGGTTCGAAGCGCTTGACGGCCTTCATCAGGCCAATATTGCCTTCTTGAATCAAGTCGGCTTGCGGCAAACCGTAACCGGAGTAGCCGCGGGAAATTGATACCACCACGCGCAGGTGCGAGAGCACCAGCTGGCGCGCGGCTTCCAGGTCGTTTTGCTCCTGAAAGCGCGTTGCAAGCTCGTTTTCCTGCTCAGGCGTCAGCATGGGTACGCTGTTAACAGCTTGGATGTATTGCTCCAGGCTGCCGCTGGTGGACGGGACGGGCAAAGCAAATGTTGTGGTCATCTGTATAACTACCTCCTTGGGTAGTGATATGTTAGCACTCGTATATGGAGAGTGCTAGCAATGAAAGGTTCCAGCGTCAATGATTTTTCCTATCGGCTCGATAGTAACGCAGCCGATGCGCCGACGCTGTCTGCTCTGATTAACAGTTGTTGCGCCGCTTACATGAGCTGGCAAGCGGCCGCGTTTCATTTGGGTTCTATCTTGCGTAGATGATGGTCGGAAGCGAGGCGGGCGCCTAGCATCGCCAGTAGGGCGGAGACGGCGACGGCGACGGCCAGTTCGACCGGGCTCAGATTGCGCAGCTCCACCCGTTCGCCGTACAACTGGGCGAATTCGCGAATCGCCGGGTTGGCGACCGAGGTCAACCAGCCTGTCAGCGCCCAAGCGGCCAAGCCAGCCAGGATGCCTTGCCACATCGCGTGGTACATGAAAGGGCGGCGGATGAAACTGTCCGGCGCGCCTATCAATTTAGAGACCTCGATTTCGTCCTGCCGCGCCAGGATCTGCATGCGGATTGCGTTATTGGTCACCAGAACCAGCGCCAGTCCCAAGGCGATGCCCATGAACCAGGTCAGATGCTTGCCCATTTCCACCATGCCGTACAGGCGCTTTGCCCAGTCTGCGTCGAACTGCGCTTGTTCCACCATGGGCAGGCCGGACAGTTCCTTTTGCAGCATCTCCAGTTCGCGGGGCTCCAGCGCCTTGGGCGTGACGACGAAGGCGTCCGGCAGCGGGTTGCTGTCCAGGCCATCGGCCAAACCCGGCAGGCCGTTGCGTTTCTCCATGTCCGCCAGCGCCTTGTTCTTGCTGACGAAGCTGTAGCTCTTGACCTTGGGGTGATGGGTTAAGGTGGAAGTGACCGCGGCGAGATCCGCTTCTTCCGACGATTGCTCCATGAACAAGGTGATTTGCGGCGTGGCGCTCAAGCGGCCCACCCAGTCCTGCACGCTGCTGACGGTCAAATAAAGCGAGAGCGGCAAGGCCAGTGCCAGCGACAGCATCAACAAGGTCAAAAAGCTGCCGAAAGGTTGGCGCAAAATTTTGATCAGCGCTTGCTTGGCGCTTTGCCAGTTCAGATAGAGATAATGTTTCATGCGGCAAATTGTCCTTCCCGCAGGCGAATGATTCGGCGGCCGTAGTCTTCCATCAGGGTTTCATCGTGAGCGGAGATGAGCACCGTGACGCCCACCTGGTGGAAGGATTTGAACAATTCCATGATGTCCAGCGCATAAGCGCGATCCAGGTTGGCCGAGGGTTCGTCGGCCAGCAGGATGCTCGGGCGGTGCACCACGGCTCGGGCGATGCACAGGCGCTGTTGTTCGCCGCCTGACAGACGGATCGGCATGCTCTTTTCCTTGCCGAGCAAACCAACCTTGTCCAGCGCTGCGCGCACGCGCTTGGCGGCGTCGCGGCGGTCAAAGCCGATAATGTCCAAGGGCAGCATCACATTGTCGAACACACTGCGATCGAACAGGATCTTGTGATCCTGAAAGACAAGGCCGATGTGTTGGCGCACGTAGGGAATCTGGCTGGAGCGCAGCTTGGACAGATTCTGGCCGTTGACCACCACGCCGCCCGCAGTGGCGCGCTCTATGCCGGCGATGAGCTTGAGCAAGGTGGATTTGCCTGCGCCGGAGTGGCCGGCGAGAAAGACCATCTCACCGGTATCAATGTTGAAAGACAGGTTTTTCAGAGCTTCGTTGCCACCTGGGTAGCGCTTGGTGACCTGGTCGAACTGGATCATTATTCTGTTCCCGCGTTAGCTGGTGACGGCAAGAGTGAGAGCTTGCAATGGCTGATGCGTTCAGTCGAACAGCGCGTCGATGTAGTCCTTGGCCTTGAACGGCCGCAGGTCGTCTATGCTTTCGCCCACGCCGACAAAGCGCAGCGGAACGGGGCGTTGCTTGGCGATGGCCGCGATTACGCCGCCCTTGGCGGTGCCGTCCAGCTTGCTCAGGATTAGCCCGGTCAGGCCGAGGGCGTCGTCAAAAGTCTTGACCTGAGTGATGGCGTTCTGGCCGATATTGGCGTCCAGAACCAGGATGATTTCATGCGGCGCGTCCGGCAAAGCCTTTTGGATTACCCGCTTCACCTTCTTGATCTCTTCCATGAGGTGCAGTTGGGTGGGCAGGCGGCCCGCGGTGTCTGCCAGCACGATGTCGATGCCGCGGGCGACCGCGGCTTGAATCGCGTCGTAGCAAACGGCGGCGGAGTCGCCCCCTTGTTGGGCGATCACGGTGACGTTGTTGCGCTCGCCCCAGGCCATCAGCTGTTCGCGCGCGGCGGCGCGGAAGGTGTCACCGGCAGCCAACAACACGCTCTTGCCCTGGCTTTGATAGTACTTGGCCAGCTTGCCTATCGATGTAGTCTTGCCGGCGCCGTTGACGCCGGCCATCATGATGACGAAGGGCTTCTTGCCGTTAACGTCCAGCGGTTTTTCCAGTGGCGAGATCAAATCGCTGAGCGACCCTTTCAATGCGTCTTTCAGTTCAGAAGCATCCTTCAGCCCTTTCAGCGAAACACGCTCGCGCACGTCGTCGAGCAGGTGCTGCGTGGCGTCCACCCCCATGTCGGCGGTGAGCAGAACGGTTTCCAGTTCCTCGTACAACTCTTCGTCGATCTTGCCGCCGCCAAACAGACCAGCCAGGGATTTCCCCAGCTTGTCGCGGGTTTTTGAGAGGCCGGCTTTTAGCCGTTCCGCCCAGCTCATTTTTTTCAGAGAAACCTGAGGGGGCTCGGGCGGCGTATCGGCGCGCGTCGAGGCTGGGACGGCTTCGGCGGGTGCTGCCGAGGAGTGCTGCTGCTCGGGCGTGCGTGTTTCCGGTTGTTGGATGGCAGGAGCGGCCACTTCGGGCGGGGTGATGGTTTGAGCGTCGGCAGCAGGCTCCGTTTGGACTGTTGTCGGGGGCGTGGGCTCGGACTGGGGTTTTCTTTTGAAGAAGCTAAACATGCGTTAAGGCCGGCAGAATTCGGTAAATGGCTAAATTGTATCCTCAAATGGAGATGCGTACCCAATTGTTGCAGCGCAGAGGCGGGTGGGGCTATGGGATCGTTGAAATCTATATATAAGGAATAGATGGTTTTTTGTGGCGCGAGGTGCGACAGATAGTGGCCGGTTTGCGCGACAATGAGGCGCGATGACGCGGATCGGGTTACACTCAGCCCCTTGTTTTTTGAGCTTGGAATTATGAGTCAGTCGCGTAACACGGTCAGAATCATAGGTGGCGAGTATCGGCGCCGACTATTGCCGTTTCCCGACGCTCAGGGTTTGCGGCCAACGCCGGACCGTGTGCGGGAAACCTTGTTCAATTGGTTGGGCCAGCAACTGTACGGCAAATCCTGTCTGGATCTCTTTGCCGGCAGCGGGGCGCTGGGCTTCGAGGCGGCTTCTCGCGAAGCGCGTCGAGTGGTGATGGTGGAGAAGTCCCGCACGGTGGCCGAGTCCCTAAAGGCCAACCGGCAATTGTTGTCGGCTGCTAGCATCGATGTGGCGCAGTTCGACGCCTTGGCGTATCTGAAGGCCTGCCGGGAGCGTTTTGACCTCGTTTTCGTCGACCCGCCGTTTGACTCCGATTTGCTGGCCCAGGTTTTGCCTATGCTGGCTCAAGTGATGAGCGAGGACGGTCTGGCATATATCGAGAGCCGCCGCTGGCCCGAGGAATTGCCGGGCTGGGAGGTGCTGAAGCGGGCCAAGGCCGGTCAGGTGCATTACGGTTTGTTGCGCCGGGCGGTGGAGCCAGGCTGAGCGGTTTGTTCGCCGCGCTCTCATAAATATATAACAGGGCGAACTTGCGAGCCCGACTGTCGGGTGACAGAATTCATGCTGTGGAATACTTGAGGAATTTACTATGTCTTTGATGATTACCGACGAATGCATCAACTGCGACGTCTGTGAGCCGGAGTGCCCCAATAACGCGATTTCCCAGGGTGAGGAAATCTATCAAATCGACCCCAATCTGTGCACCCAGTGCGTTGGCCACTACGACGAACCGCAATGCCAGCAGGTCTGTCCGGTCGATTGCATCCCCCTGGATCCGTCTCACGAGGAGACGCAGGAGGCGTTGCATCAGAAGTATCTGCGGATTTCTGGGCAGGCGTGAACTGCTAAGCTTTTGAATTTATTGAAAGCGCCCCAGGCTTGCCGGGGCGCTTTGCTTTTGCCAGCAAAATAATTGGAAAAAAATGCAAAAACCGGTTGACGGCCATCGGGGCTATCTATAATATTCGGGTCTCTTTCAGGAGGGATTCCCGAGCGGTCAAAGGGATCAGACTGTAAATCTGACGGCTCAGCCTTCGAAGGTTCGAATCCTTCTCCCTCCACCAGAATTTAGCGTCTTGGCGTGTGCGACGAAAGTTGCTCGAGGTTGTTGTTGCAGGCGGGTGTAGCTCAATGGTAGAGCAGAAGCCTTCCAAGCTTACGACGAGGGTTCGATTCCCTTCACCCGCTCCAAGCGTGTAGCCTGTTTGAAGGGCCCATGTAGCTCAGGGGTAGAGCACTCCCTTGGTAAGGGAGAGGTCGGCAGTTCAATTCTGCCCATGGGCACCACCATTTACTTTGTGTTGTTTCGTATCCAGGAAATTTTGCCATGGCTAAGGAAAAGTTCGAGCGGACTAAACCGCACGTAAACGTCGGCACCATCGGTCACGTGGACCATGGTAAAACCACTCTGACCGCTGCTATCACCACTATTCTGTCGAAGAAGTTCGGTGGCGAAGCCAAAGACTACTCCCAGATCGACAGCGCGCCGGAAGAGAAGGCTCGCGGTATTACCATTAATACCGCTCACGTAGAATACGAAACCGAGTCCCGTCACTACGCTCACGTAGACTGCCCGGGCCACGCCGACTACGTTAAGAACATGATTACCGGTGCTGCCCAGATGGACGGCGCTATCCTGGTGTGCTCGGCCGCTGACGGTCCGATGCCGCAAACCCGCGAACACATCCTGCTGTCCCGTCAGG
>NZ_JONK01000046.1 GCF_000711885.1 Chromobacterium haemolyticum DSM 19808
CAGCGCCAGCGCATCGCCATCGCGCGCTGCCTGACCTTGAAACCGGAAGTGCTGATCTGCGACGAATCGGTGTCGGCGCTGGATGTGTCGGTGCAGGCGCAAGTGCTGAACCTGCTGCAAGACCTGCAGGACGAATACGGCCTGTCCTATCTGTTCATCTCGCACGACCTGGCGGTGGTGAAACACATCTCGGACCAAGTGATGGTGATGAACAAGGGGGAAGTGGTGGAGCAGGCGGACGCGGACCAGATCTACCGCGAGCCGCGTGAGAGCTATACCCGGAAGCTGTTGGAGTCGATTCCGCAGGGTTGGGTGGGAATGGCGCCGGCTTGAGAGTCGGCGCGCCTTGGATACGAAACCGCCGGGAAACCGGCGGTTTTTTTATTGTCCGGCCAGTGCGCGGAAACCGTAATGCAGCAGCGCGTAAGCGCCAAACAGGGCACAGGCCAGCGCGCCGTAAGCCAGCGCCGAGTGTCCGGCGTGGCTCAAATCCGTGCTGCTGGGCAGGCAGCCGTCCCAGCACTGCGCCGCCAGAAAGCCCAGGCCGGCCGCCGCCGGGCTCAGCCACGGCCAGCGGGCCGCCAGCGCCAGCAGGCCCCAGCCCAGCGGCAGCAACAGCAAGGGCGCGATGCCGATGGGCAGCGCGTTCCACCACGTCAGCCGGGTGAAACCCACCTGGCCCAGCGTCAGCTGCCGGCCGTTGCGGCGGGGCCACACGCTGAAGCGGCTGGGTCGCGCCCGCAGCAGCCAGCCCACCAGAAAATGGCAGAGCTCGTGCAAGGCCGTGCCCGGCAGCGACAGCGCCACATAAGGCCAGAACCAGGCGCGTAGGCGCAGTTGCCGGCTCAGCAGCAGGAACAGCGCCGGCCATAGCAGCACGGCGGGGGAAGAGACGAACGGCGCGTACAGCGGCTCGAGGACGGACATGTAGGGAAGAGGGCGGGCGAAAACCCGGATTGTGGCATGAGGACGCGGCCGGACCAAGCCGGACGCGCCCTCACGCTTGAGAAGCTAGACCTTGAACAAGTTCTGACGCTTTTTATCTCAATCCGCGCGGAAGCGGTTAATGGCCGCATCCAGTCCATGCGCCAGGCCGGACAGCTGCTGCGCCATGGCGGAGGACTCCTCCACCGACAAGCCGTTTTCCGTGCCCATATTGGCGATGCGCTCCACGTTCTTGGCGGCGTCGTTGCTGGCCGTGCTCTGTTCGCGCATCGCCTCGGCGATCTCGCTGGTTTTCTCCAGCAGGCGCGTGGACAGCATGCGGATCTGCGCCAGGCGTTCGGACAAGGTGTCGCTCAGCGCCACGCCGGCTTCCACCCGCTCGGTGGCTTCGCGCATGCTGGCTACCGCGGTGGTGGTGTCGCCTTGCACTGCCTTGATTTTCTCGGAGATTTCGCCGGTGGCTTGCGCGGTGCGTTCCGCCAGCTTGCGCACCTCGTCCGCCACCACCGCGAAGCCGCGGCCGGTTTCGCCTGCGCGCGCAGCTTCAATCGCCGCGTTCAAGGCCAGCAGATTGGTCTGTTCCGCGATGTCGTGAATCACGTCCACGATGTTGCCGATCTCATCGGAGCGCTGGTTCAGGCCAATGATGATGGTTTCGGAGCGGCTGATCACGCTGGCGATCTCGGACATCTGCTGCGCGGCCTGGCCGGCCACCTCGCTGCCGCTCACCGCTTCGTTCATGCTGCTCTTGGCTTCGCCGGCCATTTCCACCGCATGCTCGGCCACCAGATTGATGCTCACCGTCATCTCCTCCACCGCGGCGGCGGTGGACGAAGACGCGTCGGTTTGCACCTGGGACGCCTCCGCGATGCGCTTGGATACGCCGGACAGCGCGTGGGCGGTGTCGTTCACCTGCTTGGCGTCCTCGCGGGTCTGCTGCAGGAAGGCGCGCAGATTGCCCAGCAGCTGCGCCAGCGCGCGGCCGGTTTCGCTGACTTCGTCGCGGCCGGTCTGATCCACCGACACCGTCAGGTCGTTTTTCTCCGCCGCATGGCGCATAGTCTGCTGCATGGCTTGCAAGGGGCGGGTGATGGAGCGGACGATGGCGAAGGCCAGGGCGACGCCCACCACCAGGGCGAGGCCCAGGATGGTCAGCATCATATTGCGGGTGTTTTTCATGCTGACCGCCAGCGCGTCCTCGGCGGATTGCGCCGAGTCGTCGGCCAGCTTGCTCAGGCTGTTGAGCGCGTCGCGCGCCTCATAGAGCTTGGGCTTGAACGGCGTGATGCCGGCGTCGCCCACATTGGCCCGGTTGATTTCGCCGCTGGCGATCTTCTGGTACAACCCGTTCATGCCTTGCTCATAGCCGGAGATGCCGGCCAGCATGCTGTCGAAGGTTTTTTGGTGATCCGCCGCCATCGCCATGGACTTGGCGGCGCCGGCCTGATTCTTGAACTCGGCGATGTGCTTGTCCAGCAATTGTTTGTTGGTCTGGATGCTTTGGTCCGAGTTGTCCGGGTTGCCGATGCTGATGAAGATGTTCTTCTCATCCTGGCGGATGTGCAGCATGCTGCTTTGCATGGCGTTCATCTGGTAGCGGAACGCGATTTTCTGGTCAAACAGCGAGGTCAGCTCGCCGTCCATCTGGTTCAGCGACCACCAGCCGGACCCCCCCACCAAAGCCACTGCAAACAGCAAGCTGCCTGCCAGCGCGGCGATGCGCTGCCCGATAGTGAATTGACTTAACATAATGCCCCCCCATTGGTGCCGGTATTCGTCTTTTTCATAGCAAACGCCTGTGAACTGGCGATTGCGTCAAGGTGTGAAGGCGCAGCGCTTCGTGCTGGCATGGACTCCAGCTGGGGCCGGGACTCTGGAATATCAGGAATGGGCCCACAGGCCGGAACGACGGAGTGTTTCAATGCCAGCGCCTCTCCTCGTGACGAAGTGGAAGCGTGCGTCTTCATTGAATAGGCGCAATCATAATTCACGTCGCGTGATAGTCCTAATGGTTATTTTTGCATCGCAAAGCGGCAATATAGGGTGTATGCCCAAGCGGGCGGCTCAGGGGGAGTTCCAAGGCCAGGCAAAGGAGCTGGCATGAGTTGTTTTCATGCCTTTGGCAATGTAAACGCCATAATGTCTGTGTTAGAGTTTTCAAATGTCAAAACAATACTGACGAGATGAAGACATCCTTTCCGCATCAGTCGTTGCGCTCAAGGCAAGGACTGAACCAAGCCGGCGGCCCGCTTGTGGCCAGCCGACGTCATGCGATGGCTGGCATTGTGTTGGCTGCGCTGAGTCTGAGCGGCGCGGCGTGCGCCGCGGACAACGAGCAAGTGGTGGGCGAAGGAGGCCGCCTGCTGCGTTACAGTTCCACCCAGGTGCGCGTGGAGTTGGACGCCGCCGGAACCGCCTCTTATCACCAGGCCCGCGACTTCTACTGGCGCGGCGTTACCGTGGCGCAAGCGCTGCGCGCCGGCGGCAAGGCGCTGGCGGCGATGGGCTACGGCCGGCTGGAGGAAGACGCGGACTTTTCCCTGTTGCGCGCAGAGCGCCATGAAAAGCTGGTCAGCACCAGTCGGGAAGTTCTGCGCGGCCTGCTGAAAATGAAAATGGGCCTGCCCGGCAAACCGGACCACCAAACCCTGGAAGCGCTGATTACCCTGCGGCCGGCCGTCGGCGGACAGGGTGTCTGGTTGAGAGCCCGGTTCCAGCGCACCATTTGGGACAGCAATGGCGACTCCCGCAGCAAGCAAGTCAGTGAACCTGAGCTCTACCGCGACTTTTTTGCAAGGCTGAGCGGTTAATCGTCGCCGCTCGCGGCGCTCCTTGTCTTGCTTCGGCAAAATGCTGATAATTAATTGGCAAATTGCCAAATCAAGGAGGGGCCATGAGAGCGCTGCAAGTCTTCGTACCGGAAACACCGGTCCCGCCCATGGTGGAACACAATCTGTTGCAGGAACTCAGCGTGTTGGTGGGGCAGGAAATACGCAACGATTTCGATGTGGCCAAAGTGGTGGAACTGGGCGTGGACACCGGCATGCTGGAACGCCTGGTGGACGCCGGCCTCAGCCGCGGCGAACTGGAGTTCGTCATCCCGCCGCGCACCCTGTCCCATCGCATCAAGAAGGGACAGACGCTGAACACCGAGGAGTCCGAACGGGGCGTGCGCGTGGCCAAGCTGCTGTTGTTGGCGGAAGAGCTGTTCGGCGACAAGGACGCCGCCGCCCAATGGCTACGCAAGCCGCTGCATCGTTTTGAGGGCAAATCGCCGCTGGACATGGCCCATACCGAGCCCGGCGCGCGGCTGGTGGAACAGTTGATCGCCCAAGCCAACGAAGGCTACGCCGCGTGATTGTCTGGCGCATCAGCCGCTACGCCGACCTCAACGGGCTGGGCGGGTTGCGCTGGCCCGGGCGTTGGCACCCCGCCGGCCAGCCCATCGTCTACCTGGCGGATCACCCGGCCAGCGCCATGCTGGAAGCGCTGGTGCATCTGGAGGTGGCCAGCCTGCCGGCCACCTTCACCCTGCTTCAAGTGGAGCTGCCGGACCGCCTGGCGCAAGCGCTGGACCAGGCCAGCTTGCCTGCTGACTGGACCTTGCAACCCGCGCTCACCCAGAGCCTGGGCCGCCATTGGTTGCAACGCCAGGCTTCCGCCGCGCTGCAAGTGCCCAGCGCGGTGGTCCCCAATGCCCACAACTACCTGCTCAATCCCCTCCATCCCGACGCCAGCGCCTGCAGGATACTCAGCGTGCGGGATGTGCCCTGGGATGTGCGCCTGAGGTCTTGATTAAGCCCCTGATTCGTCGCCAGGCGCCTGTGCATTCCCCGTGCTCAAAGGCTTTCGCCTTACTTCACCCTGGCTCGCGAAACCTTAAATTTGTTCATGGAAACAATCGTAAACAAACTCTTGGCGCAAACCGGCCATGCCGCGCTTTTACGCGCAGGGTATGGCGAGTAGAGTCGTAGAACGTGTTTACGGTCTCGCAATCTAGAGCGAGACAAGGCGGAAGCGGCTGAGAAAGCGGAGTGTATTACATGATACGTGAGCAGTTCGAAGCAGTTTTCAACGCCCCTTTCTATGCATCCCGCTGACGCGCGGCAGATCGTAAACAGGTTTTGAAAAAACTAGCCAAGGGCTCATGCAAGCCCAGGCCGTCGGGGCAATTCAATCCACTTATTAATATGCGAGGAATGCAATGACAGTCTGGATCAAATGGGGTGGCAAAGCAGCAGCTGCTGCGTTGCTGCTCAGTACCGTCTCGGCGGCATGGGCGGACGCCGTCCGCAAGGATATTCTCCCCGCGGACACCGATGGCGGGATTGTGGCGGATAGCGGGCCGCACATCGTTTTTTCGGCGGAGAAGGGCGGGCGCGAGCCGCTGCTGGTCTTCCTGCCTGGAACCGGCGGCGAAACCACGCGAACGGCGACAAACGAGCAAGCCTTCATCGACACCGCGCTGGCCCAGGGCTACCGCTTCATCATCCTGTCCTATATCGATACGCCGGCTGTCTCTCAGGTCTGTACCCGGCCGGTGTTGGCGGCTAATCCAGACTGCGCGGAGCAATTGCGTCAGAAGCGCGCCTTTGGAGAAAACACCACCTCGCTGATCAAAGACAAGCCCAAGGACGCCATTGTCCATAGACTGGCCGCTCTGCTGCGTTATCTGTCCAAAACCGATCCCAAAGGCCGTTGGGAACAGTATCTGGACAAGCAAGCCATAGACTGGAGCAAAATCGTGCTGTCCGGGCAGTCCCAAGGCGGCGGCATGGCCGCCTATATAGCCAAGCGCGTGGCCGTCAGAGGCGTGATCGATTTTTCCGGCGGCTGGGACATGCGCGCCAACAACCGCATCGCCTCCTGGTATGCGGCCCCCGGCGCCACGCCGCCGGACAGGTTGTTCGGCACCTATCACGTGCAGGAAAACTTTGCTCCAGTCATCCGCCTCTCCTACAACGCCATGCGCATCCCGGCGGACCACCAGTTCGCGCTGAACAAACCAATACGCCGCCCCAATGCCGACAATCCTGGACATGGCGAAGGCGCCAGCAATCCGGTGTATCGGGAACTGTGGCAGGAGATGTTGGAAGAGCTTAAGCGGGGATAGAGATAGGGGGCAGGCGGGGCTGGCCGCATAAGAAAGCCATGTTGTTTAGAGCGCCATCCTCGCCTGCTTGATTGACCGAGTACGTTGTCAATCTTGTGCAAAAGCCATGCGCATTTCTTTGGCGCGGCGGCGTTCCTGTGCCCTCATCAGCTGATTGGCTGCCACCACGCCCACGGTCACTAGTGTGATGAAGACCGTAGCCAGCGCGTTCATTTCCGGATTCAGGCCGAGGCGCACGCGTGAGAAGATCACCATCGGCAGGGTAGTCGAACCGGGCCCGGACAAAAACGCCGACGTGATCAGATCATCCAGCGACAAGGTAAATGACAGTAACCAGCCGGACACCAGCGCTTGAGAGATCAGCGGCAGGGTGATGACGAAGAAGGTCTTGAACGGAGTGGCGCCCAAGCCCATCGCCACCTCTTCCAGCGACAGGCTCAGCTCCCGCACTCGGGACTGCACGATGATCGCGACGTAGGACACGCACAGCACAGTGTGACCGATCCAGATGGTGGTCAGCCCTCGGCCTTGCGGCCAGCCCACCCAGTTCTCCAGATTGACGAACAACAGCAGGATAGAGATGCCGATGATCACCTCCGGCATCACCAGCGGCGCGCTGATCATGCCGGCGAACAATGGAAACAGGCGGAAGCGGCCGAAGCGAGCCAGCACATAGCCGGCCACGGTGCCGATCACCACAGAAGAACTGGCGGCCAGCAGGGCGATCTTCAAGCTCAGCCAGGCAGATCTCAGCAGTTCTTCGTCGTCCAGCAGCGCGGCGTACCACTTGGTGGAGAAGCCGGACCAGATGGTGACCAGCTTGGATTCGTTGAACGAGTAGATCACCAGCAGCGCGATGGGCAGGTACAGGAAGGCGTAACCCAGTCCAAGCACGGTATACGACAGCGGTTTGCTCGGCTTGATCATGGTTGATCCCCTTCCATCTCTTTCAGCTGGTAGTGCTGGAACAAGGCCATCGGCACCAGCAAGAGCAGCACCATCGCGCAGGTCACCGTCGCCGCCATCGGCCAATCCATATTGTTGAAGAATTCGCCCCACATCACGCGGCCTATCATCAGCGTGTCGGAGCCGCCCAGCAGTTCCGGAATCACGTACTCGCCCACCGCCGGAATAAAGACCAAAAGGCTGCCGGCGATGATGCCGTTCTTGGACAGCGGCAAGGTCACTTGGACGAAGGCCTTCCACGGCTTGGCGCCCAGATCGTAAGCCGCTTCCAGCTGGAGCAGATCCATCTTCACCAAGTGGGCGTACAGCGGCATGATCATGAACGGCAGGTAGGAGAACACCATGCCAATGTAGACCGCCCAGTTGGTGTGGTAGAGGCGCAGCGGCTCATGGATCACGCCCAGCCACATCAGGAAGTTGTTGAGGAAGCCGTCGTTTTTCAGGATGCCGATCCACGCGTACACGCGGACCAGGTAGGACGTCCAGAACGGCAGCATCACCATCATCATCAGAGTGTTGCGCATGCTCGCGTCCGCCCGCGCCATGTAATAGGCCATCGGGTAGCCAATCAGCAGGCAGAGCAGGGTGGACGCCGCCGCCATCTTGACCGATGACAGGTAAGTGGCCAGGTACAGATCGTCGTGCAACATGAACACGTAGTGGTCCAGGTTGAGCTGGATCTGCAAGATGTTGTCCTGCATCTCAAACAGCGAGGTGTACGGCGGCACGCCAATCCGCTGCTGGGCGAAGCTGATGCAGAGCACCAGCATGAACGGAACCAGAAAGAACAGCGTCAGAAACACAAAGGGGATGGCGATCACCCCGGTGCGGCCCGAAGGCCGCCAGCGTTGGGTCGGCTTTTTCATTTGGTCAGCACCAAGGCGCTGGTTTCGGCCCAGCTGACGAACACTTCGTCATCGTAGGACGGAGCGTCGTCCCGTATCAGGGCCAGGCTCGGCACGTTGGCGATCACCACCTTGCCGTTTTCCAGGGTGACGTGGAACAGCGTGTAGCTGCCCATGTAGGCCAGGTTGGAAACCGTGCCCCGCGCCCAGTTGCATTGCTGCTCCGGCTTGGCGCGGGTGACGTTGATGCGTTCCGGGCGCACCGATACGCTCACGTCCATGCCAAGCGGGCCGGTGATGCCGTGGCTGACGAACAGCCGGGTTTTGAGGTCCGTGGCCTCGATAAACACGTGGTCGACTTCATCTTCCACCACCTTGCCGTTGAACAGGTTGGTGGAGCCGATGAATTCGGCGGTAAAGCGGCTGTTTGGGTATTCGTACACCTCATGCGGGGTGCCGATCTGGATGATCGCGCCTTCGCTCATCACCGCCAGGCGGTTGGCCATGGTCATGGCTTCTTCTTGATCGTGCGTCACCATCACGCAGGTGACGTCCACCTTATCCAAGATATTGACCAGCTCCATCTGGGTGGCTTGGCGGATTTGCTTGTCCAGCGCGGACATGGGTTCGTCCAACAGCAGCAGTTTCGGGCGCTTGACCAGCGAGCGTGCCAGGGCCACGCGCTGTTGCTGGCCGCCTGACAACTGGTGCGGCTTGCGCTTGGCGAACTTGCGCATCTGCACCAGTTCGAGCACGGCGTCTACGCGGTCGCGGATCTCGTTTTTGGGCAGGCCTTCCTGCTTGAGGCCGAAGGCGACGTTGCCTTCCACCGACATGTGCGGGAACAGGGCGTAGGACTGAAACATCATGTTGACCGGGCGCCGGTAAGGCGGGATTTTTGCCAAGTCGTCGCCATCGATCAGCACGCGGCCGGAGGTGGGCTGTTCGAAGCCGGCCAGCATGCGCAACAGCGTCGATTTGCCGCAGCCCGAACTGCCCAGCAGAGCGAAGAGCTCGTTTTTGGCCACGCTGAGGTTGACATGATTGACCGCAGTCGCGTCGCCGAACTTCTTTACGACGTCGATGATTTGAACGAAATCCGCCTTCGATGCCTGGATGGCTTCCTTCTCTCGATGACTCATGGGCATGGTCATGATCTTTTCTCCTCTCTTTAATAGAAATAAGAGCCGCTAACAAAACCTCGCAGAGAACCTGAGCCAAGGCGCGCCGACGCTGGCAGTACAAGTGGTACGACAAGGAGGCGCAACGCGGGATCAGGGGTTTTGTTATCGGGTCTAAAGGTACAGCCCGCCCCTTTGCGTCTTCCTGAAGCGGACGCAGGGGCTGTTAACATTCATCGTTGCAAACCGGTGGGGAAAAAAATCCCTGCATCCGGGGGATGCAGGGCAAGCATGCGCGGGGGCGCTCACGGATCAAAAGGTGTAGATGAGGCTGCTGCCGATCAGGTTGTTGCTTTTGCTCCAGCTGCCGTCGCTTCTCTGGAACACCGCCTGATCCGCCCAGTCGTGTCGATATTCGAACTTTACGGTGAGTTGCGAGGTGGGGTAGAGCATGAAGTCCAGCGCCACGTCCTGGCGTCTGGCGCCGCGGCAATCCAGCCCGCCGTTGTTGGAAGCGGCCAAACAGGCCGGGGCAATGCCGAAGCCGTTGACGCCATCGGTGCCGGCGGAGGCCTGCATCCCACTCAGCGCCGTGCCGCCGGTATAGGTGGTGCCGGCGCCGCCTCCGTTGCGACCGGTATCCAGGTAGTCCCAGCGCAGAGCGGACCCAAGCAGGCCAAGCGGTGCGAAGCTCCACTTGCGCACGGCCAGCAGCGAGGCTCCCCACCAGCTTGCGTCCCCGCCGTTCCAGGCCGCGGATTTTTGACGGCCGAAGTCCAGCTCAGCGTTGAATGTGAAATCGGCGGCCACGTAGGCGGCGTCCAACTCGGTGAACATATAGGGCGTGAACGGTTTGTCGCTCAGGCAGTTCAAGCCGTAGCGGCCGGCGGGGCAACTGCTCTGCGCATTGCCGGAGTAGACCGATTGCCTCCCTAGCGCCGCGGACCAGCCCCAGTCCCAGAGGCCTTTTACCTTGTCGATCCGCCATGTCAGCGTTGGCGTCCGGTTGCTTTGCGCTCCGCCGTCGGCATTTTCCGCCAAGTGGGGGTGGGTGCGATTCTGCTCATTGCCGAGCAGCACTTTCCAGGTGTAATCGCCGCTGTCGGTCGAACCGGTATAGCCCAGGCCGACAAAATAGCCCGGCACGCTGAAATCGTAGAGCAGGTTATGGCTTAGCGTGGGCAAGATGTTGGACTGCTGAGATTCGTAGCCGGACACGCTGGGCATCAGGCCGGCGATGATTTGCTGGGTGTTGCTCAGTGGCAAGGTGATTTGTGCGGCGTTGAATAGCCCGCCTCCGGACGCGCCGTCCAGGGTGACGTTGCCGGCGCCGCGGTTGGGCATGATCTGGATCTCGGCGAAGGGCGCGGTGGGGCCGGTGCCGAAAATTTTCTTGATGTCCAGGTATACGTCGCCGATTGAGCTGTTGTAGTAGCTGTAATTGTTGCTGTGGTCCAGGAAGCGGAAGCCGCTGTCTTTCGCATTGGCGTTATAGAGGTAGACCGGGTCCAGATAACCGGTGACCGACAGGCCGGCGATGGGGCCGGTGCTAGCGGCATCGGTGAGCGACTGCAGCATCAATTCCTGTTTGTTCAGGCGCTGCTTGATCTCTTCGCTCTCGTCCGCCCGCGCGGATTCGCCGGAAGGCGTGATACCGGCGTTCTTGAGCGCATTCTCCAAAGCCTCGACCTTATGCTGCAGGGCTTCCAGCCGCGCCGCCGCATCGCTGTCGCTGGCCGAGGCGGCCAAGGCGACCGGGGGCAAAGCTGCAATCAGCGCAGCCCCCAGCAGCGTCTTCATCTCTTTCTCCATCTCCATCTCCTTTGCGCTTATTGGTCTTAGAGCCTGTTTACGATCGTAAACAGGTTCTAAGGACATGACTTCCCCGCACCCTCCGCCTGACAGCGGGGGCGTTGTTCTTGAAATATTCAGGGAGCGCCGGTTAGCGTCCGGCTTTGAGTTCGGTGAATTCCCGGTTGATCAGGCGAGTGATCGCCGGGGGAACATCCTGTTCGAGGATCAGACGGCTGCGGTCCGCGTCCGAGGGGTAAATCATCGTGTCATTGGCGATATCGGGCGAGACAAGGTTTCGCACCGCCTTCACGGCGCTTGGGAATTTGATTTCAGAGGTGATTTCCGCCGCAATATCCGGGCGCAGCAGGAAGTTGATGAACTTCAGGGCGTTGTCCATATGCGGCGCGTCGGCCGGAATGGCCATCAAGGTAATCCATAAGGGGGCGCCTTCCTTGGGGATCACAAACTTCAGATCGGTGGGGTGCCCGGCTTCCTTTGCGCGTAGCTTGGCGGTTAATACGTCGCCCGAGAACGCGGTGGAAACGCATAAGTTGCCGTTGGCCATTTCGTCGATATAAGTGGTCGCGTTGAATTGAGTGACGTAAGGGCGGACCTTCTTCAAATGCGTAAACGCTGCCTTATAGTCGGCCGGCGATTTGGAGTTGGGGTTCAGGCGGAGTTTGAGCAAGACGTCGGCTGCCGTCTCCGCCCCGTTGTCCACCAGGGAGACCCCACAGCCCTTCAGCTTGGCTACCCACTTGGGGTCGAAAACCAGGTCCCAGCTGTCCACCGGCGCCTCGCTGCCAAGGCGTTTCCGGACTTCCGTGGCGTTGTAGGCCACACCGGTCACGCCGTAGATATAAGGCACTGCGTAGCTGGCTTTGGGGTCAACATTCATCAAGGCCTTGCTGATCTGCGGATCTATATTCTTGGCGTTGGGAATCTTCTTCTGGTCAAGCTTGGCAAATAGTCCGGCTCCCACCTCTTTGATAAAGTAACTGCTGCTGGGAAAGACCACGTCGTAATTAGAGTGGCCAACCATCAGCTTGGTCAGCAGCGTATCGTCGGTGTCGTAAATGTCGTAGCGGACCTTGATGCCGGTTTCCTTCTCGAATTTGCGTACGGTGTCGCGGCCGATATTCATCGAGAAGTTGTAGACGTTAAGCGTGTTGTCGTCCCCAGCCCTGGCGCTGTTGCTCATGGCCAGAAGAGAGGACAGCAAACCGGCGCAAACCCAACCGGCGGTCAAACGAGATGCGGATTGCTTCATTTGGATGCTCCCTGCAGTATTGGATCAAAGCTAAGCCGTATGTATGCCTGGGGTTAGCCGGCAATCCGTTCCGGCTGACTGGGGTTGGCATGGCGCCGCAACGGTTTGATGTAGTCCGCCGCCGGCTTGTAGTCCATGTCGTAGCCGAACGCTTTCGGGCCAACGACGTCCAGCGCCTGCGGAGTGCGCAAGAGCGGCGAGGCGGGCAGGACGATGACCGATACCCGGAGGCCGAAACGAATTTCCTCGGTTGCTATCGGTTGGCCGGATTCGGAGTCCAACACGCAAATGAGATCAGGCACGGTGGCCACGACCTCGCCGTTGACGCGGGCGATCAGGTTTTCGTTCTGGAAGTCGATCACCATGCTCAATCCGGAATGACCATCCAGACCGTCCAGCTCAACTTGGCCGCGAGCAAAGCCATTGCTGGTGGCGCGGCTAACGTCCGAAATCTTGCCTTTGAAGAGCAGGCGACCATTGTTTTCCGCGAGCAGCGCGCTGATGGGGTCTATTTTGTTGTCGCGCGCGTCGCTGATTTGTTTGCCCAAACTCCAGGCCTGGCTGATGGTGTGATGGACGCCGTGGTTTTTGATTTCCAGCCCGGTCATCGGCGCTAGCGCGAACCCGGCGGAACAGCCCATCGCCGTTGTGCTGGCACGCGCCAGTTTTTCCAGCCAGTGGAAGGAAATGACATGGCGGAATACCACGACATTGCCTTTGTCGTCCGACAGCGCAAAGGGAGAAACCGGACAGCCGGCGATGGCAAGCGTGCTCATCTGCATCTCAGGGAAAGCGCGGCCCATCCCGTCGGCGTCGACAACCGGCAGGCCGGTGAGCGCGGCGACAATCATCGGTTCAAAGCAATTGGACCCGCCTATTTCGTCGGTCATCAAGGCTCGGGCCTGGATATTGGACTCGCTCTCCACCGCCCGGAAAGCACGCAGGCATTCTTGCCCTTCTTCGATTTTTTCGAAGCCCACCGTTGGCGCCCCAATGCCGGCGACACAGATAATGGCGTCCTCGTCATTCAGCGCGTCCGGCGACATCACCTCGATGGTTCGGCCGGCGCGCAATTGTTCGCGCGCGCGCAATTTGCCAAGATAGGAGTTGCCGCCGCCGCCAGTGCCCAAGACGGCGGCTCCCAGGGCGATGTAATCCAGGTCTTGTTCGTTCAGAATCCAGTTTTTCATGCCAGCAAATCTCCGATGGCTTTTACGCGGATGCGTGTTGCATTGTTCGGCAGGTAGGCCAGAGGGGTTTCGTCCACCTCCACGATGTCTACCGTGTCGGGGTTGGCCCCGGCGGCGACGGCTTTCTGCCGGGCCTCGGTTTTGGCCGTCTCCAGAGCCGCGGCGCGTTGGTCTCGCCCCACGGAAAAGATCCTGTCCACTTCGCCGGAGATTTGAGCGATTGCCGCCCCAACGGCATTGGCCGACGCGTAATGAGGAGGGCGAATCACCCGGCAGTTGCCGATGAGCTCGCCTTTGACCAGCACGGAGCCGCCGCCAGTGAGAATGACCGGGATATCCTGCTTGCCGGGCTTCATCCGTTCGATGCCGGCGGAAAGCATGTCTTGCATCCGGTCGACGGCGCGGTCGACCAGCGCGGGAGAGAGATCGCCCAGCATGGCGGGGTTGCCCAGAACCAGCATCCCGTGCGCGACTGCGATATCGGTGGCGGTGAGGGTGTCGCCGCCGAATATCCTGGCTTCTTGCTTGAGCCGGTAACCCACCGAGACCGGGCCGATGGAGAGGTTGCTTCCAGCGCTATTGACGATGGAACCGCCGCCAAGGCCAACGGACAAAACATCCGGCATTTTGAAATTGGTCCGCACGCCGGCAATTTCCGCGCCTTGTACTCGTTCCCGGGGAAAACCCTCGACAAGCAGGCCGATGTCCGAAGTGGTTCCGCCGATATCGATCACAATGGCGTTTTTCAGCCCGGACAAAAACGCCGCGCCGCGCATGGAATTGGTTGGGCCGGAGGCGAGCGTGAAGATGGGGAAACGCTCGGCATAGGCCGCGCTCATCAAGGTCCCGTCGTTCTGAGTCAGGTAGAGCGGACAGTTGAGCTCCAGCCTCGCGAGGGCTTGGGACAGCGCCGATAAGGTTTTCTTGCCTAGCTGGTGCAAGCTGGCGTTGAGGATGCAGGCGCTTTCCCGCGCCAGCAAGCCAAGCCGGCCCACCTCATGGGACAGAGAGACCCTGGCTCCGGGAATTTCGGACATCACGATGTCGCGCGCCCGTTCTTCATCGTCGGCCTTGACCGGGGCAAACACGGAACAGATCGCAATGGAAGTCAGGCCAAGTTCTTTGATATCGCGGCAGACTGCCTTCAGCTTGGCCACGTCCAGCTCGGCGATGGGCGCGCCGTCATATTCCGCGCCGCCGGGCAATGCGGACACATAGCCGGAGACTTGCTCGCGCAGCGCCGGCGGCCAATCCACCATCGGCGGCAGGGAAGCGGTGGCCTTGCCGCACAAGCGCAGCACCGCCACCTTGTTCAGCCCATTGCCTTCAATCAAGGCATTCAGGAAATGAGTGGTGCCTATCATCACGGCGGACACGTTGTTCGCCGTGATAGCGCCCTTCGCCATCACAACCGCCAGGGCGCTGGTGACCCCGGTGATGACATCTTCGGTAGTGGGAAGCTTGACGCTTTCCACCACCTGCTGGCCCTTGAGCACGACGGCGTCCGTATTGGTGCCGCCGACGTCGATACCGATTCTGTACATTACACTTCCTCTATGCCGATGCCGTATTGATCGTTGCGATACGCTTATTGTTGGTTTTGCAGCTTGGCCCGCAGTTTCTCGGCGGACTTGGTCTTCCAGCCAAAGGTTTTGAGGATGGAAAGCAGGATGACTACGTTGGTGGCGCGTACGCCTGGGATTTTCCCGATCACCGTGTCGACGAACTCGAGCAATTCCAGGTTGGTGGCGGCCGACATGGCCATGGCGATGGCTTGGCCGCCGGAGGTGATCGCCACATAGTTGATGCACTCAAAGTCCACCAGCCGGTTGGCCACCTCGGATACCTTGCCGGGCTCGACATCGATGGTGACGTCGGCCAGCACGCTGGCGCCAACGGCCGAGGGGTCCGGCATGGCGCCTACATAGATCAGCTTGTTTTCGATCATGGCGGCGAGGCGGGAGCGGACGGTCCGTTCTGAGATGTCTCCGATCCTTGTCGCAATCTCGGAGGGGGAGAGCCGGCCGTTGTCGCCGAGCGCTTCCACGATGGCCAGGTCCAACTCATCAAGCTTGTATTCATCTGCCACTTCGGTTTCCTTTTTGGTTGTCAGGCGCCGGCATGCCGGTCACGCCACGAGATGATCTGAGTTCAGATTAAATCTGTCATGTTCTTGAGTCAAAGATATTTTTCCATTTTCGGAATTTGTGTATCAAATAAATTCCGAAATAGGAAAATTAATCTACATGAAGCTAGGGGCATGGCCCTCCGCGACATGTGAGCGAAGTAGCGGCTACAGGGGCACGGGCCACTCCTCTCAGGCTTTGGACAGGTTCTTGGGTGAGGGAGGAGCAGTGAAGAAGGGGGAGTCGTTTGGCGAGAGTTCCGTTGCGGGTGGACACCAGTTCGCGCTGAACAAGCCGATACGCCGCCCTAACGCCAACAACCCTGGGCATGGTGAAGGCGCAAGCAATCCGGTGTATCGGGAGCAGTGGCAGGAGATGTTGGGGTGGCTTTGGCGGGGGGAGTGAAGGGGCAGGGGCGGGGCTAACGGCAGAGTAGGCGGGTATGCAGTCTACGACGCCGCCCCCTCCTACTTGGCTGGCTTAGCGTGCTGCGTCACAATATATCTTTATCATTCCAATGCCGCAGAGCCTCACGCATGGACAATCAGTCGGACTTCGAAAAAATCATTACTCTTCCCAAGCGTGTAAAGTTTGTTTTGTTCATCCTCTCCATCTCGGTATTCATCTTCTTGCTTGCTTGGGCCAGTGATGCTGAAACGGTCATCAAGGTTGCGGCCTATATCCTCCTGCCCATGCTTGAAATATACATCATTGATGTGCTTGTGTTTGAAAAAACGATTGTTAAAGAAAATGAGATAATTATTAAGAGTGTCTTGTTCGAAAAGACGATAAAAACTGCTGATATCTGTGGGTATAGAGTCGAAAGGGTGAAGCAAGAAGATCGCATAATTTTCTATGGGAATGATGAGGGTGTTTATCTTTTTTCATGGCCATATGAATATGTGGAAAAATACGCGCTTCATGACTTTCTCAAGCAACACGTCAATCTCAAGCTTAATGATGAGAGAGCTATCAAAAATTTGATTGAAACCAATGCCGACTATGGTGCTACCCCAGTAGCGAGAAGGAAAACGTTGCGAGTAATCAAGGCCATTAACTTGGCTATATTGATTGCGCTTTTTGTGTTGACTCTGCTGTGTATATATCCCTTGTATCCCGCCCTGTACTCGGCCATCACTATCTGTGTCGGGGGCGCTGCTATTCTTCTGCCGGCAACGTGTGCAAAATTTTTCGGCGTATCCCTGTTGGACAAAAGAGGCTGTGCTGTTAAGGTTGATTGCACCATTATGTTGTTGTTTTCAATTGCTATTCTATGCCTGCTCTTGTTTTCAGCATCCAGTGAGTACCGCTATTTTTCGCCGTTACTTCCCGGAGAGCACACGCCAATATGGACTCTATTGGCGGCAATCTCTTTTGCGCTATCTCAGTTGGTTTCAATAAAGAACAAGCAAGGACGCAGTAAAAATTACTTCTTCACACTCATCATTTTTGCGTATGCCACATTGACTGCTGTCGTTCTCAACGGTGTATTCGACCATGCGCCATTCACTACCGAAAAATTCATTGTGCAGGATGTTCAGGTCACGTCAGGCAAGAGCGCAAGTTTTGTCCTGCAGACCAAATCCATTGCTCCTCACGGCAAGGAAGAGCTTGTCATCCACGTCCCCTTGCGCCAAGACCTGAGCTTTTTCAAAGGCGATATTGTCTGCAGGGAACGGCATCAGGGCTGGCTCTCCATGGCCTGGGAGTATCGAGGCCAATGCCGCTAACGCGGCCAGTCCTCAGCGCGGTATGCAAGAACAGGCGTCACCACAAGAGTTGCGTTACAAATCCAGACCTGTATTACGTACTGCTTCAAACTCAGCACCTAGTTCGGCATAGAGCTGAAAGATCCTGTTTGCCTTTGTAATCGTGGCACATCGCGCCATAAGGATATGGTTGAAGCCTGCCTCGATGTCTGCTGTCAGCAGTTCGATTGCCTTGGAGGTGATCGTTCGGTCGATTTCACTAGTCACATATTCTCGGACAGGGAAAAAGTCGATTCTTTGGAAGTAATTGTCTCGTTGTGCTTGACTTGTTAGCGACAGTGTAAAACTGACCCACCACGACAACCGAAAACTGACCCACCTGGGGTAACGTGGTGGCTTTGCGCCGCCGTTATGTTGACCCAGGAGCACGTAGTGGAAATCAAGGTTTTGATCCGCCAGGGTAAGAGCATTCGGGAGATTGCCCGTTTGCTCGGCGTATCGCGCAACACCGTCAGACGCCATCTGCGGATGGAGAACAGTCACAAGTACAAGGTGCGACCACCACGCGATAGCAAGCTCGACCCGTTCAAGCCCTATCTGCAAGACCGCATTCAGCAGGCTCATCCGTTATGGCTGCCCGCGACGGTCTTATTGCGGGAAATCCAGGCGCAGGGCTATGAAGGCGGCCTGACGCTGCTCAAGCAGTTCTACTCGCCATTGCGGCCGCAGCGCCCTCAAGAGGAAGGCCCGGCGGTTCGTTTCGAAACCGAACCTGGGCGGCAGATGCAGGCGGATTTTGTGGTGTTTCGTCGCGGACGGTCGCCGCTGTCGGCCTTCGTGGCCACGCTGGGTTATAGCCGCATGTCGTTCGTGCGCTTTGTCACCAGCGAGGGCTTTGAGTCGGTACGCGCCTGCTTGCAGGCCGCGTGTGATTACTTCCACGGGGTGCCGCAGGAGGTGCTGTTCGACAACATGAAGACGGTCGTGCTGGAGTGGGACGCCTACGGCGCAGGACAGCATCGCTACCATGCCGGCCTGTTGGCCTTGGCGGATGAGTTGGGCTTCGTTCCCAGGTTGTGCCGTCCGTATCGCGCCAAGACCAAGGGTAAGGTCGAAAGCTTCAATCGCTATTTGCGCGAGAGCTTCTATAACCCGCTGGCCAGTTGCCTGAAGGGCGCTGGTTTGCTGGTGGACGCTGACACCGCCAACCGGGAAGTGCAGCGCTGGTTGGCCGAGGTGGCTAATGTCCGGCAGCACGCCACTTTGGCGGAGCGGCCGATTGATCGTTGGCAGCGTGAGCGCCCCTTATTGCAAGCCTTACCCTATGCCGTCAGCCCCCAGGTGACAGCGATGCGTGCAGTACCGTTCGAGTCGATCCAGCACCCGCTGTCGGTCTACGCCGAGTTGCTGGAGGTGGCAGCATGAATCTGCAACAGGAACGTATCGAGCATCTTTGCCGATTACTGAAACTGGAATCGGTGGCCAGCCAGTACCCGGCGTTGGCGCAAGAGGCCGCGCGGGAAGAATTGCCCTATAGCGACTTCCTGGAGCGCCTGTTGGATCGAGAGACAAGGCTGCGCCAAGAAAGAACGCGTGAGGTGTTGTTGCGCATGGCGGGATTCCCGGCGATCAAGACCTTGGAGGAATACGACTTTGGTTTCGCCAGTGGCGTGCCGAAATCGCAGATCCAGGAACTGGCCAGCCTGGCATTTATAGAGCGCGCCGAGAACATCGTGTTGATCGGCCCCAGCGGCATCGGCAAAACACACCTGGCCACCGCCGTCGGCATCAGAACGACCCAAGCCGGCCTGAAGGTGAAGTTCATCACGGCGGCTGACCTGATGCTGCAACTGGGTACGGCGCAACGACAAGGGCGACTGAAAGACTACTTCAACCGTTCGGTCATGGGGCCAAGTCTGTTGATCGTGGATGAAATCGGCTACCTGCCCTTTGGCCGGGATGAAGCCAACCTGTTCTTCCAGGTGGTGGCCAAGCGCTATGAGAAAGGCTCGATGATCCTGTCGTCGAACCTGCCGTTCAGCCAGTGGGCCAACACCTTTGCCGACGATGCCACGCTGACGGCCGCCATGCTCGACCGGCTGCTGCACCACGCACACATCGTGAGCATGACCGGCGAAAGCTATCGACTGAAGGACAAGAGAAAAGCGGGAGCAGTGCGGAAACAGGCTGCTCAATGAACCCCAGGTGGGTCAGATTTGAACTGTCGATTTACCGGTAAAGTGGGTCAGATTTCGACTGTCGTTGACAACTCAAAGAGTAGTTGAAGATGATCTTGCCGTTGAGACGCTGTTGGTCTAGCCGGAAAGGTGTGGCGGTGAAACACACTGTTGGCTTTGGTGAAAATGCTTTACTAATTCGGCCCCAAGTTACTGCTGCTTCGTGATGTGCCTCGTCAAAGATCAGGTGCGTGTAGTTAGTCGTGAAATATTTCAGTTCATCATCATTCAACTGTGCGAGTGCAGCAGGCGTCGCGATTGTTACATTAGCTCCAACGATTGAATCTAGGTTCATCGCGGCGTCACGACCATCGATACGATGAACAATCGGAGAAAGAATATCTGGAGTAATCGCATTTATCGCTCGAAGTCGCTCTAACGTGGCAAAACGGTGGCCTATCTGTGAGCGCAGCGCATCGGAGGGGACTATCAGCAAAGTTCGGGGAAAGAGGCCCGCAATCACGATCGAAAAGATAGTGTCTGTTTTCCCGGTACCTGTTGGCATGACCACTGTTGCTGGGACTGCTGGATCAGAATCGAGGTGAGAGAATACTGCAAATGCGGCTGCCCGCTGCGGTTTTCGAAATCCAGTGAAGTCGTTGAAATTACTCTTGACCGCAAAGTTCAACTTACCATCAGCCCAACTCCGGTAGACCGCATTCTCATGGTAGAACTCAACATTGACATCCATTGCCTGCCCCTTGCTCTGATCTGGTTATGCCATCATGTTTGTAATTGTACCTCTTTGGCATAAATAGTCACAAAGCCGATACCCGATCACTGTGCAATGTGTGCGCACACAAGCGTCAAGAGACGCTTGTAACGCCAGTCGTCGTTGATAGCCGGCTGAGTACTGTGTATTGCCTAGAGATATCCTGCAAGATCCGTTGATGGCGGCCAATTCGCCTTGTTCGGGGTATCGATGGTTTTGTCCAGAAATTCAATAGCATCAACGGGAAACCTGCTGCCAATGTCGGCAGTGCGCATGGGGTGAACTGAATCGCCCCTAGTTTACTAGAGACATTTGTGGCTGCTTCCAATAGAAAAGCGGCCATTTTGCATCGGTTGTTCGGCCGTCTGTTTTAGCCGCCAAACCACCCCCCATAACGTCAAACCCCCGGCTTTCGCCGGGGGCCTCCCTTTACTTACTCTTCTTCAACACCCGTCGCTCCAGCAAGGAGCGCTCCACCTGCGCGTCCATCATCTGGTGTTGATGGTCGGTGTAGGCGTAGACATTCATCCGCCGCGCGCTGAGCGAGAGCAGCAACTCCAGATGATTGAAGAAGCCCAGCCAGTAGCCGCGCTGCTCGCTTAGGCTGAAGTCGATATCGCGAGCGATGCGGCTGAGCAGGCCCAGGCCCACGTAGGCCGGGTTGTCCTTGAACCATTGCAGTACGTGCGGCGCATTCCCAGCCGTAGGCGTGGGCCTCGGCTGCGGTGGGCGGCGCGGGCGGCATTTGCCAGTAGTGCGGGTAGGTGCGTCCGGGAAGGCGGCTGACGAAGGGCAGTAGGACTTCCTGAGCTTCGAGGATCGGGGTGCGGTAGCGCCGTCGGCCAGGGAAGAGAGATTGCGGCATGCCGTTACTCCTGCGATGAAACAAGCTTAACAAGCTGCCTATCCGCTAGAGAATTTGGCAGGTGCGTGATGGGATTGGCATTGCCGAGCGTTGCGACCGGCGAGCGCATAACGCTCTCCATGTACCTGCCGTTAAAGCATGGCAAAGCGCAGGCATGCGCGTTGATGCGCATGCCTGGGACGTGAGGCGTGGTTTGCCGGGCATCTGGAACGGACTGGCGTCCAGCACTCCAGAAGCATCAAGGGCAATTTAGGCGCTTTTGTCCGCCAGGAAGTGCAGAGGGAGTGGATGCATTTCTTTTTGGCCACTTTGAGAGCGGCTAACAAAACTCCTGATGCTGCGTTGCGCCGACTTGCCGTACTCAAGTACTGCCTGCGTTGGCGCGCCTTGCCTCAGCCGTGAAACTGATTTTTGTTAGCCGCTCTTAATTGGGTGGACCTGGAGGCGGTCAAGGCGTTTGCCGGCGACAACTACCATGTCGCCGTCACTTATCCGGACGATGAGCAGTTTGAGCTGCTGTCCGATCCTTATGTGTTTCAGCATGAGGTCCGTGAGATCTCCCCGTTGTAATAGCCCGTTTGGCGCGGCTTCAGTCCGGGGCTGCCGGTGGCGAAGCCGCCAAGCGGGACAGGGCTTACTCCGCTCCTGTTTTAATCGCTCTGCTCATCAGGGCGAGGCTGCTGTTGCGGCGTTATCACTGATTCCGCGTGCCGGCGATCAACCTTCTCCGCCTCGCCCTGAGGCGGCGGTGCTTCTTTATTCTCCCTCTTGAACATATCGGGTGGGGTTGGCATCCGCATCAGTTGTTGCTGCATGCGAAAACTATCCGTCATGGCCTTGTTGATTTGGGTAAAAGCCGGGTGAGAGGGGGAGAATGAATCCGCGGTAACTGCCGCACTGTAAAGGGCTAACGGCAGCAGAAGGGCGTGGATACGCATCTTATTTCCTGACAAAGTATCTGGCCACGGGAGGCGTGGCGGTTTGCGGTATGGCTTGGCTGGCGTGTTTCCGTTGAGAGGAGGCGCGTGGCTGAGAAAGGCGAACGGAAGCGAACGCCTAAAAGATAGAGGATTCTATCTAACCATGACCAAAGGTCAAGCCCAAGGACGCCGCCCCCGCCTGGCGAGACGCGTGGAGGCCGCCGCGCCGCCGTTGGTTTAGAGCCGGTTTACGATTTCGCGCTAGAACGAGACAAGGCGTTGCGGCTGAGAAAGCGGAGTGTACGAGTGGTATATGAGCATTTCGAAGCCGTACTCACCGTGCAACGCTTCACGAAGCGCAGCAGATTATGAACAGCCTCTTAGAACCTGTTTACGATCTTTTTGTGAGCGATAATGGGCTGGTGAAGAGAAAATCCTACCCAAGCGACATTAGTCGAGAAAAGTTTGCCCAGATAGAGCCGCTACTACGTGGCGTACGGCGTAACACCAAACCGGTACAGCTGGATCTGTATGAAGTGATCTGCGCAGTGCTCTATGTTCTACGCACAGGTTGTCAGTGGCGCTATCTACCGCCTGACTTTCCCAAGTGGCAGAACGTCTATGCGTATTGGCGCAAATGGACCGAACCTGACTTGCACGGCGTAAGCGTGTTGGAGCTGGCATTAAAAAAATCAGG
>NZ_JONK01000047.1 GCF_000711885.1 Chromobacterium haemolyticum DSM 19808
AGGTTTTGTTAGCGGGTCTAAGAACCTGTTTGGACCGGCATACCATCGGCTTCATCCAAAGCCTGATCAAATTGGCGGGTCTGGATTGGGGCGTCCCAGATTACAGCACGCTATCCAGGCGGCAGCAGACGCTGCAGGTCAAAATTCCCTACCAGAAAAGTTCAGGCGCGCTGCATCTGCTGGTGGATAGCACAGGCATCAAGATGCTGGGCGAAGGCGAATGGAAAACCAAGAAACATGGTGCGGAATATCGCCGGCAATGGCGCAAAGTGCATCTGGGCATCGATGCGGAAACCCTACAAATCCGCGCCATTGAAGTCACGGACAATCGCCAGGGCGATGCGCAAATGCTGCCTTCCCTATTGGCGCAAACCCCGGCTGATGAGCCAATAGGCTGCGTGAGCGGCGACGGGGCTTTCGATACCAAAGCGTGCCATGAGGCGATTGCCACGCGGGGCACAAGCGGGTGCATTCCGACGCGCAAGAATGCTAGGCCATGGAAAGGAAGTTCGCTGGGTGCGCTCGTGAAACGAGATTCTGCGGGCGACCAAGCGACTAGGCAGGGCAATCTGGAAACGCTGGAGCGGCTATCATCGCCGTAGCCTGGTGGAAACCAAGATGTATTGCTTGAAACGGTTGGGGGAAAGGGTCTCAGCCCGTCGCTTCGATAGTCAAGTGGCAGAGCTGCAAGTGCGTGCAGCCATCTTGAACCGCTTCAGCATGCTTGCCCGTCCTTGTACCGTGGCTGTGGTGTAAATCCGTTCGGGGAAAGGGGGTGCTCACTCTTGAGCGAGCCAGCGACGGCGGAAATGAATCGGACAGTGTTTTGGCTGGGGCAAAAGCATTGGGCCGATTCGTTAGGTGATGGTACGAGGCGTGGCGAAGGCGGATCAGTTGCTGACGCTGACGATGATGGCTTACAACCTGACACTGCTGCGGACGTTGGCCGCATTGCGTCCGCAGCTGGGGTGAGGAGGGAAAAGGCCGTGGAAATTACCAGGTAAAACGCATTGGCATACCAGATTCCGCAGTGAACGGACAGGAATGGCGACGACAGGGTGCTCGCCTGATGGCGATCATGGAGCCGCAGGGGGCGTTCGCACTGTTGTTGGGTATTTCAACAACCTGCCAGGTGACCTGCCGTTTCCGGAGTCAGACGGGAGCTTGTGAAGAATCTTTGTATTCGGCCAGCTTATGGTTCCGGTCACAGCAAGCAAAGGCAAGACTGTGCTCGGCTGACGGGTATTTCAGGGTATTTCAACAGCCTGATAGCGATGTCGCCATTCAATTGTGCCTGACCATCAAAAACTATATGAACGTCACCCATGGAAACTTTCCAGATAGGCTTGAGCATGCCAGCTCTGGACAAATCGACATTGCGCAAATGCTGAGCTGAGACGTGCGCTTAGCTCAGCGCAGAAACTGCCCTCCCAGCGCAAGGTGTAGCACTACCCGGTTGTCCAAGTGGTTGCTCTGCAAGCGAAGCAGGCTGGCTTGGACCGCCGCAAGGCTCAGCTTCTGCTGCAACAACTGGTAATTGTCTATCCTGCCTACCTGTTTTTGCAGCGATGCGTACTGTACCGAGCGCGCCAGCGAGTCGGCTTGAGTTTGCAGCGCGCGCTCGCGTTCCTTCAGCATTCGTTCGCCAGTCAAGCTGTTTTCCACTTCCGCCAGCGCGTTCAGCGCGGCCCGGTTGTAGGCGGCCAGCGCCTCGCGTTGCTTTCCGTTCTGCGCCTCTACCTGGGCCGCCAGCTGTCCCCCGGTGAATATCGGAGCCAACAACTGGCCGGTAACCGCCCAAAGCGGGTTGTCTATGCCAGACTTGAGCAGAACTGCCGAGTCCTCTATGTAAGCCACCCCTCCCGTCAGCTTGAGCGAAGGCAGCCGCGCGCGCTTGGCTGCCTCCACGCCATAGAAAGCTGCGGCAAAACGCTGTTCGGAAGCCAAAACGTCCGGACGGCGGCTCAGCATTTCAGATGGGATGCCGGCCGGGAGGGCGTCCGACGCCGCAGGCAAGGGGCCGAGCGTGGCCAGCTCTCCTGACGGATACCGGCCCAGCAGCACCTCCAGTGCGCGGCGAGCCTGATATTGCGCTTGTTCGAGGGTCAGCAACTGCTGGCGTTGCGCCTCCATTGCGGCCTGATGCAAAGCCACATCCTGACGCGTGTTGCGCCCCACTTTCTGGCCTACCTCGATCAAAGCCAGCTGCTGCTGCGACATATCCAGCATCTGCCGGGCGATTTCCAGCTGCTGCGCATTTTCCTTGAGCGCGATCCAACCGCGGACCACATTGGCCGCGAGTGATTGCCGGGCATAAAGCAGATCCTGCGCCGATGCCTGGAAGCGGGAATGGGCCGCGTTTTGCTCTGCGGACAGCCGTCCCCAAAGATCCGCCTCCCATGTGGTGACCAACCCGATGCCGGAAGTGCTCATGCTGGAAGTCGGCAGCGTGGAGTTGCCGACTTGCCCGCCAAGCGCCACGGTCGGCAGCTTTGCCCCGGCAGCCGCTTTGAGCGCAGCCTGCGCCTGCTCGGTTCTGGCCGCAGCCTGCTTCAAGTCCGCGTTGTAGCGAACAGCTTCTTCTATCAGCGCACGCAGCTTGGCGTCGATGGCAAAACCGAGCACGGCGGCGTCGCCCCCCCCGGATGCCTGCGAGCTCCAGCGCGCGGGCAGCTGCGCGTGTTCTAGCGTCAATGATTGACGCTCCGGAGGAGAGACGGCGCACCCCATCAGCGCCAGGCCGACGAGGCCGGGTAGTAGCATTGTTGCCTTGGGCATCCCGATCTCCTCAGTGCAGCTTCAGCACAAGATAGTTGAACAGGGATTGCGCGCGGATCATCACCATGCGCAGCAGGTGCAGCGGCGCGAGTTTTTCGGTGTAGACGGCCGCTCCGCCCCTGGCGCCCATGGGGATGACCGCTTGTTCTTCCCCTTCTTGCTGAATGGGCGTCAGTTTGACTGCGTACTTCTGCGCCAGAGGTGCGGGCGCCATTTCTACCGGCGCATTGGGTACCTGGCCGGACTGCAGCAGCTGGCCCTGGCCATTGGCCCAGACGATGCTATCCACCTTGGCCTTCACCAGTTGGCCTGGCAGCGTCTGGAAGGCTATTTCGGCTTTGTCGCCGGGCTGGATGTAGCGCAGTTCGTTCTGTGCGAAAAACGCCAGAATGCGTTGCTCGCGTTCCACAAAGCTCAAGGCAGGCTTGAACGGCATGGGAACCAGATAGTTGCCGGGCCGCACGGAGACGTTGATCGGGTAGCCATCAGCGGGGGCACGGATCACGGTGGAGCGCAAGTCGTAGCGGGCCGAATCCAATTGGGCTTTGATCTGCGCCACGCTGGCCAAGTCGGGACCAACCGTGGCATCCAGCCGGATTTGCGCTTTTGCTTCGCCGCTTTTCGCCGAGGCCAGCGCGGACTCGGCTTTCTTCGTTTCGGTTTGAAAGTTCTCCACATCGTATTCATTGCCTGCGCCCGCCTTGGCCAGCGTTTTGGCCTCCTGCAGACGCTTGCTCATCAGGTCCAGATGCGCCTGAGCCGCCAAGGTGCTGCTTTTCGCGCTATCCAGATCCTGTTTCAGGGTTTTGGCGGAGGCGATGGTATCCGCCAGCTTCGCTTCCAGCTCCCTCACACGCAAGCGGTAGGGCGTATCGTCGATCTCCAGCAGCACGTCGCCCTTTTTAACCAGCGTATTGCCCTCCACCGCCACCCGCGTAACCGTGCCAGCGACGCGCGGGACGATTTCCGAAACGTAGTTGATGACGCGCACGTCGTTGGAGGAGGGGGTGACTACGTTGATCGTGAAAATAATGGTGGCAGCAAGCGCCAGCGCGCCGGTGGCGGCGCCGACCTGGGTTTTGATGTTCCATGGGAACCACTTGAGCTTGATGAATACCAGCCAAACCAGCGCGCAGTATCCGCCGATGATCATTTCAAGCATGATCGCCTCCTTCGGCGCGACTGGCCTCGCCTGCTATTTTCTCCTGCGAGGCCATAATCAGAGCGCGCTTTTTCGACAGCTGCTGCAGCTTTTCCTGCAGCAGCACGATTTCATCATCGACAATTGCCAAGTCCAACGGTTGTCCGCCCTTGGCTCCATCAGGCTTGAGGAAAAAGTCGTCATGCTTGTCCGTGCCGTAAGCCGCTTTGTAGGAGGTGGGTTTGGTGAACGCCCATAGCCAGGCGAGCGGCCACAGCAAGCCACCGAAAGCGAGCGACAACAGGCACAGCACCTGGATGGCGCGTTTTTGCGGGTGGTGGTGTTTTTCCGCGAAGACTTCAGGCAGTACGTGTACCTTCCAAAACAGATACAGGGCGGCAAGCGGTACGGCCACCACGACAACCCATACCATCACGTCGGCTATTTTTTCCTCCATCCCGGGAGGCATGGCCCAGACGGGCTGGGACATCAGCGCGCAGCTGCCAGCTGCGAGCAGGAACATATATCTGCCAGCGACTCTCATCGGTCTCTCCATAATCAAAAAGTGTTCGGATCCGTCTGTTTGCATTTCGGCCAAAACGCCAGGCGGTCAGCTCATCACCATCGCCGGAGGAATATCCAGGAAAATATTTCGCAACTGCACCATCAGCCACTGAATGCCCTGATCATTTCCCTGGATGCCGTGGATGCTGAGATAAATGGGCACGCGCCGCAGAGGGAATGGCAGCGGCAGAATGCGTAGCGCCAGGGGGTCTTCCCATAATCTGGCCAGGCGGGCGGTGGTGACGCATAACAGCTCGCTTCGCGCCGCCGCCAGCCATTACATGCAGCAGGGCGTCGCTGCGGTAGCGCACATTGCGAGTGGGCAGCGGCGCATCGCATAGTTGATACAGGTACAGACTACCGCAGCGCCCTTCGGTCAGCGTGGCGTGATTCTCGATGAAGAACTGATCCAGGCTCAGGCCACCGCCAATTCTCAGGTAGCTGCGCGAGCAGGCCACGACCAGTTCTTCCTCGCCCACGCATTGCTGCTGGATCGAAGGGTGGTTGATGGGCTGCGAGCCCAGATAAATGTCGGCCTGCCGTTCAGACAACATCTCGATCGGTTTGTGGAAATTATCTTCTTCCGCCCGGAAGGTGATGTGTAAGCCAGGCGCCTTCCGGCTCCACGCGGAACAATGGGTCAGAAAAATCTGATCGAAGTAACTTTGCCCGGCCAACATGCCCAAGGCGTTGGCGATGCGGTACAGCTCCTCGTATAAGGACGCGTGCAGCTGGTGCGCATAAAGCGTGGGCGCAATGCCCCGGCCCTTCCTGACAAACAACGGCTTGCCCAGCGAATCGCGCAGCCGCGACAGCGCGAGGCTAACGGAGGCTGGGGGCAGTTCCAGCTTTTCTGCCGCCTTGGCGACGCTGCCTTGCTGCATCACGGCGTCGAAAACAGTCAGCAGGTTCAGGTCATGGGCTTGCGTTGCCATCGATCTACCTTATAAGGCTTCAATGTCCTTCTGTTTCAGGTGGGCATTGATAGGGGAAAGCGGTTTGGCCACCGGCTTGACAAGGGCACGAGCGGACTAGGTCATAGCCTCTGCATGTACTGCAGGCTCATGAAATATAGCTGAGGGTGGCGATAGCTTCCATCGAGTTCTAATGCAAACACGCCGTAATTGACGCCAATCCGGGTCTGTCCGAATTTTTGTGTAAACGGGGCTTGGGTTACGCCTATGGAATGCGCTCCTCGAACTGAATGGGCTTTGTTGCATAACCCCGCACAAGAACGAGGGTACCCTTTCCCAAGATGGATTTAGCTGTAGAAGTTCAGACTTGATCTGACAGTCAGGCCTTGCCGAGAGGTGGGGTTACCGTAGTCGAGTTTCGCCACAAGGAAGTGGTCGTGCGCCAGCTAACGGGTGGGCAATACTGGGTGCCGCTATTTGCCTGCAAGTCTATTAACGACAGCTACGAATCCAGGAGATAGCACCATAACTCCGTCGCTATCCAAAACCCCTCCGTTACCCAAAATCGTCCAGCCATTTTCTTCAAATCGCGAGGGAGCTATATTTTTTCTGAGCAAGTCACGCTCACCCTGGGTGAGCACTGAGTTTTCAGTGACCTGGTTTTGCACAGCGCCTTCAACCGGCTGCTCTAGTTGAACATTCGCAGGCCTACGCACGGACAATTTCTTGAACGCCGACCGCAATTGGTCATTCTGGGATTTGTACAGCTTATTCTCGGCGACAACTTGGCGGAATATGGCACGCACCGCGGGGTCTGGAAGCGCCTCCACAGCAATATCAAGCTGTGACCTCCCCTGCACCATCTGGACACGACCACGGGCCCCGGCACAAACGGCAAAGGCCTCAATCACCCGACGGAAATCTTGACCACCCTCATTCCGCAAAGACTGTGTTTTTGGGCCGCCTGCTTCAGCGAGCCTGCGTCCGACTTCAGCCACGCCGTAATCTCGGGAGCCCTCGCACCACATTCCTTCCAGCACCCGCCAGAGCAGTTCGAGGTTTTTGCGTTTGTTCTCTCGTACTGCTTGAATTTTTAGGGTGTGTACTAGCCCCAGGGCATCGGCAAACTCGGCTTCTGGCAAACATTGCAACGTCGTCATGCGACACCTCCCTCGACAATTACAGGAGCACTGAGCGCTGCCCGAGGAGTATTTAGGCCTGGAGCGAGCCGCAACGGAATAATGGTTTCGAGTTGGCGGGCCACTTCTGCCTCGACGCCTAGGCGGCGCAGCGTTTCCGTGCCCGCCATCAGGGCATTCGTGGAATCTCGACCAAAACGGGTATACATGAAGGCTGCCATCTGGTTACCCGCCTCTAGAGCAGCCTGTTCATCTAAGTCAATGAAGACTGGGTTGAGCCCATTTCGCTTGAGCATGGTGTCGAAGGCTCGCATACGCTTCAGGTTGGGTGTCGTTGAGTCTATGCCTTCAAAGAAGACCGCTGACTGGCAGATGCGGTCTACCTGCTCAAACTCCGAAGAGTGCTCCAGGACCACCTCGACATTGGCTAACCCGCCGACAGCGACCAAGGCATACAGCTGGTTGCCTGTGACGGGTTGGTCCTTGGTAGCACGGATTATATGCAGGCACTGTTGAATCAAACGGTAGGTTGCATGCCAGGCGTGCGCCAAGTTATCAACTTCAGTGGACCGCTGGTCAAAATGACTGGACGCTACCGCAAGCTGCTGGGACTCTTGTTTGGTGATGGGCGCCCCGCTGCTTTTCTTGGCCACGTACGCGGCCTCCAGCGCTTCGAACTTGGCCTTGGTGGCCTGGTAACGCTCACTGCTTTCTTTCAGCTTGTAGCTGATATTGTCAAAGTATGCCTGCAAGCCAAGCAGAAAAGCCGGGCCCGTGATGAAAAAACGACAGCGAACGCAATTGGAGGCTCCGCCTGGTACCGGGGCCCATTTCTGGTAGGCCTTAGAGTCAACAATAGATTTACCACCCTCGTGACAACGAGTGCAGCCAACAGGACAAATTCCGTGGTCACGAATAACCCATGAGGTTGGCGAACCTGATGCCATGGCCTCTAAGGCGGAAGGGGAGGTATGCGCCACTGCACTCATCAGGATTTCCCTGCTCTGGTGAGCCAGCCAGGCCTGCCAGTTCATCTGTTCCTGATTATGCAGCTTGAGCTCGGCTTCATTGAGCTGCTTGCAGATATGGGTTGGCGAGAGCTTCATGTAGTAGAGAGTCATGATAACGCTCGCATGGCCGACGACCTTCATGAGCACCGATGGCGGAACACCGCCAGACTCGGCCAAGGCCGTAATCAACGTAACCCGAAGTGTATGCAGGTCATAGACCGGCCGCCCAGCCACTGCTCTCTCTACCAGGACAATGGACGATCCATCGGGCATCGTTTCGCCCACTTCGGCGAGACGGCGCTCCAACTCAAGGTTCAGGTTACGCCACATGGTGGTGAGGCGGGCGTCAGTTACCGGCTGGTCCCTGTGGGGCAGACAGGGGTCTCGAAACAAGAAACAGTTGCTTCCTTTCGCTTCCAGGACCTCCTCGGAGTAGCGCGTTGAGATACTACCATCTTTAATGTCCAGCCACCGCGTGGGGACGTTGATGGGGTTGTACTTCTTCTGCCAGTCCCGCAGGAACGATAGCAGGCGGATAACTTCGACATGTTGCCACGGCATGATATAGCCGGCTTCGGTCCCCTCTTTATTCTGGTCTGCCGTTTTATTGGTATTGAACCGAATGAAGACATACTCCTGCCCATCTTGGTCTCGGTGACGAACAAAGACCCCTTTGGCAACAGGCTTCCCCTTGGGAGGCGCAAGATGCCCCACATTCTTAACCCAGGTATTGGTGCCCAGGTCGTATTCGGCGGTGTCGGCCTCGCCGCTGTCAAGCATGCGCACCTGGAAAGTGCGGGCGGGTAATAAGAGTTTAATTAGCAGAGCAATCGTCCGGACTGGAGACCAGACGTTTTCAAGAGTGCCCGTTTCGGGATTCAACCACAGGAACGAGTCTCCGCCTTTGCCGTTCCAGCGAGCTTCGCCAAATTTCTTAGGCCAAGAAAAATCATCGGCAACCAAGATATCGTGAAGCATGCGCACAAAGCGCGTCGGCATCGCCTCCCGATGAGTTTCCGCCGCCCGCTTGGGCCGTGACCGAACTTCAACGGGGTTGTAATACCCGGGCACCCTAACCTTATAGCCATGGTCATCCTCGCCGGTACACCGGGTTTCCAGGATGAACTCGAACAGGGAGTACAGTGCCGATTCGTGGGCTTCCATGGGCGCTTGAAACAGCGTGGGAGATACATAGTCCCGGCGCAAATACTCCTCGGGGATGCGAGTTACATCAGGATGCTCAATCAGAAAATCGAACAGGTAGTTATAGGTTGTTCTGTATTTCGTTCGGTTTGTCGGGATGCTCTCCATAAACTGGGCAGCTCGGTCCACCCAGTCGGCCAAGCCAGAGTCTTTGGCGAGCACCCACTGGAATTTGTCGTCTGCCCGAACTGGAACCCGTCCAAATGAGCCATAGTCCTTCAGTACATGCACAACCTTCGAGCCGTACTTCAGGTATTGCAGGGAGATCACGTCCAACACGGTCTTTTGCCGAATAGTTATAGGCTTCAATACCGAAAAGAAATAGTCGCCAGCCACCTCTGGTGTAAAGTCCCCGATGTCCCGGGAGCCCGCCGACGCCATTGCCAACGTCATCACACCACGAATTCGCAGATAGGTAGCCTCCTCGTTGGTATCCAGGCTTGCCAAGCTATCTAATAGCTCTTGCCGCTCCGGCTCCCAAAGCCATTTCCTGGTCAGCTTAAACGCAGCGGTCTCCTCATTCCGCAACAATGGCCATGAGAGCAAATCGAAATGCCATAGCCTGCGCAGCACTTCACGGACATGCACCACATCATGGGGGTCCGGTTGTTCACCCACGTAGGCCAACAGCCGTTGGACCAGGGCCAGCAATTGGTCGGGAGTAGTAATCTCTGCCAGCCCCCTCAGATGCTCGCGCAAGGCAATCGAATGCCGGGTTTTTGTCGGCGTATCTCGAATATGTTGGGCTACGACTTCAGCGAAACGCCCCATAGCACCCTTGGAAAATGTCGGAGGCACGGCAAACTCGGCGGAAGAGTTCACATAGATGGTCCGGCCGGTCAAATAGGACTGGGCTGTGCGGAATAGGAGGTGGCTGGGCAGGTTCATTGGATTGAAGGCATCAGCAAGGCGGAGCCGTTAAACGGTAAGCCGGAAGTTGCCAGCTTGGTCATGGCGGCCTCGATAGCTTCTCGAACATCCGCCGCGCTGGATTGGGTATAAACGTCCTGAGATAAGGGCGAAACATGATGCATGGCCACCTGGATTTCCTTTGTAGAGAGGCCGCCCTTCTTGAGCCGCTGGCCATAGGCATGCCGATGGCCGTGGGGGGACGTGCCCAACCCCTTTACGGACTCCAAGCCAATACGCCGCACGGCACTAAAATGGTTCTTGCTAAAGCTGCCAACCCCCAAAGGCTCTCCATCTTGGGTAACAAATAGATAGGGGTGATTCAGCGACACGGGCCGGACATACTGGATGTACATCCGGTACAACGACAAAAACAGCTCACCAATGGATTGCGGGAACCAGAACACTTCGAATGCGTGACGTGCGCGGTGGGTTAGTAGCGAGTTCTTCCAGCCAGCATGGCCTTTCCCAGTCACTTCTGTAAGCGGCCGGCGATTGTAGCGAACCTGCAAATAGTCCGCCCGTGTACTGCGGGTAGGGGCACCCGTCAGCGGGTCGGGATGGTCGTAGGCGCCATCAGACGGGTGGTGCACCAAGACGCGGGCTGACTTTGGATTAGGGGAGGAAATGAACACATCATCCACCCAGAGATGCATCGGCTCACTGGCCCGCAGCCCACCATAGTGCATCAGCAGCGTAATCAGAATATCGCGCAGGTTCCAACGAAGCCAAGGTAAAGCCTGCCTATACCCACCATTCAGCACAAAGCCTTCAAACAACAAGCGCTCGATATGCTCCTCAGGAAAGGCCGGGACTACATCAGCCACGATGGACACATCTCCTGGTAATACTACCGCCCGAGCCGTCATGGCAGTTGCCGCGACCCTGTCGCTGCTCTTAGTATGACTCAAAAGAGATGTCGCTTTGACCATGTTCCAGCGCCGCCAGAACGCGATTTGCTCTGCAACTGAAGCGGGCCGGTCGAATGGGTTGAGCGAGGAGGTCTCGTAGCGTTGATGCAGCCAGTCACTGATTTCACACACCAGGCCCACCAGCCTATTAACGCGCTGTTGCTTGCGAGCATGCCACCACAGCCCAGTCGAGTCATCGCCGTCCCGGATGGTCCCGTAAAGGAGAGCATGGGCAAACGAGTTCAGCAGCCGGCTGCGGTCGCCCACCTCGGCAAATTCGGGTGCCTTGACGGCCATGAAGTCGATTAGCAGCCCGATGGCGTGCGCGTAGGTTGCCTCAGTAGCGAGGCCGAGATTCCGGCTCTGGAAGTAATGAAAAAGTGGCCAAACGGGAGTCCCGTTGGCCACGATAAGATGAATAGGTCTCCCGCTACGCTCTTCATCAGCAACTACCAAGCAAAGATGGGAATGACCATGGAGAGAACGCATGTGCTAGCAACCAGCCTTTCAACTGAGCGTCCGGTAGGAATTCAATGCCGATAGGATTGACCAACTCTCGATAGGAGGTGGGTTTAGTCACTTTCGCATCATCGGTGTTTTCTACCCAATAGGCCCAAGCCCGCTGGGTGTTCCAGTCATAGACCAGATACGTCGGTACCCAAACACGTCCCTTACCTATTGGCCTTCAAATGCAAGGCTGGTAAAAACATACACATCCCCGTGGGCACACTCCACGTATGCCGGATAAGTGCTTCTACGCGACGGGCCCACACGCCTCAGTTAATTTCTGAGAACTTCGGAACTATGTTGGCTAAGCTAAAGCTTTGCGCCTTATCGGCTGGCATTGGCATATCCCCGCAGGAGTTGATGCCCACGGTCGTAGCCTGAACCACGGCAATCATCCAAGGTGGACCGCTCGGTCGACGATCTGAGTCTTCGTTTCGCCGGAGTGTAGTACCGCAGACGAGTCGAAGCAGAGGTCATGCAGCTTCACCTTGATGGTGACCTGCGGGACCACCTTGCCCGGAAAATAGTCCCAGTATACGTCAAACACATGCATACGCCCCACAAGGAGCAAGGGTTAGGCCAACCAAGAGAAGGTAGAAAAGTATTTTCTTTACACTCTTTATAAGTATATAGTTTTCGGGGTGTTTTATGCAATTTAATTATGCAAAACTCCGAACCAAGCAGTTGAAAAGAGTGAATACAGGTCTATCAGGGAGAAATATACCTAACAACTACGGCTTTGTTAGAAGTACATCAAAGGGGTAACGTTCCAAATTTTCTTGTTGTGGTAAGGGACTTGGGGCGCCGCTGGCGCCCTTTTTTTTGCAAAAGCGTAGTTTAAACTCCCGGGAGCCGGACGAGACAAAACGAAAACGGCTAAGAGCCTGTTCACGATCTCGCGAGCAAGAGCGATACAAGGCGAAAACGAGCGAAAAAGCAGAATGTACAAGGGTACATGAGCATTTTGAGCTTGTTTTTAACGCCGTATCGCCGCAGCGGAGCTGATCGTGAACAGGTTCTAAGAAAGCGAGATGGTCATACGATACATGAGCATTTCAAAGCGGTTTTCAATGCCATATCGCCAACGCGCAGCAAATCGTGAACGCATTCCAAGCCGCCAATGAAAAAGCCGGCCCTTAGGGACCGGCTTTCGCTTACGGAATGGAAACCGCTATTTGACGATTCGCAGGCTGGGACGCCCCGTCGGCTTGACTGGAGCCTCCGGCTCGGAAGCTTCCACCGGCTTGGCTTCGTCGTCGGCCGTTACCGGTTTCAGTGCCGGCGCGGCGGCTTCAGCCTCTCCCAGCTCAACTTCGAAACCCATGCCTTCGCCGGTTTCCCGCGCAAAAATCGACATCACATTGCCAATCGGCACCCAGATGTCGCGGGAAACGCCGCCAAAACGAGCGGAAAACGACAACCAATCATTGTCGATACGCAGGTTCTTGGTGGCCGAAAGACCGATATTCAGCACGATTTCGTTGTTTTTCACGTACTCGTGCGGCACATCGGCGCGCTCGTTGACCCATACCACCACATAGGGCGTGAAACCGTTGTCGCCACACCACTCGTGCAGCGCTCGGATCATGTAGGGCTTGGTGCTGGAGCTCATTGGCAATCCTTATTTGCGCATGGCCTTTTCGGACGGCGTCAGCGAATCGATAAAGGACTGACGCTGGAAAATACGCTCGGCGTACTTCAGGATGGGCGCGGAGTTTTTGCCCAGATCAATGTTGTAATGCTCCAAACGCCACATCAGCGGCGCAATCGCCACGTCGATCATGGAGAAATCGTCGCCCAGCATGAACTTCTGCTTGGCGAAAATCGGCGCGATCGTAGTCAAACCGTCACGGATGGCCTCGCGGGCCTTGTTCGCTTCCTTGCCGGTGGCACCAGCCTCCAGCGCCTTGACGTGGATGAACAGCTCGTTTTCAAAACGGTAGAGGAACAAGCGGGCGCGCGCGCGCATCACCGGGTCCGCCGGCATCAGCTGCGGGTGCGGGAAACGCTCGTCAATGTACTCGTTGATGATATTGGATTCGTGCAGGATCAAATCGCGCTCGACCAATACCGGCACCTCATTGTAGGGGTTCATCACCGCCAGATCTTCCGGCTTGTTATGGATGTCCACATCAATGATTTCGAAATCCATTCCCTTTTCAAAAAGCACGATACGGCAACGCTGGCTGAACGGGCAGGTAATTCCGGAGTAAAGAGTCATCATGGCAGGAGGAAATCCTTAACTAACAATGGGTTGATTCAGCTGGGCATTCTAGCACTTTCCCCCACCCCATTTCCAGCACTGCATCATAAGACCATGATTTAAAATAAAAAAGGCGGATTTCTCCGCCTTGATCAAAGCCTACAAGTTAGCTTAATGCACGTCGCGCCAGTACTCTTTCTTCAAGAAATACGCCAGCGGCAACAGCAACAGCGAGAGGAACATCAATACGACATAGCCAATCTGCTGACGCTTCACTTGTGCCGGTTCGCCGATGTAGACCAGGAAGTTGGTCAAGTCCGCCATCCGCTTGTCGAATTCCACGGTGTTGGCCTTGCCGTTCTCAAGCTTGGTCAAAGTACCTGCCTTGATCAGCTCCAGCTTGTGCTCCTCATGGCCTTCCGCATTCTTCTCGGTTTTCAGCACCTGCTCGCCTTGCCATTCCCAGAAGATGTGAGGCATGCCCACCTTGTCGAACACCGCGTTATTCCAGCCGGTAGGCCGGCTCGGATCACGGTAGAAGCCGCGCAGATAGCCGTACAGATAGTCGGCGCCGCGAGAACGCGCGATCAGCGACAAGTCCGGTGGCGTGGCGCCAAACCAGGCTTGAGCATCCTTCTTGTTCATCGCGATGTTCATCTGATCCCCGATCTTGGCGCCCTCCGGCAGCAAGTTCGCCTTGATCTGCTCTTCAGTCAGGCCGATATCGGTCAGGCGGTTGTAACGCATCGCGCTGGCCGAATGGCAAGACAAGCAGTAGTTGGTGAAGATCTGCGCCCCGCGTTGCAGGCTTTCCGTATCTTGGATATTGATAGGCGCCTTGGGCAGCTTGGCCCCTTCGCTTGCAGCCAGCGCCGTAGCGCTGAACGGCAACGCCAGCGCCATGGCCGCGATCAGGTGGCGGATTTTGCTTTTCATGAGTCCTCTCCCCTTTTTACACGTTCATGGCGAATACGGCGGCGGCCACGATGGTCACCACCACCAGCACCGCAAACCGGATTTGGCGCTGGGCGTTGGTATCAGTCACCCGCGTCGGCACCGGAATGCTGCCCACATCGTTCTTGGTGTAGAACGGCATGCCCAGGAAGAAGGCGAAGTAGACGAACGAGAGCACCTGCGCAATCACGGTACGGGCATTGGTGGACGGCAAAGCGCCCAGAATGCCAAGACCAATGAAGGACACGATGAACAGGACCAGCATGAACTTGAACTTGGGACCGCGGTAACGAATGGACTTAACCGGCGAGCGATCCAGCCACGGCAGGAAGGCGATCAGCACCACCGCCGCGCCCATCGCCAATACGCCCCATACCTGAGTACCCAGGAAGGACGGGATGGCGCGCAAGATGGCGTAGAACGGGGTGAAGTACCATACCGGCGCGATATGCGGCGGAGTCTTCAGCGGGTCGGCCTGGTCAAAGTTGGGGTGCTCCAGGAAGTAACCGCCCATTTCCGGCATGAAGAACACAATGGCCGAGAACACGATCAGGAACACCACCACGCCCAGCACATCCTTAACGGTGTAGTACGGGTGGAAGGGGATGCCGTCCAGCGGAATACCCTTGTCATCCTTCAGTTTCTTGATCTCAACGCCGTCCGGATTATTGGAGCCCACTTCATGCAAAGCGATCAGGTGAGCGACCACCAGGGCCAGTAGCACCAGCGGCACCGCGATCACGTGCAGCGCGAAGAAGCGGTTCAGTGTAGCGTCAGACACCACGTAATCGCCGCGGATCCACACCGACAAGTCAGGGCCGATCACCGGAATGGAGCCGAAGAGGTTGACGATCACCTGCGCGCCCCAGAACGACATCTGGCCCCAAGGCAGCAGATAGCCCATGAAGGCCTCGGCCATCAGGCACAGGAAGATCAAGGTGCCAAACACCCACACCAGTTCGCGCGGCTGCTTGTAGGAACCGTAGATCAGGCCGCGGAACATGTGCAGATACACCACCACGAAGAACATCGAAGCGCCGGTGGAGTGCATGTAACGGATGATCCAGCCTCCGGCCACATCGCGCATGATGTATTCGACCGAAGCAAAGGCAACCGGGATGCCGGCCCCATTCAAGGTGCCGTCCGGCTTGTAATTCATGGTCAGGAAGATGCCGGTGACAATTTGAATCACCAGTACCAGCATGGCCAGCGAACCGAAGAAGTACCAGAAGTTGAAGTTCTTCGGCGCGTAATACTCGGTAACGTGCTCCTTGAGCATCGACGATAGCGGAAAACGCTCGTCCACCCAGTTGAGCAACTTTTGTCCTTTAGTCATGTAGCCCCCTCAGCTTATTTGTCTTCGCCAATCAGCAGGCGGGTGTCGGACAGATATTTGTGCGGCGGAATTTCCAGGTTCTTCGGTGCCGGCACGCCTTTGTAAACGCGCGCGGCCAAGTCGAACTTGGAACCATGACAGGGGCAGTAGAAGCCGCCCAACCAGTCCGGGCCCAGATCGGCGGGCGCGATATCCGGACGGTGAGTCGGCGAACAGCCCAGATGCGTGCAGATGCCGACGGCAATCAGCAACTCGGGTTTGATCGAGCGGTGCTCGTTCTGGCAATAAGTAGGCTGCTGATCCATCTCGGATTTGGGATCAACCAGCTTCTCGTCCAGCTTCGGCAGGTTTTTCAATTGCTCCGGCGTGCGGTTCAGCACCCATACCGGCTTGCCGCGCCACTCGACGTTGATCTTCTGGCCCGGCTCGATCTTGCCGATATCCACCTCGACGGGAGCGCCGGCGGCCTTTGCCCTCTCGGACGGGAAGAAACTCATCAGAAACGGCGTAGCCACTCCGGCCGCCGCCACACCACCAACAGCGCTGGTTGCAACCGTCAGAAAGCGACGGCGCCCCGCATCGACTTGTTGTTCACTCATTACAGTCATCCTCAAACGTGGAAACCGAGCCCAAAACTGCCTGATTTTACCCGATTCCGAGTAGGGACTTGAAGCTTCTATGCAAATAAATTGGCCGAAGCCCCGCTTAGCCTCTTAAACCGGGTTGGAAATGTCTACAAATTCAACACTTATGCCATGAAGCTGAGCCATGCGTTCGCCCAAAGCCTTGATGCCAAAACGCTCCGTGGCGTGATGCCCCGCCGCGATGAAAGCCACATCACACTCCATTGCCATATGATGATTTTGCTCGGATGCTTCGCCGGTGATGAAAGCATCCACCCCCAGATCGATGGCTTCGGCGAAGAAGCTCTGCGCACCGCCAGTACACCAGGCCACGCGCGAAATCGGCTTGTCCGCCCTGCCCAACAACAAGGCCTCGCGCCCTAGGCAAGCGGAAACGTGCCCGCGAAAATCCACCGCGCTGCCTCCATGCCGCCATGACCCATGCCACAGCAAACCCTGCTCGCCCCCCTGCCCCAGAGCGTCCAAATCCAGCACTTTGCCCAGCGTCGCGTTATTGCCCAACTCCAGATGAGCATCCAAAGGCAGGTGATAAGCCAGCAAGCTCAAATCATGCTCCAGCAATGACTTGACCCGTTGGCGCTTCATACCGCAAATCCGGGCGTCCTCTCCCTTCCAGAAATAACCGTGGTGCACCAGCACGGCGTCCGCTCCACGCAACGCCGCCTCGTCAATCAAGGCCTGGGAGGCTGTCACCCCAGTTACCAACTTGCGCACAGTGGGCCGGCCTTCCACCTGCAGCCCGTTGGGCGCGTAGTCTTTGAACCGCCACGGCTCCAAAATCGTGTCCAGGCTGCTCAGCAACGCCTTCAATTCCATCACGCACTCCTTAACTTAATATATGCCCCGGCCTTATTTTGCCAGAAGCCAACTCAATTTAAGGCCACAAAAGAAAAACCCCGCCGTAGCGGGGTTTTTCAAAGCCGAGGAGGCGTCAGCTTACATCATGCCGCCCATGCCGCCCATGCCGCCCATATCCGGCATGCCAGCCGCCGGCTTGTCTTCCGGCAGTTCAGCGATCATGCAGTCGGTGGTCAGCATCAGGCCAGCAACCGAAGCAGCGTGCTGCAGAGCGGAGCGGGTCACTTTGGCCGGATCCAGCACGCCCATTTCCAGCATATCGCCGTACTCGCCGCTAGCCGCGTTGTAACCGAAGTTGCCCTTGCCTTCCAGCACCTTGTTCACCACAACCGACGGCTCTTCGCCAGCGTTCTTGACGATCTGGCGCAGCGGCGCTTCGATGGCCTTCAGCACGATCTTGATACCGGCGTCCTGATCGGTGTTATCGGTTTTCAGGCTATCCAAAGTGGAGCGGGCGCGCAGCAGAGCAACGCCGCCGCCGGCCACAACGCCTTCTTCCACAGCGGCGCGGGTAGCGTGCAGCGCGTCTTCAACACGAGCCTTCTTCTCTTTCATTTCCACTTCGGTCGCGGCGCCAACCTTGATCACCGCAACGCCGCCGGCCAGCTTGGCCACGCGCTCTTGCAGTTTCTCGCGGTCATAGTCGGAAGTGGCTTCTTCCATCTGCTTGCGGATCTCGCCCACACGGGACTGGATCTCGGCAGCTTGGCCAGCGCCGTCGATGATAGTGGTGTTTTCCTTACCCACTTCAACGCGCTTGGCTTGGCCCAGCATTTCCAGCGAAGCTTTTTCCAGAGTCAGGCCAACTTCTTCGGCAATCACGGTGCCGCCGGTCAAGATGGCGATATCCTGCAGCATGGCTTTGCGACGATCGCCAAAGCCCGGGGCTTTAACGGCAACTACTTTCAGAATGCCGCGGATGGTGTTGACCACCAGAGTCGCCAGCGCTTCGCCTTCAACGTCTTCGGCGATGATCAGCAGCGGACGGCCGGACTTGGCCACTTGCTCCAGAACCGGCAGCAGGTCGCGGATATTGGAGATTTTCTTGTCGAACAACAGGATGAAGGGATTGTCCAGAGCGGCAATCTGCTTGTCCTGATTGTTGATGAAGTACGGGGACAGGTAGCCGCGATCGAACTGCATGCCTTCAACCACGTCCAGCTCGTTGTTCAGGCTCTTGCCGTCTTCAACGGTGATCACGCCTTCCTTGCCTACTTTTTCCATGGCATTGGCGATGATGTCGCCGATGTCGGAATCGGAGTTGGCGGAGATGGAGCCTACCTGAGCGATTTCCTTAGTGGTAGCGCACGGCTTGGCGATCTTGGCGATTTCGCCCACCAGCGAGGCAACGGCTTTGTCGATGCCGCGCTTCAGATCCATCGGGTTCATGCCGGCGGCAACGTATTTCATGCCTTCCAGCACGATGGCTTGAGCCAGCACGGTGGCGGTGGTGGTGCCGTCGCCGGCAACGTCGGAAGTCTTGGAAGCGACTTCTTTCACCATCTGCGCGCCCATGTTCTCGAACTTGTCTTTCAGCTCGATTTCCTTGGCGACGGATACACCGTCCTTGGTGATGGTCGGCGCGCCGAAGGAGCGGTCCAACACCACGTTGCGGCCTTTCGGGCCCAGTGTCACTTTAACGGCATCAGCCAGGATGTTGACGCCGGTTACCATCTTGGCGCGAGCGGAATCACCAAACTTTACGTCTTTAGCAGCCATTCTTAAATCTCCAGAATTCTGAGTAAGGGAAGTTCAGATGCGGGTCGGATTACTCAACGATGCCCATTACATCTTCCTCGCGCATCACGAGGACTTCATCACCGTCAACCTTGACGGTCTGACCGGAGTACTTGCCGAAGATGACCTTGTCGCCTTTCTTCAATTCCAGAGCGCGGCGTTCGCCGTTTTCCAGAATCTTGCCGTTGCCGACGGCCAAAACCTCGCCCATGTCCGGCTTCTCAGCGGCTGCGCCCGGCAGAACGATGCCGGAAGCGGTTTTTTCTTCAGCCTCGAGGCGCTTGATAACAACACGGTCGTGCAAAGGACGAATTGCCATGGATCTCTCCTGTTACAGTGGCTGTTGAGAGTTGAAACCTGTTTGAGTTGAGGCGGGCGTTAGCACTCGCCTGCTACGAGTGCTAATGATAGGGACGAGAGGGAGGGTTTTCAAGAGCCTGCAGTAGCAATTTTGCATCAAACAAGGCACAACAGTTACGTGGCACGAAAATTCTAAAGGTGTTACCGAAGCCTCCCACCAACAGGCCGTTGGATGGAGGACGAAACTTGAACTGCTTTGGTAGAGATATCTTAACCTGCCCCCCCCTAAACAGGGCCATCCGAAACTTAGTAAGGTTCGTCTTGTGACCTCCTCCCGACTAACCGAGCGGTCTAGTCTAGAGGTTTCCGGCTTCAAGGTGAGCAAGTCGGAGCTCGCTTGGGATATGGTCGCCCAGCGAACTGTGAGGCCTGAATTCGTTGTAATCCTGTCGCCAACGCTCGATTTTGTCACGTGCGTCATCCAGCGACAGAAACCAATGCACATTCAGGCACTCATCCCGCAGACTGCCGTTAAACGACTCGATAAAAGCATTATCCGTCGGTTTTCCTGGCCGCGAGAAGTCCAGCGTGACACCTTGTTGGTATGCCCATTGATCCAGCGCCATCGATATAAACTCGCTGCCATTGTCGACCTGAATCCGTTGTGGTGTCCCGCGCAAGACTTGAACATGCCGCATCGTAGCAACCACGTCCGCGGCTTTCAGCGCGAAATCCACCGTGATCGCCAGGCTCTCCCGGCTAAAATTATCCACTACAGTTAAGGCCCAGATTTTCTGGCCGTTGAACAGCTGATCGGCGACGAAATCCATGCTCCAGCAGGCATTCAAACTGGAGACCGCCGGCCGGGCTTGCCGGTGCGCGGCCGCCACTCGCCGCTTGGGCCGTTTGCGCCGCAGGTTCAGACCTTCCTCGCAGTAGATCCGGTAGGTCTTCTTGTGATTGATCTGCCAGCTCTCACGTCGTAGCAGGACGTGGATGCGGCGCGCGCCATAACGAATACGCGTGGCGGCGATCTCGCGGATCCGCTGCCGCTCCGCGCGATCGTCTCGAGGGTGAGGGCGATAAAAATAGCTAGCTTGCCGCAGTTGAATGACTGCGGTGGCGCGACGGATGCTGACGCGGTACGCGTCAATCAGGAAGTTGGCCAACTCGCGTTTGCGGGCCGGCCTCACAGCTTTTTTTGGATGACTTCCTGCAGCATCTGCTTGTCCAGGCTCAGGTCAGCGACCATGCGCTTGGGGCGTTCTCTTCTTCCAGTTGTTTCAGGCGGCGCAGCTCGCTGACACCCAGGCCGCCGTATTTCTTCTTCAGATGTAGAAGGTGGCTTCAGAGACACCCATCTTGCGGCAGACCTCGGCGACGGTGGTGCCGGATTCCGCCTGGCGCAATGCGAAGGCGATCTGTTCTTCGGTGAACTTCGATTTTTTCATGACAAACCTCCTGCCCGGATGGGCTTAAATTTGTCAGAAATCTCTACTTTTCGCCGCTACGTTTTTCCGGGAGGAGGTCA
>NZ_JONK01000048.1 GCF_000711885.1 Chromobacterium haemolyticum DSM 19808
TTTGGTCGATGCGATTCCTGCCGTTCCTGGTTTGCCAGGGCGGCCCAGGCAAAAGCCTTACAAGCTGCATGCAGACAAAGGCTATGACTACCGCCGTTGCCGTGAACACCTGAACCGACGCGGAATCTTGGTGCGAATCGCGCGTCGCGGGGTGGAAAGCAGCGAGAGACTAGGTCGCCACCGCTGGGTGGTAGAACGAACCCATTCTTGGCTAGCTGGCTTCGGGAAATTGCGCATCCGCTTCGAACGGCGGCTGGATACGCATTACGCCTTACTCAAGCTGGCTTTCTCATTGATCTGTCTGCGATTTATCGACAGGTTTTGTTAGCGGGTCTTAGCGCTCACGGCTGGTACACGCGGGACAGCCGCAACGCTTTGCTGCCGGTAGGCAAGGATCTGGTGTTTCTGGGGCCGCACGGCCAGGTGTTGCTGGAGCCGCCTAGTTCGGCCGCTTTTCTGCCCACGCAGAAATTGCTGGACGGCGCGGAATACCCGGCCATTTACGCGCGGCTGCGAAATAAGGGGGACGTAGGGCAGGGTTACTCCGCCTTCACCGAAATGAACGCGGGGGTGGCCAAGGAAAACTGGGTCAAGAACTACCACATCAAGCACTACGAAAAGATGCCGGAGGAAGAAGCGCGGCTCGCGGTTTTGAACAACCGCGTCAGCGGCAGCGAGAGCAAGATGGACTTGCTCACCGTCAGCGATCTGGCCGGGAACAAGAAAACCCTGAAAGACCTGCTGGAGGAAATGAAGCCGGGCGGCCGCTACAGCCAGTATAAGCAGCTGGTGTTCGCCGCCTGCCGTGAGGAAAAAGCGCCCGGCACGTTGCTATCGCTTAAAACCGGATTGGGTGAGGGCTATGAAGTTAAGTTCACCAAGACGCCGCTGCAGGGGCAAGACGCGCCGCGCCAGCGGCGCGATGTGGGGACGGCGCCGCAGGATGGGGATGAAACGCCTTTCGATGGTTACTGGGTCTATGAGGCGGTCACGCTGACGCCCAACGGAGACGGTGTCCGCGTCCAGCGCGAGATACGCGAGATACTACCCTATGTGCTGACGCGGCGGCCGGAGCCGTCCGCCGCCAGGTCGGCGCCGCTCAAGCGGCCGGCGTCAAAAGGGATGGCGACCATCACTCGCGATGACATCATCAAGTTCAAGGAGCGGCAGCGTCTGGCGGGCGCGGCCGGCAAGTCGTGAGCATTGGGTGGCATGCAAACAAAAAGCCGCCCCCTGAGGGTGGTTGAACGCAATCGACATATTCATGGTTTTGATGGCCGAATCACGCTTCGAATTACATCGCAGCCCGCGGCGAGTTGCTGGATCAGTTGCTGCGCTAGCCGGAGTGCGCGCCGCGGGGTTGATGGTGCCGTGCGGCTTCCTGGGCATCAAGGCAGCGGCGAGGCCGCCGATGCCGGCGCGCGGCGCGTTGGGCTTGTCGCCGCGTCCCGGTATACCCGCACGTAGTCCACCACCATCTCTTGCGGCCAGCGCGTGGACGCGTCCGGCGCGCCGGCCCAGTCGCCGCCCACCGCCAGGTTGAGCACGATGAAGGCAGGCTCTTGCAGGGCGCTCCAGCCGTCGCCGCCGTCGGTCTTCATCGCCACCGTTTGATAGAGCCGGCCGTCGACGAAGTAGCGGATTGCCGCCGGCGACCACTCCACGGCGAAATCGTGGAAGCGGTCGTTGAACCAGGCCAGGTCCGGCGTGACGTAGGAGGCCGACGCCGTTTGCACCGTTCCGGCCGGCGCGCCGGGTTTGGGCCGGTGCGCGCTGCCCCAGACGGTGGCGTTTTCCGCGCCGGCTTCGCTGCCCACCATTTCCAGGATGTCGATCTCGCCGTAATGCTCGGGTTGATCCCATTGCTGGTTCAGCATCCAGAAAGCTGGAAACATGCCCTGGCCATAGGGCAGCTTGATGCGCGCTTCTATCCGTCCGTAGCGCCAGGCGGCCTGGCTGCGCATGCGCGCCGAGGTGTAGTCGCGGCCGCCGTAAGCCTGCCGCCGAGCGGCGATATGCAAGGCGCCGTCCCGTACCGTTACATTGTCCCCGGCGGTGTAATACTGCAGCTCATGCAGGCCCCAGGAGCCGGGGCCGGATTCTAGCCGCCACTTGGCGCTGTCCAGCGCCGTGCCGTTGAACTCGTCCTGCCATGCCAACTGCCAATTGGCCGCCGCGGCGCTGCCGCCCAGCAGCGCCATCCCGGCGGCGCATGTCGCCATCTTGTTTTTCATCGCTTGCCTCGAGAGAGAATGTCCGGCGCTCAGCATAGCCGGAAGCGGGAGCGGCCTGACGAGGCGGCGCTTGGCAGTTTTACCAAGCGCCGCGGAAACAGACGCGCTGTCGGAGAGTAGGGGCCTTTATCGGCCCGGCTTGAAGTTTTAAAAGCGGGCGGCTGTAAGTTATTGCGCCAACAGGGCATGGCGCGATTTATCGTTGAAGGTTAATGCATTGGTCATGGTGTGTGCCTGCGCTTTGGGACAGGCGGGCGGGTTGGCTTAGCTGCTTACGATGCGCCGCGGCCCGTCCGGGCTCCCGTTCCCAGTCGCCCCAGGCGAGGGCGGTCAGCGTCAGAATGGCGCTGGCTATCGCTTCGCGGTAGCCGTCGCTGCGCGCCTTGGCGTTGATGGAGCCGGGCAGGCCCCCGATGATGGCCACCTTGCTGCGCGGCTTCAAGGCCCGCAGCACATAGTTTCCCACCGCGCGCGCTGCTGAAATTGCTGGGACCGACAAAGGGAATGCCACACGCCGTGGCTGGCCAGCGCCCGGTTGTCCAGTTTGTTGTCCAGATTGATCACCAGCAGGCCGCTTCGCACCGCCTTGATCAGCGCCGGGATGATGGCGCGGGAGTCCGCCGGCGTGATCAGCAGGATCTGCGCGCACCGGTCGTCTTCACGCTGAAGAAGGGGGGGCAGCGATTTGAGCACCAGAGTCACCGCGGGTTTCGTCGCGGCCGCCGCCAGCCGGGGCCAGGCCAGTATGCATCAGGGATGCCAATAGAAAGTCGCGCCGCCGCATAACTCCCCCCCGCCCGATCAAGGCCGAATGGAAACAAGGCATTCATCGTTGTGCGGTACTTGCGCTGCACCCGGAGCCGACGCGGGGCATGGCTTCTTTTGCGCGCCGCGCAGCGGTGGGCGGTGGGCTAACCGGGCTTCAGCGCGGCGTCGATCTTGATGCCGTCGAAGAAATCGATAAACGCCTTGTGGCGGGCGGTTTCTCTTTTATTGCGCGACCAGAGTACGCTGACGGGGATGTCGTCGTTGGCGAGTTGCGGCAGGACCAGCGTCAGCTTTCCTTCGCGCAATTCCCTGGCGATGGAGATGTCGGGAAGGTAGGCGATGCCTAGGCCCTTGAGCGCGAAGTGTTTTCTGGCCTCTATGCTATTGCACACCAAGGAGGGCGGTAGCTGTATGGCGTCGTCGTGGCCAAGATGCCAGGCCTCCACCTTGCCGGTATTGGGGGAGCGGTAATGCAGGCATTTGTGCCGCAATAAGTCGCCGATATCCCGCGGCGCGCCGTGCTGGGCCAAATAGGCCTCGGAGGCCACCATCACTCTGCGGAAACTGCCCAGTTTGATCGCTTTGACCGCCTTGAGCGCGTGGTCGCCGTCCGCGCCGGTTCTCAGCGCAAAATCAAAACCGTCCTCGATGATATCGACCAGCTTGTCCGAATAATCCAGTTCCAGCTCGATGTCGGGGTAGAGCGAATTGAATTGCGCAAAGTGATCCAGGAACACATCGCTGATGGGTGGCAGGCTGATGCGGAGTTTGCCCTTGGCTTGGGTCAGGCTGGCGCCGAGTTCATGTTGGATGCTGTCCAGCTCTTGTAGCAGGCCCAAGGCCCGCTCCAGTAAGTGCCTGCCCTCGGCGGTGAGGGTGATGCTTCGGGTAGTGCGCTTGAACAGCGTCACCTGCAGCCGGGCTTCCATGCGGCTGATGCGCTTGCCGACGGCGGAGGCGGAAACCCCCATTTGTTTGCCGGCCATGACAAAGCTGCGCAGTTCCGCCACTTGAACGAACAAGGCCAGGTCCTGGATTGAACTGAGCATTTTCACGTCTTTCCGGACAAAAGTGTCCATGCAATCTGGAGCGGGGGCTCACTTTATCGGGGATGTCAAACGCATTAGAGTTTGGATTCGGACTTTAACACAGCAGGCCGCCATGCAGCGTACGGGGGCAAGCCGGCGTTTTTACTGGAACGCAGTATGGCGGCGCGGCTCCCCGGACCATGATGCCCGCTTTTTGGCTTTGCGGCGGTGCGGCCTCGCCGAATTTGATTCTGGAGAAGCGATGAATGCAGGCAGCTTGATGAACATGCCCTTGTTGGCTCTGGCGATTTCGGCTTTTGCCATTGGCACCGCCGAATTCGTGGTGATGGGCCTCTTGCCGGAAATCGCCGGCGATATGGCGATTTCAATTCCCGACAGTGGGCACCTGGTTTCCGGCTATGCGTTGGGCGTGGTGATAGGCGGGCCCGTGGTTGGCATGGCGATCCGCTCCGCCCGCGAAAAGAGCGCGCTGATTGCGCTGATGTTGATGTTTGTCGCCGGTAATGCAGGCTGCCTGTTGGCCCCCGGTTTCGGCTGGCTGATGCTGGCTCGAGTGTTCACCGCGCTCAGCCACGCCTCCTTCATCGGCACCGCGGCGGTACTGGCCTCGCGGCTGGCCCCGCCGGGCAAGGAGGCTCAGGCAATGGTATTGATGCTGAGCGGCATGACCCTGGCTAATGTGCTGGGCGTGCCCTTGGGCTCCTTGCTGGGGCAGCTGCATGGCTGGCGCGCCACTTTCCTGGCGGTAATGCTGCTGGGCCTGCTCGCCGCGGCTTTGATCGCCGGTTTCGTGCCGGCCGGGCGCGGCAGCCCGTCAGCGGTGGCCGGTGTCGGCTCGGACATGCGCCGACCGGTGGTCTGGCTGGGCCTGGCCACCAGCGTGATGGCGTCGGCCAGCATGTTCGCCTTCTTCACCTATATCGTGCCGGTGCTGCTGCAAGTGACCCATGTGGAAGCCAAGGTGGCCACGGCGGCGCTCTTCGTCTGCGGCATCGGCATCACCATTGGGGGCTTGCTGGGCGGACGCCTGGCCGACTGGAACCTGGCCAAGGCGCTGACGAGGACGCTGCCGTGCCTGATCGCGGTGTTGATCGCGTTCTATTGGGCAAGCGCCAGCCTGTATCCGGCGCTGGCGTGCATGGCGCTGTGGGGCGGACTCTCTTTTGCGGTGGGCATGATGTTGCAGGCGCTGATCATCCGGGTGGCCGGCAATGCGGCCGGCTACGCGTCCACGCTGAACATCGGCGCTTTCAATCTGGGCAACGCCATCGGCGCCTGGCTGGGGGGGCGGGTGATAGAAACTGGCTGGGCCTTCAACGCGATCACGCTGCTGGCCGCCGCCTTGGCCGCCATCACCCTGGCCATGGTCGTGGCCGTGCTGCGGACGGCGCGCCGGGCTCCGCGGCCGTTGTTGGTTTGAGGGCGGGAAATAAATGATTTAGGGGCAGAGGAGGCGGTTGGTTTGATTTCGGCAATCCGGGTGGCCATGTCGGCCCCCGGATTGGTTTTAGTGGCTGCCGAGCTTAGCCTTTAACTTCAATGGCGGGATCCCATTTGAAGTAGCCGTAAAGTGTTTGCGGTCCATTTTTAGGGCGATTGAATACGGCGAAATGCACTGTATAGTTTTCCATGCCCTTACCTATGATTTCCGCACTCATGAACCAATACGCTTGGTCTTTGCTTTTGGGCGGGAATGGCTCTTTATTGCTGGCTGGGACGGCTGCTTCCTTGGTGTAAACCATGAATTTTGCGTCGCTCATAACTTCTTGACCGCTTTGGTGTTGAATTTTGTACACCATCACGCTGTTTTCGAAGTTGTTCGATTCGGAAACGCCGGCCCAGCGTACTCCATCTCCTACCGTGGCGCTGATTTTCAAATTTCCAGTGCCGGAGCCGGTTATGGTGTTGCCCTTGGTGGCAACAAAATAAAATAAAGAGGTGTCGTTGACCATGGTGGGGCTTTGTTCCACCGTGCTGGGGTTTTTGTACCGCTCAATAATGGCTTCGGTATCAACAATCATATTGATATATATAAAGCCGGAAGAAGAAAAAAGTTGTTCCATATCGCTGCTCCTTAAAATGGCAAAACTTGCCAAAAGGAAAGTGGATGGGTTGTTGCGTAGAGGAGGGCTGAACACAGCTGTTTGTTTTTAGAAGTGTCAGTTTATTTTTACAAGGGAGCTTCAAAAAAACCATCCTAAATGCCAGTTTGGCGGGCCTGGTGAAAATCTCATTGTGGAGTTGCTTCGGCTGACTTATTGCGTATCCGGAGCTGCGCGTAAGCTTGGTTTTAGTTGCCTAGAAACTTGGTTGTGACACTTAGCCTTTGCATGGTTTGTGCTGATGTGTTTTGTTTTGAATGTAAGGCTGAATTGTTAGCCGCAATTAAATGGGAGGAGTGCGTGCATTGCGATGGTTTATTTATCAATGAGTTCGACCCGGCCGACTCGCCAAGCCACAAGGAAGGGGACGGACGTGGTTTTTCTTGAGTTTTTGTACTAATTTGTTGCAAAATCTAGCATCCACTCTCTAACAATTAATACATTCCGCCGATGAACCGTTTCCTCCCCCTCGCGCTGCGCGCCTGCGCCGCGCTGTGCTTGTCATGGCCCGCCGTCGCGCCGGCCAAGCTCCTGCCAACCGATGAGTCGCCGGTGGTTTCCCAATATCTGCAACAGGCCAAGGCCAGCCAGCAGCCGGCCGAGCTGCTCAGCTCGGTGGTGGAGGACGGGGTGGAGGTGCGGATGTACCGTATGGTGTCGCAGCAGTGGCCGGGGGCCGGCAGCGGCATGACCAGCAATGCGCCGCTGTGGGAGCAGCAGTACAAACTAGCCTTGCCCATGAACCGAAAGCCTGGCACGCCGGTGTTGCTGTACGTCAACGGCGGCAGCAATCACGCGCAGCCGCCCAAGCTGCCGGACCGTTTGCCGGCGGAGGCGCTGGCGCGTGATCTGGGCGTGCCGGTGGCCGAGCTGTATTTCGTGCCGAATCAGGAACTGCAACTGGACGAGCAGCCCACTGGCCGTGAGGACGCGCTGGTGGCCTACACCTGGCGCAAGACGGTGGATCAGCCCCAAGCGGAACGCTTCAGCTCCCTGCACCTGCCGATGACGCAGGCGGTGAGCGCGACGATGGACGCCTTGCAGCGCAGTCTGTCGGGCAGCGAGCGTTTTGTGGTGGCCGGCGCGTCCAAGCGCGGCTGGGCCACCTGGCTGGCCGGCTTGAACGATAAGCGGGTGAGCGCCATCGTGCCCGTGGTGGCGGATTTCTGGAATGTGCGCGACAACTTTACCCATGTTTACAACAGCTACGGTCAGCAGTGGCCGGTGGCGCTGCGCGATTATCAGCGCAACGGCATCACCGAGGATGTGCTACAGGGCGGCGCCGGCCTGGACGCCTTGCTGCGTTTCGAGGACGTGGTCAATTACCGCGCTAGCATGGCGCGCTTGAGCAAGTACATGATTTCCGCCTCCGGCGACGATTTCGCGGTGCCGGATTCCGCCTGGAGCTATCTGCCGGCTTTCACCGGCCCCACGCAGCTGCGCTATCTGCCCAACCAGTCGCACTATGTGAAGGGTGATCAGATTGGCAAGGCCTTGCGGCAGTTCATGCGCCGCTGGCTGGCCGGCAAGCCCATGCCGCAGGCCCAGGTGGACGCGGACCCGGCCAGCGGCCGCTTGCGCGTCAGCGTGACGGGGCGGGAAGCGGGCAAGGCCACGTTGTGGCTGGCGCATAATCCCAAGAGCCGGGATTTCCGTTTCAATTCCGGCATCCGTTATCAGCCCAAGCCGATTGAGGGCCAGTGCCGCCGCGGCAGTTGTCGCTTCGAGTTCAAGCCGGACGCTTCGCTGCCGGGCTGGCAGGCTTACTTCATTGAGTTCGAGGGGCAGGATTTCGCTTGGAGCACGCCGCCGCTGGTGTGGCCGCACGCCTATCCCAACGGCGAGCCGGTGCCGTTTGGCGCGCCGCGTTTGCAATTGGGGCGCTGAAGGCGCTTGGGCGGGCGGTTGACCGCCTGCGCCTGATCCCTAAGCCGGCTGAGCCGGCTTTTATTTTGCTCTTGTTTTGTATTTTTTAGTCCAAAGTGGACTTTTTTGTTTACATTCTGGATTGTAAAGTCTACAATGGATTCATTGGTCCAATGTGAGTGCCGCCATGCTGTCCCGCTACCAGTCCATCGCCGACGCCATCGCCACCTTGTTCTATCCCTACGCCGAGGTGGTGTTGCACGACCTGGCCACCCAGTCCGTGGCCTATATCGCCAACAATTTTTCCAAGCGCGAGCTGGGCGACGATTCCGGCCTGGACGAACTGGAAAACACGCCGGCCGCAACGGTGATCGGCCCTTACGAAAAACTGAACTGGGACGGCCGCAAACTGCGATCCATCAGCGTGGTGCTGCGCGACGACGCCGGAGCTGCGATTGGAATGATGTGCGTGAACCTGGATATCTCGGTGTTCGAGGGCGCGCGGGCGGCGCTGGATCTATTCCTGTCCGGCAGCAAGCTGGTGGCGCAGCCGGCGGTGTTGTTCGAGGACGACTGGCAGGAACGCATCAACCGCTTCATCCACGGCTGGCTGCAACAGCGCCAGCTCAGCCTGTCCATTCTCAACCGCGAGCACAAGCGCGAGCTGGTGGAGGCGTTGCTGCACGAGGGCGCTTTTCGCGGCAAGAACGCCGCAAACTATGTGGCCAACGTGCTGGGCATGGGCCGCGCCACGGTTTTCAAGCATTTGAAAGAGCTAAAGGAGCAAGCATGAAACTGGATTCCCTGTTTGACGACATCGCCGCCGCCCACCAGGCCATCCGCCCGCAGGCGCCGGTCACGCCGTTGGAGCACAGCCCGGCCCTGTCCGCCTTGACCGGCTGCGAGGTGTATCTGAAGTGCGAGCATCTGCAGCGCACCGGCTCGTTCAAGTTCCGTGGCGCCAGCAACAAGCTGCGGCTGTTGGACCCGGCGGCGCGGCGGGACGGGGTGCTCGCTGCGTCCACCGGCAATCACGGCCAGGCGGTGGCGCTGGCCGGCCGCTTGTTGGGTGTGCCGGTGACGGTATACGCGCCGGCGTCCGCCGCCGCGGTGAAGCTGGACGCCATCCGCGCTTTGGGCGCGGACCTGGAGCTGGTGGACGGCGACGCGCTGGCGGCGGAGCTGGCCGCCGGGGACGCGGCGCGGCGGGCGGGCCTGCCGTTTGTGTCGCCCTACAACGATCTGGAAGTGGTGGCGGGTCAGGGTACGGTGGGCATGGAGCTGGCGGAGCAATGCCCGGAGCTGGACGCGGTTTTCGTCTCCGTGGGCGGCGGCGGGCTGATTTCAGGCATCGGCGCGGCCATGCGTCGTTTGGCGCCGGATGCGGAAATGGTGGGCTGCTGGCCGGAGACGGCTGCCACCATGCACGCCAGCCTGCAAGCCGGCCGCATCGTCGAGGTGGATGAGGGCGAGACTTTGTCCGACGGCACCGCCGGCGGGGTGGAGCCGGGCGCGGTGACTTTCGAGCTGTGCCAGGCCTTGATCCGCCGCTGCGCGCTGCTTAGCGAGGCGGACATCCGCGCGGCGCTGCGGCTGCTGGCGCAAACCGAGCGCTGGATGGTGGAGGGTGCGGCCGGGGTGGGGCTGGCGGGTTTGCTGCAATTGGCGCCACGTTATCAGGGCAAGAAGGTGGCGGTGGTGCTGTGCGGCCGCAATATTGTGCTGGACAAGTTCCTGAGCGCGGTGGCGGCATGAGGACGCTGGACAAGGACGAGATTCTGGCGCGGCTGGATCTGGAGCGGGCGGAGGCGCTGCTGCGCCAGGGCTTCATCGCCTATTCCGCCGGGCGCGCGCAGTTGCCGCCGGTACAGCATTTCGCTTTTGCCGAGGCCAACGGCGATTGCTGCGTGAAGTCCGGCTATGTGGAGGGCGAGAGCCTGTTCGCGGTCAAGGTGTCGTCCGGCTTTTACGATAATTCCAAGCGCGGCCTGCCCAGCAATCAGGGCCTGGTGCTGTGCTTCTGCGCCCGCACCGGCGCGCCGCTGGCATTGCTGCGGGACGAGGGCTGGCTCACCGCCTGGCGCACCGCGCTGGCCGGGAGGCTGGCGGCGCGGGTGTTGGCCCCAAGCCGGGTGGAGGCGATAGGGGTTGTCGGCACCGGTTTGCAGGCGCGCTTGCAATTGCGGGCGTTGCAGGCGGTCACGCCGTGCCGCGATGTGTGGGTGTGGGGACGTTCCGAGACGGAGTTGGCGGTGTTCGCCGCCGAGTTCGAGCCGCTGGGCTACCGGCTGCGGACCACGCTGGACGCGGAGCCGCTGGCGCGCGCCTGTCAACTGATCGTCACCTGCACGCCGTCCACCCGTCCCATTCTGCAAGCCGGCTGGTTGACGCCCGGCACCCACGTCACTGCGGTGGGCGCGGACGCCGCCGGCAAGCAGGAGCTGGTGGTGGAACTGGTGGCCGGGGCGGACCGCGTGGTGGTGGACTCCATCGCACAGTGCGCGGCTTACGGCGAGGTATCGCACGCGCTGGCCGCCGGCTTGCTGGTCCGCGAAAGCCTGGCGGAGCTGGGGCAGGTGCTAGCCGGCGAGCGGCCGGGCCGGCAAAGCGAGGATGAGATTACCTTGGCGGACCTGACCGGGCTGGCGGTGCAGGACGCGCAGATCGCCAAGTGCGTGCTGGAGGCCCAGGGCTGAAAACGCTGTTGACCGCCAACGGATTCACAGAGCGAGTTTCAACGCCGTATCGCCAACGCCCAGCAGACGATGAACAGGTTCTCAGGCCGCATGCGGGAAACCGTGCACCGGCCGTAGCGGCGGCCGGGCGTGGCCCCCTTGTTTTTGCGCCGCCATCAGGAAGCGGGTGTAGTTTTCCTTGCCTATCTGGCGGAAGTTGAATTTGACGGTGTCGGCAGAGAGCGCGACGCCGTCTTTGGCTTGCAGCCGGGCGACGATGTCGGCAATCACATTGTCCGCTTGCTGGCGCAAGACCGAACCAGGTTCTTTTTTCAGCATCTCGTTCAGGGTGACGATGGCGGGCGCGTCCGCCAGCCCCATGGCGGACAGGGCGGCGGCGTGCTGGCCAAAGTGCCGCCAGACGATGGCCTGCGAGCCCAGCCTCAGCACGAATTTGAACGGAAAGCCGGTGCGGATGGAGAGCAGCACCGGGTCTATGCACACCAATTGTTCTATGGAGTTGACGCCCTCGGCCGCCAGCGTGGCGGAGATATTGGCGGTCACGCCTTCCAGCTGGATCAACTGGTCGTTTTCCTGAGCTTGTTCCTTGGCGTTCAGGTTTAGCGTCACCAGCCGGCGCAACAGCTTGAACAGGGTGTCCATCGGAAAGGCGCCGACGGCGAAGGCGGACACGGTCTGCGCGGCGGAAGCGGCCTCGGCGGACCCTGCGGCGCTGACGGCCGCGCCGATGGGAATGGCCAGCATCATGCGCAGCGCGTACCAGTACACGTCCGCCACGTTGAGGCTGCGCTTGCGCACGCTCAGCACCATATCGCTGACCACGAACAGATAGGCGCCGGCGATGGCGGCGCAGACGATCCGCGTGCTGAAGGGCGTGACCAGCTGTTCGTTGGCGGCGAGCAGGTAAAGCATGCTCATGCACAGGATGGCGATCAGCATCAGCGCCATCGGTGTGAGAAAGGCGACGCGGCCGTAGTGCTCGCGGTAGATCTGCTCGAACAGTTGCTCGGCGGCGGCTTCCACTTCTTCGTTTTCCGGCAGCGGCCAGGTGTTCAACTGCGGGTGCTTGTCGGTGCGCGGCTGCCAGAATTGGCGCAGGTAATAGATCAGCGCGCCGTTGTTGAGGCGGTTGCGGAACTCCTCGTAGCGGGCGCCCCAGCCGATCACCAGAAAGCGTATCAAGGGCGCGGCCGCCAGAGCCGTGGTCAACAGGCCCAGCACGAAATGGCTGGCATGCTGGGAAAGGGAGAACGGCGGTTTTATCAGCCGCGGCAGCCAGTACAGCGCGGCGATGTCCAGCAATAGCAGGCCTATCCACAAGCTGTGATATTTCAGGTTTTTCATGGCGGCCTCGTTGGCTGGCGCTGTGGCTACCATGGTAGTTCCCCAGCGTAAAATCGCACTCCGTACGAATAACTAGCCGGCAGGTCGGTGCCGACCTTATCGAAAGTAGAGTTGAATCATTGCTGGACGCCCCCTAGCATCTGCCTCGCATTTCATCGGCATGCCAAGGCGCAGGCTTGCCCTCGCCGCATCCTCCAACCGACTTTCAGAAACGGGACCAGACATGCCGGACATCATCGATTTGAGAAGCGACACCTTGACGCGGATCTGCAAAAGCGATGTGGAGATGTTGGACTTCGCCAAGATCGGCGACGACTGCTACGGCGAAGACCGCTACGTGCGCGAGCTGGAGGCGTACTGCGCCGAGCTGTTCGGCAAGGAGGCGGCGCTGTTCATGCCCTCCGGCACCATGAGCAACCAGGTAGGGCTGCGCTGTCTGGCCGCGCCGGGAGACGAAGTCGTCACCGAGGTGGGCTATCACATCAACTTCTTCGAATCCTCTGCGGTCAGCGTCAACAGCGGTCTGGTGCTGAACCCCTACCATAGCGCGGACGGCATTCTCACCGCCGCCGATGCGCGCATCGCCATCCAGGCCAAGGCGCGCTGGTCCAAGCTCTATGCTGCGCCCAAGGTGGTGGCGATAGAAAGCAGCATTAACAGCTACGGCGGCATTGTTTATCCGGTGGAAGAGATGAGGCGCATGCGCGCGCTGTGCGACGAAATGGACCTGAGCCTGTACCTGGACGGCGCGCGGGTGCTCAACGCCTGCACCCGGCTGGACATGCCGCCGGCGCGCTACGTGCGGCCGGCGGACATGCTGAACTTTTGCTTCTCCAAGGGCGTGGGCGCGCCGTTCGGCTCCATCCTGGCCGGCCCGGCGGAAAAAATAGAGGCCGCCAGGGTATTCCGAAAATGGCATGGTGGCTGTCTGCATCAGTCTGGCTTGATGGCCGGCGTGGCGCTGGACAAGATGGGGCACTGGCAGCGAGTGACGCAGCAGGACAACGACAATGCCGAATGGCTAGGGCGCAGGCTGGGCGAGGCGGCGCGGCTGAAATACCCGGTGGAGACCAATATGGTGTTCATCGAGGCGACGGACGCCAAGGGCGTTGCGGCGCGGTTGGCCGCGCGGGGCGTGCTGGCGCTGGCCTGGAAACCGGACCTGCTGCGCTTCACTTGCAGCAGCCTAGTGACGCGGTGGGAGCTGGGGCGAGCGGCTGACATTATACGCGCCAGCTTGTGAGAGCCGGTTCAACATCCGCTGCGCTTTGTGAGACGTGGCACGGTGAGTGCAGCGTTCGAAATGCTCATGTACCCCTCGCGCATTTTGCGCTTTCGCTCGTTTTCGCCTTGTCTCGCTCCGGCTCGCGAGACTTTGGACAGGTGCTGACCGCCGGCCTCCCATTCCGGACAATTCGTCACGACAGAGCGGAGCGTTGTCCGCTTTTTCCCGGCGCTACGATCGCTTATTGTTGACCGCTGTTTTGCAGCCAAAGGATGCGATATGTCGAATGTGGAATGCGGAGCGCGGCCAAGCCGCGTGGAGGCGGGCTTGGAAGCGCGGATGGACGCGGTGCTGGAACAGGCCTTGAGCGAACGGCGGCTGGTGGGGGCCGTGGTGCTGGCGGTCAAGGACGGCGCGCCAGTCTACCGCCGAGCCGCCGGCTGGGCGGACCGGGAGGCCGGCTTGCCGATGCGCGAGGATGCGCTGTTCCGGCTGGCTTCCGTCAGCAAACCCATTGTTTCCACGGCCGCGATGGTGCTGGCGGCTCGACAGCGGCTGGACCTGGACGAGGATATCGCCCGCTGGCTGCCGGCATTCCGGCCGCGGTTGGCGGACGGCTCGCCGGCGCGGATCACGCCTAGGCAATTGCTCAGCCATACCGCCGGCCTGGGCTATCGTTTTTTCGAAGCGGACGAGGACGGACCCTATGCCCGCGCCGGGGTATCCGACGGCATGGACGCCGACGGTCTTTCGCTGACGGAGAATCTGCGCCGTATCGCCAGCGTGCCGCTAATGTATCCGCCCGGCCAGTCCTGGGCGTATTCACTGGCCACCGATGTACTGGGCGCGCTGGTGGAGCGGGTGGCGGACGAGCCGCTGCCGCAGGCGGTGCGCCGCTGGGTCACCGCGCCGTTGGGCATGAACGACACCGATTTTTACGCGCTGGAGCCGCAGCGTCTGGCGGCGGTCTACGTCAACGGCGAAGCCGAGCCTTGGCGGATGGAACAACCGGCGACGGTGGCGCCGTTTGACGGCACGGTGGGCATACGCTTCGCGCCGGAACGGGCGCTGGACGCAGGCGCCTACCCGTCCGGCGGCGCCGGCATGGTGGGCAGCGCCGACGATTTCCTGCGCCTGCTGGAGGCGCTGCGCCAAGGCGGCGCGCCGCTGCTGCCGCCGAAGTGGGTGGAGGAGATGGCGCGCAATCACACCGGGTCGCTGGAGTTGCCGGAGATGCCCGGCTTTGGTTTCGGTCTTGGGTTTTCCGTGCTGAGGGATCCTGCCGCCGCCGCGTCGCCGGAATCGCCCGGCACCTGGCGCTGGGGAGGCGCTTACGGCCACTCCTGGTTTGTGGACCGCGCGCGCGGCCTAAGCGTGCTGGCCTTCACCAATACCTTGTACGAAGGCATGTCCGGGCGTTTCGTCGCCGATCTGCGCGACGCGGTGTACGGTGTGGAGCCGCTCTTGCAATAATTCAACCAAAAATGTAAATTTCAACTTAATGTTGAAATTTTGCGGCCGGGCCGCGGTGTGACAACCGTGATTCGGCCGTCGGTTTTTGGAAGGAAGCACAGATGAGCGAACAACACCTTGCCGGCGGCACCGACGCCGCCGCGCGCAAATACGTGGCGGTGATCCACAAGCGGTTGGAGCCGGGCCGGGCGATGAATGTGCTGGGCCATCTGGCGCTGGCCCTGGCCTGCCGGCTGCGGCGCGCGGACGCGGCGACAAACCACGTGGACTATGTGGACGCCGACGGTGGCGTGCACCCGGCTATTTCGGCCGATCCCTTCATTGTGCTGCGCGCCGACAACTCCTCCAAATTGGTCCAGCTGCGTCAGGCCGCGGCCGAGGCGGGCGTGGCCTGCGTGGATTTCACCGACACCATGGGAGAGGGCGGCAGCGCAGAACAGTTGCGCCGCACTGCGGCCACCCCGGCCGCCGCGCTGGAATATTGGGGTGTGGCCTTGTGCGGCTCCGAGGCTGAGCTGGGCGCGCTGACGCGCAAGTTCAGCCTTTATCGTTGACGGGAGCTTGCATGGAAAACCCGAAGCAGGCGACCGATCCGGCCCAGGCGGAAAAACAGGCGGTGCTGCGCGCGCTGAGCGCCGTGGTCAAGCTGGCGGGCGCCATGGTGGACGCGCATACCGAGGTGGTGCTGCACGATCTGAGCCGGCCGGAATGTTCCATCGTTTCCATCGAGAACGGCCATGTGTCCGGCCGCCGGCTAGGCGACGCCATTCTGGGCGGCCCGGCCGGGGACCGGGGCTTCGCCGCCATCGAGCAGGCCATGCGTCAGGGCGGTGCCGAGCCGGCGCTGGTGTCCGGCTACCACACGCTGAGCCGCGACGGCCGGCGGCTGCTGTCGGCCAGCGCCGTTTTCAAGACCGCCGCCGGCGAACCCTTCGCCGCGCTGTGCTTGAACAGCGACCGCAGCCAGCTGGAAGCGGCGCTGGCCTGCCTGCAGTCGCTGGTGGGCCGCGCGCCGCCGCCGCAACGGGCGGCGCCGGAGCCGCCGGCGATGGATGAGGCGATGCAGGACATCATTGTTCAGGCGCTGGCGCGCGGCGGCAAGCCGCTGGCGCGGATGAAGAAGGCGGACAAGAAGCAGGCGGTGGCGCAGATGCTGGAGCAGGGCCTGTTCATCGTCAAAGGCGGGGTGGAGCGCGCGGCCGAGGCCTTGGGCGTCAGCCGTTACACCATCTACAACTATCTGGACGAAATTCGCGGCGCGGGGAAGGGGGACGAGACATGAAGCTTCCAATCTATCAGGTGGACGCGTTCTGCGATGCGGTGTTTCACGGCAACCCGGCGGCGGTGTGTCCGTTGCCGGCGGGGTTGCCGGATGTCACGCTGCAAGCCATTGCCATGGAGAACAATCTGTCCGAAACCGCTTTCCTGATGGCGGACGGCGAGCGGATGTCGCTGCGCTGGTTCACGCCCACCACCGAGGTGGATCTGTGCGGCCACGCCACGCTGGCCAGCGCCTGGGTCTTGTTCCATGAACTGGGTTGGCGAGAGGAGCGCATCGTTTTCCATACCCGCAGCGGAGAACTGACGGCGCGGCGCGACGGCGATGGCATCGAACTGCGCTTCCCCGCTGTGACGCCGAGGCCCTGCGCGGAACCGCCCGGCTTGTTGGCGGCGTTGGGCCTGGACACCGGCCAGGTGCTGGCCGCCGACGACTACATCGTGGTGTTGGACGACGCGGCGAGGCTGGCGGAGCTGTGCCCGGATTTTCAGCGGCTGCGTGGTTTTCCCAAGCGCGGGGTGGCGGTGACCGCGCGCGGCGAGGACTGCGATTTTGTCAGCCGCTGGTTTGGGCCCGGCGTGGGGGTCGACGAAGATCCGGTTACAGGCTCGGCGCACTGCTGGCTAGCCCCGTATTGGGCCGCGGTACTGGGCAAGACCCGGCTGCTGGCGCGCCAGGGCGGCGCGCGCCGCGGCAGCCTGGAGTGTCGGGTGGAAGGCGAGGAAGTGGCTTTGCTGGGGCAGGCGAGGCTGTATCTGAAGGGCGAGATTTACGTTCAAAGTGATGCCCAAACGTTGGATTGTTGAGGCTAGCTTCGCCTGGCTGGGAAAGAGTCGAAGGCTGTGGAAGAACTGCGAGCGGAAACTGAATACTAGCTTGCAGTTCATCCACTTGGCGTGTCTGGCTCCATGGCTCAGGAGATCGTCAACAGGCTCTGAGAACCTGTTCAAAGTCTGCTGCGCTTCGGCGATACGGCGTTGAAAACATCCTCAAAATGCTCATGTACCACTTGTACATTCCGCTTTTTCGCTCGTTTTCGCCTTGTCTCGCCCTTGCTCGCGAGACTTTGAACAGGCTCTGAGGGAATGGCGCCGGGATGATCGCTCGGGATTATTCCGTCATTTAACAGTAACTTTTACAGTTATGACTGTTTTGGAATCCTTGCGCCACTGTTGGCCATACTCAAATTTTATTGTCCCGGTTCCTTTTTCTAATGCTTTAAATATATAGGTTGTAAACCCGCCACATCCAACTAGCGGTACTCCCTCATTGTTGGCGACGCCACATTTATCAGATGGTTTGTGACTGGAACTCAGAAACATCAATTCCGCAGGAAGTATCCTTAAGCCCCAAGAGGCTCCTGTCGAGGGGTTGTCAGGAAAGGTAATCGAAAAATTACGATCCAAGTTGACTTCGATATGACCGTTTCCTTCTTTAGGCAGGTCGTGATGTTGTTCTGGCGCTGAATAGTCGCCAATATTTAAATCATAATAACCGAATGACTCTGATTTCATTGGAGCCGCTTTCTCAGAAGAAAAGCAAGTTGCAGGAATTAAGCAAAAAGATGTGACAATCAGTGTCTTATAAAAACCACGCATGCTTTACCTCACTGAATATGAGTTATCAGAAATTGATTGGCTGCCAACTAGATTAGTAAGCGAGTCAGCGTTGAAGCGAGAAATGGAGTAGCCAGCTTGCTTAAGCACTTTAGACAAGGCGCGGTTTGATCAAACGAGCTGACTCCCCCGTATAGAGCGACAAAATTGGACCAATTCCTACAAAAAACTATCCTGAACAATCAAAGTGCTAGCCAACGTTAGAAGCATTGTATTTGTCGAGTCACGCAATGACATCACCTGTAAAGCCTTGTCAATAATTGTGCCCTCAGAACGTGTTGACGATCTCGCGAGCTAGGGCGAGACAAGGCGGTGCGGCTGAGAAAGCAGAGTGTACACACGGTACATGAGCATTTTGAAGCCGTACTCACCGTGCAACGCTTCACGAAGCGCAGCAGATTATGAACAGCCTCTTAGAACCTGTTTACGATCTTTTTGTGAGCGATAATGGGCTGGTGAAGAGAAAATCCTACCCAAGCGACATTAGTCGAGAAAAGTTTGCCCAGATAGAGCCGCTACTACGTGGCGTACGGCGTAACACCAAACCGGTACAGCTGGATCTGTATGAAGTGTTCTGCGCAGTGCTCTATGTTCTACGCACAGGTTGTCAGTGGCGCTATCTACCGCCTGACTTTCCCAAGTGGCAGAACGTCTATGCGTATTGGCGCAAATGGACCGAACCTGACTTGCACGGCGTAAGCGTGTTGGAGCTGGCATTAAAAAAATCAGG
>NZ_JONK01000049.1 GCF_000711885.1 Chromobacterium haemolyticum DSM 19808
TCGCTCCGATCGCCATGGAAGAAGGTCTGCGTTTCGCCATCCGCGAAGGCGGCCGTACCGTCGGCGCCGGCGTTGTTGCCAAGATCATCGCTTAATTAAAGTTTAAAGGCCAGTAGCTCAATTGGTAGAGTATCGGTCTCCAAAACCGAGGGTTGGGGGTTCGAGACCCTCCTGGCCTGCCAATTAAGACCAGCCGGCGCTTGTGCGCCGGTTGGTCTTTTGTCGCATACGCGCATTGAGAAGATATCGACATGGAAATGCAAGATAAAATCAAGCTGGCGCTGGCCGGTTTGCTGGTGGCGGCTGGTATCGTCGGCTTTTACATGATTCCGGCGGATCAGGGTATTTTGCGCGCGCTTTCGTTTGTGGCCGGTGTGGTTCTGGCGGTTGGCGCGATCTGGTTGTCGCAGCCGGGGAAGAGTTTTGTCTCTTACGCCAATGAGTCTCTGGTTGAGGCGCGCAAGGTGGTGTGGCCGACTCGCAAAGAGGCGATGCAGATGACCGGCATGGTGTTTGTTTTCGTGCTGGTGCTGGCCTTGTTCATGTGGTTGGTGGACTCCAGTCTGTCTTGGTTGTTTTATGATGTGATTCTTGGTCGAGGTAAATAATGGCAATGCGCTGGTATGTGGTTCACGCTTACTCGGGCTTTGAAAAGAGCGTGCAAAAGGCGCTGCGCGAGCGCATTGAGCGTTCTGACGTCGCCGATCAGTTTGGCCAGATTCTGGTGCCGGTAGAGGAAGTTGTTGACGTGAAGAACGGTCGACGCTCCATTACCGAGCGCAAGTTTTTCCCAGGTTATGTGTTGGTTGAGATGGAAATGACCGACGATACCTGGCATCTGGTTAAGAGCACTCCGAAGGTGACCGGCTTTGTTGGCGGTACCGCCAATCGCCCCGCGCCGATTTCCAAGAAGGAAGTCGAGGCCATCATGCAACAGATGCAAGAGGGTGTGGAGAAGCCGAAGCCGAAAGTTCTGTTTGAGGTGGGTGAGAAAGTGCGCGTCATCGACGGCCCGTTCAATGACTTCAATGGTTCCGTCGATGAGGTGAACTACGAGCGCAACAAGCTGCGAGTGTCGGTGCAGATTTTTGGTCGCGACACCCCTGTTGAGCTCGAATTCAGTCAGGTTGAAAAGTTGTAAGCCTGCCTCTTGGCAAGTGTTTTTTAGGCGTGTATACTGTTGCGCTTTCGTCGGGAAGCGAGTTGACGCTCGCGTTATACCCAAACTAGGAGTTTAATCGTGGCAAAGAAAATTGTCGGCTATATCAAGCTGCAAGTGCCCGCTGGTAAAGCCAATCCGTCGCCGCCGATCGGCCCGGCTCTGGGTCAGCGTGGTTTGAACATCATGGAATTCTGCAAGGCGTTCAACGCCGCGACTCAAGGCGTTGAGCCGGGTCTGCCGATTCCTGTGGTGATTACCGCATTCGCGGACAAGTCTTTCACCTTCATCATGAAGACCCCGCCGGCCACCATCCTTCTGAAGAAGGCTGCTGGCATCAAGTCCGGCTCCGCTAAGGCGCATGTGGACAAGGTGGGTAAAGTGACTCGCGCTCAGCTGGAAGAAATCGCCAAGACCAAGCAGCCGGACCTGACCGCTGCCGATCTTGACGCCGCTGTTCGCACCATCGCCGGCTCCGCCCGTTCGATGGGTCTGGAAGTGGAGGGCGTGTAATGGCTAAGGTTTCCAAGCGCTTGCAAGCTCTGAAGGCTAGCGTTGATCGCAATAAGCTGTACGCAATCGACGAAGCGATTTCCCTGGTGAAAGCCGCCGCCACCGCCAAGTTCGACGAGTCTATCGACATCGCCGTAAACTTGGGCGTGGACCCGCGCAAATCCGACCAAGTGGTTCGTGGCTCCGTGGTTCTGCCGCGCGGCACCGGCAAGTCGGTACGTGTTGCCGTGTTCGCCCAAGGCGCGAACGCTGAAGCCGCTAAAGCCGCTGGCGCCGAAGTCGTTGGTTTCGACGACCTGGCCGAGCAGGTTAAAGCCGGTAACCTGGATTTCGACATCGTGATCGCCTCCCCGGACGCCATGCGCGTTGTGGGTCAGCTGGGTCAGATCCTGGGCCCGCGCGGCCTGATGCCGAACCCGAAGGTTGGCACCGTGACCCCGAACGTAGCCGAGGCCGTGAAAAACGCCAAAGCCGGTCAGGTTCAATACCGTACCGACAAGGCCGGTATCGTTCACGCCACCATCGGTCGCGCTTCCTTCGAAGCCGAAGCTCTGCGTGAAAACTTCTCCGCTCTGGTTGATGCCTTGGTGAAAGCCAAGCCGGCAGCTTCCAAGGGCGTGTATCTGAAAAAGATCGCCGTATCCAGCACCATGGGTGTCGGCGCTCGTGTAGATACCAACTCGATCAGCGCTTAATCGCTGTTTGAGTATGGCGGGACGGTTCGCCGTCTCGCCAAGGCTTTGGGCTGGCAAGCTTGCTTGTCAGGTTGTCAAAGACCGTAGGCGCCGCAAGGCTTAATCGCAGATTTGCTTGTATGGGAGTCCGCAACCTACGCAGATGGTGTACCCGAAACAGGCTTCTGAACAAAGTTCAAGCTCATGTAGCTCAGGGGTAGAGCACTCCCTTGGTAAGGGAGAGGTCGGCGGTTCAATTCCGCCCATGAGCACCAGTTCTTTATGATGTCTCCTGATGTAGGTCGCCGCTGCAAAGCGAAGCGAAAATCCTTTCGCTTCATTTCAGTCTAGGAGGTAGACCTTGAGTCTCAATATCGAAGATAAAAAGGCGGTCGTAGCTGAAGTATCTGCCACGCTGGCAGACGCTCAGACCCTCGTTATCGCTGAATATCGGGGCATCGAGGTAAGCAGCATGACCAAACTCCGCGCTCAGGCGCGCGAGAATGGCGTATACCTGCGCGTTCTGAAGAACACGCTGGTGCGCCGTGCTGTGGAAGGCACTCCGTTTGCCGGTCTGGCTGACCAAATGGTCGGCCCGCTGGTTTACGCTGTTTCCGCCGACCCGGTAGCTGCTGCCAAGGTGCTGCATCAATATGCCAAGGCTGACGACAAAATCATCGTCAAGGCAGGTTCCTACGATGGCCAGGTGCTGAACGCCGCTCAGGTTGCTGAGCTTGCGTCCATCCCGAGCCGCGAAGAACTGCTGTCCAAGCTTCTCTACGTTATGCAGGCTCCGGTCGCTGGCTTCGCCCGCGCGCTGGCCGCCCTGTCCGACAAGAAGCAAGCCGAAGCCGCTTAACTTATTTGATTCTTATAGAATTCAGGAGATTTTCACATGGCAATCACCAAAGAAGACATCCTCGAGGCCGTTGCTGGTCTGACCGTGATGGAACTGAACGACCTGGTTAAGGCGTTCGAAGAGAAGTTCGGCGTTTCCGCCGCTGCTGTTGCTGTTGCTGGCCCGGCTGGCGCCGGCGCTGCTGCCGCTGAAGAAAAAACCGAGTTTGACGTTATCCTGACTGGCGCTGGCGACAACAAAGTTGGCGTGATCAAGGTTGTGCGCGCAATCACCGGTCTGGGCCTGAAAGAAGCCAAAGACCTGGTTGACGGCGCTCCGAAAGCCCTGAAAGAAGGCGTGGCGAAGGCTGAAGCCGACGACATCCTGAAACAGCTGACCGAAGCCGGTGCTAAGGCTGAAATCAAATAATCTTCTTTGAAAAAAGAGGGTGAGGCTGGCGGAGTAATCCGCCAGCCTTATTGCGCTTGTAGTTGGCCGAAACGAAGAAGGTAAAAGCCAGCAATTATTGAGCGTGGCTGCTGACTTTTGGTTTCTTGCTTGCGCCACCCCACCTCGATGGAGACTCTATGAGTTATTCGTTTACTGAGAAGAAGCGTATTCGTAAAAGTTTTGCGAAGCGTGCCAGTGTTCTCGATGTCCCATTCCTGTTGGCGACCCAGATTGATTCCTACACCGAATTTCTCCAGTTGGGTGTGCCGCTTGACCAGCGTAGGGATGTGGGCCTTCAGGCTGCGTTCAAATCGATCTATCCGATCATCAGCCACAATGGCTACGCGCGTCTGGATTTCGCTCATTACATCTTGGGCGAGCCGCCGTTCGACGTGCAGGAGTGCCAGCTGCGCGGCATCACTTACGCCGCTCCGCTGCGCGCGCGCATCCGCCTGACCATTTTCGATAAAGAGTCTTCCAAGCCTGTAGTGAAGGAAGTGCGCGAGAACGAAGTGTACATGGGCGAGATTCCGCTGATGACGACCAATGGTTCGTTCATCATCAACGGTACCGAGCGCGTCATCGTTTCTCAGTTGCACCGTTCCCCGGGCGTTTTCTTCGAGCACGACCGCGGCAAGACTCATTCCTCCGGCAAGCTGCTGTTCTCCGCCCGCGTGATTCCTTACCGCGGTTCCTGGCTGGACTTCGAGTTTGATCCGAAAGACCTGCTGTACTTCCGTATTGACCGTCGCCGCAAGATGCCGGTGACCATTCTGCTGAAGGCGCTGGGTTACACCAACGAAGAAATCCTGTCCGAGTTCTACAGCTTCGACACCTTCTATCTGACCAAAGGCGGCGTGTTCATGCGCGTGGTGCCGGATCGTCTGAAGGGTGAAGTGGCCAAGTTCGACATCGTTGCCGCCGATGGCAAGCTGATCGTGGCCAAGGACAAGCGCATCACCGCCAAGCACATCCGCGACATCCAGACTGCTGAGCTGGATCGCATCGAAGTGCCGGCCGACGCGTTGCTGGGCAAGGTGCTGGCGCACAATGTCGCCAATACCGATACCGGTGAACTGATTGCGCGCGCCAACGACGAGATCACCGAGGAAGTGCTGGCCAAGCTAGCGCTGGCGGACATCCAGCAGGTGGAAGTGCTGTTCACCAATGACCTGGACCAGGGTTCTTATATCTCGCAGACCCTGCGCGCCGACGATATTCAGGACCAGCTGCAAGCTCGCGTGGCGATCTACCGCATGATGCGCCCGGGCGAACCGCCGACTGAAGACGCGGTGGAAGCGTTGTTCCAGCGCCTGTTCTTCAGCGAAGAAACCTACGACCTGTCGCGCGTGGGCCGCATGAAGTTCAGCTCGCGCACTTATCAGTACAAGTTCGACGACAAGACTCCGGAGTGGTTCAAGGTCCTGATCGGCGAGAAGTTCGCCGGCCGTCGCGATGTGATGGAAGGTACGCTGTCGACTGAAGACATCGTTTCCGTGATCGCCATCCTCACCGAGCTGCGCAATGGCCGCGGTGAAGTGGACGACATCGATCACTTGGGCAACCGTCGCGTGCGTTCGGTGGGCGAATTGGCCGAGAACCAATTCCGTGCCGGTCTGGTGCGCGTCGAACGCGCGGTCAAGGAGCGCCTGAACCAGGCGGAATCCGACAACCTGATGCCGCATGACCTGATCAATGCCAAGCCGGTATCCGCCGCGATCAAGGAATTCTTTGGTTCCTCGCAGCTGTCCCAGTTCATGGATCAGACCAACCCGCTGTCCGAGATCACCCACAAGCGCCGCGTATCGGCCCTGGGCCCGGGCGGTTTGACCCGCGAACGCGCCGGCTTCGAAGTGCGAGACGTGCATCCGACCCACTATGGCCGTGTATGCCCGATCGAAACGCCGGAAGGCCCGAACATTGGTCTGATCAACTCGCTGTCCGTGTTTGCGCGCACCAACGAGTTCGGCTTCCTGGAAACGCCGTACCGCAAAGTGGTGGACAGCAAGGTCACCAACGAGATCGATTACCTGTCTGCGATCGAAGAAGGCCGCTACGTGATTGCTCAGGCCAACGCCGAGCTGAGCGAAGAGGGCAAGCTGATCGACGAGCTGGTGACCTGCCGCGAAAAGGGTGAAACCATTCTGGCGACCCCGGACCGCGTACAGTACATGGACGTGGCCACTGGCCAGGTGGTGTCCGTTGCCGCCTCGCTGATTCCGTTCCTGGAGCACGATGACGCCAACCGCGCATTGATGGGCGCCAACATGCAACGCCAGGCCGTGCCTTGCCTGCGTCCGGAAAAAGCTCTGGTGGGCACCGGTATCGAGCGCTCGGTGGCGGTAGACTCCGGCACCACCGTCGTGGCGCGTCGCGGCGGCGTGGTCGACTATGTCGATGCCGGCCGTGTGGTGATTCGCGTCAATGACGAGGAAGCGACCGCGGGCGAAGTGGGTGTGGATATCTACAATCTGACCAAGTTCACCCGTTCCAACCAGAACACCAACATCAACCAGCGTCCGATCGTGAAAGTGGGCGACCGCATCGCGCGCGGCGACGTGGTGGCCGACGGCGCCTCCACCGACCTGGGCGAGCTGGCGCTGGGTCAGAACATGACCATCGCCTTCATGCCGTGGAACGGTTACAACTACGAGGACTCGATCCTGATCTCGGAGAAGCTGGTCGCCGAAGACCGCTACACCTCGATCCATATCGAAGAACTGTCCGTGGTTGCCCGCGACACCAAGCTGGGACCTGAGGAAATTACCCGCGACATCCCGAACCTGTCCGAGCGCATGGCCGGCCGTCTGGATGAATCCGGCATTGTGTACATCGGCGCCGAAGTTGAGGCGGGCGACGTGCTGGTGGGCAAGGTGACGCCTAAGGGCGAAACCCAGCTGACGCCGGAAGAGAAGCTGCTGCGCGCGATTTTCGGCGAGAAGGCTTCCGACGTGAAGGACACCTCGCTGCGCGTGCCGACCGGCACCGTGGGCACGGTGATCGACGTTCAGGTGTTCACCCGCGAAGGCATCGAGCGCGACAAGCGCGCTCAGTCCATCATTGATTCGGAACTGAAGCGCTATCGTCTGGACCTGAACGACCAGCTGCGTATTTTCGACAACGACGCCTTCAGCCGTATTGAGCGTTTGATCGTGGGCAAGGTTGCCAACGGCGGTCCGAAGCGCCTGATGAAGGGCACTGTGATCGATCAGGAATACCTGGCCGACCTGCCGTCCAAGCATGATTGGTTCGACATCCGCATGTCGGATGAAGACATCGCCAAGCAGCTGGAGCTGATCAAGGAAAGCCTGGCGCAGAAGCGCGAAGAATTCGATCTCAAGTTCGAAGACAAAAAGCGCAAGCTGACCCAGGGCGATGAACTGCCGCCGGGCGTGCAAAAGATGGTCAAGGTATATCTGGCCGTTAAGCGCCGCCTGCAGGCGGGCGACAAGATGGCCGGCCGCCACGGTAACAAGGGTGTGGTGTCGCGCATTCTGCCGATCGAAGACATGCCGTACATGGGCGACGGTCGTCCGGTCGACATCGTGCTGAACCCGCTGGGCGTACCGTCGCGTATGAACATCGGTCAGATCCTGGAAGTGCATCTGGGCTGGGCCGCCAAGGGTATTGGCGAGCGCATTGACCGCATGGTCAAGGAGCAGCAGTCCGCCGCCGAGATCCGTGGCTACCTGGAGCGCATCTACAACGAAGCCGGCAAGGCCGAAGACATCGCTTCGCTGAGCGAGGACGAGGTCCTGTCCCTGGCGGACAACCTGCGCAAGGGCATGCCGTTCGCCACGCCGGTATTCGACGGCGCCAAGGAGACCGAGATCAAGCACATGCTGGATCTGGCCTATCCGGAAGACGACCCGCTGACCCAGAAAATGGGCTTTAATGAGTCCAAGACTCAGATGACCTTGTACGATGGCCGCTCCGGCGAAGCTTTCGACCGCAAGGTCACCGTGGGCGTGATGCACTACCTGAAGCTGCATCACCTGGTCGACGACAAGATGCACGCGCGTTCCACCGGCCCGTACTCGCTGGTGACCCAGCAGCCGCTAGGCGGTAAGGCCCAGTTCGGCGGCCAGCGTTTCGGTGAGATGGAGGTGTGGGCGCTGGAAGCTTACGGCGCCGCCTACACTCTGCAGGAAATGCTGACCGTGAAGTCGGACGATGTGACCGGTCGTACCAAGGTGTACGAGAACATCGTGAAGGGCGAGCACAAGATCGATGCCGGCATGCCGGAATCCTTCAACGTGCTGGTGAAGGAAATCCGTTCGCTCGGCCTCGACATGGACCTGGAACGTTATTGATTGGGTTGAATGGGCGCGGCAAACCGCCGCGCCTGTCCCCTGACTGGAGACGCAATGAAAGCTCTGCTCGACCTCTTTAAGCAAGTTACGCAAGAAGAAGAGTTTGATGCGATTAAGATCGGCATCGCCTCGCCTGACAAGATCCGTTCCTGGTCTTATGGTGAAGTAAAAAAGCCTGAAACCATCAACTATCGTACCTTCAAACCGGAACGCGACGGCCTGTTCTGCGCGCGCATCTTCGGCCCGGTGAAGGACTATGAATGCTTGTGCGGCAAGTACAAGCGCCTGAAGCATCGCGGCGTGATCTGCGAGAAGTGCGGCGTGGAAGTCACCTTGTCCAAGGTGCGTCGCGAGCGCATGGGCCACATCGAGTTGGCCAGCCCGACCGCGCACATCTGGTTCCTGAAGTCGCTGCCGTCGCGTCTGGGCATGGTGCTGGACATGACGCTGCGCGACATCGAGCGCGTGCTGTACTTTGAAGCGTTCGTGGTGACCGATCCGGGCATGACCCCGCTGCAATATCGTCAGCTGCTGACCGAAGAGGACTTCCTGGACAAGGAAGACCAGTACGGTGAAGAGTTCGTCGCCATGATGGGCGCCGAAGCCGTCAAGGAATTGCTGAAGAAGCTGAACCTGGACAGCGAGATCGAGACCCTGCGCGCCGAGCTCAAGGCCACCAGCTCCGACACCAAGATCAAGAAGATCTCCAAGCGCCTGAAAGTGCTGGAGGCCTTCCAGCGTTCCGGCATGAAGCCGGAGTGGATGATTCTGGAAGTGCTGCCGGTGCTGCCGCCGGAACTCCGTCCGCTGGTGCCGTTGGACGGCGGTCGCTTCGCGACTTCCGATCTGAACGATCTGTACCGCCGCGTGATCAACCGGAACAACCGCCTGAAGCGCCTGCTGGAACTGCGCGCGCCGGATATCATCGTGCGCAACGAGAAGCGCATGCTGCAGGAATCGGTTGACTCGCTGCTGGACAACGGCCGTCGCGGTAAGGCGATGACCGGTGCCAACAAGCGTCCGCTGAAATCGCTGGCCGACATGATCAAGGGCAAGGGCGGTCGTTTCCGTCAGAACTTGCTGGGTAAGCGCGTGGACTACTCCGGTCGTTCCGTGATTACCGTGGGCCCGACTCTGCGTCTGCATCAGTGCGGCCTGCCTAAGAAGATGGCGCTGGAACTGTTCAAGCCCTTCATCTTCCACAAGTTGGAAGTGATGGGTCTGGCATCCACCATCAAGGCGGCCAAGAAGCTGGTAGAGCAGGAAGTGCCGGAAGTCTGGGACATCCTGGAAGACGTGATCCGCGAACATCCGGTTCTGCTGAACCGTGCGCCTACGCTGCACCGTTTGGGCATTCAGGCGTTCGAGCCGGTGCTGATCGAAGGCAAGGCCATCCAGCTGCATCCGCTGGTCTGCGCGGCGTTCAACGCCGACTTCGACGGTGACCAGATGGCTGTTCACGTGCCGCTGTCGCTGGAAGCGCAGATGGAAGCCCGCACTCTGATGCTGGCCACCAACAACGTGCTGTCCCCGGCCAACGGCGATCCGATCATCGTGCCGTCGCAAGATATCGTATTGGGTCTGTACTACATGACCCGCGACAAGGTGAACGGCAAGGGTGAGGGCATGGTGTTTGCGGACACCAAGGAAGTGCATCGCGCCTACGAAACCCGTCAGGTTGAGCTGGCGACGCGCATCACCGTGCGTCTGCGCGAGTGGGAAAAAGACGAGCAGGGCGAGTTCCAGCCGGTGATCAAGCGTTACGACACCACCGTGGGCCGCGCTATTTTGTCCGACATCCTGCCGAAAGGCTTGCCGTTCGAGCACATCAACAAGGCGCTGAAGAAGAAAGAAATCTCGAAACTGATCAACGTTTCGTTCCGTCGTTGCGGCATCCGCGACACGGTGATCTTCGCCGACCAGTTGATGTACACCGGTTTTGCCTACTCCACCCGCGGCGGCATCTCCATTTGCGTGGACGATATGCAGATCCCGGCCAAGAAGGTCGATCTGCTCGCCGACGCGCAGAAGGAAGTCAAAGAGATTGAAGAGCAGTATCGTCAAGGTCTGGTGACCCAGGGCGAACGCTACAACAAGGTAGTGGACATCTGGGGCCGTACCGGCGACAAGATCGCCAAGGCGATGATGGACGAGCTGTCCAAGCAGAAGGTCCTGGACCGCGAAGGCAAGGAAGTCGATCAAGAGTCCTTCAACTCCATTTACATGATGGCCGACTCGGGCGCGCGGGGTTCCGCAGCCCAGATCAAGCAGCTGGCCGGTATGCGGGGTTTGATGGCCAAGCCGGACGGCTCGATTATCGAAACGCCGATTACCGCGAACTTCCGCGAAGGCCTGACCGTATTGCAGTACTTTATTTCCACCCACGGTGCGCGTAAGGGTCTGGCGGATACCGCCTTGAAGACCGCGAACTCCGGTTACCTGACTCGTCGTCTGGTCGACGTGACCCAGGATTTGGTGGTGATCGAGGACGATTGCGGCACCAGCAACGGCTTCACCATGAAGGCCGTGCTGCAGGGCGGCGACGTGATCGAACCGTTGCGCGACCGCATCCTGGGCCGCGTGGCCGCGATCGATCTGGTGGATCCGTCTACCGGTGAAACCGTGATCGAAGCCGGTTCTTTGCTGGACGAGCATCTGGTGGACGTAGTCGACAGCCTGGGCATCGACGAAGTGAAGGTGCGTACCGCCATCACTTGCGACACCCGCTACGGTCTGTGCGCCAAGTGCTATGGTCGCGACCTGGCGCGCGGCAAGCGCGTCAACGCCGGCGAAGCCATCGGCGTGATCGCCGCCCAGTCCATTGGCGAACCGGGCACCCAGCTGACCATGCGTACCTTCCACATCGGTGGCGCGGCTTCTCGTAACGCCGCCGCTAGCCAGGTAGAGGGCAAGTCCAACGGCACCGTGCGCTTCTCCAGCCAGATGCGCTACGTGGCGAACACCAAGGGCGAACTCATCGTCATCACCCGCTCCGGCGAAGTGGTGATTCACGATGATATGGGCCGCGAGCGCGAGCGTCACAAAGTGCCGTACGGCGCGACGCTGATGGTGACTGACGGTCTGCAGATCAAGGCTGGCGCCGTGCTGGCCACTTGGGATCCGCATACCCGTCCGATCATCACCGAGTACGCGGGCCGCGTGAAGTTCGAGAACGTGGAAGAGGGCAACACCGTTGCCAAGCAGACCGACGAAGTAACGGGTCTGTCGACGCTGGTCGTGATCGATCCGAAGCGCCGCGCCGGTTCGCAGTCCAAGATGCTGCGTCCGTTGGTGAAGCTGCTGGACGACAACGGCAACGAAGTGAAGCTGGCCGGTTCCGAAGCCTCGGTATCGATCACCTTCCAGGTGGGCGCCATTATTACGGTGCGCGACGGTCAGGAAGTGGGCAAGGGCGAAGTGCTGGCCCGCATCCCGCAGGAATCGTCCAAGACCCGCGATATTACCGGTGGTCTGCCGCGCGTGGCCGAGCTGTTTGAAGCGCGCTCGCCGAAAGACGCCGGCATGCTGGCGGAAGTGACTGGTACGATCTCCTTCGGCAAGGACACGAAGGGCAAGCAGCGTCTGATCATCACCGATCTGGAAGGCAACGGTTACGAAAACCTGATCCCGAAAGACAAGCACGTGCTGGTGCACGACGGTCAAGTGGTGAATCGCGGCGAATCCATCGTCGACGGTCCGGTGGACCCGCACGACATCCTGCGTCTGCAGGGCATCGAGGCGCTGGCCCGCTACATCGTTCAAGAGGTGCAGGAGGTTTATCGTCTGCAGGGCGTGAAGATCAACGACAAGCACATCGAGGTGATCATTCGCCAGATGCTGCGTCGCGTGATCATCTCCGACAGCGGCGATACCGACTTCATCCAGGGCGAACAGGTGGAGCGCGCCGACGCGCTGGAAATGAACGACAAGATGCTGGCGGAAGGCAAAGAGCCTGCGCAGTACGAAAACGTGCTGCTGGGTATCACGAAGGCGTCCTTGTCCACCGACTCGTTCATCTCCGCGGCTTCCTTCCAGGAAACCACTCGCGTGCTGACCGAAGCGGCCATCATGGGCAAGAAGGACGACCTGCGCGGCCTGAAGGAAAACGTGATTGTCGGTCGTCTGATCCCGGCGGGTACCGGTCTGGCTTACCATCGCACCCGTCGCGGTTCGACGCAGCACACCTTGGAAGCGGCCGAAGCCCAGTTCTTCGATATCGCTCCGGCGGATGCGCTCGACAGCAACGAATAACGCTTAGTCGTCTTGGCCGGAAAGAGGCGGAATTGCCCGCCTGCGGACGGCCCTGACGCAAAGTGTTGAAAAAACGCTGCCCTATCAACGGTTAAGGTGATAGGGCGGCGTTGTTTTCATTGACGGTGGGACGTTGACTAAAATATAATCCTCCGTCCTTTCTGGCGGCGTGTTGCCGTTGGAGAGCTTCAACTAGGAACTGATAGTAATGCCAACCATTAACCAACTCGTTCGCAAAGGCCGCGTCGCCATCAAGGCGAAGAGCAAGGTGCCTGCGCTGGAAGCCTGCCCGCAGAAGCGTGGCGTGTGCACCCGTGTCTACACCACCACTCCGAAGAAGCCGAACTCGGCTCTGCGTAAAGTGTGCAAGGTTCGTCTGACCAACGGTTTCGAAGTGATTTCCTACATCGGTGGTGAAGGCCACAACCTGCAGGAACACTCCGTAGTGCTGCTCCGCGGCGGTCGTGTAAAAGACTTGCCGGGTGTTCGCTACCACACCGTTCGCGGCTCCCTCGACACCGCAGGTGTTAAAGACCGTAAACAGGCTCGTTCCAAATACGGCGCCAAGCGTCCTAAGTAATTGGGGTGCTCTCAAGGCGGCCTGATCAACACTCAGGGTCGTCTAGTAAGTGACTGCTCCATTGGGTAGTCATGAGCCAAAGCTCAACTGAATAATCTAAGGAAGTAACATGCCACGTCGCAGAGAAGTCCCCAAGCGCGAAATCCTGCCGGATCCGAAGTTCGGTTCCCAGGACCTGTCCAAGTTCATGAACGTAGTCATGATCGATGGCAAGAAATCCGTTGCAGAGCGCATCATTTACGGTGCTTTGGAGCAGATCGAAAAGAAATCCGGCAAGAATGCCCTGGAAGTATTCAACATCGCTCTGGCCAACGCCAAGCCGGTTGTTGAAGTAAAAAGCCGCCGTGTAGGCGGTGCCAACTATCAAGTTCCTGTTGAAGTACGTCCGTCGCGTCGTATGGCTCTGGCCATGCGTTGGCTGCGCGACGCTGCGCGCAAGCGCGGCGAAAAGTCCATGGACCTGCGCCTGGCTGGTGAATTGCTCGACGCGGCCGAAGGCCGTGGCGGCGCGATGAAGAAGCGTGACGAAGTGCACCGCATGGCAGAAGCCAACAAAGCCTTCTCGCACTTCCGCTTCTAAGCAGACCCACTATTTAAGGTGTAGATCGTGGCAAGGAAAACCCCCATTGAGCGTTACCGTAACATCGGTATCTCCGCTCACATTGACGCCGGTAAGACGACCACTACCGAGCGTATTCTGTTTTACACCGGTGTGAACCACAAGCTGGGCGAGGTTCATGACGGCGCTGCCACCACCGACTGGATGGAGCAAGAGCAGGAGCGTGGCATTACCATCACCTCCGCTGCTGTGACCACCTTCTGGAAGGGTATGGGGATGCAGTTCCCCGAGCACCGTTTCAACATCATCGACACCCCGGGACACGTGGACTTTACCATTGAGGTAGAGCGTTCCATGCGTGTGCTGGACGGCGCGGTGATGGTGTACTGCGCGGTGGGCGGCGTTCAGCCCCAGTCTGAAACCGTATGGCGTCAGGCTAACAAGTACAAAGTTCCGCGTATCGCCTTCGTGAACAAGATGGACCGTCAAGGCGCCAACTTCTTCCGTGCGGTTGAACAGGTGAAAACTCGCCTGCGCGGCAACCCGGTGCCCATCGTAGTGCCTATCGGCGCTGAAGACGGCTTCACCGGCGTGGTTGATCTGCTGAAAATGAAGGCCATTATCTGGGATGAAGCTTCCCAGGGCATGAAATTCGAATACGGCGAGATCCCGGCCGACCTGGTTTCCGTGGCCGAAGAATGGCGCGAGAAGATGGTTGAAGCCGCGGCTGAAGCCAGCGAAGAAATGATGGACAAGTACTTGGGCGGCGAGACGCTGACCGAGGAAGAAATCATCGCCGGTCTGCGCGAGCGTACCCTGAAGTGCGAAATCCAGCCGATGCTGTGCGGCTCCGCGTTCAAGAACAAGGGTGTACAGCGCATGCTGGACGCCGTGGTTGAGCTGCTGCCGGCGCCGATCGACATCCCGGCCATCGCTGGTGAGACCGACGGCAAACCGGCGGAACGTCACGCTTCCGACGATGAGCCGTTCTCGGCTCTGGCGTTCAAGCTGATGAATGACCCGTACGTCGGTCAGCTGACCTTCTTCCGCGTCTACTCTGGTGTGGTTAAGTCCGGTGATACCGTGCTGAACTCCATCAAGGGCAAGAAAGAGCGTATCGGCCGTATCGTGCAGATGATGGCGAACGATCGTATCGAGCTGGAAGAAGTGCGTGCCGGCGACATCGCCGCCGCCATCGGCCTGAAAGAAGTAACCACGGGTGAAACCCTGTGCGACCTGAACGCCAACATCATCCTGGAGCGCATGGAGTTCCCGGAGCCGGTGATTCACGTTGCCGTTGAGCCGAAAACCAAGGCCGACCAGGAGAAGATGGGCGTTGCCCTGAACCGCCTGGCCAAGGAAGACCCGTCGTTCCGCGTGCGTACCGACGAAGAATCCGGCCAGACCATTATTTCCGGTATGGGCGAACTGCACCTGGAAATTCTGGTTGACCGCATGAAGCGCGAATTTGGCGTTGAAGCCAACGTTGGCGCTCCGCAAGTGGCGTACCGTGAAACCATTACCAAAACCGTTACCGATGTTGACGGCAAGCATGTCAAGCAGTCCGGTGGTAAGGGTCAGTACGGTCACGCGGTTATTACCCTGGAGCCGTCCGGCGAGGGTAATGGCTACAAGTTTGTCGACGAGATCAAGGGTGGCGTGATTCCGCGTGAATTCATCCCGTCCGTGGACAAGGGTATTCAGAACACCCTGTCCAGCGGTATTCTCGCCGGCTTCCCGGTGGTTGACGTTACCGTGCGTCTGACCTTCGGTTCCTACCACGACGTCGACTCCTCGCAGATCGCGTTCGAACTGGCTGGCTCCCTGGCATTCAAAGAAGCCATGCGCCGCGCCGGTCCGTGCATCCTCGAGCCGATGATGGCGGTGGAAGTGGAAACTCCGGAAGAGTACATGGGCGATGTGATGGGCGACTTGAACCGTCGTCGCGGCATCGTTCAGGGTATGGACGACGATGGTTTGGGTGGCAAGAAGATCAAGGCCGAAGTACCGCTGGCCGAGATGTTCGGTTACTCGACCGACCTGCGTTCCGCTACCCAGGGTCGTGCGACCTACTCGATGGAGTTCAAGCACTACTCCGAAGCTCCGAAGCATGTTGCCGACGCCGTAATGGCCGCTCGCAAGTAATGCGCGCTGAGGCTGGCCGAGCCGTAAGGGCTTGGCCAGTCCCGATCTAATGTTCTTTAATTAAGGATTTTTGCAAAATGGCAAAAGAAAAGTTTGAGCGGACCAAACCGCACGTAAACGTAGGCACCATCGGTCACGTGGACCATGGTAAAACCACTCTGACCGCTGCTATCACCACTATTCTGTCGAAGAAGTTCGGTGGCGAAGCCAAAGACTA
>NZ_JONK01000050.1 GCF_000711885.1 Chromobacterium haemolyticum DSM 19808
CCCTAAACCCGTCAACACCTTTTGCGACAAAAACCTCAACAACAACGGGCCATGCCGGGCAAACCCTTGATGCGGCAACGAATATCCATAAAGGGTATTTGCCAACCCCCGCCCCATGACCCGACTATCCATGAAAAACGGGCCGGCGAAACGCCGGCCCGTACCGTTTCAGAGGCCTGAAACCGCTTATTCCTTCCTCACATCCAGCAGTTCTTGCAGCTGATTCAGCGTGGAATCGTCCTTGACCACGTGCTGCAGCCACTCTTCCAGGCTCATCTCGGCCCAGCGTGCCGCGCGTTCGGCCAATAAGGCCACCGGGCTATGCGGTTCGTTGCTGCGGAAGTAACGGGCGACCTCGCTCAACATCTGCACCGCTTCCTGGCGGCTGCGGATCTGGCCGTTAAAGACGACGGGCGCCGTCGAAGCAGTGGCGGAGGGGGTGGGCGCGCTATAGCTTTGGGTCACGGCTTTTCTCTCCACGACAGGTTCAACGGGAGCCGGCGTAACGCCGGCTGGCGCGGTTTGTTGACGGTAACGCAACACTAGGTCCTGGCAGGCGTAAATGCCGTTGCGGATCTCCGCCAGGCTGGGCGCTTCACCGCCGAAGCGCAGGTCCACTTGCTCGTCCAATGCTTCGTAGCGGCCCAATGCCTGCACCAAGGCTTCCGCTTGGCTCTGGAACCAGGCATGACCGGACAGGGTGGCGCTCTTTTCGAACTCGTCCCCGGAGAGCTTGCCCTCGGCGATGGCGGCGGCCTTGGCCTCTGCGTCTTTCAAGCCAAGGTTTTCCACGTCGCGCGATTGCTGCCAATCGTTCCAGCCGTAAGCGCCGAACTCCGGCTTCAGCAGCGGCACGCTGCGGATGGCCAGCCCCAGTTGCTGATTCAACCATTCCAGCTTGCCGACGCGTTCGTCCAGGTCGTGCGGGTCCAGCTCCGGATAGCCGCTCTCCCAGTATTGGCGCAGCCAGCCATCCAGCGCGGCCAGGCCCAGAGCCAAACCAGGGATTCCGTTGGCCTGGACTTGGGCTTCCGCGTACCAGACCAGCAATTGCAGGTCTTTGCTGTTTTGGCTCAGCGCATCTTCACACAGACGGATGACTTTGGGCCACTCCGCCGTTTTGAGGGTTTGTTCCCAGTCCCCTTGTGACAGACCTGGGTCGTCGCTGCGGCGAGCCTCGCGAATCTGGTCGAATAGAGTGGAGTAGGCCAGATCCTCGCCCGCCGGCGATGAACCGGGTATGGGAGCCAGGAGTTGCTCCACGGTTTGTTCGATGTTTTCCATGCTTGTATGGCTTCTATATATTAAGAACCTGTTTACGATCCGCTGCGCGTCGTGAGACGCCGCACGGTGAGTACACCTTAGAAATGCTCATGTACCACGAGTGCATCCCGCTTTCTCAGCCGTTTTCGCCTTGTCTCGCCTTAGCTCGCGAGATCGTAAACAGGCTCTAAGAGGTATTGCGATCAGCCCTTGCCGACTTCCGGCATGGTGGAGATCAGCGAGGCGCCGCAACTGACTTTATGTCCCTCCAACGCCACCGGCTTGCCGCCGACTACCCAACTGGGGTCGCCTTCCACGATGGTGCAGTTGACGTGCCCTTGCTGCGGGCAAGTGACCGCGTCGCCCAGGCAGGCGACCTGCTTGCCGAACAAGGTGGTGCTGGATGCAGCGCTGACGACTTTGCCGCCATGATCGGTGGGGTCGCCCAATCGGATCACGCGTTTCATGCTGTGGCCTCCTCGCGTGGCGGTCTGGCCATGGCCAGCGCCACATGATCGTTGCTGAATTGAGTAATGAGGGCCGGCGCGGCAAGACGCGCGCTGTGGCTGACTGCGCTGGCGGCCAACATGGCGTCGGCGGCGAGGCCAACGTCGCCCCACTCCCGCGCCAGATTGCTGGCTTCATCGATGGGATGCAGTTCCACCGCGTGGCGGTTCAAGGCGCTGGCGATGGCTGCCAGACGCACGCCGCCAGCGTCGACATCGCCGCTGTTGTGCACTAGCCAGCCCAGGCTGGCCGCCTTATCGTTTTCCGGCTTGGCGTCTTCCGGGCTGAACGGGTAATCCAGCAGTGCGGCGTTGACCAAGGCGTTGTCCAGCACCGGTTGGAGCTGCCTCGCCAGTTGCAATGCGCGCTCCTGCGGCGCCGCGGACGCGCTGGATTGGCCCAATTGGGCCAGGACCGGCATCTGGGCCAGGCCGGCTTGATGGCGAGCAGGCACCATGCCCCAGCTGCCCCCGGCACGGCTGAAGTCTTTTTCCCAGTAAGGCTGGTAAGGGTCCGCGCCCTCGGCCACGGCGACGGGACCTAATTCCGGCTCCGGCAACTGTTCGCGCAGGAACAGCAGGACGGCGACGGCCAGGCCCGGCTTGCCCAGCCAGCGCTGGCGTTCCGCCGCAGCGGGATCGCTCTCGTCCCACTGCTCCCCGCCCAACGTCAGCAAAGGCGCGTCGGCCCCCAACATGATCACGCCCGGCAGCTCCGGCTGCTGTTGCAGCAACTGCCGTGCGCGGTCCGCCACCGTGCCGGTGCCGGCGCCCGCCAGGAAGCGAGCTTCCGGTGCCGGCCACTCGCCGTCGTCCAGCGTTTCAGCCATCGCTTCCGTCTGCCATTCCTTCACCGCGGCGATTTGTTCGATGCCGGACAGGCTGGGCACCACTTCCATCACCAGCGGCAGCCATGCCGCGCCAGGCGCGACGGCGTAAAGCTCCCGCAGCGCCTCGGTCACATGAGGACGCAAGGCTTGCAGCGCTTCGTCGGCGTCGACGTCCGCCGCGTCCAGGCATGACCATAGACAGCCGTCCGGCGCTTCGGCCAGCCAGCCAGGCTCGCCATTGGCCGGAACGGCGCGCGCCCATAGCCAGCGGCAGTCCACCACCGCCTGGCGTTCGCGCAATTCGGCCCGATGCCGTTCACGCGCGGCGTCGCGCGCGGACTGGCGCTCGGCCTCCGCCGCGGCCTCCTGCACCGCCTCCTCCTGCTTGGCGCGCTTTTCCTTCAGATAAGCCCACAACTTGACGCCTGCGCTGAGCAGCATAGGCGGCCCCAGGTGCAGCAGCAGGATGGCCGATGGGCTGATGCGCTGCCAGCTCTGCGGCAACACCAGCCATAGCAGCCCCCACCAGGCGACGGTGCTGACCCCGAACAGGCCCAACATTTTCCACATGGACGCGTTTCCTCAGCTCAGCCGCACTTTGACCTGCTCGCCCTTGAGCGAGACGGCGATCTTCTTCACCGGCTTGCCGCTGGCCATGCGCGCCAACAAGTCGCTGGAGATCTGCGCCAACAGGGTGCGAGTCAGGATGGCGTCGGCGTTGCGCGCGCCGCTGTCCACGTCCAGGCAGCGCGCCGCCATCTGTTCCGCCAGTTCCTCCGGGAACTCCACTTGCGCGCCGTGGTTGTCGGCGATGCGCTGGCGGATCTTGTTCAGCTTGAGGCCGACGATGGCGCGCAGCACTTCGTCGCTGATCGGCAGATAGGGCACGATGGTCAGACGGCCAAGGAAGGCCGGCTTGAATACGCTTTGCAAGGTGGGCCGCAAAATCTCCACCAAGTCTTCCGGCGTCGGGTCGCGGGTTTCGCCTTCAACGGTGACGCCGTGCTCGCAGGCGCGCATCACTAGATCGGAGCCGGCGTTGGAGGTCAGCAGGATGATGGTGTTCTTGAAATCGACTTCGCGGCCTTCGCTGTCTTCCAGCAGGCCTTTGTCGAAGACCTGGAAGAACAGCTCCATCACGTCCGGATGGGCTTTCTCCACCTCGTCCAGCAGCAGTACCGAATAGGGCTTGCGACGCACCGCCTCGGTCAACACCCCGCCCTCGCCGTAGCCGACATAGCCCGGCGGCGAGCCCTTGAGGCCGGAAACGCTGTGGGCTTCCTGGTATTCCGACATATTGATGGTGATCAGATTGCGCTCGCCGCCGTACAAGGCCTCGGCCAGCGCCAGCGCGGTTTCGGTCTTGCCCACGCCGGACGGTCCCACCAGCAGGAACACGCCTTTGGGCTTGCCCGGGTCTTCCAGGTTGGCCTTGGCGATCTGCACCCGCTCGGCGATCTGCTCCAAGGCGTGATCCTGGCCGATGACGCGCGCGCCCAGCAGCGAGGCCAGCTTCTGCACCTGTTCCAGCTCATTGCTGACCATGCGGCCCAACGGGATGCCGGTCCAGCCGGAAATCACGTCGGCGATCACGCTCTCGTCCACGCACTCGAAGGCCAATGGCTGATGCTTCTGCAATTCGCGCAGCGCCTTGCGCTTGGTCTGCAGCGGGCTGAGCTTCTTGCCCTTGGCCGGCTTGGCCTCGGCCCGCTGCTGTTTGAGTTCGTCGATTTCCGCCACCAGCTTTTGCTGTTCGTCCCAGGCGGCGTGCAGTTTCTCCAGGTCCGCTTGTAGTTCGGCGCGCTGAGCTTCCAGCTCCGCGATGCGCTCGGCGTGGCCTTCTTCGCGCTGCAGCGCGGCCACTTCGCGGTCGATATTGTCTATCAGCACCGACACGTCCTCGATCGGCCCAGGCTTGCCGGCGCGCGACAGCGCCACGCGGGCGCAGGCGGTATCGAGCACGCTGATGGCCTTGTCCGGCAGCTGGCGGCCGGCAATGTAGCGGCTGGACAGATGCACGGCGGCGGCCACCGCCTCGTTGAGGATTTCCACCTTGTGGTGTTGGGCCATCGCCGGGGTCAGGCCCCGCACCATTTGCACGGCGATTTCCGGCGCCGGCTCTTCCACTTTCACGACTTGGAAGCGGCGCGCCAGCGCGGCGTCTTTTTCAAAGTACTTCTTGTACTCGGCCCAAGTGGTGGCCGCGATGGTGCGCAGTTCGCCGCGCGCCAGCGCTGGTTTCAGCAGGTTGGCCGCGTCGTTCTGGCCGGCCGCGCCGCCGGCTCCGATCAGGGTGTGAGCCTCATCGATGAACAGAATGATGGGCACCGGGCTGGCCTTGACCTCGTCGATCACCTGGCGCAGGCGGTTCTCGAACTCGCCCTTTACGCTGGCACCGGCCTGCAACAGGCCCAGGTCCAAAGTGCGCAGGGTGACGCCAGCCAGCACCGGCGGCACTTCGCCGTGCACGATCTTGCGCGCCAGGCCTTCCACCACCGCGGTCTTGCCCACACCCGGCTCGCCGGTAAGGATGGGGTTGTTCTGCCGGCGGCGCATCAGGATGTCTATCATCTGACGGATTTCGACATCGCGGCCCAGGATGGGATCGATCTTGCCGGCCTTGGCCTGAGCAGTCAGGTCTATCGTGTATTTGTCCAACGCCGGGCTGCCGCGCTTGCCGGCCACGAGCGGGGCCATTGTCGGTTCCACGCCGGCTTCGGCGGCCGGCGCGTTGGCCGATGCCTCGCCGCCGTGCTGGCGCAGCGCGGCGTAAGCGCCTTGCAGGCGGCCGGCATCCTGACGCGCCAGCGCGGCGGATCCGGATTGCAGCGCGCCGCGCAGCGCCTCGTCCTGCCACAGCGCCAGCAGCAGGTCCAAGGTGGACACATCGTCCTGCCCCTGTTCCGCGCTGGCCAACAGCCAGGCTTTTTCCAACCACTTGGGCAGCCAGGCGGACAGCACCGGGTTGCGGGTATTGCCGCTGCGGAAGGCGTCCAGCGCCGCTTCCAGTTCACGCTCGATGCGCGGCAGGTCCGCGCCCAGCGCGTGCAGCGCCGCGAGCGCGGCGTTGTTGTCCTGATCGAACATCGCCAACAGCGCGTGTTCGATCTCGATTTCGAAATGCGTGCGCGCCAAGGCGCGGCTGGCCGCCTGCTCAATCGCCTGGCGGGCGGTGGGGGTCAGTCTGTCGATCAGGGCTTTCAGGGATACGGACATATCGTTCCAATACACTCAAAATGAAAAGTCGATTTCGCTCGCGCCGCTCAATGCAGCAGCGCGTAGCGCATGTCTTCAGGATCTTGCTTTTGCGGGCCTAGCCAGCAATTGCCGCCCAGGCGCAAGTCCGCCGGGCCGCCCAGCTGCGCCGCCGGCACGTCGCGCTTATCCAGCACCAGGCTGACGTCGGCCGCCAGATTATGGCCGACGGCGAAGTGCAGCAGCGCCTGCAAGGCCTGCGCGCCGGGGCCGCCGGGCAGCAGGGCTTCGAACTGGGCGCGGCGCATGCTGCCCAGCCGCAGTTGCAGCTTGGTCTGACGGTCCCAGACCCGGGCGCCGGCGAACAAGGACACGCCCAGCTCGCTCTCACGGTCGCCCAGCCGGCTTTGCTCCGTCGCCGGCACCTGCATCCATTGGCCGACGAACTGCCGCAGCTCGGCGTCCACGCCGAAAAAGCCCTGGATCAGGGTCTCCAGCGCCTGCGCCGACAAGGGCTTCTGGCTGAGCAAACCCGCGTAATAGATGAACAGGTTTTCGTCCAGGCTCGCGTCCGGCCCCATCTGCTTACGTAGCTGGGACAGGCCCAGGCCGCCCAGGTCCAGCAGATTGCGGGTGAAGCCGTCGCGCTCGCCGGCTTCCACTTCCAGCCAATAGCGGTATTTGCGCCAGGCGCCGAAAAACAAGGCGGTGGCGCGGTGGCTGAAAATGTCCAGGAAGGCGTGCAGCGATCCGTCCTTGTACTGCTGGCGACGTTCCAGCAGCAGCTCGGTATAGCTGGTGGGCAAGGCGCCGCTGGGCCCGGTCAGCCCGATGAAGCTGACCGTCATCTCGTCGGTGGCGTCCAGTTGTTCCGGCTCCTTGGCCGGCTGATAACGACACAGCTCGCTGGGCGGGAAAGACAACGAGGCCAACGAACGGAAACGCAGGCTGGCCGGCAGCCGGCCGCGGCGCTCGCCGCGCTTGCGAGCGGACAAGCCCAGGATGCGTACCGCCTGGAAAAACCCGAACTGGCTGGCGTCACGCGCCAGCTCCAGCTTCAGATCACGCGGCTTGCGTTGGGCCGCGGCCCGCAGAGCCCTGTCATTGGCGCTCATGATCCACCCCCAACCGGCTGCGGCGACGCATCACCCACAGGCCAAACACCAGCCCGGTGATCAAACCCAACACGCCGCCCGGTGCAAACAGCAGGATGCCATAGCCCGCCATCGGTCCCGAGCCGTTCACCAGTTCCAAACCGCCCATGATCACCATCGCCAGCGGCAACATGAGACACATCACCCAATCTATCGCCGGGCCGCGCAGCCGCAAGCCCTCCTCAGAGGACAGCGAGTAGTACAGCAATTGGCAAAAGCTGGGCGCCAGCAGCGAAGCGATCAATATTTCCATGGCATCCTCAAATCACCAAGGCCTCGCCGGCTCGGGCTGGCCATGAGGCTACCTCCTCGTCTTGTTGAACCGCATGTACCCGCAGGCGGGTGAAGCTATTGGGCGCGCAATACAGCGCGAAGAAACGCTCCAGCACCGCGGCGAACAGATAGACGCTGCCGCCGACGTAGTAATCCGGGTCCAGCGTCAGGCGGATTTCGCTGCCGCGCACAAAGCCGCTGAAATCGCGGCCGGACACGCGGGCCACCGCCGGCTGGCTCTCAATTCCCACCACGCCCTGGATCTGGCGCACGTTCACCGGGGAATCGGTCAGGTTGTACAGGGCCAGCATTTCCTGCAAGGCGGCGCAACCGGAATCCACGATGGACATGTAGTTAAGCGATAAATGCGATACCAGCCGCCACTGCACCGCGCGCCCCAGCGGGCAGCGCTGGCTGGCGCTGGGCTTGCGCAACAGGCGCACGCGCTTGACCACGGAATGGCCGGGGAGCGAGAAATCCGTCCGCTGGGTGGACTGGCTGCCGCCAAACGGAATCTGCTCCGGCAGATCACGGTTACTGCACAACAGCTCCAGGCTCAGCACCTCGGTGGCCGGCCGCACCGCGTTGAACTCCAGGTCCGCCAGGTGCAGCTCCAGATCCGTGCCCTTGTCGCTCTGGCGCGGCGAAGGCTCCCGGCTGGCGTGCCAGTAGAAGCGCGGCGCTTTCTTCTCGCTGCCGTGGCGTATCGCATAGAAGGACGGCACCTCCTCGCTGCTTTCGCCGTCGCCGGATTTCTCCACCCTCACCACACGCTTGATCTGGATCGCCTCGTAAGCCTGCTGCTTGCGCGCGTCCACCAGCACCGGGTAACTGGCCTTCTGGTGGGTCACGCGGATGGGCTCGCCCGGCTGGGTGAACAGGTTGACGATGGGCGTGCAGCCCAGCTTCATATGCTGGGCCTGTAACTGAGTCTGCAGACGATTGTGGCGCTCGCTGTCCGGGTATTCGTCCAGCAGCAGACGCAGCACCAGCTTCTCGCCGTCCAGCCGCGCCGTCGCCTTGTCCAGCTGCAGCAGATCGACGAAAAGGAATTTGTCCGGATAGCAGAAGTACTCGGTCAGCAGCCGGTAGCCCATGAAGGAGCGCTCGTCGTAGTCCAACAAGCCCTCCTCGCGGCCGAAACCCACCGCCCGCAGGCTGTCCGCCGGCAGCTTGCGCGTGCGCGCCGGGTCTTCGCTGCCGTCGCCCACGCTGACGCTCAGGACATTGGACAACAGCATCTCGTACAGCAGATGCATCAGCGCCGGCTCGCCGTCCAGAAAGAAGCGCAGCGATTGCAGGCCGATGGCGTTGACCGCCAGGCCGCCGTGGGTATGAAACTCCAGCGTCAGCACCGCTGCCGCGTCCGGCGCCAACTGGCGCAGATAGGGCGAGCCGCTGGTCAGCTCCAGCTTGGCCTCGGTCAGCGACAGCGGATACAGGTCCACCGGATAGGCGCTGCGGAATTTGCACACCACGCCCTGCATCGCCGGCGCGTGCACCGGCTGGCCGCGCTCCACTCGGTAACGCTTGGCGATTTCCGGCCGTTGCGGGTCGCACTCGAACTGCACGATGGTGGCCGAGGGAATCGGCTGCAGATAATGCGGATAAAGCACGTTGAGGAAGCTGGTGGCCACCTCCGGATATTCGTCGTCCAGCTTCTTGTGGATGCGCGCGGCCAGGAAAGCGAAGGATTCGATCAGCCGCTCGGTGTGCGGGTCTTCGCACTGGTCGCCTTCCATTTGCAGACGGCCGGCGATCTTGGGATAGCGGCGCGCGAACTCGCCGGACAGCTGGCGCAGGTGTCCGAGTTCGCGTTCATAATACGGCAATAAGGATTCAAGCATTAAGGCTCACGCGCAATTCATAAAGTATTCGTTTTACCAGGCGAGCAGCGCCCGCCCTGTTTTAGTCTTTGTGTCCGGCCAAGTCTTCAGCCGCCCCAATACCGCAGCGGCAAACGCCAATCCAGACCATGCCGCCACGCGTAGTACAACCACAGGCCCGCAGCGGTATACAGCAGCGGCAGCAAGTTGTAAGCCAGCAGTTCCAGCCAGGAGCGCAGTTCCGATTCCCCGCTCGCTTGCCGAATCGCCTTGGGGAAGCGGCCCTCGTAACTCAACAGCAGCGAGGCGTAATGGCCCATCCCCCAGATCACGAACACCGGCGTCAGCGCCAGGCGAAGCCACAAGAAGCTGCGTCCCAGGTCGAAACCACCCGGCAGGCTCAGCCGCGACACCGTCCACATGCTGCTCAAGGGGTTGGGCCACTTGCTGCGCAGCCGTTTCGGCGCCGGCACCGCGTCCGCGCCGTCTTCCATGAAGCGGCGGATATATTCCCAGAACGACAGCAAATGCTGGTAATCCCGGCTCGGCAAACCAATAAAAGCGCCATCCACGCCCAGCGGGCTGTACGGGTTGTCGGTAGACTCCGCCCGCGCCGCCAACACCAACATGCCGCCTATGCCCTGATAATTCGGCATATCCTTGGGCAGGCCAACATCGATCATGTCCCAGTCATAGGCTTTGACGCCGCCTAAAAAACCAGGCCGCAGTAAATAGACTTTGCGCGTTTGACGATTGAAACGCACCACCAGCCGGCGCATAGTGAAGGCCTCTAAGTGCCATATACCAACAAGATAACGAAAGAAAATATATGTAACTGGCAACAAAATCCCTATACTAACTAGCAACAGGAAAATATACCCTGCATCGAGAGCATCTCCGTTTATAGCCACTCCCTTATCAATAATTGACCACCATTGATTAACATCTCCACTCCACCATGGAATCAAACCATACATCAACACCAAGAAAACAAAAGTCAACAATCCTCGCTTATCATCATTATATGTACAAACATCCAAATACTTATCTGTTTTACGATAAATAGATCCATTATCATCTAAACACCCTGACCGACTTTCTTTTATATCAATTTCACGAAAATCCGGATCATACCGAATGCCACGCATCAGCATTTTTTTTGCATCTTTTTTATTGTCTTCAACAATATCTTTTTGAATCTCGTCAAACCAGGACCCTGGCTTATGCTTACGCCGCCCCATGGCTAGCGACCATTCCAGAAAATACATTTCAGCTTACCTCCAAGACCGCGGCATCCAATGCAGCACTCTCTTCCGCCACGCTGCCGAAGCCACCTGCTTTTCGGTCCTTGCGTAAGCAGGATTTGTCACACCAACTCTCCAACGCATTATCGCTAAATATCCAGATCGCCACGGTTAAGCCTATGCCCACCACGGAGAATAAACGCGCACCGCGCAATAATAACAAGGCCATGCGCTCCGCTGCCAACCTGGCGCTGGCTCTCAATGCCAATTTCAAAGCTTCCTTGTATAGAGGACCATTCGCTCTCTGCAACATCCACTCCAAAAAGGGTCCCGAAGCTCCCAATGCGATACCGGCCCCGACTAAAGCACCAGAAATAGAAACGATACCTCTCAATTGATAGACGACTGATAAATTCGTAATTTTCCCACCCGCTTTTTTTTTCTCATCTGCAGCACTATCAAAGTCCACAAATGCACCAATCCCGCCTGCGATCGTACCCAAACTTCCAGAGGCCAGCTTCAAAGCCCCAACCCCCACCTTGCTACCGCTGATCAGCGCCGGGTTGCGGCTCTCGCCTATCTTCTCGCAGACGCTGCCGGTCAGCTCCAGCATCACCGCGCCCAGGCCCAAGCTAGCCGCGAGCAATTCCCAGGCCTCGCGCTGCGCCGGCTTTTCCCCTAGCTTGCCGGCCTTCATCATCACATTCATCATTTCCAGCATCGCCACCACCGAGCCGAAACGCAGGCCGTTCATGCTGTTGGATTTGCTGGCCGCGGTCAGCGCCTGATTGATCTGATTGCGCTGAGCCTTGGCCGCCGCCACGCTCTTGGCGTCGAAGGCGGCGGGATTAGGGTAGGCCGCCGCCAGATCCTTGCTTATGATCTTGCCCAGCGACAGCGACAGTAGCCGATGAACCACGCTGGCGCGCAGCACCTGCTTGTCCAGCAGCTTGCCGCCCGGCATCCGGGCCAGCCCGGCGTGGCCCAACTGCAGCAGCAGCAGGTTGACACCGCCCAAGTGGGCGGTGCTGACGCCGCTGACATGGGCGACGGTTTCCAGCTTCTCGGCCAGGTCCTTGATCTTGGACCACATATCGCTGATGCCCTTGCCGGCTTCCTGTATTTTTTCATACGGGGACAGCGCGTCGCTGAGCCCGCCTTTCGCCACATAGGCCTTGGCCGCGGCTTGATAGTTCAGCATGCCCGCGTTAAACATCAAGGTGCTGGGCTTCAGGTCTTTTTGCTCGACCTGCTTGATCAACCAATCCTGGCCGATGCTGCAGCTATTGAGGCCGTGCACGCAAAAGCCCATCTGGCCGGCGTAAGCCACGCCACTCTCAAAATGCTGGTCATCGTAAAACGCCAGGGTGTCGTGCAATAGCGGCGCATTCAGCCACGGCATCAAGTCCTGCGCCCGCTCCTCGTTCTTCTGGTCGCAAACGTCGCCCAGCGCCTCGAAGCTCTTGAGCACCGCGTTGTAGGACGATTTGGGCCACAAGCGCTTGCCGTATTTCTTCCAGGCATCATCCCCTATCTCCTGAGCGTACTTGCGCCGCCATTCCTGCTTTTTGCTTTCGTATTCTTCCCGATTCTTGTAGATGCTGTCATACGGAATGCCTCGCAAATCCGGAGCCCGGAACTTCGGATTCGTTTTCGCCTCCTTGGCCAAGTCATCCAGAGCCACCCCTAGTTTTGGTTCGCGCCGGCTGATAGCTCCATTGCGAATCTGTTCCTCCGCGGCGTTGACCGTGCGGATGATGGACATCAGTTGCTCGTTCGTATACCTAGCGAACACCGTGCTCTCCGCCGTCATCACAGTATGAAGCCGGCCGATGGACAGATTGCGCCAGGTGTTCAGTTCCTGAGCCAGGCCCAACGGGTCATGCAAGACGATGGCCATGCCTTTTTTATTGAGCAGCTCCACGCTCAGGTTTTTCAGCCGCCCGGTGTAGGGATAAGGCTCATTCTTGACCAGCTTGGCTTCCGCGCCGAAGAAGGGGTACATATGATCGTTGAAACGCGGAGCCAGTTTGCGCTCGCCGCCCTCGATGGAGCGGAACTCCACCACCTTGGAGCGCAAATCGCCCGGCTGCAGCGCATGCGGCTGGACCACGGCCTTGGCCTGGAACTTTTGCAGCTTGTTATACAGCTTGCTGTCGGATTCGATCTTGCTCAGCGCGGCCTTGGACAGCGGGTCCGGCATGAACAACACGCGGAATTCGCTGACATCCTGCGCTTTCTCGATGGAAATCATCGAGGCGTTGATGTCGTCGCCCTTGGTGGTGCAGGTGAACTCCGGGGGCTGCACCGCGTCGCCCAGGGCGATTCTGGAGATGTAGCCCTGATGGTTGACCGCCCAGGCGCTCTCCCACTTGAGCTTGCCCGAGCGTTTAGTCATTACGTACAGAAAACCTTGGCGCATCATGCGGACGGTGTAGGCGGCGGTGCGCAGCTTCTTATCCGTCACGCCCTGACCCAGCGTGCCGCTGAGCTCCGGAAACTCGGCGTGCCCTTCCTCGCTCGCCGCCACCGCATAGCGCAGCGGCAGCAACATCAGTCCGGTCTTGCCGCAAAATTTGTTACCGCAGGGGGTTTTAGTGCTCACTTGATCGCTTCCAGGTTTTCTGACACGGCCTTGCGTCGACATGCCTCAGGCGTTGAACCGAAAATATTGGCCACTGTCATCACACAAACGGCGGCTGCCTTGGTTTGTTCCAAAATTCCGCGCCGGCGAACAGCAGCCACTCCGTCAAGGTCGGGGCCCTGTCCTGCCGGTACTGCTCCAACTCCACCGCCACGTCCGGGTAGCGCTCTTCGCAATCCCGCCCCAGCAGCCACCACAGTGCAACACAGCCCGCGGCCTCATCCTCGGTGCCCACCCAGGGCAAGGCCGCAGCTTCGCGCAGCCACTGCCGCGCGAGCGGAAAGTCCGGCCACTGCGCCGCCACCGTGTCGGGATGGAGTTCGCTCAAGCCCGCCACCGTGCGCAGCAGCTTGTGGTAATGAGCGGCCCAGTCCAGCTGCTCCCAATGCTCGGCGCGCAGAGACACCGCGCTGGCGCGGCCCTTGGCCTCGTCTATCGCCATATGCCGATACCCGGTCGGATGGGCCGGATAGCACCAGTGGTCGATAGGCCCCAGCAACTGGTTCTTGTCCTCGCCGCTCAGGCTCTGGTCCAGCAAACGTGTAATCCTGGGATCGTAGTAGCGCAGATGATGCTGCCGTCCATCGGGGTGCGGCTGGACGAACAGACGTTTCAAATGCCGGGCCACCTGTTCCACCGGCTGCGCGGACCGCAGCCAGGCGCTGACCATGACAGCGCCGCCCTTGCGCAGCGAGTCCTCAATGTCGTCCGTCCCCCGCTTCAACCAGGTCCGGCGTTCCTCCGGCCCAAAGTCCACGGTTTCCGCCAAGTTGACCAGCAGCGGCGCTTGCTCCGGCGCATGGGCAAAAAAAGCGTCGTTCAACACCGTGACCGCGGGCTCCGGGAAACAGGCCGCCAACGATTCCGATGCCAGCGGGTCACCCTGGGTCCGGTCCAACAGCAGATACCAGCCCTCCGGCGCCTCTGCCTGCAAAATTTCATGCAATGCCTGCATATTTCTAATCTCTCATCCTGGCCGCGATGCTCAGTCCGGATAGGGCGCGCTCGCCGCGCCAGCGTGGGCGGCGTCCGCGGCCTGATAGTTGCAGGGTTGCGGCGGCTTGAACGAAGGCGTGGGCAGGCTGGTGCTGGCCGGCCCGCTCCAATCGTGGCTTCCGCCCTTGAAGCTGACCGTGCCCGGCGCGTGCAACTCGATCTTGCCGTCCTTGATCCGCACATAAGCGCCGCCGCTGGTCAGCAGAATCTCCTTCTTGCCGTTCCACAGCTGCTGGCCCTTGATGGCGGTGATCTTGACGTCCTGGTCGCCGGTCACCTCGACGCTGTCGCTCTGTGCTTGTACCTGCACCTTGCCCTTGGCGGCAATCAGCTTCAGCGCCACCTTGTCCTTCACCCCGGCCACGAACAGGCTGATGTGCTGGCCCACATTGTGGAGCCAGCGCCGGCCGCTGGTCTGGTTGGTGTCGCGCTGCGCTACCAAGTCGAGATTGGTCCCCGCCGCCACGGTCTGGCTTTGCTGGCTCAGGCTGGCGATGCCGGCGGGGGCGGAGAGCACGATCAGCGGTTGTTGGCCGGCTTGGTCTTTTGCGGTTTTGCCGTCTTTGTCGGTGTTGGAGCCGGCTTCCCAGGCTTTCA
>NZ_JONK01000051.1 GCF_000711885.1 Chromobacterium haemolyticum DSM 19808
GCAATCAGCAGCTTGGGTTCGCAGGCGATGGCCATCGCGATCATCACCCGCTGCTGCTGGCCGCCGGATAGCTGGTGCGGGTAGCTGTCCACCTTGCTTTCCGGTTCCGGCAGGCCCACTTCGCGCAAGAGTTCGATCGCGCGCCGGCGCGCGGCCCGGCGGCCCAGCTTGGCGTGCAGCATCAGGGCTTCCATGATCTGCTCGCCCACGCTGAACACCGGGTTCAGCGAGCTCATCGGCTCCTGGAAGATCATCGCGATGTCTTTGCCCCGCAGCGCGCGCATCTCGGCGCCGCTGGCCTTGAGCAGATCCCGCCCTTGCAGCAGGATCTGGCTGTCCGGGGCGATGTGCGCGTGCTGCGGCGACAGCAGCCGCATGATGGCCATCGAGGTCACCGATTTGCCGGAGCCGGATTCGCCCACCAGCGCCACGGTGCGCTTGGCCGGGATGTCGAAGCTGACGCCCTTGAGCGCCTGGAATTCGCCGCCGTTCTCCTGGCGGAACGCCACTTTGAGGTTGCGCACCGACAGCAGGGTCTGGTTTTGGGTCATAGTCTGTTCTCCCCCACTCACTTCGCCGCCGCGCGCGGGTCCAGCGCGTCGCGCAGCGCATCCACCAACAGGCTGAAGGCGGTGACCAGCAGCGACATGGACAAGGTAACCGCCAGCATTTGCCACCAATAGCCCTGGATCAGCTCGGTGGGCGCTTCCGCCAGCATCGAGCCCAGGCTGACCTGGCGCACGCCCACGCCGAAGCCAAGGAAGGACAGGATGGCTTCGTACTTGATCAGCGCCACGGTGAGCAGGGAAAACTGCACCAACAACAGGTGGGAGATATTGGGCAGGATGTGAACGAACATTTTGCGGGCATTGCCGGCGCCGATGGCGTCCGCCGCCTGCACGTACTCGCGGCCCTTGAGCTTCAGGTATTCCGCGCGCACCAGGCGGAAGGTGCCGGTCCAGCTGGTCAGCGCCATCACCGCGACGATGGTGGTGATGCCGCGGCCGGAGACGGCGGCGAAGGACAGCAGCAAGAGCATGTCCGGCACCGAGGTGAACACGCTGTAGAACCAGCCCAGCGCGTCGTCCACCTTGCCGCCGAAATAGCCGGCCGCCGCGCCCAGCGCGCAGCCCACCAGCAAGGCCGACACCGCGCCGAACACCCCGACGAAGATGGAGGTGGAGGTGCCTTTCAGGGTTTTCTCTATCACATCGCGGCCGCGCAGGTCCGCGCCAAAGGGCAAGGTGGCGCGCTTGGGTGCGTCCGCCTGCGCGTATTCGCCCACATGTTGCCGCGCCTGTTGCAGCTCCTTGCCTATCGGGTCCTCCTCCAGCGTCATGGCGACGATGGGGGCGGACGCCTGGGCGAGCTTGGCCGGTTCCGGCGGCAGTACATCGTCGGCGGAGGCCCGCACCCAGCTAGGCGGCGCGTAGGGCACGGCGATTTCGTCGGTCCAGCTGCCGCCCACCAGATTGAACCAGCCGCCCACGGCCAGCAGCAGGTAGACCGCCACGATCCACAGCGAAACAAAGCCCACTTTCTTGCGTTTCAGCCTTTGCCAGCCCAGCGCCCACAAGCCGCGCGAGGGGGCGGCCGGCGCGGCGCCGGCGGTATTGTGCAATGTCGTCATCTCCAGCCCTCTCTCACTTGAGCTGCACGCGCGGGTCGATCAGCTTGTAGACCAGATCGCCCAGCAAATTGAACACCATGGTGGCGATGGCGATATAGATGGTGATGGCCTTGATCACCGGGAAATCGCTCTTGTTCACCGCCATCACCACTTCATTGCCCATGCCGGGAATGCCGAAGAAACTTTCCAGCACCAGCGCGCCGATCAGCATATAAGGCAGCGACATCATCACGCTGGTCACCACAGGGATCAGCGCGTTGCGCAAAACGTGCTTGAGCATCACCGTGCGCTCGGACAGGCCCTTGGCGCGCGCGGTGCGCACATAGTCCTGGCCGATTTCCTCGACGAAGAAGCTGCGGTAGAAACGGATATCCGGCCCCAGGGACACCATCAGGCCCATCAGCAGCGGCAGCGGCACATAGACGAAGAGGTTGATCCAGAAGGAGTCCCCCCAGCCGCGCACCGGGAACCAGCCCATTTTGAAAGCCAGGAAATACTGGCCGGCGATGATGTAGACCAGCGCGCTGACCGACATGGCCACGGTGCAGGCGATGGTGACGATGTGATCGGTGAGGCCGCCGCGAAAATAGGCGACCAGCGCCGCCAGCGGGATGGCGATCAACAGATCCACCACCAGCATGGCGCCGGTCAGCGTCAGCGAGGGGCCGACGCGGCTGCCGATGATGTCCGATACCGGTTGTTGAGTGGACCAGGAGGTGCCGAAGTCCAGCGTCAGCACCTGTTTGACGAAGAGCCAGAACTGCTCCGGCAAGCTTTTATCCAGGCCCAGCTGGGCGCGGATATTGGCCAGCACGTCCGGCGTCAGGTGCTTGCCGGCCAGCACCAGCGACGGGTCGCCGCCCACCAGGGTGAACAGAGTGAAAACCAGCAACATGACGCCGAGCAGGGTCGGGATCATCTGCAGAATGCGACGGATGATGAATGCGGACATGGCGTTCTCCTTTACTTCTGCACATCCAGGAAACGCCAGATGGCGTTGAAATTGGGATGCACCTTGAAACCGCGCACCCAGGGCTGGGCCACGCCGTTGACGAAACGGATGTCGCTGAAGATCCACGGCGTGTCGCCGGCGACGATCTTGTTCATCCGATCGTACAGCGCATTGCGCTCCGCACCGTCCGCCAGCAACCGCGATTGCCGGTACAGCGCGTCGTAGCGCGGCGACTGATAGCAGGCGTAGTTGGAGCCGCCGGTATTGGGGCCGTACAGCAGCTGCACGAAGTTGTCCCCGTCGGGATAATCGGCGTTCCAAGCCGCGCCTACCAGACCGTATTTGCAGCCCTGCAGCGCCTTCACCTGTTCATTCCATTGCATCACCCGGAAGTTGACGCGAATCTTGATGCGGTCGAAGGCCTTTTGCCAGTACTCGTTCCATTGCTTGTCGATGGCGGAAGGGCCGGTGACGAAATCGATGGCCAGCGGCTGGCCGTCGGGCTGGCGACGGTAGCCGTCCGCGGCGATCTTGTAGCCGAACTGGTCCAGCAAGGCGTTGGCCAGCGGCGGATTGAACGGGTAGGCGGCGCGGAAGTTGGGATTGTGGCCGGCGACATTCGGCGGAACGATGTACTGCATTTGCACCGCTTGGTTGCGGCGGATGTCGCGTATGGTTTCGCGCTGGTCGAAAGCCATGGCGATGGCGCGGCGCAGCGCGATGCGCGCCTTGCCATAGCCCCCTACCGTGGGGTCTTGCATATTGAAGGCGTAGAAGGTGACGCCCTCTTCCAGCGAGCGGCTGAGCTGGATGCCGCGCTCGCGGTATTCCGCCTTCAGTTCGGCGCGGCTGGCGTCCCTGGGGTCCAAGCGCAGCACTTGGCGTATCAGCGGCTGCGGAATGCTGGGATTGCCGCTGAATAAGTCGACTTCCCCGCTTTTGAACGCCAACCAGGTGGGCTGTTCTTCCGGAATCACCGCGATTTCGATACGGTCGATCTGCGGATAGCGCTTGCCGTTCATCTGCCGCGCGATGGCCTGATCGCGCGGATCCGGCCCCGGCTCGTAATGGAACACCTCCTGACGGAAATTGGGATTGCGCACCAGGCTGATGCTGGTGCCCGGCTTCCACGCCTTCAGCATATAGGGGCCGGTGCCCACCGGGTGGGCATTGGAATTATCTCCGTAAGCCTCGATCACTTCCCGCGCCTGGGCCTGCACCCAGCTGCCGGCCAGCATGAAGGGCAAGGGAGGAAAGGGTTGCAGGAATTTGAGTTGCAAGGTGTAGCGGTCCAGCGCGCGCACGCCTTCCACTGGCTCGTCATAGTTCAAGCGCCCCTTGCCGGCTTTCTTGACCAGCGCCTGCAGGCCAATCAGCTTGTCGGTGAAGGCGTCGCTGAGCGGTGAGGCTACGGTGGGGTCCGACAGGCGCTTGATCGAGAACACAAAATCCTCCGCCGTCAGCTCGCGCCGTTTGCCCTTGAACGCCGGGTCCGGGGCAAAATAAATGCCCTGCTTCAGGTGGAAGGTATAGGTCTTGCCGCCGTCGCTGACAGTGGGCATGGCCGTGGCCACGCCGGGCACCACCTTGACCGGCCGCGCCAGGTAGTCGAAGGTCAGCAGCGAGTCGTAAATATGCTCGTTCACCGCCGCGGAATAAACATCCGAGATTTTGGCCGGATCGAAACCGGTTTCCTGCGCGTTGAACGAGGCGTGCAGCACCTTTTCCGCGCCGGCCGCCGATGCCGCCGCGCCCCCCCACGCCATCAGCGCCAGCAGCGCGCATCGCTTCAGGCTCATGATTTTCTCCTTTGTTGTCTCTCCTGCCTGGCGTCTTGCACCGGCGGATTATTATGTTGCCGTTCTAGCCACGGCTTAAAACCGGTTTACGATCTGCCGCGCGTCGTGAAACGTGGCTCGGTGAGCACGCCTTCAAAAGGCGCTACCGTATATGCACTCCGCTTTTTCAGCCGTTTTCGCCCCGCCTCGCCCTTGCTCGCGCGATCGTAAACAAGTTCTTAACACTCATGAACAACGTGCGCCAACTCTGCTTGTTGACAAGCGGCAGCGGCGACGCCATCGTAAAAGTATCCCTTCGAACCACCCCAGGCGGCCGCATTGTCCGCCCGCCTTTCACTTCGCTCAGGAGCGCATCATGAAAACAACGCTAGCGCTGTCCCTGCTGGCCGCCAGCCTGCTGACCGGCTGCGCCACCCAGGCGGGCTATGCGCAAAAGGTCTACGGCTGGCAAGGCCGCGACGTCAACGAGATGCTGGCGCAATGGGGCGCGCCCACCAGCCAGCTGACCATGCCCAACGGCAATCAGCTCTACACCTACCGCAGCGCCTACAGCCAGGAAATGCCCTATCAAGGCGGCTTCTACAACTACCCGTGGGGCTTCAGCGGCGGCGGTTCGGTGTATTACCGCTGCACCACCAACTTCGTCGCCGACCCCAAAACCCACACCATCCTGACGGTGAGCTTTGAGGGTAATGACTGCGTGGCGCCGCCTAAGAATTAAGAGCCGGTTTACGATCTGCTGCGTGTCGTGGAGCGTGGCACGGTGAGTACAGCTTCGAAATGCTCATGTACCCTATGTACATTCCGCTTTCTCAACCGTTTTCGCCTTGTCTCGCCCTAGCTCGCGAGATCGTAAACAGGCTCCAAACCCTCCCTTCCGCCCAAAAAAGAGCCTGCGCATGCGCAGGCTCTCTTCGTTTCAATGCTCGGCCGCCGGCTGGTGCGCCGGCTTGCCGCCCAGTAGGCGGCGCACCCGGCTGCGCAAGCCGTCCAGATAGGTGTAAACCACCGGCACCACGATCAGGGTCAGCACCGTGGAGGTCAGCAAACCGCCGATGATGGCATGCGCCATCGGCCGGTTGCTTTCCGAACCGTCGCCGGTGCCCAGAGCCAAGGGCAGCATGCCGAAGATCATCGCCAGGCTGGTCATCATGATGGGCCGCAAACGCACGCGGCCGGCCTCCACGATGGCCTGGTTGCGCTCCATCCCTTCGCGCCGCGCCTGGTTGATGAAGTCCACCAGCAGAATGCCGTTCTTCGCCGCCAGACCCATCAACATGATGATGCCGATCACCGAGAACATGTTCAGCGTGGAGCCAAACACATAAAGCGAACAGAACACCCCGACGAAAGCCAGCGGCAAAGCCATCATGATGGTGACCGGCAGCGTGAAGCTGCGGAACTGCGCGGCCAGGATCAGATAGATGAAAATCACCCCCAACGCCAAGGCCTGCACCGCATAGCCCAGCGATTCCTGCATGTCCTTTTGCTGGCCGCCCTGCACCAGCATCACGCCCGGCGGCAGCTTCAGGCCTTCCACCAGCTGATGCACCTCGGCGGAAACGGTGCCGGCGTCGCGGCCTTCGATATTGGCCAGGATGGTGATCTCGCGCATCATGTTGACGCGCTTGATCTGGCGCGGGCTGATGCCCTGCCGGGTTTCTATCAAGGAAGACAGCGGAATCATATTGGCCGCGCCGTTGGCGTCCGGCCGCCCGGCCACCGTCAGCGCGTCCAAGAGCTCCTGGCGGCGTTCCGACTTGGGCACCCGCAGCTTGACGTCGTAGTTTTCCCCGTCCGGCGCTTCCCAAGTGGTGACCGCGTTGCCGGCCAGCAGGATGGACAGCGTCTTGCCCACGCGGGCCAGGTCCACGCCCAAGCTGGTGGCGGCGTCGCGCTTGAGCACCAGGTTCAAGGCCGGATCGCCTTCGCTGAGGTTGGATTCGATGTCGCGCACGCCTTTGATCTTGCCCAGCCGGCGCATCAGGTCTTCGGACACCGCCGTCAGTTCGCGCAGGTCGCTGCCGCGCAAGCCCACTTTGACCGGCTTGCCCTGCTGCTGCTCGTTGGCCACCGATTTAATGGTGACGCCGGCCACGGGCAGCACCCGCGCGCGCGCGTCGGCGATCACCTGGCCCAGCGTGCGCTGGCGGCTGTTCTTGTCGCCGATGTCGACCGTCACCGAACCGTCGTTCTTGCCGGCGCCGAAGTTGCCTTCTCCCACATTCATCGAGATCGACTTGATTTCGGGAATGCCCTTCACCGCAGCAGCCAGTTCATGGCCCTTGGTGGCGGTGTACTCCAAGGCCGAGCCGGGCGCGGTCTGGTAGCTGATGGTGAACTTGCCGCTGTCTCGCTCCGGGATGAACTCGCCGCCGATGCCGGGCACCAGCGCAAAGCTGGCCACGGTGAGCAGCAAGGCGGTGCCCAGCACGGTTTTACGATGGCCCAGCGCCCAGCGGATCACGCCGACGTAGCGCTCAGCCAGCCGGTCCAGCGAGCTTTCGAAGGCGTCCAGCATCCGCCCCAGCGGGCCGCGATGCTTATCGCCGTGGCGATGCGGATCGTGCCAGATGGACGACAGCATCGGGTCCAGCGTGAAACTGACCAACATGGAGATCAGCACCGCCACCGCCACGGTCAGGCCGAACTGGTGGAAAAACTTGCCGATGATGCCGCCCATGAACCCCACCGGCAGGAACACCGCCACCACGGTCAACGTGGTGGCCAGCACCGCCAGACCGATTTCATTGGTCCCGTCCAACGCCGCCTGGTAGTGGCTCTTGCCCAGGCCGGCGTGACGCACGATGTTTTCCCGCACCACGATGGCGTCATCGATCAAGAGACCGATGGACAGCGACAAGGCCAGCAGGGTCAACATGTTCAAGGTAAAGCCGAACATCTGAATGGCGAACAAGGTGCCTATCAGCGATACCGGCAGGGTCAGGCCGGTGATCACGGTGCTGCGCCAGCTGCCCAGGAACAGGAAGACGATCAGCACGGTCAGGCCCGCGCCTTCCAGCAGCGTGGACTCCACGTTATGCAGCGATTTTTTCACGTCCTCGGCGGTATCGTAGGTGTAGCGCACCTTGACCCCGGCCGGCATCTGGCTTTTCAGCTCGGCCACCCTGGCCTTGACGCCTTCGGCCACTTCCACCACGTTGGCGCCGCGCGCGGCGCGCAGGTCCAGCGATACGCCGGGCCGGCCGTCTATCAGCGAGACGCTGGACTGCTCGGCCTCGGTGTCGGCCACGGTGGCGATGTCCTCAAGCCGGATGGGCGCGCCATTGCGGTAGCCCACCGCCAATTGCGAGAAGTCCTCGGCCGATTTCAACTTGCCGGCAACGCGGATCGCCCACTCCTTACTGACTGCCGACACCGAGCCGGCGGGGAAGTCCTGGTTGGCGGCGCGCAGCGCGTCGGCCACGTCCTGCAAGGACAGGCCGGAGGCTTCCAGACGCACCGGGTCCACATCCACGCGAATCTCGCGGCGCACCCCGCCAATCAGCTTGACGTCGCCAACGCCGGCCACCATCTGCAGCCGCTTTTTCAGCACCTTGTCCACCCAGGTGGTCAGCTCTCGCGGGCGGGTCTGATCCGAAGTCAGCACCAGGGTCAGCATAGGGTTGTCGTTGGGGTCCACCTGGGACACGGTGGGCGCGGAGATTTCGCGGCGGAACTGGCCCTGGATGGCGCCTATCTTATCCCGCACGTTCTGCACCGCCGCCACCGGGTCCACCGATAGCTCAAACTCCACCACCACGGTGGAATTGCCTTCCATGGAATAGGAACGGATTTCCTTGATGCCGTTGATGGTGTTGACCGCTTCTTCCACCGGTTTGGAGATTTCGCTTTCCACCACTTCCGGGGAAGCGCCCGGATAGTCGGTGGACACCAGGGCGATGGGGAAGCGGATGTCCGGCATTTCCTCCACCGCCAGGCGCTGCCAGGAAAACAAGCCCAGCACCACCAGCGTCATCATCAACACGGCGGCGAAATAGGGATTGCGGACGCTTACTCGGGTCAGCCACATGCTGCGCCCTCCGCTTAGAGTTTGCCGCCGGGCAGGGAAACCGGATCGCCGGCTTTCACCCCCACCAGGTCCACGGCGATCACGTGCTCGCCCGGCTTGACGCCGGACACCGCGGCCAGCCGGTCCGCCTCGGAGCGCAGCAACAATTCCACCTGCCGCCGTTCCAGCCGGCCCTGGCGCGCCACCAGCACCCAGGGCTGGCCGTCCGGATCGTGGATGGCCGGCAGCGGCAGCACGATCTGGTCGCTAAGCTGGCGCAACACAATGCCGCCCTTGGCGAACTGTCCGGCCTTCAGCTTGTGTTCCGGGTTTTTCACGCGGATGTACAGGGTGAAGCTGCGGGTGCCCGCCACCGCCACCGGGTTGATGCGCACCACTTCGCCGCGTTGAGGTTCGGCCAGGCCGTCCACGGTGAAACCGGCTTGCATGCCGGGCTGGATCTGCGAGATCAGCCTCGCCGGCACGGTGGCGGCGATTTCCAGCACCGACAAGTCAGCGATGGCGAACAGCACCGCGTTCTTGCCGGCCACTTCGCCCGGATTGATTTTGCGCTCGTACACCACGCCGTCTATCGGCGCGCGGATCTGGGTGTCCGCCAGCAGGCGGCGCGCCCGCGCCAGCTGAGTGGCCTGGGCCTTGGCTTCGCCCTCCTTCACCCGGTAGTCGCTATCGAATTCGTCATAGGCGATCTGCGAGATAAACCCCTTATGCAGCAGTTCGCGCTGTTTTTCCAATTTGACCTTGGCCAGGCGCAGCCGCGCCTCAGTATTGGCCACTTGGGCGTTCTGCTCCGCCACCGATTGCGACAGGACTTCGGCGTCCAGCACCGCCAGCACTTGGCCGCGCTTGACCGCCTCGCCCTCACGCACGCGCACTTCCTTGACCCGGGCCTCCACCTCCGCGGCCACGGTGCCGCTGGTCAAGGCGTTGAGCGATCCGGTGAAGGCGATCGTCGCCGCCAGCACGCGCGGCTTGGCCGCGATCACATCGGCAGGGGACAAGGTCCGCGCCACCGGCGCGGAAGCCGCGGTTTTGCCGGCTGCGCCGTCCTTGGGCGGGTCCGCCGGTTTGGCGCCGCAAGCCGTCAGCGCCAACGATAAGAGCGGGACTATGACAAATCGTGTGTTCATCTGTGTTGTTCTTTTCTATGGTTGAGCCGCCCGCGACGCGGAGCTCGGACACGCGTGACCGGCCGCCGCGTCAGGCTCGGCGGCCGCGCATCCCGGACGATGAAACGACGCAAGACTCCCCCTTGCGCCGGCGCGGCCGGACCAGGGCCGCTTGGCATCATCCCACAGGCGTCACCGCGGGATATGCCATTGTGTGGTTGTATTGTCTTGTTGTTGTGAAGCGTGGTCGGACCAGCCGCAGTCAAGCATTTGGGCGGCCTGACTGCGGCCGCCCGTTATCATGCCACAACACTATCCATTAAACATATGTCATTGCACAAACTGCTCGGACCCCACGATGCCCAGCTTGGTCACCCCCAAACGCTGCGACTCCGCCAGCACCATCGCCACCGGCTCGTAACCCGCATCCTTGTTCGGCTTGATGTGAAACTCCGGCTGCGGCACCCGCGCCGCCGCTTCCGTCAGCTTCTTCTCCAAAGCCTCCCGGTTCGCCAAACGCTCTCCGTTCCACAAGATCCCGTTGTCCGGCCCAATGTCTATCTGCACCACCACCGGCTTCTCCATCGGCTTCGCCGGACTGCTCACCGGCATGTCCAGCTTCACCGCGTGCGTCTGGATCGGAATCGTGATGATCAACATGATCAGCAGCACCAGCATCACGTCGATCAGCGGTGTGGTGTTCATCTCCACCATCAGGTCGTCGTCGGACGAGCCTACGTTCATTCCCATCTTCCTGCCCCTCCTAGTTCCGCGGCGGCGGTTCGGTAATAAAAGCGATCTTCACGATACCCGCCTGCTGCACCGCCAGCACGATGCGGCCTATGGGGCTGTACTTAGCCCCCAGGTCGCCCCGAATGTGCACTTCCGGCTGCGGGTCCTTCTTCGCCTCCTTCACCAGCCGCGCCAGCAGCTCTTCCTGCGTCTTCACCGGCGTGGTGTTCCAGTAAATGGTGTTCCCGGTGTCCACCCCCAGCACGATGTTCTCCGGCTTGGTCTGCGTCGGAATGTTGCTTTCCTTCGGCAGCGCCATCTTCACCGTCTGCGTCACCACCGGCACCGTGATCAGGAAGATGATCAGCAGCACCAGCATCACGTCCACCAGCGGCGTGGTGTTGATCGCGGACATCACCGCGTCTTCGTCGCCCTTGCCGTGGCCTTGGCCGAATCTTGCGTTGCGCCCTTTCATCGTCGACGCCTCAGCGCGCGTTCAGCAGGCTGGCGTGCAGGCGGCCCGCCACCACTCGCACCATGTCCAGCACCAGCTTGTTGCGACGCACCAGCCAGTTGTAACCCAGCACCGCCGGCACCGCCACGCCCAGGCCGATCGCCGTCATGATCAGCGCTTCGCCCACCGGGCCCGCCACTTTGTCGATCGACGCCTGACCCGACATGCCGATCGCCGTCAGCGCGTGGTAGATGCCCCACACCGTGCCGAACAGGCCGACAAACGGCGCGGTCGAGCCGACGGTGGCCACCACCGACAGGCCGTTTTGCATGTGGTGGCTGGCGGAGTCCACCGCGTCGGAGATGGCCATCGACACCCAGGTGTTGAGGTCCACGCGCCCGGCCAGTTCGCCCTTGTGCTCGGCCGCCGCTTCAATCCCGGCCACCGCCACCGCGCTGAACATGCCTTCGTCGGCCAGTTCGCTGGCGCGCTTTTGCAGCTCCGCGCCGTGCGATTCCAGCAGTTCGCGGCCTTGCTTGAGCAGGCGGCGCTGTTCCAGCAGTTTGACGATGCCGACGTACCAGGTGGCCGCGGACATGATCAGCAGGATGATCAGGGTGCCGCGCGCCACGATGTCGCCTTGCGCCCACAGGGCGTCGATGCCGTACGGGTTGCTGGTCACGTGCGCGGTTTCGGCGGCCAGCGCGCTCAGGCTGCTCAACAGGGCCACGGCGGCGAAGGCGGTGCGGGTGATTTTGCTCATGTTCTGGTTCTCCTAGAGATTGCTTGTTCCGGTCGAGGCGCGCTCGCGCTCATTCGCCGGAATCGAGTTTGAAGCCGAATTCCTGGCTCAACAGGCTGTTGGGTTTGCAGCTGTAGCCTTGCAGCGCGGCGCTGATCGCCGACTGGAAGCCGCTGCGGTAGCGCGGCGGGATGCCGCCGTCGAACGAAATATTGGCGATGTGACTGAAGCGGCCGTTGTCGCCCACCTGGAAGGCCACGCGCACCACGCCCTGGATTTCGTCCTGTTGCGCCTTGCTCGGATACTCCGGCGCTTGCAGCTGGCTGCAGTTGGCCTTGGCCGACACCGGTCCCTTGGGCGCTTCCACCGCCGGGGCGGGGGTGGGCGCGGGCTGCGGCGCCGGGTCCGAGGTGGTGGACTGGATGGCGTTGGCCGTGGAGGTGACCGGCGGCGGATTGACCACCGGCGGCACGTAGGCCTGCGGCTTGGGCGCGGCGGTGGGCTGCACCACTTTCTCGATCTTGGGCGGAGGGGGCGGTGGAGGGGGCGGCGGTTCGCTGATGACCGCCACTTCCACTTTTTGCTGGATCACTTTGACCACGCCCTGGGCCAGGCCCGAGACCAGCGCGTAGATCAACAGTGCATGGAAGACGACCACGCCGACCAAGCCCGCGATGCGGCGCTTGGGCGGGGGACCGCCGATTCCTCTGGCTGTGATGCTCGTCATGTTT
>NZ_JONK01000052.1 GCF_000711885.1 Chromobacterium haemolyticum DSM 19808
GCCGTCAACCCGCTCGGGGTCGTCCTGCGTTTAGATTTGGTCAGAAACGCCGGTTATTCGAGATGCCCCCTAAACTCAGGCAATGGAAAAACTTGGCTATTTTAAGAAGTGGCCTAAAATACCAACCACGATCATCGTCGCATTAAATATGCCCAACGTGAAAAGGAGGCTTTCTCGAATAAGTGGCAAGGCCCTATATTACCCATTTTTGCAAACCATTGACTGCGCGTTCTTAAAATTAGGGAGGGCTACCATCGCTGCTTCCAGCTCCCGATCCAAGTTGCATATCCTTGTGCCGCAGCGTGAGTAAAGTGATGGTCCGCAATTGCGCACATGTGCACAACAATGCATTATCTTCTTCTATATACTGAGCCATTTTCTGTATCACTTATACGTGCGCGGCTAGATGTGCCCGAGTTTTTCAAACTGGAGAAATCTCATGAATACTCTCACTAAAGTCTTTAATCCCAGTACCGATCCTTACGTTACTTTGAGTGGTTGGTTTACGAATGGACGATTTTCTACCTCTCCTCGACCTACATCAATTCAGGCTTATTGCAATGGAGTCATGTGCATATGCTTTTCATTTCAAGTCAATCTCAAGAATGAGATGTCATGGGAGAGCGCCGTCAGTTATTTATACGAAAACATTACTCTTCATGACTCAGAAAATAATAACAAGGAAGTTCCTTGGCAGAAGGTTTTCCCTAGCGATGTGCCCGCGTTGCTATACAATGATGGTGTATATGGAAAGGCCATTGACGCGAGTGAGGAAGATAAATTTATCAACGTTTATTTTCGAGCCCCTACAATTGATGAAAAGAACGGAATGCCATGGGTTTTGAATGCTAAGTATGTTGGTCCAGATGACGTACCAGACTATGTTGCGGGTGGGACCAGACAAGTTACTTTCACCAATTTTTTAAATCTCAATCCATGTTTTGAATTTAAAGAGGTCGCTACCTTTTCAAAAAGCCTTATTGTTAACGATGAAGTCGAGATGGGAGGTGATACATTTGAATCGAATCAGGTGGTGCCTGGGGAGGATGTTGAGGCAAAGGGTAATGGGGCGTGGGTAAGGCTTCGCTCATTGTCATACGTTGTATATTCGGCAGGATTCTCATTAAACCGCCCGTTACGAATTACTGGCAGAGGGAAAGTCCCTGAATCAGTGAGGCCTGATTGTTATGTAACTTACTCGCCCTATAAATACTACCCAGTATGCTATATGTATAGCTCTGGTGGTGACAAAGTGGGCGCGTTTTTATCTAAAGGTAGCGGTAGCAACAACATTGCCCTAAGCAGTGTTATAAAATATAACATTGTCTATGCCCCTTTTCAGGATAATCAAGACATCAAATATTGGTACGAAAGGTCCGGAACGATTAAATTCCATGATAGAAAGTCATACCAGCCGAACTGTTGGGTGCTGTTCGATGATTCCCCAGGAGGAATAACTGAAAACGATATTGTGAGGGCTGAAAATTTAGGAATTCCGGCCATGTGTTATTGGTCTTCAGGTAAAAATGCTTGGTGTGATATATGTGAAGGAACAACAGATCTTCCAAGTGGCGCAATTAACGTTTGGAATGATTTAAACTCACAGGTAAAAAAGCTAACTATCGAAGATATCTTTGGAAATAGTCTGCATCTAGCAATAAATTGGAACACCGGATCGGGCCAAGATGGATATGAACTCCATTGGGCTGCTGTGGTAGATAAGTAAGCATCGATTCTTGGGGTTCTGTTGCATTAAGTTAAGGGGGGGTAGCAATCTGCCTCCCCCCTTAACTTAATGCAACAGAACCGAGTACATCAATCCCATTCTTATAATAAAGAGATGAATATGAAAACCTACTCTTCAGCAAGTAATAACAGCAATCAACTCCAAGGAAACCCTGATCCCCAAACTGGACTTTATACTTTCTCGTACCCACTTTTTAATATAGCCGCTGCTTATGGGTTCGGGCCGTCATTATCATTATTCCTATCCTTTTCCCCTTTAAACTCTTTTGACTCCATTCCATCGAACCCAACCGGCTGCGGGCGTGGCTGGCACATCCCTTTCGCCAACTACTCTGCCACTGCTAAAACGTTGACCCTTTCCAATGGGCAAACTTATTCTGTGCTTGATGCTGATCGTTATGCAGCTTGGAAGCTATCCCATAAAGTAAAGGACTTACAAGTTTGGTCAGATACTGATTACGTTTATATTAAAAATGCAGATGGAAGTAAAGAAACACTCAGAATTGATCATAATGACAGTGGAAATGCATACCTCTCGTCCATAACTTCTGCTGCAGGAAGGTCTCTTGTAGTGAAGCTAAACACTAACAATACACTTGATCAGATTTTGGAGGGAGATAGTGTATTATTTCAAGCCAATTACCGAAGCCAGAGTGTAGAGTTTACGTCTCTTGGTCGCTCCGTTAGCTTAACTTTTTCCGATATCTACAATTATTATCTCACCAGTATTAACGGTGTCGATGGAGCCGACATTACCTTCGAATATTACCGCCCCGATTCTAACGGGCCATGTTATTTGACACGTACCAACCATGAATCAGGTACGGTGGAGAATATGACATATGGCAACACTTTGGATACGCCATTTCTAGGTACGGTCCAAGAGATTAAGGCATTATCTGAATATAAAATTACGTTATCTAATTCTGAAATAAGCGGCAGCCTTTCCAATCATACCCTCACCACTTATTTTTCGTACCCCGCACCCCCAAATAGTTTTTGGGGCGGCGGGGCGAGTGGAATTATTTGGTCTGATCCGGGCGATAACTTGGCTGAGATAGAGGGTAAATATGAGTACGTGGCTCAAACTACACTTGATAACCTTGTTACCACTTATGTATACAATAAGTTTCATCAATGCATAATAAAGACCATAGCTCGTAACAATATAAATGATTATCAAGTTTGCTTTGTCTACCGTTATTACGGTGACGATGACAAACCACTAAGTACGCAGGGCTGTAAGTATGAATTGCCTGCTTCTGAAGAGCTTATTATATCGGGACCCAATGGAAAAGAGAAAAGATTCAATAAAGAATATGAGTTTGATGACTATGGAAATCTCATCAAGTTTGTTGACTATAACGGTATTACCACCTCTAACATATACTTCCCGGCAGGAGGAAGGGAAGGTTTGTGTCCTCCTCATCCCTTTGGTGATTTATGTGCATACATTGAAAGCTCCACCGTATATCCGGCAGGAGGCTTTCCTAATGCCACGGATAGCAAATGCACCACTTACACGTACCAAACTATTGGTTCTGATGGATTAAATGTCGTTATCGATTCGATACAATACGGCCCGTATAAACTTGTTTACACTTATCATCCCTCTTCTTTACCTCAAGGGGAAATAAAAACCGTCACCTTGACAGTTAAGGGTCAGGACGACGTGGGTGGAAAACCAAAAGAAAACACTGTTTCCATTGACTACGAATTTGATGAGACCAGTGTCACCCAAAAATCTACAATAGCCGCCTATGATGGCTGTCAGGCCATCCAGATCCAAAAAAAACACCGCTTCACCGGTATGCTGCTTGAGGAGATTGCTCCAGATGGCATAAAATCAAAATATGAATACGATGAGCTAGATCGGCTCACCCAAATTGTTGAAGCTGCGGATTCCGACTACGAAAGCGTAACGACTTATCAGTATGAATATCTCCCCAATGTGAACAATATACCATTAGGAATTTCTACCATTGGGGAGCGCATCTCGGTCACGAAGAATGGTATAACTACTCAAGTTTATCAAGACTTATTTGATAACGAGCTTGCCACATATCATGTTGAAAACAACATGTCCTACAAAATCTCGCAAAACACTTACGATAATCAGATACGTTTGATCAGTCAGGAGCAGTGGGACTATAACTTAGGCTCGATAAATTCAAGGTCCTATGTTAAAACTGACTATAGCTACGGCATTTGGAATGAAGTATGCCAAGAAAGTTATAGTGATGAAACTCGGCTTATTCGTCAGGTTGACCCATTTTCATTAAGTATAACTGAGCACATCGAACGTGACTTGCCTAATGGCTCTGTATCTAAACTTCCCGCCAGTCGCATAGTAACCGACCTGTTTGGTAATCCGATTAATCAAAGCATACTAACCAAAACTGGAACGGTATATAGCGAAAAAACTGCAAGCTATGATGGCTGGGGGCGCCTCATCTTGCAGACCACACCATTTAACCGTCAGATGAGGGTGGCAGCCTATGATCTGTTCGGCCGACCACTAGAGACGATCCACACTGATGGGACCCACTTCCGAACACAGTACCATCCTTGGACGCAATCATCCTTGCCAACCAGCTTGAAAGGTATCATGGGTACGACAGAAGTTGAGTTAGGTACGCAAGCCTATGATGGCCTGAATCGGCTCACGCAAACGGTCGTCGATGGTGTGACCCGTCGCCGAGAGTACGATAGGGTGAAGGTATCCGCTATGCCGGCCAAAGCTATAAATGGTCGTCAGCAAGCGATTGACTATATGCTCGTTCCCGAGTTGGGAACGTATTCAAAGGTAGAGGCAGAGGGGGAGGCATCCATTTTCTCATTTACCTCAAAGCAATCCATACCTGCGGGTCTGCCTCCTGGCCTCTTGATTAGTGCGACTAATTCTGAGGGTACCTATACCCCTACGTATACATCTACTGGGCGATTGGCGACGATCAGGCAGCAGGTGAATGGTGAGCAGCTGAAAACTACCACCGTTGAAACTCAAACACTACGTGGCGAGATACTGAAAGTAAAAGTCTCTAACCGATCAGGTGGTTTCGATACGGTCACATGGTCGCTCGATTCATTGGGCAGGCTGAGAGCCACCGAGCATAGTTACGGGAACATAATTGTGAGTGGGGAGTATACTCGAGATGAATTTGGTCGTGTATCTAAGGTGACGGTAAAGGAGGGAGATGACGTTAGACAAGAGACTACATTGACCTATGATGACTACGGGCGTGAGCAGGTGCGCACCATCAAATCTTGTATCACCAATCACGTCACCACGATAGCGTGTACCTATGATATCGAAAGTAAACTTACTACGCGCGAAACCTCGACAACTGTAGCGAACGAGAAACTGATAGAGCACTTTAGCTATGACGAGAAAAATCGGTTAACACTGTACGAAGTTGATCCGACTTCTTCGGCTTCTCTCCTCCCGTGCGATGAGCGTGGTAAGCAGATTAAAAAGCTAGTCTTCAGTTTTAATGGACTAGACAATTTGGAACAGTTGGTAAGCACCTATGCTAACAACGAAGAAGATACTGCGATCTATACTTACACGGGGCAACAACTCAGGTTTATTAATCACTCTCTTACGGTGGGGGATAATGCACACCTTCTCCGGGTGTCGTTAGTTTATGACCTGGATGGGAATTTGACTAGCACTTCTCTACCTGAAGTCCGTAACCTGCAATACTCACCATTCAATCAACCTACTAGATATGGGCTCATTTCTTACAAGTACGATGCATTTGGCCGAATCTTAAAGACTGGAAATACGATAAATTATTATTTGGGCAAAAAAGTGTTCAGTGAAGTGTCTGGTGATAACGAAACCCTCTTTGCCTTCCATGGGGGGGGCTCCATAGCGGAAGTGACGGGAGACCAAACGTGTTGGCTCGGGACGGATAGTTCGGGCACAGTATGCGGGACGACTGTGGCCAATAATACGGAGGTCAGCTCATATTCTCCGTATGGTGCCGGACAGGGGCGTAGTCGTACCGGCTATAATGGGGAGCGTAAAGATATCGCCAGTGGGGGATATATGTTAGGTAACGGCACCCGCCTCTATCTGCCAGGGTTTGCCGGCTTTACGAGTCAGGATAGCTTGTCGCCGTTTGGAGCCGGTGGAATAAACCCTTATCGATATTGTCTGGGTGATCCGATCAATCTGGCCGACCCAAGTGGACACATGAGCGTTGGTGCGCGGATCGGGCTATTCATCGGCAATATCGCCCTAGGAATTGCTACAGCAGGGATGTCGGTGGCTGCACAAATCGGGATTAATTTGGCGGTCTCAGCAACAGTGGCTGGGTTGTCTATGGCGGTGTCGAAGAACAGTGCCCAGGGTGAGTCAAGAACGGCGGGGGGGGGAGGTGGAGGTGGCTCGGCTGCGGCAGTGGCGGTAGGTGTGGTATCGGCGGTTGTGGGCGGGCTGGCTGGGGGAGCGATGGGGAAGAAAAGTAAGCCGAAGAAGGGAGTTGCAACATCAGGCTCAGCACTTAGGGACGAGACACGGCGGGGGAACAATTTGCCCGAGGAGGCGTGGCTCCCTAATGAGTATAGTATGAATGGGAATTGGGATACTCTGGAAATACAGGGGACCGGGTATGTTTCAGACAGGCTAGGTGAGCGAGGGAACACAGTGGTGCGAGGTTCGCCAAGCTGGACAGCTGCGAATGAAGGCAGGACGGTGGCTAAGGAGCTATTGCGTAGGGATAGTGTAGTGACAGGAGAAAGAGGAGTCCTCTTTATTTCCGGTACTCATGGCAGAAGGGATGGGAACAATTGGGATGTAAATGGTAGACGCAGATCGCAGCTGTTGGATTTTGAATTTTATGCCTGTGACGAAAAGTTTATGTTAGATGACCCGGAGATGAAGAATGCAGCAAAGAATGGAGCACTGTTTATGTGGAATATGTCGGAGGGATGGAGTATAGAAGATCTTGGTCGATATATATTGAGCAATGAATGGCATGTTGTTTTATCATTCTGCTACGGGAGTAATGATGCAGCGGTTCGTTATTTTTCAGAATTGCGTAGAAAAGTATAGGGCACTGAGGTGGCCTGATCCCAGGGGCGTGTACGGCTTTGTTAATGGTATGGACGCTCCCTCCCTGACCGGCTTGCCCGGTGAGATAGTACATGTGTCACTTACAAGGGAGTCCTCCATGACAATCAAGACCATTGGCCTGGATCTAGGGAAGGTCTGAACAACCTGCCGCGCAAACAGAAATGCCATTTCTCGCGGGGGCTTCGGTTGCAGTAGACCCACCAATTTCAGATCGCCCGCCATGAGGATGACCGGATGCTTCCGGTCATCCATCCCTTCAGCCACCCGCTAGCAGGGCCTTACGCGCCAGCCAGATGTTGGCCAGCCCAAACAGCGTCATCAGTTGTGCGGTGTTCTTCTTCAAGCCGCGGTAGCGTGTTTTCAGGTCGCCAAACTGCTGCTTGATCACCCGAAACGGATGCTCCACTTTGGCCCGAATCTTGGCTTTGACCGTTTCGCCCAGCGGGATCTGCCGGTCGTCGGCTGAATCGGTCAGCGCTTTGCGCTGGCCAGGCCTCATCGCAATCCACCGGCGCACCGCTCGCGATTGGTGTTCGGCTCGCTTGTGCACGCCAGCAAAGCCGGCGTCGCCAAACACGTCGACTTCCGCGCCGTGCAGTAACTGATCGACCATCGTGACATCCGCCACATTGGCGGCGGTGCCGGCCACGTGATGCACCAGCCGGACTGGGCATCGACGCCGATATGGGCCTTCATGCCGAAGTACCACTGATTGCCCTTCCTGGTTTGATGCACCGTGCACGGACGGCCCATCATGTTGAAGCGGTTCAAGATGGCAACGCGCACTTGTAGCTCTGCCACTTGACCCTCGAAGCGACGGGCCGTCACCCTTTCACCCAGCCGTTTGAAGCAATGCATCTTGGTTTCCCCAAGCTGCGGCGATGGTAGCCGCTCCAGCGCTTCCAGATCGCCCTGCCTAGTCGTTTGGTTGCCCGCAAAATCTCGTTGCAAGCCAGCACTCCCAGCGAACTGCCTTTCCACGCTCTCGCATTCTTGCGGGTGGGAATGCATCCGATCGCGCTTCGCGCGGCAATCGCCTGATGACATGCCTTGGTATAGAAAGCCCCGTCGCCGCTCACGCAGCCTATCGGCTCATCAGCCGGGATTTGCGCCAATAGCGAAGGCAGCATTTGCGCATCGGCCTGGCGGTTGTCCGTGACTTCAATGGCGCGGATTTGCAGGGTTTCCGCATCGATGCCCAGATGCACTTTTTGCCATTGCCGGCGATATTCCGCGCCATGCTTCTTGGTTTTCCACTCGCCTTCACCCAGCATCTTGATGCCGGTGCTGTCGATCAACAGGTGCAGCCGGGTCGTGCTTGGTCGGCAAGGAATGGCCACTTGCAAATGCTTTTGCCGCCGGCACACGGTGCTGTAGTCCGGCGTTAGCCAGTCTAGCCCCGCCAGTTTTAGCAGGCTTTGCACCATACCGACGGCCGGGCGGATTTGTGCAACAACGCCCAGCAGCATGTGATGGCATACAGGTTGGACCGGGGGAGGCCAAGTCTGATAAGACCGCAGGATCTAGAATCCGCTTGTTAGCAGAGACCGTCTTCCGGCGAATTCCATCAAGGCCCGCATATCTATCGGACTGCAACAAGGCCGGATATAAGCGAGCAACCAACCGCCGCATGTCATCTTGTGAAACTGCCCTTGGCAAACGGGAGGCGTCCATATAAGCGGTCTTAAGGCTGTACATCTTGTCGAAATATCCAGACCTCAGTGATTTCATCATAATATAAACAATAATAAACAAGGGATCCTTGATGGAAGGCATCACGTAAATTTTCCAGTACACTTACATAACCTTGAGAAAGAGAGGTGTCTGGTACATAGTTATAAATTTTATAGTTCACGATCGTGCCATCTTCTTTAAGAAAACGGACTCCCGTATACGCTGCATGTGTACTTACTCGCCCGCCAATGCCGATAACATGCCCGACTGACATTTTCTGACCACTGTCTTCGCACGATACACTAATTGATGCAAACGTCTGGGTGGAGTATAAAAAGTTGCAAAAAATAGAAAATAGTAGTGCATAGAAAAATTGCATATAAAGATCTCCGGATAGATTTTAAAAAATGGTAAAACAACTAGAATTATAAAAAGTTCTAAAAAGCTTAATTTTAAAACTCAAAACCATGCCAAGGCGTAAAATATTTTTCCGTTAAAATTTTCATGGCTATTTTGACAATTTTTCTAGTTTTTTATGTAATGGGATTAAATTTAGTTGTACAAAAAAGCCATGGGAACTCATAAAATACACTTCCTCAAAATCTTTGAAAACCATCAATAAAATTCTTTGATGATAATGCGCCTTCTAGGGGGCTGAAAATATTAAACCTACCGAAGGTTTGCAACGCAGAGCAAGCACGAAGATGTATTTTGCAAGCTTCTTATTATTAGTGTAGTTTTTTTTTACATATCAAGGGGGCTTTGTTGCACAAATCACCCTCCCTGTAGGCGGGGTAGAATGACGGCATGAGTAAGCCCGCCCCGCCCAAGTACAAGACCACTAAGACCCGCTAACAAAACCTCTTGATGTCAGATGCGTATGCCCGCATTTGGCGAAGATGAAACGGAAAGTCGTCAGTCAGAAGCTCTGGAAGTCATTGCAACCACTACTTCCTCCACCACCGCGTTCCCGCCGGGGTGGGCGGCCGCGGTTGGATGATTTTGCCGCCCTCAACGGCATCTTGTTTGTTCTCACTACCGGCATTCCTTGGGAGGACCTCCCACAGGAACTCGGTTTTGGCAGCGGTATGACCTGCTGGCGAAGACTGCGCGATTGGCAAGCGCTAGGCATTTGGGACCGCCTACA
>NZ_JONK01000053.1 GCF_000711885.1 Chromobacterium haemolyticum DSM 19808
AGAGCTGCAAGTGCGTGCAGCCATCTTGAACCGCTTCAGCATGCTTGCCCGTCCTTGTACCGTGGCTGTGGTGTAAATCCGTTCGGGGAAAGGGGATGCTCACTCTTGGGCGGGGTTATGCATATATGGACGCCCCGGCTTGCCAAGCTTTCCGTTAATGACGGTGAGCAGGAACGATTGCAGCCATATATTCGGGCTGTATTGAGACACGATGTCTCGGCCCCTGATGGATTCCGCTGGCTGAGTCCTGGACAACAGCGCGCACTCGCAGTGCCTTGCAGAACGCAGGTTTACTCCGCCACGGTCTGACCTGTCTCGCCATCACGTCGTGGTTGCCTGGGCAATCGGTAGGAAAGCCTTTCTTGTTGCTGACGGGGTTCAGCTCAAGCGCTCACGCGGCCAACGGGGTGGGTACCCCATATTGCCGATCATGGGCCAGCAGCGCCCACACGACTCGGGCATTCTTGTTGGCCAGCGCCACTGCGGAGATATTGCGGTTGCGTCGGCCCCGCAGGCGCTTCAACCAGCTCGCCGCTTGATCGCAGCGGTGTTCGACATGACTGATGACGGCCCGGGCCCCATGGATCAGCAAGGTGCGCAGGTAGGCGCCCCCCGTTTGCTGATCCCGAGCAAGACCGGCTTGCCGCCGCTGGAATGCTGCCGCGGCACCAGCCCCAACCAGGCGACCAGCTGGCGCCCATTGTTGAACGCACGCGCATCGCCAATGCTGGCGACCAAGGCGGTAGCGGTAATCGGACCAATGCCTGGGATCGCCGCTAGCCGCTGCAAGGGTTCACTCTGGTGATGCCACAGTTGGATCTGTTTCTCCAGTTCGGCGACCTGCTGATCCAACGCCAAAAAATGCCATTGGCAAATTGCTTCACAAACTGGGGCGCCATCCGCTTGACGACGTACCCCTGTGCCACCAGCTTGCGGGCCCAGAAGTGCGGGCTGACACACGCCCCCATCCCGACCAGACAGGGCGGCAGGTTGGCAAAGAACGCCGCCAATGACGCACAAGCCACGCTGCTTGCGTAGCACCACCTGGCCCTGCGCATCCACGCCGTGGACCTGGAACACGTTCTTGGCCAGATCCAGCCCGATCGTTCTAATGTTGACGGTGACGCTCCCTTCGATCAGTGAGTTGGTTGCAAATTTACTGTGGCACCGCGATGCCGCTTCCGGAAGGGGGGGCGTCCATTTCATTAACAGCACTGCAAAAAAGCCTTTCAATAGCAAAACAATGGAGCTATCTATTCTATAGGTGTTAGTTCACAGGGATACGGCACTCAACATGCAATCGTTATTTTATTCCATTCCATTTTTAGTCGGAATTTCCACTTCAGCATTGCCAGCTGATTTGGTAATTTTTAACGCGCCTATGCCAGGAATTGTAGAGTTATCTGCGACGGGGGAAATTCTTCCTGGTCCCGGGATAGATTTTTTAAATCAACTAAAAAAACAGACGAAATTTTCTATCGACTTAATTATCTACCCTCAACCACGTGCACGTATGATGGTTGACAAAATATCCAATTCCTGCATAGCTCTTTCAGAGTCCAAAGACATGAAAAATCAATACAAATGGACTCAGCCATTTTTAAAAGTTCGAACGGTATTACTCGCCAAGTTTGATGACGGCCGTCAATGGCTTAACCTGGATCAGGTAAAAAAATTTCGAGTTGGTAGCGTAAGAGGTTCAGCTGTTTCGGATGCATTAAAAAAAATGAACATTCCGATAGTGGAGACCGCTAACTTTGAGGTTGGTTTGCGTATGCTACAATTAGATCGACTTGATTTAATGGGAATGCAAGATATTTTTGAATTGCCGCTTGTAAATAAATTGGGTACTGCCAAACCCAGAACCGTTTTCGTACTAGGAATAAAAGAAATTGCCTATGCATGCAATCCGGCATTGGGTGATGACGTATTAAACAAGTTAAACGCAGCTATTTCCTCTTTAACCAAGAATGGAACTATAAAGCAAATCTTTCCATCTGCGGATGGGTTGTGAGCGATATTATAGACTTACCGACTTAAGGGCACCTCGAAAAACCTAGACGAGCCTACCTGCTGTTAAAATTACGCTGCCCTGAACCTTGCCGAGCTTTGAGCCCGATGAAACAGCGCAACGCCATCAAGAACGACCAGTTCGCCGCTGATCATCACCGCCAGAAGATCGACCGGCTGGCGATCCGCTCTCCGAGATCGAGCAGCACATCGACTTTGCTGCTTTAGCTGCTGAGATCGACCGGGTGGCACCGAGACCGGTCAGCCCGCAGGGCGGTCGGCCGCCGTTTCCGACTGAAACGATGGTGCGGATTCTGGTGCTCAAGCGGCTTTACAACCTGTCTGACGAGCAGATGGAGTATCAACTGCTCGACCGTATGAGTTACCAACGTTTCTGCGGTCTGAGCCACGCCGTTAATATCCCCGACCGCACCACGATTTGGACCTTCGAGAACCGGATCGGCGAGACCGGTGCTCATGTGCTGTTCGACGGTGTGTCAACCCAGTTGCTCAAGCAGGGCTATATCGCACGCGGCGGTCAGATCATTGACGCGACGCTGGTGCCGGCACCGAAGCAGCACAACAGTCGCGGCGAGAAAGAACTGCTCGATCAGGGCGCGACGCCGGCCGATTGGAAACCGGCCAAGAGGCGCCAGAAGGATCAGGATGCCAGCTGGACCAAGAAGCACAGCAAATCCTACTTTGGCTACAAGCTGTCGGTGAACATCGACAATAAATACAAACTGATCCGCCAGTTCGCGACCGACACCGCCAGCACGCACGACAGCCAGCATTTCGACAAGGTCTTCAATACCGACAACACAAGCCGGGACATTGACGCCGACCGCGGCTACCCATCTGAAGCGCGTGAAGCTCAGCTTGCGCAGGACGGATTCCGGAACCAGATTCAGCACCGGGGGTACACCAATAAGCCGCTGTCCGACTGCCAGCAGTGACGTAACCAGCGCATTGCCAAGGTGCGTGCTCGTGTCGAGCATGTGTTCGCCGTGATCGAGCAGATGGGCGGCAAGTTAGTCCGCACGATTGGCCAAGCGCGTGCAAACTTTGCGCTGACGATGATGGCGACCTGCTACAACCTGAAGCGATTGGTATTTCTCCGCAAGGCGGGAATCCAAGCCTTCTGATGCTCGAACTCGCCTGGATCGCCGGGTTTGAGCGGAGAACCGAGCAAAAAATCGCGTGACGCGCCCCAAAAAACGGCAGTTCATCTCGGAAGTTGCACCGAATGCGGTCGCGGTAATTATGTTGTGGCCGGGTTCACTGAAAATATCAGGTTATTCGAGGTGCCCGTGGGGTTACCCGTTTTGATAGAGGTGCGAATCTTCATCAAGACAGCGCGCAAGCGCAGGAGTAAACCCATGGCTAGTCTCAACCAGAACATCATCAAGCACAAGATCGGCCTATTGAATCTGGCCAGCCGAGCTGGGCAATGTGTCCAAGGCCTGCAAGATGATGGGCATGTCCCGCGACACCTTTTACCGCTACCAAAATGCGGTCGCAGAAGGTGGCGTCGAGGCGTTATTCGATGCCAACCGGCGCAAGCCCAACCACAAGAACCGCATAGACGAGACCATAGAAGCCGTCGTCGTCGCCTATGCGACCGAGCAGCCCGCGCATGGTCAGGTTCGCGTCAGCAACGAACTGCGCCAGCACGGCGTGTTTGTCTCACCCTCTGGTGTCCGCTCGATTTAGCTGCGGCACGATCTAGCGTCATTCAAGCAACGGCTGCTGGCCTTGTGACCCGCTCCCTCTAAACAGGGCCATCCGAAACTTAGTAAAGTTCGTCTTGTACGAGGATAACGGGCTTGAAGAAACTGTTCACGGAAGAACAAATTATTGGGTTTCTGAAGCAGGCCGAAGCCGGCGTGGCGGTGAAGGTGTTGTGCCGGCAGCATGGCTTTAGAACCGCTAACAAAATTTCTCGATAAACCGTAAGCAAACCAGGGAGCAAGCCAGCTTGAGAAGTGCGTAATGCGTATCCAGCCGCCGCTCGAAGCGAATACGCAACTTGCCGAACCCTGCCAGCCACGCATATGTTCGCTCAACCACCTAGCGATGTCACCCAAGCTTCTCGCTGCTTTCCACGCCTCGATGGGCGATACGGACCTGAATGCCTCGTCGGAGAAGATAGTCGCGACAACGGCGGTAGTCGTAGCCCTTGTCGGCGTGTGGCCGGTCCGGCCGTTTTCGTAGCTGTCCTGGTAAACCGGGGATGGTCGGCATGGAATCCATCAGTATCTCAAACACCATCGAATCATGCCGATTGGCACCGGTAATACACAGCGCCAAGGGCAGGCCACGGCGATCTACGATGATGTGCCGTGTGCTACCGAGCTTACCCAGATCGGTGGGGTTAGGGCCAGTTTCCTGGCCCCCCGGGGGCGGGCGACACTCGCCCCGTCGATGCTGGCACGGCTCCATTCAATCTGGTCGCAGTGTCAAAGCTGCGTGAGGAAGGCCAAATGGAGTTGATCCCAGAGACCTTGTTGTTGCCAATCACGCAGCCGTCGCCAGCAGGTCATGCCCCTGCCGAAGCCCAATTCTTGGGGTAGGTCCTCCCACAGTATACCCGTGGTGAGGACAAATAGGATGCCGTTCAGAGCGGCCCGATCATCCAAGCGGGGGCGACCTCTGCCACGGTGACGAGGTGGCTGGGGGCGCCACAGGTGCTACGGTAATGTAAATCCAGATTGATTGGGGTTCAGAGCCTGTTGGTGGATAGTGGCTATGTTGGCAAACCCTTTGCTCAAGGCGCGAGAGAAATTCTGGGGGCGGACGTAACGGTGCAGATTCTCAAACGGAGCGAGCTGAATACCTTCAAGGTGATGCCCAAACGCTGAGTTGTTGAGTGCAGCTTCGCTTGGTTGGAAAAGAGCAGAAGGCTAGATGGGGCACTGGCCCATCAATCCTGAGCAGGGGGAGGCTTTCCCTTTCCCCAAACGGATTTATCCTGCAGCCACCGTGCATGGACTATCTTGATGTTAGCACCCAAACGAGGAGGATTAGAATGCGGGTAAGGCAAGCGAGGTGGTGGAAACGCTGGCTAGTTACGCTGTTTTGCCTGTGCAACAGCACGCTGGCTGGCGAGATCGTGTTCGGCGACCGCCCCAGCAGCCTCGGCGACGGCTCGGAGCACCTTCTGGCAGAGGGTTGGACAGCAAGGTGGCAGGGCGCGTTTGCCATCGGCAACGTCTGGCGCACTGACAATCCGTCCCCCGTCCGCATTGGTGGTGCGGGCATGTACACTCGCAATGATGGCGATCTCAATTACGGCAAGGGCGACACCGTATCGCGTAGTGTTGACGGCTATCTGCAGCTGCGCCTCATTAACGGTAACCATGGCGCGCAACTAAGCATCAAAGGATGGTACGACCAAGCGTTGGCGGGCGAATCAGTGCCGCATGGCAATGTAGCCAACAGCTATGACCCGGGCCGGCTCAGCGATGCCGGGTTCACCCCGCTGAGTCGCTTCGGCAACTTGGTGGCGAGCGATGCTTATGTCTACGGCAACATCGAATTGGCACAACGGCCACTGCAATGGCGGCTGGGGCAGCAAGTTATCCCCTGGGTTACGCCTACCACGTACTCCGGCGGATTGCAGCAAATCAACGCTTGGGATTTCGCGACCCAGTTTCGCGCCGCCTCGCCCAGCGAGTCCTTCAATGTGCCTGCCCCGGCGCTATATGGCAATTGGCAGGCGAGTAGCTGGCTCAGAGTGGATGGTTTTTACCAGTTTGCCTTCCGCTCAAACGGCTACCCCGGCTGTGGCGCCTTCTACTCGACCAACGACTTTATCCAGCCCGGTTGCGACAAGATCACGCTAAATGGCGGCCTGCTGACCTTGCTTGATAAAAAACCAGTGCTGACCACGGATGCACAGTCGATTGCCAATCGCTTGGATTACATCCCGCGTACCAATGACTTGAGGCCGAGCGCAGGCGAGTACGGTGTGGGCTGGCACATCCAGTTACCTAGACAAGCTACGCTGGGCCTGTTTTATGCAAACTTCACAAGCCGCAGTCCAATAGTACAAGTGTTGAAGACCGGTCCGGGAGCGGCGTTGACTGCACTGGAAGCTGGCGGCGAGCTCGTGCCGTATGCAGTGGCTGGAAACTATCGAGACGCCTTCCTGCCCAACCGCCGGCTATGGGCAGTAAACCTGACGCAGGAAGACGAGAGCGGTCGCAGACTCTATCTGGAATACAGCTTGCAATCCAATCGAGGGCTGGCTTGGAACGGAGCTGATTTTTTGAACGGCACGCTAGCGGGAGTCGGCCCCTTGGCATACTTGAATCATTTGCCGGCAGGGGCTGTTCTGCGCGGTTACGACGAATTCCGTGTGTCACAATGGCTGGCCAGCGTGCGACAACCCTTACCACTATTGCTCGGTCATCAAGCCATGCTGGATTTACAGCTTGCGCTGCGCCAGGTCAGTGGCCTGCCTGATCCGTCGGTAATGCGTTATGGGCGCCCGGGCTTCGGTATGGCGCCGAGCGATGTTTACCCGTCCTGTTCGGGCTCGGTTGCCAGCTGCGCGCTGGACGGCTTTGTCACCCCCATCGCCTGGGGCTGGCGACTTAAGTACCAGAACCGCTTTGGGCTGTCTGCTGGCGGCTGGGAATGGCGGCCCTACCTATCTTTCGCCCAGGACGTCTCGGGCTATTCCGACGACGGGCAATTTTCCGCCGGCCGTCACACGACAGCTATGGGAGTGGGACTGGCCTGGAGTAAAAACAGTCTGCTGGACCTGCGCTATGTTCGTACCGGTGGCGGTGACTACAATCTACTACAGGACCGCAGCGTGTTCGTGCTCAGCGCCCAAACCCGCTTTTAAGTTACAGGAAATTTCCAACCAGCACACTCAGCGAACTTCCTTTCCATGGCCTAGCATTCTTGCGAGTCAGAATGCACGCAATTGCAGCTTGTGCTGTAGTCGCCTCTCACTCAACCTATCAGTTGCTCTGCGGGGATTTGCGCCAAGAAAGAAGGTACCATTTACATATCGACCTGACGGTTGTCTGTCACCCCGATGGAGCGGATTTCCAGGGATTCCGCATTGATGGCCAGATGGACCTTGCACCATTGCCTGCGATATTCCGCACCATATTTCTTGGTTTTCCATTCTTCTTCACCCAGCATCTTGATGCCAGTGCGATCGACCAGCAGATGCAACGCGCCTAAGCTTTTCTGGTGAGGAGTTTGGACCTGCAGTGTCTGCTGCCTCCTGGTAAGGTCCTGTAGTGGAGGGCGCTCCAGCCCAGGCCTCCCATTGAATGAAACCGATGGTCTGCGCGAAACGCCAGTACAAATAGGTTCTTGATGGTCAGACCGAATTGAATAGAGGGATCATTATAAGTCTGCGTCCGCCCGCGCATGCCCTACGTACTCGAATATCATAATGCACTCGTTTCTGCCTACCTCCTTCTTGTCTGCGAAACTTTGAAAAGCTTCAAGTGCCATTAAGTACAGGGTGTGAGCTGTACTGATTTTCTATATGATTCGCTTGCAAGTCAAAGCATAAACCGTCTTAAAGATTTTGTGGTGATTCGACATCTGCAAGTCACTCCCAATTTCTAGCACTTTGAGCTAATCTTGCGACTTTCCCTACAGGCTCGGAGCCCCCTCCGAGCCTTTTTTTTACAGTGCAAGGGCAAAAGAAATCACCACACAAACACAGTCATCAAAATCATCAGGACAACCTTAAGTGCGCCCAAATAGGTGGCGCAATTAATTCGCTATAGATTTTGCCGAATTTGATCAATGGCGCCAATCAGAATTTAGGATATGTCCACATGAAGACAGTCTACACCACATCAATAAGAGCCGTATTTAACCTTTGTGTTTCGACAATGCTTGGAGCGGAATTATTAAAATCCCCTCACGCTAATGCAACACCAGTATTTAATGATGTTTTTTTTGCTGAACAACATTCAGATAACGAATCAATCATTCGAAAAATCATTCACTCTGAGGCCTTTTACCGCCCTTGGGCGATGCTAGCTCACTATTTGGGTTACGGGTGGTGTGGGGGGAATAGCAATGGAAACATGAGTGTCGGGAAAGAGTTTGACTACCGTCGGATTCGTTCTCGCCTGGATGATATTTCCATATCAGACAATCAGTATCGATACATGTTGAGCGCTCGATTTGATCCCGAAGGGCCTTCAGGGTATTGGTCGGACAAACGTTTTCGCATGGCATTTACTAATCTCCAATGGTTGACTGAGCCCAAAGATTTGCTAATGGGTACGCCTCAACTGTTTGATCGTAAGCCAATAAAAGTAGTAACAGTGCTACTCGAAAACGACAGCGATCAAATTGATACTGCGGTTGCCAATCTTAAATATGATGCCTCTGTTAGTTGGTCAAAGGCAGATAAAATAAGTGTGAGTGGTAAAGTGACTGTTGCCCAAAAATTTAAAGCTGGCTTGCCTTTGCTGGGTGAAACAGAAACTTCGATTGGAGTGGAAATGGCTGCAGGGGCAGACTGGACAACAACCAATGGTTACAGCGCCACAACATCGCAAACTGCTGAGTATCGAGCCACTTTGCCACCACGAAGCAAACGACAAATAACATTAACATTGTTTGAACAAAATGCAAGCATACCATATGAATCAAATATGTACTTGAAATATGACGCTGAGCTGTTTGGATTTTTGCGTTTCACTGGCAATGCTTTGGAGAACCACCCAACACACCGCCCCTTTGTACTGACAAAATTTGGAGGAAAGGATGGTCTCAGTGCTCCACAAGATTTGCTTTCACAATATAAAAATCCAGAAACATCCTCTTGGGATTGGCGCTGGGTTACAAACACCTATACCCGGAATCGTTTGGAACATCAGATTAATGCGATCTCTAAGAGAAAATTTCGACAGCAATTTTCTGGTGTCTTTACCACCAGCAACTCTACGGGGTATCAAATTACAGCCAGTCAAATCGAGCCTTTGGGGAAAAAAAAAGAAATCACCGCAAAGCTTCTCCCTAGTCAAGGCATTCACTACACCCTATTGAGTGACCTGATGGTTCCTAATGGAAAAGCTTCGAATTTGCGTTTTTCAATTCACCGAGAAGCGCGTCCAGCCTCTTCGACATCGCCATTTTAATCGTGCAGTCAGAGTGCCTCGACAATTTCTCGAGCCATCGGCAAATGGGCGTCGGCAACTATTTGATGGACTAGTCGAAAATGGTGTTTTTCAACTTGGGAAATTGTCTATTCTGAAACTGGCGAAGCAGACGTCAACATTGCGTGCGTCTCCGCCACAGTCAGGAGCGAAATCATGACAACACCCGTGGTAAGGCTGATGCAGCGCTTGAGCTACCCCAGCCGCTTTGCGCTGATCGGCACGGTCTTTGCCGTCGCCTTACTGTACATGGTGTACGGTCTGTATCGAACCAATCAGGACTGTAGAAGTTCAGACCTGATCTGACAGTCTCCCGTTTTGACGGCGCCTGGCTGTCAGATCAATTCAAGTTGTCTACCTTCTCCCTCCATTCCCGTTTGCCATCAATAAAGGTTTGTACGGGTGTGCGACCGCAGCACATCTTGCCTTGGTGTGTGCGTTCCTGATTGTAGTAGACCAACCAAGT
>NZ_JONK01000054.1 GCF_000711885.1 Chromobacterium haemolyticum DSM 19808
AGCTGCGCGGGGACGCCGCGCCGGTCTTGAATTCCAGCGTCTGCACCCGGGCGAACACCGGGTTGGCCTGCTGATGCTCGGCCAGGATCTGTTTGACGATGTCCGGCACCGACAGGTCCTGGAACACCCGCGAGCTGACGCGGTGACGCAGCAGCGCGAACGGCGGTTCGATGGTGAGCTGATAACGGCTGAAACCGCCGTCCGAGCCCAGGCTTTCCACTTTGGATACCACGCCGCAGCGCAAGGACTCGGCGCCGGCGGCGTCGAGGATGCCGATGCGGGCCGGCAGGCCGAGCAGGGTCTTGAGTTCGATGGCCCCGTCCGGGGACAGACAGGTGAGCTGATAGGCGTAAGGCCGGGACACGCCTTCTTCGCCGGCCAGGCTCAGGGGCAGCAGTTGCTCGGCCGCCACGCTGCCGTCGCCCAGGCTGAGGGTAAGCAGGCGTTGGTCTTGGTTGAAGGCGGAGGCGAAGCTGGCGAGCAGGGTGCTTAAGTCCATGGGTTCAGGGCGTTATCTGGCGAAGGTTTGCGAGTAAGTGTTCAGGCGCCGTAGCGGCGGCATCGTGGCTTACACGATAGCTGTTGATAGTTATTATTAAAAAGCGAGCTTATTCTATGTGTTTTTACGGCTTGGCACAAAGGCTTTGATGCCAAAGGAATTTGGTTTTAATTGAAATCATTTACGGGTTGTCGATGCGTATCCAATCATGAGCCGGTTCTATATAAGGTTTGCCGCGGATGGCGGCCCGGTGCGACAATTCACGTCTGAAAAGGCCGGCGTGTTGTTTTACAATGCCAGCCTTGTGCTTTTGACCCTGCTTGCGAGCAGGTTTTTTTATTGGGAGACGCCTGAGCCATGACTTGGCAGGATTTCAAGACGCAATACTTGGTGCGCTTCTGGGCGCCGGTCCCGGCGGTGATCGCCGCTGGGGTATTGTCCGCTTATTATTTCGGCATTACCGGCACTTTCTGGGCGGTGACCGGGGAGTTCACGCGTTGGGGCGGCCACGTCTTGCAGTTGTTTGGCTTTCATCCGGAAACCTGGGGTTATTTCAAGGTGATCCATCTTGAAGGCACGCCGCTGGACCGTGTGGACGGCATGATGATCATCGGCATGTTCGCCGGCTGTTTGTCCGCTGCCTTGTGGGCCAACAACGTCAAGCTGCGCATGCCGCATCATCGTATCCGCATCGCGCAGGCGGTGTTGGGCGGCCTGATCGCCGGTTTTGGCGCGCGCTTGGCCATGGGCTGCAATCTGGCGGCTTTCTTCACTGGCATTCCGCAGTTTTCCCTGCATGCCTGGTTGTTTGCGCTGGCCACGGCGGCGGGTTCCTGGTTTGGCGCGCGCGTGACCATGCTGCCGGTGTTCCGCATTCCGGTGAAGCTGCAGAAGGTGAACGCGCCGCAGCCCTTGCAGCAGCGCGAGGATCAGGCGCGGCGGCGCTTCCGCCTGGGGATGCTGATTTTCGTCGCCTTCACGCTGTGGGCGCTGGCCCGCACCTTCTCCATGCCCAAGCTGGGGCTGGCGGCCTTGTTCGGCCTGGCTTTCGGCTTGATCATCGAGCGCGCGCAGGTGTGCTTTACCTCGGCCTTCCGCGACCTGTGGCTAACCGGCCGCACCCAGATGGCCAAGGCCATCATTGCCGGCATGGCGGTGAGCGTGATCGGCGTGTACAGCTATGTGCAGTTGGGCGTGCCGCCCAAGATCCTGTGGGCAGGCCCCAACGCGGTGATAGGCGGTGTGTTGTTCGGCTTCGGCATCGTTCTGGCCGGCGGCTGCGAAACCGGCTGGATGTATCGCGCGGTGGAGGGCCAGGTGCATTACTGGTGGGTGGGGCTGGGCAATATCGTCGGCGCCACCTTGCTGGCGGCGTGGTGGGACGATATCGCGCCGGCGGTGGCGACTGATTACGCCAAGGTGAACCTGCTGGCGGTGTTTGGCCCGCAAGGCGGCCTGGTGTTGACTTACGGAATGTTGGCGCTGGCGATGCTGGCGGTGATGTGGTGGGAAAAGCGCTTCTTCGCCAATAAGGCGCAGGCGGCTAGATTCAGCAAGGAGGCGGCATGAGCAAGCAGAGTTATACCCCGAATTACCGTTTGGACATGATGGGCGAGCCTTGCCCTTATCCGGCGGTGGCCACGCTGGAGGCGATGCCGCAGCTGCAGCCGGGAGAAATTCTGGAAGTGGTGACCGATTGCCCGCAGTCCATCAACAACATCCCGCTGGATGCCAAGAACCATGGCTACACCGTGCTGGAAATCCAGCAGGACGGCCCGACGATACGCTATCTCATCCAGCGTTGAGCTTGTGTAAATAGTGCCATTCCGCTGTGGAGGCGGAACCGGGCGGCCTGTCGTTCACTCACTTATTAAGTGTTTTGGCGGCAGGCCGTTGTCGTATGCGGCCGGCCTTGGTTCCCCTTCATTGAATAGAGGTGTTGCCATGTACTCATTCAGCCGCGGCGTCGCCGGCTTGGTCCTGTCCTGTATTCCCGTTGCGTCGGCGCTGGCCGGCACGGGTTCCGCCCATCTCAATTACCCCAACGTTTCCGCCGACATCCTGATGATGACGGTGAAGGTGTTGAATACCCACCAGCACACGTATTACGAAACACTGGGCTGGAACGGCGGCCGCGATGCGGGCGGCTACACCGGCATTCAGAGCCACAACAACGGCGCGCCGGCCTATATCTTTTCGATTTGGGACCCGGTGTCGGTGCATGGCGTGCCCATTCGCGCTGTGTATGCCAAGCCCGGCGCCAAGGTGGAGCGCTTTGGCGGCGAGGGCGAGGGGCTGAAATATTTCGATTTGCAGACCAAGTGGACGCTGGGCCAGCCGGTGACGTCCTTGGTGCGCAACTGGCAGCAAAACGGCCACACTTACTTTGGCATGTGGACGCGGGACGCGGCCACGCGGGTTTGGACCCATCACGCCACTTTTGATTTCCCGGTGGCCAATGTTGATTTCGCGGCTCAGTCCGCCAACAGCTTCATCGAGAACTGGAGCGGTCAGGCCAAGGAGGTGACCCGCACCGCCGAGTACTACGATGTATGGGCGCGAGGCACGCAGGGCTGGCAGGCGATTAACCGAGCCACGCCCACCGTCACAGAATTGACGCCTGCGCAGGCCAAGCAGCATGCGGTGTCCGCGCTGGGGCGCTTCGTGATGCAGCAGGGCGCGCCACTAGCAGGGTTTCAATCGCCGCTGATTTCCACTGCCCGGCGTCCTGCCGCGCCGGAAGCGGATCCTGCCAAGATCGATCAACTGAACGCCGCATACGACGCCGCCGCGCGCGTGGTGACGGTGAGTTGGCAAACCAGCCCTTATGGGGCGCCGCAGTTCAAATACCAGCTCAGCGTCGGAGACGCGGCCAGCGGCAAGACCTTGGCCCAAGGCGGCGAAATCTCCGGCGAGCGCCGCACGGCCAGCTTGAAGCTGCCGGCGGGAGCAACGACGCCGGCCAAGCTGCAGGTGAGCTTGACCCTGACCGACGTGTTGGACCGCAGCGACGCGCGCGCTGCCAAAGTCATAGACAGCAACGCCGTTGGGCCGCAGCTGGGCAAGTCTTACCGGTTGCAGTCCTTGAGCAGCGGCTTGTGGCTGACGGTCAAGGGTAATAGCGCGGCCTCCGGAACGGCGGTTGTCCAGCAAACGGCGACTGGTCAGAACCAGGTATGGCAGTTGGCAGCCAGCGGGGACGGCTATCAATTGACGGCCGCGCATTCCCGGCAATGCCTGGACGTGGAAGGCAGCTCCAAGCAGGACGGGGGCAAGTTGATTCAGTGGCCGTGCAGCGGTCAGGCCAATCAGCGTTTCAGCCTGAAGGCGGACGGCGCGGGAAGCTATAGCCTGGTGGGCGCGCAGGCCGGCAAATGCGTGGATGTGGCCAACAGCTCGGTCCAGGCCGGCCAGCAGCTGATTCAATGGGCCTGTCACGGCGGTGCGAATCAGCGCTGGCGCTTGCTGGCTGCGGAGTGAGCGAATACCCCCGCGCTCAAGAGCCAGGGGCGCGGGGGGCCGGCTGAGAGCCTGTTTCTGCTGCGGGCACGGTGAGTACCGCTTCGAAATGCTCATGTACCACGAGTACATTCCACTTTCTCAGCGGTTTTCGCCTTGTCTCGCTCAGGCTCGCGAGATCGTAGACTCGTTCTTAGCGCTCGCAGCGCGAGAGGAAGGCGCAAGTAGCGGCCCTGCCGGCCAGGTAGAGCCGCTGATAGTTGTCGTCGTTGGGGCTGATGTTGAATTCAGTGGCGTCGATGCAGCCGGTGTCTATGCTGATGCTGCGCTTCTGATCCAGCGGCGAGTGCTGATAATTCAAGTTTTGCGCCTGCCAGGCGCTTTGGGTGATGTCCTTGATGTGCTGGAGGAGATTGTTGTCCTTGTTGCGGGACGGCTTGCTTTCTTGCGAATCGAAACGGGCGCCGAAGGTGGCCTCCGGCGGATGTTTGTCGTCGAAGAAGTTGATCGGGTAGTTCCAGATGGTGCCGCCATCCACGAACACGTCGGCTTTCTCTTCCGGGGGGTAGATGAAGTTCTGCGCCTCGAAGAAGAAGGGGATGGACATGGAGATGCGCACCGCCTCGGCCACTTCCACCTCCGGGGTTAGTTCGGTGGAGAACACCTTGGCCTGGTGAGTGTTGGCGTCGCAGCCGATCACATGGAGCTGGCGGAAGGCTTGTTCGTTCTTGTGCAGTGCGGGGTTGGCGAAGTCGGCGAAGGTGTATTTCTTGCCCGGCCGTCCGTCCTTGAACTGGCTGGCGACGACGCCTTGCAGCCAGCCGTAGAAATATTCGCTGGAGTACCAGCCCTTCTTGTTGATCAGCCGAAGCAGGCAGATGAAGTCTTCAGGTGTGATGCCCGGCGCATGGGTCTGGAAGGCGTGGTAGGCGGCGTCCAGTTGCACCGAGCGCGGCTCGGTGGTCTTTTGCGGGACTTTGCGGTAGTCCAGGGTGTCCGCCAGCTCCTTGGTTTTGGCCGCGCTGAGCTGAAAGCTGATCAGCATGGAGGAAATGGCGCCGGCGGAAGAGCCGACCACGCGCTGGATTTGGCCCAGCGCGCCGGCCTTCTCCAGTTCCTCCAACATGCCCAGATAGGCGATGCCCCAGACGCCGCCGCCGGACAGGGCCAGGTTTTCGAATGGATACTTCATGTGTTGCTCCTTGTCGTTGAGGTAAAAACGATCTGCCTTTTATGTTTATGGCATGGAGCAATGTTTGCTGCTATTTTTTGGCGGCAGAGCCCATTTTACCGGCCTTCTGGCCAGGGGTAATCACGGCGCCGCGCACTTCAAAGCGGATTTTCTCCACCACTAGACCTTTGGCGTCACGCAGTTCCAGCGCGTGGCGGCCGGGCCAGGGGAACCAGGGCAGGCTGGCGCCGGCGCCCAGGCGTTTGCCGTTCAGCCACCATTGCGGGCGGGCCACGCCGCGCGCGCGCAGCAGCAGGCGCTGGTTGGCCGGCGGGATGTCCGGGTCCAACGCGTAGACGCTGCCGTCCACTGGCGCGGCGATGCCCGGCGTCTGGCTGGCGGCGCCGCCGCGCTCAGGCACGATCAGCGCGCGCTCGGTACCGGCCAGGAACCATTCGCGACGGCTGGCCTCGACATCGCCCTCGTAGCGCACGTTCTGCCTCACCACGCCGGGCGGCGGAGTCGGCGGCAGGGAGGCCGGCGCGCCCTGTTGGGCACGGTCCAGCACCGCCTGCCACACCGGCGCAGCGCCGTGCATGCCGGACACGTCCCACATCGGCTCGCCGGCGGCGTTGCCCACCCACACCGCCACGGTGCGCTGGCGGGAGAAGCCCACCGCCCAGTTGTCGCGCATGTCCTTGCTGGTGCCGGTCTTGACCGCGCTCCAGTAGCGGGTGGATAGCGCGCTTTCCAGGCCGAAGGTGCGCGCGCGGGCGGTGCGGTCGGACAGGATGTCGGCGATGATGAAGCTGCTGGCGGCGTTCAGCAGACGCTGCGGCTTGGGTTTGGGGTCCGCCAACGTCCAGCGGGTCGGGCTGGCCAGGCCCTGGTTGGCCAGGGTGCGGTAGGCGTTGGCCAGTTCCAGAAGGCGGATGTCGGCGGCGCCCAGGGCCAGGCTGTAGCCGTAGTAATCGCCGTCCTGTTGCAGGCTGCTCAGGCCTAGCCGGTACAGGCGGTCGCGCAGCGCGTTGGGGCCCACCATTTCGATGGCGCGCACCGCCGGCACATTGAGAGAGGAGGCCAGCGCGGTGCGCGCCGACACCAGGCCCTTGAAGTCCTTGGCGTAGTTTTGCGGCGCGTAAAGGCCGGAACCGGTTTGCAGGTCCAGCGGGCTGTCGCCCAGCAAGGAGGCGGCGCTCAGGTAATGGCGTTCCAGCGCCAGTTGATAGAGGAAGGGCTTGAGCGTGGAGCCGGCCTGGCGCAGCGAGGTGACGCCATCCACTTCCGCCGCGCTGGACAGGCCGCGGCCGCTGGAGCCCACCCAGGCCAAGATGTCGCCGCTGGCGTTGTCCAGCACCACCAGCGCGCCGTCCTGCACATTGCGCTGCGCTAGCGCGGCCAGGTGCCGGCGCAGCACCGACGCCGCGTAGCGTTGCAGGCCCAGGTCCAGTGTGGAACCGATGCGGCTGCCGGGCGCCAGCGGCTGACGCTGCAGCAGTTTTTGGGCGAAGTGGGGCGCGTCCTGCTCGGCCAGCGGATTGGCGGCGCGGCTTTGCGCCAGCGCTTGGCGCGCACGCACCGCCAGCGCCGCGCAGTTGGGCTGGCGGCGCATGTCTTGCAGGATGCGGCAGGCGCGGGTGGCCACTTTGTCCGGCGCGGCGTTGGGCGCGCGGATTAGCGCCACCGCGATGGCGGATTCTTCCAGGTTAAGGCCGGCCGGCATCTTGCCGAACAAGGTGGCGGACAGCGCGGACAAACCCACCAGTTCGCCGCGGAAGCCCACCAGATTGAGGTAGGCCTCCAGGATCTGAGCCTTGCTCCAATGGGTTTCCAGCCAAGCGGCGGACCAGCCCTGGCCCATCTTCTGCCACAGGCTGCGGCCGTTGCGGCCCACCTTGAGATCACTATCCAGCAGACCGGCCAGTTGCATGGTCAGCGTGGAGGCGCCGCGGGTGCGAGTGTTCCACAAATTGCCCCAGGCCGCGGCGGCCACGCCGGACCAGTCCACGCCGCTGTGCTGGTAGAAGCGCCGGTCTTCCGATACCACCAGCGCGTGGCGGAAAGCTGGCGAGGTGTCCGCCAGGCCCACCCAGTCCAGCCGCCGGCCTTGTTTGTCCACTCGCAGCCGCTGCATGGGTTGGCCGTTGCGGTCCAGTACCACAACGTCCGACGGACGCCACTCCGCTTTAACCTGCTGAAAACTGGGCTGAGCCAGCGCCGGCGCGGCGGCGGCGCTGAAAGCCAGAGCCGCCAGCCAAGTCCATTTCTTTAAAGCCGTGAGCTTAAAAAGGTAGGCATGGCGCGGATGTTTAGAGAGCAGTAGGCCATGAGGGGGGCGGCGCATCATGTACGAAACCGTATTTGTTGCTGAGTGAATGGCATGAAAGTGGGCTATGTGTCGCATGCGAATTGCATGGCGCAATTTTGATTGAGATATTTTTCAGTCAAATATTATTAATTGCAACAAAATATTTTGATGGATATTGCTATAGGTATTTGCACTAGGTTCTATTTTCTTGATCCTGTTGTATCAATAAATGGCCTTGAGGTGAAGCTGTTTCGCCTGATTAAGATGGTTCACATGCGGAGGAAGAAATGAGCAATATTATCAACATTGAAATGGTGTTCGATACGCAAACCATTCTCAAAAAATACCCTAATCCAAGCCAAAGTTCTGGCCAGCCAACTGGCATCGCCCATCTGGATGTTTACATGGTAGCGGAGAGCCGCTTTGTCACAGGTGGACAAGCTTCAGCTGATTTGGCGGTGAAGGCTGAAGTCGACGATGTGATCAGGTGGCGTGCATTGTCTTTGTCTTCAAACGTCAGCCAAAGCGTTATCGTTTACAAAATTCAAAAATTCTCTGGCAGTCAGGTTACCAGTATTCCGGTTCCGACCGAGTCCAGACCTTGGGTGCCAATTCCCAATCAGAATGCCGACAAAGTGGTGGACCCGCTTAATTATACGGCGCAACAAATTCCAAACTATTATCTTGGGTGCAACGTAACTGATACGGGCACTGAAAACTATCAGGTTTGGTTCTATATCACCGAGCAAGTAAGTGGCAATCAAGTTAAGACTCTTGGTTATTTCTATTGGGATCCTGTTATTCAGGTTTCTTGAAATAGCAGAATTTCTTTAACGCGAAGTGCCGGCAGGCTGTTCAGTTTGCCGGCACTTTTACCTATTGTAAGGATGAATCATGAATCCTGTTATCGACTTGACCCTGGCGCTGCAACCGGGCGTGCCGCTAAACGTCTTGGGTCTGCAGGAACATTCGCCCGTGGCAGCCGATGAAGGCATGGTACGGGTTTTTTCCAGCCATACCCTCGTTGAAGAGCGTTTTCAGGATGGCTTGCTCCTATTGTCTCTGTCCGAAGCTAGGGTGGGAAATACGATACGCTGGTATGGCGTGAGCGCATCCCCAAGCCAGGGGATGGGCATTATCCCCTATGCCATTGATCATATCGGAGGGCAGGCCGCTACCTCAATCACTGCCCCATGCCTCTGCAAAAGAGGGCAGTTGCGACCCGAGCAGGATGCCTCCACTTCCGAAATCAATATGGCAAGGCTCTATGCTGACAAAGCGCCGTCTTTTTACTGGAGTCATGATGTGACGGATTCTGGTCGAGAAGATTTCCGCATCACGCTCCACCTCTACGGCCGTCCCAAGTCTGATGGCTCCCATGAGGAAAGGCTAGGGACTCGCGTGCTCAGCGTGTCCATCGTCATTCCATAAGCGGCTGTTGTCGGCGCGGGCATTAAGACCCGCTAACAAAACCTGTCGATAAATCGCAGACAGATCAATGAGAAAGCCAGCTTGAGTAAGGCGTAATGCGTATCCAGCCGCCGTTCGAAGCGGATGCGCAATTTCCCGAAGCCAGCTAGCCAAGAATGGGTTCGTTCTACCACCCAGCGGTGGCGACCTAGTCTCTCGCTGCTTTCCACCCCGCGACGCGCGATTCGCACCAAGATTCCGCGTCGGTTCAGGTGTTCACGGCAACGGCGGTAGTCATAGCCTTTGTCTGCATGCAGCTTGTAAGGCTTTTGCCTGGGCCGCCCTGGCAAACCAG
>NZ_JONK01000055.1 GCF_000711885.1 Chromobacterium haemolyticum DSM 19808
AATACATCTGACTTGGCCAAGTCGCGGGTTTTGTAAATCCGTTTGCGGATACGCTCCTTCTTCAGACTGTGAAAGAAGGACTCTGCCACGGCGTTGACGCTCCTATGTCAAGTTGAGTGCATCGAACCGGCTAGATCGGCCAGAATGAGTGGGTATAGCTCTCTGACGATGTAGCGCTTCAGGCAGCGATGAATTTCCTTGTTCGACATGCCTTCCTTGGTTCGACGTTCAACATACGCCCGCGTCCGAGGGTCACTACGCATGCGTACCATGGCAATAGTCCACAAGGCGTTATTCGCCGAACGATCGCCGCCCCTATTTAAACGATGCCGGACCTTTTTGCCAGACGAGGCTTGCAAAGGACTGACGCCACAAAGAGCGGCCATTGCAGCTTCGCTTTTCAGGCGTTCCGGGTTGTCCCCTGCCACGGCAACGAGTACCGCCGCCGTTTGCGGGCCTACGCCGAAGCGCTCTCGAAGTCGCCTAGCATGCTGGCTGGTCAGGCGATCAAGCACGCCATCGAGGACGCCCAGCTCCTCCGCCAGTGCTAGCCAGCGTTTGGCCAGCAGGCGTAAAGTGACTGCCAAGGTTTGCAGGATGGGCGTGTCGCCTAATGAGCGCAAGCGGGCACAGCTCGCCACGCACTCTGCCGTCCTCACCTTCAGAAGCCGTTCACGAATCTCCTGTGGTGCGCTTACCAGCAATGCGCGCAACTGATTGATGGCCTGCGTCTTCGCCTTCACGGCACTACGCCGGGCAACCGAAACCGCTCGCATCGCTTCAGCTGCTCCGGACTGCACTTTAGGAAGGGCAGTTGCCTTCCCTGAGAGAACTGCACGTGCGGCATTTTCCGCATCGGTGGGATCGGACTTTCCCTGGGACCTGCGTGCTGCCCGGTCAGGACGGGTTGACTTCCAGCACTTCGATCTCGTGGTCACGCAGCACACGGGCTAGGCCAGCTCCATAGGTGCCAGTTCCTTCGACTCCAGCACGGAGCACATGCCCGAACGAATTTGCCCAAGCTAGCAGCTTGAAATAACCGGATGTATCGGTTGGTGTCGATAGCGTTCCAAGGAGTTTGCCCGTCTCACTGATCACGGCTCCGACATGTACATCCAAATGCGTGTCGACACCCAGAATGACTTCGTTTTGCTCCATGCGGGTCTCCCTTGCAGTAGACGCATCGCCAACCCCACTCGCAGGACAGGACACTCATGGTGCAGAACAAAGCTCCTATCAGGTCACCAACGTTGGGCCCGGCAATGCTCGGGGAACGCCGGAAACCGATCGACAGGTCAATGCCAAGGCAGCTCGGCCAATCCCAGCACGGGTCAGATCAGCCCGACGTTCGAAGATCATTTTGGACTGAGTATCCCAGCAATTACCACGTCGACTCATACTGGGTTCAAGGTCGTGGGAGACGCAGAAACGGTGCCAGTCATCACTGCCATATTGCGACCCTTGGTCCGAATGAACCAGCACGCGACCAGTAGGCTTGCGCCGCCACAGCGCCATCAGCAGGGCGTCCAACGCCAATTCACGGTTCAATGTCGGTTTCATCGACCAGCCCACCACCTTGCGTGAGAACAAGTCGATCACCACCGCCAAGTAAAGCCAGCCCTGCCAGGTGCGGATGTAGGGGTGAGTAGGCCGGGGGAATTTCACCCCCAGCCTCTCGCAGAACCGGACGTGAGCCTCTCGACTCATCCGGCTCCCATCATCCAACCGCAGGAAGACATCCCGTTCCCCAATGCACGAAGGCAGTCGGGAATCGACGCGCAAGCCGCCCGAGGGCGTGTCTCGCCCGCGTTTTATGGCGAGCGAGGGTCTTGTACTTGCGCATCATCCAGCGCACCAGGTAGTCATTCATGTGTTTCCAGATCACCGACATTGCCGAGCCATGGAAGCGACCGTAGTACTGCTGCCACCCCCTCAGAATCGGATTGAACATGGCAGCCAGATCGCCCAATTCGCGGTCGCACATCAGTTGCAGATGCCATCCCCGGATAGTCTGCCGCATCGCCTTGAGGGCGTCACGGCTAACCGCCGGGGCGAAGTTCACGTAGACCCGCTGATACTTGTCCACCGCTTTTCGCGGCCGGAAGGTGTATCCCAGGAAGGTGAACTGGACATCAGGATGCGCAGCCCGCCGATTGACGTCCCGACAGTAGACGATCCTTGTCTTGCCCGGATGCAATTCGAGGCCGCATTCTCGGAACCGCTCGCCGATCCTGTCTAACGCCAGCTTGGCCTGAGCCAAGCTCTTGCAATGGACCACTCCGTCATCAGCATAGCGACAGAACCGTACGCTTCTGAGATTGCGAGCGACCCAAACATCAAAGGCGTAGTGCAGGAACAGGTTGGCCAGCAACGGGCTCACGACGCCGCCTTGCGGCGTGCCGCGCGTCCGTTCCAGAAGAGCCCCGTCCGCAGTCTGCATTGGCGCTTTCAGCCAGCGTTCCACGTACAGGAGAACCCATGGGGTCTGGCAGTGCTTCTTGAGCGCGCGCATGACCAGATCATGGTCGATATTGTCAAAGAGACCCTTGATATCGAATTCCACAACCCAGTCGTACTTCCAGCTTCGCCGCCTCACCAAGGCAATCGCGTCATGGGCAGAGCGCCCAGGTCGATAGCCATAGGAGTTTGGATGGAACATCGGGTCGATTTGCGGCTCCAGCAGGAGCTTGACCGCCGTCTGCACCACCCGGTCAGCAACCGTGGGCACGCCCAACATACGCACACCACCTGACTTCTTCGGAATGGGGACCCCTTTGACCGGCGGGGGTAAGTAGCTGCGCCGGACCGCGCTCGCCCTGGGCGTTCTTGGTGGCGCTGGGCGCGTGGATCAGGGTGGCATCGACGATGGTGCCTTGCTTCAACATCAGCCCTTTGTCGCAGAGATGCTGGTGGATGGCGGCAAACAAGGTGTGGGTCAGTTGGTGCTTCTCCAGCAGATGGCGGAAGTTCAGCAGCGTGGTTTCGTCCGGGATGGCATCCAGGGAGAGGGCGGCGAACTGGCGCATGGAGGCGATCTCGTACAGGCTTTCTTCCATGGCGGGGTCGGACAGGCTGTACCACTGCTGCAGGCAGTAGACGCGCAGCATGGTGGACAGCGGATAGGGTCATCTGCTGTCGCATGCTGGGGTCCTGGATCTGACTGACAATGCGTCAGTTTACGGGAAGGTTGGGGACTTGTTCAGACCTTCCTTAACAAAGCCGCGCTTACTGGTTGGAACGTTGCTGAAAATTGCCCCCCCCGGTAAGCGCATTTTTTCATAAAAATAAAGCCGTTTTTTACATATTTTTGATTTACGCAACGAAGACAATCCTAGTTGCATAAGCGATTTGTGCCACGATAATCCCATTCCTCATTGCTAGTAGCATCTACAGGGAAATATGAATAGTGTGGTTTTTTTAAGAGAAAATATTCCAACCTGTTTGAATATGGATTTCTGTAACGATAAATATCCCCAACAACACCTTCTTTATTTGATGACCAGTAGTGACAGGGGTTTTTGAATGTGTTTCTGTCATATATAAAATCCTGCGGCCAATCGCGCCCATAAAAATCCACTACGACCACACCAATGACTTGGGATTCAGGCATTGAATTTACAGTTGGTATCAGTTTTTGCCAGTTAATGCGCTCAGCATATTCTAGGGGTGTGGTTGCTTGGTTATTTGTCCCATCGTATGTGCTGGCAGATGTGTACGTCAAATTTATTTTTGACATTCCAATTGGAGCTCCGTAACCAATGCCCTTTTTAATTCCTTCTTTTTCGTTATCCATTTTAATCGTAGCTAGTTCATTGGAGCTGCAATATGTGCAGTAATTTGAAGGATCCCATAGATCAAATTGATTTTGCATGTTTTTATCATACGGTATGGAATATATTCCATACCCGCGCTCATCATAATCTTTAAGAATAACAATCTTGCCTCTAACGTCCTCGAGTTTAGGGTTATCAGATTGAGAGACTGTGTTGGTATACACATATAAATTACTGCTTTGAAAAGCCTCTTTAACTCTCCTGGCGAAATCATCAGGTTCTTTTTCATCTGAGCCTGCTTCATTCTTTACACGAATTAAAATGGTTTCCCCCGGGTGCCATTTCAACCACTGATTTACATAACTTATCGCTTGATCAAGATTGATATCAGAAACTTTGACAGTGCCATGATAAAACATTAACCGATTTTGGCAGTTACCATTGCGGCGTAGTCGCCAATCAAGAAAGCGCACTCCACTGTTCAATTGATCTTGAAATGGCATAATTTGGGTTTTTACATATCCGAGACCAGTTGCCTGCCCCACCGGTGCAGTCATCGAGTCGTGCGTCCCTAGAATTGACATGTTTGATAATCTGACATCATCTACAACTCGGGACATCCACATGGTTCTATCTGACTGGTCATTATTAAACTCAAAATGGCCGTCCTGGCAAGCTGCCATGCAGATGCCGCTTGCTAATAGTTGAAAAAAAATAGCTATAAGAACAATACATTTCATAACATAACCCTCACAGAGTTAGAGTAGCTAACAAAACCCAGTTTGATGGCTAAGGCGAGGCGCACCGATGCAGATAGTGCAGGGAGTACGACGTAGCACTTTAAATAACCGGCATTTCTGACCAAATCTAAACGTAGAAGGACATTAAGCCGGGTTGACAACCGTTGTTGGTACTTGCTGTGCCGATTTTCATCCCCGCTTTCAGTCTAAATCGACTGTTTCCGGTCAATCTGGACGAATCTTAGGTGTTAGAAGGCTTTCACGCTGGCTACCCTTGAGAGTGAGTCGTACATTAATATCTATAGGCTACATTTAAAAAAAAATTTATAAGTATATTTACTTGTTTACCCAGCCGGACGATTGCTTGTGCGCTTTTTGGGGCTATGAAGGTTGCCTCTCCTTGCTGAAGCATTTTTACTTGCCGTTGCGGCCAGCCCGTGTCGTGGACGATGGAGCGGCAAGATGAGCATGCGGATCAAACGCAAGGCGGCCGCCTGGGATGATGATGTGCGAGCCCAGTTTCTTGGGCTTGCTCCATTATGATATCCGAGTGCGGAGGCCCTGTGTACATCGGTACCTCCGTATGCCAGTTTACCTGGCTACGCTTGGTATCCGAAATCTGCGCCCAACCTCACAGAGCTGCAAGTACGCGCTGCCATCTTGAACCGTTTCAGCATGCTGGGCCGTCCTTGTACGGTGGCTGTGGCGTAAATTTATTTGGGGAAAGGGGAGTCTCGCCCTGTTCAGGATTTGTGCAACAGCGCCGACTTGGCCACGCACTCTATCCCCCATTTCTTCTCCCACAGAACTATCGCCTCGTAGAGAGAAGTCCGTTCACCAAAACCAGCCCACATGTGGTGAATCTGGAGAACCTCCGCCGAATTTATTCCCTGTGCATTCCGTTACCAGCCAGCCACCGACCGCAATGTCGCCTTGAGAGCAAAAATCATCGCGCTTGCACAACGTCACCGGCGTTACGGCGCCGGCATGATCTACCTGAAGCTGCGGCAGGAGGGCATACAGGTCAATCACAAGCGGGTGGACCGGCTTTATGCCGAGGCGGGTCTGCAAATCCGCCGGCGCAAGCGCAAGAAAATCCCCGTGGCAGACCGTCACCCACTGGCTCGTCCTTTGGTGGCCAATCAGGTCTGGTCGATGGACTTTGTATTCGACCGAACGGCAGAGGGGCGTGTCATCAAGAATCTGACGGTGGTCGATGATGCCACGCATGAGGCAGTCGCCATTGTTCCGGAACGGGCGATGGGAGGCCTGCATCTGACCCGCGTCCTCGACCAGCTGGCGAAGACACGTGGCCTGCCCAAAGCCATCCGGACCGATAATGGCAAGGAATTCTGCAGCCGTGCGATGTTGACCTGGGCACACGTCCGTGGGGTTCAGCTTTTTCTCATTGAACCTGGCAAGCCCAATCAGAACGCTTACATCGAGTCCTTTAACGGGCGTTTCCGGGATGAGTGTCTGAACGAACACTGGTTCACCAGCCTGCGCCATGCCCAAGTTGTAATCGAAGCTTGGCGAAAGAAATATAACAATGAAAGGCCGAAGAAAGCACTGGGCGGTTTGACACCGGCGGCCTATGCCGAATCACTTGCAGAGAAATCAGGTAAATTAAGCTTGGACTCTAAGAGCGGCTAACAAAACTCCTGATGCTGCGTTGCGCCGACTTGCCGTACTCAAGTACTGCCTGCGTCGGCGCGCCTTGCCTCAGACGTGAAACTGACTTTTGTTAGCCGCTCTAAGTGGCGATGGTGCCTACGACACCAAAGGCTGCCATGAAGCGATTGCCAAGCGAAAAGCCGAGGCGGTGATTCCTACCCGGAAGAATGCCAAGCCGTGGAAGGAAAATCGGTTGGGCGCGCATGTCCGAAACGAGATACTGCGTGCTACCCGGCGCCTGGGACGAGCGATCTGGAGGAAATGGAGCGGTTACCATCGCCGCAGCCTGGTGAAAACCAAGATGCGCTG
>NZ_JONK01000056.1 GCF_000711885.1 Chromobacterium haemolyticum DSM 19808
TCCAGCCTCTTCGACATCGCCATTTTAATCGTGCAGTCAGAGTGCCTCGACAATTTCTCGAGCCATCGGCAAATGGGCGTCGGCAACTATTTGATGGACTAGTCGAAAATGGTGTTTTTCAACTTGGGAAATTGTCTATTCTGAAACTGGCGAAGCAGACGTCAACATTGCGTGCGTCTCCGCCACAGTCAGGAGCGAAATCATGACAACACCCGTGGTAAGGCTGATGCAGCGCTTGAGCTACCCCAGCCGCTTTGCGCTGATCGGCACGGTCTTTGCCGTCGCCTTACTGTACATGGTGTACGGTCTGTATCGAACCAATCAGGACTGTAGAAGTTCAGACCTGATCTGACAGTCTCCCGTTTTGACGGCGCCTGGCTGTCAGATCAATTCAAGTTGTCTACCTTCTCCCTCCATTCCCGTTTGCCATCAATAAAGGTTTGTACGGGTGTGCGACCGCAGCACATCTTGCCTTGGTGTGTGCGTTCCTGATTGTAGTAGACCAACCAAGTATCAAGATCGGCCTGTAGCTCATCGAGTTCCAGATAGAGCTTCTTGCGGAATGCCACCTGGTAAAACTCCTGCAAGATCGTTTTGTGGAAGCGTTCGCAGATGCCGTTTGTCTGCGGATGCCGCGCACGGGTCTTGGTGTGCTCGATATCATTTACCGCCAAGTACAGCTGGTAATCATGGGTTTCCGGCTTGCCGCAATACTCGGTTCCGCGACCTGTCAGCATACGCAATACTCCCATCCCATGCTCGGCAAAGAACGGCAACACCCGGTCATTGAGCAGATCTGCCGCGGTGATCGGCGTTTTGGTGGTGTAGAGCTTGGCAAACGCCACCTTGCTGTAGGTATCGACAAAGGTTTGCTGGTAAATCCGCCCGACACCTTTGATCGTGCCCACATAGAAGGTGTCCTGCGAGCCTAGATAGCCCGGATGCGCTGTTTCAATCTCGCCATGCGCGACATCATCTTCTTGTTTGCGCTCCAGTGCCGCGATCTGCGCATCGGTGAGCACGATGGCTTGTTCAGCTACCAGATGTTCCAGAGCGCGTAGCCGCTGCTTGAACGATGCCAGGTCATGTCGCAGCCAGACTGAGCGCACACCGGAAGGGGAAACGAACACGCCGCGCTGGCGTAGTTCGTTGCTGACTCGCACTTGCCCATGCGCAGGCTGTTCCGTCGCATAGGCAACGACGGCCGCCTCTATGACGTCGTCTACGCGGTTCTTGGGATTGGGTTTGCGACGATTGGCATCGAACAATGCCTCGACGCCGCCATCAGCCACTGCGTTCTGGTAGCGGTAAAAGGTATCACGGGACAGGCCCATTACCTTGCAGGCCTTGGAGACGTTGCCTAGCTCAGCTGCCAGGTTTAGCAGGCCGATCTTGTGTTTGATGATGTTCTGGTTGAAACTTGCCATGGGGTTACTCCTGCGCTTTCGCGCTGTCTTGATGAAGATTCGCACCTCTATCAAAACGGGTAACCCCACCTCTCGGCAAGGCCTGACTGTCAGATCAAATCGGAACTTCTACAGTTCATCCCTGCCATATAACACCAAGACCGCCTGGTCAGCCTGGGTCGCTCTCCACATCCTACCGTCCGCCGAAAGGTACACGCCTAAACTTTCCTCCTCAACTGTGCCGCCCCACGCAATCGGCCTGAATGACATGTATTGGCCAACCATACCTCCTACCCCTTCCGCACCGCCCGCTGCTCCCAAGCTCGCCTCCTCCATATCCCACCACGTCGAATTATCCTGCTGCCATGTTGTTGACTTCACCCTATGGAGTTTGCACCTGTACATCGTAAACCCACTCGTCTTTAGCATCCCATTATCTGCCCCATACTTGCTGTCCGCCATGAACTCCACGTCTAGTGCGTAAGGTTTCGGTCCACTATTGTGCATCATCCCCGCGGTCCCGTCTCCCTTCCTCAGTAACATCGCTATAGATAACATACCCAACCTCTGCTTGTTTTCAGGCTTCCCTGCCTTCCTCCTCAAATGCTCCACCCACCCAGAGTTTCCGTTCAACACGATATGCGTACTCTCTCCCGGGGCCAGAAACCGGCTTCCAGCGACATTTGCCAATCGACCAGTAGCCTCAAGTATAACTACAGGAAACGACATTCGATTCACCACCAAAAGAGTGTCTGACTTACCCACAAACGCCGATACCCCCTGCGTCGACGCCTTACTCAGCATCGTGTACATCGCCCCGTACAACGACGAAGCCACACTTGCCAACTTTAACATCATCACTACCGCCGCCAACGCCACCTTACCATCTGCCTCCGTCCCCGCCTCGGGCACTTTCTCACTTCGTGCCAGGACTGCTAACTTCTCCCTCGACGCCATCGCATTCCACGCATCCATCCCCACCTTTTCGTCACACTCCCATTCGGTCACTCCATCACCCCAGTAACTCGCCATGCTCACTGCACCCGAAAATGCTAATACCTCAAACCCCGGCACCGTCCCGTCCATACTGTACAGTCCATCCATTGGCCATCCATCCATTGCCTGTCCCCTCCCCAAGCCGGGATACGAATACAAATTCACTGGGAGATACAACGTGATATCTTCCGGTATCGGCAGGATGTCCTGCACCGCCTTCCACCTGGTCCTCACGTACTGCGGGCCGTAACTAATTCCCCACCTAGGGGCATCATGGGACCCTGCCGGGGCCCCGGAATTTAGACCTGCTGTCCAATTCACCCGCTCAGACTCCTGCCCCCCTGCCCCCCCCAACAGCCCGTCATATATAATCTCGTCTACGGCTCGAACGGATGTCCAACACTGCTGCGCATCATCGAATTCCACGCCTTGCCGGGGGGTTACGTCATCAAACATCGTTTCGCTCTGGCATCCCGTCGAGATTCGCAGACTGAGATATGCTGATGGGTTATGCGTCCCCCTCGTCAATGGGGCGAGCACCACCTTCAAAACCGTCTTATGCACCCAGGACACATTAGGGTCATATCCTCCGCCACTCGGACGCCCGGTATCACCCCACCTTGGCGTGATCGACCACACCTCCTCTCCCGGTCTCCCTGTCGACGCTGCCGGCACCACACCTTTATTTCCGTATACCGCCAGAACCGGCATCTTCTTGATCTGGCCAGCAGCTCCCGTCAGTTCTTCTGCGACCGTCCACCCACCCACCGCCCAGGATATATCCGTATAATTTCTGAATCGAAACTTCACCTGGTCCAACTCACCTCCTTCCGTCTGACCACTAGCCCCTCCCACCGTATTGGCGACACCTATAGCGTTTGCCATCACCCACAACACTTGCTCTACCAGATCGAACTTGTCTCCATCTGTACGACCGGGTGCCCCCCCCCCCCATTTCAGCCACCACAACACGATCGCCTCACACATCTGCGCCCTTCGCTTTGCGACCATACTTTTCCATTCATCCTGCGTTACCTCCGCTTTACCGTTTGTCATACCTGCCTCCGACTCAGCAGCTCCTACTGCTACTCTCTTGGCCTTTCCCATCATCCACTCCTCATGGTTGTCAAACATCGTACGAGCACTTCCGACTTACCCCCTTTAGAGCAACATCCTCCTCCCGCTTTACCCTCAGGCTCCTCAAAAAATCCACCAGACATTCCGGCTACCGACCGCCTGTTTTTCTTCCGCAGCAAGGCGCGCGCAACCCACGCCGTACTCGAGCACGCCACGTCGGCGCAACGCAGCCTCTGGATCATTGTTATCCGGTTTCCCGAACGGTTTCCCATCATGACTAGCTTTGGTATCTCATGCCCCAGCTGCTTTCTCCGACTATCGTCCCTCAGATATCGATTTTCTACCACCACACAAGCCACCTTCGGGCCTCCACTTCACTGTTGTCCGTGACCGCCAATGACTCGGTTTCGCTACGTTTCCACATGCTAGCCCCTATGCACCTTGCGCTACTTCCGTCGATCATCCAAGCATACTTTTTGGTTTTCGCCTTGCCGTCGCACCGCTCCTGGATGTCTAAGATATCTCTCAGCTATTGCAACGCGCCTGATCCTTCTGATTGGTCTCTTGCTCTCCTGCAGCGTATGCTACTGCGCTGTAATCAAGGACGCTCCAGTCCATCCCTGCCAACATATGCAGGCTATGAATAAAACCCATGGTTTGCAGCATCGACAGTCCCCTCAGGTTCTTGTCGGACAGGCACAATTGAATGGCAGCATCACTATGTAGGTGCATTTGTCCGTGCGTATCACGTAGAGTTGCCCGCGATCCTATGCTCGTGTTTAGGCAATAGCAGGCCGTTGAAAAACACGTCGATCTTGCCCCAACCCATTTCCGCATGAGCAAAATGGGCGGTTTCAGCGGGTAGAATGCCAATAAATCCGCTTTCTACCTTGATTTTCAGGCTATTTGCCGGTTATCCGGCGACTTTGGGCGTAATACGCCCTATACATGCGATCCGCCCCAGCAGCCGGACAGGCTGCCCAGGCGGATCAGGTTATAGGTCGCGAAGGCTAAAAAGGTTTGCCCGGCCAGTTTGGCCCGGCCGATCAGTTTGGTTTTGCGAAGGCCTCCGACGGTTTTCAGCCAGCCGAAGCATTCCTCGATCCGCTTGCGTCGCCGCTGGCTGATCGCGTAACCCTCATGGCGCGTGGTGCGGCCGTCGATGGCGCTGCCGGTGCGCTTGCGCGCCACGTGAGGGGTGACGCCCAAGCCTCGGCAGCCGTCAACGAATGCATGCGTGTCATAGCCCTTGTCCGTGCCGACTGTGCTGCCTTTCTTGGCGTTGCGCAGCAATAGGTTCAGCGCTTCGACGTTTTCGGCGTGGCCATTGACCTCGGACACCGAGACGTCCACGACCAGGCCGTTGCGGTTTTCGGTCAGGATATGGGCCATATGGCACAGGCGGCTGGCGTCGCCGGCGCTCTTGCGGGCCAGTCGCGCTTCCGGATCGGTTCTGGATTGGTGGGTCTTGTTGCTGCGTTTCTCGCCCCGGAAATCGACGTCCGGATTGCGCCCTTCTGGTGGGGACGTGTCGTCATCCTTGCGGACAAAGCTTTTGTGGGACGCCCAGGCATCGATCAGTGTGCCGTCGACGCTGAAGTGTTCGTCGCTGGTCAGCTTGCCCCACTCGGCCAGGCTGCGTACCCGAATGAAGAAGGCGCGGGCGACGTCTTCGGTAAACAAGCGGTCGCGATTTTGCGAGAAGGTCGAGTGGTTCCATACGCGGGCATCGGCGGAAAGGCCGACGAACCAGCGAAATAGCAGGTTGTAGTCCAGTTGCTCGACCAGCAGCCGCTCGGAGCGGATGGTGTAGAGCACTTGCAGCAGAGAGGCGCGCAGCAGATGTTCGGGCGGAATCGAAGGCCGCCCGACGCGGGAATATAAGCCGTCGAATACGTCATTCATCGAGCCGAGCACGAGATCAACCATCTGGCGGATCTTGCGTAGCGGGTGATTGGCCGGGATGAGATCTTCCAGCTGGACGTAGCTGAACAGGTTCGTCTGACTGTCGTTGCGGATGCCTCTCATCGGGTGCTTCCGTGGTTCGTGGGATGCTTGATTATACCAAATGGGTGGCCGTTGGTTTTTCAACGGCCTG
>NZ_JONK01000057.1 GCF_000711885.1 Chromobacterium haemolyticum DSM 19808
TCCAACCGCGGCCGCCCACCCCGGCGGGAACGCGGTGGTGGAGGAAGTAGTGGTTGCAATGACTTCCAGAGCTTCTGACTGACGACTTTCCGTTTCATCTTCGCCAAATGCGGGCATACGCATCTGACATCAAGAGGTTTTGTTAGCGGGTCTAAATGGAACCCTTACCGAACTGGCTCTCTGCAAACGACTACTAGCGGACTGGGTAGCATACCTTCAATAGCAATGATGGCCGCACTCCTGTTCCCTGCTCTCAATGCTGTACCCCATCGCTCGGTATCCGACTTGCCGCTTTTCCCACATCCGCACGAGGGCTGGGTGCCCTATATCGATAAAATCAATAATGCGTACGTCCGTCTTTTCAGCATGCTCCCGGTGAAGCCGCCCAGCATATTGCTGTAGTGTTCCCTTCCAAGAAACGGGCATGGCCAATACCAATGTATCGAGCGGAGGATGGTCAAAGCCTTCACCAACTAGCTTGCCTGTGGCCAGCAGAACACGAGGGGAGTCCGGCGGCAAGCCGTTCAATTCTGCGACCATTGCCGTGCGCTGTTTACGCGACATCCTCCCGTGCAGCACAAACAACGAAGCAATGAGTGGCTGCAGCATTGACTGAAGCATATCCAGATGTTCCGTCCGCTCGGTCAATACCAGGATTTTCCTCCCCAGCCTGAAGGCCTCAGTCACTTCATTAACAATCATCTGCGTTCGCATACCATCTGCTGACAAATGGCGGAACACATCCTGAATACCCGCATCACCCGGCACGTCAATAACGTGAGACAGAGACCGGGGATATACTTCAAGCAGATGGGGCGCAGTAGCCGGTCGCTCCGCGGTGTAGCGTATTGGGCCACACTGCATGAAAATTATCGGTTGTTGGCCATCTCGCCTTATCGGCGTGGCCGTCAGCCCAAGCACATATTTCGCCCTGGCCCGCTTCAAGAGCAAATCGAAAGAAACCGCGCCAACGTGATGGCACTCGTCAACAATCACCTGTCCATAGTTCTCGATAAGTGAACTGATTTCCCCTTTGCGGGACAGCGACTGCATCACCGCAATATCGATTTTGCCGGTCGGCTTGTTTTTACCGCCCCCAATGCAGCCAACCAATCCTTTGCCAGCCCCCAAGAAAACTTGTAATCGTTCCTGCCATTGCTTGAGCAACTCGGTCCGATGCACCAATATCAGCGTATTGACTCCTCGCCGGGCTATCATCGCGGCCGCTGTGACCGTTTTCCCAAATGCTGTCGGCGCACACAATACGCCAACATCGTGATGCAACATCGCCGCAATGGCTGCTTCTTGGTCCAAGCGCAAGGTGCCGCCAAAATTGACACGAATGGGCTCCCCCTGATAGCGCTCATCCTGTAACTGGGTTTCAATATTGTGTGCCGCTAAGAGCTCAAGTGCTGTATCCAGGCATCCTCTGGGCAGGCCGATGTGCTTGGGAAAATTTTCTGCGCACCCAATAACGCGTGGTTTATCCCAGACCGGGAAGCGCATTGCTTGGGCTTTGTAAAACTCCGGGTTCTGAAATGCCGCCAAGCGGATGAGTCGGTTAGCCAGTGCCTGGGGGAGCTCAGCCTTTTCAAAGTAGATAAGATTGCCAAGCGTCACCCGCAACCTTTCCGGCATGGGTCCTGGAATCTTCGTCCTGCTGGTCGCCGTTTTTTTCCAGGGCGTGCTTTGTTCCTCATCCTCAATGAATGTCACATCCAAAGGATGGCTACCGCCAGTCGCCTGAACAATGACGGGCTCGATGTCTTCTGCTGACATGCGCGTGACCGAGGCCAAAAATGCCCACTGGTCGGGGTAGGGACGGAGTTCCTCGTCGACAAAGACACTCCCATTGTTTTCCCTCGCCCGCTTCTGCAGCGGAAGAGCAATCAGGTTGCCAAATCCCCCCTTGGGCATGGAGTCCTGATTGGGAAATAGACGGTCATAGGAGGAGAGTTCCAGTTGCCGGGTGCTTGAGCATGTATGGCTTAGGAGGGCCGTTCCCAGTCGACGCGCATCGCGAGCTGAGACTTTCCTTGTGAAGAAAATCCAGGCATGAGCACCATTGCCCGAACGCGAGATTTCCAGAGCGGCCGGAACCCCCAACGTCCTGCACGATTGCAAAAAAGCGCGTACGTCGTCTCGCCATTCCTTCTCGTCAAAATCCACGGCCAGGAAGTAACAAGCGTCATCCTCCAGCAAAGGATAGACCCCAGCAGTCATGGCGCCAGACAGATGGGCATAGATAACCGTGTCAGTGACCGGCATCAGCAAACGATGCTCGCAATCCGCGCACTTCACCTTGGGCTTATGACATATTCCAGGCTGCCACTCATTGCCACATACCGGCGAGTAGCCTGACTTACCCGTCGCCTTGCTTTCCCAGCGAGTGGGATAAACATCCGTTCGCCCCTGGAACAAGCTACGGAACAAGGCGACTTTCTCAGCCGTGGAGAGTGGCGTAATGCTTGTCGGATGCGCCATCACAGGCGCCGGCGACTTCACACGCCACTCTATCCCATGCGCCTCCAACAGTCCGATTAAACGCGCATTCTCGGCTTGAAGCTCAGACAGAACATCCTGCTGGTCATTTTTCATCTGCGAAATCCAATGCAACAGATGCCATCACGGTGCATCAGAAGCGCCATCCCATCGGTCTACCAAACCGGGCGACATGAACCTGACTCATTACAGTTAGACCGGAGTCGGCCCCAAGCTGAATTTACCCTCTTGGCGCAGCCTTTGGTAAATGGTCGTCACATCACGACGAATATTGGGGCCTAACCAAACTAGACCCTCAATCAAGCCATCACAGACCCAACGCCCATTCAAAGGGAATACCCCGGTTCTTATGACGGAACCAGTCTCTCCCTGCCCGATGTCCCGCAAACGCTCGGTCAGTCCCAGTACACCATGCGCGCAGCTGCCATCTTCAGGTAGCAACACTGAATACGCCCGCGTATCTTTGAGATAAACCCAGCGATTGAGCCGGATTAGGCGAATAGCCTCCAGCATTTCTTCATCAGGATGCCGTAGCGTGGCTCGGTAACGAGAGAGCGAATCCCGGTCCGCTTCATAGCGTGCCCGGCCAAGCGCCAGCCATTGGGTTGGCCGCTTGCCGTGTTTCTCCTTTGCCTTCACCAACGTGCCGAGAAAGGCCATGTAGGTATCAATAAAACGGTCTGCGCTGTCACGGTCAATCAACATACTGGGCACCTGGGTGACGGAGGCAATAACAAGCAAATTTCATTTGCTTTTCATTTAACCGACTTGAGCAAAGGCACCTAGCCACCGGCGCATGGCAAGGCTGCTTTGCTACTTGTCTAAATACCAAATCGTGCTGCCGTATTTGGAGTTCGGGAAATTTGGCATCAACTCACCCTGGCTAAAGGGTCGCCGTGAATTCTCCATGGCAGGAGTCCACCAGTAGCCACTTTCCGGGCAAGGCTTGTCAGCTTCACAGCGCATACCTTCGATAGCGGATGCCGACTCGGGCGCTGCTTCCGGCAGTGGTACCGAGTCAAACCTTTCATACCAACTGACCGTGTCTGTTTTATCAAAGCCATTCTGTTGTGGCAGGTGATAGTGGAGCGAACCAGGCTGAGTGGTACGCACTGGCTTCACAACGCGGCTTACTGCTACATAAAGGACAGGCGCGCAGTCTTCCGGGGCACCCAAGTCGGGATATTCGCCGGCCTGAATCATCAAGCCGCCAGCGTAGTGGCTAAAGGTGATGTCTGGCCAAGCGGTAAGCTGAGCACGAATGGTGGCCTCACCGCCCAACTGCTGGACAAAGTAGTCACCGAGGATAGTAAGCCAGTTGGCACCTTTGATATGGTTTTGTAGCTCATGTGCACCGGCAGAAAATGACATGCTATCCACATCCAACCCAATGAAGCGTTGCGCCAGCTCATACTCGTTTGGCAGGTACTGGTGAAAATCCGCCGGTAGAGTTGGCGAGAATCCGCCATATCCATGAGTTGGGCTCAACTTGTCGGCAATGAAAGCTACCAGGCGCTGATACTGTTCGCCCCCTCCCTCCGTCATTAGTATTTCAGCTGGTAAGGAGAACTTGAGGTAGGATTTGTGCCCCCACTCCTCGTGTAAGGCTCGACGGGTTAGGCACTCCATGAAATAGTCAGGCGCATAGTCCTTAGTTTTTTCCGAGGTAATCAGCCACTCCAGAGACTCGTGTGGGTCGTCTAATGCCAAAGCTTTTTCCCGGCAGCGCTGGTAAGTGGTCGACGTCATTTGAGCAAACTTTTCGCCCGAGAAATACTTCCCCTTTAGCTGAACGCCAAACAGCTCATAAAAGTAGTCGTAACATTCGACGATTTTGCTGCGCACGGCCACCGTGCTGCCGCCCTCATAAAAGAAGGTAGCTATCAGCCCTGGACGAATGACCACCGTATCATCGCTACCCAGCGTCCAGGTAAGTTCATCTTGATACTGCTGCAGTCGTTGCAGCTGTCGAGGCATCGATGTTTGTTCCATTCTCAATCCCAATCTATGCAGTCGCCGCTATCGAGGCGCCGCCCATAATCCCTACGCAAGCCAGGAAGCCTGCGACTAACTCTGCAGGCAAGGCGAGCACCATCACCACCGCGGCGGCTACCACCAGCGCAATGCCGACTACCACCTTGCTGACATTGAGCACAATCTGCCCCCACTCAATCTGGCTAATCTCACTCCAGGCGATGTCGCAGTAGCGCTCAATTTTGGCCCATACCGCCTTCAGCTGTTCTTCGGTCCAACGCGCCAGCACCTGCCCCTGCTCGTTGACCCAGGTCCAGGCATAGCTTGCCTGGTCGCGAACCCAGCGGCCCGACTCTAACAGCCATGCAGCCTCTTGTGCCAGCCAGGCGCGGGTATCTTGCGCTAGACCTTCCATGCCTTTCTTAGACCCGCTAACAAAACCTCTTGATGTCAGATGCGTATGCCCGCATTTGGCGAAGATGAAACGGAAAGTCGTCAGTCAGAAGCTCTGGAAGTCATTGCAACCACTACTTCCTCCACCACCGCGTTCCCGCCGGGGTGGGCGGCCGCGGTTGGATGATTTTGCCGCCCTCAACGGCATCTTGTTTGTTCTCACTACCGGCATTCCTTGGGAGGACCTCCCACAGGAACTCGGTTTTGGCAGCGGTATGACCTGCTGGCGAAGACTGCGCGATTGGCAAGCGCTAGGCATTTGGGACCGCCTACACCTAGCCCTGCTGATACAACTGCGCCAACAC
>NZ_JONK01000058.1 GCF_000711885.1 Chromobacterium haemolyticum DSM 19808
GCGGATTTATTGGCATTCTACCCGCTGAAACCGCCCATTTTGCTCATGCGGAAATGGGTTGGGGCAAGATCGACGTGTTTTTCAACGGCCTGCTAGCGATCTTACTCATCATGTTCAGCTGTACCAATTGCTCTTGATTGATCTGCCCTTGGCGAATGGCTTTCAACGCATCCAAGCCTGGCAGAACCATCTTGACAGCCAAATCAAAGGACGGTCGATGCTGCCGATTGATCCGTTTTTTCTTCATTTAAACGACTCCAAAATCAAGCTTTCCCCATGGGGGGCCAACGGTTCAGAATGGAAACCAACCAGCCAATATACTTCGCGGTTCCCCAAAGCACAGTGGCCACCCAGCCGAGCGCTGCCACGACCAAGACGGCTATCCAGCCCGGCATGGTTAGCCAGTCCGCCACCCAAACGCCACAACCCAGCGCCAGCCCGGCGTAGTTGTGGTCCAGGAATATCCTCAGCTTGTGCCAACCCAGCGCCTCGCCCTCTACGACACCCCAATACAGCAGGATGGCCCAGAGCCATCCCTTTCGGCGGGTAATGGCTGCCAGGTTGCGCTCCGCCTGCACTTCCAGCTGCGGAGGCGTCCAAGACAGGTAGTGCCATGGCGCTTTCATTTAGTTGAAATTGCTAAATGGGTTAGGTAGGCATCTCCTTGCTATGAATACGCCTGCTACGCCAATGCCAGGGAACACATCATGAAGCCTACGTCTCGCTGCAACAAAGTGTGCCCCCGTTGTCAGCATGTCATCGAATAGGAGTATTCCACCTGGTTGCTGTTGAGGTCTTATGATTTGCATATCAATAGCTAGGTCTGCATAGAGAGCATCAGGCGTCGGGCGATCATCTGTACCATGGCTAGCTGGAAGGTTGCCGCTATGTGACAGGCAGTCGCGTATATCCAGAGGAACGCCAGTCCTCATAGCTAGCTCGTTTAACACCTGAAGCATGCGGTCGTCGTACATCGCGTCAGTTCGTTGTTTTGATGGTGGGATAGGTATCAATGCCGGTCGGTGAATCTGCATTTGCTGCCATTGCCACATAACGGCGAATGCCGCTGCTACCTGTTGTATGGCTTCTTGCTTGTAGCGCCAATCAGCCCTACCTCTGCGATCTAGAGGTTTTTTCAGGTTGGTAATCAGCTGATTGGTCGGGGAGAAGTTCCACATCGGGCCATCAATATACTGAGATGGAGTATATTCTCCCCAGTAGTAGCAAGGGTCGGTAGAAACGAGATACCAATGGTCAGGCCGCTCACGTTCGCCAACTTGACTAAAGCGGGTCGGCATCGTCATTGGAGCACCTTCAAAATATCGGCGGTCTCACGTACTCGAATCGCACCCATCTTCTCGTATTTGGCCGGCCAGGTAATGGAAGGATTGTGAAAATTGCTCTCCAGGATGAATAGCTTGCGCCCTTGCGCCAGGGCTGCGCGTGCTTGGGTCAGGGTGCCAGACGTCTCGCCAGCCTCGACAATAACGGTCGCTTGAGAGAGCGCTGACATGGTCTTGTTCCGCTCCGGAAAGAAGAGCCGGTTCCATTGTGGCCCCTGGCTCTTGTAACGCAGTACCGGTACCTGACTGACCAGTAGGAACTCCGTTGCAATGCGGCGCTGCAAAGCCGCATTTTCCTTCGGGTAAGTTTCGGAAATCGGCGTACCAATAACAGCAATCGTGCATCCACCTTCGGCGATTGCCGTTTCATGGGCCAAGGTATCCACGCCCTGAGCCAGTCCGGACACAATCGTGTAGTCATTCTGGATCAGCTCTCTGACCAAACGACGAGTGCGTGCGGCACCACTCTCCGACACCTTACGCGTGCCAACAATCGCGATCCTGCGCGGCGATTCTGCCAACTCCCAGTTCCCCAGAAAGTACAGCAACTCAAGAGGTTCGGTGGCATCCCGCAAGCGCTCGGGATAGTCGGGGGTGCCGTGAATACGGACCCCTACACGCTCAATGCCACGTTTTTTGAACTCAGCCATGACCTTCGCTGCGACCTCCCGCGCAATTACGTCATCGACCAGGTCTGAGGGCAAGCTCCCTCTGTGGGAATGAAACAACTCTGCAAGCCGCTTGGTGGTAGCGTTATCCTGCTGCCACAAAAACTCATACGCGCCGATCTCGGCCCAAGTATCGACAGGTTTTTCTACTAAAAACCCTGACCAGGCATTAATTGAATTACATACTCCGTTCATCAGATAATCCTCGCTAGCAAGCGTTATTTTGAACTATTGTTCAAACAGTTTGCCATCGGCAACCCCCTGACCGCGTCATCCCAATGCGTGTTACGGTCAGGATTGCTTGCAATTTTGCTGATCCATGTTTCGGATTTACCCCAACGGATCGCCAAGGCTCGGCCAGTCCAGCCGCGCCGTTTAAATTCGGCTTTGAACTCGTCAGGGGTCAGTCGTTTTTCAGTAGTCATTTGTACCTATACGGCAAACATTTGAATTTAGGTTCAATCATAGCGCGTTCTCGTACATGGCGCGAAGGGTTTTTACTTCCACCTGAATATATGCAGACGTGACCTCGGTGTCCTGATGACCGAGCAGAATCGCTACTTGTTCCAGCGACACGCCTTTCTTGAGCAGTGCTGACGCGAAAGAGCGCCGCAATGTTTTTGCTAGTAGAAGCTGTAATAAACATGAAGGAACATGGATTTAACCATGTTCCTATCACATTAGAAGTCAGCGACGTGCTGAACGGTCTTACGGATCGCCGTGACAAATCCAGCGCGGAAGACAACTTGGCTGGTCTCAGTGAGTACGCGGCCGGCTTGGTCTATGCTCCAACCCCAGTGTTCCAGGGTTGCCGGGCTGATTGCCGCCTCCAGCGCCGTGACCTCTTGCAAGGACAGGAACAGACCATCTGCATGTGCGTGCGGCACGTGCTCGCCGCTGTCCAAACCAAGTTCCAATACGGCTGTCTTGTTGGCCAGGTGGCGGGCGGCGAGCAGCTGAGCCCGTAGTGATTCCATCTCGGCCAACAGCAGCTTGACCCGTACCTTGAGCACGGGGTCGTTCACGCCCTCCAGCAGTGCCTCGGCCTCTGATGGTGCCGGTTCCCGCTTTTTGCGATCCTGACCATTCACCGAGGCGGCATAGGTCTTAATCAGGGCGCGGTAGTCCTCACCAGGCTTGTTGCGGATCGCAGCGGCAGAGGGGCCGCCACGCTCGGCGGACAAGCGACCAATGGTGGCGACCGAGAAATCCGAACTCCCCCGCTGCGTCTGCTCCACGCAGATCGTCAAGATCAATCTGAGAGACTGAGCCTTCCGAGGCGAGGCTAATTGGCAGAGCTGTTCGATAAGCTCGTTAGGGGTATTGCTCATCACTCAGCCTCCGCCGAAACGAATCTTGGCGTTTCGCCATTTTCATGTTGGACAATTAAGCTTGCCAACTTGATTGGTGTGCCAAGCCTACCGGTGAGCAGAGAATCCACGTCATCAGCCAGACCGGCCGCAGCGAGCATCCGTGTACCATCAACTAAACGATTCGACTCTACCACCCCAAGTCGTGCATAAAGGAAGTTGACCAACTCATTCCCCACGGCTATCGCTTCACCTTCAGTTAATGCCGCAAAAACGGGGCGGCGATCATTGCGTGCGAGCATTGCGTCGAGAAGCCGCCCGCGGCGTAGACTTGCTACCGGAATGTTGGCGGCCGGATAAACTGTCGCGTGCTGGCAGATCGTATTGTAGAGGTCGAATGGCGTGCACTGACCAAGTGCGCTCGTGATTTCGCCCAGATCTTCGGAAGCCAATAGGCGAATGCCACCTGAAGTTGTCCCGGTCGGCCGCTGTACAGCCAGCAAGGCCTTGGAACGCTCTACCATGGCGAAAGTGGCATGCCAATTGTGGGCCACCTCATCAAGTCGATTCATCGCTTGCTCTCTGCGTTGGTAGAGAGCATCGAGACGCCGATATTCAGATGAATCATTGGCCTCACGGGAGAATAGATTGTCTTCAATCTCGCTGATATCAGCCTGCATCTTCCGTAGCCGTTCACTACAGTCGAGAACATCCATCCCGATAGAATTGAAGTGTGCAACCAGCCCTGCCAAGAATGCCGGGCCCGTAAGGAAATATCTGCAGCGCACACAGTTACGAGGGCCACCCGGAGTTGGTTGAAAATCATTCCTGCCATTCTCGCCTGTTAGCTTTGGTCCTCCTGTATGACACATCGCACCTCCCACTGGGCATATGCCAAGGTCGCCGATAATCCACCCTCCAGCCGAGTGCTCTTGGAGCGCTCGCAAACCAACCCGGTCATTGAAAGCAACTACGGACTCGGCTGCGGCAACATTGCAATCCTGAAGGAAACGGAGGTAATTCTCCTGCTCACGTTCCATCATTCTGGCCTGGGCTTCAGCCATCTGCTGAGAGATATAGGCAGGTCCCTGTTTGAGGTAGTATAGAGTCATCAATATCGAAGCGTGACCGGCCACGCACTTGCTCAAAATCGAGAGTGGCAATCCACCCTCTACCGATAGCGCGGTAAGGATCGATACGCGTAGCGAATGCAGATCGAAGACGGGAGCCAGCGGCAATCCGGTTGGCCCACGTTTTTCGATGAACAGAATTGGCTGACCGTTTGGAAGGGTTTCACCCCGCAGGGCGACCCGACGTTCCAGTTCGTCAAGCAAACGATACCAGTAGTTCTGCATCCGGCTAATATCGACTGGGTATTCAGGCCGACTTCGGCTGGCATCTCGGAACAGAAAGCAGCTTTCCCCTCTGGCCGCAAGCTGTGCTTTGGTGTGGCTACGAATCACACTTGACATGTGTAGATCGGACCATTTTGTTGCAACTCTTAATGGGTTGTATTTTACCTGCCAGTCTCGTAAGGACGCATAACAGGCCGTTGAAAAACCAACGGCCACCCATTTGGTATAATCAAGCATCCCACGAACCACGGAAGCACCCGATGAGAGGCATCCGCAACGACAGTC
>NZ_JONK01000059.1 GCF_000711885.1 Chromobacterium haemolyticum DSM 19808
GGCCAGCAGGCCGACACCATGGAAACCGGGCCGGAAGGCATAGGCGACGACAATAAGCGGGAAGGCAAGCAGCTGATCGGTCATCTGCAGCATCAGCAAGCGGCGCTGAAAGCGTGGGAGGCGGAAACCAATACCGACAAAGAAGGTAAAACCGGCAAGGACATCTCCGGCCGCCAGCCCTTGCTCATCCTGTCCGCGCCGGCCGGCATCGCCAGCCTGAGCCAACAGAGCCACACCGTGGCGGCGGGTACCAATCTGGACCTGGTGGCGCAGCGCGATACCAACCAGACCAGCGGCCGGCGCTGGATCCATAACGTGGGCCAGCACATCAGCCTGTTCGTCACCGGCCTGCAAGACAAGATCGCGTTGAAGCTGATCGCCGCCAAGGGCAAGATGCAGGTGCTGGCGCAGAGCGACAGCATCGAGGTGACCGCGGACAAGGACGTGACGGTGACTTCCTGCAAGGAAAGAATCACGGTAGCGGCCAAGCAGGAAATCCTGCTCAACGTCAGCGGGGGCGCTTACATCCGCATCGCCGGCGGCAATATCGAACTGCATTGCCCGGGCAAGGTGTCGGTGAAGGGGGCCAGCCATCAGATGAGCGGGCCGGCGCAAATGACGGTCACGCATCCGGATTATCCGCAGAGCATTCCCAGGATGCCGTTGTCGCTGCGCCTGGATCAATCGCCGCAAGGCGGCAACAGCAGCTGGACCGGCATGCCCTATACCCTGCATGCCGACGGCGGCGAGGTGAAGCGCGGCATCATTGACGAAAGCGGCCACCTGGCGGTCAAACATGCGGTCACCACTCAAAAATACACGGTGGAGCTGGCCAACGGCGTCAAGTTTGATATCCCGGTGGCCAATGAGCTGAGCAAACCGGACAAGGGCGCGCTGGCCAACGCCGGCTTCCATAAAGTGGTGGCCGGCGCCGCGCCGCCGGATGGCCGCGTGGAGCCGGACGAGCATGCACGCGCGCGCTACCACCGTTTGCTGAATGGCGAGGCCGACGCTTCGCCCGCAGGAGAGTAATAAATGAGCGCGAACACGATAGTCTCCCCGATCTGCGTCAAAGAGCCGCTGCGGGCCAATTTGACCCTGCCCTGGTTTTTGCAGACCAGCGAATACGCGCCGCATGAGGGCAGCTTCCAGCCCCTGGTCAACGGCGAGGCGGCGTTTGCCGCGGTGCATTACGCCATCGCCAAGGCCAAGAAAAACGTCAGCATCATCTGCTGGGGCTTCCAGCCATCCATGTACTTTGTCCGCAAGGGGGCGGACACGGTGAAGTACGCGGACATCGCGGAAGCCGTGCCGGCGCAGATAGGCAAGCTGCTGGAGCATAAGGCCAAGCAGGGCGTGCAGGTGCGGGTGCTGTGTTTTGCCTCCAAGCCGGCCGGCCTGTACGTCAACAGCACCGGCGCCACGGTGGGGGAGTCGCAAACGCCGGGGCGCTGGAAAGTGGGTCTCAAGGACAAGCCGGATTATGAAACCCCAGAGCAGTATAAATACGATTCTCAGTGGTATTCCTGGTATGACGAGGACCAGCCGGCGGCCGGCGCCACGGACAAGATTGTGCGGGACAGGCTTCATAAGGACATCCCCAGCAAACACCTGCATTTCCGCAGCCGCGGTTTTGGCACGCGCGCCCGTGCTCACATTGCGGCGCAGGATTACGACGATAAGGGTTTGAAGAAAAGGACTAAGACCACCTTGGCGGGCGCCCCCAGCCATCACCAGAAAATGGTGTTGGTGGATTACGATGACGCGCAAGCCCATGTCGGTTTCGTCATGGGCCACAATATGTTGGACGAGTACTGGGACACCAATGCCCACAGCGCTAAGCCCAAAGCGCCCAATTTAGGCCGCAACGGCACGGTGGGGCCGCGCGAGGATTTTTCCAGCCTGATCACTGGCCCGGCGGTGGGCGATCTATTCCACAATTTCCGCCGCGCCTGGCGCGGCGAAACCAAGGAAGACCTGCCGCTGCCCGGCTGCGGTTTCGGCAGTTATGCGCCGCGGGTGGATGGGCAGGCCAATAAAGCCGCCATGGTGCAGCTGTTGCGCACCCAGCCGGAATACAAGAAACAGGACATCAAGAAGCTGTATCTGAAGGCGGTCAACAACGTCACTTCCTACATCTTCATCGAAAACCAGTATTTCCGCTGGCCGCCGCTGGCGGAAAAGATCAAGGATGTGGCCAAGGCGCAGAAGCAGGCCGGCCGCCCTTACCCTATCTATCTGTTCGTGATCACCAATACCAGCGACGCCGGCGTGGGCGCCGGCACGGTCAACACCTACCGGATGCTGGAGAGCCTGGGGCGCGCCGATACGATTCCCGGCGTGGCGCGCCAGGAAAAGGCGGATGATGTGGAGGCCAGGCTGGGCCAGGCCAAGCAGGCGGAACGAGAGGCCAAAGTGGTGAGCGCCTTGAACGTCATGGCGCCGGCAAAGCTCAAAAGCAAGATCAAGGAAGCGGAGGCAGACGCCACGGCTTATCGCGAGCGGATGGAAAAGGAGTACGAGGCCGCCCAAAAGCCGGACGCTCCCATTAGCGCGGTGGAGCAGCCCGGGCTGAAAACCCATATTTGCTCCATCGTGGCGCCGGACTCCCCACCGGGGGCATGGGCTGAAACCTATATCCACGCCAAGCTGATGATCATCAACGACGCTTTTCTGACGCTGGGCTCGGCCAATATCAATACCCGCAGCATGCAGGTGGACAGTGAATTGAACATTGCTTTGGACCGGCCGGAAATCTCCAAGCCGCTGCGCCAGGAGTTGTGGGGGAGGCATACTAGCCATTGGGATCGTGCGAATCCAGATCGAATGGATCGTGAGATTGATGCCAAAAAGGCATATGAACAATGGCAGCTAATTCTTGACAGTAATAAAGTTGCTTCACAAAAGCAGTTGCCCCCTGTAGCACCTCTTCGTGAATTCCTGCGCACAGACCCAGCCCGGAGCAATAGTGATTAAGCCCGCATTTCTGACCCTGATTCTGACCCTGAGCCTGGCCGCCTGCGGCGGCGCCAAGGAGCGTTCCGTGCCCGATTTGAAAGAAGTCGAAGCCAAGCTGGCCTTCAACTGCGTATATGAGAAAGACCACCTGCCGGCCTTGAACCCGGAGGCGGAGCAGTTATACCGCTACGCCCGCTGGTTGCAGAAGAACCAGATCGAGAAGGAAGATCCGCTACGCTTCCCGGAGATGGAGCGTTATTACCGCATCGCCACGGCTCACGGCCATTACAAGGCCAATCTGGACTTGCGCGACATGATAGGGCGGGGCACGGCGCGCAGCGACGACCCGGTCAAGGAAACGCTGGACCTGACTCAGGAGCTGATAGACCGCGGCATTCCAGGCGGCTACTACGATATGGGGCGTTATCTGAAGGCCGGTTACGGCGTGAAACAGGACGAGGAACTGGCCAACCGCTACTACCGCAAGGCGGCGGACCTGGGCAGCCCGGAAGCGCAGTACTTGGTGGGAGATAAACTGACCAACTTGACGGTTGCACAGGCAGCTGCGTACTCCGTTGGTTTGAAAATGAAAAAGTGTGCAGGTGAACAAGGGCATGGAAAGGCCGCGAAAGAGTACGCTGCATCAATGATGGGTGAGAATAATCCCGAAGCGGTTAGGTTTTTCCAGCTAGCAATTAAGGCCGGGGATGCGACAGCTGCTGCTTTCCTTGTTAATGGTTTCACTACACCAGCTATCGATGCCAATGATAAGACAAGTCAGTACAAGTACTTGGCTTTATCAAAGGATGATGAGAGGGTTCGTCGTTACGAGTTAATTGGAGGAGTTCTCAGCGACTACTCTTACGCCCACCCCAAGGTGCCGGAACTGGACGAGATCGTGCCGCTGCCGCCGGCTCCACTGCCGGCTTGGGACGGCAAGCTCAAGTGGCTGGAAGCGTTCAAGGCCAATGTGCCGCCGGAAAAACCGTCGGAAGCCCTGATGAGTCAACTGGCCGCGGCCAAGGGCCTGGACCCTAAGACCGGGCGGCCGCTGAACGGCAAGCATGGTTAAAACGCTCTACGCCTTGTCGCTGTTGGGGGCTCTGGCCGCCTGCGGCGCCAAGGAGCGTTCCGTACCTGATTTGAAAGAAGTCG
>NZ_JONK01000060.1 GCF_000711885.1 Chromobacterium haemolyticum DSM 19808
TGGCTCCCCGAGCAGGGCTCGAACCTGCGACCTGCGGATTAACAGTCCGTCGCTCTACCAACTGAGCTATCAGGGATTTGAGTGAGGGCGAACTATAGCTTCAGCCTGTCGGGCTGTCAACACTTGCGCGGCTGAAAATCGCTTGGGCCCGCCAAGCGGCGCGAAGGCGGGGCATGAGCCGGCAATTCATCGCTGGCGAAGGGGGGCTGCGGCGCGTTAAAATTTCGTTTGTTGACCATGCGGGAATAGCCGCGTTTTTGAGGTGGGTTAAATGAATCTGGACGGGAAGCTCACGCTGGATGCGCGCGCGCAGCGGGCAAATAAAGATGCGGTGGAAATGAATGTTCATCTGCGGCAGTTGGACTCATTGCGCGCCGGCGTCGCAATATCGATTTTGGATAAGCACAAAATCATCCAGGTGGCGGGAGAGGACGCAGAGGCCTTTTTACAAGGGCAGCTTTCTAGCGATGTGCGTGAGTTGTCGGATGAAAGCCGCGCTCAGTACAGCAGTTACTCTACGGCCAAAGGAAGGATGCTGGCCAGTTTTTTGGTTTGGCGTTGCGATGGAACTTATTACTTGGCGGTATCTGCGGATTTGGCCGATTACGTGGCCAAGCGCTTGAGCATGTTTGTGCTGCGCTCCAAGGTGAAGGTATCGATTGCGGATAACCTGACTTTGATAGGCCTTGCGGGCAAGGCGGCCTTGGCGGCGCTGACGATCGAGTCCGCATTGGCGTCAACACCGGGGCCGCGAGAGATGGTTCGGGTTGAGCCGGGCCTGTTGATAGGCTTGCCCGGGACAGGTTGGGTGCTGGTTGTGGACGAGGCAGGCGCAGAGTGGGTGGGGGAAAAGCTGACGGACGACGCCAGCCTGATTTCTTCCGGTGTTTGGGAATGGCGGGATATCGACGCGGGTATTCCTTGGGTCCATCTGGCGACTCAGGAGCAATTTGTGCCGCAAATGGCGAATATGGAGTTGATTGGAGGGGTGAGCTTTAAGAAAGGCTGCTACCCGGGGCAGGAAATCGTCGCCAGATCGCAGTATTTGGGAAAATTGAAGCGTCGTTTGTTCAAAGTAGCATTTAAACAGCCGCTTGCCATCGGCGCTAAACTCTATAGCCCATCTGTAGCGGGTCAGTCGATTGGCATGTTGTCGGCGGTTTGCCAAGTGGCTCCGGAACAATATGAAGGTTTGGCAGTTGTTCAATTTCAAGCTTGGGAAGAGGGTATTTATGCTGACGAGGCCTATACAATAAGGCTTCAGCAACTGGACCTGCCCTATTCCTTGAATGAGGGGCTTGAGAATTAATTGATAATTTCTGTTTTGTTTCCTTGACTTGAGTAGAAAGGCTTGGCTACATTATCATCTGTAATGCACCACTACTCTTACAATATATTTGGGAACATGCTAATGGAACTGTCGAAATTGGATTTTACCCAGCTGGTGGCTCTGCGCGCCGATGTCGAAGCTGAAATCAAGCGCCGCGAAAGCGAAGAAAAGTCCAAAGCCAAGAAACAAATCATTGAGCTTGCTCGCGCTTACGGCCTGAGCGTTGAAGAAGTACTGGGCAAAACCGGCGGCGTGCGCAAGCCGGTGGAAGCCAAGTACCGTCACCCGGTTAGCCCGGAACTGACCTGGACCGGTCGCGGCCGCAAGCCGGTGTGGGTACAAGAGTGGATCTCCAGCGGCAAAGCGCTGGAAGCTCTGGCTATCTAAGCAAACAGCAGGTTTGCAATGAATTTCAAAAGCGCCTGTCATGGGCGCTTTTTCTTTATCTGACGGCCAGCGGTCCAGCTTGAGGCTTGCTATAAATGGATGTAGCGTTCAAGCTGTTTCGTGTAGTGATTGAAATGTGCTGACATTGTCTTGAGAGTGGGCGGCTATGCTGGATTTTTTTTCAAGAGGGGCTAAAGGTCGCTCCGATCCTTTGGCTAGCGCGGAAGCGGCCAGGGAGTTTGTGGCGGCTTTGAAGAAGGAGCACGGTGCGGCCGCGCATGAGCGCGTGGTGGCATTGCTGTCGCCATTGGAGTTGGATTGGCACAATATTTCAGTGGATCGCGTCGAAGCGCTGCTAGCGCTCAACCAAGAGACGGAATCGCTACATGAAAACCTCTGCGCGCAATACTTGCTGAATACGCGCATGCCCAAAGCGCTGGAAACGCAGCTCAGAAGCCAGATACTGGCGTACGGAAAATGCTTTATAGATTGCTATCAGCATGTGCTGACTGTCGACGCCGACTCGGTTGAGGGTGCCAAAGTGCTGACCCTATTGCCCATCGTGCTGGCGCGAATGATGTTCTATCTTGGCGAGCATGCGCGCTGGCACTGGATCCGGAGCTTTAATCCGGAGGAGGCTTTTTGGCTGGGAGTAAACCAACTCTATTGGTTTGCAGAGCACCATGGTTGCGATTCCGTGCCGGTGTTTTTATTCGGAGATGGCCAGCCGGCGACCACGGTTCAGGATCAATTTCTCATCTTGCATATGCTCGCTGTGTTGACCGGGGGCAATCTTAGCGTCAGACAGTTGCATTTTGCCTATCAACTGCTGCAGGTTTTGAGTAACCGCATGTCTTTGACGCGTGCATGCGCGGAATATTCGAGTTTTGCGGTCTCTTTAAAAGGACCTCATCCCGCGGCGAGAGTGACAGGCGGTTTGGTGGATGAGGCCGCCCGCTATTGGGGTACGACGGACTTGGTCGAGATTCTGCACGGCTGGAGCATTGTGCTGGATGCTGGCAGAGTGCCGCCCGAAATCAAAAGAATGATGGAACCGGGTATCGACGCCAATACCCTGCGCGCTTTGATGCGTGAGTGGTCTCCCCAGCAAATGCGTTTCGAGAGAGCTGAACGAGTGCCTGTTTCCGGCCAGAGCATAGAAGTGGCGTATCGCCTGCCTGTGTTGCACCGTTTGATTCGGAGTGTGGACGAGGCCAAGCAAACGGGCTCGCTGGAAGAGGGCAACTTCGATGACGCTGCCAATATCCGTATTTACGGCTTCGTTACCACGAGGAAGCGGGACAAGGGGGCTCCCATCCCTGGGCTCGCCTCGGCTGGGGAGGCCGTTTCTCCGCCGGCCAAAGAGGAGTTTTCGCGTTGGGAGGTAGATAATGTCAGCCAAACCGGGCTTGGCGTTACCCTTGGCGCGATGGGGAATGAATGGGTGGGCTTGGGTGCGCTGATTGGCTTTCGCGAGAAGTCGGTGGATGGTTGGAGCCTGGGCGTGGTGCGTCGAGTGAAGCGGAACTCTGCGGATCAGATCTATCTGGGAGTTGAAACCCTGAGCCGAAGACCCGTGGCGGCTTCGTTGCGGCCAACCGATGTGAGATTGATCGATCCGACGCTGCCGCCTGAGCAAGTTTGGCTGGCAGGGCATATCGCCTTGTTCGTTCCTTGTCAGCGTTCGGGCAAGGTGATCAACGCTTTGCTGTTGCCACTCTCCTTATATGTATTGGGCAAAGAGTTCTACATGACGGCCAAGGGTAAGCATTTTCAGCTTTCCTTAGGCAAGGTCATGGATAAGGGCAGCGATTGGTGTCTGAGCGAGGTGGAGTTGGTCCAGGCTTTGGAAAGGCTGCCGGTTTTGCCGTGACTTCCATCATTTAGGATGGAGTCGAACACGGGTCGAAGCTAAGCTTTGGCCCGTTTTTCATGGATAGTCGGGGCATGGGGCGGGGGTTGGCAAATACCCTTT
>NZ_JONK01000061.1 GCF_000711885.1 Chromobacterium haemolyticum DSM 19808
AATACATCTGACTTGGCCAAGTCGCGGGTTTTGTAAATCCGTTTGCGGATACGCTCCTTCTTCAGACTGTGAAAGAAGGACTCTGCCACGGCGTTATCCCAGCAATTGCCACGTCGGCTCATGCTGGGTTCAAGGTCGTGGGAGGGGCAGAAACAGCGCCAGTCATCACTGCGATATTGCGACCCTTGGTCCGAATGAACCAGCACACGACCGGTAGGCTTGCGCCGCCACAGCGCCATCAGCAGAGCGTCCAACGCCAATTCGCGGTTCAATGTCGGTTTCATCGACCAGCCCACCACCTTGCGTGAGAACAAGTCGGTCACCGCCGCTAGACAAAGCCAGCCCTGCCAGGTGCGGATGTAAGGTAATGTCCGTTACCCAGGCTTGGTCAGGCTGTGATGTCGTGAATTCACGGTTCAGATGGTTGGGGGCTACCCTGCAATGGGCCGTGGGGCTTTATAGCCGCGCTGAGCCTTGATTCTGTGTTGCCGCATGATTCTGGCGACACGATGCTTGCCACACAGTTCGCCGATTTTGCGCAGGTCGCCCAGAACACGGCGAGATCCATAGACCCCCACCACTGGCCTGCCACGAGTCACGAATCAGAGCCAGTAATCTAGTATCTTCCTTGGCGTGGTCGGACTCGGGGCGATGTGGCCATTGATAGAAGCCGGCGCGGGCAACTTGCCACAAACGGCACATGGTCGTCAGTGGCCAGGCATGACGATGCTCGTTCATGAAGCGGTACTTCACTCGGACTCCCTGGCAAAGTACCGCGCGGCTTCCCAAGAGACTCCCTCGACAGATGGCGCAGGTTGCAATTGCAACTCAAACCCAAATAACGCTGCACGGCAACGAAGTTGCTTGACCACACGCTCTCGATACTGTTGCTTATAGTAGTCTGCTCCAGGATCTCGATAGTCCATGCCAAATCGCATCGCGTTGTAAAACAGCACCGCAACCTTCCGTGCAGTTGCCGTGACGGCTTTGGCGTGGCCAATCCTGGCGGCAAGACGACGATAAAAGGCCCCAAGCGCGGTATTGCTCCGCCCAATCGCAACGGCGGAAAGTCGGAGAGCAACGGTGACTCGGTTGCTGGTTTTACGCGTATGTGCTGAAAGAATCTTGCCGCCGCTGATCTTGCAACCTGGGGATAGCGTCAACCAGGACGTGAAGTGCTTTGCTGTTGGCCAACGGCTCAAGTCGGTTCCACATTCGGCAATCAACCGCAGAGCAAAGAATGGGCCGATACCGTGTATTTGAGTCAAATCGGTCCCTGCAAGTTGATACATGGCCGTACGCACGTCAAAGTCAGGATCGCTTGGCATCCTGCTGCGGTGCTTGGCTTTGGGAAGCGGAACCTCTGGCGCAGGACGGCAAAGGTTCAGTCTGGCCACGGTCCTTTCAATTTCTTGATCACACTCCTCAATACAGTTCTGATAGAAATCGTATAGTGCCAGAGCTTGTTTGAGCGCAAACACATGCTCTGGCCGATGGTTACCGACCAATGCGGCCCGGATAGTCGCCAGGCTCTCCTTGCACCGGACATCACGCATGGCTGCCAACTTGTCCGGGTCTCGCTCACCGGCGACGATAGCTCGGATGATTCTCATCCCAGTCACGCCTGTAATTGTAGCAATCACATGGTGGAGCTGCAGATTCATGTAGGTCCGCGCCTTCTGCATGTGCTGAATGTGCGCGGCAGCGTAATCGGTATGCCGCTCGCGCGCTCGCAGATAGGCTCGGGGTTCAGCAATTTCTCTTCCTGGTTAGAAGCTTGTGCGTAACAACCCGCATGCGTGAAGTCGTCGCAGCCATTGCGCATCATTAATATCGCTCTTTCTGCCAGGAACCGGACGCGTCTCCCGCGCATTGGCCAGAATGACCTCCAGCCCGCGGCTTTCAAGCACTTCAAATGCGGCTACCCAATAAACCCCCGTCGATTCCATCGCAACAAGTTTGGATACCCATGGCAACCAGCCAGTCAGCCATCCTGACCAAGTCGCTGGTGAAGGACTGAAAGGTTTGAACAGGCTCATCGCTAATATCCGGATTGATGGCTACAACATGAAAGCGCGAACCGATGTCGATTCCCGCTGCAAATGGATGAATGATCAGAAGCCCCGCTGGCTTTGACTGTGCTTGATCGCGAGACATGATCCACCTCCTGACGGTCATACGCAGGACAGGGATTCGGATTGATCAATTTCCTAAATGGGGTCGTCCGAAGACGCCACCACAGACGGGTCCGCAGCTTCCCCTGGGCCAAGTTTTTGACGGGGTTTACGCCACCAAGAAGCAGTCGGCGACAGTCCATGCGTACTGTGAGTGTAGACCGCCAGAGTTTCTAGACATAAGGGCCACGGAAAGGGCGTGTGGGCGGTTTTTTAGAATATCTCGCTCTTCTTCTGTACGCCGCAGTTGCGCCTTAAGGCGAAGGATTTCGCTCTTGGCCTCGATCAGCTCGGTCGCCTGCTTCTCGGAGTTATCTGGACTGACCGCTTTCACCCATTTGTAGAGGCTGTGGCTGGAAACCCCAAGTCGGGCGGAAACTTCGGCAACCGAGTAACCGCGCTCAGTTACCTGTTTGACGGCTTCTTCTTTGAGTTCAGGCGTGAAACGCTGTGTGCTCATGGACATCCTGCTATGCTAAAATCATAGAGCAGGATTGCCTACAGAAGCGGGGACAGTCCAATCAGTTACTGGCACGTCCCTTGGTCGCCAATCAAGTCTGGTCGATAGACTGCGTGTTCGACCGGACGGCAGAGGGGAGTGTCATCAAGAATCAGGCCGTGGTCAATGATACCACGCATGAGGCAGTGGCTATTGTTCCGGAACGTGCGATGGGGGTCTGAATCTGACGCGTGTCCTCAACCAGCTGGTGACGACGCGTGGCTTGCCCAAAACCATCAGGGCCGATAACGCAGCCGCGCGATGTTGACCTGGGCACACGCTCGTGGGGTCAGATCTTTCTCATTGGGCTAGGCAAGCCCAATCAGAACGCTTAATTCGAATTGTTTAACGGGCGCTTTCGGGATGAGTGCTTGAATGAACACTGGTTCACCAGCCTGCCCCATGCCTAGGTCGTCATCGAAGCCTGGCGTAGGGAATACAACAACGAAAGGCCCAAGAAAGCACTGGGTGGTTTGACGCCGACTGGCTATGCCGAATCACTTGAAGAGAAATCAGATAAATTTGACCTCCTCCCGGAAAAACGTAGCGGCGAAAAGTAGAGATTTCTGACAAATTTAAGCCCATCCGGGCAGGAGGTTTGTCATGAAAAAATCGAAG
>NZ_JONK01000062.1 GCF_000711885.1 Chromobacterium haemolyticum DSM 19808
AGACGACGCGGCGGCGGCGTGGCGTCGCCGGAGGAGACGGCCACATCCAGCCAGCGCAGGGCGAGGCCGGTAGGCAGGGCTTCGGCGGACTCGGCGTCGCCGACGACGACATGGATGGCACTGTCGCGGACGAGGAACTCCAGGCGCTCGGCGGGATAGCCGGGGTCCAGCGGGACATAGGCGGCGCCGGCCTTGAGGATGGCGAGCATGGCGACGAGGAGATCGGGCTGGCGTTGGCAGCAGAGTCCAACGCGCTGCTCCGGTAGCACGCCGAGCTGGAGCAATTGCCGGGCCAATTGATTGGCGCGGGCGTCAAGTTCTTGGTAGCGCAGGGCGGAGGCTTCGCCCTGAACGGCGACGCGCTTGGGGAAGGCCCGGGCGGCGTGCTCGAACCAGCTGCACAGATCGGGGTGCGGCGGGGCGACGGAAACCGGCGCGGGGCCCAGAGCCTGGGCGGTTTGCTCGGCGTTCAGCAGCGGCAACCGCGCCACAGGACAATCCGGTTGAGCGGCCGCGGATTGCAGCAGTTCATGATAGTGTTCCAGCCAGCGGGCCGCGGTGTCGGCGCCGATCAGGCCGGCGCGGTATTCCAGCGTGGCGCGCAGGCCGTCGCCGGCCGGCTCCAGCATCAGGCTCAGGTCGAATTTGGCGTCGGCGGGGAATAGCGGCAGCGCTTCCGCTTCCACGCCCTGCCAGTCCAAACGGCCCAGCGGCGCGTTCTGCAGCGCGAACAGGGCGCGGAACGGCGCGTCCTGGGCCTGGGAACGGGGGCCGGCCAGTTTCACCACCTGGTCGAAGGGCGCGTGCTGATGGGCGAAGGCGTCCAGGCAATCGGCGCGGTTGCGCGTCAGCAATTGAGAAAAGCTGGGCGAGCCGCTCAGATCCTGACGCAGGATCAGGGTGTTGACGAAGAAACCCAGGGTCTGTTCGAACTCGGCGCGGTCGCGATTGGCCACCGGGCTGCCGACGCAGATGTCGTCGCGTCCGCTCAGCCTTTGCAGCAGCGCCTGGAAGCCGGAGAGCAAGGCCATGAACAAGGTGGCGTCGGCGGCGAGGGCCAGCTTGCGCAGCGGGTCGACCAGCGAGGCCGGCAGCGTCAGGCTGACGTGGCCGGCTTCCTCGCTCCGACTTTGGCCGGCGGCGTAATCGCCGGGCAGCTCCATTTCGCCGTCCAGGCCGGCGAGGCGTTCGCGCCAGTAGCGCAGCGCATCGGCGTCGCTGCCGCCGCCGGCGCGGGTTTCGCGTTCCCACTCGGAAAAGTCGGCGTATTGCAGCGCCTCGGGCAGGGCCGGCGCGGGCCGGCCGGCGGCCAGCGCCGGGTAGAGCGCGCCCAGTTCGCGCACCAGCACGCCCAGCGACCAGCCGTCGCAGGCGATGTGATGGATCACGATGGAGAGAACATGGTGTTGAGGGCCCAGAACGAACAGGCGCGCCCGGATCACCGGATCGCGCCGCAGATCGAAACGCAGGGCGGCTTCCGCGCGCAAGCGCGCCGGCAGGCCGGCCTCGTCGCAGGCGGTGCGCGGCAGCTCGCAACCGGCTTGCGGGCGGATCAACTGGCAGGGTTCGCCGTCGACCAGATCATATTGAGTGCGCAGGATCTCATGGCGCGCCACCAGGGCGTTCAGAGCGGCTTGCAGCGCGTCGGCGTCCAGCGCGCCGCGCAGGCGCAGGGCCAGCGGAATGTGGTAGGCCGTCGAGTCCGGCGCCAGGTCCGCCAGCGTCCACAAGCGGCGCTGGGCGCCGGATTGCGGGAAAACATAGGCGTCGAAAGAGGCGTGGGCGTCAATTGCGTTCATGGTTGGCCTTGATTGGACTGCTGGGATGAGGTGTCGCCGTCGGCGCCGAACGTGACGCGCGCCAGCTGGCGGCGCGCTTGCCGCACCGGCGAGGCGGCCGATGTCTGTCCGCGCTGCGCGTCGATGTGTTGCGCCAGCTCCGCCGCGCGTGGATGTTCGAACAGGAGGCGCAGGGGCAGCGGAACGCCCAGGCGTTCGCGCAGCCGGTTGGCGGCGCGCACCGCCAGGATGGAGTCGCCGCCCAACTCGAAGAAGCTTTCGTCGCGGCTGACTTTCGGCAGCTGCAACAGGTCGGCGAACACCTCCGCCACCAGGAATTCGCTGGGCGTGCGCGCCGCTTCGAAGGCGCGCCGCGCCAGCGGCTCCGGCGCGGGCAGTGCGGCGCGGTCGATCTTGCCGTGGTGGGTCAGCGGGAAACGCTCCAGCGTCACGATGACGGCGGGCAGCATGTGTTCGGGCAGCTCGGCGGCCAG
>NZ_JONK01000063.1 GCF_000711885.1 Chromobacterium haemolyticum DSM 19808
GAACGGCGGCTGGATACGCATTACGCCTTACTCAAGCTGGCTTTCTCATTGATCTGTCTGCGATTTATCGACAGGTTTTGTTAGCGGGTCTTAGTACATGGCTCGGTTTACTGGCGGCAGATGGGCGCGGGGAGGGGGGGATCTGTCGGCGACGCCGTGGATTGGCGTGGGCGGGTGTGGTAGGTGCGCGTTATGGCGTTTTTCATGGTTGCCCTGCACATGTCGTATAAGACAGGTCGAATATGTCGTTTTGATAATACGGGGGAATTATATCAATACGGCATGAAGTTTACACAGTAAAATTCACTCGACATATGTCGGCAAGAGGGATTTGTCTCATTTGTGCAAACGCACATTTTGAGACGGCTGAAAAAACATTAACCTTGCTCAATGCACGCTTTTAAAGGCTGTGGCAGCTCTGTGGCAAACGGTGCAGCGCAGCAAAATTGCTGCGGGCTGGAAAGGCGGGCGGGGCGGTCATGCCGCGGCGCGACAAAAGGGAGGTGGTGTGACGGGCGGGCAAGAACGGCGCATGGGCTGCTCAACCCCATCCAGTTGACGCCTGCGTTGAGTTGAATTTAATGCGCAAAGAAAAAGACCGAAATTTCGACGCCCTTTGCTGAGGGCGCCATGCATTTCGGTCTTGTGCGACAGTTGACCCGGGAGGATCAGAACGGTAACCGGAACTATATATCAGCAAATTGTTCATCATGCTGATGATTTATTTGGGGAAAATCGTCATGGGAAGACGGAGTAGTAAAGATCGCTTGTGTAAAGTACTTAGTCTTTCGGCTAGTAGTGGCCATCTAGTAGAGAGGTTCACTGCTGACGCTCGACGTAACCTAGGGGATGTTCCTCGGCCAAAGCTGACTTCTGTGTGACCAATGAAAAATGGCCGCTATCACCGGAATCAGGCTGCCCGCTCCAGCATTCGGACCACGTTGAGCCTCGAGATCCCATAATCTGCGACCACGGCGATGCATTCCTTGCTGAAAATCATCCACGATAGTGAGCATCCTTGATGCGTCGACCATTGGCCAGCGCATCTGAGACAAAGTCCATTGATCACACCGCATTGGGCCGATCTGGCTGTTCTAAGGACTCTTGATCCACGGCAACGCCATGGCGCCGCATCCGTCGCCTAACCATCAAGCCCGCTTCACGATACAGCCGGTAGACCCGCTTGTGGTTGACCCACACACCTTCGCGATGCAGAAGGATGTGCAAGCGGCGATAGCCAAACCGGCTCCGCTCCTGGGTTAACTCGATTAGTCGTGTCTTCAACTGCGTTGTCCATGCTTGATAGACATAGACACTGCGTGACAACCCCACCAGCCGACAGGCCCGTCGCTTCGAGATAGGGGTCATCTCGCGCATCCGCTGCACCGCCTCACGCTTCTGTTGCGGGGTTAACGCTTTACCCCAAGTGCGACTTTGAGTGCCTCGGCGTCCAAGATAGCCTCGGCCAGCAAGCGCTTCAACCGGGCATTCTCGGTTTCGAGCTCCTTCAGCCTCTTGGCATCTGAAGCCTCCATGCCGATGAACTTGGCCCGCCAGTTGTAGAACGAGGCATCGCTAAAGCCATGCTGCCGGCACAACTCCTTCACCAGCACGCCGGCTTCGGCCTGCTTCAGAAACTCGATAATTTGTTCTTCCGTGAACCGCTTCTTCAAGTTCGTTCTCCTAGTACAAGACGAACTTTACTAAGTTTCGGATGGCCCTGTTTAAGAAGAGCAGGTCAAGGCGCGCCGACGCAGGCAGTGCTTGAGTTCGGCAAGTCGGCGCAACGCAGTATCAGGAATTTTGTTAGCCGCTCTTAGACCCGCTAACAAAACCTGTCGATAAATCGCAGACAGATCAATGAGAAAGCCAGCTTGAGTAAGGCGTAATGCGTATCCAGCCGCCGTT
>NZ_JONK01000064.1 GCF_000711885.1 Chromobacterium haemolyticum DSM 19808
GCCGCCAGCGACGCGCCGCGCGTCGAACCCCGCTCCGACGCGGAACGCCGGCTCGCCCAAATCTGGGCCGACGTCCTCGCCGTGCCCCTACCCGGCATCGACGACAATTTCTTCGCCCTGGGAGGCGATTCCATCCTCTCCCTGCAAGTGGTCGCCCGCGCCCGCGACCAGGGCTTGGCCCTCAACGTGCAACAGCTGTTCAGCCGGCCCACCATTCGCCAGCTGTGCGAAACGCCGGAGCCCGCCGACGACGGCGCAAGCGCCGCCGCGCGGCAAGCCTTCTCGCTGATTGCCGACGCCGACCGGCTGCGCTTGCCGGACGACGTGATCGAAGCGCTGCCCATGTCGCGGCTGCAGGCCGGCATGCTGTTCCACAGCGAGCTGTCGCAAAACGGCGCCATCTTCCACGACATCTTCAGCTTCGATCTGCGCCTGCCCTGGGACGAAGCCGCCTGGCGCGCCGCTGTTCGCCGCTTGGCGGAACGCCACGCCGCGCTGCGCACCACCTTCCACTGGAACGCCTACTCGGAACCGCTGCAGCTGATTCATCGCGACGGCGACATCCCGCTGAGCGTCACCGACTTGCGCGCGCTGGCGCCCGAAGCGCAAAGCCGGGCGCTGGCCGACTTCGTTGCCGCGGAAAAAGCCCGGCCTTTCCAACTACAATCCCCGCCGCTGCTGCGCCTGGCGCTGTTCCGGCTGGACACCGGCCGCGCGCGGCTGACGCTGAGCTTCCATCACGCGATTCTGGACGGCTGGAGCGTGGCCACCTTGGTCACCGACCTGCTGCGGCTGGCGCGGCACGCGCAAAGCGCCGGCCCGGCCGACGCGTCCGGCGCGCTGAGCGCGCTGTTCATCGAACAGGAAAAACAAGCCGAGAACGACCCTGAGCTGAAAGCGGCTTGGCGGCAACGGCTGGCCGGCTTGGAAGCCTCTGTCTTGCCCCGGTTGAGGCCTCAGCCAGCCGCGGCCGGCCCGCGCAGCGTCCGCCGTCTCAGCCGCATGCTGCCGGCCGAACTGTCCATGGCGCTGGACGCCGCCGCCGCGCGGCTGGCGCTGCCGCTCAAAACCGTATTGCTCACCGCTCACCTGCGCGTGCTGGCGCTGCTGACCGGTTCCGCCGCCGCCAGCACCGGCTACGTCACCCACAGCCGCCCCGAGCGTGAAGACAGCGCCGCCGCGCTGGGCCTCTTCCTGAACACCGTTCCGCTGAGCGTGGCACTGCAAACCGGCAGTTGGGCGCAACTGGCGCGCCGCGTCTTTGCCGAGGAAACGGCCTTACAAGCGCTGCGCCGCCTGCCGCTGGCCGCCATCATGCAACTGAACCACGGCAGGCGCGGTTTCGAAGTCGGCTTCAACTACATCCACTTTCATGTCTACGGACAGGCGCTGCGCTTGCCCGACGTAACGGTGGAAGGCGTGGAAGTGTTCGAGGAAACCGACTTTCCCTGCCTGGTGCAATTCAGCCGCGATCCACGAAACCAAGGCCTGGAACTGACGCTGGCCTGGGACGAGGCGGAATTCGACGCGCCGCAGATGGAGGATATGGCCGGCTATCTGCAAGGGGCGCTGGCGTCGCTGGCCGAAGATACCGACGCCGATTGGCTGGCCGCGCCGCTGCTGAACGCCGAGCAAGCCGCCCAGGCTCTGGGCCCCGCGCCGGTTTCCGTCGCCCCGCCCCATCCCGATCTGTGCAGCTGGTTCGAGCACGCCGCCCAGGCCTTCCCCGAGCGCGTCGCCGTTCAGGGTGAAGCCTCCGCCCTG
>NZ_JONK01000065.1 GCF_000711885.1 Chromobacterium haemolyticum DSM 19808
CTTCGATTTTTTCATGACAAACCTCCTGCCCGGATGGGCTTAAATTTGTCAGAAATCTCTACTTTTCGCCGCTACGTTTTTCCGGGAGGAGGTCAGCGGAGATGGCAGGGGCGATGAAACTGATGCCACTCGATTACATGTGCTAGGCCAGTATTTCCAGAGAACTAATAGCCGCTAGGGTTTTGATTCTGCCAGCGCCAGCTGTCCAGGCACATGTCCCCTAGCCCTCTAGTTGCTTTCCAGCCAAGCAAGAGTTCGGCCTTGCTGGGATCCGCCCAACAGGCCGGAATGTCACCTGGGCGTCGAGGAGCGATCTCATAGGGAATAGGGCGGCCACAGTGCAACTCAAAGGCATGCACCATGTCAAGTACCGAGTAGCATTGGCCAGTGCCAAGGTTGACAGTGATCAAGCCACACTTCTTTTGCAATGTTTCCAGCGCTTTGAGATGGCCGTTAGCTAGGTCGACAACATGTATATAGTCACGCACGCCAGTGCCATCTGGGGTAGGGTAGTCGTTACCAAACACTTGTAACGCTTTGCGTTTGCCGATAGCTACCTGGCTTATGAATGGCATTAAGTTATTGGGGATGCCATTCGGATCTTCGCCGATCTGACCGCTTTCGTGTGCACCGACAGGATTGAAGTAGCGCAGCAGAGCAATGTTCCACTCGGGTTCCGTTTTACTGAAATCACGTAGTATGTCTTCCGCTATTAGCTTGCTGCGACCGTAGGGATTGGTCGCAGATAAGGGGAAGTCTTCGCGGATGGGGACCGTCGCAGGGTTGCCATAGACGGTAGCTGAGGAACTGAAGACAAGAGTTTTTACGTGATACTGACGCATTGCATGGAGCAACTGCAAAGTGCCGTTGACATTGTTGTCATAGTATTCCAGCGGTTTTTCTACTGATTCGCCTACGGCTTTGAGTCCGGCAAAGTGGATGACGGCCTGAATGGGGTGTGAGAAGGCATCTGCGAGCGATGCAGTATCTCGGATATCACCTTGGATGAAGGTAAGCTGCTTGCCGGTTAGGTCTTGTATTCGCTTGAGAGATTCGACTTTGCTATTGCAGAGATTGTCGAGTACCACTACGTCATGGCCTGCCTCAAGCAACTGCAGGCAGGTATGGGAGCCAATGTATCCAGCACCTCCAGTAACCAAAATTGTCATGTCGCTTAAAAATCCAAAAAAGTTTAAATTATGTGTTTATTTGTTGGCATTATCTTAGCCAGAGTGCCAACCATGTTATGTTAGTATTGTTACATAAAGGCGTCAGCATTGAAAATGTCTCTCGTCTACAGGCTACTTCGAAAACTTCAAGATGTCTGCTGGGAGTGAGAGGCGAAGTCGAATCTGTGTTGGACTGTCCCAGGTACCATAGACAAATTTCTGCCTCACGCCGAAGCCCGTTCAAAGGCCTCGGGGCTGATGCCACCCAGGTAACTATGGCGGCGGATTCGATTGTAAAAAAACTT
>NZ_JONK01000066.1 GCF_000711885.1 Chromobacterium haemolyticum DSM 19808
AGCTGGGTTCCTGCGACAGACGCTCGTCCGCCTTGAAGCTCAGCGCGACGCTGTCCGCGTCCAGCAAAGGGCTGTGCAGTTCGATCAAACGCATGTCCGCTCTCCTTTTCGGTGTCCAAGGCTTGGGCGCGTCATCAGCTTTTCACCTGCATGCCCAGCTTTTTCAGATCCACGCCGGTGTCCGAGTAGGACGCGCCGGTATAGGAATAGCTGACCCCGGTGGTGGAGCAACTGGAGCCGGTGCTGGACACACTGGAGCCGGTGCTGCTGACCGAGGAACCGGTGGTGGACATGCTGGAACCGGTGACGCCGGTGGACGAGCCGGTGACCGAGATCGACGAACCGGTCACGCTGGCGGAGGCGCCGGTGGTGGATACCGAGCAACCGGTCACGCTGGCGGAGGAACCGGTGGTGGACATCGAGCAGCCCGTCACGCTGGTGGACGAGCCGGTGGTGGACATCGAGGTGCCGGTGATGCTGGTGGACGAGCCCGTGTCCGACATCGAAGTGCCTGTCACGCTCTTGGACGTGCCGGTGACCGAGCAGCTATTGCCGGTCACGCTGGTGGAGGTGCCGGTATAGGACGAGGACACCCCAGTCATGCTTTGCGACATGCCGGTGGCCGACACGCTGGTGCCGGTCATCGAGCACGAAATGCCCGTCATGCTCTGAGAGGTGCCCGTCACCGAGGTGCTGGTGCCGGTCAGGCTGGTGGACACCCCGGTAAAGCTGGTGGACACCCCGGTGAACCCCGTCGAGATTCCGGTGAAGCTGGTGGATACGCCGGTGAAGCCGGTCGACACCCCGGTGAAGCCGGTGGAAACGCCGGTAAAACTGGTCGACACCCCGGTAAAGCTGGTGGACAGGCCGGTAAAGCTGGTCGATACCCCGGTAAAGCTGGCCGACAGGCCGGTGAAGGACACCGACACCCCCGTGAAACTGATCGAAGCCCCAGTGACCGAAGTGGACGTGCCCTTGACCGAGATGTTCTTGTCCTGGCCCA